>NZ_CP091455.1:1897500-2367531 GCF_023611905.1 Avibacterium sp. 21-595 | reverse complement strand
GTAACGCCGATGGTAGTGTGGGATTTTCCCATGCGAGAGTAGGGCACCGCCAGGTTTTGAATGAAAGAAGAACGCCATTGAGGGAACTCAGTGGCGTTTTTTGTTTTTTAGGGAATAAAAGCAGATAAGCATCACTGAGAATGAATAGGTTAGATTAAGTCATAATCCAAAGATAAAAGATATTATATATAAGTATATTTAATAGCTATTAATTATGTCTGATATGTTTGGGGTATAAAGACATAAGTAAGAGAAAAAAGATGCAAGAAAAATCTGTCAAAATTACAGCGCACTTTGATTTGGGGAGTTATATGATTTTTTCTAAGGAAAATAGTGTTTAGAGATCAGTTTTATATTGCATTCATAGCATTTTTTATAGTAGAATTCATCCTCTATCCTGTAAGGATAGGTTCGTCCCGAGAGGGTGTTATTAATTTTAGCGGAGTACTAAGATGATCCAAGAACAGACTATGCTGGACGTTGCTGATAACTCAGGCGCTCGCAGTGTAATGTGTATCAAGGTTCTAGGTGGATCGCACCGTCGTTACGCTGCTATTGGTGATATCATCAAAATTACTGTGAAAGAAGCAATTCCACGCGGTAAAGTTAAAAAAGGTGATGTATTAAAAGCAGTTGTTGTGCGCACCAAGAAGGGTGTTCGTCGCCCAGATGGATCAGTCATTCGCTTCGATGGTAATGCTTGTGTAATTTTAAACAATAACACAGAGCAACCAATCGGTACTCGTATTTTTGGACCTGTGACTCGTGAACTTCGTTCTGAGAAGTTTATGAAGATCATTTCTTTGGCACCAGAAGTACTATAAGGAGTAAGAAATGGCTGCAAAAATTCGTCAAAATGATGAAGTGATTGTTCTTGCTGGTAAAAGCAAAGGCAAACGTGGTAAGGTAACTAAAGTGTTACCAAACGGTAAAGTTGTTGTTGAAGGTATCAACATTATCACTAAACATGAAAAACCAGTTCCTGCATTAGGAAAAGAAGGTGGTTTAGTGAAAAAAGAAGCACCAATTGATGCGTCAAATGTTGCAATTTTTAACCCGAAAACAAACAAAGCTGACCGTGTAGGTTTTAGATTTGAAGACGGTAAAAAAGTACGTTTCTTTAAATCTAACAATGAAATTATTTAATCAAAAACTGGAGTAATGCGATGGCGAAACTGCATGATTACTACAGAGATCAAGTAGTTAATGAATTGAAAGAGAAATTCAACTACTCGTCTGTCATGCAAGTCCCACGAATCGAAAAGATTACCCTGAATATGGGTGTGGGTGAAGCATTGACCGATAAGAAATTGCTAGATAACGCAGTTGCGGATTTAGCAGCGATTACTGGTCAAAAACCTTTAATTACTAAAGCACGCAAATCTGTTGCAGGCTTTAAAATCCGTCAGGGATATCCAATCGGTTGTAAAGTAACACTACGCGGTGAGCGTATGTGGGAGTTCTTTGAACGTTTAATTACAATTGCTGTTCCACGTATTCGTGACTTCCGCGGTTTAAGCGCGAAATCATTCGATGGTCGTGGTAACTACAGTATGGGTGTACGTGAGCAAATTATCTTCCCAGAAATCGATTACGATAAAGTAGATCGCGTTCGTGGTTTAGATATCACTATCACAACGACTGCTAACAGCGATGAAGAAGGTCAAGCACTATTGGCTGCCTTTAATTTCCCATTCCGTAAATAAGGCAGGTTACAAATGGCTAAACAATCAATGAAAGCACGCGATGTAAAACGCGTAAAACTCGCTGAGAAATTCTATGCAAAACGTATGGAATTGAAAAAAATCATCTCTGATGTAAATGCGTCAGATGAAGATCGTTGGGCAGCCGTGTTAAAGCTACAATCTTTACCACGTGATTCAAGCCCTAGCCGCCAACGTAACCGTTGCAACCAAACTGGCCGTCCACACGGTTTCTTACGTAAGTTTGGATTAAGCCGTATTAAAGTTCGTGAAGCAGCAATGCGTGGCGAAATTCCTGGCCTTAAAAAAGCAAGTTGGTAATTTACTACTTTATTTTGGAATCGGAGTAAAAGCACAATGAGTATGCAAGATCCAATCGCAGATATGTTGACCCGTATTCGTAACGGTCAAGCTGCGAATAAAATTGTGATCAATATGCCTTCATCCAAGCTAAAAGTGGCAATTGCCAATGTATTAGCTGCGGAAGGTTATATTGAAAACGTTAAAGTTTTAGAAGGCACTAAGCCTGAATTGGAAATTACTTTAAAATATTTCCAAGGGAAGCCTGTTGTAGAAAGCATTCAGCGCGTAAGCCGTCCTGGTCTTCGTATTTATAAACGTAAAGACGAATTACCGAAAGTTATGGGCGGATTGGGTGTAGCAGTAATTTCTACATCTAAAGGTGTAATGACTGATCGCGCAGCTCGTCAAGCGGGTTTAGGCGGTGAAGTTATTTGTTATGTAGCTTAATAGAGAGGTAGGAAGAAAATGTCTCGTGTTGCAAAAGCACCTGTTAGTATTCCTGCCGGCGTTGAGGTTAAACTTGACGGACAGCTACTAACAGTTAAAGGTAAAAATGGCGAGTTATCTCGCACTATTCATAACTCAGTTGAAGTTAAACAAGATAATAATGAATTAACTTTTGCTCCTCGTGCAGGGGTAGTTGGTGCAGACGCACAAGCGGGTACAGCGCGTGCATTAGTTAATGCAATGGTTATCGGTGTTACTGAAGGCTTCACTAAGAAGTTACAATTGGTGGGTGTTGGTTATAGAGCACAAATGAAAGGTAACGTAGTTGCATTAAGTTTGGGTTTCTCACACCCTGTTGAGCATACATTACCTGCAGGTGTGACTGCTGAATGTCCATCACAAACAGAAATCGTTCTGAAAAGTGCTGACAAACAATTGATTGGTCAAGTTGCAGCAGATATTCGTGCTTATCGCCGTCCTGAGCCTTACAAAGGTAAAGGTGTACGTTATGCTGACGAAGTTGTACGTACAAAAGAGGCTAAGAAGAAATAATTAAGGTAACACTATGGATAAGAAATCAGCTCGTATCCGTCGTGCAGCTCGTGCCCGTCATATGATGCGTGAACAAGGTGCAACTCGTTTAGTTGTTCACCGTACTCCTCGTCATATTTATGCACAAGTGATTGCACCAAACGGTTCAGAAGTGCTTGCCGCTGCTTCTACAGTCGAAAAAGCAATTAGTGAGCAAGTTAAATATACCGGTAATAAAGATGCAGCCGCAGTAGTGGGCAAAATCATTGCTGAAAGAGCTTTGGCAAAAGGTGTCAAAGATGTTGCATTTGATCGTTCCGGTTTTAAATATCATGGTCGTGTCCAGTCTTTAGCGGACGCTGCCCGTGAAGCTGGTCTACAGTTCTAATAGAGGTAATTTGAGATGGCAAACATCGAGAAACAAGCTGGTGAACTGCAAGAGAAGCTAATCGCGGTAAACCGTGTATCAAAAACAGTTAAAGGTGGTCGTATCATGAGCTTTACTGCATTAACAGTAGTTGGCGATGGTAATGGTCGTATTGGTTTTGGTTATGGTAAAGCGCGCGAAGTTCCGGCAGCGATCCAAAAAGCGATGGAGAAAGCTCGTCGCAATATGATTACTGTGGCTTTAAATGAAGGCACTTTACAACACCCAATTAAAGGTACTCACACAGGTTCTCGCGTATTTATGCAACCTGCCAGTGAGGGTACTGGTATTATTGCAGGCGGTGCAATGCGTGCAGTACTAGAAGTTGCTGGTGTTCGTAACGTTCTTTCTAAAGCATACGGTTCAACTAACCCAATTAACGTTGTTCGTGCAACAATTGATGCACTAGCAAATATGAAATCACCAGAAATGGTTGCTGCTAAGCGTGGCAAAACCGTTGATGAAATTTTGGGGTAATGGACAATGGCTAAAACTATTAAAGTAACTCAAGTTCGTAGTTCTATCGCTCGTTTACCGAAGCATAAAGCTACCTTGCGTGGACTAGGTCTTCGCCGTATGCACCATACTGTTGAACTAATTGATACTCCTGCTGTACGTGGGATGATTAACCAAGTTTCATATATGGTTAAAGTGGAGGAATAAGAGAATGCGTTTAAATACTCTATCTCCGGCTGAAGGTGCTAAACATAGTGCAAAACGCTTAGGTCGTGGTATCGGTTCAGGCTTAGGTAAAACAGGTGGACGTGGTCATAAAGGTCAAAAATCTCGTACTGGCGGTGGTGTTCGTCGCGGTTTCGAAGGTGGACAAATGCCTTTATATCGTCGTTTACCAAAATTTGGTTTTACCTCAATGAAATCAGCGGTAACTGCGGAAGTTCGTTTGAATGATTTAGCAAAAGTTGAAGGAAATGTTGTAACATTAGAAACGTTAAAAGCGGCTAATGTATTAACTAAAGATATTCAATTTGCAAAAGTTATTCTTTCTGGCGAAGTGAAATGCGCAGTAACTGTTCGTGGTTTACGCGTAACTAAAGGCGCTAAAGCAGCAATTGAAGCGGCTGGCGGTTCAGTTGAGGAATAATTAATAAATGGCTAAGCAACCAGGTTATCAAAATAGAAGTACTCAAAGCGGTACAAGTGAACTGAAAAGTCGATTATTATTTGTGCTCGGTGCACTTATTGTTTTCCGTATTGGTTCTTTCATTCCGGTTCCTGGTATTGATGCTGCTGTTTTAGCTCAATTACTTGAGCAGCAAAAAGGCACCATTATTGATATGTTTAATATGTTCTCTGGTGGTGCTTTGAGCCGAGCGTCAGTATTTGCATTGGGTATTATGCCGTATATTTCTGCATCTATTATTATCCAACTACTGACAACGGTTCATCCTGCTTTAGCAGAATTAAAGAAAGAAGGTGAGGCTGGTCGTCGAAAAATTAGTAAATATACACGTTATTCGACATTAGTTCTTGCAATGATCCAGGCAATCGGTATTTCTACTGGATTGCCTAATATGTTGCCAGGATTAGTACCTAATTTGGGATTTAGTTTTTACTTTACTGCTGTAATTAGTTTAGTTACAGGAACAATGTTTTTAATGTGGTTAGGTGAGCAAATTACCGAACGCGGCATTGGTAATGGTATTTCTTTAATTATTTTTGCAGGTATTGTTGCTGGTTTACCATCAGCAATTGGCGCAACAATTGAGCAAGCGCGTCAAGGGCAAATGCACTTGTTAGTTCTGTTGCTCATCGCAGTTATTGTTTTTGCAGTAACCTATTTTGTTGTTTTCGTTGAAAGAGGACAACGTAGAATTAAAGTTGAATATGCAAAACGTCAACAAGGTCGTCAAATCCTTGGCGGTCACACCACTCATTTACCACTTAAAGTGAATATGGCGGGCGTAATTCCTGCTATCTTTGCTTCGAGTATCATCTTGTTTCCTGCTACCATTACATCTTGGTTTGGGCAAGGAGCAAGTTTAGATTGGTTAACTGACTTATCGATGTTATTGCATCCAGGTCAGCCTTTATATTTGATCGTTTATGCAGTAGCTATTATCTTCTTTAGTTTCTTCTATACAGCGATGCAATATAACCCGCGTGATACAGCAGAAAATTTGAAGAAATCTGGTGCATTTATTCCGGGAATTAGACCAGGTGAACAGACATCACGTTACATTGATAAAATTATGACCCGTTTAACTTTGATTGGCGGTCTATATATTACATTCGTGTGTTTAGTTCCTTATATTATGACGTCAGCGTGGAATGTTCAGTTCAATTTCGGTGGTACATCTTTGCTGATTGTTGTAGTGGTAATTATGGATTTCATCGTTCAGGTTCAAAGTCATTTAATGTCAACAAAATATGAATCTGCGTTGAAAAAAGCAAACCTTAAAGGTTTTGGGCAGTAATGCTCATATAGTAAAAGGGATAAGCAATGAAAGTTCGTGCTTCCGTAAAGAAATTATGTCGTAACTGTAAAATTGTTAAACGTGAAGGTGTTGTTCGTGTATTATGTAGCGACCCTAAACATAAACAACGTCAAGGTTAATTGATATTTTTCTTGCAAAGAACCAGCTGGGCATATATAATGCTCAGCTCATTTATGTCCTTGGCATACTGTTTGAGTATCCTGAAAACGGGCTTTTCAAGATCAGTATGTCAAATTAGTTAAAATAATAGGAGTGCATAGTGGCCCGTATTGCAGGCATTAACATTCCTGATCAAAAACATACTGTAATTGCATTAACATCAATTTACGGTATCGGCAAAACTAGAGCAAAAGCTATTTGTGCTGCAACAGGAATTGCTGAAGACGTTAAGATCAGAGAATTGTCTGAAGAGCAGATTGATAAACTGCGTGACGAAGTTGGTAAATTTACCGTTGAAGGTGACTTACGTCGTGAAGTAACACTTAACATTAAACGCCTATTAGATTTAGGTTGTTATCGTGGTTTACGTCATCGTCGTAGCTTACCGGTGCGTGGTCAACGTACTAAAACTAATGCGCGTACTCGTAAGGGTCCACGTAAGCCGATCAAGAAATAAGTCGGGGTAAATTAAATGGCAAAAACACCAGTTCGTGCACGTAAACGTGTAAAAAAACAAGTAGTAGATGGCGTTGCTCATATTCACGCATCTTTCAATAATACAATCGTTACGATTACTGACCGTCAAGGTAATGCTCTAGCATGGGCTACTGCTGGTGGTTCAGGTTTCCGTGGTTCTCGTAAATCCACTCCGTTCGCTGCTCAGGTAGCTGCTGAGCGTTGTGCAGAAATGGTCAAAGAATTTGGCTTAAAGAACTTGGAAATTATGGTAAAAGGGCCGGGGCCAGGTCGTGAGTCGACAATCCGTGCATTAAATGCAGCGGGTTTCCGTATTACGAATATTACTGATGTTACCCCGATCCCACATAACGGTTGTCGTCCACCGAAAAAACGTCGTGTATAAGACGTATTAGGATAGTTGGAGAAAGAAAATGGCAAGATATTTGGGTCCAAAACTCAAGCTAAGCCGTCGTGAAGGTACTGACTTATTCCTTAAGTCAGGAGTACGCGCGATTGATTCAAAATGTAAAATTGATACAGCACCCGGTCAACATGGTGCTCGTAAACCTCGTTTGTCAGACTATGGTAGTCAGTTACGTGAGAAACAAAAAGTTCGTCGTATCTATGGTATTTTAGAACGTCAATTCCGTAACTACTATAAAGAGGCAAACCGTCTAAAAGGTAATACTGGTGAAAATTTACTAGTATTATTAGAAGGTCGATTGGATAACGTTGTTTATCGCATGGGCTTTGCTGCAACTCGCGCAGAAGCTCGCCAATTAGTGAGCCATAAAGCAGTTGTTGTTAATGGTCGTGTGGTTAACATTCCATCTTTCCAAGTTTCAGTAAATGATGTTGTAGCTATTCGTGAAAAATCTAAGAAACAAGCTCGTATTAAAGCATCATTAGAATTAGCAGAGCAAAAAGAAAAACCAACTTGGTTAGAAATTGATGCTGCTAAAATGGAAGGTGTGTTCAAACGTGTTCCTGAACGTTCTGATTTATCAGCAGACATTAACGAACATCTGATCGTAGAGCTTTACTCTAAATAATAGTTAAAGCTTCGTAGCAAAGAGAGGATAAAATGCAGGGTTCTGTTACAGAATTTTTAAAACCACATTTAGTTGATATTGAGCAAATTAGCTCTACTCATGCTAAAGTGATCTTAGAACCGTTAGAGCGTGGTTTCGGCCATACTCTAGGTAATGCATTGCGCCGAATTCTTCTATCTTCAATGCCAGGTTGTGCTGTGACTGAAGTAGAGATTGATGGGGTGTTGCATGAGTATAGTAGCAAAGAAGGGGTTCAAGAAGATATTCTTGAAGTACTTCTAAACTTAAAAGGCCTAGCGGTTAAAGTACAGAATAAAGATAATGTATTTCTGACACTAAGCAAATCTGGAATTGGCCCTGTTGTTGCAGCAGATATTACCCATGATGGTGATGTCGAAATTGTGAATCCTGAACATGTCATTTGCCATCTTACTGATGAAAATGCATCAATTAATATGCGTATTCGTGTACAACGTGGTAGAGGATATGTTCCTGCTTCTGCTCGAGTTCATTCTCAAGATGAAGAACGTCCTATCGGTCGTTTATTAGTAGATGCTTGTTATAGTCCCGTTCAACGTATTGCTTACAATGTTGAAGCAACGCGTGTAGAACAACGTACTGACTTAGATAAGTTAGTGATTGAGCTAGAAACAAATGGCACTATTGATCCAGAAGAAGCAATTCGCCGTGCAGCAACAATTTTAGCAGAGCAACTTGATGCATTCGTTGATTTGCGAGATGTTCGTCAGCCTGAAGTCAAGGAAGAAAAACCGGAATTTGATCCGATTCTTCTACGTCCTGTTGATGACTTAGAGCTGACAGTTCGTTCTGCTAACTGTTTGAAAGCAGAAACAATTCACTATATCGGTGATTTAGTACAACGTACAGAAGTTGAGTTATTAAAAACGCCTAATCTTGGTAAGAAATCACTTACTGAAATTAAGGATGTGCTGGCTTCTCGTGGCTTATCACTTGGTATGCGCCTTGAAAATTGGCCACCAGCAAGTATCGCTGAAGATTAGTGGTCATTAGGTTAAGATTTTTCTGAGAAGGATAAGATCATGCGCCATCGTAAGAGTGGTCGTCAACTAAACCGTAATAGCAGCCATCGCAAAGCGCTGTTCCGTAATTTAGCAAGTGCATTAGTTAGTCATGAAATCATTAAGACAACATTGCCAAAAGCAAAAGAATTACGTCGTGTAGTTGAGCCGTTAATTACATTAGCAAAAGAAGACAGTGTTGCAAACCGTCGTTTAGCTTTTGCTCGTACTCGCAACATTGAAACTGTTGCTAAATTATTCAATGAATTAGGTCCACGTTTTGCACAACGTGCGGGTGGTTATACTCGTATCTTAAAATGTGGTTTCCGCGCTGGTGATAATGCACCAATGGCATACATTGAGTTAGTCGATCGTCCAGCAGTTGCTGAAGAAACTTCATCAGCTGAATAATCGAATTTTGATGTTAAAAAGCCTGCTATATGCAGGCTTTTTTATTTATTATTATTTCAGGTATCAATTGAAAATTATATCTATAACACAATAGTATCTGCCATTGGAATAATTTTCAAAATGCCCAGCATACCTCTCTTTTGGATAAAGTTTTTATTACTCGAATACCTCTTTGTGTCAGAATAATTTGCATTGGTGATAATTGTTGTTTAAATGCAGATAAAGATAAAGTGGTAATAATAGAAGGGTATAAGTGATATATGGGGAGACCACCGATTGCATTTACTTGAAGTCAAATAGCAATAAGATATCACCATTTAAGTTTGGAATAGGGTAAGCCAGCTTCTGGCAGATAGCGTAAAGAGTAGGAAAAGCTGAGCCAATGCTATGTTATTTCAATTATATCGCTTACGCATCTAATCCTTCATATATTGATTTCTTGCATTCACAATAGCGTTATAACTAATACAATAAGTGAGAAAAAGCCTTAAAATTTGCCATATACCTTTTGCTTTTTAATAAAGGTCTTTTATTAGCAAATAATTTATTATGCCAGAAGAGATTGTGTAGGCTATGTCGTTGTTTTGATTCGTTAATTTATATTACATAACTACATCGCCATAGACGGTTTAAACGCGTAGATAAAAAAATAGCAGGAATAAACCCTGCTATTTTCACTATTTTTTATTCGCCTCTAAACGATATTGCACTAAATCTTCAATTGTCATCACGGGATAATCAAATGCTTCAGCAAATTTGATAATTTCAGCTGTACGTGCCATTGTACCGTCATCATTGGTGATCTCACAAATTACTGCGGCGGGTTTATAGCCTGCAAGCACGGCAAGATCAACAGAAGCTTCGGTATGCCCCCGACGTTTTAGCACGCCCCCTTCCGCTGCTCTTAATGGAAAAATATGCCCCGGTCGGTGTAAATCTTGTGGTTTCGCATTATCTGCAACAGCCGCTTTAATGGTCGTTACTCGATCTGCGGCAGAAACCCCAGTTGATACCCCTTCTGCTGCTTCAATTGTTACGGTAAATGCGGTTTTATTGACACTGGTGTTGTTTTGCACCATTGGGGGTAAATCAAGTTGTTGGCAAATCTCATCGCTTAAACACAAGCAAACAATCCCACTGCCGTAACGAATAAGTTTTGCCATTTGTGTCGCATCAATGGTTTGCGCAGGGAAAATTAAATCGCCTTCGTTTTCACGATCTTCATCATCTAAAACAAGTACGCCATTGCCTTGTTTGAACGCTTCAATGGCTTTTTCAACACGTTCTTGCGGTGTCCCAAAAGCAGATAAAATAGACTGATTCATAGTAAAAAAACCTTTTAATAATAAATTGATACTTGAATCAGGGCTGATGAGGGAAGTTTTTCGTTATGATAAAAAACAAAATAACAAAAATAGATTTTATCCAAAGATAAAACCCATTTGATTCTCTTTCATCCAGACTTTGACTGTCGGCTTTGGATTTTCACCAAATCTGCTGACTTTACTTTTGCAAGTAAACGCTCGTGGGCTTATGCGTGATGCACTTACCACCGGTAGGGAATTTCGCCCTGCCCTGAGAATGAGGGCATAGTATAACGCAATCTAAATAGAGAAAAAATGTTTTTCTTTACGCAGATATTGCATACAATATGCCACATTGGTGCAATAATGTGAGGTCTTTATGCTAAATCCACAAAAAATAGAGCAAATTATACAACAAGTACAAAATTCCCTACCGCAAGGAGTGAAAGAGCTTGGCAAAGATGCAGAGGCAAAATTTAAGCAAGTTTTGCAGGCACAATTGGCTAAATTAGACGTTGTTACCCGTGAAGAGTTTGATGTGCAAACCCAAGTATTAATGCGTACACGTGAAAAACTTAATGAGTTAGAAAAACGCATTGATGCCCTATTGGAAGAACAAAATCAAGCACAAAAAACTCGCTAAAATCTCACCGCACTTGGTTTTCTTAAGTGAAAAGTGCGGTCTTTTTTCTAAATAAATTTGGCAATATAAGGAATTTCGTGATGTCCGCATTCGCCTATCTACAACAAAAACGCAAGCAATTAAACTTAAAAGTCAATGAGGTTTGTGAGCAAGCTCACATTACTCGCGCTTATTTTAATCAGCTCGTTAGTGGCAAAATCAAAAACCCAAGTGCAACCAAATTATCTGCCTTGCATAAAGTGTTACAAATCACTGATTTGCAAGATAAAAAAGTGGGGGTAATCTTTGGTAAGTTTTACCCTGTGCATACGGGACACATCAATATGATTTATGAAGCATTCAGTAAAGTTGATGAAGTCCACGTTGTGGTGTGTAGCGATACAGAGCGTGATCTGAAACTCTTTTACGACAGTAAAATGAAGCGAATGCCAACAGTGCAAGATCGCCTACGTTGGATGCAACAAATTTTTAAATATCAGAAAAACCAAATTTTTATTCATCATTTAGTCGAAGACGGTTTACCGAGCTACCCAAATGGCTGGTCAGCGTGGGCAGAGCGTGTTAAACAGCTTTTTGAAGAAAAGCAGGTAAATCCGAGTGTGGTTTTTAGTAGCGAACCGCAAGACAAAGCCCCTTACGAAAAATATTTAAATTTACAGGTGGAATTGGTTGATCCACAACGTCAATTTTTTAACGTTTCTGCTACTAAAATTCGTAATACACCGTTCCATTATTGGAAATTTATCCCAAAAGAAGTGCGTCCATTCTTTGCTAAAACCATTGCCATTTTAGGTGGAGAAAGTAGCGGAAAAACCGTTTTAGTGAATAAATTAGCAACTGTTTTTAATACAACTTCCGCTTGGGAATATGGGCGTGAATTTGTGTTTGAAAAACTGGGCGGCGATGAGCAAGCAATGCAATATTCCGACTACCCACAAATGGCTCTAGGGCATCAACGTTATATTGACTATGCCGTACGCCACGCCCATAAAGTGGCGATTGTGGATACGGATTTTATTACCACGCAGGCATTTTGCATTCAATATGAAGGCAAAGCTCACCCATTTTTAGATTCAATGATTAAAGAATACCCTTTTGATATTACCATTTTATTGAATAACAACACCAAATGGGTGGATGACGGCTTACGCAGTCTTGGTAGCTACAAACAGCGCCAACGTTTCCAACAATTATTGAAAAAATTATTGGATAAATATAACGTGCCTTATATTGAAATCGAATCACCGAGCTACTTAGAGCGTTATAATAAGGTGAAATCCATTGTAGAAAAAATTCTCAACGAAGAAGAGCTACCCGAACTTAACAACGATAAATCGATTTTTGAGGAATAACAGCCCCTATGATCTTATTTGCAGGCGACCCACACGGAAGATATGACCATCTTTACCCTTTTGTGCAAGAGCAAGAGGGGATCGCCCTTGTCATACTTGGGGATTTACAACTCACCAGCACAGAAGAATTGGATAAATTAGCACAACATTGCGATCTTTGGTTTATTCACGGTAATCACGACAGCAAAACCGTTGCCGCCTTTGAAGCACTCTGGGGAACAGAATGGAAAAAGCGAAACCTACACGGGCGTGTGCAAACCATTCAAGGTAAACGCATTGCAGGATTAGGTGGTGTATTCCGTGGGCAAATTTGGATGCCACCAAATAAGCCAGTTTTCTTTGATCCCATTCATTATTGCCAATATTGTCCACAAGAGAAAATTTGGCGAGGAGGCTTGCCGTTACGGCACCGCACCTCCCTTTTCCCTTCAGATTTTGAACAATTAGAAAATCTGCAAGCGGATATTCTTGTTTCTCACGAAGCGCCAAAACCCCACCCACTTGGCTTTTCTGTGTTCAATAAATTAGCGAAAAAAATGGGCGTTACGCATATTTTCCACGGTCATCACCACGAAAACGTTGATTACTCCTCCATTAATCGCGATGTTAATCTCAACATCACCAACGTAGGTTTCCGCAGTTTATGCGATGAACAAGGAAATTATTTATTGAAGAACATTGATGATAGAAAATAATTTTCTCATTTGCTTATTCTTATCAAGGATAAAGTGCGGTCAAAAATATTATAAAATTTTAGCTTAAACTAAATTCTTTGAAAGTTTCTGCAATAACCGATCCATCGCACGATAGGAAAGTGCTTCTGCCAAATGAGGACGTTGTATTTGCCTTTCATTATTCAGATCTGCAATGGTGCGTGCCACTTTTAAAATACGATGATAAGCACGCACAGACAGCCCTAATTGCGTGAGTGTATTTTCAAGGAAAATACCGTCTTCAGGGCTAATTTTACAGTCTCGCTCAATCTCTTTACTGCTCAAATGGGCATTAATTTTACCCGCGCGGGCAAATTGAATTTCCCGCACATTAATAATTTTCGACCGCACTTGTTCGCTGCTTTCGCCTTTATTTTCAATGTGCTGCAATGCCCCTTTAGGTAAAAGTGGCACTTCAATAGATAAATCAAAACGATCTAAAAATGGCCCTGAAAGACGGTTTAAATAGCGCATTACTTGCTGTGGTGAGGTGCGATTATGCACACCAGTATAATGCCCTGTCGGGCTAGGATTCATTGCCGCAATTAGTTGAAATTTGGCGGGAAAACAGATTTTTGCATTGGCTCGAGAAATAATAATTTCGCCACTTTCTAGCGGCTGACGCAACGCATCTAACACCTTGCGATCAAACTCTGGCAATTCATCTAAAAACAGCACACCATTATGCGCAAGGGAAATTTCGCCGGGTCTTGGTATCGTCCCTCCACCAACTAACGCGGGCAAAGAGGCACTATGGTGAGGGGCGCGAAAAGGACGCTGTTTCCAATTTTTAAAATTCAATTCATTTTGCACAAGGCTAGCCACAGAGGCGGTTTCAATCGCTTCTTGTTCGGTCATTTCAGGCAATAATCCCGTTAAACGACTGGCAAGCATCGTCTTCCCTGTTCCAGGCGGGCCAAGTAACAAGAGGTTATGTTGTCCCGCTGCTGCAATAGTTAATGCGCGTTTAGCGTGCTGCTGACCAATAATATCAGTTAAATCCGCTTGATTTTTAAAGGAAAAATCCACCGCACTTTGCGTGGTTAAATCGCTGGCAAGGGGCAAGGTTTCTTGTTCATTAATAAATTGCACCACGTCTAATAAATGCGGGGCGAAATAACTTTTTTGATCCGCCACCAACGAGGCTTCATTCGCATTTTGTTGGGCAATAATTGGGCAACGACGTACTTTTTTCGCCGCCAAAATAGCCGGAATAATACCGTGAACGCCTCGCAATTCACCAGTTAAAGCAAGCTCGCCTAACAATTCAAATTGTTTTAAGCGTTCAGGATTAACTTGTTCCGAGGCCGCTAAAATGCCAATGGCAATAGGCAAATCAAAGCGTCCCCCGTCTTTGGGTAAATCTGCTGGTGCAAGATTTACTGTAATACGTTTAGCGGGATATTTAAAATTGGCATTGAGCAACGCACTGCGTACCCGATCTTGGGCTTCTTTCACGGTTTTTTCAGGTAAGCCCACAAGGGTAAATCCCGGCTTTCCATTGCTTAAATGTACTTCAATCGTAACTAGCGGTGCTTGCACGCCCATTGACGCACGGCTATAAACAATCGCTAATGACATTCATCATCCTTCATTTTACTTAATTTGAACAATGAATATAGAAAAAGCGAAAAAGAAAGAAAATGCTCACCGCACTTTTTTGCGATCAAGATCGAGAAAATAGAAGAATAAGATGAGATTAAACGCTGTTTATGAGCAATGATTGTTCATCGTAGGTAACCCCACCTCTTCCCTGTCGTGAGTTACAAAACAACGTGCTAGGCGATTTTTTGAATATTGGCTTTTCTTATTGATTGCAAATAGAAGGAACGATTGAGGCGGTGAGAAAACATTTTCAGATAGGCGTATTTTTACTCAATGGTCACTGATGAAAAAAGTGCGGAAATCTCACCGCACTTTATTTTTATGCATTTTCACTTTCTTCAATCAGCGCACTAAACCAGCTATCTAATTTTCCAGCGAGTTTATCAATGCCTTGTTTTTTCAAGGCAGAGAAGGCTTCTACTTGCACATCACCTTGAAAAGGAAGAATGGCTTCACGCACCATTTTGACTTGTTTACTCACCGCACTTTGGCTCAGCTTATCGGCTTTGGTGAGCAACAACAGCACGGGCAGATCCGCAGAGACAGCCCATTCGATCATTTGCTGGTCTAAGTCTTTTAGCGGGTGGCGAATATCCATCAAAATCACAACACCGCCTAAACATTCACGTTTTTGCAAATATTCACCTAAGGCTTTTTGCCACTGAATTTTCATTTGCTCTGGTACAGCGGCATAACCGTAGCCGGGTAAATCAACCAATTTGCATAAAGGCTCGACTTCAAACACATTAATTAATTGTGTTCGCCCGGGTGTTTTGGAGGTGCGAGCAAGGTTTTTTTGATTTGTTAAGGCATTCAGTGCGGTAGATTTGCCAGCATTAGAACGCCCTGCAAAGGCGATTTCCATCCCCTTATCTTCGGGTAACACGCGAATGTTCGGGGCGCTGGTAAGAAAATGGGTTTTATGATAATTCAATTTCATTTTGTTGCTCATTTTATCGATCTTTTATCAAAATGTTCAGCTCATAAAGGAAAGTGCCTAGCATACCTTATAAATCACAAAACCACGATAAAAAATGATAAAAAAGCGACATTTCTATCACAAATAAATGAAAGGAAAAAACGCATTACTCACAATGCTGTTTATGCAAAGCAATAATCACCTCGCGTACCACATTGCGTTGTGGCTCAGGGAGATCAAGGAAATGATTGAACAGGGCTTTATCTTGTTGTGTGGCAAGGTTTTCCCAACGTAATTCTTCAGGCGTGCCAATACGTCTAAGCTCTCCAGCTTGCAATTTTTGCAAGATATTTAGTGGTACAAGATCACTTAAATCTACATTCAAAATAGTCGAAAGCACTTTTAATTTATCTAATCTAGGGATCATCTTGCCGTTCAGCCATTGCGAAGCAGCTTGTGGCGTAATAGCTTGCCCTTTGTATTTTAAATTAAAGGCTGTTTCTAGCACGGAAGGCTTTACTTGAAAGCCTTTTTTCACCATTGCTTTCTTTAAATTAGTAGCGAATTGTTCTTTTTCATTCATAGTCTAGCAAAGCTATCACGCAGTGCTTTTAATAATGAAAGTGTATTGTTAAAACTTTAAAAAAGATCAATAATACTTTCATTTTTGGGGTTTGAGATTAAAATTTACCGTGTCTAAGGAAAAACAAATAGTTTCAAAAAAACGTGTAGCCGATCACGGTGAAGTTTATACAAGAGAAAAAGAAGTCAATGCAATGCTGGATTTAGTGGCAATGCAAACGCAATCACTTTCTGCCACTTTTTTAGAACCTGCGTGCGGAACGGGCAATTTTCTGATCGAAATTTTACGCCGTAAGTTGGCGGTGGCAGCTGAAAATTACCAAGATAAACATAAGCGTAAAAAGTACGTCAAATCACCCAGTCAGCTTTCCTACGAACGAGATTTAATCCTTGCGGTAAGTAGCATTTACGGCATTGAATTGCTGGAAGATAACGTGAAAGCCTGTCGCAAACGGCTGTTTGATTTTGCCACAGCGGAATATGCACGGCTTTTTCCTGACAGCCAAAAAACAGCCTGCTTAGACGCCATTGAATGCCTGCTACATTTTAATATTGTGTGGGGCAACGCCCTTTCAATGGAAGTGGAAACGCCACGACATTCAATACCTCTTGATGGCTTAGTTACCGAAGAAGAGAAAGAGCGGTCAAAAAAAGCGATTATTTTTTATCAATGGAGTTTTGTGACTGAACGCAAAATCAAACGTGTGCCTTTTATTTATTGGGGATTAGTGGACAGAGCCTATCAACCCAATGGGAACAGCCCGTTACCGCACCCTTACCGCACCGTTTTTCAATCAAGTCTTTGTGATTTCTTACAATTAAAACAGCAATATGCCAACGAATATGAATAAAGTGAGTAATGGAATGACAATTAATAATTACAATCCTGATGTGCTTTCTTGCATTGCCAATTTGTCAAGTGATGAAGTGTTTACGTCACCACAGTTAGCCAACAAAATGCTAGATCTCATTCCACCGCATTTTTTTTGCGATCCCACAAAGCGATTTCTCGATCCTTGTAGCAAATCAGGGGTGTTTTTGCGCGAAATCGCCAAGCGATTAATTAAAGGGCTTGCGCCACACTTTCCGGATTTGCAAGAACGCTTAAACCATATTTTTACCAAGCAACTTTTCGGCATTGGCATTACCACGCTTACCGCACAATTAAGCCGCCGCAGTTTGTATTGTAGCCGTGAAGCCAACGGTGAATATTCGGTATGTACAGCCTTTGATGATGAAAACGGCAATATTTTTTACCGCACTTTATCCCATCAATGGGAGAACGGTCGCTGTATTGAGTGTGGCGCAAGTCAAGAGGTGTTTGCGCGTGATGAGAAATTAGAAAGCCACGCCTACCATTTTATCCATTCTTATAGTCCTTTTTTTGAGCAATATAACAAGATGAAATTTGATGTCATTATCGGCAATCCGCCTTATCAGTTAAATTTAGGAAATAGTAGTGGAAATAAATCAAAATCCAAAGCTATTTATCATTTATTTATTGAGCAAGCAAAAGCTCTAGAACCAGATTATTTAGTTATGATAATTCCAAGTCGTTGGATGACGGTTAGTTCAGAAGGTATCCCGCAATCTTGGGTTAATGATATGATTAATGATAAAAAAATTAAGGTGTTACATGATTTTGAAACCGCACAACAATGTTTTCCTGGAGTGCCTGTAGAGGGCGGTGTTTGTTATTTTTTAAGAGATAAATCTTATTCCGGGAAATGCCAATATTTTTTTCATAGACAAAATGGAGAAAATGATGCTAATTTTCATATGAACTATTTAGATAGCTATAAATTAGGATTCATAATTAGAGACATCGAAGGATTAGGAATTTTAGATAAAATAAAAATTATTGAGGGAGATGATTATTTTGAAAAAACTAGTTTTTCTAGTTTAGTTAGTCCAAAAGATTTTTTTACTAATAAAACGCATTTAACATCAAAATGGAAAGGGTATAAGGATGAAAAGGATACTATAAATAGTATTAAATACTATTTTAATAAACAATTAAATCCAAAAGGATTTGGTTGGATTTCAATTGATCAAATACCCAAAAATGCTTCTATTAGAAGTATTCACAAAGTATATATCCCAGCAGCTTATGGTGGAAAAGAAAAGGTCTTAGGGGTACCTTTTTATGGTGAACCTAATAGTGTTTGTTCTCAAACTTATCTTACTATTGGTTATAACAGCCAGTTAACAGAATTAGAATGTAGGAATATCATTTCTTATATTTGTACAAAATTCTTTCGTTATTTGGTTAGTATCAAGAAGAAAACACAAAATGGTGCAAGAGCCGTGTACCAGCTTGTCCCAATGCAAGATTTCTCACAATCGTGGAATGACGAAAAACTATACGCAAAATATGGCTTAACTCCCGATGAAATTGCCTTTATTGAGGCAATGATACGCCCAATGGAAAGAAATGATGTCGAATAATTTACTCTTACCCTTACAACAACCGAAAATTTATGCGTACAGCGATGTGCGTTTTCCTAATATGCTCAAAGTGGGTTATACAACACGCAACGTTGCTGAACGGATTGCAGAACAATATCCGGTAAAAACACCCAACCAGAGTTATCAGCTTCAGCTGGAAGAATTGGCAATTCGTGATGATGGCTCTTATTTTACCGATCACGATGTGCATCAAGCATTAGCAAAAATGCGCATCGTGCGCGCAGAAGGGGAATGGTTTCATTGTAACGCGGAACAAGTTAAAGCCGCGATTGTCGCTGTACGCAATAGAATTGCCCCCGAAATGCACCGCACTTTAGATTTCGCAATGCGTCCAGAACAGCAAACCGCGGTGCAACGTGCCGTCGCATATTTCAACGCCTTTACTGCCGATCCGAGAAATGCCAATAAAGAACCTAAATTTTTATGGAACGCCAAAATGCGCTTCGGTAAAACCTTCGCAACCTATCAATTAGTCAAGCAAATGAATTGGCGTCGTGTGCTTATTCTCACCTTTAAACCAGCGGTAAAAACCGCGTGGCAAGAAGATTTACAGCAACATAAGGATTTTATCAATTGGCAATTTTTAGCCAAAGAAAATATGGACGAGTGGGAAAGCATTAAGCAAAAAAGCGAAGCCTTGCATAAACCGTTGATTTGTTTTCTTTCATTGCAAGATCTTCACGGACGCACCGCAAAAGGCAAAGTGAAAGCACGCAACCGTTGGCTTTATGATATTAACTGGGATTGTGTGGTATTTGATGAATATCATTATGGTGCGTGGCGAAACAAAACCAAAGAACAGTTTGATGATGGTGAGCTTAACACCGAATTGAGCGATCAAATTGAATTTGATGAAGATTTCTTAGGGCTGACAACATACCATTATCTTTATCTTTCTGGCACGCCATTTCGTGCATTAAATAATGGCGAGTTTATTGAAGAACAAGTGTTTAGCTGGACATACAGCGATGAACAGCAAGCCAAAATGCAGTGGGGAAATAAGCCTGATAATCCTTATCGCGCCTTGCCGAAAATGGTGATGATGACTTACCAAATGGCGGAAGATTTGCGCGTGGTGGCAGAAAAAGGCGAGCGTAATGAATTTGATTTAAATGAATTTTTTGCTACCACCGGTGAGGGCGAGCAAGCCCAATTTAAACATCAAGATGCGGTGCAAAAATGGCTCAATTGGTTGCGTTATGGCGGAGAACATCAGCTTAATTTACGTTTAGATCCCCCACCAATGCCTTATAGTGATGTGAATTTGCTGGCGAATTTATTACATACGGTCTGGTTTTTGCCGACAGTAACAAGCTGTTTTGCTATGCGGAATTTATTAGCAATGCCACAAAATCAGTTTTATCACGATTATAATGTAGTCGTGGCGGCAGGTGCGCAAGCAGGCATTGGCGAGAGAGCCTTACCCCCTGTACGCCAAGCCATTGGCTCTAACCCATTGAAAAGTAAAAGTATCACCCTAAGTTGTGGAAAATTATTAACGGGCATTTCTATTCCTGAATGGTCGGGCATTTTTATGTTATGTAATCTAAAAAGCCCCGAAACCTATTTCCAAGCCGCTTTTCGTGTACAAACGCCGTGGGTGATGCGTGATGATAATCAGCAGGAAGTGGTTATTAAAGAATATTGTTATGTCTTTGATTTTGCGTTAAATCGTGCCTTAACCCAAGTGAGCGATTACAGCACCAAACTCAATCCAAAAGAAGACAATCCAGAAAAACAAGTGGCAGAATTTATCCATTTTCTACCGGTGATTTCCTATGATGGCGGTGCAATGAAACGCTTTGACGCAGGGGATATTTTGGATTATGCCTTAAGTGGTATCACCGCCACCTTACTGGCGCGCCGTTGGGAAAGTGCAATGCTGGTGAATGTGGATAATCTCACCTTGGATCGTTTAAGAAATAGCCAAGAAGCAATGGCAGCATTGGCGAAGATAGAGGGATTTCGTTCGCTAAATCAGGATATTACCACCATTATTAATCGCACCGAAACGGTGAAAAAAACCAAAACAGAAGCAGAAAAAGAGGGGCGAGAGCTAACCGCAACGGAGAAAAAAGAAATTGATTCGGCAGAAAAAGAGCGGAAATCCTTACGCAAACAAATTCAGGAAAAATTAATTAAATTTGCCACCCGTGTTCCTGTATTTATGTATCTTACTGATTTCCGAGAACATTCCTTACGAGAAGTGATTGAGGTGCTAGAGCCAGAGCTATTTTTCACGGTAACAGGTTTAACGCAAAAAGATTTTCAATTGCTCGTCAATCTCAACGTGTTTAACCAATCACAAATGAACGAAGCGGTATTTAGCTTTAAACGTTACGAAGACGCAAGCCTTGAATATACAGGGATTCGTAAGCACCAAGGCAATTTTATCGGCGGTTATGACACAGCCATTAGTAAAGACGAATATCAGCAGTTGTATTAACGCGATTAAGGGCGAAAAAATAGTGCGGTGAAAAATTCTTCATTTTTTTACCGCACTTATCTTTTAGACGAAAATGCTACATATTTGCCACAATATCTTCGGCAAATTCTGAGGTTGAACGTAATGTCGCCCCTGCTAGCATTTCGGCAAAATCAAAGGTGACCGTTTTGTTTTCAATGGTTTTAGCAACTGCATTGACGACTAAATCGGCGGCTTCAGTCCAGCCTAAATGACGTAGCATCATTTCACCACTGAGGATTAATGACCCCGGGTTGCCTTTGTTTTGCCCCGCAATTTTAGGGGCAGTACCGTGAGTGGCTTCAAAAATTGCGGCATCAGCCCCGATATTTGCGCCCGGGGAGATACCTATTCCACCCACTTGGGCGGCAAGTGCATCAGAAATATAATCACCGTTTAAATTGAGGGTGGCGATAACATCATAATCCGCAGGGTGGAGTAGCACTTCTTGCAAGAACGCATCGGCAATGGCGTCTTTGATGATAATGTCACGCCCAGTTTTGGGGTTGGTCAGCTTCATCCACGGGCCTTCATCAATGAGCGTTGCGCCATATTCTTTCGCCACTTCGTAGCCCCACTCTTTAAACGCACCTTCGGTGAATTTCATAATGTTGCCTTTATGCACTAATGTGAGGGATTTTCTATCATTATCAATGACATATTGTAAGGCAGCACGCACTAGGCGTTGTGTTCCTTGTTTTGAAACGGGTTTGATGCCAATGCCACAGTCTTGTGGAAAACGGATTTTGTTCACCCCCATTTCTTGCTGTAAGAACTGAATCACTTTATCTGCTTCAGGCGAGCCTGCTTTCCACTCCACCCCAGCGTAAATATCTTCAGAGTTTTCACGGAAAATAACCATATTGACTTTTTCAGGGTGTTTAACTGGGCTTGGCGTGCCACTGTAATAGCGAATTGGACGTAAACAGTTATAAAGATCTAATCCTTGACGCATTGCCACATTTAAAGAGCGAATGCCACCGCCAACAGGCGTCATCAACGGGCCTTTAATGGCAACGTGATAGGCTTTAATTAAATCAAGGGTTTCTTCCGGTAACCAAGTGTTTTCGCCATAAACTTCATTGGCTTTGCCTCCCGCATAGATTTCTAACCAAGCAATTTTGCGTTTGCCTTGATAGGCTTTTTCCACCGCGGCATCAATCACGCGTTGCATTGCTGGTGTGACATCCACGCCAATGCCATCACCTTCAATGAAAGGAATGATGGGGTTATCAGGGACAATCAATCCCCCTTGTGCGTCTAAACGAATTTTTTCCCCCTGAGGAATAACAACGGCGGATTGGGTTTGACTCATTGGATTCTCCTTTAATGGTTGATGTTGTGTTATAGTGAGCAGAGAAAGCACATTGATAGTTTGGTAAAAATGTGCGTTTAGATTGATCTTTATTCATTCTCATAACATATATGAAGGCAAAATTTCTTTCAAGCCGTAATCAACAAGAACGGCAAAATTTACGCAAAAAAACGGTTCAGCATTTTGCGCGTAAAAAAACAAATGTCCCAGATTTTGCTCACACCAAAGTGGTGCTATTTAATAAGCCCTTTGATGTGCTGAGTCAATTTAGCGATGAAAACGGGCGACAAACACTCAAAGATTTTATTCCTATTTTATCGGTTTATCCCGCAGGACGTTTAGATCGCGATAGCGAAGGGCTGTTAATTCTCACGAATAACGGTGAAATTCAGCATCGCTTAGCCGATCCTAAATACAAAACGGAAAAAACGTATTTCGTGCAGGTGGAAGGCGAGCCGACAGAGTCTGAGCTTGAACCACTACGCCAAGGGGTAAGATTAAAAGAGGGCAAAACGTTACCGGCAAAAGTGCGGGTAATTTCTGAGCCAGCTTTTTTATGGCAACGGGATCCGCCTATTCGCGTACGCAAAAGCATTCCGACAAGTTGGTTAGACATTAAAATTAGCGAGGGCAAAAATCGCCAAGTTCGCCGAATGACCGCACATATTGGTTTTCCCACATTGCGTTTAATTCGTGGCAAAATGGCGGGATTTAGCGTGGAAAATTTGCCATTAGGGCAGTATTATCAATTGACGGCTCAAGAACTTGAAGCCCTTTATCAAAGGTTAAAATTAAGGAAATCCAATGCATAGACCTTATATTACGATGGCGTGCGTCGTCCATTGCCAAGGCAAATTTCTGTTTGTGAAAGAATTTGAATACGGCAAAATGACGTTAAACCAGCCCGCAGGGCATTTAGAGCAGAATGAAAGCATTCTTGCAGGGGCAATGCGTGAATTAAAAGAGGAAACGGGTATTCACGCCACGCCAAGCAAGCTGATTAAAATCTATCAGTGGCACGCACCACGTAGCCAAAAAGATTATTTACGTTTTGTCTTTGCGGTGGAATTAGCGGAATGTTTGCCCATTGTGCCGAGTGATCCAGATATTGAAGGCGGTGTCTGGCTCACACCCGAAGCGTTTCAACATTATATCCAACAAGCTGGGCAGGCAGAACGCAATCCGTTAGTCAGCCAAGCATTGCAAGATTATTTAAATGGCGAGGGGGTAAGTTTAGAAGTGTTGAGGCTGTTTGAATAAAATTGGTGAAATTTTCACCGCACTTTGTTTTTCACATAAAAATAAAGCCCGAATGGCTCGGGCTTTACTTGATTAACGATAAGGTTGATCCAATGGAACTTCAGGATCTGGTTGATGCGTGATGCGGTTACGTAGATCACGACGAATAATCTCAATTGTCCAGAACCAGAAGATATGTCCTACTAATTCAGAAATATGTTCGTATAATGGCCATTCTGCAACAGGTGGGGTTAAACCTAATGCTGGGAACGTGATGTAATGCACACAAATATCCGCGATTAAACCTGCACCAATACCTTGCCAGAATTTAATTTTAGGAAAACGTTCTGCCACAATACAGTAACCAATTGCAAAAACTAAAGAGAAGGTGATGTGAGTTACACCAATCCAGTCAAACCCGTGATCTGCAAAAGTAAATACCGCAGCCGTTGGATCGATGCCAATATAATCACGTAAGAAAACGTGTGGTGGGTTTAAAAACGCACGAGAACACACTTCTAATGCTTGTGAAGGATCTTGACAAGCCGCAACGAATAAATCGAATGGACTACGTGGTGGGAATGGATGTTCTGCCCCCCATTTTACAAAGGCAGAAATTAAACCACCGATAAAACCAACAAAAATTGCCACACCATAGCGACGGCGTGCAGGATCGGTTTGAGTGAAAATACCTGACATATAATTCTCCAAATAAAATGATAATTGTGAGTGATTTCTTTATTTATTAAATTTGATTAAATAAATAAAATCGCTAGCAATTCTATGCCTAATTGAGAATTAGTCAAGCAATTTTCTACCCCTAAAGAGATAATTCAAAAGAAGTATGATTGAGTGAGGTGAAAAATAAGCAAAAAAGAACACGCAGAGTTAGTAATATTTTACAAACTCTGCATAATACCTTGTTTTTAAAGTATTATTCTTCAAAATTGTTAAACCAACTTTCTAAAATAATGCAGGCAGAAATGCTATCGACCTTGCCTTTTTCTAAGGCTTTAAAGCCACCACGTTGGAAAATTTCTGCGCGCGCTTCCGTGGTGGTAAGGCGTTCATCTTGTAAGATCACCGCTACGCCAAATCGTCCGTGTAAACGATTCGCGAATTTTTTTGCCCGTTGGGTGAGGGGCTGTTCTGTGCCGTCCATATTTAAAGGTAAGCCCACAATTACCTTATCAGGTTTCCATTCAGCTAAGCATTTTTCAATGGCTTCCCAATTGGGAATTCCATCTTGTGCTTTAAAGGCTGGCAAAGGTTGCGCAGACTTTGTAATACTTTGCCCGACGGCACAACCGATGCTTTTTGTACCAAAATCAAAGGCGAGTGCGGTAATAGCCATTAACAATGCCCCGCTTGATAAGCAAAATTGTGCTGTTGAATACCTAATAATTGGTTGGCAGCTAACCAGCGTTCTAAATAAGGGACATCAAACAAAATATGTTCATTCGCTGGTACAACAAGCCAATCATTATTAGCAATTTCCCTTTCTAATTGATCTGGCGACCAACTTGCACAACCTAATGCCACTAGACATTTTTCTGGAGCTTGTGGTGTGCCAAGTGTATCAATCACATCCGCAGAGGTCGTCAGCCATAAATTATCAGCCACTTTATGGCTATTCATAAAGGGTTTGGCACTTTCTGTGTGTAAAATAAAGCCCCGTTCAAGGTTGGTTGGACCGCCTGCAAGAACGAGATCATCAGGATATTTACGGTTATCCGCCATCATAAAATTCATTTTAATACATAATTCTGCAATGCTCAGATCCGTTGGCTGGGTAAGGACTAATCCCATTGCGCCTTGTTCATTATGCTCGCAAAGATATACCACAGAACGATAAAAATGATCGTCTTCCAAATGGGGCATTGCGATTAAAAAATGGTTTTGTAATTGCATATTCTCTTTCCTAAATTTAAGGGATTAGGCTAAATCCCCAAAGCAAACTTGTAATGCGGTAATTGCCGTTAATGCCGCGGTTTCTGTTCGTAACACCCGCTTGCCAAGCAACACCTCCGTGAAACCTTGCTGCTCGGTTTGAGCAATTTCTTGTGGCGACAAGCCCCCTTCTGAGCCAATCAATAAGCGCACACCTTCAGCGGGTAGGGCGGGTAAGGTGCGAATAGAATATTTCGCTCTTGGGTGCAAATTCAACTTTAACATTCCATCTTGCTCGGCACACCATTCTTCTAATTTCATCATCGGACGAATTTCAGGGATCACATTTCGCCCGCATTGCTCACAAGCAGAAATCGCAATTTTTTGCCATTGTTGAATTTTTTTCGCCATACGATCCGCATCTAACTTCACACCGCAACGTTCCGACCACAATGGCGTGATGACTTTCACACCAAGTTCAACGGATTTCTGAATAGTAAATTCCATTTTCTCACCACGGGACATCACCTGCCCAAGATGAATGGGCAACGGACTTTCCCGATCATCAAATTGGCGATCTAAAATTTCCACCGCCACGGCTTTTTTGCTCACTTGCGTAATCACAGCAGGATAAATATGGTTACTGCCATCAAATAATTCAAGGCGATCCCCCTCCTGCATTCGCAACACCCGCCCAACGTGATTTGCCGCTTCTTCCGTTAATTCACACTGAGTTTGTTGCTGCAGAGAAGTAGGGTGATAAATTCTTGGTATTCGCATTTTTTCTTACTGTTAATTAAGGGGGGGGTTATCATATCAGAAATTGATTGGATAGGCGGTGATTGTTTTTACAAAAGTGCGGTCATTTTTTGTGAGATTTTTGGCGTAGCGTCATCAAAAATAATTTTGAGAGAGATTTACGCTTGGGAAAAGTGCAAGCTGGGGGACTGTGGGAAAATAGTAGCTGGAGGTGATGTAGATAAAAATAAATTGAAACCCAAGGGTAAATATCCCGTATTGGCAAATGCTTTAACAAATAATGGCATTATTGGTTTTTATGATGATTATAAGCATACATCTCCCGCTGTAACGATCACGGGTAGGGGAGACATTGGTTATGCTATTGCTAGAGAAACTAACTTTACTGCCGTTGTTAGATTATTGGTTTTAAAGCCAAAAAGATATTTTGATATATTTTTCCTAGAGAATTCAATTAATTTAAAACAAATATACATTGAATCAACAGGCGTGCCTCAATTAACTGTTCCACAAATTTCTCAATATGAAATTCCATTCCCCCCCCTCCCCGAACAACAAAAAATCGGTACGTTTTTCAGGCAGCTCGACAGGCTCATTACTCTTCATAAGCGAGAGGTATTAGAAAAAAGATAATAAAAACAAAGTCAAAATCTTGCAAAATAGACAAAATCGCTGAATAGTTCTTAAGTTGTATTGTGTAATTTTCAATTCAATAAAATGGAGGACATCATTATGCGATTAACTAATCAAGAGCTTTTTCATCGCTATTTCAAACGCTGGATTCGCATTTATAAAGAGGGTGCGATCCGCCCAGTAACACTCGCTAAATACAAAATGACGCATACTTGGCTTATTCGCCTTGCACCAAGGCTTAGGTTATGTGATTTAAATCGCATTAGCTATCAGCAACTCTTAAATGATTATGCAAATAGCCACGAGCGACAAACTGTAATGGATTTTCATCATCAAATTAAAGGTGCAATTTTAGATGCTGTTGATGAGGGGTTAGTAATCCGCGATCCTACACGTAAAGCCATTATTAAAGGCAAAATTCCACGAGAGAAAAAACCAAAATATTTAAGCCAATATGAATTACAAACCCTTATTCACCAGCTTAATTTAAGTGAAAAATTAAGCTTTGATTGGCTAATTTTATTGATCGCAAAAACGGGATTGCGTTTTTCAGAAGCCCTTGCCGTTACCCCAAAAGATTTTGATTTTGCACGGCAGACTTTAACAATCAATAAAACGTGGGATTATAAAAATGAAGGTGGATTTTTACCGACTAAAAATCGCTCTTCTATTCGCAAAGTTCAACTAGATTGGCAAACGATAATTCAATTTGCCCAATTAATCCGTCATTGCCCTGAAAATATTCCAATTTTTCTGCCAAATCAGGAAAAAGTCTATAATTCTACGATTAATGATCTTATTGCACGTTATTGTAAAAAAGCGGCTATTCCAATTATTACGGTACACGGACTTCGCCATACCCACGCCTCACTGCTACTATTTGCAGGTGTATCCATTGCAAGTGTAGCTCGTCGTTTAGGACACGCCAGCATTACTACTACGCAAAAAACCTATTTGCATATTATTCACGAATTGGAAAATAAAGATGTGGACATTGTAATGCGATCATTATCAAACCTAAATATTACTTAACTTATCGAAAATAAAGAATTTTTTCACCGCTCTTTGGGGCGGTGATTTTATGCCCTCTCGCTTATGAAGAGTAATGAGCCTGTCGAGCTGCCTGAAAAACGTACCGATTTTTTGTTGTTCGGGGAGGGGGGGGAATGGAATTTCATATTGAGAAATTTGTGGAACAGTTAATTGAGGCACGCCTGTTGATTCAATGTATATTTGTTTTAAATTAATTGAATTCTCTAGGAAAAATATATCAAAATATCTTTTTGGCTTTAAAACCAATAATCTAACAACGGCAGTAAAGTTAGTTTCTCTAGCAATAGCATAACCAATGTCTCCCCTACCCGTGATCGTTACAGCGGGAGATGTATGCTTATAATCATCATAAAAACCAATAATGCCATTATTTGTTAAAGCATTTGCCAATACGGGATATTTACCCTTGGGTTTCAATTTATTTTTATCTACATCACCTCCAGCTACTATTTTCCCACAGTCCCCCAGCTTGCACTTTTCCCAAGCGTGAGTGATTTGGGGGGTAAAAAAGCCATTTAACACGATGATCTAAATGGCTTTTTAATAATAGTGGAAAAGGTAATTTTATTTATAAATCAATCAATTATAGAATTGAACTAATCCCAAGGATATTTAGTTGTTGGTTGATTTCTGCCTCGAGTTGAGCGATTTCGGCTTTATCTTTGGCAATGTTAGCAAGCACTTCATCAAGATCGATTTCTTCTTCCGCTTCAAATGTATCCACATAACGAGGAATGTTGAGATTGTATTCGTTGGCTTGTACCTCTTCTAGCGTGGCAAGCTGGGCGAATTTCTCAATATTTTCTCGTTTTTGGTAAGCCTCAACAATGGCGTTAATATGCTGTTCGCTGAGATGATTTTGATTTTTCCCTTTCTCAAAATGCTGGCTGGCATCAATAAATAAAATATCGCGAGAAGTTCGGTCTTTTTTGAACACTAAAATGCAAGTTGGGATAGACGTACCAAAGAATAAATTTGCCGGTAAGCCAATTACTGCGTCAATATAATTTTTTTCAATCAAGATTTTGCGAATATGTCCTTCTGCTGCGCCACGGAATAACACGCCGTGTGGTAAGACAATTGCCATCGTGCCATTGCTTTTTAAGTGATAAAGGCTGTGCAAAATAAAGGCAAAATCGGCTTTGGATTTTGGTGCAAGTTTGCTGTATTCGGAAAAGCGAGGGTCTTTTAATTTACGCTCAGCGTTATCCCAGTTGGCAGAATAAGGCGGATTGGCAACCACGGCATCAAAGCTACGTGGACGGTCGATGCCGTCTTTATCTAAGCCATCTGGCCAATCGGATTCTAATGTATTGGCGTTAGATAATGTCATATTGGCAAAGCTTACTCCGTGCATCATTAAGTTCATTCTTGCCAAGTTGTATGTGGTGGTAGAAAGCTCTTGTCCGTAATACTTGATTGCGCCCTCTTTTTTGCCATTTGGCAATGCATTCCCTACGGTAAGTAGCAAAGAGCCAGAGCCACAAGTTGGGTCATAAACAGTGAATACATCATCTGTTTTGGCATCTTGAGTTACAATGCGAGCCAGAATTTGGCTGACGGCGTGAGGGGTGTAAAATTCACCGCCTTTTTTGCCCGCATTGGCAGCGAATTTGCCGATCAGTTCTTCATAAATTTCACCTAAAATATCTTTGCCGTTATCATCTTTGTATTGTACTTCATTGACTAACTGTACCACTTTATTTAACGCTTTTGTGCGGTCATTGGTATTGCTACCGAGTTTGGAATCCCCTAAATTCAAATCACTAAATACGCCACGGAAATCTTTTGCTGCTTCAGGATTAATCTCACTATTTTTATTAAAATTATCAATAAGTGCTTGATAATCACTTGGAATAATTTGATTTTGTTCAATTTTTTTGATCAGAGTTGCCCAAGTATTCGCTGGGGCAATGGCATACCCTAAGGTATTGGCAATATCGTTTAAATAATCTTCTAAACCGTCTTGTTTTACTGCGTCAAAATACGCATCATTTAGGCTTTGATGTGGTTTTGGGGTGATGATTCCGTTTTCGAGTAAATAAGCCTCTTGATGTTCCGAAAGATAGCGATAGAAAATAAAACCTAAAATATAATTTTTATATTCAGAGGCATCCATATTGCCACGTAATTCATTTGCCATATTCCAAATTTGGTTGGTGATATTTGAAATGGTTGTCATAAAAAACTCCTAAAAATGATGTAATTAACTTAAATTTAAACGAACATTTGTTGTAATAATGCTTTTTTTAAACGCTGATAATGCTCATGCTGTCGCTTATGAAGAGTAATGAGCCTATCGAGCTGCCTGAAAAATGTACCGATTTTTTGTTGTTCGGGGAGGGTGGGGTATGAAATGGTAACTTGGTCTATTGCTTTTTTTACAATTTGCGGTTGAGCTGAACCTGAAATAATATCTTTCAATCCTCTACTAATGAGAGAATATAAAAGAAAATCTTGAGTGCATACATCCTCATTTAATTCATCAATTGCCATTGAATTCCCAGTAATATAGCTTTTTGCTTGAACTAAAGTGATATTTCCCGATGTAGCACCTCTACAAGTGATAGCAATTGTTTCTTTTTCATGGTTATATTCAGAGTAGAACCCTATATAATCATTTGCACCAAAAACAGGATAGCCAGATTTTGTCATTTCTTTTGAGTTTAGTGTTCTCCATTGTTGTGGGTTTGCCACCTCCCCAAGCTTGCACTTTTCCCAAGCGTGAGTAAATTCTGGAAAACGAATTTCTGGAAAATCTGATCCATTTTTTGGGAACATTTTTTGTAAAAGGGCTTTTTTGAGCAAAATCACCTCGTCCCACTTACGCTTATGAAGAGTAATGAGCCTGTCGAGCTGCCTGAAAAACGTACCGATTTTTTGTTGTTCGGGGAGGGGGGGGATAGAGACTTCAAGCTCTTCAATAATTTTCCATTCTGCTCGTGGCATTTTGGACCCAGAAGAAATATTTGCAGCTTCTAAAAAAGACTTAGATTGTATAAGTAAATACAAAAATAGGCTTGAAACCTTTTCAAGTGAAAATAATGCCCAAATTTCACTACTTTTCACGCCATTACAATCAGCTAACCACCACTTGTTTAGATAGGGACGTAATCGCCCGAATAAAACATCATCTTTTTTAAAGGCAGAAGTGGTTTGTGTTCTGATGGATACATCGCCTACGATAATACCCATATCACTGACTAAATTTTCTAATTCAATATCAATAGATACATTCTCTTGAGTACACTGTTCTTTTCGTATTCCAGCAATATTTTTAAACTTGCACTTTTCCCAAGCGTCAGTAAATTCGGGGAAGCGAATTTTTGGTATATTGTTGTTTTTCATCGTTTTATTTCCTTATCCTTTAGATTTTTTAGGGTCGTTCATTGGGGGTACTGTTATGCGATCACGAATTTTACCGCTTTTATCGTGAATTAACATTTCTCCACCACCATTTTTTGAGAAAGATTCTCTTTGTACATCAATGGCTTACTGTTGTGTTTTTTTCACTATGGAGGCACGTTGGTTCCCTTCCTTTTTAGCTTGCCATTGTCCATCTGGTCTACGTGTGATGTGGCTAAATGGTTTTTTTCTGTTCATCGTTTTATTTCCTTGATTTGTTGAAGGTTTTTATTCAGGCAGCCTGAATTTTTGTCATTATCTGTATGATAGATAATAATTTGATTAGTCATCATTTTTCTCTTGTGGGTTGGCGTAAATTTCTTTAAGCGTTTTGCCTTGGGCGGTTTTAAACTCTGTCCAGCCATTGGCATTGCCTAAAAGTAGTAAGGATGCGGCACTGCTTGGGCTAGTAAAGCGAAAATCTTTGGTAAAAAAACACCGCTCTTTTTCTTTGTGCAAAACGCCTTTTTCAATCAGTTCATCGCATTGGGTGATGAACTTTTGCCTATATAGTGGCGTTTTGTCGTCTTTATGCTGATAGGCAAAATGTGAACCTTTTAGCACAATCATACCGTCTTGGGTGTAGATGGCTTGGGCTTCTACACCGCCACGTGGACAATGAAAAATTTGCTCGGGTTGGCTGTTGGGCTGTGTTGGTTTGCGTAATGGCTCAAAAATCGGGTAACCCAGCGTAGAAAGCAAGAGTTCGCCAATTTCAAACATCGCTTCGCAAGCCGCTTTAAGGGGCAATGGTGTATGCGTTTTTTGCCCTTTGTTGCCATTAGATAGGTTAAATCGCCCGCTTTGTGTGGCTTTTTCAATCGCCAGCCATTCTAGATAAAGAGCGTGCGTTTGGGTGAGGTTTTGGGTGAGGGAAATCAGCACCAAGGCGCGCGTGAAGTCAATTTCATTTTTATCGTGGTGTTGTTTGAGGCGTTTGCCTACTTCACCTGATTGCCCGATATAGACTTCATCATTATCCATACCGCCAATCAGGAAATACACACCCACTTGGCTGGCTTCTTCCATCGCAAAAAAGGTCGCCAAATCACGGCGTGGCACTTCAATGACACGCATAATAGAGGTGCTTTCTTCGGCAATGCGAATGCCTTGCGGTTCGCCTGTGGGCAGGAAGATTTGAATGGTTTTGGGGTGTTTTGGGTGCATTGGGGTTTCCTTATTGTGTTTCTTGTGCGGTCTTTAGCTGTTGGTAAAGCTCTTCCCAGCTCTGCATATCCTTATCATTTGATAGCCATTCAAGTTGATAAACTTTGGCTGTTGCAAAATGCATAACGTCAAAATTGTGCTTGTCAATTTTCTTGGGCGTTTGTCCATTTTGCTGCCTTATTTCTCTTTCTAAACGAAAAAGCAAGGTGGCTGTGTCGGATATTTTTTGGTCAATATTAATGGTTTCTAATTGCTTAAGTGCCTCGGAATGGTTTTTAAAGGCTTCATTATCATTCCAAGTTACGCCTCGTAAAATCTCATAACGAATTAATGGTGTGACAAAAACATTGATATTTTCATCTTTGAGTAAATTAATAAGCTGTTTGCGTTCATTGCTCTTTTTATCGCTTATGGCTATCATCAAAATATTACTATCTAATAGGATATTTCTTTTCATTCTTCACCTCCTAATAAACTTAATAATGCACTTTTTGCTTCTTTTTGTGATTCACTGGAAGTACCATCAATTTTTAATTGGTTTAAATTGAGATCAAAAGCATCATTAAGTAGATCGACCAATGCCATTTGGCTTGGATTTTGGATTGGGAGAGTGACTACACTATCGTCATTTTTTACTAGCTGATAAGCATTGCCGTTGTGTAATTGTGCAAGCACTAAAGAGGAATGTGTCGAAATAATAAAATAGGTTTTTGGAAAAGCTTGTTGTAATAATGGCAAAATTTTGCTTTGCCATTTAATATGTAAATGGCTTTCGATTTCATCAATTAGGACATATCCTTGTACATTTTCAATGTCATTTGCATTAGTAAAAAAACCATAGCCTGCCACGATGGATTGCACAATTTTGATAAGCGAAGCAAAGCCACTGCTTAACTCATTTAATCGGCGAGGTTGTCCATCAAGCATAATAGAAACGGTTTTGCCACCAATGATTTTGAAATCCTGTTTATCTGCACTGATGCGAGGATCAATTTTATTTAAAATACGCAAAACCGTGAGTAACTCCACTTCTCGATTATCAGCCTCTGCTTGATAATCGTTGGCAGATTGTGCACGCTGAATAAACCACTCTTCTATGTTGTTATTCATATTCAGTGTGGAAAAACTGTTGCTCATTGCATTCAAAATATGCTCAAAATAAGAGGTCTGCCGCTCTTTATATTCTCCTAGAGGAAGAATGCCATAATTTTCCTGATGTTTAATTTCGCCACGATTTTGAGCTGCAAGATAGATTACAGGAAAATCGTGTTTTTCAATATGCTCTGAAAGCATATAACGAACCTCTGTACCATAATTTTGAATATTAAAAATCGTGTTGTGATTAATCTTGCATTGTTGAAAAACAAAGGCATCATTGCTTATATAACGCTCTTGAATAGTGTTGTTTGTGAGCAATAATAATGTATAAAGACTTTCAAGTGCTTTGGTTTTGCCAACGCCATTTGAGCCAATAAGCACATTCATTTTTTTATTAGACAGTTCAAGTATTAGGTGTTTAATGCCTTTTACACCACTAAATTCTATTTTTTGATTAATCAGCATTACAGCCTCCTTAATTTGTTTCTCTATGTTTTATATGTAATATCTCTTTAGGCAAATTAATCCTGCACCAACCTATCAGCCAACTGATAAAAAGCTTTGCGTAATTCTGTGCGGTATTTGATGTTGGTTAATTTTTGTATATGTTCATCCGTAGCAAGTGCGGTGTAATTTTTGCTGCCTTCTGTGATGATGGTGGTGAGTTTTTTATCATCGTCTAAATCTTTTTCGCCATAGCGGTGATTAGCGATAAAATTGCGAATTTGCACATTGTTAATGATGTCAGTAATGCCCCATTTATTGCGAAAATCTAGCAATTTACGATCAATACTGATATTGCTTGCTGTGCTAATAGTCTGTGATAGTTCGGCAACGCTGATATTTTTCCATTTTTGGCTTGAATCTGTTGGATATTCGCCTGCCATAATGGCTTGAATTGCACGGCGGATTTGTTCTGCATAAGCTGTATCATCCATACCATTGGCAAATTGTTGGATTTTTTCTTCTGTTTTTTCTGCAGCTTCGGTTTCACCGGCTTGTACTTGGGTAATAAGTTGATTCACGAGTTCGGTGAGATAATCATAATCAACTTTAATGTCCTTAATATGAGTCATTCGCAGCTCAACTTGAGATATTGGAATATCTTTCTCCCGAGCTAAATGGCGTTTTAATTCACCGGCAAGCACGGTAGTGAGCATTTCAAATTGGCTTGGCGTCATTCCAAGCGCTTCAATGAGTGCATCTGGATTATCGTAATCAAACCCGGCAATATGCCCATCAATTTCTTCAGCAGGATATTGCTTTAATTTGGTAATGCCCGCATTAAAATCACGTAAATGAACTAACATTTCTTCTTTTGCTTTTTCACTCGGTGGAAGTTGCATAAATGGTTCGCCACTTGGGTTTTGAGTACATTCAGCGAGGGCATTGACGACATTTTTGACTTCATCTAATTGTTGATGAAAAGGCTTTACAAGCCAAGGTGGAGTTGGGTCATCATCGCCATAGACAGGCGAGGGTTCTTCAATTTTATTTGCCGAATCTTTGTTGGCGTACGTTGCCAATGCCTCGTTCATTAAGCGTTCATTTTGTACAGGCCAACGGTAATTCACCACTTGTCCCCAAGGTTTTTCTTGCAAATCAGCGATACGGTTGGTACGTGAATAGGCTTGCACCAGCCCTGCGCCTTTTAAGATACGATCGACATAGAGGGTGTTAAGTCCCGGCGCATCAAAGCCGGTGAGTAGTTGATCGATAACGATAACAAGATCAAGATAATTTCTATCGTAAACGGTTTTATTTAGGCGAGAGCTGAGATCTGAAAAATATTCTTGGACAGTGTTTAATCCCCAATTTGTACCAAAGATTGCGTTATAGTCATTAATTGCGTCGTGTAACACTTGATTTGTTTGTGCCATTTCATCACTGTTGTCTGTGTTTAAGCTATAAGTTAGCGCAACTTTTAAGGTAAATTCACCTTTTTTTGACCGCTCTTTGTTCACTCGTTGAAATTCTTGATAGTATTTTGAGGCAAGTGGCGTGCTAGCACCATTACCACTGACGTGGACGGTGAACATTGCGTTGTATTTAAAATCATTGGAACGATTTCGCCAGTTTTTGAAAATATCAGCGACAACAAGGCGGATATGTTCATCACTTTCATCGTAAAAATTGCGCGTGAGTGTTCGTTCCACTTTTTCGCCTTTACTGATCGTAGTTTTGCTCTCATTATCTAAGAATTTAGCCTCATCAAATTCCTCTTTACGCATTGCTTCAAGCTCAGCATCAATTTTTTCTTCCGACCAATCAGGGTATTTTTGTTTGAGCAATTCACGAATATCTACAGTGCTTTTGAAATCCACTTTAAAGCCTAGTACGTTGCGATCAGCAATGGCTTCTTTAATGGTGTAGGCGTGCAATAAGTTGCCAAAAATATTTTGCGTGGTTTTTCCGTCAAACATTGGGGTACCAGTATATCCGACCCAAACGCCGTGCTTGAATTTATCTTTGATCAGTTGGAATTGATCTCCCGCAGTAGAGCGGTGCGCTTCATCAACAATGAAAACGATATTTTTATTTGGTGCGCTAAAATCGCGACTTTTCACTAGTTTTCCAAGTTTTTGCACACTCGTAATAATAATGCTATTTTCATTGCTTTTGAGTTTTCGGCGTAAATCTCGAGTATTATTTGTATCCAGAATAGCGCCTACATCGTCATTGTTATCTGGGTCATAAGCACGATAATTTTCAAGCGTTTGCTTGGTTAAAGCTATACGATCGACCACAAAGACGACTTTGTTTACCTTAGGTAAACGGCTTGCCAACCACGCAGTTTTGAAACTGGTGATGGTTTTTCCTGAGCCTGTGGTATGCCAAATATAGCCAATTTTTTTATCCCCCATTTCAAAATCGGCGTGTTTAATCCCCTCAATCACTGCTTGCGTTGCATAAACTTGGTAAGGACGCATTACTTTGAGCATTGTTTTGTTTGGCGTACCATCTAAAATCATATAGTTCGTTGCCATTTGGTGCGCCATTGGGATAGAAAGCATTGAATCGGCAAACTCTTTCCAGTGTCGAACAATACTGTTATCACTACGTTTTTGCCAAGCAAAGGAAAAATCCTTATTAAAATAATCAGCTGTCGTGTTTGCCATATATCTTGCATTGTGCGGTGTCATTCCTACCAAGATTTGTACAGTGGAGAAAATACCTTGGTATTGCTGTTCTTTAATATATTGCTCCATTTGATTAAGTGATTCATTGACAGAATGTGCATCGGCTTTGAGTTCTAGCTGAATAATAGGTAAGCCATTGATCAATAAAGTTACATCAAAACGGCGGTTTGGTTTACCGGGGATAACCGCAGGGCGTTCGATTTGATTGACAATTTGATAAACCGTGTTGCCTGCGCCAACTTGTTTTTGATCAAAGACGGTCAAAAAAACGTGCTTACCATCATCTAAATCAATTTCAATTTGTGAAACACCATTAGTTCCATATAGAAATTTCCCAGCCTCAAAGGGGGTACGAGTTTGCTCAGCCAGTTTGGTTTTTACTTGATTAAATTCATTTTCACTTAAGGGAGATCTTAATGATTGGGCATTTAACCGTTCTAAAATGCGTTTAAAATTATCCCAAAGCTGTTCTGTTGTTTTGATTTCAGGAAGATATTGCCAAATTCTCGTTTTTCTAGGGAAATCTAAATAGTGGCTTAATCCTTGCAAATGATCAGCTGTGGTGATGTTGCCAGTGGAAAGATATTCAATAAGGGATTTTTCAAATTCAGATTCGTATTTATAGTTAGGCATAATCATTCCTTAATCCTTGATGTTGGATTTGCATTGTTTTTGAAAATTATTGAGTAAGTACGAGGTCAGCATTGCCTCATTTTCTGCCACACGTTTTTTTAACATCGTGATACGACGTTGCAAACGATCAACTTGCCCGATGGCCTGTTGTACCTCCAATGGTGGAAGTGGCGAAAGTTGTAAGTTGCGTAATTGATTAAGGCTATATTTCATCACACTCGAACCCTGTAAACTGGTGATTAATTGCCGTTTTATTCCAACATCATTATTCAGCAAATAAACCAAAAAAGCGTTATCCAGTTCTTTGGACGGATATAGTCGAGCATAATTGTGAGAAAACACATAGCCTGCACGAGTCTGACAGACTTGCACAGCCGTGCCTGAGATCAGGCTAAAAATGATATCCCCTTCTTGTAGCAAGGTAGGGCTATCTGGCGTACAAATTTGCTTGCCCTCTGTGGATTCTGTTCGGATCTCAAAATCCGCTTGTAGATCCGCTTGATCATATAATGAGTAACAAGGACTACTCGGTTGCTCCGTGAGCCGAGAAAGTAATGTCCCCATTTCAAATTGCACAAGATGTTGTAGTTTCATTTTGTTCCTTGTTTAAATTACAAGATTAATTTGCATTATAGAGTGATGTAATTATTTGTCAAAATATTTTGTTATTTTTATAAATAACATTTTCTTTTGCAAAAAAACACAAAAAAATCCCACCGCACTTTTTTGTTGAGGGATTTATCTATGAGAGAAACAGGGAATTTGACGGTGATGGTGAGTAATCTCAGGAGCAACAGCATTATTTCTCCTGATTAAAGTAGATTAAAGCACGGTATTTTTAATTCATTATGCTGTTATTTATTTTGCCAATATGCCCGAAATGCTTTGGGCGTATTGCCCTGTTCTTTTTTAAATACAGAATAAAAATATTGCAAGGAGGGGTAACCGCACACTTCGGCAATTTCAGTAATTGCAATATCAGAAAATCGTAGTAAATGAATGGCTCTTTTCATTTTTTCTTGATGAATAATTTGATGAATGGTTTTATTCATTTCCGCTTTAAAACGGAGTTCTAAATTACTACGCGAAACTCTTAAATGATCTAGTACTTGCTCAACCTTTATCCCTTGACACGCACGTTGTCGAATATAATGCATCGCTTGTATAACGAGAGGATCACATAAAGAAAGGTAGTCAGTAGAATTGCGTTCTTCAACGCCTAATGGGGGAATAAGTAGGGGTTTATTACTAACAGGCAGGTGATTCAGTTGATGGTGTAATAGTTTTGCTGCTTGATAACCAATTTGTTTTGTGCCTTGAGAGACGGATGACAGTGAAATGCGAGAGAGATATTGTATAATTTCTTCATTATCTATACCAATTACACAATATTGATCAGGCACTGCCATTCTTGCTGTTTCACAGGCTTGTAACAGATGCCTTGCCCTTGCATCGGTAACCGCAATAATCCCCGTATGTTGTGGAAGTGATTGAATCCATTGAATTAACTTTTCTTGTGCTGTGCGCCAATTTTGTGAATTGGTTTGTTCGCCTTGATAAAGGCGGATAGGATAAGCGTATTTTTGCATTAAGTGAATAAACGCATTTTCCCGTTCAATCGCCCAATGTTTTTGCTGATTTTCTGTGGGTAAGCCATAGAAAGCAAAGTGATTTAATCCTTTTTGTTTGAGATGTAAAAAAGCGGTTTCAATTAATGCGTAATTATCGGTAGCAACATAAGGGAAATGTGGATAAAAATCAGGATTTTGGTAAGAACCGCCCACGGCGACAAGGGGAACATCTATATTTTTCAGTAATTCGGCGGTTTCTGGATCATCAAAGTCAGCAATAATTCCGTCAATGGAAAGGCGTTGGATGGTTTCTTTATGGTAAACAAAATCATCTTCCATAAAAATATCCCACGTGCATTGAGAGGCCTGTAAATATTGACCGACACCTGCGACAACTTGGCGATCATAAACTTTATTAGCATTAAAAAGTAGTGCGATACGATAAAACTTTCCTGTATGTTGCATATTTCCGTTCCTACCTATCTCCATTTGATGAATAGCATAACGAAATTTAGAAAAAATTAAACCGTTTGTTTTCATTTGAAGTGCGGTATAAATTTAGCCCATTTTTACACCGCACTTGATTTTACTGACTTAAAGCCCTTTTAATCGTTGATAAAGTTGATGATATTTTTCTCGTTTTTGTTGATATTGCTGATAAATTTGACTATTTGGTTGATAGATATTTTCAAGCGGGAGTGGCTTACAATAGTCAGCAAGCGGTTGCGTTGGATTTAATGCAATTTGGGCTAATTTGGCAGCCCCAAGAGCTGGTCCAACATCTCCTCCTGTGCGATATTCAAATACTTTCCCCGTAATATCTGCTAATAATTGTCGCCAATAGGCACTTTTGGCTCCCCCGCCAATAAGACTTATACTCGTTGCTTCTGCGCCTGTTTCGTGTAAAACATCAATACCATCAGCAAGGGCGAAACTAACGCCTTCAAGCACTGCTCTCGCCATAGTAATCGCATCATCATTGTGGTTGAGTCCCCAGAATACTCCTGTGGCATAAGGATCGTTATGCGGCGTACGTTCACCAGAAAGATAAGGTAAAAAAAGCGTATCGGAAGGGGTTTTACAGTGCTCTATTTGGTTGAAGAGTTGTGCGATATCGCGAATTCCCGTAATATTTTTTACCCAATCAATCGCAGAAGCGGCGCTTAAAATCACCGACATCAGATGCCAACGTTCAGGGAGGGCGTGACAGAAACTATGCACGGCTTTTTGTGGATTGGCGCTGAATTGATCCGTTACTACAAAATAAACCCCTGATGTTCCTAATGACAACATTGCTTGCCCAGCTTGATACAGCCCTATTCCTATTGCACCTGCTGCATTATCGCCACCACCTGCCACAACAGGAACGGATTTCATTCCCCATTGTTGAGCAATATCTTGACGTAAATAGCCTGTAATTTGATTGCCCTCAAATAATCTCGGCATTTGTTCAATACTGAGTTCGCAAGCATTGAGAAGAGGCTCACTCCATTGGCGTTGTGCAACATCAAGCCACATTGTTCCTGAGGCATCTGACATATCAGAGGCATATTCCCCCGTCATTCTTAAACGGAGATAATCTTTTGGCAATAATACTTTGTTAATTTTGGCAAATAATGCAGGCTCATTCTTTTTTACCCATTTTAATTTAGGCGCGGTAAACCCCGGCATCATCAAATTGCCAGTAATTTGACGAGATTCGGGAACGCTTTGTTCTAATTCCTGACATTCATTTGCACTACGCCCATCATTCCATAAAATAGCTGGGCGAAGAATTTGATCTTGCTTATCAAGTAATGTTGCACCGTGCATTTGCCCGGTTAAACCAATGGCTTTAACATCATTCAGCGGATATTGTTGTGCTAAGTTAAGCATTGCGTGATCTGTTGCTTGCCACCAAGTTTCAGGATCTTGTTCAGACCACAGTGAATGTGGGCGAGAAACAGATAAAGGATGATGTGTGGTGGCGAGAATACGCTGTTGTTCATCAAGTAATACAACTTTTACCCCAGAGGTGCCGAGATCAATACCAATATACATAATCACTCCTTTTGATAGGACAAAGGCTTGCAGATTGCTATATATCCTACAAGCCTTATTATTCGCGTTTCTTAATCCTTAATATTAGTCATAAATATAACGATTAACCAAATTCTCTAAATATTCTTGCTGACCTGAAATTGGTTGAGGATTTAGATTTTGGCGTTCAACAAGTTCAGCAAGGCTTGCTAAAGAGGCTTGACCAGAGAGAATTTCCTGTCCTAATTGACCTTCCCAACCTGCATAACGCTGCGCAACAATTTTTTCTAATTGCTGTTCTTCAAGCATTTTAGCTGCGCGTTTGAGTGATAAAGCAAGTACGTCAATAGCACCAATATGCCCATAAAATAAATCATAAGGATCGCAACTTTGGCGGCGAATTTTGGCATCAAAATTAAATCCCCCTGTAGTAAAGCCACCATTTTTCAAGATTTCATACATAATTAATGTATTTTCTTCAACACTATTTGGGAATTGGTCGGTATCCCAACCAAGTTGAGGATCACCGCGGTTTGCATCAATAGATCCAAAAATACCTAAAGCATAAGCGCTTGCAATTTCATGTTGGAATGTATGGCCGGCAAGTGTGGCGTGGTTCGCTTCAATATTCACTTTGATTTCATTTTCTAAACCAAATTGTTTTAAGAATCCATAAACCGTTGCTACATCATAATCATATTGATGTTTGGTTGGTTCTTGCGGTTTTGGTTCAATCAATAATGTGCCTTTAAAACCAATTTTATGCTTGTGATCAACAACCATTTGCATAAAACGTCCTATTTGCTCACGTTCCCGTCTTAGATCGGTATTAAGTAAGGTTTCATAGCCCTCTCGACCGCCCCATAATACATAATTTTCACCACCTAATTTTTGGGTTGCATTCATTGCATTGACAACTTGTGCGGCGGCCCAAGCAAAGACTTCTGGATTTGGATTGGTCGAAGCCCCCGCCATATAACGTGGGTTAGTAAAACAATTCGCTGTTCCCCATAATAATTTTATGCCTGTATCTGCTTGTTTTTGAGCCAGAACATCTACAAGAGTATGGAAATTATATAAATATTCTTTAAAGGAGTTTCCTTCTGGCGCAATATCGACATCATGGAAACAATAGTAAGGAATACCTAATTTAGTAAAAAATTCAAACGCAATATCCGCTTTCTGTTTTGCCCCAGCAAGCGGATCACTATTTTTTTGCCAATGGCGATCAAGCGAGCCGGCACCAAACATATCATTACCATTCCAACAGAAGGTATGCCAATAACAAACTGCTAAACGCAAATGCTCAGCCATTGTTTTGCCTAAAATGACTTGATTGGCATCATAATAACGAAATGCCAAGGGATTGGTTGAGTTTACCCCTTCATAACGGATTTTATCAATTTTATCAAAATAGTTTGTCATCGTTCTTTCTCCTTATTGCATTAAGTTCATTCGCATCATTCACTAAAAAAGCAAAGGGAGCAATTACGTTATTTTATTTATTCATTAAGATTATTCTTTATTGTGCAGAAGATCACAAAAAAGAAAAAACATAATAGCAATATTAATTTTCTGAATAGTAAAACAAAGAAACAAACTTTAAATTAACCTTAGGAGAAAATAAAAATGCGTTTAGTGCGTTTAAATTTGCTATGTAATCAGCTTGGTATTTCTAATTCTAAAACAAGGAGAAGAATATGACACATAAAGCCTATAAAAAACAAATAGCTGAACGCATCGAACAATATAGTGCGAAGTGGCATAATTATCGAGGCGAAAACTATATTTCAATGTCCGTGGCTGATATGGATTTACCTGCCCCTCAAGCATTGATTGAAGCACTTGATAAAGCAAATAAAACGGGAATTTATGGTTATACATTATTACCTGAAAATTATTTTGACGTGGTCGCAAACTATATTAAACGCCATTACCATTATCCCGTTGATAAAAATGAGATTGTATTTTGTCCCAGAATTATTCAGGGCATTGCCATTTATTTACGGGAATTCACACAACCGGCTGATAAAATTTGCTTATTCACGCCATCTTATTCCCCTATTACCAATATCATAACCGATAACCAACGTGAGCTACTAACCTGTCCTTTAGTCTATAAAAATAATGGTTATCATATTGATTTTCCAAAATTGGAAGACTGCTTTAAGCAAGCTAAAACATTTATTTTACTTTCCCCTCATAATCCAACAGGGAGAGTGTGGACATTTGAAGAATTACAAAAAATTGCACAATTAGCCGAACAATATCAGGTTTTTATTATTTCTGATGATGTTCACGCTGATTTTACTTTTACCCAACAAGCACACCAAATTATTGCGGGCATTACGCCTTATGTGAAAAATCATTCTATGATTTGCACCTCTCCAGCAAAAACATTCAATATTCCGGGATTAGAAATTGCAAATCTGTTAATTCATAATCGTAAAATTAGAGAAAAATTACACCGCACTTTATTGCAGCTTGGCATCCATAATCCTAATTATTTCTCTATTCCAGCTATTATGGTGGCATATCAACAATGTGATAGCTGGATAACACAAATTAAAAATGAAATAGCTGAAAATAAACAATTCGTAAAACATTTTTTTGCCCAAGAAATACCACAATTCGATGTGGTTTGTACTGAAGGAACTTATTTGCTATGGGTGAATTATCAAAAATTAGCGATAGATGAAGCAACATTAAAAAATCGCATAACCAACCTTGCACAACTGGAGCTGGCTTGGGGAACAGATTTTGGGATCGAAGGAATGGGATTTTTCCGAATGAATATTGCAATGCCACGGGCTTTATTGCAACAGGCTTTAATTCAACTTCGAGATGGGTTAAAACAACAAGCATAAGGGGAATAACGATGAGTACAACTAAATTACATCGAACACCAAGTTTAATGGAAGCATTATCACCAATTTTGGTCATGCTTATCTTACTCGGATTAGGTTATGCCTTTTTCGATTTACCACCTGAGCCATTAATGATCATTTCTTGTGTTTTTGCCGGTGGATTAGTGAAGTATCTTGGCTATAGTTATGATGAAATGCTCGGGGCTATTGCAGGAAAAATTGCCAAAACAATGCCCGCACTTTTAATTTTAATTACAGTAGGGTTGTTAATTGGCACGTGGATTGCTGGTGGAACCATTCCAATGATGATTTATTATGGCTTAAAAGTCATCGATCCTAAATTCTTATATATTACTGCCTTATTACTCACCTCTATTGTGTCTGTTTGTACGGGGACCTCTTGGGGATCCGCAGGAACAGTCGGGGTCGCCTTTATGGGAGTGGCAATAGGTCTAGATGCGAATCTTGCGGCAACCGCAGGTGCCGTCGTCGCTGGGGCTTATTTTGGTGATAAACTTTCTCCGCTTTCTGATACCACAAATATTGCCTCAGCAGCTGCGGGAGTGGATTTATATGAGCATATTGCCCACTTACTTTACACTACATTACCTTCTTTTATCGTTGCGGCTATTGTATATATTTTTTACGGTATGTCTGGTAATTTACACGATGTCGCCACACCCGCAAAAGTGGTTGAAATGATATCTGGTTTAGAACAAGTTTATCACTTTAATGTCATTTTATTACTTATCCCTGTTGCCATTATTTTATGGGGGTCTATCAGCAAAAAACCAACCATTCCAGTTATGTTACTGTCTGCCTTTGTTGCCATACTCAATGCGATTTTTATTCAGAAGTTTGCCTTAGCAGATGTGGTGAATAGTGCTGTGAATGGTTTTAATGTATCGATGATTCCTAATGATATTCAGGTTAGTAGTGATTTAGCTCGCCTACTAAATCGTGGTGGTATGAATTCAATGATGGGCACATTATTGATCTGTTTCTGTGCGCTTTCATTTGCAGGTATTTTATCTCTTAGCGGTGCCTTAGAAGTGATTATTAAACACTTATTAAAATTAGTGCGTTCAACCGCCTCTTTAATTTTTACCACCATTCTTTGTGGTTTAACGATGATTGGGGTAACTTGTAATGGACAAATTTCTATCTTAATTCCGGGCGAAATGTTACGCGAAGCTTATATAGAACGTGGCTTACATCCAAAAAATCTAAGCCGTACGGCTGAAGATTCCGCAACCATTATTGAGCCAATTTTACCTTGGACCGCAGCAGGTGCTTATATGGCAGGAACGCTTGGCGTGGCGACCCTATCTTATCTTCCTTGGGCAATTTTATGCTGGAGTGGTATCGTATTTGCGATGTTATGGGGGATCACCGGATTTGGTATTGCTAAATTAAATAAAGTATAAGTTAAATAGGTAAAATAAGTAAAAATCGTTATCTCTTTGATAAGAAATAACGATTTTTTTATTATTGTGTACTTCATCACAAAAAAGAAAAAACATAATAGGATTAATAAATCTGATAATTGAATTATTAATTTAACCTCAGCAAACTAGGGATTGAGTGAATAAGTTGTTGCGCTCAACTATCATTAATTTAACCTAATATGAGGTGCTATTATGAAAATCAAACATCTTTTCCTTTCCCTTGCAGCTTCTTTAACGTTATTAACCAATCCTGTTCTCGCTAAAGATCTCACCATAGGTATGTCCATTGATGATTTGCGCTTGGAGCGTTGGCAAAAAGATCGTGATATTTTTGTGAAAAAAGCAGAAAGTTTAGGGGCAAAAGTTTTTGTTCAATCTGCCAATGGCGATGCAACAGCACAAATATCACAAATTGAAAATATGATTAACCGTAATGTCGATGTCTTAGTAATTATTCCATTCAATGGGGAAGTATTAGGTAATATTATTGGTGAAGCAAAACGTGAGGGCATTAAAGTATTAGCTTATGACCGTCTTATTAATAATGCTGATTTAGACTTTTATGTTTCTTTTGATAACGAAAAAGTGGGTGAATTACAAGCAAAAAGTATTATTGAAGTCAAACCTGAAGGAAATTATTTCCTTATGGGAGGTTCACCTGTTGATAATAATGCAAAATTATTCCGTAAAGGACAAATGAAAGTCTTACAACCATTGATTGATAGTGGAAAAATTAAGGTTGTAGGCGATCAATGGGTGGACTCTTGGTTAGCCGAAAAAGCCCTGCAAATTATGGAAAATGCCTTGACTGCAAATAAAAATAATATTGATGCCGTAGTCGCGTCTAATGATGCAACGGCAGGCGGAGCAATTCAAGCCTTGAGTGCGCAAGGGTTAGCAGGAAAAGTGGCTATTTCAGGACAAGATGCGGATCTTGCTGCAATTAAACGTATTGTTCAAGGGACGCAAACGATGACAGTCTATAAACCGATTACTAAATTAGCGGATAAAGCAGCTGAAATCGCCGTCCAATTAGCCAAAAATGAAACACCAGAATCAAATGCCGTATTAAATAATGGCTTAAAAGACGTTCCGGCTTATTTATTAAATCCAATTGCCGTAACAAAAGAAAATATTGAAGAAACCATTATTAAAGATGGATTCCACAGTAAAGCACAAATTGAAAAATAATCTCACTTCTGCGAAATAAAGCGGTATAAAAAGTGCGGTAAAAAAAGACCGCACTTTATCAGGAGGTTCTAGTATGCCAACATTATTATCAATGAAAAATATTACTAAAAAGTTTGGTGATGTTACTGCATTAAACCATATTTCTATTGAGCTGAATGAAGGAGAGATTCTTTCTCTTTGTGGTGAAAATGGCTCTGGTAAATCTACCTTAATGAAGGTGTTATGTGGTATTTATCCTTATGGTGAGTATTCTGGTGAAATTTATTTTTCTAATGAACCTTTAATCGCTAAAACTATTAAAGATACGGAAGAAAAAGGCATTGCAATTATTCATCAAGAGCTGACATTAGTTAAAAATATGACCATTTTGGAAAATATGTTTTTAGGTAATGAAAGAACAAAATTAGGTATTACGGACGATAATGAAATGTATCTACGCTGTAAAACCATTTTACAACAAGTTCAGTTAGACATCGATCCGAATATTAAGGTTGCTGAATTAGGTTTAGGGCAACAACAATTAGTGGAAATTGCAAAAGCATTAAATAAACAAGTTCGTTTATTAGTCCTTGATGAACCCAGTGCCTGTTTAACTGAAAAAGAAACCGAAATACTGCTTAACTTAGTTCAAGATCTTAAAGCCCATAATATTGCTTGTATTTATATTTCTCATAAATTAAATGAAGTAAAAGCGATTTCTGACAAAATTTGTATTATCCGTGATGGTGAGCATATTGGTACGCAACCTGCTGCCTTGATGACAGAAGATGACATCATTACTATGATGGTCGGTCGTGAAATTACCTCACTTTACCCTTATGAAGCGCGTCCTATCGGAGAAGAAATGTTACGCGTTGAACAGCTTTCGGCTTGGCATCCGATTAATCGCCATATTAAACGTGTTGATAATGTCAGTTTCCGTCTGCATAAAGGAGAAATATTAGGCGTTGCAGGGTTAGTTGGCTCAGGTCGTACTGAAATGGCACAATGCCTATTTGGTTCATATCAAGGGAAATATCAAGGAAAAATTTTTGTACAAGGCCATTCTATTCATATTCGCCATTGTGCTGATGCCATTGCACAGCAAATTGTTATGGTGCCAGAAGATCGTAAAAAACACGGCATTATTCCCATTATGGGAGTAGGAAAAAACATTACGCTTTCTTCATTAAAAAAATATTGTATGCTCGGCAATATCATTAATGAACCACTAGAAGAAACCATCATTCAGCAATCCATTGAGAAACTAACCGTAAAAACTGCTAGCCCTGATTTAGCAATTGGACGCTTAAGTGGAGGAAACCAACAAAAAGCGATTTTAGCAAAATGCTTATTGCTCAATCCTAAAATTCTGATTTTAGATGAGCCTACTCGTGGCATTGATATTGGGGCGAAATATGAAATTTATAAACTCATCAGTCAATTAGCACAACAAGGTGTGGCGGTTATCGTCATTTCCTCTGAATTACCTGAAGTATTGGGCATTAGCGATCGTGTTTTAGTGATGCACCAAGGACAAATCAAAGCCGATCTCATCAACGATCATTTAACGCAAGAACAAGTGATGGAAGCCGCACTTAAGGAGTAATTATGTCTAAGCTAAAATCCATTAATCTACAAGTTTATATTATGCTCATTGCCATTATTGTGATTATGGCATTTTTCTCATTCGCCACCGATGGGGCATATTTAAGTGCAAGAAATATTTCTAACTTATTGCGTCAAACTTCCATCACAGGAATCCTCGCTATTGGAATGGTTTTTGTGATTATTTGCGCAGAAATTGATCTCTCAGTGGGGTCATTAATGGGCTTATTGGGAGGCTTTGCTGCCATTACAAATGTTTGGTGGGATTGGCCTCTATCTTTAACGATCCTTACCACTATTTTGCTCGGCATTTTGTTTGGTGCTTGGAATGGTTGGTGGGTTGCATATCGCAAAGTCCCCTCATTTATTGTTACCTTAGCGGGAATGTTAGCGTTCCGAGGAATCTTAATTGGCTTAACAAATGGTACAACCGTCTCCCCAATTAGCACAGAGATGACGATGATCGGACAAGGTTATTTGCCTGATCTCGCTGGCTTCTTGATTGGTACAATCGCGATTTTAGGTTTTATAAGCTGGGGAATCTACCAAAGAAAAGCAAGAAAGCACTTACACTTAGCCGTCCCTTCTAACGCACAAGAAACCTTAAAATATGCGTTATTTGCCTTAGCGATTTTGGGCGCCATTTACCTATTAAATGACTACCGCGGTATTCCATTCCCTGTTTTATTACTGGCATTGTTAGCCGTAATAGGAATGTTTATGGCAAGAAAAACCGCATTTGGCCGTCATATTTATGCAATTGGTGGGAATATTGACGCCGCCCGATTGTCAGGCATTAGTGTTGAGAAAGTCAAATTAATTATTTTTTCTTTAAATGGCTTTATGGTTGCGATTGCAGGGCTTATTTTAAGCGCTCGTCTAGGTGCCGGCGCACCCTCTGCAGGACAAAATGCAGAACTTGATGCCATTGCTGCCTGTGTCATTGGTGGAGCAAGTTTAGCTGGTGGTATCGGCAGTGTTTATGGTGTCGTCATTGGCGCATTCATTATTGTCCTGTTAGATAATGGAATGAGTATGCTAGATGTCCCTACATTCTGGCAATATATTGTCAAAGGCGGCATCTTACTACTTGCTGTTTGGATGGATACAATGAGTAAAAAGAAAATGTAATTGAAAAACGCTCTTATAATGCCACCGTACTTGTGATAATCATAAAGTGCGGTGGTTTTTTATGAAATTTTTATTAAAAAAACACAAAAAAATCCCACCGCACTTTTCCCCCTCACTTTGCAAAAAATCTGTTAAAATATCCGCACTTCAACGAATGATTAGCTAAGGATAATGTTATCGAAAACTGGCAGCGGGGCTTTGTTTTACATCGTAGGGCATACAGTGAAACAAGTTTATTGGTGGATTTGTTTACGGAAGAAACAGGACGTTTAACCGTGATGGCGAAAGGCGCGAGAACGAAACGTTCAGCGTGGAAAAGCATTTTGCAGCCATTTACCCCCTTGCTGTTGCGCTGGACTGGGCGAGGCGAGGTGAAAACTTTAACCAAAGCTGAAGCCGCTTCGCTTACCTTACCTATGCAGCCTACTGCACTTTATAGTGGTTTTTATGTCAATGAACTCCTGATGCGTTTATTAGCAGTGGAAACGCCTTATCCTGATATTTTCCAAGACTATTTAAAATGTATTACGGGGTTGGCTAGTGTGTCTCATTCTGTTGAGCCAAGCCTGCGTACCTTTGAATTTCAATTACTGACTGCGATGGGCTATGGGATTGACTTTTGCCACTGTGCAGGGTCAGGTGAGCCGGTTGATGAAAATATGACTTATCGTTATCGTGAGGAAAAAGGCTTTATTGCTTCCCTAATTAAAGATAATCTGACTTTTTATGGCAGAGAATTGCTGGCATTTGAACGGCGAGAATTTCACGATCAAGCGGTATTGCAAGCAGCAAAACGTTTTACGCGCATTGCCTTGAAGCCTTATTTGGGCAGTAAACCTTTGAAAAGTCGGGAATTATTTACTCAACATATTTTATATCAGAAATAACCTATGGCATTACTTTATACCCCAAAAAAAGTTGAAAAAAACCACCGCACTTTTACCGCTAAGGTGCAAGGCTTGGATTATCAAGGGCTAGGCGTGGCGAAAATTGAAGGGAAAACCTGGTTTATTGAAAATGCGTTACCCGATGAAAAGGTGCAGGTTGCGGTGTTGGAAGAAAAGCGTCAATATGGCAAAGGGGTGGCGAAGAAATGGTTGGAAACCAGTACGCAACGTGTGCCGCCTGCCTGCGTTTATTATGAAAAATGCGGCGGTTGTCAAACCCAGCATATTCCATTGGAAATGCAACGTCAGATAAAGGAGCAAGCATTATTCCAACGTTTAAGCAAACTGCAAGGTGAACCTATTGCATTAATGCCAAGAATTGTCGGTGAACAATGGCATTATCGCCGCCGTTTACGATTAAGTCTTTATTGGGATAAAAAACACGGTTTGCGCATTGGTTTTCGGCAGAAAAATTCGCAAAATATTGAACCTGTGCAATCTTGCCTTGTGATCGAAAAGCCTCTGGATAATTTGTTGCCAAAAATCACCGCACTTTTACAACACTGGTCTAACCCGAAAAATTTAGGGCATCTTGAGCTGGTACGTGCGGATAACGGTGTGGCATTATTGTTACGTCATCAAAAAAATTTGGCAGAAAAAGACCGCACTTTGTTAATTGAATTTGCCCAAAAAGAACATTTAATGCTGTTTGTGCAAGATGATGAGCAAATTCAGCAGCTTTATGGTGAAAGCCCTTATTATGAATTGAACAAGGGGCAACGGCTACATTTTGATGTACGTGATTTTATTCAGATTAATCCGCAACTCAATCAGGTGATGATTGATACCGCATTGAATTGGCTCGACTTAACTGATCAAGATCAGGTACTGGATTTGTTCTGCGGAATGGGCAATTTCACCTTGCCAATAAGCGCTCAAGCCAAGCAAGTGGTGGGCGTAGAGGGTGTGGCGGAAATGGTGCATAAAGCAACACAAAATGCGGAACGAAATGGGTGTAAAAATGTCCAATTCTATCAGGCTGATCTAGCACAATCTTTTTCTGCCCAACAATGGGCAAGCCTGCAATTTAATAAAATCTTACTTGATCCGCCACGTGCAGGTGCGGCATTTGCGATCCCCTTTTTAGCGGAATTAAAGGCAGAAAAAATAGTATATGTCTCTTGTAATCCAGCAACACTGGTGCGAGATGCAGAAATGCTTTTGCAGGCTGGATATCAAGTAAAACAAGTGGCAATGATCGATATGTTCCCGAATACAGGGCATTTAGAAAGTATTAGTCTATTTGAACGGAAATAAATAGGAAGGCGTTATGGTTGCTGTTCGAGGTTCTCATCTACTTAACCCGAAAGATTTTGTCATTGAACAATGGAGTGAAAGTTTAGGGCTTTCTTCTGAGCTGACGGAAAAATTAGTGCGGGCGTGGCATTATTCGCAAGAGAAAATCCAACAGCAGCAAAGTACGGACGAAAAGCCACAACTGCATTGCTCGCTCTTTTCTGGTGTAGAAATGGTAGAAATTTTACACAGCCTGAATATGGATAGCGAAAGTCTAATCACCGCAATGATTTATCCTGTGGTAAGCCATAATATTGTTGAGTTAGCACAAATTGAGGAAGATTTCGGTACTGCGATTGGTAAGCTCGTGAAAGGTGTGCTGGAAATGGATAACATTCGTCAGTTAAATGCAAGCCATTCAGCCAATTCGCTGCAAGTGGACAATGTACGCCGTATGTTGTTGGCGATGGTAGATGATTTCCGTTGCGTGATTATCAAACTGGCTGAACGTATTGCCTTTTTGCGAGATGCAGAAAATTGCTGTTCCGAAGAAGAGAAAGTGCTTGCTGCGAAAGAATGTGCCAATATTTATGCCCCTCTCGCCAACCGTTTAGGTATCGGGCAGTTGAAATGGGAGTTAGAAGATTATTGTTTCCGCTATTTGCATCCTGAGCAGTATCGAATGATTGCTAAATTATTGAAAGAACGCCGTTTGGATCGTGAGCAATATATCGCAGATTTTGTGGCGGATCTTACGCACTATTTACAAGAAAATATCGATCAAGTGGAGGTTTATGGTCGCCCGAAACATATTTATAGTATCTGGCGAAAAATGCAGAAAAAGCACTTAGAATTTAGTGATTTATATGATGTTCGCGCAGTGCGGGTGATCGTTCAGAAATTGCAAGATTGTTATTCTGCCCTTGGAATTGTGCATACCCATTTTAAACATTTACCGAAAGAATTTGATGATTATGTCGCCAACCCTAAACCAAATGGCTATCAATCTATTCATACGGTGGTATTGGGCAAAGGTGGAAAACCCATTGAAGTGCAAATTCGTACTCAGCAAATGCACGATGATGCGGAGCTTGGGGTGGCTGCACATTGGAAATATAAAGAAGGGGTAACGGGGCATTCTGCCTATGAAGATAAAATTGCTTGGTTGCGTAAATTATTAGCGTGGCAAGATGATATTACGGATTCAGGTGAAGTGATTGCTGAGTTACGTAGCCAAGTGTTTGATGATCGGGTGTATGTGTTTACGCCTAAAGGCGAGGTCATCGATCTACCAACAGGATCGACACCACTGGATTTTGCCTATGCGATTCATAGTGAGATCGGACATCGCTGTATTGGGGCAAAAGTGGGCGGACGTATTGTGCCGTTTACCTATCAGCTGCAAATGGGCGATCAAATTGAAATCATTACACAAAAAACACCAAACCCAAGTCGGGATTGGCTTAATCCGAATTTAGGTTTCACCAATACGAGTAAATCTCGTGCCAAAATTGCAGCGTGGTTTAAGAAATTAGATCGCGATAAAAATATTCCAGCAGGTAAAGAAATGCTGGAGAATGAAATTACGCGTTTAGGCATTGCGCTCAAGCAAGTGGAACAGTATGCTTTACCACGTTACAACCTGAAAAATTTAGACGATTTATATGCTGGCATCGGTGGGGGCGATATTCGTCTTAATCAGCTCATTAACTTTTTGCAAAGTAAACTGATTAAAACCACGCCACAAGAAACCGATGAACAGATTTTACGTCACGTTACACAGAAAAGTGCGGTAAATTCTGCGCAAAAAAATGACTCAAAGGGCTATGTGATCGTAGAAGGTGTGGGCAATTTAATGCACCACATTGCACGCTGTTGCCAGCCAATTCCCGGTGATGACATCGTGGGCTACATCACAATGGGACGCGGTATTTCTATTCACCGTAGCGACTGCGAACAATTTTTAGAATTGCAAGCGAGCCACCCAGAGCGCGTGGTGGAATCCATTTGGGGAGATAATTATGCGAGTGGTTTCCGTATTAGTATTCGTATTATCGCCAGTGATCGCCACGGTTTGTTGCGTGATATTACCACCGTGCTTGCCAATGAAAAAATCAGTGTTTCAGGGGTAGCGAGCCGTACAGATAACAAAAAACAACTTGCAACCATTGATATGGAAATTGAGTTAAACAATGTACAAATATTAAGCAAAGTCTTAGCACGTTTAGCAAAATTAGATGATGTGATTGAAGCGAAACGATTATAACTAAACAAAACGTAATTGTTTTGCGTTGTATTAACGCGGCACAAATATAACCATCACACTCAACGTATTTAATAAGGAAAGAAAATTGGAAAAAACAACGGGTTTAACCCATTTAATTAAATCCACAGGTTATTCATTAAAAGGGCTAAAAAGTGCATTTAAAAACGAAGCTGCGTTTCGCCACGAGGTATTCTGTGCGTGCATCTTAATCCCTCTGGCTTTTTGGCTCGCAGATGACAAAATTGAATTGATCTTGATGGTTGGCTCCGTATTATTAGTGCTAGCAGTAGAATTGCTCAACAGTGCAGTGGAAGCCGTGGTGGATCGCGTTGGTAAAGAATATCACGAGCTTTCAGGGCGCGCGAAAGATCAAGGCTCCGCCGCGGTATTTGTGACACTGATCCTTGTTGTGATTACTTGGGGAGGGATTCTCTTTTTCTGACAAAAGAAGTGCGGTGTAAAATTTACTGTTTTTTTACCGCACTTAAGGATAAGAGGTACACTTTTTTGTTTTTATATAAAGTAAAAGTGCGGAGCAAAATCTATCAATTTTTCTGCAAGATTGTGAATCTTTTCGGGATTTTTTATATTCTGTGTATTGTTCTTAATAACAACAAAAAAAATATGCGACAAGAAAAAAGCACTGAGGTTAGTCAGTGCTTTTATATTTGAAATTGCTTTTACTGATTATAAAACATCAACACAATTTAAATCTTGGAAAGATTTTTCTAAACGTTTAGACATTGATTCTTCAGATTTGCGTAACCAAACACGTGGGTCATAGTATTTTTTGTTTGGTGCATCTTCACCTTCTGGGTTACCAAGTTGGCCTTGAAGATATGCTTCGTTCGCTTTGTAGAAGTTTAAGATGCCTTCCCACGCTGCCCATTGGGTATCAGTATCAATGTTCATTTTCACCGCACCATAGCTGATTGCTTCGCGAATTTCTTCGGTTGATGAGCCTGAACCACCGTGGAAAACGAAATCTAATGATTTTGCTGGAAGACCGCGTTCTTTAGATACAAACTCTTGTGATGCGCCTAAAATTGATGGTTTTAATTTTACGTTACCCGGTTTGTAAACGCCGTGTACGTTACCAAAGGCTGCTGCAATGGTAAAACGTGGGCTTACAGGGTTTAATTGATCGTACACGTAAAGTACATCTTCAGGTTGTGTGTATAAACGTGATTCATCAACATCTGAGTTATCTACGCCGTCTTCTTCTCCACCTGTGATACCGATTTCAATTTCAAGGGTCATTCCCATTTTGCTCATACGAGCAAGGTATTCACGGCAGATTGCCATATTTTCTTCCATTGGCTCTTCAGAAAGGTCGATCATATGTGAAGAGAAAAGCGGTTTGCCTGTTTCCGCAAAGTGTTTTTCACCTGCATCTAACAAGCCATCAATCCAAGGAAGTAATTTTTTCGCTGCGTGGTCGGTGTGAAGAATTACAGGTACACCGTATTCAGCAGCTAATTCGTGAACGTGTTTTGCACCAGCTACCGCACCAAGCACATCAGGACGTGCGCCACTTGCAGGTTTAATCCCTTTTCCAGCATAGAATTGCGCGCCACCGTTAGAGAATTGAATAATCACAGGTGCTTTAACACGTGCAGCGGTTTCTAATACCGCATTAACGGAATCCGTACCTACGCAGTTTACCGCAGGTAATGCAAAGTTATGCTCTTTTGCATAATTGAAAACTTTTTGTACGTCATCGCCTGTTAATACACCCGGTTTTACGATGTCTAGTAATTTTGCCATATTAATATTTCCTATATAGTTTTGGGAATGTTTCAAGGGGAAGAACATTCCCCTTTATTTCAATCGAATTAAATTAGTTTTTCGCACGTTTTTCTAAGATTTCAACAGCAGGTAATACTTTACCTTCTACGAATTCTAAGAATGCACCGCCACCTGTTGAGATGTATGAAATTTTATCTTTAATGCCAAATAAATCAATTGCAGCCAAGGTATCGCCACCGCCTGCAATAGAAAATGCACCATTTTGGGTTGCTTCAACGATAGCATTGGCAACCACTTCAGTTCCTTTACGGAAATTAGGGAATTCAAATACACCTACAGGGCCATTCCACAGAATCGTTTTCGCATTGCGGATAATGTTTGCCAGCTCTTCTGCGCTTTTATCACCAATATCAAAGATAGATTCTTCTGCTTGCACATCATCAACGGATTTTTCAATCGCTGGTGCGTTTTCAGAGAATTCTAAGCCAACACGCACATCGCTTGGGACAGGAATTTGGGTTGCTTTTGCTAAGCGTTGTGCTTCAGGGATTAAATCCGCTTCGTATAAGGATTTACCTACATCTTTGCCTTCTGCAGCAATAAAGGTATTTGCGATCCCACCGCCGACGATCAGTTGATCAGCGACTTTAGCAAGAGAATCTAACACGGTTAATTTGGTTGACACTTTTGATCCCCCAACAATAGCAAGCATTGGACGTTGTGGCTCTTTTAAGGCTTTGCCTAAGGCATCTAATTCTGCTGCTAATAGTGGGCCTGCACAAGCGATCGGGGCAAATTCTGCTACGCCATAAGTTGAAGCTTGCGCACGGTGTGCGGTACCAAAGGCATCCATTACAAATACATCACAAAGTGCGGCGTATTTTTTACCTAATTCAGGATCATTTTTCTTTTCGCCTTTGTTAATACGGACGTTTTCAAGTACAACGATTTCACCGTCATTCACTTCTACACCGTCTAAATAATCACGTGCTAAACGTACATTAAAGCCTGCATTTTTTAAGTAATCAACTACAGGTTGGAGGGAATCTTCAGGTTTGAATTCGCCTTCAGTTGGGCGACCTAAATGAGAGGTAACCATCACTTTTGCCCCTTTTTCAAGGGCTAATTTTAAGGTTGGAATGGTTGCTTGAATACGTGCATCAGAGGTTACTTTTCCCTCTTTTACTGGCACATTAAGGTCGGCACGAATAAACACACGTTTACCTGCTAAATCTAGGTCGGTCATTTTAATTACTGACATAATTTACCCTCTTTATTTGTTTAAAAATTAATAGAACTGGATGGCATTATACCCAGTTATTACTAGATTGTAACTGCTTTAGATCAAATAATCAGGCAGATTTTTTTAATTCTGAGAAATAATAGATCTTTTGTTACTCCAAATAGAGTAAAGCGCGCACTAATGTGGGCAATCTCTCACTTGCCAATTCAGGTCATAACAAATAAATAATTCATTATGGCTTGCTCTCAAGTAGGCTCCTTTTAATTGCGGGTTATGTTTTTTTAGCCAAGCAAATAATTCTTTGCGTGGTAAATCACGATCTGGCAAGGTTAAAGTGCGGTATAAATTTTGCTGTTTTTCAAAATATGATTTGGCGTCATTAAACGCACAAGCGCCGTGCTTTTCCCATTCGCCTTGTAATAAATTGGCACTTGGGCTATCGGCAAGATAAGGCTTAATCAAGCTAGGATCAACCATAGGTAAATCCCCTTGACAAAAACGAGGATGATCACTGACGGAATGAGCATTGCCATTTTGTGGCCATAATCCATGGATCACCCAGCCATACTGCTGTGTGCCACATTGGCTCATCAGCGATTGTGGCAATTTACCGTTATAGCGTTCCTTTTGTGCTTGGCAAAACCCCGGCGACCAAGACAACGCCAGCATATAATAATCCACCGGCGCATTTTTATTTTGTCCAATGGCATCATCACGCATAATGTAATCATAATTATCGCCAAGTGGTGCGGTTGTATTTGGTTGCGATTGTGGGGCAGGTTGCGGTTTAGGTGTTTTTTCGGAAGGTTGAAAATAATTCCAAATCAATGCAATGCCCGCAATGATTAGGGTACTTAAAAAAGAAAGTCCTTTATTGTTTTTCTTGCTCATCTTGTTTTGCCTATTTAATTTTCCTTGCTGATTCTTTATAATCTCGCCCTTTCAATGATGATATGGGGAAATGATGGCACTTTTAATTACAGAGAAATGCACAAATTGTGATATGTGCTTGCCTGAATGCCCGAATGATGCCATTTCTGTGGGCGAAGATATTTATCTTATCGATCCAAATCTTTGTACCGAATGTGTGGGGCATTATGATACCCCAACCTGTCAAAAAGTTTGCCCAATCAGCAACTGCATTAAGCCTGATCCTAATCATCAAGAAAGCGAAGCCCAGTTATGGGAACGCTTTGTCCTTATTCATCACGCGGATCAATTATAAGGATTTTTCTGCCCATTTTGCCAATAGAACACCCGCAGCAACAGCAACATTCAAACCTGCGTTAAGTGGGTTAGCAAGGGATAAATTCACGATATCATCGTGATTTTTTACCAAATTTTCTCCCGCACTTTCGCTTAATACAAAGACCACTTTATCGCTTAATTTCAACTGAGCGAAAGGTTTGGCTTGTTTGTTTTGGCTTAGATGTACGATTTGATAGCCTTTTTCACGCAATTCAGTTAAACCCTGCTCTGTGCTGTTGGTCAGTAACGTATGTATGTATTCTGCACCGCCTTCTGCCACACGCATTGCCGCAGCAGAGTTAAGTAAATCGGCTTCACTCAATACTAACCCTTTCACGCCATATACCGCGCAAGTTCGCATAATACCACCGATGTTATGGGCATTATGTACATTATCAAGTAACACTAAGGCGTCTTTTTGGCGTGGAATGTCTAGATACCCAGTAAGGGTAAAATGACGAGGTTTTTTCACCAACATACAAATGCCGTTATGGTGTTCTGTACCACTCACTAACGCAAGTTCTTTATTATCTACAACGTGATAGACTTTTTTATTTGCCGCCAAATAGCTGAATAATTCCCCGACACGGTGCGCCATTTCCACGGTAGTCCATACGCGAATAATGCTTTCAGGACGCTGAGCAAAAAGTGCTAAACAGGTGTTTTCACCATAAACTTTAATTTCTTCTGCGCGATTTTTCTTAATTTTTTCTGGCGCGCGTGGGGAAAGAGGGCCTGTTTTTTTCTGTTTTTCTTTTTCCCCAGTTCGTTTAATTACCACTTTGACATTGGCTGTGCCACGTGCATTATCCATCGTTAATTCTGTACGTTGTTGTACTTTTTCGCTTGCTTTGAACGCTGTCTTTTCTCGAGAAAAAGGGCGTTTATCTTCCTTTTTTCCACGCGAAAAGTGCGGTGCTTTTTTGTCTTGTTTTTCGCCAGCGTAGCGTTCATTGAAACGTTTTGTGGAATCCGCTTGTTGGAAGGTTGGTTTTTTTGCGTTCATTTTGCGTTACCAAATTGTGATAAAAATAAGAAAAGTGGGCGAATTTTCAGCGCACTTTGTCAGAAAGTGTGAGCATTATAGCGAAAAAATATCTTTTTTCTACCAAGCGAAGAAGTAAATATTGTAAACTAGCGAGCTGAACAAAAAAGATTACTAAAATTAGAGTAAAAATTATGTTGATAAATAAAACGAAACGGGCGAAAGAGAATCTACAAACCTTGCCTTATTTGGCTTTAGAGGAAACACAAATTGATTTTCTTCATCACCCTGCGGAATTTAAGCAACAGATTATTCAGCTTATTCGTGAAGCAAAAACACGCATTTATATCACCGCACTTTATTGGCAAAATGATGAAGCAGGGCAAGCGATTTTGAATGAGATCTTTGCCGCGAAAAGCCGTAATCCGAATCTTGATGTGAAAATTTTTGTGGATTGGCATCGCGCTCAACGTAATTTACTCGGGGCAGAAAAGACAGCCACAAATGCGGATTGGTATTGTGATCAACGGGCAATTCATCAATATGGTGAACACGCTCATTTATTTTTCGGTGTTCCCGTAAATACACGAGAAATTTTTGGCGTTTTACACATTAAAGGTTTTATTTTTGATGATACGTTGCTATACAGTGGGGCGAGTATCAATAATGTTTATTTACAGCAAAATGAAAAATATCGCTACGATCGTTATCATAAAATCACTCATTCGGCTTTAACAGACTCAATGGTAGATTTTCTCAAACAGCATTTGCTGAGTAATCAAGCAGTATTACCGTTGGATAATGTTGAGCGTCCTAAAACCAAAGAAATTCGCCAACATATTCGTGCTTTCCGTAAAGGCTTGGCAAGCGATGGGCAATATAAGTTTGCAAACGAAGAAAATTCTGGCCTAAAAATCACCCCACTTTTTGGCTTAGGCGGTGGTGCAAACCTGCTTAACCGTACGATTGAAGATCTTTTTCAGATTGTGCAGGAAAAATTGGTGATCTGTACGCCTTACTTTAATTTCCCTCGCCCATTGCAACAAAAAATTCGGCGTTTATTACAAAAAGGCAAGCAAATTGAAATTATTGTGGGGGATAAAACTGCCAATGATTTTTATATTCCCCCTTCACAGCCATTTAAAATGGCTGGTGCGCTACCTTATTTATATGAAAGTAATTTACGCCGTTTTAGCCAAAAATTTGAGCAACAACTCAACCAAGGTCAGCTGGTTATTCGCACTTGGAAAGACGGTGATAACAGCTATCACCTAAAGGGTGTGTGGGTAGATGATCATTATATGCTTTTAACCGGCAACAATCTTAACCCGCGTGCTTGGCGTTTAGACGCAGAAAATGGCTTGTTCATTCAAGATCCAGCACAACAACTGCAATCCCAAGTACAACAAGAGTTAGACTGTATTCGCCAACATACCATACAGCTCACACACTACACAGAACTGGAGGCACTTTCGCAATATCCAGAACCAGTGCAAAAACTGCTGAAAAAATTTGCCCGTATTAAAGCGGATAAATTAGTGAAGATGATTTTGTAGAAGAAAACTTTTTACATTTCAATGTTTCCTCACACTTTTACTCTTCCCCTCTTGATACAAGAGGGGAATTTTTGGGGAAATCCTAACTCATTTCCAAATGACTGCCTTTACATTGCTTGTGTGGCAATATTTTTTAGGCGGACACACCAGCCCGCCATTACGGGAAAATAGGAAGGCAATGAAGAAGTGCGGTAATTTTTTACAGTATTTTTACCTGAGATGAGGATAGCACTTATCGATCGACGCGTTGAAAGCTAGCCAAACAATTTTTTGCCAAAGAAAAATAGCACTAATCCAGCGCCCATAAACACAAAGCCAATTATTTGCCAGATTTGGATTGGACGACTTGTCATACCAATCAAGCCAAAATGATCAATCACTGCTGCGGCAATAAGTTGCCCGATAATGATGAAAAACAGCATATTGGTTACGCCCATTTTAGGGGCGAGAAAAATGGTTGTGAAGACCACTAACGCACCGAGCGGGCCACCAATGAGTTTCCATATTGGTTGTTTTGGCACTTGTTGTAAGGTAGTGAATAAATCAGCTTTCCACCAACAAATAAAAAACAGCAATAGGGTTCCCATCGCAAAAGAAATCAATGCGGCTACCACGGGTTGTCCCATTAATGATCCTGCAAGTTGGCTATTAATCGCCGCTTGCGTGGCAAGGGCAACGCCTGCACAAAGTGCAATCAGAATAAATGAAATGAGCATACCTATTCCAAAGAATGATTAAAAAGAAGAAAATTTGCACCGCACTTTATTTTTATTAATAGGATAAAGTGCGGTAGGATTTCACGGGGTTTTTATTTTACCCATTCGACAATTTCATCAAATGCTTGGCGTGTTTTTTCTCGCGGTGCATTTACGCGATAGCCAAATGCCGCCATCACGCTGAGCTTGTATTCATCTGCACGGTATAACCCCTCTGCGACAAAAAGATCATTCATTTTTTCTAGCGGAAAGCCCTCAATCGGGGTGCTATCAATGCCAATCATTGCCGCGCTAGTGAGCATATTGCCTAAGGCGATATAACTTTGACGGCAAGCCCAATGATAAAATGCAACGGGATTGTCGGTGAGCGCAAAATCGTTTTCTGTAAAGTTGCGATAAAAACCTTGACGCAATTTAAGGGCATCTTCAGGGATATGATGCACATCACGCATAATATGTGGGACATATTTGCCATCTGCTAGGAGAGTTTGGGGTTGGCGAACGAGGATGACGACAAAATGGCTACAATCCATAATTTTATCTTTCGCTCCCCACGCGGTATCGCGGATGAGTTCTTTAATATGCTGATTTTCAATCACTAAAAATTTCCACGGCTCAAATCCAAAGGAACTTGGCGAAAGACGTGCGGTTTCAAGGATAAAGCGAAAATCTTCCTCACTGATTTTCTTTGTGGGATCGTATTGTTTGCATGCGTGGCGAAAATGGTAAGCATCAAGAATTTGTTGTTTGGAAATCGTCATTATTATATTCCTCTTGTTAAAAAAGCTGGCCATATTATGCGAAAGTTTGGCAAGGAATGCCATAGCTAACTTTTTGTATCAGAATGAGGGCATAAAAAAACTGGGAGCAATGCCCCCAGTTGATAGCATAAAGTGCGGTAAAAATTACAGCAAAATATTGGCGAACAACAAGCCAAACGCAAGGCTGAATGCCATACTTAATAGCCCTGGTAGCATAAAGCTATGGTTGAAAATATATTTACCAATACGTGTTGTTCCTGTGGTATCAAAGTCAATTGAGGCAATGATTGGACCGTAATTTGGAATGAAGAAGTAACCATTTACTGCAACAAATACCCCAATTAACACTGGTGCAGGAATGCCCAATGCGATCCCAACTGGGAATAGAGTAGCAACTGTTGCGCCTTGGCTATTTACTAAAACAGAAAGCACAAATAGTGCAATAGCAAAGGTCCAAGGTGCGGTTTCAACCAACACTTTCACACTTTCTTTGACTTCCACCATATGCGCTTGCATCAGGGTATCACCTAACCACGCAATACCAAAAATAGCGATAACAGCACGCATTCCCGCGTGGAACACGGAACCTTGTGTAATGGCGTTGCCATTTGGTTTACAAGTTAAAATGATTAATGCACCCACAGTCAGCATCACGATTTCAATGGCGTGTGCCATTCCCATTGGTTTGCCATCAAAAACTGGACGTAAGCCAGGGAATGCTCCCATTAATACTACTAATAATGCACCAAATAAGAATAAACCGACAGATAATTTCGCCGTTGGTTTTAATTGAATGTTGTCTGGATTAACATCTGTATGGTTTTCTTTTACATACTCAGGATCTTGTAATAAACGTTGATATTCTGGGTCATCTTTTAATTCTTTACCCATTTTATTGACGAAGATACAAGCAAGCGCTAAGCCTAAAATGGTTGAAGGTATGGTTACCATTAACACATCACCTAAGTGAATGCCTTGTGGCTCAAGATAAGCAACCACCGCAACCACCGCAGCAGCAATCGGGCTAGCGACAATGGCAAATTGTGAAGCAATTACCGCCATTGAAAGCGGACGTTCAGGACGCACACCATTGTGGCGACTCACTTCTGCAATCACAGGTAATACAGAATAAGCCACGTGACCTGTTCCTGCTAATACGGTGAATGTCCAAGTTACTGCAGGCGCAATAAAGGTGATGTATTTCGGGTGTTTACGTAAAATATTGGTGGCGATTTTGATCATATAATCTAAACCACCTGCGGCTTGCATTGCCGCTGCGGCAGAAACGACCGCCATAATCATTAGCATTACATTAATCGGTAAACCCGCAGGTGCTAAGCCGAAGCCAAAAGAGAGGATAGCAAGCCCCACACCGCCCATCACTCCCAAGCCGATACCGCCAATGCGCGCACCAATCAAAATGCACACCAATACGATGGCAAATTGGAGAAAAAACATAATCGAACCTCTTTTAATATATGGATTAGATAATTTCTTTGCAAAAAGAACATACAATGATGAAAAGAGAAAAATCTCTTTAAAATCGCGCAATAATATAGCAATAAACGCGGTGAATCGCTATATAAGCTCTAATTATTTTTATTTATTCATTGATTTAGAATAAAACCTACCTTAACAAGTGAGGAATTTCGCAGAGTTTCTTTGAAAGATGAATAAAGTGCGGTTATACTTAAGCCTTTATTTTGAACTAAAACATAGAGAGTAAAATGCAAGAATTTCTACCGATGGCAACCGCCTTTGCAAAAAATCACACATTAATGGTTATTTCTTGGATAGCCGTATTTTTTCTCGTTATTTACACCTATTTCAAGGCGTTCACCACCAAAGTGAAAACCATTGAGAATGCCGAGATCGTTAGCTTAATGAATAATAAAGAGGCGACAGTAATTGATGTGCGTACTCTTGATGAGTTTGAACGTGGGCATATTATTCACAGCATTCATTTATTACCTAGCGAAATTAAAAATCAGAATATTGGTAAAATTGAACAGCATAAAGACAAGCCTGTTGTGGTTGTGTGTGCCACGGGAATGGCTGCAGGCACTTCCGCAGAGCTTTTGGCTAAACAAGGATTTCGCGAAGTGTACGCGTTAAAAGAAGGGATTGCAGGTTGGCGTTCAGCGAATTTGCCATTAGTGAAAAAAGATAAATAACTCATAGAGGAATAGAAAATGACTGAGCAAAATCAAGAAGTTGCAACGGAAGCACAAGAACAACAAACAGAAGCTGTATTACAAATTCAACGTATCTATATTAAAGATGTCTCTTTTGAAGCACCGAATCTTCCCCATATTTTCCAACAAGAATGGAAACCTCAACTTTCTTTTGATTTAAACACAGAAGTGGTTGAATTAGGTGAAGATCTTTATGAGGTCTGTTTAAACATTTCCACCGAAACCACCCTTGAAGAAAGTGGTGATGTGGCGTTTATTTGTGAAGTAAAACAAGCAGGCGTGTTCACAGTAAGTGGGTTGGAAGGCGTTCAACTTGCCCATTGCTTAACTTCACAATGCCCAAATATGCTGTTCCCTTACGCGCGTGAATTAATTGCAAGCCTTGTAAACCGTGGCACTTTCCCGCCATTAAATCTTTCTCCCGTAAACTTTGATGCACTCTTTATGGAATATTTAGAGCGTCAGCAAGCGGAGCAAGCACAAGACGAGAAACCAGAAACGGTTAATTAATCAAAATAAGTGGGTGAAAGACCCACTTTTTTATGGAAAAAATCACCGCCCTTTAATTGTTGGCACGAGTTCCAAATTAAACGCCAAGAGAATTTTTTGTATGGTTTCAAATCTCGGTTTACTGCCTTTGGATAGGGTTTTATACAGACTTTCACGCCCTAAACCTGTTTGTTTAGCTAGCTCTGTCATTCCTCTTGCTCTTGCAACTGTTGAAAGTGCGGTTAAAAATTCTTCTTGCTCTCCACTTTTTAGGGTTTCAGCTAAATAAGCCTGTATATCTTCTTCCGTAGTAAGGTATTTTGCTGCGTCAAAATGACTTGTTTTAATATTTGCTTTTAATTTCATTATGTTAATCCTCGATCATCATTCTTGCTTTGTTAATATCTGCCTGTTGTGTTGATTTATCGTCACCACACAACAAAAAATATAACGTATTGCCATCTTGAATGTAATAAACACGATAACCTGCTCCCGTTGCTATTCGCATTTCATAAAGCCCACCACCTAATGGTTTATGATCACCGAAATTTCCTTGCTCAGCTCGTTCTATGCGCTTGATAATTGCCATTTTTGCTATGCGATTTTTTAAATTCATTAGCCAGTGGTCAAATTCGGCTGTTGTTCTTATTTCATTTATTTTTTCCATACCCATCTCCTTTTATAAATTGTATTAGATAGGATACAATTTGGCAAGGTAATCTATCCACTGCTTTATATAACGCCACACTACTAACTCACTTCTGTAAAAATTCTATTTTCAGTCTAATTCAAGTAGGTTAAACTCAAGGCATTAATAGTGAGTGTGATTCACCTTTATTTTCATTATGGAGATGATTAATGCACAACAATATTTCCAATTCACCCATTACTGTCATTGGCGCAGGATCTTACGGGACGGCATTGGCAATCAGCTTCTCTCGTAACGGCTCACCTACTTATCTTTGGGGACATAATGCCGAACATATGCAAGCGTTGGCGGATGCACGTTGTAATCAGCCTTTTTTACCAGATATTCCGTTTCCTGAAGCATTACAAATTGAAACGAATTTAGCGAGTGCGGTGCAAAAATCACGAGATTTATTGATTGTTGTACCTAGCCACGTTTTTGGCGAAGTTTTAGAAAAAATCCGACCGCACTTACAACCAGAGCATCGAATTGTTTGGGCGACGAAAGGTTTAGAACGAGATACAGGGCGTTTATTGCAACAGGTGGTAGAAGAAAAACTTGGCACGCAATATCCATTAGCTGTTTTATCTGGCCCAACATTTGCCAAAGAGCTTGCACAAGGACTGCCAACGGCAATCACCTTAGCTTCTCACGATCTGGCGTTTGCCCAAGAATTTCAAGCGCGTATTCATTGCAGTAAACATTTTCGTGTTTATCTTAATCAAGATATGATCGGTGTTCAGCTTGGCGGAGCCATTAAAAATGTGATTGCCATTGGGGCTGGAATGTCAGACGGAATGGGATTTGGTGCAAATGCGCGTACTGCCTTGATTACACGGGGGTTAGCGGAGATTAGCCGATTAGGGGAGTCACTCGGGGCGAACCCCAATACATTTATGGGAATGTCAGGCTTAGGTGATTTAGTACTAACTTGTACCGATAACCAATCGCGTAATCGTCGCTTTGGGTTAATGCTTGGTCAGGGGAAAAACACCGAGCAGGCATTAGCTGAAATTGGTCAGGTGGTGGAAGGATTTTATAACACCAAAGAAACCTATTTACTTGCTCAGCGACAAGGTGTAGAAATGCCAATTACCGAACAAATTTACCAAGTCCTATTTTGTGCTAAAAATGCCAAAGATGTTGCATTCACTCTGCTTGGACGAGAACGAAAAGGAGAATAAAATGCCTGTTGAAGTTTGGCGTTTACTTCGTCAAGAAGCAAAAGAATTAGCGGAATGTGAGCCAATGCTCGCGAGTTTTTTTCATTCCACTATTCTAAAACACCAGAATCTTGGTAACGCATTAAGTTATATTTTAGCTAATAAATTAGCAAATCCCATTATGCCCGCGATCACCTTGCGTGAAATTATTGAAGATGCCTACCAAGCAGAACCTGATATCATTGGCAGTGCGGCTTGTGATATTCGTGCGGTGCGTCAACGGGATCCCGCAGTGGAATTATGGACAACGCCGTTATTATATTTAAAAGGTTTTCACGCCTTACAAAGTTACCGTATTACCCATTATTTATGGCAACAAAATCGTAAAGCGTTGGCGATTTATTTACAAAATGAAATTTCTGTTGCGTTTGATGTGGATATTCACCCCGCGGCACAAATAGGCTGTGGCATTATGTTCGATCACGCCACTGGCATTGTGGTAGGCGAAACTTCTGTTATCGAAAATGATGTGTCTATTCTACAAGGCGTTACCCTAGGCGGAACGGGTAAAGAATCTGGTGATCGTCATCCAAAAGTAAGGGAGGGGGTGATGATTGGAGCTGGGGCAAAAATTCTCGGTAATATTGAAATTGGGCGTTATGCCAAAATTGGCGCCAATTCTGTGGTGTTACAACCCGTCCCTGAATATACCACTGTTGCGGGGGTTCCTTCAAAAACCATTGGTAAAGATAAAGCAGCAAAACCGGCATTTGAAATGGATCAATGTTTTATTGATGAGAAAATCAATTTAAATATTTAGTCGCATAGCACAGGCTCAACATAGGTTGCATACTTGATCTGCTTTATCGTTGCTTTAGTTTGAAATAAATGGACGTTGTGAGGAGGCTATCTTATCCCGCTTGCAAAGGGATTGATGAAAAAATAAATGGCAATAAAAATGTGTTTGCATTTAAGAAAAGTGCGGTGATAAATTTCTCCATTTTTCACCGCACTTGTGTTTTATGGTTAGTAATCAAAGAGATCGCCATCTCGTAATAAATGCACATTTCCCTTACGGCGTAAAAAACCACAGCGATCGAAATATTCCATAAGTTGTACCGTCATTTTTCTGCCCCATTGCAATTCATCGCGGAGTTGATTTACTGAAATGTCTCCCTTCTCCAAGATAATGTTTTTTACCCAATGGGCATACGCATACAGGGTTTCTGTAAGCATAAAACGATCTCGTACAATAGGCGTTAAATAGCCTAATTTCCCTGCTTTATAAAGAAAATTACGCATCGTGCTTTCATCTAAATCCAGCAAATTCGCTAAATCTCGCACCCATAATGCTTGTCCGTGCTGTTGTTCAAAATGCGTGAGGACTTGTTGCCATAACTGCTGTTCTTCCGTATTAAAACGAATTTTATGTTCTGGTAAATGCAACCAACCGCGCGTTTGCTGAAGCTTCTCTTGGGCTAATAAGTCAGCAATAAAATAATAAATTAAGGCTTCAGGCTGATGAATAGCCGCAATGCGATATAAACGTGCTTTGCTTAAGCCAAGTTGATCGGGAGATTGCTGGTGGTAATCCGTCAATGTGGCGATTAATTTTTCACTTTGCTGTTGTTGATAACTACGCGTAAATGCCCACCCTTGCCGGGTTTGGATATGACGTTCTGCAAGTAAATCGGGTAAATCCTCTTCTTTACGTTGTGCTAACCACGCTAATTCCGTAAGTGGCATTGGGCGATGTTGTAAATAGCAACTTAAACGTTCAGCTACGTTTTGCGTTGTGAGTAAATGATGTAAAAAATTCAACCGCACTTCAGTACGCTTGTAACGTTTTGGCGAGTGAATTTCAATCACCCTTGCGCCAGCTAACAAGGATTTGGCATCGCCTGTACGTAAAATTAATTTATCGTTATAGGTTAGGTATAATGGATCTTGTAAAGTGAGTTCTGCTAGGGCTTTTTGCTGTGGATAAAGTTGTTTATTTTCGAGCAATGTGAGCTTACCCGTTGTATGCGAGGCGGCGTGATAACTATGCACAGCTTGGCTTTCTTGTATCCACTGTGCCGCTTCGATTTCTACGGTAATGCGATCAGTGGCAACTGTTGGTGGGTGAGAGAAAAGCCAGTCTCCACGCTGAATTTCAGTTCGTTCTACATCGGTTTGAATATTTAAGGCTAAACGTTGCCCGGCCTCTCCAACCATTGATTGTTGATCTTGGCTATGGATATTTTTAATACGCACTTTTTTTCCTGTGGATAAGTACAGTTCTTCATTCGTAGCAATACGCCCACTGAATGCCGTGCCTGTTACCACAGTTCCTGCCCCTTTAATCGTAAAAATGCGATCTATCACATAACGGAAAGGCAGCTGGTTATCAGAAAGAGAAGGCAAATTTGCTAAATGTGCTTGTAATTCGTCAATACCTTGCCCTGTATAAGCGGAAGTAATGAAAAAAGGGCTTTCTTTCAAAAATGGGTATGCTTGTACCAGTTGTTGCTTGGTGTTTGCAATATGTGTTTTGCTGACTTTATCCGCTTTTGTGATCACAACAATAATTTGCTTAAAATGCAATAGGCGTAAAATGGCGAGATGTTCTGCGGTTTGTGGCTGAATACCTTCATCTGCGGCAACGATAAGCATTGCATAATCTACTCCGCCTAGCCCGGCAAGCATATTTGAGAGAAATTTTTCGTGTCCCGGCACATCAATAAAACCCAGCGTTTTCTGTGGTAAAGGTAAATAGGCATAACCTAAATCAATCGTCATTCCACGTTTCTTTTCTTCTGGCAAGCGATCCGCATCAGTACCCGTTAAAGCGCGTAACAAAGCGGTTTTGCCGTGATCGACGTGGCCTGAGGTAACAATAATCATAGTTGCTCCACGGTATTTAATAAACGTTCAAAATTGGCAAGGCTACGTAGATCGAGCCATAATTTATTTTGTTCAATTCGCCCAATGATAGGGTGGGGGAGTTGTTTGAAGCGTTCAATAAGTGCGGTCAATTTTTGCGATGTTTTTTCTTCTATGGTTACCGCAATGGAAGGGAGCGTGGCGAGGGGTTGGGCGCCACTGCCAATTTGTGCTTGGCTTTGTTCCACACGGACGGTATAGGCAAAATCTAACTGATTTTCCAACCGCACTTTCAGTATTTCTGCCTGTTGGCGTAATACGGAGACAGGCTGCGTGAGTAAGTGCAAACTCGTCAGTTTCTCTGTCAATTTTTCAGGTTGAAGATATAAACGCAACGTTGCTTCTAACCCCGCTAAAATGACTTTATCACAGCGTAACGCGCGCTTGAGCGGATGCGCTTGTAGTTGATCGATAAATTCTTTTTTTCCAACAATAATGCCTGTCTGTGGGCCACCTAGCAATTTATCCCCAGAAAATGAGATTAAATCCACACCTTGCTGCCATTTTTCTTGTACGGTAGGTTCATTCGGCAAGCCATATTGTGAAAGATCCACCAATGCTCCACTGCCTAAATCGGTTACCACAGGCACATTCATTTCCTGACCAAGTTGTGCTAATTCGGCTTCGCTGACAGAATGCGTAAAGCCACAAATTTGGTAATTACTACTATGAACTTTCATTAAAAAGGCGGTATTTTCGTTGATCGCACGGCGATAATCAGTTAAATGGGTGCGATTTGTTGTACCAACTTCAATTAGCTTACAGCCTGCTTGTTGCATAATATCAGGGATACGGAACGAACCGCCAATTTCAATTAGCTCACCACGAGAAATAACCACTTCTTTACCCGCTGCAAAGGTAGCTAACATTAGTAACACGGCTGCTGCATTGTTGTTCACCACGCAAGCGGCTTCTGCTCCGGTAAGCTTACATAATAGCTCACTAATATACTTATCGCGGTGGCTACGTTCTCCGGCGAGCAAGTCATATTCTAATGCGACATTTTCTTGCATCGTTAATAATGCGGCTTGCTGTGCAGCCTCAGCCCACAAAGCCCGACCTAAATTCGTATGTAAAACAGTTCCCGTTAAATTATGCACAGGTTGAATTTTTACTTGTTGTTGTATGGTGAGGGTTCGCTGAATTTCGGTAAGCAAGTTTTCCTGATTAAGAAAAATATCGGGAAGTGTTTGTGTTTTTTTTATCTGAGAACGGGCATCTTCAAGGAGTTTTCTGCATACATTAACCACCGCACGATGACCGAACATTGTAATCAGTGGGGCAATTTCACGCTGTTTTAACAATTTATCTATTGAAGGAAGTTGTTGAAAAAGGCTGCTCATTTTATCGTCCTAGTAAACTTTTACTTGTAATCATACTGTTTTTTAATCAAAAATTCAGCTTTTAACTGGAAGTCTTGCCGAGAGATGTTGAAAGGATATGGCATTGGTGTGTTTTTCGGTAGCACTTTACTAAAATGATCTTATGTTATTGCACATTAAAATAACAATAAAATGTGGACCGATAATTTTACTTTCACATAGGCTTGAATAATCAACAAATTTCCTTTAAAGTGAGCAAACTGTTGGAAGATAGGCGTTTCCGGTGAAACGGCAGGACTTCAAATCCTGTTAAGGTTGCCAGCAATCTTGGGTGGGTTCGACTCCCATTATCTTCCGCCACTTCTTTTTGATCTCTTCTATTTTGGTATCCCTCTTAGTAATGGTATTTCGCGAAAAGGGGCGACGGATGTCGGGGCGGGTGTTGCATTAAAGAGCATAATGAATGGTTTTTGTGGGACGATTTTTTCACCACGCCATAGACTGCCTATATTCACTAATTGAATATCTTGAGGTAAATGACGTAAACCATTTTGTAGCACAGCAATCGTATTTTTTCTAGGGTGTCCAATAACGATAGCGATACCTTGCTTACGGGCATAATTAATGGCTTGTTGAAATTGGCGTTGAACGTCGTTAAATTCATCGCTATCATCAAGGAAAATATGGCGATCTAGTGCTTTTATGCCGTATTGTTTTGCAGTTTTACTTGCGACAGAATGCCCAATAGTGCGGCTATCAAGAAAAAAGAGGTGCTGTTCTTTTAATACCGTCATTAATTTATTCATTAAATCACTATCAGCAGTAGCTGCACTCCCCATATGATTATTCAATCCAATTGCTGAAGAAATAACTTGTTTCGCATTTTGTACTCTTTCTCGAACTGCCTGCTGTGTCATTCCAAGTGTCAAACCACCAGATTCAATCTTATGATTCCCCATAGGTTGCATAGGCAAATGAATAAGCACATCTCGCCCTTGTTGCATTGCTTGTTGATTGCGTTGTTTGGCATAGGGGGCGGAAGGAATGATTGCTACCGAAATTTCTTTTGGCATCGCATAAACTGCGGCATCTTCTTTAGGACGATAGCCCACATCATCAATAACAATGGCAAGGCGAGATTGGCTGATCGAAATTGTGGGGAAGAGGCTCAAGCAAAGTGCGGTAGAAAAAATCAGTAAATTTTTAACCGCACTTTGTTTTTTGGTGATTTGTTTTTGGTAAGTTCTCTTCATTATCGCAACCAACCTGTCGGATTTACCGCAATACCTTTACGGCGAATTTCAAAATAAAGCCCTGATCTTGATTGTCCCCCAGAACTTCCCACTTCAGCAATTTTTTGCCCTGCTTTCACCAGTTGCCCTTCTTTGACTGAAACGGCGCGGTTGTAGCCGTATAAGCTTAGATCGTTTTCACCGTGTTTAATGATCACCATTAAGCCATAACCTTGTAACCAACTAGCTAAAATAACTCGTCCATCAGCAATAGCTCGAACTGAACTACCTGCATTTGCCCCGATCACAATCCCTTTCCATTTCAATTCCCCCATTTGGGTTGAACCAAAACGGTTGAGAATTTTGCCTGATACGGGATATTGATATTGCCTTTGTGGTTTACCCAATCCTGAATTGCTTGCCATAAGCTGTTTTTCTTGGGCGGTTGGCGTGTAAGGTTTTTGGTTTTTTTGTTCTTCTTGGCGTTTTTTCTGCGCTAACGCTTCACGTTCTTGTTTTTCTTGTTCTCGTGCTTGTTGTTCTGCGCGTTGGATTTGTTGGCGTAAGGCATTTTCGTTTTCTTTTAAGCTATCTAATTTATTTTGATCTTTGGCTAAACGCTTATTCAGCTGATTGAGCGTAGATTGGCGTTCGCGCTGCACTTTTTGCAAACTCTGTTGTTGTTTTTTCTGCGCATTCAGCTGATTTTGTTGTTCTTGCTGTTGAGTTTGAATATTGGCTTTTTCTTTCTTGAGCTGTTCTTGCGTTTGTTTGAGATCTTCAATGTAGGCAAGACGAGCTTGGTTCATATGCTCATAATAGGCTTTCATTCGCTCTGCTTTTTGAGCATCTTCTGAAAAGAGTTTCTCTAGCACCGAAGGGTTAATGCCTGAGCGGTACATTGCATCGATCTGCTTAGCCAGTTTTTCTTTTTGGCTTTTTTCTTGTTTTTCTAAGTGTTTGATTTGTTTATCGGTATCCGCGATCATTTGGCGAATGGCTTTTAGATCTGATTCCGTTTGGCGAAGTTGTCCAACCACGCCATTAATTTGCAATTCCTGATTTTTAAGGGTGGATTGCAATTTGTCTTGTTCACGTTTTTGTTCAGCAATTTTCTGTTCTTGCTGTTTGATCTGTTTTTGAATCGCAGACAGATCCGCGCCCTGCACAGCGAAAGGTAGGGTGCAGGCAAAAAAGAAAAGTGCGGTGCGTTTTTTCAACGTTTTTTCTCTCATTAATAAAATTGGTGTATCGCCCTAATGGCTAAAAATGTGCATAACTATACCATTATTTGAGCAAGGCGCTAAATGTTCGCGGGGAAAAATTTTGAGTAAATCAGAAAATCGCGGTTTGGAGAAAAATCAGAATGCGGTAAATCCTTGCGAAAGATCAGGAAAGTAATGCTTTTTCCTTTTAAAAAGCTGAAATTTTTGCTATAAAGTGGCGCAGTATTTTTCATTAACATTAGGAGATTTTCTATGGAATTAGTGTTTATCCGTCACGGTTTTAGTGAATGGAATGCGAAAAATTTATTCACTGGCTGGCGTGATGTTAATTTAACGGAACGTGGTGTAGAAGAAGCGAAAGCGGCAGGGAAAAAATTATTAGATGCAGGCTATGAGTTTGACATCGCGTTTACCTCTGTACTTACTCGTGCAATTAAAACCTGTAATATTGTGTTGGAAGAGTCTCACCAGCTTTGGATCCCGCAAGTGAAAAGTTGGCGTTTAAATGAGCGTCATTATGGCGAATTACAAGGCTTAGACAAAAAAGCAACGGCAGAAAAATATGGTGATGAGCAGGTGCATATTTGGCGTCGTTCTTACGATACATTACCACCATTACTAGATCCAAATGATCCAAATTCAGCCCATAATGATCGCCGTTATGCAAATTTACCGCCTGATGTGATCCCTGATGGCGAAAACTTAAAAGTAACCTTAGAGCGCGTTTTACCGTTCTGGGAAGATCAAATTGCCCCAGCGTTATTATCAGGAAAACGTGTATTAGTCACTGCTCACGGTAACTCATTGCGCGCCTTAGCCAAACACATTATCGGCATTTCTGATGAAGATATTATGGATTTTGAAATCCCAACAGGTCAGCCATTAGTGCTAAAACTTGACGATAAATTAAATTTTGTAGATAAATTCTATCTATAATCCCGTTAAAAAAGAAAGGTGCGAATGTCCGCACCTTTTTATTTTGTTCTGATTTTCTTCGTTATTGCCCTTTCTGCACCCAATATCTAAATGGGGGGCTTTCTGTTTCGCTTTTGAGTAAACGATGATCCATAAATTGACAGAAACTGGGAATATCCCTTGTGGTAGCAGGATCATCAGCCAGAATGAGTAGCACTTCCCCCGCTTGCATATGGCGAATTTGCTTGCGTACTAGCATTACTGGTTCAGGACAGCGTAGCCCTTGGGTATCTAACTGTTGATGAATATTAATTTCGTTCATTGTTTATTTAGTTGAAGTGATTTTGTGCGTATAATACCGCTCAATTAAATATTGGTCAAAATTAGTCTGGATTATGGAATATTTAATTCCGCAAAGTGCGGTGGTTTTTGAAGAAGAAATTAAGAAAAGCCGTTTTATCACGTATCTCAAACATACAGAAGGTTTAGCACAAGCGAAAGCGTTTTGGCAGGAAATTCGTACTCAGCACCCAAATGCTCGCCATCATTGTTGGGCGGCGGTCGCGGGTAAACCGTCAGATACTCAAAGTTTAGGCTTTTCCGATGATGGCGAACCTGCAGGCACAGCAGGCAAGCCAATGTTAAATGCGTTGCTGGGTAGCCAAATTGGTGAAGTCAGTGCCGTTGTGGTGCGCTATTATGGTGGGATTTTGCTGGGGACAGGAGGCTTGGTGCGTGCTTATGGCAACGGCGTGCAACAAGCCTTGCAATTGCTTGAAACCACAATGAAAGTGGAGCGAGAACATTTTCGTTTGACCTGTGAGTATGACCAAATCAACTGGCTACAACACTTGTGTGTGCAGCAAGAGGTGTTGATTGAATCGCAAGATTTCCAAGAAAAAGTCCATTTTGTATTGGCAATCCGTCCTGATAAACAGGCTGAGTTTGAACGAGAATTAACGGAACGTTCTGCCGGTCAGCTAACAATCCTCGCAATAAAATAAGAGAGAACATTGTGCATATATTATCTATTTTTCGAATTATCGGCATTTTGGTGATGTGCTTTTCTGCCACAATGCTTGTGCCCGCATTTGTGGCACTGATTTATGGTGATGGGGGAGGAAAAGCGTTTATGCAAGCCTTCATTGCTAGCTTTTCTTTTGGCACGCTGTTGTGGTGGAGCTGTCATCAACATAAACAGGAATTGCGCGCCAGAGAAGGTTTTTTAATCGTCGTGGTATTCTGGGTGCTGTTGAGTTTATTGGCGGTGATTCCATTCTTGTTATTTGATGAAGTGCATATGGATTTTGCAGATACGGTATTCGAGGCATTTTCTGCCCTGACGACGACAGGCGCAACGGTAATGTCTGGGCTAGATAACTTGCCGAAATCCATTTTATTTTATCGCCAGTTTTTACAATGGCTAGGGGGAATGGGGCTGATTGTATTGGTTGTTGCCGTTGTACCTATTTTAGGGATTGGAGGAAGCCAACTTTATCGCATTGAATCTTCAGGCCCACTGAAAGATCAGAAAAATTTGCCGAGAATTGCAGAAGTTGCAAAACTATTATGGATTTTATATTGCGTGCTTACGGTTGTATGTATTCTTGCTTATTGGTGGGCGGGAATGTCAATGTTTGACGCGATTTCCCATAGTTTTTCTACGGTTTCTAATGGTGGAATGTCCACTCACGATGCCAATTTAGGGTATTTTAATGATTCCAAAATTTATTTTTTAGCCGCATTTTTTATGCTTGTCGCAGGTTGTAACTTTGGCTTGCACATTACGGCTTTAACACATATGAAACACCAAAGTATATGGAAAACCTATTGGCACGATCCTGAGTTTCGTTTTTTTTGTTTCGTTCAAGGATTCTTTATTCTCGTGCTATCTCTAGGGCTTTATCTTTCTTACGATAACCTTTCGTTGATTGATGCCTTTGCCCAAGGGAGTGCGCAATCTGCGTCTATGGCAATGACGTCAGGCTATACATTATTTGATTTCAATCAATTGCCGCCATTTCTAGGAATGATGCTTGTCTTTGCAGGGTTATTAGGGGGCTGTGCCGGCTCAACCTCGGGGGGGCTTAAAATGATCCGTGTCTTAGTTGTCTGGTTGCAGTTTAAACGAGAACTGAAATCGTTAGTTCATCCAAGCCTTGTTGTGCCAGTTAAACTCGGTGATAATTTGTTATCTATGCAGGTTATTGAACGGATCTGGGCGTTTTTAATTGCCTTTTTCCTTACATTTTGGCTATGCGTCTTTGCGGCTATCTTATGCGGAATGGAAGCATTTGATTCCATTGGGGCTGTTTTTGCCGCCATTACAAATTCGGGACCGGGGCTAGGTATCATCAGTACAAGCTTTGCCGGTGTGCCAGATAGTGCAAAATATGTCTTTTCCTTTGCAATGGCGGCAGGGCGTTTGGAAATCTTTTCACTCTTAGTGCTATTCAGTCCTGCTTTTTGGAGAACTTGATGAAAACCTTGATTTTGTATTCTAGCTGTGATGGGCAAACGCAGAAAATCGCCCAATTTATGGCAGAAAAATTAATCGCCGAAGTGCGTAGCATTAGTGATAACGTGCCTGACTTAGCGGAATTTGATCGCATTATCATCGGTGCGTCAATCCGTTACGGACATTTTAACAAATTGCTTTATCAATTTATCGAAAAAAACACAGCACTTTTAAATCGCAAACAAACGGCATTTTTTGGCGTGAATTTAACTGCGCGTAAAGCCGGCAAGGATACGCCAGAAACGAATTCATATGTCAAAAAATTTTTGCAACGTATCCACTGGAACCCCACTTTATGTGCGGTATTTGCGGGGGCGTTATTGTATCCCCGTTATGGCTGGTTCGACCGAATGATGATCCGCTTTATTATGAAAATTACGGGCGGCGAAACGGACACCAGTAAAGAAATTGAATATACCGATTGGCAAAAAGTGGACAAATTTGCCGAACAGATGAAGCAACTTAATTAGCCAACAGAAAGTGCGGTGGAAAAATTAACAAAATTTCCACCGCACTTGCATAAGTCGCGTTAAAGTGGATTTTGCACCCCTGCATTAACGTGATATAAAAGATAGACTAACCATGAAGAAGACTTCCATCTTCTCGTTTTCTTTTTCACTTTTCTGCAAGAACATTTTCTCATCTTACATCTATCGTATGTTGCTATTAGAACGTCATTGTATAGTGCATAACTAAAATAACCTTTATTGAATTAAAATTCATTATTTTTAAATATTAATTTAAAAATATGGGTTTTATCACTTGACAATTTTGATGAATTATTACAAATTTAACGCCGTTAAAGTAAGTTTTGATAGGGGTTGATTGCTTGCTTTATAAATTAGAAATTTAATAACTAAAACTCAATAAGGAATAATTATGCAAATTAATCGTCGTCGTATGCTACAACTTACCGCTGCGGGTGTTGCTGCAGGCTTTTTTCACCACAAAGTCGTTGCTGAAACACAACCCATTACAACGCAGACAACATTTACGCTACCTAGCGCTGAATACCCTCTGCTATTAAACTTTAATGAAAATTCTTTGGGAATGAGCCAGTCTGCACGTCAGGCGATTATTAATCATCTCAATTTATCCAATCGTTATCCGGACAGTGAACGTGAAGGTTTGATTGAGGATATTGCCAAGCGTTTTAATCTTAATACGGAAAATATAGGATTAGGTAATGGCTCTTCTGAAGCGATTGAAGCGGTGATTGCAGGTTGGATTCAGCAAGCGAATGAGAAAAAGCAAGCTGTACAAGTGATTGCGCCCGATCCAACATTTGGGATTTATGAAGATTATGCCGCTGCACGCAATGTGCCGGTGGTGAAAGTTCCACTAAAAGAGGATCTCTCATTTGATCTTAAAGCAATCCGTGCGGCTGCGGATCAATTTGATGGTATGAGCATTATTTATCTTTGTAACCCAAATAATCCAACTGCATTATTAACGCCAAATAGCCAGTTGGCGCCTTGGTTAGATAATATTCCAGCAAATCATCGTTTGTTGATTGATGAGGCTTATGCAGAATATGCCGAAGGTGATCCGCAATTCACTAGCGCGATGGAATGGGTGCGTAAAGGAACTGAACATTTAGCTGTAACGAGAACGTTTTCTAAATTATATGCATTGGCAGGCTTGCGGATTGGCTATATGGTGGCAGCGAAATCAGAAATGGACTATTTACGCCAATTCTTAAGCGCAGATAACACTAACTTAACCGCTGCAGTGGCTGCACGTGCAACATTAGCAGATAACGCATTTTTACAAGAAAGCCGTCGTGTTACAGATGAATCTCGTCGTATGGTGATGAAAGCGCTTGATGAATTAGGGCTTACTTATATACCAAGTAGTGCAAATTTCATTTTTCACAGTATCAAAGGTGATAGTGTAGAATATGCAAAACGTATGAAAGCATACAATATTGTTGTGGGCCGTCCTTTCCCGCCATTAACGAATTACAACCGTTTAACCTTAGGTACACCAGAGGAAATGGCATATGTTATTGAAGTGTGGAAAACATTTCGTCAAAAAGGATGGCTATAGAGAGATAAAATTAGCTAAATTTTCACCGCACTTAGGTGAATAATTTTGCAAGTTGGTGTAAAAGTCATCAAGCGATAAAAAATCTTAAAAATTTGCAAAAAAAGACTTGCAAAGATTTTCGAGGTGTCTATAATACGCCGCACACAACGACGCGACGTTGTAGAAATTAAGATGATACAAATCGCGTCGTTATTTTTTGCTCTTTAACAATCAATCAGACAATCTGTGTGGGCATTCGTTGATTTTCAAAAAGATTTAAAATTTAGAAATCAATGATGCTTAACTTGAAATTCGAAAAGAATATAACGTTATGTATTCATTGAGCGAGATTAAACTGAAGAGTTTGATCATGGCTCAGATTGAACGCTGGCGGCAGGCTTAACACATGCAAGTCGAACGGTAACGGGTTGAAAGCTTGCTTTCGATGCTGACGAGTGGCGGACGGGTGAGTAATGCTTGGGAATCTGTTTTATGGAGGGGGATAACCATTGGAAACGATGGCTAACACCGCGTAATATCTGAGGATTAAAGTAGTGGGACCGCAAGGCCACTAGCCATAAGGTGAGCCCAAGTGGGATTAGGTAGTTGGTGGGGTAAAGGCCTACCAAGCCTGCGATCTCTAGCTGGTCTGAGAGGATGACCAGCCACACTGGGACTGAGACACGGCCCAGACTCCTACGGGAGGCAGCAGTGGGGAATATTGCGCAATGGGGGGAACCCTGACGCAGCCATGCCGCGTGAATGAAGAAGGCCTTCGGGTTGTAAAGTTCTTTCGGTGATGAGGAAGGTGGACGTGTTAATAGCACGTTGATTTGACGTTAGTCACAGAAGAAGCACCGGCTAACTCCGTGCCAGCAGCCGCGGTAATACGGAGGGTGCGAGCGTTAATCGGAATAACTGGGCGTAAAGGGCACGCAGGCGGTAAATTAAGTGAGATGTGAAATCCCCGAGCTTAACTTGGGAATTGCATTTCAGACTGGTTTACTAGAGTACTCTAGGGAGGGGTAGAATTCCACGTGTAGCGGTGAAATGCGTAGAGATGTGGAGGAATACCGAAGGCGAAGGCAGCCCCTTGGGGAGATACTGACGCTCATGTGCGAAAGCGTGGGGAGCAAACAGGATTAGATACCCTGGTAGTCCACGCTGTAAACGCTGTCGATTTGGGGGTTGGGCTTTGAGCTTGGCGCCCGTAGCTAACGTGATAAATCGACCGCCTGGGGAGTACGGCCGCAAGGTTAAAACTCAAATGAATTGACGGGGGCCCGCACAAGCGGTGGAGCATGTGGTTTAATTCGATGCAACGCGAAGAACCTTACCTACTCTTGACATCCAAAGAAGGTCTTAGAGATAAGACTGTGCCTTCGGGAGCTTTGAGACAGGTGCTGCATGGCTGTCGTCAGCTCGTGTTGTGAAATGTTGGGTTAAGTCCCGCAACGAGCGCAACCCTTATCCTTTGTTGCCAGCATGTAGAGATGGGAACTCAAAGGAGACTGCCAGTGATAAACTGGAGGAAGGTGGGGATGACGTCAAGTCATCATGGCCCTTACGAGTAGGGCTACACACGTGCTACAATGGTGCATACAGAGGGAAGCGAGCCTGCGAGGGTGAGCGAATCTCAGAAAGTGCATCTAAGTCCGGATTGGAGTCTGCAACTCGACTCCATGAAGTCGGAATCGCTAGTAATCGCGAATCAGAATGTCGCGGTGAATACGTTCCCGGGCCTTGTACACACCGCCCGTCACACCATGGGAGTGGGTTGTACCAGAAGTAGATAGCTTAACCGAGAGGGGGGCGTTTACCACGGTATGATTCATGACTGGGGTGAAGTCGTAACAAGGTAACCGTAGGGGAACCTGCGGTTGGATCACCTCCTTACCGAAGAGAAGACGAATGTTCACACAGATTGGTTGATTGATGTTAGACAATGAGAAGCAAAGGATGTAGTAGAGATTACCTTTATATGTAGTCCCCTTCGTCTAGAGGCCTAGGACATCGCCCTTTCACGGCGGTAACAGGGGTTCGAATCCCCTAGGGGACGCCATATAAAGCTAATCTTATAGCGAATTGCTCTTTAACAATGTAAAAACAAGCTGAAAACTGAAGAGACTTTCAAGCCGGTGATAATAAAGTTTATCACTGAATTGAAGAAGTCTGAGTAGAAGAAGACTTACTTGAACAAAAGCAAGTAAGCGATTCTCAACGAATGACGATGATAGCTTTAAGGAAAAAAATCCTTGAGGTTGTATAGTTAAGTGAGAAAGCGTACAGGGCGGATGCCTTGGCAATCAGAGGCGAAGAAGGACGTGCTAATCTGCGAAAAGCGTGGGTGAGTTGATAAGAAGCGTTTAACCCACGATGTCCGAATGGGGAAACCCGATAGGTGAAGAACCTATCATTGTTTACTGAATAAACTAGGTAAACAAGGCGAACCGGGAGAACTGAAACATCTAAGTACCCCGAGGAAAAGAAATCAACCGAGATTCTGTGAGTAGCGGCGAGCGAAAGCGGAGGAGCCAGTAAGTGATAGCGAGTGATTTAGGAGAATTGACTGGGAAGTCAAGCGAAACAGGGTGATAGCCCCGTATCTGAAAAATCGCGTGTGGTACTAAGCTTACGAGAAGTAGGGCGGGACACGAGGAATCCTGTTTGAAGATGGGGGGACCATCCTCCAAGGCTAAATACTCCTGATTGACCGATAGTGAACCAGTACTGTGAAGGAAAGGCGAAAAGAACCCCGGTGAGGGGAGTGAAATAGAACCTGAAACCCTGTACGTACAAGCAGTGGGAGCCCTTTGGGGTGACTGCGTACCTTTTGTATAATGGGTCAGCGACTTATATTTTGTAGCGAGGTTAACTGAATAAGGGAGCCGAAGGGAAACCGAGTCTTAACTGGGCGATGAGTTGCAAGGTATAGACCCGAAACCCGGTGATCTAGCCATGGGCAGGTTGAAGGTTGGGTAACACTAACTGGAGGACCGAACCGACTAATGTTGAAAAATTAGCGGATGACCTGTGGCTGGGGGTGAAAGGCCAATCAAACCGGGAGATAGCTGGTTCTCCCCGAAATCTATTTAGGTAGAGCCTTGTGTGAATACCTTTGGGGGTAGAGCACTGTTTCGGCTAGGGGCCCATCCCGGGTTACCAAACCGATGCAAACTCCGAATACCAAAGAGTACTGCACAGGAGACACACGGCGGGTGCTAACGTCCGTCGTGGAGAGGGAAACAACCCAGACCGCCAGCTAAGGTCCCAAAATCTATATTAAGTGGGAAACGAAGTGGGAAGGCTTAGACAGCTAGGATGTTGGCTTAGAAGCAGCCACCATTTAAAGAAAGCGTAATAGCTCACTAGTCGAGTCGGCCTGCGCGGAAGATGTAACGGGGCTAAAATATAGTACCGAAGCTGCGGCATCAATCGAAAGATTGTTGGGTAGGGGAGCGTTGTGTAAGCGGAAGAAGGTGAATCGAGAGGTTTGCTGGACGTATCACAAGTGCGAATGCTGACATAAGTAACGATAAAACGGGTGAAAAACCCGTTCGCCGGAAGACCAAGGGTTCCTGTCCAACGTTAATCGGGGCAGGGTGAGTCGGCCCCTAAGGCGAGGCTGAAAAGCGTAGTCGATGGGAAACGGGTTAATATTCCCGTACTTGGTAAAGCTGCGATGTGGGGACGGAGAAGGTTAGGTTAGCGTACTGTTGGAGATGTACGTTTAAGTTGGTAGGTGGGTAGACTAGGCAAATCCGGTCTACTGTCAACACAGAGAGATGATGACGAGGCTCTAAGGAGCTGAAGTAACTGATACCACACTTCCAGGAAAAGCCACTAAGCTTCAGGCTTTACTAAACCGTACTGAAAACCGACACAGGTGGTCAGGTAGAGAATACTCAGGCGCTTGAGAGAACTCGGGTGAAGGAACTAGGCAAAATAGCACCGTAACTTCGGGAGAAGGTGCGCTGGCGTAGTGTGAAGTTCTTTGCGAATGGAGCATGAACCAGTCGAAGATACCAGCTGGCTGCAACTGTTTATTAAAAACACAGCACTCTGCAAACACGAAAGTGGACGTATAGGGTGTGATGCCTGCCCGGTGCTGGAAGGTTAATTGATGGTGTAATCGAAAGAGAAGCTCCTGATCGAAGCCCCAGTAAACGGCGGCCGTAACTATAACGGTCCTAAGGTAGCGAAATTCCTTGTCGGGTAAGTTCCGACCTGCACGAATGGCATAATGATGGCCAGGCTGTCTCCACCCGAGACTCAGTGAAATTGAAATCGCCGTGAAGATGCGGTGTACCCGCGGCTAGACGGAAAGACCCCGTGAACCTTTACTATAGCTTGACACTGAACCTTGAATTTTGATGTGTAGGATAGGTGGGAGACTATGAAGCGGTAACGCCAGTTATCGTGGAGTCGTTGTTGAAATACCACCCTTTAACGTTTGATGTTCTAACGAAGCGCCTGAAACGGGTGTTCGGACAGTGTCTGGTGGGTAGTTTGACTGGGGCGGTCTCCTCCCAAAGCGTAACGGAGGAGCACGAAGGTTTGCTAATGACGGTCGGACATCGTCAGGTTAGTGCAATGGTATAAGCAAGCTTAACTGCGAGACAGACAAGTCGAGCAGGTGCGAAAGCAGGTCATAGTGATCCGGTGGTTCTGAATGGAAGGGCCATCGCTCAACGGATAAAAGGTACTCCGGGGATAACAGGCTGATACCGCCCAAGAGTTCATATCGACGGCGGTGTTTGGCACCTCGATGTCGGCTCATCACATCCTGGGGCTGAAGTAGGTCCCAAGGGTATGGCTGTTCGCCATTTAAAGTGGTACGCGAGCTGGGTTTAGAACGTCGTGAGACAGTTCGGTCCCTATCTGCCGTGGGCGTTGGAGAATTGAGAGGGGCTGCTCCTAGTACGAGAGGACCGGAGTGGACGCATCACTGGTGTACCAGTTGTCTCGCCAGAGGCACTGCTGGGTAGCTAAATGCGGAAGAGATAAGTGCTGAAAGCATCTAAGCACGAAACTTGCCTTAAGATGAGTTCTCCCCGACTTTAAGTTGGTAAGGGTTGTTTGAGACTAAGACGTAGATAGGCTGGGTGTGTAAGCGATGTGAGTCGTTGAGCTAACCAGTACTAATTGCCCGAGAGGCTTAACTATACAACACTCAAGGGTTTTGGCTTGTTTTTGATTGAGAGAGTAGGGATTTTAGAGCGGAATGCTTTGAAGTCTGTAGATAAGAGAGATAAGCTTTAGATAAGCGAAAGAATTATCTTGGCGGCGTTAGTGCAGTGGACCCACCTAAATCCATGCCGAACTTAGAAGTGAAACGCTGTAACGCCGATGGTAGTGTGGGAGTTTCCCATGTGAGAGTAGGGCACCGCCAGGTTTTATTTTGTTAATTTATTATGATATTAGTAAATTAACAAAATAAAATTTTTTGGCAGCAATAGTGTAGCGGGCCCACCTAATTCCATGCCGAACTTAGAAGTGAAACGCTATAACACCGATGGTAGTGTGGGATTTTCCCATGTGAGAGTAGGTCACTGCCAATTACAAATTTTGCGGAGCGGTAGTTCAGCTGGTTAGAATACCTGCCTGTCACGCAGGGGGTCGCGGGTTCGAGTCCCGTCCGTTCCGCCACTTCACTTAGGGGCGTAGTTCAATTGGTAGAGCACCGGTCTCCAAAACCGGGTGTTGGGAGTTCGAGCCTCTCCGCCCCTGCCATTATATAACCTATTTTTCTATATTTTCCCTCTTCTATTTTCTCTGATTTTATTTAAATTCATTTTCTATGGTGATTATTTGTAGCAGTTTAAAATCAGGATTATACAAAATGTTATCCATTTGAAGTGTACAGATAGTAAATAAGAAGTTAAGTAATCTTTAAACAATATGATTACTTTTTTAACCTATTTCCTTTATTTTTACGATCGTGATCGCAGAAGTGCGGTGTTTTTGTTGCGAGTTTTTACTCTGAAATGCAAAGTATAACCGCTGATTTATTCAGTATTTATACGTTTTGTTTTATGAATAAGGAAAACCGTAATGAAAATTAAGACAATTTTATCTTCTTTACTTCTATCAACCGCATTATTAGGGAGTTTTTCTGTTGCCGCACAATCTCAACAAAATGATAAGGCGAGTCCTCAGTTAGAAAGCGCAGTGGAAGTTGCGAAAGCCTCTTCTTCTTTTATTGGCGAAAAATTGAATATCAATACTGCAACAGCTAGCGATATTCAGCGTGCATTAGTGGGTATTGGCGCTAAAAAAGCGGATGCGATTGTTGAGTATAGAGAAAAACACGGCAAATTTACTGCTGTAGAACAGTTGTTAGAGGTTCAGGGCATTGGTAAAGCAACATTAGAAAAAAACAGAGAACGCATTGATCCTTTATCATTTAGTGAAAATAGCAAATAGTGATCGCAATTAAAATGCACTATACTAATCAAACTAAGTATATTGCGGAAGAATATTGTGATTGAGCGGTAATCCTGCGTTGATTTCCTATCAGTTCGTATTGCAAAGGCGGCTTAGTGGTCGCCTTTTTTATTTTATAAGGAACAATAATGAAACAAAAAATTGTGCTTGCTACAGGTAATCAAGGTAAAGTGCGAGAAATGGCTGATGTACTTGCCGAATTTGGTTTTGATGTCATTGCTCAAACTGATTTAGGGATTGAAAGTCCAGAGGAAACGGGGCTGACATTTGTCGAAAATGCCTTATTAAAAGCGCGTTATGCCGCCAAAATATCGGGGTTGCCTGCTATTGCCGATGATAGCGGATTAGTGGTGAATGCCTTGAATGGCGAACCGGGCTTATATTCCGCGCGCTATGCGAGTGTTGAGGGTGATCAGGCTGATGCTGAAAATCGTAAAAAATTACTGCAAAAATTAGCAAATGTACCCGCTGGTGAACGTCAGGCTAAATTTGTGAGTTGTATTGTTTTATTGCAACACGAAACGGATCCTTCGCCAATTATTGCCGAAGGAGAATGTGAAGGTGAAATTACTTTTGCAGAAAAAGGAGAAAATGGTTTTGGCTACGATAGTGTGTTTTTTTATCCTAAAAAAGACCGCACTTTTGCCGAGCTTGATACCCAAGAGAAGAAAAAAATCTCACATCGAGCCAGTGCATTAAGTGTATTGAAAGAACGTTTACAAGTAAAAGTGCGGTCAAAATAATGCGAGTTTTACCGCCATTAAGTCTGTATGTGCATATTCCTTGGTGTGTGCAGAAATGTCCTTATTGCGATTTTAATTCACACGCACAAAAAGCAGTCATTCCCGAACAAGAATATATCGCGCATTTGTTGGCTGATTTACACCAAGATCTACTGCGTTATCAAGCAAGTCTTGCTGAGCGAACACTGCATTCCATTTTTATTGGCGGCGGTACGCCAAGTTTATTTTCTGCACAAGGTATAGCTCAATTATTACAAGGAATTGAACAGCAAATCGCGTTTGCACCAAATATTGAAATTACGTTAGAAGCCAACCCCGGCACGGCGGAAGCGACACGTTTTGCGGGCTATGTTGAAGCTGGGGTAAATCGCCTTTCTTTAGGCATACAAAGTTTTGATGATGAAAAATTGCAACGTTTAGGGCGTATTCATAACGCGACCGAAGCAAAAAAAGCGGTACAAATGGCGAAAGAAGCGGGTTTTAAGCGTATTAATTTAGATTTAATGCACGGTTTACCCAATCAAAGCCTTGAGCAAGCGAAAGATGATTTACACCAAGCTATCGCCCTTGAACCGAGCCATCTTTCTTGGTATCAACTGACGATTGAGCCAAATACAATGTTTGCTTATCGCCCTCCTACTTTGCCCGATGATGATGCCCTATGGGATATTTTTGAGCAAGGACATCAACTGTTAAGCCACGCAGGTTATGTACAATATGAAACATCAGCTTATGCAAAAGCTGGCGATCAGTGTCGGCATAATCTGAATTATTGGCGATTTGGTGATTATTTAGCGATAGGTTGTGGGGCACACGGAAAATTAACCTTCCCCAATGGGGAAATAGAGCGTTTTTCTAAAACCAAGCACCCGAAAGGCTATATGCGTGGGGAATATTTATATGAAAAAAAACAAATCGCGCTTGAAGATCGTCCTTTTGAATTTTTTATGAACCGTTTTCGCTTGCTTGAACCTGTGCCAAAATCGGAGTTTGAGCATTTGACAGGATTATCGCTTGACGTGATAGCCCCCCAAATTGCGTGGGCAAAATCAAAAAAATATATTCAGGAAAACCACCGCACTTGGCAAATTACTGAGCAAGGAAAACTCTTTTTGAATGAATTATTAGCAGAGTTTTTACCAGAATAAGGCTTGTATCTATCCTTGAATGGGATTAAAGTAGATGCCTTGTTCGCAAACGGTTACTTATGTCAAATTTGAACATCAATATTATGCGTTAAGGGAAAGAATATGGATCAACTCGCAATGAAAAAGCAAGCGGCACAAACCGCATTACAATATGTGAAGCCTGATATGATTGTCGGCGTGGGAAGTGGCTCAACGGTAAACTGCTTTATTGAAGCACTTGGTGCAATGAAAAATAATATTAAAGGTGCAGTAGCCGCTTCCAAAGCTTCAGAGGAATTATTGAGAAAACAAGGGATTGAGGTATTCAGTGCCAATGATGTATCCAGTTTAGATATTTATGTTGATGGCGCAGATGAAATTAACCCTCAAAAAATGATGATCAAAGGCGGAGGGGCGGCACTGACTCGAGAAAAAATTGTCGCGGCACTTGCGAAGCAATTTATTTGTATTGTGGATCAAAGCAAACAAGTGGACGTGCTAGGTTCAACCTTTGCACTACCTGTAGAAGTCATCCCAATGGCACGCTCGCAAGTTGGGCGTAAATTAGTCAGCTTAGGTGGTGCGCCAGAATATCGTGAAGGCGTGGTAACCGATAACGGCAATGTGATTTTGGATGTGTATAATTTCGCAATTTTAAATCCCATTGAAATGGAAAAAACCTTAAATAATGTTGCAGGTATAGTAACCAATGGTATTTTTGCCTTGCGTGGCGCGGATATTGTGATTGTCGGCACACCGCAAGGGGCAGAAATTATCGAATAACTATTTGATTATGGAGAGCAAAATGTCAGCAAAAGTCTCACTGGATAAGTCTAAAATTAAATTTGTACTGCTAGAAGGCGTGCATAAAAACGCCGTTGATGTGTTAAATGCCGCAGGCTATACCAATATTGAATATCATAAAAAAGCCCTTGAGCCAGAAGAATTAAAAAAAGTGATTAAAGATGCCCACTTTTTAGGTATTCGTTCACGCACGCACTTAACTGCTGAGGTATTGGAGTGCGCTAACAAATTAATCGCGGTGGGCTGTTTTTGTATTGGCACGAACCAAGTGGATCTTGAAGCGGCGAAAATGCGAGGGATTCCCGTGTTTAATGCACCATTCTCTAACACCCGTTCGGTAGCAGAGCTGGTACTAGGCGAAATTTTGCTCTTAATGCGTAATGTACCGCAAGCCAATGCCGAAGTGCATCGTGGTTTATGGAACAAATCTGCTGTAGGTTCACACGAAGTGCGGGGCAAAAAATTAGGCATTGTTGGCTATGGACACATTGGTTCTCAACTTAGTGTGATTGCCGAATCTCTCGGAATGAACGTGTTTTTCTATGATATTGAAACCAAACTACCATTGGGTAACGCACAGCAAGTTGGTTCTTTGGAAGAATTGCTTGCCAATAGCGATGTCGTTTCCCTACACGTTCCAGAAAATAATTCCACCAAAAATTTAATGAACGCTAAACGTATCGCACAATTAAAAGAAGGCAGTATTTTAATTAATGCCGCACGTGGAACGGTGGTGGATATTGATGCGTTGGCAGCCGCGATTAAAGCCGGCAAAGTGCGTGGGGCGGCATTGGATGTGTTTCCAAAAGAACCCGCTTCTATTAATGAAGAATTTGTTTCGCCATTACGTGGTTTGGATAATGTTATTCTTACCCCGCATATTGGTGGCTCAACGGCAGAAGCACAAGAAAATATTGGTACAGAAGTGGCAAGCAAATTTGTGAAATATTCCGATAACGGCTCAACGCTTTCAGCGGTAAACTTCCCAGAAGTGTCTTTACCAGAACACAGCAAAACCAAGCGTTTATTGCACATTCACGAAAATCGCCCAGGCGTGTTAAACCACATTAACCAACTTTTTGTGCAAGCAAATATTAACATCGCTGCACAATACCTACAAACCGATCCAAAAATTGGTTATGTTGTGATTGATGTAGAAACTGATGACTGTTCACAACTCTTACAACAACTGCGTGAAATTGATGGCACCATTCGAGCAAGGGTGTTGTATTAGCTTTGCTTGGCTTTGAATGTTAAGTCTTGTCTATAAAGGAAGTGCGGTAAAAAATCACAAAATTTTCACCGCACTTTATTTTTATCCTGTTCTTGTTTTTATAACATTCTGAAAATTTGCCTGTCTATGATACACTTGCCCGCAATTTTTTGATGATGGATTGATGATGAAAAAATTTTTCTTTTTTCTTTTATTTTTGTTGCTCTTGATTGGGAGCGCGGCACTTTGGGGGTATCAGCACCTCACACAATGGATAAATCACCCCGTAAATGTGCAAGCCAATCAATTATTAACCGTGGAGCGTGGCACGACAGGCGCAAAATTAGCGAAGCTGTTGGAGCAAGAAAAGCTGATTGATGATGCCACTTATTTACCTTGGTTATTAAAACTTCAACCACAATTAAATAAGATTAAAGCAGGAACATATCGCCTTGACGGTGTAAAAACGCTGGCGGATTTGTTGCAACGTTTGAACGAAGGTAAGGAAGTGCAGTTGAATGTCCGTTTTTTAGAAGGTGATACCTTTAAAACGTGGCGTAAAACCCTGACGAAAGCCCCTTATTTGCAACAAACTTTGGCAGATAAAACAGAAGAAGAAATTTATCAATTATTGGATTTGCCGGCGGATTTACCGCATAAAATTGAAGGTTGGTTATATCCAGATACCTATCACTATACGCCGAAATCTACCGATCTGGCGCTTTTAAAACGGGCGGCTGAACGGATGACGAAATTATTAGAAAAGATGTGGGCAGAGCGTGATGCCGATTTACCATTAAAAAATGCTTATGAGATGTTGATTTTGGCATCTATTGTAGAGCGTGAAACCGCTTTAAATGATGAGCGTGGCAAAGTGGCTTCTGTTTTCATTAATCGCTTGAATAAAAAGATGAAATTGCAAACTGATCCAACCGTGATTTATGGAATGGGTGAGCGGTATAATGGCAATATTCGGCGTAAAGATTTGGAAGAAGCCACCCCTTATAATACTTATGTGATTGAGGGTTTGCCCCCTACGCCAATTGCAATGCCAACGGAAAGTGCGTTGAAAGCCGTTGCTCACCCTGAAAAAACGGAATTTTTATATTTTGTCGCAGATGGTACGGGGGGACATAAATTTAGCAAAAACTTACAGCAACATAATCAGGCCGTACAGGAATATCTGCGTTGGTATCGCCAACAGAAAAGTGAGAAATAAGATGACTGGTAAATTTATTGTGATTGAAGGCTTAGAAGGGGCGGGCAAAACGACTGCCCGTGATGCCATTGTGGAAGTGCTAGCCCGTGAGGGGGTAAGTGATGTGGTGTTTACTCGTGAACCCGGTGGTACGCCTTTGGCGGAAAAATTGCGTCATTTGATTAAATACGAAACAGAAGAACCCGTAACGGATAAAGCAGAATTGTTAATGCTTTATGCCGCGCGCATTCAGTTGGTGGAAAATGTGATTAAGCCTGCCCTTGCCGAAGGTAAGTGGGTGGTGGGCGATCGCCACGATTTATCTTCCCAAGCTTATCAAGGGGGGGGGCGTCAAATTGATGCAAATCTGTTGCAAACCTTAAAGCAAACGGTGTTAGGCAATTTTTCCCCTGATCTCACCTTATATTTAGATCTTGATCCTGAAATTGGTTTAGCGCGAGCGAGAGGGCGTGGTGAGTTAGATCGTATTGAGCAGCAAGAAATTGCCTTTTTCCAACGTACCAGAGATCGTTACTTAGCCTTGGTTAAACAAGATCCCAATGCGGTGATGATTAATGCTGAACAAAGCATTGAACAAGTGCGTGCCGATATTCAAAGTGCGGTGCAAAATTTCATTAAAAATCATCAATAAAATTTATGTTACGTTATCCTTGGTTGCAACCCTATTACGACAAAATTATCCACGCCTTTGAACAAGGGTATGGGCATCACGCCTTGTTATTTAAAACGGAACAAGGCATTGGCAGTGATGCGTTGTTGCGTGGCGTGGCAGCGTGGTTAGTCTGTCAATCGCCAAAGGGTCATCAACCTTGCGGTGCGTGCCATCATTGCCAGCTTTTTAATGCAGGCAATCACCCTGATTTTTATCTGCTTGAACCGATTGAAAATAAGGATATTGGTATTGATCAAGTACGTGAAGTGAATGAAAAAGTGGCGCAGCGTTCACAACAGGGAGGCAATAAAATTGTGATGATTAAACAGGTGGATCGCCTGACAGAATCTGCCGTGAATGCGTTGCTGAAAACCTTGGAAGAACCGACGCAACAGACCTATTTCCTGCTTCAAGCCGATCTTTCGGCGAGCTTGTTGGCGACCATTTACAGCCGTAGTCAGCCTTGGTTAATCGCCAACCCGACACAAGCACAAGCCCTAGCTTGGCTGGCGGAGCAAAATGTGGGAAAAATGGAAGAAATTCGCACCGCACTTGATGTTTCGCACGGTCGTCCACTTTCTGCCTTGGCTATGTTGCAACAAGGATTATTACAAAAACGCACGTTATTGTTACGTCAATTTTGGCTGTTTTATACGCGCCGTTCGCCACTGGAATTATTACCGCACTTTGAAAAAGAGATTTTATTCCAACAACTCGATTGGTTGAGTGGATTTTTGCGTGATGCGTTAAAAATGAAATTGAATGTGCCAGCTCAATGGGTTCAGACGGATTTTTTGCAAGCTATTCAACGTTTTAACCAAAAACAGAGTACGCAAGGGCTACTTAAAGCCAGCAAAATTATGCAGCAAGTGCGGTCGGATTTATTACAAATTAACGGCGTGAATCAAGAAATTATTTTGCTTGATGGCTTAACACGCTTAATTACCGAGGTCTTTGAACCTCAACAAATGCATTAGGAAAGTAAAATGTTTATTGTAGATAGTCATTGTCATTTAGACGCATTAGATTATGAAAACTTACATCAAAATGTTGCTGATGTGGTGCAAAAAGCCAAACAACGTGGTGTGCAACATTTACTTGCGGTGGGCGTAACCTTAAAACGTTTTGAGCAAATGTATGAAACCTTAAAACCGTTTTCTGAAATTTCCTTAGCCTGTGGTGTTCACCCTTTAGATTTAGATGATGAACCTTTTGATGCAGCACGTTTACATCAGCTTGCGCAAGATGATAAGGTGATCGCTATTGGTGAAATGGGCTTGGATTATTATTACAGTGTGGAAAATAAAGCTCAGCAGCAAGCTGTGTTTGCTGAGCAAATTGGCGTAGCGAATGCGTTAAACAAGCCAATTATTGTGCATACCCGCTCGGCAAGAGAAGATACCATTGCCTTGTTGAAAGAACATCAGGCTGAAAAGTGCGGTGGTGTTTTGCATTGTTTTACCGAAAATTGGCAAATGGCAAAACAAGCCCTTGATCTGGGATTTTATATTTCCATTTCGGGCATTATTACCTTTAAAAATGCGGAAGAACTACGTGAAGTTGTACGTCAAGTGCCGTTAGATCGTTTATTGGTGGAAACCGATAGCCCTTACCTTGCGCCTGTGCCTTATCGTGGAAAACAAAATCAGCCTGCTTATACTCGTGAAGTGTGTGATTATGTTGCTACCTTGAAAGGGCTTTCAAGTGAGGAATTTGCCCAAATAACCACACAAAATTTTGAGCGTTTGTTCAAAATTCAGGTACAATAAAACATTACCTTAGCTGGAGGAAGAAACAATGCGACGCTTTTTTAAATATTTTTTCATTTTGATCATCTTTTTATTTCACGGTTTTTTATTTGCCCTTGTAAACTATGTTACCCCTCATTATGATGTAACCCGAGTAACAGGTGTAGAAGTAAAACGGGTGGATAAAGATGGTCCAATTACCAAATCGAATCCAGCAGATGGTCCGACCCGTGATGTGTATTATATTTATACGCAAAAACCGAATGAAGATAAGGTGATGGTGTATCGCAATGAAGATACACGCTGGAGTTTTCCTTTCTATTTCAAATTTGGCTCTGCCGATTTACAAGCCAAAGCACAAAGCTTTGCTGTGGAGCATAAATTGGTGCAAGTGAAATATTATGGCTGGCGTTTAGTGCTATTTGATGAATTCCGTAATGCCACCTCAATCAAAGAAGTTACCTTAGATGAAGGGGCGTCTTACCCAATTCTGTCTTATGTATTTTATTTCTTCTTGTTGATTACACTGTTCTTCTCAATCCAATTTGTGCGTGGTTGGTTTGATAGCGAAAAATAAGCGTCAAAATCAGGTGAAAGTGGTGTATCTTGCGATGCACCATTTTTCTTATAAGGATAATAAAAATGGGATTATTTGAAGCAATATTAAGTTTAACCGCCTTAATTGGCGTAAGTGCGGTGATTTCTTCTGCAGAAATTTCATTAGCGGGAGCAAGAAAATTAAAACTACAAAGCCTTGAAAATGAAGGCGATGAACGGGCAAGATTAGTGTTACAACTGCAAGCCCACCCGGGGAGATTTATTACTGTGGTGCAAATTGGCTTGAATATGGTGGCGATTTTAGGTGGGGTAATTGGTGAAAGTGCCATTAGCCCAGTGCTTGAAAAATGGCTTGCCCAATATAGTCAGGCAGAATGGTTGCAAAGTGCCGCCTCTTGGCTGTCTTTTGCGATTGTTACCATTGCTTTTATTTTGTTGGCGGATCTTATTCCGAAGCGTCTTGCAATGACTAATCCAGAAACTGTGGCATTACGTACCGTACGCATTATGCTGTTTTGTATCTTCTTATTTAAGCCTATTGTATGGTTGTTTGATGCCATTGCTAATGCTGTGTTTCGCTTATTCCGTATTTCCACCGTGCGAGAAGACAACCTTACCCCTGAAGATATTGTGGCGTTGGTGGACGCTGGTGCAGAAGCGGGTGTGCTAAAAGCGCAAGAACATTATTTGATCGAAAATATTTTTGATATGCAAGAGCGTACGGTAACCTCCACAATGACCACGCGTGAAAATATTGTTTTTTTAGACCGCACTTTTGATCGTGAAAAGGTGGTGGCAACGATTAAATCTAATCCGCATTCTAAATTGCTCATTTGCGATAATGGATTGGATAAAATTTTAGGTTATATTGAATCACATAGCTTACTCACACTGTATTTACAAGAACAACAGGTTTCCCTTACGGATCAGCGTGTTTTGCGTAAACCACTATTTATTCCTGATACCTTATCCTTGTTTGAAGTGCTGGAATTGTTTAAATCTGCTGGTGAAGATTTTGCCGTGATTGTGAATGAATACGCGTTGGTGGTAGGAATTGTAACGCTCAATGATGTAATGAGTATTGTAATGGGCGAATTAGTTTCGAGTGAAGAAGAGCAAATTGTTCGCCGTGATGAAAGCTCGTGGCTGATTGACGGTGCAACACCTTTAGAAGATGTGATGCGCGCCTTAGAAATAGAAAATTTCCCCGATGCAGAAAATTATGAAACTATCGGTGGATTTATGATGTATATGTTACGTAAAATCCCGAAAAAAACTGACTTTGTTCTCTATGATAACTATAAATTTGAAATTATTGATACAGAGAATTTTAAAATTGATCAGTTAATGGTTTCCCTTAGAAAAGATTAATTTTAGAGAATAAAAAACCCTACATCAGTAGGGTTTTTCATACACTTAATCTTATTTCGTGCTTGGAATGCTGAAACGTTTGTTGAAGCGTTCAACACGACCACCAGTATCAACAACGCGTTGTTTACCTGTGTAGAATGGGTGGCAGTTGCTGCACACGTCCAAGTTCAAATCTTTACCTAAAGTTGAACGAGTTTTGATCACATTACCGCAAGAACAAGTTGCCGTAATTTCTTTATATTCTGGGTGAATACCTTGTTTCATAGAAAACCTCAATTTGAAGCCACTCCGCTCTCTAAAACTGAATTTAGCACCGAGTGTGGTTAATATTACACTTATAGCACATCGCCATAAGCAAGATCTTTCATTTAAGCCCGCAGATTATACCGAAAAAAAAGGAATATTCAAGGGGCGAGATTATTCCGCTATAATAAGCACAATTTTTGTTTGTTAAGGCTCGCATAATGAAACTTGTCCGTGTGGCGCTAGCCGTGCCATTATTCCAATTTTTTGATTATCTTCTGCCAGAGGGCTTCTCTCCTGCGATAGGGGGGCGTGTGATTGTCCCATTTGGAAGGCAGAAACGCGTGGGGATTGTGGTAGATTTGCCGAGCCAAAGTGAGGTCGCTCCTCAACAGCTTAAAGCAATCTTGACCGTACTTGATGAGCAAACTCTGTTTAATGAACCTGTGTGGCAATTGATCCACTGGGCGGCAAATTATTATCAAGCGCCATTGGGTGAAGCCTTATTCCAAGCGCTGCCGGTGAAATTGCGGCAAGGGGAAAGTGCGGTGGAAAATTCGCCCGTTTTTTTCCGCATTACCGAACAGGGTGAGCAAGCCTTACGTGTGCATTCACTTAAACGAGCGAAGAAACAGCAAGAAGCCTTGCAGTTATTAGCTCAACAGCCACTAGAAAAAGGGAAAACGCCCTTTTCTACTACAATTTGGCAGCATTTAAAAGAAAAAGGTTATATAGAGGAATACGAACAACAGAACGTGAGCCATCCTTGGTATGATCTTGATCAGCCCATTGTTAATGAAGAGAATAAGCATCGTTTAAACAAAGAACAAGCCTTAGCATTAGGGCAAATTGTATTTCATCAAGGCTTTGCAGTTTGGTTGATTGATGGCGTAACAGGTTCGGGCAAAACAGAAATTTATTTACAAAGCATTGAAGAAACCTTGAAAAAAGGGCGACAAGTGCTAGTCCTTGTGCCTGAAATTGGGCTAACGCCACAAACGGTACAACGTTTTAAAGCACGTTTTAATGTCGCAATTGATGTATTACATTCAAATTTGAATGATAACCAACGCTTACAGGCGTGGCAGCGCGCAAAATCAGGACAAAGTGCGATAATCATTGGCACAAGATCGGCATTATTCACGCAATTTGCGGATCTTGGTTTGATTGTGATAGATGAAGAACACGACAGCTCTTTTAAACAGCAAGATGGTTGGCGTTATCACGCACGGGATTTGGCGGTGGTGTATGCAAAACAATTAGAGATTCCTATTTTATTGGGGTCAGCAACGCCAAGTTTAGAAAGCCTGAATAACGTGAAATTAGGCAAATACCAGCACATTATTTTGCAAAAAAGAGCAGGAAATAGCACCGCACTTCAACAATTCGTGATTGATTTAAAACATCAGCGTATACAAAATGGATTGTCAGATGCCCTTGCTAATAAAATGCAGGAACATTTACAACAAGGCAACCAAGTCTTGCTGTTTTTAAACCGTCGTGGCTTTGCCCCTGTGTTATTTTGCCACGAATGTGGTTGGATTGCAGAATGCCAGCATTGTGAAAAACCTTATACTTATCATCAACATCAGCGTGTATTACGTTGCCATCATTGCTGCTCGCAAAAGCCCATTCCTATGCAATGTGGGCATTGTGGCTCAACCCACTTAATGACCACTGGGCTTGGCACCGAACAGCTTGAAGAAACCTTAACACAACGCTTCCCCGATTATGTGGTAACGCGTATTGATCGTGATAGCACCGCGCGCAAAGGTAAGTTAGAACAGCATTTGCAAGATATTCAACAAGGCAAAAGCCAGATTTTAATTGGTACACAAATGCTTGCTAAAGGACATCATTTTCCTAATGTCACCTTAGTTGGATTGCTGAATGTGGATAATGCGTTATTTTCTGTAGATTTTCGTGCTGAAGAGCGACTTGCTCAGCTTTATATTCAAGTCGCAGGACGAGCTGGACGTGGCGACAAACGTGGGGAAGTGGTATTGCAAACCCATTATCCAGATCACCCTTTATTACGCACCTTATTAAAAGAGGGGTATGGCGAATTTGCCCAACACGCCTTGCAATTACGCCAGCAAATGGGATTACCGCCTTATCATTCACAAGCCTTATTTCGTGCGCAAAGCCGTCATAGTGAAGAAGCTGAACAGTTTTTACAGCAAATTGCGCAACAATTACAACAGCAAAATGTGGCAGGTTTACAAATTTATGGTCCTTTACCTGCGCCATTTAGCAAAAAAGCGGGGGCTTACCGTTGGCAGTTATTATTACAACATTCGTCAAAAGCAAAATTACAGCAAGTATTAAGCCAGTTTAAACAGGATATTCCGCAAAAAGCCCATCAAGTCCGTTGGGTGTTAGATGTGGATCCGTTAGATTTAAGTTAAAACTCGCTAGCCATTGCCCCTATTTTTCAGTAGAATTGGAACAATTTTGTCGGATGAAATGAGGGGAAATTTATTTTCTCATCTGTTTTATTGAATAATGATCTTGATTTTTATTCATTATACAATTTAATCGCAATCTTCCATCGCGAATAATACGCGATTTCCGAAAGCAAATTTAGCGTAAATTTCCACCGCACTTTTAAATATAGGGTTTTATTGTGGCTCAACGTGATTATGCTCGCCGTACAGGCAAACCAAAGAAAAAAGCAAAAAAGGTTAATAAACCACTGATTTTAGGGATTGCCGCATTAGTGATCGGCATTTTTGTAGCGGGATTATTCTTGTTAAAAGAAAAATCTAATGACATTGCCCCTGTGCTGATAATGCCAGAGAAAAACACACCAAAAAGTGTGTTGCCTACACCGCCTGAAGAAGTGTGGAGCTATATTAAAGCCTTGGAAACCCGCACTGTGCCAGTGGACGATAATCCAAAATCGTTGGAAAAAAATATGCGTTTAACGGAAGAGCAGAAAAAAGTGCTAATCGAAATGGAAAAAGAGCAAAAAGCCGCTGAGGCAGCACGTTTAAAACAAGCAGAAGAACGTAAAAAAGCAGAAGAACTTGCTGCAAAAGAAGCGGCAAGAAAGCCTGCGCCTGTAAAAGTAGAAGTTAGTGAAAGCAAGCCTACAGTGGTAGAAACAACCTCTGCTGTGAAAGCGAAAGAAGACAGCAAAAAAGTGGAAACACCAAAAAAAGCGGAAACACCGAAGAAAGTGGAAACCGCCGTAGCGAAAAACACTGATGGAGAGAGAAAATATGGCTTGCAATGTGGCGCATTTAAAAATCGTCAGCAAGCAGAAAATATTCAAGCGAAATTGGTTTTAGCAGGATTTAATGCACGCGTAAATAGCAGTGCGGATTGGAATCGTGTCGTGATTGGACCTGTGGGAGATCGCACAACCACGCAAAAGACACTTGAAAAGGCGAAGTCAATCACCACTTGTGTGTTAATTGGAATGTAAAATCGAACGAAACCACATCAGCCACCTTTTTAAAGGTGGCTTTTTTTTCGCTTGTATTTTGATTTATTTATTGCGAAAAAATAAAAAATCATTAAAATGAACGAACGTTCATTCAGTCCATTCTTTTACTGTGTGTAACTTCCTTTTATTAATTTTTTTAAGGTTATTTTAATGCGTCAATCTGAAAATGAGATGACCGAGCAAATCTTTTTAGCGACAGAAAGGCTTATGGCAGAAGGTGGATTGCATAATCTGTCGATGCACAAAATCGCCAAAGCAGCCAATATTTCTGCGGGAACAATTTATATCTACTTTAAAAGTAAAGAAGAATTGTTAAAAGCCTTTGCTCGTAGAGTGTTTACTCTTTTTTCTAAGGAATTAGAAAAAAATTACGATGAAAACCAACCGCACTTTGAACAATATCGTCAAATGTGGTGGAACATTTGGCATTATTTACAGGACAATCCAATGATTGTGGTGAATATGAGCCAATATCAATCCTTACCTGATTTCTATCAAATTTGTATGGAACAGGAAAAACAAACCCTATGGTATGCGTTTTGCCAAAAAGCAAATCAAGCCGGAGTATTATGTGATTTACCGCCGAAAATATTATTTTCATTAGGTTTAGAAAGTGCGATTAACTTAGCATACGATCACGCTTTTATAAAAACTGAAGTTGAAAATGATATTTTAGAGGAAGTTATTATAAGAACTTGGCGCTCAATGCAAAAATAGTTTAGTTATAGTTATTATGGAGTTTTTTTATGAGTCTTAATACTCAACCCGTTCAGCCTAAAACACAAAAGCGTTCGCACGTTTTTTGGGTGAAGTTGATCCTTATCGTGGTGGCATTCATTTTTATTGGAATGATCGCTGCCAATATTTTTAAAGGAATGGCGATTGGCAAATATTTATCGTCAATGCCTGAACCTGCTAATCCTGTAACGGCAATGCGTGTTGAGGCAAAAGAATGGACACCTGTTATTGAAACCACCGGTTTGGTTCGTCCAAACCAAGGGGCAATGCTAAGTGCGCAAACCGCAGGTACAGTGGCGAAGGTGTTAGTGCAATCAGGGCAAGCGGTGAAAAAAGGTGATGTGTTAGTGCAATTAGATAGCTCGGTAGAACAGGCAAATTTATCGGCTTCGCAAGCACAGCTTTCTTCGGTGAAACAAACTTATCAACGTTATCTTAATCTTTATAAAACCAAAAGTGTTTCGCAACAGGAATTGGATAATGCCAAAGCCAGTTATGATGCCTTAGTGGCGAATATTGCCGCGTTAAAAGCAACCATCGAACGCCGTCAAATTGTCGCACCTTTTGATGGTGTGGCAGGGATTGTGAAAGTGAATGTCGGGCAATATGTCACAATGGGCAGTGAAATTGTTCGTGTTGAAGATCGTAGCCAAATGAAAGTGGATTTTGCAGTTGCACAAAATTCCCTTGAAAAATTACATTTAGATCAAAAGGTAACGGCAACAGCCGACGCACTTTTGGGCGAAACCTTTGGGGCGAAAATCACCGCCATTGAACCTGCAATTAATGGTTCTACGGGGTTAATTGATGTGCAAGCGACGTTTGATCAGCCACAGGGACAAAAATTATTATCAGGAATGTTCACGCGTTTACGCATTGCCTTACCAACGGAGCGCAACCAAGTTGTCGTGCCACAAGTGGCAGTGAGCTACAATATGTACGGCGAAATTGCCTACGTTTTAACCGCACTTTCTGATGAAGATAAACAGACGTTATTAGATAACGATAAATTCCCACACAAAGATGACATTGATAAGGTATATCGTGCGAAACAAATCACGGTGTTTACCAAAGATCGTCAAGGCATTTATGCGCAATTAAAAGGCGATGATGTGAAAGTGGGTGATTTAATCATCACGGGCGGTCAGCAACGTATTGGTAATGGCAGCTTAGTTTTTGTGACGGATAAAGCGGGTGTTGGTACAGCTGAACCTGTGAAGAAAACCAATCTTTAATTAGGAAATAGCGAATGAAATTTACAGATATATTTATTCGTCGCCCCATTTTAGCGGTTTCGATTAGCTTGCTGATTGTGATTTTAGGTTTGCAAGCCATTTCAAAATTGACGGTGCGTGAATATCCTAAAATGACAACCACGGTAATCAGCGTTACCACGGTTTATCCGGGGGCGGATGCCAATCTGATCCAAGCCTTTATTACCTCAAAACTAGAGGAAGCGATTGCACAGGCTGATAATATTGATTATATGTCTTCAGAAAGTCGTCCAAATACCTCTTCTATTACGGTAAAAATGAAACTCAACACCGATCCCAACGCGGCGCTAGCTGATGTGTTGGCGAAGGTGAATTCCGTGCGTTCTGCATTGCCGACTGGGATTGATGATCCTACGATTACTTCTTCAACAGGGGGATCGGGGATTATGTACATCAGTTTCCGTTCCAACAAATTAGATGCCAGCCAAGTTACCGACTATATTGAGCGTGTGGTGAAACCACAATTTTTTACCGTGGAAGGGGTGGCAAAAGTCACCATTTTCGGTGCATCACAATATGCAATGCGTATTTGGTTAGATCCACAAAAAATGGCAGCGCAAAACCTTTCCGCGCCAGAAGTGATGGCGGCTTTATCTGCTAATAATGTTCAAACGGCGGCAGGTAATGATAATGGCTATTTTACGGTGTATAAAAATAAAGTGGAAACCACCACCAAGACCGTAGAGCAGTTGCAAAATCTGATCGTGTATTCAAAAGGTGATAATCTCGTGCGTTTGCGTGATATTGCTGATGTTGAATTAAATAAAGAAAGCGATGATAGCCGAGCGGTAGCGAATGGCTCAGATTCTGTGGTATTAGCCATTGATCCCGCCTCAACGGCAAACCCATTAACCGTGGCGGAAAATATTCGTCCGCTTTATGAAAGCATTAAACGCAATTTGCCTGACAGTATTGAAACTGACATTCTTTATGACCGCACAATTGCAATTAACAGCTCCATTGATGAAGTGGTGAAAACCATTTTAGAGGCAACCATTATCGTATTGGTGGTGATTACCTTATTTATTGGTTCATTCCGAGCGATTTTAATTCCTGTCATTACTATTCCAATTTCTTTAATTGGGGTGATTATGATGTTGCAAGCGTTTGATTTCTCAATTAATTTAATGACGTTGTTAGCATTAATTCTGGCAATTGGGCTTGTGGTGGACGATGCGATTGTGGTGCTAGAAAACGTGGATCGCCATATTAAACTCGGTGAAACGCCATTCCGCGCAGCAATTATCGGGACAAGAGAAATTGCAACGCCTGTTATTTCAATGACCATTGCATTGATCGCGGTGTATTCCCCAATGGCATTAATGAATGGGATTACTGGCTCACTGTTTAAAGAATTTGCCCTTACTTTAGCGGGGGCGGTGTTTATTTCAGGGATTGTGGCGTTAACGCTTTCTCCAATGATGAGTAGTAAATTGCTTAAGCCACATACTGCACCGTCAAAACTTGAGCAACGCATTGAAAATACCTTAGGAAAATTGACCCGCACTTATGAATATTTGCTTGGCATTGTAATGAATAGCCGTAAATTTGTGCTGGCATTTGCTGTTGTTATTTTTGCCACTTTACCGATGTTGTTCAATGCACTATCAAGTGAATTAACCCCAGCGGAAGACAAAGGGGCATTTCTTGCGTTAGGAACAGCACCTGCGAATGTGAATGTGGATTATGTACAAGGGGCAATGAAAGGCTATGAAGATATTTTGAAAAATACCGAAGAAGTCGATTTTTCAATGGTCATTTCTGGTGCGCCAGCATCTAATCAATCATTAAACGTAGTCACGTTAAAGGATTGGAAAGATCGTAGCCGTAAACAAAGTGAAGTGCTTGCTGAATTAAATCAAAAAGCCCAAGCTATTCCTGAAATTTCGGTGAGTGGTTTCGCTTTCCCAGAAATTGAAACCGGTGAACAAGGCCCACCAGTGAGCTTTGTGATTAGCACGGCGAAAGATTATAAAGAATTGGCAGACGTTGCCAGCGCTTTCTTAGATAAAATGAAAAACTCTGGGCAGTTTGTGTACACTTCTTTAGCGTTGAAATTTGATACCGCGCAGATGAAAATCACCATTGATAAAGAAAAAGCGGGAACCTATGGGGTATCTATGCAGCAAATTAGTAATACACTAGGTAGCTATCTTTCTGCTGCAACCATCACCCGTGTAGATATTGATGGGCGTGCGTATAAAGTGATTTCACAAGTTAAGCGTAAAGATCGCCTTGCGCCAGAAAGTATGGATAATTACTTCGTAAAAGCAAGCAATGGCGAATCTGTACCGTTAAGTAGTTTCTTAACGATCACACTTGAATCACAACCAAGTTCATTGCCTCGTTTTAGCCAGTTAAATTCTGCGATTATTGGTGCGGTGCCTTCACCAACCACCAGTATTGGTGATGCGGTGAAGTGGTTACAAGACACAGCAAATCAGGATTTACCACAGGGCTATAATTATGACTTCAAAGGTGAAGCACGTCAGCTTGTACAAGAAGGCAATTCATTAGGCGTTACTTTTGCCTTAGCGGTGATTATTATCTTCCTTGTGTTAGCAATTCAATTTGAATCCATCCGTGATCCATTAGTGATTATGATTTCTGTACCACTTGCTGTGAGTGGCGCGTTATTTGCCTTAAATTTATTTGGTTTCTTCGGCATTGCTGGAACAACCTTAAATATTTACTCACAAGTGGGCTTGATTACGCTTGTAGGCTTAATTACGAAACACGGTATCTTAATGTGTGAAGTGGCAAAAGAAGAGCAGCTTTATCACCATAAAAACCGTCGAGAAGCTATTATGGCAGCCGCGACCGTGCGTTTACGCCCAATTCTGATGACAACCGCTGCAATGATTGCAGGGTTAATTCCATTGCTATATGCGACAGGCGCAGGTGCAGTGTCTCGCTTTAGTATTGGTATTGTGATCGTAGCAGGATTGGCAATTGGTACGCTCTTTACCTTGTTCATCTTGCCTGTCATTTATACTTATATCGCAAGTGAGCATAAACCATTGCCAGAGTTTGATGAAAGCATCAAACCTATTGAAGCCAATGGTCAGCATTAATTTATCATCAAAAAATCAAAAGCTACCTTTGGGTAGCTTTTTTATTGACGAAAAAAGAAAGTGCGGGGAGATTCTGCGGAATTTTATAAAAAAATGAGAAAAAAGCACCGCACTTTAAAAATTAAAAAATCTTTCCTAGCGATTGAGTTAGATTGCCCTTTGCTGTAAACTAACATCCCGTCTTATTACAATGATTATCAATTTTTTCATCTCAACAAATTAGGTTCTATTTATGGCTACCAACTATATTTTTGTAACGGGCGGCGTGGTTTCTTCCCTTGGTAAAGGGATTGCAGCGGCATCATTGGCCGCAATTTTAGAAGCTCGTGGTTTGAATGTAACCATTATGAAACTGGATCCTTATATTAATGTGGATCCCGGCACAATGAGTCCAACCCAACACGGTGAAGTGTTTGTGACCCAAGACGGCGCAGAAACGGATCTCGATCTCGGGCATTATGAGCGTTTTATTCGCACTAAAATGACCAAACGCAATAATTTCACTACGGGTAAAATTTATTCTGAAGTCTTACGCAAAGAGCGTCGAGGCGACTATCTTGGGGCGACCATTCAAGTTATCCCACATATCACCAACGAAATTAAAGCTCGCGTGATCGATGGCGCAGCGGGGCACGATGTGGCTATCGTGGAAGTGGGCGGAACAGTGGGGGATATTGAATCATTACCGTTCTTAGAGGCATTACGTCAGCTTGCTGTGCAAGTGGGGCGTGAACGTACGATTTTTATGCATCTAACCCTTGTGCCTTATATTCCAACAGCGGGCGAAGTGAAAACCAAGCCAACGCAACATTCAGTTAAAGAATTGCTCTCAATTGGAATTCAGCCTGATGTGTTAATTTGCCGTTCTGATCGTATGATCCCACCAAATGAACGTGCCAAAATTGCCTTGTTCTGTAATGTGCCAGAACGTGCAGTGATTTCGTTAAAAGATGTGAATTCTATTTATCAGATTCCAGCTTTATTGAAATCACAAGGCTTAGATGAGTTTATTTGTCAGCGTTTCCAGCTAGATTGCCCTGAAGCGGATTTAAGCGAATGGGAGCAAGTGCTTTATCAACAAGCTAACCCAACAGGTGAAGTAACCATTGGTATGGTAGGGAAATATATTGAGTTACCTGATGCTTATAAATCCGTGAATGAAGCATTAAAACACGGGGGATTAAAAAACCGTCTAAATGTGAATATTAAGTATATTGATTCAGAAGATGTTGAAAGCAAAGGTACAGAGGTGCTAAAAGGCTTAGATGGTATTTTAGTGCCGGGTGGCTTTGGCTATCGTGGGGTGGAAGGCAAAATTCGCACCGCACAATATGCCCGAGAAAACAACATTCCGTACTTAGGCATTTGTTTAGGAATGCAAGTGGCATTAATTGAATATGCGCGTCATAAAGCAGGATTGACCGAGGCAAATTCCACTGAGTTTGATAAAAATTGTAAACAGCCTGTGGTGGGCTTAATTACAGAATGGCAAGATGCAGAAGGAAATATCGAAACCCGTAGTGATAAGTCTGATCTTGGTGGCACAATGCGTTTAGGCGCACAGCAATGTCATCTTGCCGAAGGCAGCCGAGCGCGTGAGCTATATGGTGCAGAAACCATTGAAGAGCGTCATCGTCATCGTTACGAGGTAAACAATACCCTATTACCACAAATTGAAAAAGCCGGTTTAAAAGTAACAGGGTTATCTGCGGATAAAAAATTAGTGGAAATTATTGAAGTACCAAATCACCCTTGGTTTGTTGCTTGTCAGTTCCACCCTGAATTTACCTCAACTCCACGTGATGGTCATCCATTATTTGAGGGCTTTGTCAAGGCAGCAAAAGAACATCAGAAAAATAGTTAAAAAATAGTGTTTTGATCAAATAAGCAGTATTTTTAACAAGACAAATTCGGAAAAACGCTTTACTATAAGCCCGATTTTTCAAGAATTCATTTTGAACTTAAAAGAGGAAAATAAAATGGCGAAAATCGTTAAAATTATTGGTCGTGAAATCATTGACTCGCGCGGTAACCCAACTGTTGAAGCAGAAGTTCACCTTGAAGGTGGTTTTGTCGGTCTGGCTGCTGCACCATCTGGCGCATCAACAGGTTCTCGTGAAGCATTAGAATTACGCGATGGCGATAAATCTCGTTTCTTAGGTAAAGGTGTGTTAAAAGCGGTTGAAGCGGTAAATGGTCCAATCGCACAAGCCTTAGTGGGTAAAGATGCCACTAACCAAGCAGAAATCGACCAAATTATGATCGACTTAGACGGCACGGAAAATAAATCTAAATTCGGTGCAAACGCAATTTTAGCGGTTTCTCTTGCTAACGCGAAAGCAGCGGCAGCATCTAAAGGTTTACCACTTTATGCGTGGATTGCAGAGCTAAACGGCACACCGGGCGTTTACTCAATGCCATTACCAATGATGAACATTATCAACGGTGGTGAACACGCAGATAACAACGTGGATATTCAAGAGTTTATGATCCAACCAGTGGGTGCGAAAACCTTAAAAGAAGCACTACGTATCGGTGCTGAAGTATTCCATAACCTTGCTAAAGTATTAAAATCTAAAGGTTTAAGCACCGCAGTGGGTGATGAGGGTGGTTTTGCACCTAACCTAGAATCAAATGCAGCAGCGCTTGCTTGTATCAAAGAAGCTGTAGAGAAAGCCGGTTATGTATTAGGTAAAGATGTTACATTGGCAATGGACTGTGCATCATCTGAATTCTACAACAAAGAAAACGGTATGTACGAAATGAAAGGTGAAGGTAAATCATTCACTTCTCAAGAATTTACTCACTACTTAGAAGGTTTATGCAAAGAGTACCCAATCGTGTCTATCGAAGATGGTCAAGACGAATCAGATTGGGACGGTTTCGCATACCAAACTAAAGTATTAGGCGATAAAGTACAATTAGTGGGTGATGACTTATTCGTAACTAACACCAAAATCTTAAAAGAAGGGATTGAAAAAGGGATTGCAAACTCAATCTTAATTAAATTCAACCAAATTGGTTCATTAACTGAAACTTTAGCTGCAATCAAAATGGCAAAAGATGCAGGTTACACCGCGGTTATTTCACACCGTTCTGGCGAAACTGAAGATGCAACTATTGCTGATTTAGCAGTAGGTACAGCAGCAGGTCAAATCAAAACGGGTTCAATGAGCCGCTCAGACCGTATTGCAAAATACAACCAATTAATCCGTATCGAAGAAGCATTAGGCGAAAAAGCGCCATTCTTAGGATTAAAAGCAGTTAAAGGTCAAGCGTAATTTATTACCTGATTTACCTAAGCCACCGAATTACCGGTGGCTTTTTATTACCTAAAAATAGGAGAAACAATGCTTTATTCTGTTCTTGATGAAAAGCTAAAAATTGGTGAAAAATACCGTTGTGGCGCACATTCACCACAGCACGAACATTTACTGGTTATTTTTGAAGATGATGGTGAAACAGGCTATTTTTATGCCCTTGATTTGCATCAGAGATCTCAGCCTGTAGTGGATAGTCTTTTTGTATATGCAGTGAATGATATTGATAAAAATTCTTTAGCTGAGCCACGAGATTTACAGATTTGTTGGTCAGAAAATGGTTATCAAGCCTTTTTACTGATTAATGGTTATCCTCACGCCGTATTTGATTTTCACCAATTTGTTGGCTACAACCACAGTAAATATCCTACACCAAATTTTGAAAGTATGTGGGTGCATAAAGAAACGACACAAGAGCTTGTTAATCAATGGATTATAAGATAATGTTTGACATATTAGTTGTTTTGAAATCACACATTATGTAGCTATCTTGGCAATTCCCGTTTTATTTCTTACTTTCTATTTTTTATAATGTCCGAAATTTTTTGTCTCATTTAGTATGAAAAAAATAGTAATAATTCCTACCGCACTTTGTTTACTTTCGGGTTGTGGCACGGTGGTGAAGTTGGTTGATCCAAGTAAACCTTATGAAAGCTATGCGGGTACAAAATATGATTGGCAGATGGCTCAAAAATGGGGACTGCCAATTTTAGATTTGCCTTTATCTTTTTTATTAGACACCGCATTATTGCCCTATGCGTGGGCGGAAGAAGCCAAATGAAATTAAATGTACAACAACAACAAGCCGTTCATTATGTCTCTGGACCTTGCTTGGTTTTAGCGGGCGCTGGTTCGGGGAAAACGCGAGTTATCATCAATAAAATTGCGTATTTAATCGCAAATTGTGGTTATTCCGCGAAGCAAATTGCGGCGGTAACCTTTACTAATAAAGCGGCACGAGAGATGAAAGAACGGGTGGCGCATTCTATTGGCAAAGCGCAAAGTCGCGGTTTGACGATTTCTACCTTCCATACCCTTGGTTTTGAGATTGTAAAGCGAGAATATAAGCATTTAGGGCTAAAATCTTCGATCACTTTATTTGATGATTCGGATCAAATGGCGTTATTAAAGGAATTAACCCAAGATCTTCTACAACAAGATAAAGATTTATTGAAAGCGTTGATTACGCGTATTGCCCGTTGGAAAAATGATCTTATTTTGCCAGCCCAAGCCTTTGCAATGGCAGGGGATCCCCAAGAACAAACATTCGCCCAATGCTATCAACGCTATGCCACTCAGTTGCGTGCTTATAATGCCTTAGATTTTGATGATTTAATTATGCAGCCTACTTTGCTGTTACGTGAAAATGCAGAAGTGCGGTCAAAATGGCAGGCAAAAATTCGCTATTTGCTAGTAGATGAATATCAGGATACCAATACGAGCCAGTATGAATTAATCAAATTGTTGGTGGGGGAGGCTGCGAGATTTACCGTAGTAGGCGATGACGATCAATCTATTTATTCTTGGCGTGGTGCAAAACCGCAAAATATGGCTCGCCTAAAAAATGATTTCCCACAGTTAGAAGTGATTAAACTTGAGCAAAATTATCGTTCTACAGGGCGAATTTTGCATTGTGCCAATATTTTGATTGCCAACAACGATCACGTTTTTGATAAAAAATTATTTTCTACCTTGGGTGAAGGGGAAAAATTACAAGTGATCGAGGCTAAAAATGAGGAAAATGAGGCAGAACGGGTGGTGGGAGAGCTGATTACACACCGTTTTATGCGTAAAACCAAATACCGTGATTATGCCATTTTGTATCGGGGAAATCATCAATCCCGTTTATTTGAAAAGGTACTTATGCAAAATCGTATTCCTTACAAGATTTCTGGCGGTACGTCTTTTTTCTCAAGGGCTGAAATTAAAGATATGATGGCATATTTGCGCGTTTTGGTGAACCAAGATGATGATGCCGCATTGCTACGTATTATCAATACGCCAAAGCGAGAAATTGGTACGGCAACCCTTGAAAAATTGGGATCATTGGCATCAGAAAAACATATCAGTTTATTTGAAGCCATTTTTGATTTTGAATTAATTCAACGCGTTACGCCAAAAGCTTATGATGCGTTGCAAAATTTTGCGCGTTGGATTGTTGAGCTTAATGATGACATTTTACGCGCTGAACCAGAAGATGCCATTCGCCGAATGTTAAGCCAATTGCATTATGAAGAATATCTTTACGAAACGGCCACTTCACCAAGAATGGCTGAAGTACAAAGTAAAAATGTGGCGACCTTATTCCAATGGGTAGCAGAAATGCTCAAAGGCGATGAATTTAATGAGCCAATGACGCTCAATCAAGTGGTCGCCCGCCTAACCTTGCGTGATATGTTAGAGCGTGGAGAAGAAGATGATGAAAGTGATCAAGTGCAATTGATGACATTACACGCCTCAAAAGGGCTGGAATTTCCTCACGTGTTTTTAGTGGGAATGGAAGAAAATATCCTGCCACACCAAACCAGCATTGATGAAGACAATGTGGAAGAAGAACGACGCTTAGCCTATGTAGGGATTACACGCGCGCAACAAACGCTGACCTTTTCCTTGTGCAAAGAGCGGCGACAATTTGGCGAAGTTTTTAAACCGATGCCAAGCCGCTTTTTAGATGAATTGCCGCCAGATGATGTGCAATGGGAAAAAGACAAACCAGTAATGACAACAGAAGAAAAACAGAACCAAACAAAGAAAAACCTTGCGAATCTACGCGCGATTTTGAAAGGCTAGTTGATATTTATTCCTTGTTGTAGATAAATCATTCAAACAAATAATTATTTGCAAAAAATCGTTTGACTTATGCTGAGGCAATCCGTATTATACCGCCCACAAACCGATTGCGGTGAGATGGCCGAGAGGCTGAAGGCGCACCCCTGCTAAGGGTGTATAGGGGAAACTCTATCGAGGGTTCGAATCCCTCTCTCACCGCCATTTACTCAGGGCACCCGTAGCTCAGCTGGATAGAGTACTCGGCTACGAACCGAGCGGTCAGAGGTTCGAATCCTCTCGGGTGCGCCATTTTGTTGAGCTCTACAGCAAAATTAAAATGATTAAATGATTGGTTAGTATAACTCAAATACGCACCCGTAGCTCAGCTGGATAGAGTACTCGGCTACGAACCGAGCGGTCAAAGGTTCGAATCCTTTCGGGTGCGCCATTCTACTAAATTCATCTTAATATAAAAATCTATTTTTTCTTGATCTAATATGATATTTGCTTGAAAAATAACGTATTTTTCTGGTTTTTCTTAATTTTCTATGCTCTATTTTTGGCTTGATTGTGATCGGTTTTGATCTGTTGTAACATTTATTTGCACCAAAAATGCACCATCATTGCACCAATTATTGCACCAGACTGGATATTTAAGTTATGGCAACATTCACAAAAAGAAATGCGACTTGGCGAGCGCAAGTCAGAAAAAAAGGCGTTGTTAAATCAAAGTCATTCCGCACAAAAGCGGAAGCTGTCGCCTGGGCGAATAGAACAGAAATCGAAATTGAAACAGGCTCATACAGTGAAATTGTCGATATCCCTTTTAGCGATGTGGTTGAACGTTATTTGCGAGAAGTTACATTAAAAAAACGCAGTGCAAGAAAAGAAACACTCTTGTTATATCGCTTTTTAGAATTGCCCATAGCAAAAAAATCCCTCAAAGAGCTAAAAGAAGAAGATTTTCAGCGATGGCGAGATGAACGCTTGAAAACCGTATCATCAGCGACGGTATTAATAGAATGGGCAGTAATTAGCCATATTTTTAACACGGCGATAACCGAATGGAAATTGTTAAAAAATAATCCGTTGAAAGGGGTAAAGAAACCTGCAACGCCTAAGCCTCGCACAAGACGTTATAGCCAAGAGGAAATTGATGCACTAATTTACAGCTCGGGGTTTTCTTTTGATGAATTGCCTACCACTGCCACAGCAAGGGTGGGCGCAGTGATTTTATTTGCTATTGAAACTGCAATGCGTGCAGGGGAAATTGTGAATTTAACGTGGGAACATATCCATTTTGAAGACCGCATTGCCCATTTACCCAAAACTAAAAATGGCTGGCCCAGAGATGTCCCATTATCAACCCAAGCGATCAAAATATTAAAATTATTAGAGAAAATAAAAGAGGGTGAAAGTGTTTTCCAACTTACATCATCGTTGCTTGATGCCCTATTTCGCAAGCTGAAAAATAGAATGATGCTAGAAGATTTGCATTTTCACGACACCCGTCGCGAGGCATTAACAAGGTTGGCAGAAAAAGTTGATGTGATGACCTTAGCTAAAATATCAGGGCATAGAGATTTAAGCATACTACAAAATACCTACTATGCCCCCGATATGAAAAAAGTAGCACATTTGTTAGACTAACGCCGATTTCTTGCCCGCTTGCGGGCAAAGGCAATCACATCACCTGCCAGCCAACGATTGGCTGCTTTTCCCCCAGTGCGTTTTTGCAATTCAATGGCATTGGGGAAATCAGGATCTGCAATCACCGCTCTTTTAGTATGCTCATAGCTAAATTGAAAATAGTCCGCAATATCCTGCGCCGTCCAAACTAAGGTGCTTTTTTCATCAATCATTGTGCTAGCTACTAAGGTTCGTAAGGCTTGTAGCTCTTGGTGTAGTTGTTCGTTTGAAATATTTTCCATATTATTTTCCCCCACCATTATAAAGTTCAATGCATTGTTTTAACGGTAATTTCTTTTGTTTTAATTCTTTTAAAAGGCTTAATGCGTATTTATTCCATCGTATTGAATCTTCAACTGAATCAATAAATGAATCAAAATCAATATCTTCATCGCTCCCACAAGAAAATTTTAATTCTTCATTAACATCATCATAATCTGCTATCAAACTACATAAAAATTCATAAGTTTCTCTTCCAACATCATCAACTGTGTCCAAAGACAAACGCATATCACAAAAAAGCCTAATGATTTCTTTTTCTTTTTTTGGGGGTAATTTTTTCATTTTTAGCCTCACTGCACAAACCACTCCCCGGCATCGCCCATAAACGGCACGGGTTCTTGGTTTGGGATAATTTCTACCTTGTTATTAATAAATCTCACCGATTGTTTATGGTTTAGTACCAATAAATTTCCTTTCAATAAATAAGCTAACTGCCGATCATTAAGTGGTAAACAGATTGGTTTGAGTGCTTTTTGCACGATTTCCACATCATTTTGACGAGCATTTAAAAATAACGTTAAATTGTCTATTTTTTGTTCCGTACAGTTATTGACAGAACTCCAAGGCAACCAATCTGTTAAGATTTCGCCTGATTGCACACGTGCGCGGCGGGTGGCACAATCCACTTCGGCAATCACGCCATATCGAATCAGGTTTTCAATTCTGCGATTATTTTCTGCGGACATAGCACTATTATTGATGGATTAAATAGGGCTATTGTTGGGGATTTGCTAGAGATTGGGTAGTGGTTTGCGGTGTGGATTTGGGGATAACAAAAAAGCAAGCGAGGCTTGCTTTTTTGATGAAATTAAACCGCTCTTAATGTTTCTAAAATTTGTGGTTGGCTTTCAAGGATATTAAGTAATTTTAGTGCTGGACCATTCGGCACACGGCGGGCGGTTTCCCAAGATTGTACTAACGCTGTGCTAACGCCTAATAAATCCGCAAATTCATTTTGTTTTAAATGGGTGTTGGCACGGATTTTTTTCACATCAGGAATACGGAATTGGGTTACAGCATTAGGAGTGGGTTGCATTTCCCCTTTTTCAATCGCAACCATTTGTTCAGCACTTTTGACTAGACGATCAAATAATTTTTTATCCATTTTTAATCTCCTTTTAGTTGATCAACGATTGATTTTAAAATCGCTTTTTCTGCGGCATTCATATTATCTTTCTCACTCTTTGGATACATCATCAATAAATATAACTTCCCCTTGGTTGTGAGTGAATAATAAATAATTCTTACACCGCCACTTTTACCTTTGTTATTACTTGATAGTTTCCACCTGATTTTTTGACAGCCACCAGTATGCTGAATTACATCACCTAAATGAAAGTTATCTAGCATATAAGTTTGAAATGCTTGATATTCCTCATCAGAAAGTAAGGCTTTTCTATCTTCCTCAAAAATTGGAGTTTCGATAAAGGTAATAAATTTATCTGTATTCATATTATCTCCTATGAACAGATAGTATCTTGTACCCTGTACAATGTCAAATGAAAAATAGAAGGCCTTTCACCCTTACTCTCTATCTCGATATGCACTTCTTGCACGTGCTTGTTTTTGTTGTTCTATACGCTGTAAGGCTTTTTCCACTTCTTTGCCAATATCCACCGCACTTTGCCCTTGTTGGGCGTTGATGTTTATGGTTACTTGCATTGGTTGGCTTGCCATTTGGGTAGTTTGTGGTTTGGCAGTTAGCGGTGGTCGGTTATCCACCTTAATTGGTTGGGCGGTGGCGACACTTACACCAAGCCCTGCAGCAAGCATTGCGTTTTTGCCGTAGTTTAAGGCATTAAGCAACGGCACGCCAAGGCGTGATGTGGCTTCTTTGGTCATAATATATTCACCGCCATGAAAAATGCCTTTGGGTTGGTATTTGCCACCGTTACCTGCGTAGCCGCCTGACCAACTATTTTTATTGGGTACTTTTTGTTGTTCTGGTTCTATACCAGAACCCGCCATATACAACTGCCCCGCTATGTTATTTTGGCTCATTGCTTTGGACATTGCTTTTTCTGTTTTTTCTTTAACTTCGGTGATTTTGGTTTCTGCTTCTGTTGAAAAACCTAATTTTTCTTTGATCCAATCAATTTTTTCTTTAATGAAATTGGTAACGGCTTTAAATTTATCTTCAATGCCTTTTTTCAATGACTCAATCATATTCGTACCAAACTGTGAAAATTCAGCTGGCAGATTAGTAAACCTTTTTTTTACATCGTCAAAAATATGTTCTACATCGTCCCAAATTTCTTTGAAAAAGTTTGAAATTGGCTCCCAGTTTTTATAGATCAAATAGGCTGCTCCCGCGATTAATCCAATCACAAGAAAAATAGGATTAGCTAGCAAAAATCTACCCATTAAAAATAAACTTTTTCCAACTATCGTAATAGCAGATACCAGCTTCCCCCCTAATAGCTTAGCGACATTGATTATTGCTGGAACCACTTTCCATAAAAATAACCCTAGTCTTGCAATAGGATATAATGTGTAACTAAATACGGTTGATAAGCCGCCAATGACTACCATTGCAGCCCCACAAATAGCAATCCATTTTGCAATACTCCCCACTAATTCAGGATTTGCTTTTACCCAGTTAATTAACTGTTCTGAAAGTTGCCCAAATTGTTCTGCAAGAGCTTTAAGTTGTGGGGCATATGTTGTGCCAATTTCAACTAATAAATTCGTGAATGTTCCTGATGCTGCGTCCCAAATATTCGCTAGGCTTGCTAATTGTTCATCAACTCGTTTGCGTAATGCCGCTTGGCGTTCCATTTTTTCTGCAAATTCTTCATAGCCTGCTTTGCCTTTTTCAATTAAGACAGATAAAACTTGGTTTACTTCTGCATCATCGCCAAAAATTTCTTTTATTACCGCTAATCTTGCTGCTGAATTTAATCCTTTTAGTTTATCTAACTGCTTAAATAAATTGTCAAAACCGCCGAACTCTCCCTTTCCATTTGTAAAATTGAGCTTAAAGTTTTTAGGCAGTAATTTATCACCTTTTAGATCTTTCAATGCTTTTTGGATTTTTTGCGTATCCATACTTTTCTGTAAGACTTTACGCATCGCATTGCCTTGGGAAGAACCGTCCATTCCTGCCTGATCAAACATTGCAACAAAAGGCGCAAAGGCTTTTGCTCCCTCAATGCCTTTCATTTTGATGAGATCCATTGCACTGCCTAAATTTTTATATGCTCCTAGCATATTTGTTGGGTCCACACCAGCATAGAAACCTTTTTGAATAATATCCATTAAATCCATCATATTAGCTTCTGTTGTTCTTGTGGCATCTTGCATTTTTGCCGCAAATTCAGCAGCAGCTGCGGGAGCCATTCCTAATTGAACAGAAAGGTAGGCGGCGGCTTCACCTGTTCCACCTAAAATAGCCTCTGTACTCATACCTTGACGGATAAGCATTGTCATCAACTCTTTAAAATCAGCTGTAGTACCCGGTAACTTATTACCTAAATTTGTCGCAAGTTGGTTGATTTTTTCATAATCTTTTGAAACTTTTCCATCTTTATCCATCATTGCGACTTTTAAATTGATTGCTGCTTTCTCGGCGGCTGCAAATTCAGCAGTTGGTTTAGCGAGTAATCCTATTCCCGCTGCCCCTGTTACCATTGATTTTTGCCCTAAATTGGCTAATCTATCACTACCATTTTTTAAAGATTGAACCTGTTTTTTATAACGTTCATTATTTTGCTTTGTTCTATTCAATCGTTCCAATGCTTTCTGTTGCTTTTCAATCTCTTTTGTTGCCTCTCTGATTTTATTTTTAGTAATAATTTCATTGGTACCAAAACGTTTTACATCAATGCCACTTTCTTTGAGTTTTTGGCGTAAACGGCGTAATTCCACAAGCTGTTTGGCTTTTTCGTGGCGACTGGCTTTCAGTGCGGCTTTTTCTGCAGTAAGGCTTTTCTTATTATCACTTAATGCACGTTTATTTTGTTGTAAATTATTTTCCATTGTGTAAATGGAAAAATTAGCACGGTTAATTTGTGCAGTAAGTTCAGCATATTTAGAGCTATTTGCTTGATTTGATGCAGCTAATGCTTTTTGTCTTGATAGTAAGGTATCAACTTTTCGCTTATGATCTTTGATAGATACAATTAACTTATCTCTGGTTAGTTTCAGGGTTTCGTGTTTTTCTTTTAGCGTATCAATTTTTGACGCATATTTTTGAATGCTTTGTGCGCTTTGCTCTATATTAGATTTCATTCGCCCAAAACTGCCCATTTGATTTTGCACCTTTTCTAAGGCTTTGAGCTTTTCTTTGTTCTCACTTAGGGCTTGGGAGAGTTTTTTTGTTTTGCTTTCAACTGTTCGTAATGGTGCAGTCATTTTATCTACCGCACTTAATAGCACTTGTATTTGTAATTTATTCATTCTCAACCTCAATTTTTATTGACAATGTGATTTTTTTGATCCAAAAATAAGGCACACTAAGGAGTGTTATATGATTGGATTTTTTATTGCTTTTTTGGCTATATTATTAGTTATTGCATTCGTGATTGGCGTGCCACTTGCTGTTGCCTATACAGGTATTATTTCGGTGAAAGATCAGTATGAGTTAGCAACCAATAAACGAGATAAAATTCACGCGTTATGTTCACCTTTAACGCTTGCGACACCATTTATTTATTATCATTTTATTAATGATTCTTTATGGCAAGCGTTGTTATCTTTACTTATTATTCCTACCCTTGTTGAAGCAATTTGGGGTAAAAATGGTTTTATAAATACTAGGAGGAAATAATGCTTGAATTGATTCTTGCGTTATTTAAACAGAACCCAACTGCTCAATAACCAACCCCTCAATTAATTCCTTATCTTCATCACTAAAGCCCAGCAATTCGCGCTGGGCATATTGCACTTTGTAATCTCTGTCTTTCCGCACTCGGGCTTTTAAGCCTTGTTGGTGTATGTTGGCAATGGCTGCTGAACCACCGTTAAAACCGATGTTGATTGCGTTGGCTTCCGCACGAAAACGCAGGTGTTTTGTAGTGCGGAGTTTGGCAAACATTGCTTTGCGTTTGATTCTGCCTTTCTTTTTGCGTAGCTGTTTTTGTGGTTTGCGTGGTTCAAAGGCTGTGCCGTCAGGGTTTTTCTGTGTCTGTATGCGTTTGGCTTGGCTTTTGCGTAACTGTTGCCCAATGTTGCGTGCCAAGACTCGGCGAGCTTGGGGCTTAAGGTTATTAATCAGGGCATTAAGCCTTGTGTTGACTTCGTCAATTGTTGCCATTCAGCGTTTTCCCCTCAAAAATCAACTGTTTTTTCAAGTAAACTTGCCATTGCTCCATTGCTGAATTATCTTCACATTGTGGCTCTGGGGCATATTCTAAATTCAGTTCGTTTTCACTGGTTTTCTTGGCGACCACCCGTTCTGTGAGCTGGATTTTAAAGGCGACATCTAAGGTGTTGTTATTGTTGTAATCCACCTCAAATTTAAAGGCTTCTTCACGCCGTTGTGGGTTTTCAAACAGTTCTGGCTGGTTAGTTTTGAGATAGGCCTCAATCGGCACAATAAGGCGTGCAAGATCATCGGCAAAATCGGTTGCGATAATGTCAAGGGTGTAGCGATATTCAAAACTTAAGCTGTTTCCGCCTGTGGCAATAATGCGCCCGTTATCGACAAAAAGCTGTAATCTGTCGGGATTAGCAACAAAATCAGGATAGCTTTTTTCAAGGACGGTCCGCAGTTGGTTTGGTTTTTTCATTAGATGTCTCACAAACAAGTGGGCGATTGTTTTTATCAACTGCAACAATAAGATGTCCGTTATCTGTCATCAAATAACCAACTTGATGAATACAAACTTCAACAATTCTTCCATCAGGATAATTGGAATATCTTCCAAAGACACCATCTCTAAATTTCACAGTATAAGTATCCGCGAAACAAGGTAAGGCAGTTGCAATTGCTAGGAAAATAGCTGTTTTTTTCATTTTTTCACGTTTCTTTGATTAAATTCCATACGTTGTTGGCAATCCACACACCGCTGAACGCCTTGAATGAGTTGTCGGCGTTTTTCGGGGATTGGCTCATCGCAATCTTGGCAATATAAGGCACTCACGCCTTTAAAAGTGCGGTGCTTTTTTAATGCGATTTCGCGTTGCATTTGTTCAAGCTGTTGTGCGCGGTCTAGGTTATCTGTCATTGTTTATCCTGTTGATTAAAGTCGGTGATGCAGCGTTTCAAGGCTTGGTTTTCGGTGAGGCACAAGGCTAAATGCTGTTGTGTCTGCACATAGGCTTTCGCCAATTCGCCATTTGTGCGAATCTGGGCGGAAAAACTACCGCACTCATTGCTTTGTGGGCAAAGTATCGGGCGTGGTTGTGGCACGGTTTGGGTTGAGCAGGCGTTGCACATCAGCAGGCAAAGGCTGATTAGCCCAATTTTGGTGTTGGTTAAGTGCATTAGTCAGTTCCTCATTTTGTTGCTTGTATTGCGCTTTTTGCTGGCTTAGTTCCGCAATTAGCCTGTTTTGTTGTTCGGTAAATTTTTTTACATCTTGGTTTAGGGCTTGGTATGCCTGTTGCCATTGGGTTTTGAGCTGACTTTCTTTGATGGCTTGTTCGTGCCAATGCGTGGCTTGCCAGCCCTGAAAGAGGATAATTAGCACTAATATGATCGGGCCAATCAATAACAGTCCTTTTTCTTTCAATGTTAAGAAATTAAACATCTGGCACGCTCCTTGTTGCGGCGATCAACTAAGCCTTTTAGCACTTTTCCGTTAACATAAATCCAACGTGGGAATTGGTCGCACATTGCTTTGCTATACCCAAGGCGCGCCATTTTGAACAAGGTGCTATTTTTGAGCTTAGCGCAACCAATGTTAAAAGTGATGGATACCAAGGCATCAAATGCGCCTTGCGGCATTGCATTGCCGTTGGCATAGGTGATCACACATTTTTCCGCTTGTTTGATGCCTTTGGCGTATAAACTGGCGATTTCAGGCAAGCTGTAAACCTTGTTGCGTTTAATCGGTTCTATGGCGTTGGTTGTGCCAATGCCTACGGTTAAGACATCTGCAGGGCATTGATAGGTTTTTTGTTGGCAACCTTCGGCATTGCCAATCAGTAATAAGCCTGCTTGTGAGGTGCGAATTTCTTTGCCGTGTAATGCCACGGTGAGGGCAACCACAGCAACAACAGAACACGCCCATTTAGTAATTTTTCTTTGCATTGGCTCGTCCCTCTAATTCTTGTTTTTTTAATTCAAAATCTTTTTTCTTGTAATACCAATTAACGGCAAAGGTGGCGATCCCTATTACAATCCCCACCATTGAGGCAGCATCTGCCCAATTAATATTGCTAAACATATCGGCAATTCGCCCCATAAAGAATGTAAACCCTGCCCCTGTGTATGAAACTTTTGTTGTGGTGTCGTGCATTATTAGCTCCAAAGTTGCACGCTATCTTGTGCAACGCTGATTTTTTCTGTGTCGGGATCGGGCAAAATCACCTCTGCCCCCAATGGTAAAATAGGCAGGTGCATTAGATGTGGATTGAGTTCACAGGTAATTTCTAATAATCCCGTTGGATCGCCAAAATAGCGGTATAAAATCGCATCAAGGTTGTCATTTTGTTGTGCATAGACTTTCATTAAATCAGCTCCACATTTATTCTTCGCACTTTTAGCATATCGCTAATGGCAAAGCGGGCATCACGGCGTAACTCGTCAATGCTTTCATTGAGCAATTCGGCTTTTTTCTCGCCGTCGTTTGTGGTGTCGTAGCTGGTGTAACGCTCATAGAGGTTAGCCAGTGCTAAGCAGGTTACAGCTCGGCGGTAGCGGTAAACCATTAGGCTTTCGCCGTTGATTTGTGGGCAAGCAATATCATAAAACGTGCTGTCGCTATCTTGTGGTTTAAGGCTTGCCAGTTCTTGATTGACACTTGCCATTGCTTCAATCACCGCATCCTGCAGCCGTGCGGTGGTTACTGTGCCATCTACACGGGCTTGATTGCGGAAATCTGCCAGTGATAAATCGGGGAAAAAGCCATCATTGCTGATGCTGTCTTCGCTACCCACTTTTTCCACTTGGCGTTGCACGGCAGGCATTGCGTAATCGTGGGCAAGTTTTATGGAGATTGTGCCGTCTGACATTGTGTTATCCTTAAAAAATGCGGGGTGGGGATTAATGAAGTGCGGTGGTAAAATTCGATGATTTTTTTGACCGCACTTTTAATCCGCCCCGCCGTGGCGTGATATGCTCGGGTTATGTTCTTTCTTGCTTGTGCAAGAAAGAACCAAAGAACACACCCCGACTAAATCGCTTTTCCTCTTTTAGTGTCAATTTTCTTAACGGAAAATTTTGAACTCGCTACGCTCAAACAAGCAAAATTTTCCTAAAAATTGCCACACATTCGGGCGATTTACACGGGGCATTATTCGGTTTCACCCTGTTCTTGAGCGGTTAAATCAAGGTGTTTTCTTAATTTTTTGATTTCGCCTTTTACGCCGATGTGTTGATTTAGGCTTAGTGCTTTTTCCAGATAAGTAAGGGCTTGTTCTGGTTGGCTTTCGGCAAGCAATAATCCTAATTCGCGCAATAATCTTGCTCTGCTTTCATCGGGCATATCAAGATTGGCGGTGAGATTTTGCACTTGCTCTAAATAAGCCACTTCAAAAGGCTGATTAATTGCCATTGCAGCTTTGGCTTTGTCGGCAAATTCTTCCGCAAGCAATGTGCCAAGCGTGCGGGTGAATGGCTCGGGCAGGCGCAAATCGTGGAACACGGCATAATGGGCAATTTGTAATGCAAGGTGATATTCGTTGCAGTCGATCGCCCAGACTAACCACGTCATCAACACGTTATCTTGTTTTCCTGTGCCAGCGGACAATGCCCCTTCAATCCACGGTAAATAGTTTGGCAAAATCTCTTTTTTATATGCCGCTTTACGCTCGTTAGATTGCAGTTCTTTCAGATTTTTCTTATGACGAGCCAATAGGCGACAGAGTTTTTCATATTCGCTGTATTGGCTTAAATCTTCCTGTTCCGCCGCGTGGGCAACAGCGGCGGAAACTTCCATTAAGTGGCGTTGTGCGGGCGACAATCTTTCAGCCATTATTCTTCTTTATCCTCAAAGGTGATGTTTTCAATCAATGCTGCGCAGCCGTATTCTTCGATTTTGTAATCAATATTCTGCGAAAGAAAATCTTCAATACGGTTTCGTCTTGGGTTATTAATCACAAAGCGACGCATTGCCCCTTCTTGAATATACAAAGAAAGATTATCAAGGCGGGTAATCAAGATAGATTTCGCAGGGAAGAACGGCACACGAATGGCTTTTAAACCACCAATTTGTTTTTGTGAAATAATCACTTGGCTGGCTAAATCCTCACTTGGTTTCAAATCGGTGTTTACCATATTGAAGTATTTATCGTTGAGAATTTCGCGACCGCAAATAACCACTAAATCGGTGTCATCAGCATAAACTTCATCAATTAAAGTGTTCACTGCGTCCATTACCAAGGCATCAATGTTTTCATAGCCATTGTTCTTGCTTTGTCCTTTCCCCACTTTGATTTTGTTTTCGGTGCTTGCACCGTTCATTACGTGAGCGGGTTTATCTTCACGTAACTGTTGCAACCAGCCTTTTTTCACGTCTTGCAATTTCGGGTTTGACGATAAATTAGAGGTTTCGCTGCGGCTTGTGCCATTAAAGCCCATCATAATGAGATTTAAGGCAATAGTGCGCTGGGTTAGGCTGGCTAATTTTTGTTGGAAATCAGGGTGTTTTGCCCATTGGTCTAACTTGATCCAAGGGATATGGGTGTCAAAATTGACTTGTTCGCACTTATAACGGCGACCAGACATTGAGGAAATATCTTTTGTTTCGCGTTCTTTGTTGTTGGTATCTGTAGTGCTAGCAATGGCAGCGGCAACATCTAAACCGACTAATTCCGCTTCCATTAGTGGATCACGCACCACATTAATCCATTGTAAAAATTGTGAGCTAAGCAACACTTTTTCGACAAGTTTTTGTTCTACGCTTGGGGTAACGGTAAATTTTTCTTTTACGTCATCGACGGTTACGCCGTTAAGCTCGGCGATGCGTGCAACATAGGCATTAAATTTCTGTTTGGTTTCGTTACGCATAAAAGTTCCTTAGCAATCTGTTAAGTGTTCGTGAGTTTTTTCACCCGCAATGCGTGGGCGTGCGGTGTAATGTTGAGCAGGTTTACTTTCCAGCTCGGCAAATTGTGCTTTAATGTGCTGATTTTCATTCTGCACTTCGGTGAGCTGGGCTTGATTTTGTTGCAAATCGCTTTCAAGTGCGGTGAGTTTTTCTTGCGTTTCTTTGGTTTGATCGGCGAGTAACTCAAGGGCTTTTTGCAAATCGGCAAAGCGTTGTTCATCATTGCTTTCTTTTTTGGCAAATAAGGCTTTGATTTTTTCAAATACCGTAAAATTCGGTTTTTCGCTGATTTCTTCAAACGCTAAAGCCGTTTCAATGGCTGCGGTAAATAGATTATCTGCTTTGAGTTTGCGACTGTTTAAGCCGTTATGAGAAAAGGATAACATTTCTGTGCCAAGGCTTGCTGGGTTATCTGTTACTGCTAATCCCACTAAATAGGCTTTGCCTGTGTCAGCAAAATTGGTGTCGATTTCCACAGATGTATAAACTTTTTGCCCTTCGCGATTGAGTTCAATCAAGGCATCAGTCGGTTTTAATTGAGCGAGTAATTGCAATTTACCATCTTCACGTTCTTCTGCTTTGAGTGCTAACACATCACCAAAGCATTGTGAGTTCGGCACATCTTTCCAATAGGTATTAAATTTGATGTGGTCAAGATTAATTCTTGCGCCATAAGTGTTCTTTGGATCATAGCTTTCTGCCATTTCTTCAATCCAGTTACGCTGGATTTCGCGGCCGTCTGTGGTTGCCCCTTCGGTGGCAATCACAACCCATTTTGATTTTTTCGACATAGTGTGTCCTTTCGGTTTCGGTGTGGTGTTCAAATTGCCAACATTCTGTAAGGTTTTATTTTTGCGGTCTATGGGTTGCGTATGTGAATATCTTATTAACACGCACAAAGGCGAGACGGTGCGCAATGGGGTTTCTATTATGCGGTCATTCAAAATCAAATTTTATTAAGTGATGAGCGAACAAGAACAAACAGAGCAAATAGACTTAGCCCCTTTAGAAGTGGACAACAAACGCCAAGCGCAGGTGATGTATTTTGGCGGTTATAAAATTGCGGAAATCTCTCGCCAATTGAATATTCCCACATCGACCATTTCGAGCTGGAAAGAACGTGAGAAATGGGACGAAATGGCATCTATCAGCCGTGTGGAACTTGGCATTGAAACTCGCTATTTATTGTTGCTACGAAAAGATGTGAAAACAGGATCTGACTTGAAAGAGTTAGATTTTTTAATGCGCCAAATGAAAGATGCAGCAAGGGTGAAACGCTATTCCTTTGGCGAAGGCAATGAAACGGATTTAAACCCGAAACTGAAAAACCGTTATAAAAGCGAACGCAAGAAACCTGAACAAAATGCCATTAACCAAGAACAAGAAGAATTGCTTATTAATGGCTTTTTGGAAGAAATGTTTGCTTATCAGCGCGTTTGGCACGATGCGAAAAAGCACCGCATCCGCAATATTTTAAAAAGCCGTCAGATTGGAGCAACCTATTACTTCGCCCACGAAGCCTTAGTGGATGCTTTAACCACGGGGCATAATCAAATTTTTCTGTCTGCCAGTAAAAAGCAAGCCTTGCAGTTTCGATCTTATATCGTGAATTACGCCAAGCAAAAAGCGGACGTGGAACTGAAAGGCGAAACCATTAAATTGCCAAATGGTGCAGAATTAATCTTTTTAGGGACAAACTCGGCAACCGCCCAATCTTATCACGGCAATTTATACTTCGATGAGATTTTCTGGGTGCCGAAATTTGATGTGATGCGCAAAGTGGCATCGGGTATGGCGGCGCAGAAATTCTATCGCCAAACCTATTTTTCCACGCCAACAACCATTGCCCACCCTGCCTATGCGTTTTTTTCGGGCAAGGCGTTTAACCGTAACCGTGCCAAAGGCGAAAAAGTGGACATTGATATTTCCCACACGAGTTTGCGAGGTGGGAAATTATGCGGTGATCGCCAGTGGAAACAAATCGTAACGATTTATGATGCCTTAGAGGGCGGTTGTAATCTCTTTAACATTGAAGATTTGTTAGCCGAGAACTCAAAGGAAGAATTTGAACAACTTTTTTTATGCCAATTTGCTGATGATAGCACCAGTGCATTTAAGGCAGCTGACTTGCAACTTTGCCAAGTGGATAGCCTTGAAGAATGGCACGATTTTGTACCTAGTTGGAATCGTCCATTTGGTAATCGCGAAGTGTGGCTAGGTTATGACCCTGCTTATACAGGCGACCGCGCGGCATTGGCGATTGTCGCACCGCCACGCGTGGAAGGTGGCGATTATCGGGTGCTACATCATCAAACCTTTCACGGTATGGATTACGAAGCACAAGCCAAACGCATTGCCCAGTTTTGTGATGATTATAATGTTACCCACATTGTGATTGATAAAACGGGAATGGGGTCAGGTGTGTATCAAGAAGTGCTGAAGTTTTACCCTATGGCAACAGGGCTGACTTATAACCCTGATATTAAAAATGAAATGATTCTGAAAACGCAAAACTTAATCCAAAAACGCCGCTTGAAATTTGATGGCGTGGATATTCTCACTAGTTTTATGACCATCAAAAAACGCACCACTAGCACCGGCAAAATTACCTACGTTTCTGACCGTTCGGAAGAAGCTAGCCACGGCGATATTTCTTGGGCGATTATGAACTGCATTTTAAATGTGCCTTATGGTTCGGGCGGTGATATTGGCAGCCAACAATCCACTATTTTTACTTTTGACTAGGATAATTTATGAAAAAATCTCGCAAAAAAATGACCGCACTTAACAATAGCAAAACCCAAGCATTTAGTTTTGGTGAGCCTATCCCTGTGTTAGACAGGGCTGAAATTCTGAATTATTTTGAAGCGGTGTTGATGTATGACAAATATTATCAGCCACCCATTAACCCAAGCTATTTAGCCAAAGCCTTAAATGCGTCGCCGCATCATCAAAGTGCGATCACGGTGAAAAAGAATATCTTGCTTTCCACCTGTAAAACCACCGCACTTTTGCCCCGCACGCAATTGGAAAAACTGGTGCAAGATTATTTGGTGTTTGGTTATGCTTATCTCGAAAAAGTGAAAAATGCTTTTGGTAAGGTGGTGAGCTTAAAAGCTCCATTAGCAAAATATATGCGCAATGGCGTGCAAGATGGGCAATTTTTCCAAATTGTGAATGGCTATGAAGAATATGAGTTCGCCAAAGATTCGGTCTTCTGCCTGATTAACCCTGATATTAATCAGGAAGTTTATGGTACACCTGAATATCTGGCGAGTTTGCAATCGGCGTTTTTAAATGAGAGTGCCACGCTGTTCCGCCGTAAATATTATTTGAATGGGGCGCACGCAGGATCAATTATTTATATGACTGACCCAACGCAAACCCGCGATGACATTGAGGCCATTAAAAATCAAATCAAACAAACCAAAGGCACAGGCAATTTTAAAAATTTATTCATCTATGTGCCAAACGGCAAAAAAGAAGGGCTGCAAGTGATCCCCCTTTCTGATGCGGTAGCCAAAGATGAATTTATGAATATCAAAAATGCAAGTCGTGATGATGTCCTTGCCGCTCACCGTGTGCCACCGCAATTAATGGGGATTATCCCAAATAATACAGGCGGTTTCGGTGATGTGGAAAAAGCCACAAGAGTATTTTTTGTGAATGAAATCATTCCATTGCAGGAACGGCTAAAAGAGATCAACGATTGGCTTGGGCTTGAAGTGATTCGTTTTGAAGATTACAAGCTATTAGAAAGCGAGTGAAATCCAAATAAAGTGCGGTGCAATTTCTTATAATTTTTGAATAAACTCGAAAGACTTCATCAACTATTCCCGTGTTCAGCACGGGATTTTTATTGCCTAGTTTTAATAAAAGCCTAGGCTTAAAAATAGATTTAACCGCACAAAATAGCTATTCTTTTTACTGTAATATAATAATACTGCCCGCTGTTATTATAACAAACCACATAATCCCACCAAGCACGAAAACCTATTTTCCCCCATTTTCTAGCACAAAACCACGCCTGAAAAATCGCGGTCATATCCTCGCCACGCCCGCACAGTAAATGTAGTGATTTCAACGCAAATTGCGATCCTTGTTCAAGCCTTTTGCATAATAACGGCATTGAGATCCTTTCTTTCAGATCTTCCAACGCAAACCAACGCAATAAAACGCAAAATTAGATCTATTTGCTGTAATTTTAAGCGGTTATATTAATAATTTATAATATGATCCAAAACTGCACCATATTTATATAATGATTTGATTTAATTAACTAATGGTATCCTTTCGGGTGCGCCATCTTATCTAATACCTTTTTTATTTACTTCTCCTAATATATTTTCATACTGCCTTAGTTAGAATTTGTGGTTGGCTTAATGAAAGCGAATAAATATTTGCGATAAAATGCGTTTGTTCACTGTCAGGAATTGAGATAGGCAGTAATGCAAGCAATTCTGAATGGCGTTGAAAAATCTGTGGAAAAACAACCGCACTTTGTATTTCAGCCAAAATATCCGCTGCGAGTGGGGTTGCAGTATAACCCCGTTTTATTCGCCCTAATGCCATTGCAATGTGATTGAATAGCATTAAAACCTGTGGACTTTCGACATCAACGTGCCATTGCTTGAGCAAATGATCGCGGATATGTAGCATCCATTGCACGATTTCTTCATCGATCAACTTTCGTTGTAATAAAAAAGTTAATTGTTGTTGCAGCCTCATTGCCACCTCGAAATCATTTTTCGGTTAGAAAGTGCGGTAATTTTTTGTGATAAATTCTGTTTAAGCCTAACTTTACCGAAATCTCTTCAAATAAAACAGTGCAGGGATCACAAATTTGTAGCAAAATACGAAAAATTTTAAAAAAGGGAGTGATTAATGACAGATTTAGCGTTTTTGGCTGATTATGATGGGCTCATTTTTGATATGGATGGTACCGTTATCGACACAATGCCAAGTCATAAAAAAGCGTGGGATAAAGTAGGGGAAACCTTGGGTTATCCTTTGAATGGGCAGATGATTTATGACCTTGGTGGCGCGCCCGTAAAAGTGATTGCTGAAAAAATGATGAAAGAAGCGGCAATGCCAATGGCGTTGTTTGACGAAGTGATTCAATTGAAACGCCAATATGGCATTGAATTAATTATGCAACATTCCACCTTATTACCCGCTGCACAGGTGGTGAAAAAATTTGCTGGACAAAAACCATTAGCGTTGGGAACGGGATCGCACCGCAATGTGACCAATTTATTGCTTGATAAATTTGATTTACATGCTTATTTTGATGCGGTGGTTACCGCAGAAGATGTGGTTAATCACAAACCTGAACCCGATACATTTTTACGCTGCGCAGAATTGATCAAGGTTAATCCACAACGTTGTGTGGTATTTGAAGATGCGGATCTTGGCGTGCAAGCTGGGTTGGCTGCGGGAATGGACGTTTTTGATGTGCGTATCAATCAATTGATTAAGGGTAATTAAATGTTATCTGATAAACAAAAAATGCTCGCGGGCTTGGCACATAAACCCAATGATCCTGAATTAGCACAACTTCGTCTTGAAAATAAAAAGCGACTTTTTCAATACAATACACAAATTTGCCCTTCGGAAACAGAAAAAAGAGCGGTGTTAATTCAGCAGATTTTAGGGAAATGTAAAAATGGACCTCATATTAATGCCCCGTTTTTTTGTGATTATGGTTGCTTTATTGAAGTGGGAGCGAATTTTTTTGCTAATTATAATTGTACAATGCTCGATAATGGGGGGATCACCATTGGGGATAATGTGATGCTAGCACCAAATGTGAGCCTTTATACGGTAGGGCATCCTCTTGATGCGGCGTTACGCAATCAAGATTGGGAACACGCACTGCCGATTTCTATTGGCAATAATGTATGGGTGGGGGGCAATGCCATTATCTTAGGCGGAGTAACGATTGGCGATAACGTGGTGATTGGCGCAGGAGCAGTGGTGAACAAAGATATTCCCGCCAATAGCCTTGTGGTAGGCAATCCAGCCAAAGTGATACGCCAAATTACGGAGCAAGATAGGCTCAATTACATTCACAAATATATGGCAGGCTATGCTTGATTGGCTGAGAGAGGGGCTATTGGGATCACAAAATAGCCTGTGGATAATGTTTAGTAGTGCCTTTCTTAGCGCCACCGTGCTACCCGGCAATTCTGAAATTATTTTCCTTTTTTTGACCGCACCTTTTATTGGGACGATTTTTTCCATTGATCTTGTTGAATTGCTTATTGCTGCCGTGCTTGGCAACACATTAGGTGGTATGACCACGTATGTGATTGGACGCGGGCTTCCAAAACTAGAACAAAAAAATCGACAACAACGCTGGGCATTAAACAAAATTCAGCGTTATGGCATTTGGACATTATTATTAAGCTGGTTACCCATTGTGGGCGACGCCTTTTGTGCGATGGCAGGTTGGTTGCAGTTTAACTGGTTGAAATCCCTATTATTTATAATGATTGGAAAATTATTTCGCTATATGTTGTTATTGCTCATTAGCCATATTTAAGTAAAAAAAAGCCACCTTGAAAGGTGGCAAATAACCTAAGGAACCAATTTTTATTAAACAACTGCAAGTTGCTATTTTTTGTGGAAAGCTATAATAACATAACTTGAAGAAAATTTACAAAAAATTACAAAAATAAATTTGGGTTGTTCGCTTTTTGTACTTTGCTTATACTAGCTTGACGTGTATAACTCGGTTATTGCAGAAATTAGGCAAGAAAAAGCCACTCATAAAGAGTGGCAAAAATAACTTAAGGAATCAAATTTATTAAAACAACTGCAAGTTGCTATACTGTCAGACCGAATAATAACAGAAAAGTTCAGAGAATATTGAATTTTTTTTACAAAAATTTACATTTTAATTCAAGAAAAGGAAACCTTATGCCATTACTCGATAGTTTTAAAGTTGATCATACGAAAATGAATGCCCCTGCAGTACGTGTTGCAAAAACAATGCGAACCCCAAAGGGCGATGACATTACGATTTTTGATTTACGTTTTTGTCTTCCAAATAAAGAGATTTTGCCCCCTAAAGGTATTCATACCTTAGAACATCTTTTTGCTGGCTTTATGCGTGATCACTTGAACAGTGAAAATGTCGAAATTATTGATATTTCGCCAATGGGTTGCCGTACGGGATTTTATATGTCATTGATCGGCACGCCAAACGAGCAACAAGTGGCGCAGGCTTGGCTTGCTTCTATGAATGATATTTTACACGTGCAAGATCAAAAAAATATTCCTGAATTAAACGAATATCAATGTGGTACTTACACTGAACATTCTTTGCCAGAAGCCCATCAAATTGCACAACATATCCTTGAACGTGGTGTTGGGGTAAATAAAAATGAAGATTTATTATTAGATGAACGTCTTTTAACACAATAATCGTTAATTCAAGAAGGAAAATGCAATGGCAACATTAGGTACGGCACTCACTGCAAATGCAACGAAAGTGATGATGTTAGGTTCAGGTGAATTAGGCAAAGAAGTGGTGATTGAGTTACAACGTTTGGGCGTTGAAGTGATTGCCGTTGATCGTTATGAAAATGCACCTGCTCAACAAGTTGCTCATCGTGCTTATACCATTTCAATGCTTGATGGTGAAGCATTGAAAGCGTTAGTGGAAAAAGAACAGCCAGATTATATTGTGCCTGAGGTAGAGGCGATTGCGACGGAAACCTTGATGGAATTAGAGCAAGCTGGGTTTAATGTTGTCCCTACGGCGAAAGCCACTCGCTTAACGATGAACCGTGAAGGCATTCGCCGTTTGGCCGCCGAAGAATTAGGGTTGCCAACATCGCCTTATCAGTTTGTTGATAATTTTGCGGATTTCCAACGGGCAGTGGAAAAAATTGGTGTGCCTTGTGTGGTAAAACCGATTATGTCTTCTTCTGGACACGGACAAAGTATCGTGAAATCCCTTGAACAGTTGCAAACCGCGTGGGATTATGCCCAGCAAGGCGGACGCGCTGGGGCAGGACGTGTGATTGTTGAAGGGTTCGTAAAATTTGATTATGAAATTACCTTGCTTACGGTTCGTCATATCGGTGGCACGGCGTTCCTTGCCCCTATTGGGCATCGTCAAGAAGAGGGCGATTATCGTGAATCTTGGCAACCTCAAACAATGTCTGAAGTAGCATTAGCGAAAGCCCAGCAAATTGCAGAAAAAATCACGACTGCACTAGGTGGGCGAGGCATTTTTGGTGTAGAAATGTTTGTATCGGGCGATGATGTCATTTTCAACGAAGTGTCGCCTCGTCCACACGATACAGGAATGGTTACCCTTATCTCGCAGGAATTATCAGAATTTGCTTTGCACGCTCGTGCAATTTTAGGGCTTCCAATTCCACAAATAAATTTAATTAGCCCAGCTGCCTCAAAAGCCATTGTGGTAGAGGGGCATTCGCAAAATGTACAGTTTGCGGGATTAGAAAATGTGCTAACTGAACCTAATACCGATCTTCGTTTATTTGCTAAAGGTGAAGTGCAAGGGCATCGTAGAATGGGAGTATTACTCGCTCGTGATGAGAATGTCGAGAAAGCGTTGCAAAAAGTACAACGTGCTTACGATAAACTGGAAATTATTTTATAACAAGTAGGCGAACAACGTTCGCCTCGTTTATATTCAGTCATCGTTTCGATAAAGTGCGGTAGAAAATTGACTTGGATTTTTGTTTATAGATAGACAGTGCAGAATATAGAATGCCGTTTTAAGGTGAATTAACTTGTTTTCGCATATCGCGGAGATATCTTATTCTGAACTTAAATCAGGCGATGAGCGATTTCCTCATTTAAGCATTGAATCCCACAACACAGATATAGATTAAAATAGCGTAAAAAATCACCGCACTTAATAACAGCAAGCCTTTGGCTTTTGGTGCATTGCGTTGATGAATCAGGTAAAGTATTCTTGCACTAATGCCTAAAATGAGCGGGTAAACCCAGAAAAAAATGGACATCAACGTGATTTGTAAATCGCTCAAACTTGGGTTTTTCAATAAATTTGGCGAGATAAGTAGCGCCAAAGGCCATAACAAAATGGGCAGGCAAAAAATGGCAAGCGTCCAAGTAAAAGGGCTAAAGCCAGTAGGCATTTTTTGTTTATTCATATTCAGCAATCATTTATTCAATATTTTGGGAGAAAGGAATATAACAAATGCAACGTTTATTTGGTAGTGAAATCAGCAATTTTGCCTTTTACTTTCGTGATTATATTGCGCAGAAATATCAAGTGCCACTTGAAGTGAAAGAAGAGCAAACAAAATATGGCATTATGCTTGCTGTATATGTGGCGGAGGATTGCCCACAATTAAGCCAAATAGCGCAAGAGCGTGATGAATTTCTTCGCCATCCTTTTGCTGAGAAATATCAACAGGCCAGCTGGGAAACGGGCAAACTTGAACAAGATAACGAAAATAAAGTGCGGTGGAAATTACCTTCATTTTCACAATGGAAACAACAAAAATTCACCGTTTTTTTAACCGCACTCTGTTTGTGCGTTTACCTTTTTCAGTTGCTCGGTTTTAATCAGCCAATTTTGTTAGCAACACATTATCCTGACAGCTATGCGGAACAAGCAGAACTTTGGCGCTATTTTACGCATAGCCTTGTGCATCTTTCCCTTTGGCATATCACCTTTAATTTAGTGTGGTGGTGGATTTTTGCAGGGAAAATTGAGCAGAAATTTGGCACAACAACCCTTGTTCTATTGTATTTGCTTTCCGCCTTTATCAGTGGCTTTGCACAAAATATGGCATCGGGACCCGCATTTTTTGGCTTATCTGGTGTCGTGTATGCGGTGTTGGGTTATGTTCTTGTATTAGATAAATTGAGTCGCCAGTCGCTCTTTCATTTACCGCAAGGCTTTTTTACTATGCTCCTTGTCGGTATTGCCTTTGGTTTTGTTAGCCCATTGATTGGGATTTCGATGGGAAATAGCGCACATATTAGTGGTTTTCTTACAGGCATTATACTGGCTGGGCTAAAAATCTTGCTTAGTTAGCCCAAAAGTCGCATTAAAAAATAAACACAACATAAGTTAGGAATAAGAAATGAAACAATCTCTTCGCCATAAAAAAATCATTTCCTTAGTGAAACAAAATGGCTATCTTAGCACAGAAGATCTGGTCAATTTATTAGGTGTCAGTCCACAAACCATTCGGCGTGATTTAAATGAGCTTGCGGAAAATAATTTAATTAGCCGTCATCACGGAGGCGCAGCTTCGCCATCCACCTCTGAAAATTCGGATTATGTAGAACGGAAACATTTTTTTTCAGCAGAAAAAAGACGAATTGCGGCTGAAGTTGCAAAGATTATTCCAAATGGTGCTTCTTTATTTATGGATATTGGTACGACACCAGAAGCGGTAGCAAATGCGTTGTTAAATCATAAAAATTTACGCATTGTAACCAATAACCTCAATGCCGCTTATATTTTGATGCAGAATAAAAGTTTTAATATTACGATGGCAGGCGGATCGTTACGCCAAGATGGCGGGATTATTGGTGAAGCGACAGTGGCTTTTATTAAACAATTTCGCTTAGATTTTGGTATTTTAGGCATTAGTGCCATTGATGCTGATGGTACCTTGCTAGATTATGATTACCACGAAGTTCAAGTGAAGCGCGCCATTATTGAAAGTTCGCGTAATACCATCCTTGCTACGGATCATTCTAAATTTAATCGCCGTGCAATGGTTTGTCTTGGATCGTTATCAGAGTTGAGCCATTTATTTACCGATACCCCACCTTCTGACACGATCAGCCAATTACTTGAAGCGAGTAATACCGTGGTACATATTTGTGAATAATGTTCATTATTTCATCTGATTAACATAAGGCGATGAGACAAAACAGGAAAAAATAACACCGCACTTGTGAAATAAAAGGGAGAGGAAATCCTATCCCTTTTTATCTTTAAGCGAGGGCTTTGGCAAGTAAGGTTACGGGGTGTAAGCAAGTAAGGCGAGTGGACATATCAATTTGCCATTTGCAGGTTTCACACTCAGAAATAACAAAATCAAATTGCCCTTCTTCAATATGCTCAAATAAGCTTTTACCAATCGCTTGAGAAACCTCGTAATTTTCGGCTTTAAAGCCGTAAGTGCCAGCAATACCACAGCATTGACTTGGTAGCATCACCACCTCTAGATCAGGGATAAGTTTAAGTAACGCGAGGGTATAAGGCGCCCAACCTGCTTTATCCACGTGGCAAGCTGTGTGATAAGCCACTTTTAACGGCATTGATTTAAATTGCGGTGATTTTTGATGTTGCAAGCGTTGATATAAATATTTAGTCACAATATTTATATGCGGACGCACTTTGGCATTATCCATAGCTAAAATATGATGGTATTCATCGCGCAGATTCATTGTACAGCTAGAAGATGTGCCAACCACATCAAGCTCTTGATTAATAATGGTATTTTCAAGTTGAGCAAGATTAAATTTCGCTAATTCTTTTGCCCGTTTAGGAAAACCATTCACACTTAATGGCAAGCCACAGCATTTTTCTTTTTCCAACAACATCACACCAATGTCTAACGCATTGAAAACCTTGATTAAATCCTTACCAAGTTGAGGATTATTATAGTTTACATAACAACCGTGATAATAGGCGACTTTATCTTTATAGTAACGCTGACGTTCAAGGGCGTTATTTTTATACCATTGACGGAATGAACCAAAAGAATATTTCGGCAAACTGCGGTGTTTACTGACTTTTAATGTTTTTTCTAACAGAAATTTTGTCGCCTTTAACCCTGTAATGGTGTTCACCACAGGGGCAAATGGCGTGTTGAGCTTACCCATAATATCCGTATTACTTAACACCGCATCGCGTAATTTATGAATAAGCGATTTTTTTTGCGCTTGCAGGTGATTATTTCTCGCTCGTACGATTAAATCACCGATTTTAACATCTGAAGGGCAAGCCACTTCACAACGTTTGCAGTTGGTGCAATATTTGAGTGCTTCATCGTAAAATGCTGCACTTTTTAAGCGAAAGCGTTCTCCATCTGGGCCTGCTTGTTTTGGACCGGGATAGAGCGGATTTTGTTTTGATACAGGACAAACTGCCGTACAAGCAGTACATTTTATACAGCTCTCAAAACTGTTATCTACATATTGATGAGAGGGTGGCAACGCGGCATTTTGTTTTGCATTTTCGATTAATTCTTGAATGTTCATTATTTACCCCCTGCCAGAATTTGTTCTGCCACAGTAAGTGCGGTAACCACTGCCACGCCAGAGCTACAGCCGAGTTCTAAATTGTTATAACCGCCAATCACTGATCCCACAGCGTATAAATTCGTTAAAATTTCACCGCACTTTTGTACTTGGCATTTTGCGTTAATTTTTACCCCCGCACTTTGATAAGGTTGTGGGGCAGAGAAACGATCTTTCGTCCAAGAAAGACGATTGTCATTATCAAAATCGCCATTACCAACAATATCCAAATCAAAAATGGGTTCTCGAATACGCTCAAACTCTGCCACAATGCCTGAGCTAAAATAATGCCCTGAAGCCAGTACAAAATGATCAGCATAAAGCGCATCATCCTGATGTAATTGGCTGTAAAGCGCTTTAACTTGTTGCTCGGCAATGTCAGCACGTAATGCTTTATCGCCATTTAGCATCATTCCCCCTAATTTCTCAAACTTAGCACGTAAATTTTTACGCTGACGCATACCTAATAATGAAGGTGGGAGTGTCGGTAATTCATATAAATTCAGTCCTGAAGCCTGTTTTAAACTCTGGAAAAAGGCTTGATTTTCAATGCCAAAACAGGCTGGTAAAAATACCGCACTTACCCCATTTGCGGCTTGCTTGATTTCTTGGACTAATTCACTGAATGCCAATTTATATTCCAGAACTTGAGAGATATTGACACTACGGAATTCCCTTGCATTTGTGCGAAGTTCATCCAGTTGCGGAATAGATAAGTAGCCAATTTTTACCTCACAATGGGCAAATTGCGAATTTTGTTTCAGGTTATCCGCAAGTAATTGTGGTTGAAAATCGTGATAGCCTTCTATTCCTAATACGGCAATATGTTTATGTGGATAGGCGGTTTGTGATAATGGAAATGTCGGTACGCTATCTGCTGAAAGCCAAGTACGTCGCAATCCACCTAAAGGGGTAACACGAAAATGATTTTCTTTATATGACCCAATCAGTGCTAAATTCAGTGATTGAGCGAATTGCTCAAATGCCTGTGCTTTTGCGATCACCTGCTCTTGACCTAATAAACTATAAGGGTGATGAGGCAGTTGTTGGGCAAATTGTGGATAAGATTCAACAAAATTTTCCACCGCACTTCCATCAGGGAGTTGGCTCAGTAAATCCAGTGAGCCAGAAGAAAAATCCATCGCCGCTTGTCCATTATTAATAATGGCGCAATGTTTGCCTTGCTGTTGTAGTGCGATGCCACAAGTTAATCCTGCTAAGCCACCGCCAATAATAATTACATCAAATTTCATTGCTATCTGTCCCCTGTGTGGCTTGTTCTTCAAGCGGTTTTACATCATTCAAACCGAGTAAGCTGTAATAAATCCAACTGGTAAATTCGGCTTCACGTATGGCTTCACCCCAAGCGATAGGTTGAATACCTCGCCAACGTTCTTCCATAAAAGAAGCGAGTTGCGTAGTAGATTGGCGAGGCGTTGCCACATTAAAACGAGCCATTAAGCCTGCTGCTCGGCAAGCACAAAGTTCCGCTTGGCAAGTCCCCATTCCAACACGTGTACGGCGGCGTAAATCCACTAAATTATTGACTTTGAGTTCATCTACCGCATAGCGAACCTCCCCCGCACTGACCGCTTCACACTCACAGACTAAAGAGCGATCTAGGCGTTCTTGTTCAAGTAATTTTGTGGCGCGCTGACCGTGCCGATAAACCGCGGAGATTTTAATTGGGGTGGGGAGAGAAATAATCTGTTTATAGGTTTCTTCTTGTGTGGCATCTGAACCGGGTAAGGCGCGGTTAGCCGTAGTACAGGTTGCCGATTTATTGAGTTTTTTACAAACTAAATCCGTTGCCCATTCAGCCATTAGGCGATAGGTCATTAATTTCCCCCCAGTAATGGTAACAAACCCTTCTAAACCATCTCGCTGGGCGTGATCAAGTAACACAATGCCACGACTAACATTACGCCCAGAAGGATCATCATCTGTCGCAACCAGTGGACGAACACCAGCATAAGCACGTAAAACACGCGTGTGGCGTAGCGAAGGTGCCAGTTTTTCGCCTTCTCGGAAAAGAATATCCACTTCTTCAGGAGTTACTACCATATTATCAATTTGATCATAAGGTATGCGACTTGATGTGGTACCGATGACACAAATGGTATCGCCCGGCACTAAAATATCAGCATCCGCAGGTTTGCGACAACGATTGATAACCAAATTATTAATGCGATGCCCCATAATCAGTAATGCTCCTTTTGCTGGGAACATTCTAATTTTCAAATCCGCATATTCGGCAATACCTTGCCCCCAAATCCCCCCAGCATTGACCACAACAGGAGCAAAAAAGAGACGTGTTACTTTATTCTTATGATCATAAACTTTCGTACCAATAACACGATCCCCCTCGCGGATAAGAGAGATGACTTCACAATAAGTAAAAATTTTAGCGCCATTTTCACTGGCATCAAGCATATTCGCTGCGGTTAAGCGAAAAGGATCAATTGATCCATCAGGGACAACAACCGCGCCCACTAAGTGAGGATTTACTGACGGCTCTAAGCGTTTGGCTAATTCTGGCTCAACAGCAACCGCTTCAATGCCTGCGGCATCACAGGCATTGAGAAACGTTTTTTGATAATTAAGATCATCTTCCGGTAAGGTAATAAATAGCCCTTTCGTATCTTCAATACAATGGCGGGCAATGTTTTTTAAAATTAAGTTTTCTTGAATACATTCGCGTGCAGACTCTTCATCATTGACTGCATAGCGCGCCCCACTATGTAATAAACCGTGATTACGTCCCGTTGCACCCGTGGCAATATCTCGTCGTTCCAGTAATACACAATTAATCCCACGTAAGGCACAATCGCGCGCAATTCCCGCGCCTGTTGCACCACCGCCGATGATGATGACATCGGTATTGATAGGCGAAAAGTCCTCTGCATTTTTATAAAAGTGCGGTGATATTTTCATCGCTTTTCCCCCACATTAAATTTGTAAATAAAAAGATAAAAAAGAATTGTCTTTATAATACGCCAAATGTTCGTTTTGGAAAATAAAATGAGCGTTTTTATATTCGTATTCGTGATGAAGATCACAATTTTTTACAAAAAAGTAAAAAAATGTAAAAATTTTGTGATCTTTATCACAATAAAAGATTTATTTTCTGTTCGTTGAATTTTTTTCAGATAGTATATTAAACTGAAATGCTCTTAAAAGAGCAGGGTTTTCTTCTTACTTATTTTTATTGGAGAATTTCTATGTTTGGACCATTTAAACCAGCACCGCATATTGCGGAGTTGCCAAAAGAGAAAATAGATTCCACCTATAAACGTTTGCGTTGGCAAGTGTTTGCTGGAATTTTTTTCGGTTATGCCGCTTATTATTTCGTGCGTGCTAATTTTGATTTAGCACAAAAAGGGTTGATTGAAGCAGGGCTTTATAATAAAGCCGAACTCGGTATTATCGGAACTGGGGCGGGTTTAGCCTACGGTTTATCTAAATTTATTATGGCAAGTATTTCGGATCGTTCAAATCCGAAAGTGTTCTTACCTTGTGGTTTGTTGCTTTCTGGTTTATGTATGACCCTAATGGGCTTAATGCCTTGGGCTACATCGGGCATTTTAGTGATGTTCGTGATGATTTTCCTCAATGGTTGGTTCCAAGGAATGGGGTGGCCACCTTGTGGTCGTACAATGGTTCACTGGTGGTCTAAATCAGAACGTGGAACCATCGTCTCTATTTGGAACTGTGCGCATAACGTAGGGGGAATGGTTCCGGGGGCAATGGTGTTATTAGCCAGTGCAATTTATTTCAGCGAACACGGCGTGCAAGCGACAGCTAAAGATGTATGGCAACAAGCCCTTTATTATCCCGGTATTGCCGCAATGCTTGCTGCGATCCCTGTTTTCTTTGTAATGAAAGATACACCACAATCTTGCGGATTGCCTGCGATTGAAAAATGGCGCAATGACTATCCTGATGATTACAATGAAAAAACATACGAAAATGATCTTACTGCAAAAGAAATTTTCGTTACTTATGTATTGAAAAACAAATTGTTATGGTACATCGCGATTGCTAACGTGTTTGTTTATCTTATTCGTTATGGTGTCTTGAAATGGTCGCCAGTATATTTAGGAGAAGTGAAACATTTCAACATCAAAGGGACTGCGTGGGCATACACTATTTATGAATTAGCCGCGATTCCGGGAACATTAATTTGTGGTTGGGTATCGGATCACTTGTTTAAAGGTAAACGTGGTTTAACTGGCTTTATTTTTATGATCTTAACTACTGTTGCAGTGGTCGCATTATGGCTTAACCCAGCAACACCAGAGTCAGAATTAGCGCAATATGCGGGTAAAGCTTGGTATGAAAACCCATATCAATTAACAGACTTTATCTTAATGACAACCATTGGTTTCTTAATTTATGGTCCAGTAATGTTGATTGGTTTACACGCCCTTGAACTTGCACCGAAAAAAGCAGCGGGAACAGCAGCAGGTTTCACCGGCTTATTTGGTTACCTCGGTGGTACAGTTTCGGCTTCAGCCGTTGTTGGTTGGGCAGCAGAATATTACGGCTGGGACGGCGGTTTCTATGTAATGATCGCAGGGGGTATCTTAGCTGTGTTGTTACTTTTAATCGTAACTATTCAAGAAGCAAAACATAAAGCCGCATTAGGTGATCACTACGGCAAATAATCTATAAACAAAAGGAAGTCTGAAAAAGGCTTCCTTTTTTCTTGGTAAAAATCTTTGTAAAAAATAACCGCACTTTAAAAGGAGGTTTTTATGACGTTTAAACTCAAAAAATTAGCACAAGTTGTGGCGTGTTCCACCTTAGCTTTCACCTGCGTACAATCTGCATTTGCAATACCAACAATGGATAACAAAGAAAAGCTCGTTATTGCTCACCGTGGTGCAAGTGGCTACTTACCAGAGCATACCTTAGAAAGTAAAGCCCTTGCGTTTGGACAGAAAGCGGATTATTTAGAACAAGATTTAGTGATGACAAAAGACGATCATCTAATTGTTATTCACGATCATTTTCTAGATGGTTTAACCGATGTGGCAACGAAGTTTCCTGATCGTAAGCGTGAAGACGGCCGTTATTATGTGGTTGATTTTACACTCGCCGAAATTCAGTCTTTAAATATGACTGAAAACTTTGAAGTGAAAGACGGAAAACAAGTGCAAGTTTATCCTGATCGTTTTCCAATGTGGAAATCTCATTTTAAAATTCATACCTTTGAAGATGAAATTGAATTTATTCAAGGCTTAGAAAAATCTACAGGGAAAAAAATTGGTATTTACCCAGAGATTAAAGCACCTTGGCTACATCATAAAGAAGGAAAAGACATTGCCAAAGCCACCTTAGAAGTGCTAAAAAAATATGGCTATACAAAAAAATCTGCCCCTGTTTACTTACAGACCTTTGATTTTAATGAACTTAAACGGATTAAAACGGAATTACTTCCACAATTAGGTATGGATTTAAAATTGGTTCAGTTAATAGCCTACACTGATTGGCACGAAACGGAAGAAAAAAATCCGCAAGGTGAGTGGGTAAACTATGATTATGGCTGGATGTTCAAAGATGGTGCAATGGCAGAAGTGGCAAAATATGCTGACGGTGTCGGACCAGGTTGGTATATGCTGGTCGATAAAGAACATTCTACGAAAGATAACGTCGTTTATACCCCATTAGTGAAAGAATTGAAAAAATATAATATGGAATTACATCCTTACACCGTACGTAAAGATGCATTGCCAGCCTTCTTTAGCAATGTCAATCAAATGTATGATGCGTTACTCAATCAAGCTGGCGCAACAGGGATCTTCACGGATTTCCCAGACACTGCGGTGAAGTTTTTGGGGAAAGATAAATAGGCTGTAAATCTGCTTGAAACCTGAGTTAAATAAAAAGGGCGGTCTTAGATAAACTAAGCTAAAAGCCATTTAACTAATTGTTTTATAATAGAAATTCTAGATTTTAAGTTTCTTTTATTAGAATACTATTTGAGCAGCCCCCAAAAGCTGGACGGGTTAGTAAACTATAAATATTGGGCACTGTATTTGTGCAGGGCCCAGTCCTTTTAAAGCCACTTCGTTTTTGGTTGTAATACATCACATATTCTTCAAGTTCAGTTTGTAATAGCGCTATTGATGTATAGCTATGAGAGTAAAAAACGCTCGGATTTCAAAATAGTAAAGAAACTTTCAATCACCGCATTATCATAGACGAGACCTCGTTGACTCATACTAGGAATTACTCTCCCTTCTGACATTTTTCGCCAGGCTTTTGTACCATAAAGTATACCTTGGTTACTGTGAATAATGGGGTAATCCGTGGCGTTTAATTGGTTTAACCCTTGTCCCAACATTTTTTACTAAGAGGAATTTTGGACGTGTCACAAACTCATATGCGATAATTTCTTGATTGATCAAATCCATTAGCACTGGAAAATAAAGCTTCTCTTTCAAAAAAGCTTTTAGTTACTTAATGACAATAGCGTTAGAGATCTGATAACGTTTAGAGAATTCTCTGATACCCACATCCTGTTCGATGACTTATTTGATAATTTCTAAACGAAATTAATAAGGATAGGACATGATCTGCACCTCAAATTAGGAGCCACTTTTTTGGGGGCAGATCATTTCTTTTTTTGAATATACTATTTAATTAAGAACAAAGTAATTTCAGGAAATGCGATTAATAATGTTAACAATATTATTTGGATAAAAATAAATGGAATAACTGATTTAAAAATATCTACTAACTCAACCCCCTTAGGTGCTACGCTATGTAAATAAAAAGCAGCAGGTCCGAAGGGAGGAGATAAAAATGATACTTGCATATTAACACAAAATAAAACACCAAACCAAATAGGATCAAAGCCTAGATTTTGTACGATAGGGACAAAAATTGGCATAGTTAACATAGCAATGCCAATCCAATCTAAGAATAGCCCTAACACAAACAGAATAATCATCATTAATAATATGATGCCAACCGGAGATAGGCCAGAGCTAATGAGTAAAGATTCAACAAAATGGTTTCCTCCAACTAAATTATAGATGCCGACTAAGATATAAGCACCAATTCCGATCCACATGATCATGCCACAGGTTTGCATTGTTGTGTAAGAAGCATCTTTGAGTACGGATATAGTTAATTCTTTACGATATGTGGCAACACTCAATACCGCAATAACGCCTACTGCGGCAGCTTCTGTAACTGATGCAATACCACCATAAATACTGCCTAAAACTAATAATGCAATAATACTTGGTAGCGCAATATTGATTCTTGCTTTTTTGCGCTCTTCTTTAGAAATCGGCGCATTTCGTTCTTCATCAGGGATAGCGGGTAACAATGCTGGGTTTAGTTTTCCTCTGATAATAATGTAGATGATGTACATAGCAGCGAGCATGAATGCAGGGATAAAGCTTGCGGTAAATAAATCACCAATAGAAACTGAAGCTACTAATCCATAAATAATAAGTACAATACTTGGTGGAACCATTGTGCCTAAAGCGCCAGAGGATACGACTATGCCAATGGCTAGTTTTTTATCATAACCTAGTCTTAGCATTTGTGGTAAAGCCAGTAGCCCTAGTAATACTGTTTCGCCACCGATAATTCCCGACATCGTTGCTAAAAAGACGCCGATAATAACTGTTTGTAATGCTACGCCAGTTTTAAATCTTCGAGTTGTTAACCACATGGCATTGTAAAGATCTTTAGCTATTCCTGTTTTATCTAATAAGGAAGCCATCAATACAAACATTGGAACTGCTAATAGAGAGTAACTGGTCATAAAACCATAAACACGATTTATAATTAATGGGAGTATATCTGGACTAAACCAACCTACAGCTAGTAATGTCGCGACTAAACCTGTGAGAAATGCAAGTGGAGTGCCTAATACTAATAGCAAGCACATTGCTATAAATAATATTGTCGTCACAGACTCAATGCCTAATTCGCTGAAACCAAACATATTATTTCTCCTTATTTATAGAAAAGTGCGATAGCAATTTAAAAAATACTTGGATAATAAAAATCATCGTTAACACAAAAAGAGAGGCTTTTAACAGTCCTGGGATAGGTGGATTCCATGCCGATCCCGATCTTTCAAGCATAAGTTCGCCAGAGGGAGAAAATATAGCTGTTTGAGCGACAAAATAAGCAGAATAAGCAAGTAGCAATAAAAAAGCTAATGTGACGAGTTTACTGAATATTTCGAGAATATTTCTCCATTTATCAGGCACGTTATTAAGAAGTATAGGTACTCGGATATGTTTATCTCTACCATAAGCAAACAAACCAGCATAGACCATTAAGAAACCTGCTAATGCGATACTAAGTTCATGAACCCATTCGGTAGGACTATTAAAAATGTAACGAGCAATGATTTCATAAAATGAAATAAATACGATGAATAAATATAGCCATGATAGCCTTCGACCCACTTTCTCAATTATTTTATCTATCGATGTTAATGTAAGTTCATTATGTGTTTCGTTGTTGTTACTCATAACTGCCACCTAATAAATAATTTATTAGTTATAGCCAAATTTAAATTTGGCTATAACTTGTATTTTAGATTACTGGATCATGCCTTTATCTTTCAGATATTTCATAACTGTATCATAGTATTTTTGTGACATAGGTGATTTAGTCGCCCATTCTGGCCACATTGTTGTTGCGATTGCTCGCACTTTTGCTATTTCTGCAGGTTCCCATTGAATAATGGTGATATCTGCTTTTTTATGTTTAACTGCATCTTCATCTAATTTTTGATGCATTGCTAAGAAACCTTCTGCATATTGTTTACCTGCTTTGTTTAGAACAGTTTTTAAATCTGCAGATAAAGAGTCATAAGTTTTCTTATTTAAAGTGACTTGATTGACGGGCATCGAATGCCAACCTGGGTGAATAGGATATTTAGCAATATCATTCATACCACTTTGTTGGTTGCGGGCAAAAATAGAATAGTCCGATGCATCAATAACACCTTTTTCAAGTGCTGTATAAACCTCTGAACCAGGCAGATTGACTGGAGATGCATTAAGGTTCTTAAATAAAGCTTGAACTAAACCTTCAGGTGCTCTTATCTTTACTCCTTTTAATTCCGCAATATTATGGATAGGTTTTTTAGATACTAATGATTCAACACCTACCGTACTGACTGCTAATAATTGCACACCATATTTATTGAGTAATTCATTGGCAACTTCGAATCCCCCGCCATTATACATAAAGTCAATAAGATCTTTAGGATTGCTCCAAGCACCAATCAAATTTCCATATAAAGCAAATGCAGGATCTTTACCAGAGAAATACGATGGATCGGTGAAATCACCTTGGATAATATTCATATTGATAGAATCAAGCGTTTGATTATGTTCAACTACAGAACCTGCTCCTAAGACGTTGATATGAATTTTTCCGTCTGACATTTTTTCTACATCTTTTGCCCATTGTTGTTGGTATTTAAATGCATCATCTCCAGGTTGATCTGATGATTGAAAATTCCAATTGTATTGTGCTGAAAACACGTTAGCAGAAAAAATAGCTAAAGAAGTAATAATAAATTTTCTAAGTAGTTTCATATCATTTCCTCCATTAAAGTTTACAGAATAATTACCATTCAGCAAAAGAGCCATCTTTATTGCGCCAAATAGGATTACGCCATTTACTATTTAATGTATTTTGCGTATTCATAAATTCTTCGTTAATTTGGATACCTAACCCCGATCCTGTTAACAAGTCGCAATACCCATCTTTAAAGTGATATACCTCCTTATTAAGCATATAATCTAAAACATCATTTTCTTGGTTATAGTGAATGCCTATACTCTGTTCTTGAATTACAGCATTAAGACATACAGTATCTACTTGTAAACAAGAAGCTAAAGCAATAGGCCCTAGTGGACAATGAGGGGCTAATGCTACATCGAAAGTTTCTGCCATATTCGCAATTTTTTTCATTTCGGTAATACCACCACAGTGCGATACATCCGGTTGTAGAATGTCAATACCTCCACGCATAAGAAGAGATTTAAATTCCCAGCGTGAAAACATTCTTTCACCCGTTGCAATCGGGATAGCGCCATATTGTGCTATTTCATGAATTGCATCTAAATGTTCAGCAAGTACAGGTTCTTCCACAAACATAGGATTAAATTGAGCAAGTTCTTTCATGAGTACTTTAGCCATTGCTTTATGTACTCTGCCATGAAAATCAATGCCGATACCAAAATCTTTACCTGTCGCATCTCTAATCGCTTGAACACGAACTAATACTGCATCAACTTTGGAATAATCATCAATAAAATTAAGTTCTTCAGTTGCATTCATTTTTATTGCTGTAAACCCTAATGCTTGTCTTTCTTTGGCCATTTTAGCTACATCATCAGGTCGATCTCCTCCTATCCAAGAATACATTCTCATTCGATCTCGACATTTACCTCCTAATAGCTGAAAAACAGGCGTGTTTAATGCTTTTCCTTTGATATCCCATAGTGCTTGATCTATACCAGCTAAAGCACTCATCATAATTGGGCCGCCACGATAAAAAGAAGAACGATACAGTACATTCCAGTGGTCTTCTATATCTCTAGGATCTTTACCAATAAGATATTCCATTAATTCTTTTACACATGTGTGAACTGTATGAGTCCGACCCTCTAAGCAAGGTTCCCCCCAACCTACAATTCCTTCATCGGTTAATATTTTAAGAAATCCCCAACGAGGAGGAACAATATATGTTTCATAACCAACAATTTTCATGATCGTTTCCTTATGTTACAGTTGTGATTTGGCATTTTCATAGCATGATTTAAATGCTTCGGCACGTTTGGCAAATTCATTGAAATCTAACCCTGAACTATAAAGCGCACTTCCTATACCAAATCCACTTGCACCAATGGCGAGAAATTTTTTCATTTGTTCGCTGTCTGCATTAATGCCACCTACTGGGAAACATAATATTTCTGGTGGTATGACTGTTTTGATTGCTTTAAAGCCGTTATATCCGAATACTTCAGCAGGATAAATTTTTAATAAATTTGCGCCACAATGAATAGCATCATAGGCTTCGGTCGGTGTCATTACGCCTACAAAAATCGTACAATTATTCGCTTTAGCCAGTTTTATAACATTGGTATTCATATTGGGGGTGACGATGAATTTTATGCCTATATCAAGCACCTGTTGTAATAAATGTTCATCAGTTACGGTTCCTGCACCAATTAAGCATTGCTGACCAAATTGATTGTAAAGCAGGCGTAAGGTGTCTAATGCGTTAGGGCTATTTAATGGCACTTCAATATAGTAGTAGCCTAATTCAATTAATTTAGAGACATATTGAACTGACTGATCAGTTGTAATACCCCGTAGAATGGCCACTAAGGGCATTTTTTCATTTAAAATTTCTTGTTTTTTCATATAACACCTACAATTAATTATGGGTATGTTGATGGATATATGATATTCCTTTGATAAAGCATTGTTCTCCATCAATAATTTCTGCCTTTTTACCGACAGAAAGTGATGCGTCTAAGTATTTTTGAGATAATGTTGAGTTGCCAATAATATAGTATTGGTCATATTCGCCTAATAAATTGATTTCATTCCCAATAAGTAAGCCGGAGAGATAAGAACGTATTTGTGTAGGGGATAGCATACTGTTAAGTGATAATGTTCTCGCTGAAAATAAGATCGCATTTAGTGGATAGTTATAACCATTTTTTACCCCGAATAAAAAGCTATCATGATCATCGTATTTTTGAGGCACATCTTTGGTTAAGATACTGTGTTGATTGAGTAAGGAAAATAATTCCCCAGTCATTATCGATATAAATGTGTTCATTTTTCCTTTTTCGATAACAACTTGTTTGCTGTGGGTACCGGGTAAAATAGCTGCAATATTTTCTTGATTTAAAATACGTTGCAAACCGAGTAATTGAGTTTCTTCTCCTCGCATAACATCATACATTCCTAATTTATTCATGCCACTGATACCAGGGACAATAAATGCGGGCGCTTCCCAAGGTAGTTTGAATGTTAAGAGGTGATGAGGAATTTCTGACAGATTTAATGGCATAGATAAATAATTAGCTTCCTTCCAACCTTGCTTGGATCCTACCATTCCTGCCATATAAATTGGAGTTGATGCGAGATCAGTCGAGCATTGCCATTGTTGTATATTATTTAGCAATGTATCAGCAAAATCTTTTTCTTTAATTGATAATAAGCCTTGATCGCTATCTATTCTATCGATAACGGACATTTCATGATCCATAAAATAGGCTCTAAAGTTCGTTGTTCCCCAATCAACAGCAATCCAGTTTTCCATCTTATATGATCCTCAACTCAATTCTTGTATTACAAGATTATATTGAATAAAAATATTTTTTCCGTGATCAGTATCACAAATTTAAGAATATACATAATTTATTAGTTATTGTTTTATAAGTTATAATAGATTAAATCTTTTTATTTTTGATGTTGTTTCTTGTTATACAAGATTTAGAGGTGAAAATGCTAAAATCTCAAGTGATTATGAAAGCGCTTATTCTTCGATGTTTATCAGGTGAGTTTAAAGAGGAAGAGTTACTTCCTGGAGAAATAGAATTATGTAGAATATTTAGCGCATCTCGAACGCCAGTGAGAAGTGCTTTACAAGCAATGGCAAGTAAAGGAATTATATCGATAATCCCTAAAAAAGGGAGTTTTGTTAATAAATTGGATAAATGGAATTGGTTAGATAGTGAGATATTAGAATTTATCTATCAGGCAGACATTGCCCCTTATTTTATAAAGAACTTATTAATAACAAGGTTGACTTTTGAACCGAGCATTTGTGCCATATCAGCGGTTGCCTCTGATACAGAAGATCTAATGAATATACATAATGGCTATCTCCTAATGGTGAAAGGAGCAGAGCAAAATAATAGAGATATTTTTCTTGAGGGGGATATGTTATTCCATTCATCTATTGTTGCATCATGCAAAAACCCATTTCTATCATCAATGAATGGCCTATTATCAACTGCAATGAGATTGTCTTTTGATAAGACATTAGAAATTGATATACATACTAAATTACCAGCATTAGACAAGCATAAGCTACTTTTGGAAGCAATAAGAATGAGAGAACCCGAAAAAGCAAAATCTATTTCCAGAGATCTTATTTTATCGGCAGTAACAGCAATAGCGACGGATAGCGATACTGAGTTCTTAGAAATAGTTTAACTAACATAAAAAAATCACCGCTCTTTAAGCGATTAAAGTGATCTGCACCCCAAAAACTGGACATCTAATTAGAGGTGCAGATTATGTCCTATACTTATCAATTCCGTTTAGAAATTATTAAACAAGCCACCAAACAGGATGTCGGTATCAGAGAAGTGGCTAAACGTTATCAAATTTCTCATTCTCTTGTGATTAAATGGTTAAAAGCCTTTCACGAAAGAGACTTAGAAGGGGTAAAATCACCCTTTATTCAACCTAAAAGAGTTAAGCTCAAAATGAAGAAAAAAGAGATTAAGATTCCTGAACCCCACAGATTTATCCCCTAAAGCCGTTAAAAAATTGCAACGTGAGCTGGCTCTCGCCCGTGCAGAGATTGCTTATTTAAAAAAGTTGGAGGAATTAGACCGGCAAAAACGACGGCAGAAAAAATAGCCGCCATTCACGATTTAAAGCAAACGCACGCGTTAGATGATTTACTGAAAGTGGCGAAAATGGCGCGTTCTACCTTTTATTATCAAGAAGTTAAGCGCGATTACTCGGTAGAAAAAGCGGCAATATTCTCGCTTTAATAGACCTTTCTTTCAGCATTTTTTTCACCCCAAGTTAAAAATACATTATACTTAACGCTAAGAATTACCTTGCATCTATAACTATTTTCATAATGACTAGCATAACGAAGAGAAATGCGATGACAAAACCTTTAAATATCATTTTTGCAGGTACGCCAGAATTTGCGGCACAACATTTGGCGGCCTTGTTGAATTCAGAACATAATGTAATTGCGGTTTACACCCAGCCAGATAAGCCTGCAGGACGTGGTAAGAAACTACAAGCCAGTGCGGTGAAACAGTTAGCGGAGCAACATCAGATTCCTGTTTATCAACCTAAATCCTTACGCAAAGAAGAGGCGCAACACGCGCTCGCTGCGTTAAATGCCGATGTGATGATCGTGGTGGCGTATGGGTTAATTTTGCCAAAAGCGGTTTTGGACGCACCAAGATTAGGTTGTTTGAATGTACACGGTTCCATTTTACCTCGTTGGCGTGGCGCTGCACCCATTCAACGCGCCATTTGGGCAGGCGATGCTCAGACGGGGATCACCATTATGCAGATGAACGAAGGCTTGGATACGGGAGATATGCTGCATAAAGTGTATTGCGATATCAGCGCTGAAGAAACCTCTTTGAGCCTTTATCATAAGCTGGAAAAAATTGCCCCAAATGCGTTGCTTGAGGTATTAAATGGTTTAGAAGCAGGACAATTTCAGCCAGAAGTGCAAGATGATGCCTTGGCTAACTACGCCGATAAACTGTCTAAACAAGAGGCTAAATTAGATTGGCAATGTTCCGCAGTACAGCTTGAGCGTTGTATTCGTGCCTTTAATCCTTGGCCGATCAGTTATTTTGTTACGACCGATAGTGATGGCAATGAACAGACCTTAAAGGTCTATCAAGCAACGGTGTTACCTCATCAGAATCAACCTGCTGGTACGATTTTACAGGCAGATAAAAATGGCATTCAAATTGCCACAGTCGATGGCGTGTTAAATCTTACTCAGCTGCAACCAGCGGGTAAAAAGCCAGTGTCGGCACAAGATTTACTTAATGGCAGAGCAGATTGGTTCCCGGTAGGTAAGGTATTAGCATAATGAAGCAAACAAAACCTCAAGCTAAAATGCCTAAAAAAAGTACCGCACTTGCTGCGAAATCCCTTTCTGTGCGTGCCGTGTCGGCACAATATCTTTTACAAGTGTTAGATAAAGGACAATCGCTTTCTATCTTACTTGCGGAAAAAAATCCTGTGCTGAAAGAACAGGATCTTCCCTTATTACAAGAAATTTGCTTTGGTGTATGCCGTGTGTTGCCCCGTCTAACGCAAATTATTCAGCAATTAGTGGATAAGCCGTTGAAAGGCAAAACTCGCCTTGTGCATTGTTTATTGCTAGTGGGCTTGTATCAACTTTTATATTTACGCACTCCCGATCACGCGGTAGTCGATGAAATGGTAAAGGCGACGCAAAGCCTGAAATTAGACAGTTTCAAAGGCTTGGTGAATGGTGTACTACGCCGTTTCTTACGCGAACAGGCGAATATTCTAGAGAAAGTGGATAAACATTGGCAAACCTTACACCCAGAATGGTTGGTGAATAAGCTGAAAAAAGCCTATCCAAATTGGCGAGAAATTATCGAAGCGAATAATCAAAAACCGCCAATGTGGTTAAGAGTGAATGTGCAACATAGCAATGTTGATGATTATCTCGCTTTATTACAAAAAGCAGACATTGACGCAGTGGCGGGAGAGTATCCGCAATCCATTCGTTTAATACAGGCAAAAAATGTGGCGCAGTTACCACACTTTATGGAAGGTTGGCTCAGCGTGCAAGATTTGCACGCTCAATGGTCAGCGCGATTACTTGCCCCACAAAATGAGGAAGTGATTTTAGATGCGTGCGCCGCACCGGGAGGAAAAACCACCCACATCTTAGAACTTGCTCCGCAAGCCAATGTGATCGCATTGGATGTAGAACGGTATCGCTTACAACGGGTGGAAGAAAATTTAGCGCGAATGGGACAAAAAGCGTTAGTGATTTGCGGTGATGCAAGCCAGCCAGAACAGTGGCTCAGTCAGATTCAGCAGCAATTCGGAGAGAGTGCGGTGCAATTTGACCGGATTTTGCTTGATGCACCTTGCTCTGCAACAGGGGTTATTCGCCGCCACCCTGATATAAAATGGTTACGTAAAGAAAGTGATATCGCCCCTTTGGTCGCCTTACAAAAAGCCATTTTAACTGCCTTATGGCAACGTTTGAAACCGAATGGTGTGTTGCTTTATGCCACTTGTTCATTATTGCCAGAGGAAAATAGCGCGCAAATTACTGACTTTTTACAACAGCACCCTGAGGCTGAATTAATGCCACTGCCATTCCCTGAGCAAACACAAGCTGGTCATCAATTTTTTCCACAAGAAAATGGTGGTGATGGCTTTTATTACGCGAAATTAGTGAAAAAAGCGGATTAAATTTTACAATGTGGTTATGATACGAAAATAAGAAGTGCGGTGTTTTTTACGCCATTTTTTCTCCTCACAGCGCCGACTCTTAGCTGATAAAACGGTAAGAAAAAACCGATGATTTCTCATCGGTTTCGTTTTTTTATCACGCTTTAGTGTTGTCATTCTGCCTTTAAACGATGTAAAAAGGCTTTTGTGCGTTCGTGTTTTGGATTGGCAAATAATGCTTGTGGCGAACCTTGTTCAACAATGACGCCACCGTCCATTACCACAACCACGTCCGCCACATCTAGGGCAAATTTGATTTCGTGCGTTACCACGACCATTGTCCAACCTTCGTTAGCAAGTGCTTTCATTGTGTTTAGCACATCTTGTACTAACTCCGGATCGAGTGCGGAAGTGGGTTCATCAAAGAGCATTAATTCAGGTTGAATCGCCAGTGCGCGAGCAATCCCAACACGTTGTTGCTGACCGCCTGAAAGTTGGTAAGGATAAAGATCTTTTTTGTCTAGTAATCCCACTTTTTCCAATAAGGTTTCAGCTTCTTGACGAACGATTTTGGGATCGCGTTTTTGCACTTGCACAGGGCCTTCCATAATGTTTTCCAAGGCGGTTTTGTGCGGGAATAGGTTATATTGTTGGAACACCATTCCTGATTTACGGCGCAAAGGTAAAATCTGCTTATTGATATTGTTACTTGCAAAATCGACGGTGAGTGGATTTTCTTGGGTAAATTCAATCGTGCCTTGCTCTGGTAATTCTAAGGCATTCAAACAACGTAAGAAAGTCGTTTTGCCTGAACCTGAAGGCCCAAGAATAACCACCACTTCGCCTTTGTGAATATCAAGATCAATCCCTTTTAGTACAGGATTATGACCAAAGGTTTTATGAATATTGCGTACTTTAATCATCGCCTTCCCCTATCTTGCCACATAGCGATCTAAACGTTTTTCTACCCGCGCTTGAATGATAAACAGCACAAAACAGAAACACCAATATACCAACCCAGCCTCAATATACACCGGTAAGAAATCGTAAGAGGAATTGGCGATTTGCTGTGCTACACGGAACATTTCTGTTACAGTAACAACCGAAGCAAGCGATGTATCTTTAAACAAGCCAATAAAACTGTTACTCAACGGTGGAACGGCAACACGAAACGCTTGCGGGGCAATAATTCGACGGAAAGTCTGCATATAGGTCATACCAATAGTATAGCCTGCTTCCCATTGTCCTTTCGGCACGGATTGAATTGCTGCACGCACGGTTTCTGAACCATAAGCGCCAACATTAAGGGAAAACCCAATAATTGCCGCAGGAATCGGATCGATAAACACCCCCAATGCAGGTAAGCCATAAAATACGACTGAAATTTGCACCAACATTGGCGTACCGCGAATAATTGAAATATACACTTTGGCAATGGCGAGTAGAATACGATGTAAACATCCATTAACCGGTGTTACTCGTAGCAATGCCACGCCAATTGCAATGATCATTCCCAAAAAGAAAGAAACGACAGCAAGCGGTATTGAAACCAATACCGCTGCTTTAACCATTGGGAGAAACCCATTTATCACCAGCTCAGCACGCGCATCGGTCATAAAGGGTAAGGAAGCTAAGAAATTATTTAACACTGATATCCTTTCCAAAGAATTGTTCACCTAATTTTTTCAATGTGCCGTCATTACGTAACTCAACAATTGCGGCATTGATTTTATCTAGGGCATCATTATTGCCTTTATTAGCCACAAACCCAGCACCCACTTTATCTTCTGATTCCCAGAATGGTTTTAAACCTGAATTTGGATTTTTCTTTAAATAATCCAACAGGGCTAAGGAATCATTAAAGGTAACATCTGCGCGTTTTTGCTGAATTAATAATAGTCCTTGTGCCATACCATCAATAGGTACAATTTGCGCACCATATTTCACCGCTAGCTCACCATAGTTTGAGCTAAGTGTTTGTGCCGCTTTTAAGCCTTTTACATCTTCAACTTTTTGAAGACGATTTTCATCTTGACGCGCTAATAGCATCGCCCCAGACCAGCTATAAGGTTCTGATTTATCAAAGGTTGCCTGACGTTCTGGTGTGGTTAATGCTACTTGGTTTGCCACTAAATCAAAGCGTCCACCTTTTAGGCCTGCAAGCATTGCGTCCCATTGGGTTTCTTTAAATTCTACGGTTACCCCCAATTTTTCTGCCACAGCACGGGTAACTTCCACATCATAGCCGGTTAATTTTCCGCTCGCATCGTGATAAGTGAAAGGGGCATAAGTGCCTTCTGTACCAACTGTAATTGTCCCTTTATTGTTGATACGTTCAATCAAACTTTCTGCTGCAACAGCTTGAGTTGCAGTTGTGATAGCGAAAAGTGCGGTAGAAAAAAATGCTAATTTTTTCAACATAATAGTCTCCTTTGAGTAGATTTCGTTAAGTGCTAGGCATTGTAAAAGAAACAGCGCGATTTACAAATAACTTAAAGGAATATGTTATAAAAAAGTTAAATATACTGAATTTCTTTAACTCGCTTCGTACTTCTAAGCTCACAGTTTACCCGCTCAATGCAATCGCTTTGAGCGGATCATTGAGATTAAATAATTCGTGAGAACTGCTGACGTCTGGCTTGTTGTCGTGAATAGGTATCAAAACATAAGCAAATATTACGAATGAGCAAATGTCCCACTGGTGAAACCTGTAAGCCTTGATGGCCTATTTCAATTAGCCCATCTTCCGCCAGAGGGGCAAGCAATTCCAGATCTTCTGCAAAATGAGTTTTGAAATCAATGCCATATTGCTGTTCAAAAGGGGCATAATCCAGTTTGAAATTACAAATAAGTTGTTTGATCACATCACGGCGTAAGCAATCTTCTTGGCTCATAACAAAGCCTTTGTGAAGTGCGGTGCTTTTTTGTTCAATATCTGCGTAATAATGTTTTAGCTCTTTTTGGTTTTGTGCATAAGTATCACCCAGCAGGCTAATTGCAGAAACGCCAAGCCCAAGCAAATCACATTCTTCTTGTGTGGTGTAACCTTGGAAATTTCGGTGTAGCACGCCATTTTGTTGGGCAATCGCTAGCTCATCATCTGGTTTGGCAAAATGATCCATTCCAATAAAGTGGTAACCTGCCTGACCTAAGGTTTCAATAGTTTTTTGTAAAATGGTGAGTTTGGTCTCTGGTGCAGGTAGTTGATCCTCTTTGATTTTTGCCTGCCCCGCAAAGCGACTTGGTAAGTGCGCATAGTTAAACACGCTCAAACGATCGGGATTCAGTTCGATCACTTTTTGCAAGGTAAACATAAAACTTTCAACGTTTTGCAATGGCAGGCCATAAATCAAATCTAGATTGGTGGACTGAAAGCCCAAAGTGCGTGCGCGTTCTAACAAAGCGTGAATAAAGTCTTCATCTTGCTCACGGTTTACCGCTTTTTGCACTGCTTTATTGAAATCCTGCACACCCATACTAATTCGGTTAAAACCGATTTTGCGTAAGTGATCAAGGGTTTCCAATTCAATTTTGCGTGGATCCATTTCGATACTAATTTCTGCGTTATCACAAATCTCGAAATGCTCTTGCAACATTGCCATTAAACGGCTGGATTGTTGCTCGGTGAGATACGTAGGGGTACCGCCCCCCCAATGGACTTGGGTAACCTTGCGGTTGCGAAAAAGTGCAGCACGATTTTTAATTTCTTTTTCCAAATAATCGAGATAAATATCCGCTTTGTGCTGATGACGCGTAATGATTTTGTTACAAGCACAGAAATAGCATAATTTATGGCAAAACGGGATATGCACATAAAGGGAAAGCGGACGATCTGGGTAACGCCCTGCTGCCGCTTGAAAATCCTGTTCATTATAATGTTCATTAAATTCTAGCGCCGTTGGGTAAGAGGTGTAACGCGGCCCAGAATAGTTATATTTTTGAATTAACGCGGAATCCCACATAGTTCCAGACATTAATTTCCCCCTAAATATTTTCAATATCAAGCAATAATTGATTTAATTCCAACAAAATTTTTGGCTCTAACTTTGCCTCAGCACTTTCACGTGTTAGATCTAAACGCATACGATCGTTCTTTTTTAACGCTTTCCGTGCTTGATGCGTTGGCATTTCCTTCACCACCTCATAAAGTTCTGCCATAGCAGGGTAAGCGGTGATTTTTAGCCCCAAAGGATCGAGTAACATTTTTAACCGAATCGCCCCTTCAGACAAATTGCAATCACCATTTTGCATTGCCCGAGCGATAATCTCAATACTCTCTTTGAGGCGTTTTACACGATCCAAACGCGCATTCTCTAACTGCTGTTTTTGTTGCTTTAAGGCACGCAACAATTTCACCGCATAAGCGGTTAATCCCACAATAATTAAAAGCCCGAGGGTAATTAAAAGGTAAATCCACATAAATTATTTAAACTGATTAATATCAATGGTTTCAAAAGTGCGGTATAAATTTTCCGCATTTTCTTCATCGTCGCGGATGCCAAGTTGATCCATAAGCTGTGCAATGCGATCTAAACATTCATCCACAAAGGCCTGATCTTGACGGCTTAAGGTTTCACCTGCTTCAAGCTCATCTAATAAGTCATTCAAGCATTCATTATTTTCAAGCTGTTCAAGTTCCACCATTGGATCAAGGACTTTCTGTTTTTCTACCGCAACGGGCGGAATGGTCATCCCTTTTTCAGGTTTATTGACGAACTCTACCACGAGTGGAATTTTCTTGCGGCTGCCTACACGAGGATCTAACTTCGCTTGTTGTTGCAAGGTGTTATTTTCTTCTTGGCGGCTATGGCGAGAACCCGCGGCTAAGCCTTTATGTTTTTTCTTTCTTTTTTCCTCACGCGCTTTGGCATCTAATTCATAACGTGTTAGTTTGCGTCCACGTCCAGTTGGGACGTTTTGCGTTGGTTTATCCGCCTTGCGTGTTGGCATAATATCCGTAATACGGCGTGTTTTCTTTTGACGGGACATAATTTATCTCAAATAAAAATGAATAAGGGAGAATTGTAGCATTAAATCACCAATTCTCCGCATTATTTCTGTGATTGGTCATAATCAATTAAAATGGCACTTCTGCGGTAAAATTCATTATTTCGCCCGTTAAAGGATGGCGAATTTGTAAAGATTGCGCGTGCAAGCATAAACGTGGCGACATTGCTTTCGCTTGTGGATGTGCATAAAACTTATCGCCTAAAATGGGATGACCAAGAGCGAGCATATGTAACCTTAATTGGTGCGAACGCCCTGTAATGGGGGTAAGTTGCACCCTTGTGCTGTTATTGGGTAAGCGTGCTAAAACCTCAAAATTTGTTACCGCACTTTTGCCTAGCTCAAAACAAATCTTCTGTCTTGGACGATTTTCCCAATCGCAAATCAGTGGCAAATTCACCGTGCCACTTTCCTGCTGTAAATGTCCCCATACTAAGGCTTGGTAAGATTTCTTCGGCTCACGCTCACGAAACTGGCGTTTGAGTTCTTTGTCCGCAAGTTTACTCATCGCAAACAACAAAATCCCACTGGTTGCCATATCAAGACGATGCGCTGGCTCGCAAAAACCATATTTTTCTTTCACTCGCGACATTGCACTGTCGTAATATTGCGGTTGATTTCCCGGTACAGAAAGTAAACCGCTCGGCTTATTGAGCAATAAAATATGGTTATCGTGATAAATCACTTCTAACCAAGGTTCACGTGGGGGACGGTAGTCAATTAATGCCATTATTTACTCTTATTACTGATAATCACACGCAGGCTATCCAAGCGCCAAGTTGCTTTTTGCAAATGCTGCAAAATTTGCTCTCGCTCTGCGCTGAGTGCGTCAATTTCATCTTGGCGAATCGTTTTATTCACTTGTTTTAACGCTTGCAAACGGGTTAATTCGCTATCCAAACGTTGTGTGGCTTTCTGCTCAGCTTGCTGAATAAATTCCTCAGCTTGTTCAGCCATTTGCCGATCACCTGCTTTCAATAATTGTTCAATATTAGCGCGCAACATTTTGATCACCTTGCTCGCCATTTGTTTTGCCATAGGTTTAAGTTGTTTTTGTAACAACTCAAAGCCCACTTTTTCCGCGAGATTATTTCCTTTACCATCAATTAATAAGCGTACTGGCGTTGGTGGTAAGAAACGTGTGAGCTGTAATCCTCTTGGTGCTTGTGCTTCCACAATATAGATAAGTTCCAACCACATCGATCCCACTGGCAATTCATTATTGATGAACAATGATACGGCAGTTTTACCAATCTCGCCATCAGTAATCAAATCTATGCCATTGCGAATCATCGGGTGATCCCACGTGAGAAATTCAACTTCTTCGCGTGCTACCGCTAAATGACGATCAAAGGTAACGGTTACTCCCTCTTCTTTTAAGCCCGGAAAATCTGGTACGAGCATTGTGCCTGTTGGATGAATGACAATGCTTTTTTCACCTAAATCTTCCTGTTCCACGCCAATAATATCGAACAAATTCAAGGTGAAATTAATTAATTCGCTTGATCCATCTTGCGCGCCAATGGCATCTGCCAAGGCTTGGGCTTGTTCGCCCCCATTAGAGTTGATTTCCAATAGGCGATCGCGTCCTTGATCAAGCTGGGCTTTCAGTGCATCACGTTCAAGGCGAGTTTGTGCAATAAATTCATCAAAGTCCGCATTTTGTTCATTATGCTGTAAAAAATCTTGTAATTTTACACCGCACTTTTCAAATAACGTTGCCCCCATTGGACAGGTTTCTTCAAACGCATTTAATCCTTGATGATACCATTTCGCCAGTAGAACCTGTGGGCTATCGGCAAAACAAGGCGCATAAATCTCAATGTCTTGAGTTTGTCCGATACGATCTAAGCGTCCAATGCACTGTTCCAACAAATCAGGATTATCCGGCAAATTAAACAGCACGAGATGATGGGCAAACTGGAAATTTCGCCCTTCTGATCCAATGCTGGAAGTCAGCAACACTTGCGCTCCTTCTTCCTGCTGAGCAAAATAGGCGGCAGCTTTATCCCGTTCCACAATCGACATATTTTGATGAAATACCGCACTGCGAATTGCCTCTTTTTCGCGTAATGCTTTTTCTAACTGAATAGCTGTGTTGGCTTGATGGCAAATCACCAACACTTTTTCTTCACGATAAGATTGTAAAAAATCAATCAACCATTCCACACGAGGATCAAAATCCCACCACGCTGCATCTGGATTCATTTTTTGGAAGATCTGCTCGGGATAAAATAAATCACTGGTTTTTACCTCACCTAGCATTTTCAACACGCCAATCGCATTACGATATTGTTTTGGCATTGGCAAGGTGATTTCGTGATAATGACGCAATGGGAAGCCTTTCACCCCTTGACGCGTATTACGAAATAAAACACGACTTGTACCGTGGCGATCGAGTAAATTTTCTATCAGCGTTTGGCGTGCTTGTCCTTTTTTCTCGCAATGTTGAAGATCAGCCAATAATGGCGCTATATCTTGATCGGAAAGCAATTCGGCTAAATGTTTTTCTTCTTGCCTGCTTAATGGCTGTTCACTTAGTAATCCTTTCACCGCTTCAGCCACCGGTTGATAACGCTGTTGTTCTTGCACAAAGGCGTCATAATCATAAAAGCGATCAGAATCGAGCAGTTTTAAGCGTGCAAAATGACTTGCTTGCCCTAGCTGTTCAGGCGTTGCGGTCAGCAATAACACGGCTGGAATATGGCCTGCCAGCTGTTCCACCATTTGATACGCCAAACTAGGTGCGTGTTCCGACCATTCAAGATGATGAGCTTCATCCACAATAAGCAAATCAAATTCTGCCTTCACAAGCTGCTCAGCACGTTTGGGCTTTTGAATGAGCCAATCTAGCGCACAAATAATCAAGGATTCTGTTTTAAACGGATTGGCTGCCACACCACCGTCAAGCCCATCAAAATCCGCACAACGTTCTTCATCAAAAAGTGAAAAATGTAAGTTAAAACGGCGTAGCATTTCTACTAGCCATTGATGTTGCAAGGTTTCTGGCACAATGATAAGTACTCTTTCTGCTCTTTCCGCAAAAAGTTGCTGTTGTAAAATCATTCCTGCTTCAATGGTTTTCCCTAACCCCACTTCATCAGCAAGTAATACGCGTGGTGCAATACGTTGCCCGACTTCTTGCGCAATATGAAGTTGATGTGGAATTAATCCACCACGAATCCCTCGCAAACCACGCAATGGTGATTGATATTGCGCTTGACGTTGTTGCAAGGCACGATAACGCAACACAAAATGCGAAACACGATCAATCTGCCCAGCAAATAAACGTTCTTGAGGCTTGCTAAAGGTAATTTGCGCACTGAGATCAGCTTCTTGCAATAGCGTTTCTTGCCCGTCTTCTTTTTGTACCAAATAAAATGCCAGTCCATTATGATCTAACACTTCAAGTACTTTTCCCTGCCAACCCTCTTTATGGCGAATTTCATCGCCTACGTTAAAAACCACCCGTACTAATGGGGCATTATCTAAGGCATAAATGCGAATTTCTTCGGCGGCAGGAAAATTGACCGTTACGGTACGATGATTAACTTCTGCAACCACCCCCAAGCCCAGATCATTTTCACTTTCACTAATCCAACGCTGACCAACTACAAAGGACATAAAATTTTCTCTTATTATTACTCTTACTTAATTGCTAACGCTTTATAGGTAAAGCATTTCGCGAATATTCAACCATCAAAAAGGGCGGCTATTTTAACGATCTTGCCACAAAAAAGAAATGAAAATATATACAACAAAAATGTGATTGAAATCACGTAAAATAAATAAAAATGTAGCTTATCCTTGACTTTTAAAAAGTGCGGTGTAAAAATCGCAAGGTTTTTATTTCACTTATTGAGGATAATACAATGCGCTTATCTCAGACGCTCAAAAATGAATTTTTTGGTGGCTGGAAACCCTTTGAAGTTGTCTGGCTTTTCTTGTTTATTGCGGCACAGGTTTATGCCTATGTACAATCCCCTGTGTCGTGGTTAGAAGCGCTCGCGGGTATTTCAGGGATTTTATGCGTGGTCTTTGTCGGGAAAGGGAAAATCAGTAACTATTTCTTCGGCTTGATTTTTGCTTATAGCTATTTCTATGTGTCTTTAGATAATAAGTTTTATGGCGAAATGACCACCACGCTTTATGTTTATATCCCTGCGCAATTTATCGGTTATTTCTTATGGAAAGAAAATATGCGTAATAACGCAGAACAAAGTGAAACGGTAATTGCTAAATTTCTCACCTTAAAAGGCTGGACAACCCTCATCACCCTTGTGGTACTAGGTTCTGCTACCTTTATTAGTATTTTAAAAACCACTGATGGTAATTCAGTCGGCTTAGATGGTGTTACCACGGTACTTGTTATTGCCGCACAATTATTGATGATTTTGCGTTATAGCGAACAGTGGATTTTATGGATTATTATCAACATTCTCTCTGTCATACTATGGGCAGAAACCCCTGCTATGTATTTAATGTATGGTGCTTACTTGCTTAATTCATTATATGGCTATTACAACTGGTCGAAACTTGCAAAAAATGCCTAAAAAAGACCGCACTTAAAAATGAAAAACTTGGCATAATAGCCAAGTTTTTTTATGTATTTAAGATGGTTAGGCAATTTCTTCTACATTAACCCAACGTTTTTCACGATAAGACACTGCTATTGCATCAAGAACACGAGAAACCTTAAAGCCTTCTTCAAAATCGGGATACATTGGTTTATTATTTGCTATACCATTGATAAGATCTCGAATTTCCACTGTTTTTTGATCATTAAAGCCAATACCATGCCCAGCACTTACACAGAAATGCTTATAATCAGGGTGAAGTGGGCCGGTAAGTAAAGTTTTAAAACCTTGTCGTGCTGGATCATCTGAGTGAAGATACAATTTTAGCTCAGCCATTCTTTCTTGCGTGTAGCTGATAGTCCCCTTAGTTCCTGTTATAACATAACTTAGTCCCATTTTACGTCCACAAGCAATGCGAGAAGTTTCAATCGTTCCCATACAACCGTTAGCAAAACGTACGATTGCTGCCGCTTGATCTTCATTTTCTACTGGGAGCTGTTCATTCAAATTTTGTGGATTTGGACGCATTTTGATTACAGTATCCATATCTCCAACTACACGTTGAATTTGGCTACCTACAAGATACTGTGACATTTGTATAATATGTGCCGCGAGATCACCTAGCGCACCCAGTCCTGCTTTTTCTCGAATACAATGCCAATCTCTTGGTGTATTGGGATCGGCGAGATAATCTTCATTATGTGTTCCATAAAAATGAATAATGTCCCCAATTTCTCCTCGCGCTATGATTTCTTTCGCAAGCTGAGTGGTTGGATTCTTAATATAATTAAATCCTACAAGGGTTTTTACCCCTGCTTTTTTTGCAGCTTGATACATTAATTTGGCATCTTCCGCAGTTAACGCAAGAGGTTTTTCTGAATAAATATGTTTACCTTGCTCAATCGCTGCTAAGGCAATTTCTTTATGTAGAAAGTTGGGGGTGCAAATATCTACCACATCAATATCAGGATCTTGCACCACATCACGCCAATTTCCTGTAGATCGTTTAAAGCCAAAGGCTTTGGCTTTTTCGGCGGCTAACTCAGGCGTTATTTCAGCTAGATAATCACATTCTAATTCAGCATCTAGCGGGAAAACCGTTGGCGCTTGCGCATAAGCAATCGCATGACAACGCCCAATATATCCTGTACCAATTAATCCAATTCTTACTTTTTTCATTTCTTTTTCCTTATGCAAGAAAAAAGAGATTTCCATCACAGAAATCTCTTTTATGTTTTTATTATAAGGTTGGCATACTAAATGCTGCTTGAGAGTCCATATTTTGTTCTGGCCAACGTGTCGTCACAGTTTTCATCTTAGTATAGAAACGCACGCCATCTGGACCATATACATTTAATGCGCCAAAAGCTGAACCTTTCCAACCACCAAAACAATGGAACGCCATCGGAACTGGAATTGGGATATTCACTCCAATCATTCCAGCTTGAACACGATATGAGAATTCTCGAGCCGCTGCACCGCTATTGGTGAAAATAGCAGCGCCATTACCAAACTGGTGATCATTGATTAAACGCATTGCATCTTCAAAGTTTTTCGCTCGAACAATACCTAGCACAGGGCCAAAAATTTCTTCTTTGTAAATAACCATATTCTCAGTAACGTGATCGAATAATGTACCTCCAATAAAGAAACCATCTTCATAACCTGCTGGTTTTTTATTACGTCCATCTACGACTAAAGTAGCACCTTCTTCCACACCTTTATCAATGTATTTCGTTACATTGTTGAGATGTTGCTGTGTAATAAGGGGGCCAAAATCCATTTCTTTTTCGCCCTCTGTTGGAATACCTGGTCCATAGCGTAAGGCTTCTACTTTTGGTTTGAGTGCTGCCACTAATTTATCCGCAGTGTCATCGTCAATGGTTACTGCAATTGGTAGTGCCATACAGCGTTCACCAGCCGCACCAAAAGCGGCGCCTAGTAAGGCATCTGCAGTAGCATTAATATCCACATCAGGCATCACTAAACCGTGATTTTTCGCAGCGCCAAGTGCTTGCACACGTTTGCCGTGTTCAGAACCCACTTTATGGACATATTCTGCCGCTGTTGTCGAGCCAACAAAACTCACTGCTTTAACACGTGGATCTCGCAATAAAATTTCATTATCGTGGCGATCCCCGTGAACGACATTAAACACACCATCTGGCAAACCTGCTTCTTTTAATAATTCAGCAAGACGAATAGAAAGTGAAGGATCAGTTTTCGCAGGTTTCAAAATAAAGGTATTACCACAAGCTAATGCCACGGGAAACATCCACATTGGCACCATTGCAGGAAAGTTAAATGGGGTAATACCAATACAAACGCCTAAAGGTTGCATTGTGGAATGAATATCAATACCTCGTCCTGCTTGCTCTGAAAACTCACCTTTTAGTAAATGTGGGATACCACAGGCAAATTCGACGACTTCTAAACCACGAGTTAATTCACCACAAGAATCAGAATAAACTTTACCATGCTCTTCAGTAATTAAACGAGCTAGAGAATCCCAATCACGCTGTAATAGTTCTTTAAACTTAAATAACACTCTCGCTCGACGTAGTGGCGAAGTCGCTGCCCATTCAGGGAAAGCTTTTTGTGCTACCTCAACAGCCTCCAATACTTCTGCTTCCGTACTCATATGCACTTGTCGAATTTGTTTTCCTGTTGCAGGGTTAAAAATTGGCCATACTTTTTCGCCCTTACTTTCAACCTGTTTTCCATTAATAAAGTTTAAAACGGTTTCCATTCTTTACTCCTTAATCTAAAAGTGAAATGAATGATTCATCTGATTATGCTTGGCACAAAGTCAAGTGAGAATTAGATTAGAATAATGAAACAAATTTTTCAATTCATCTTGCGTAAAAATGAAATAATTATTTCATTTTTGTGATCTACGTTGGATATTTGACAATTTTTTCTAACAGTATTTCACCATCTGATCTATGATTTGGGCAAAATCTACCTAATAGTCTAAGATGAGAGGTTAATATGAGCTATCTATTATCAAAATCAGCCAAACAAAATCCTGCGCCTAATGGTCTAGTACAAAAAATAACACCTAAGAGTGCTAATTGGGAATATGTTGGGTTTGAATGTTATCATCTGCAACCTAAGCAAAGTTTGAGCTTTGATACAGAAAATACTGAAGTATGTTTTGTAGTTTTAGCGGGGAAATGCACGATTTCGACAGCAGGACAAGTCTTTAAACATATTGGTAAGCGCCAATCCCCTTTCGAGCGTATTCCACCTTATTCTCTTTATGTCCCTCATCATCATCAAGTTGAAATCGAAGCTGAAAGTTATTTAGAATTAGCCGTTTGCCGCGCACCAAGTGAAGGTAATTTATCTGTACGTTTAATCACACCTGAAGACGTTGGTGTTGAGCAACGAGGATTTGGTAATAATAAACGCCTTGTGCATAATATTTTGCCAGAAACGGAATCCGCTGATGCCTTATTAGTTGTAGAAGTATTTACCGACGAGGGAAACACGAGTTCATTTCCGAGCCATAAACACGATCAAAAAGATAGTGAAGCCGAAACTTACCTAGAAGAAACCTATTACCACCGTTTTGAACCAGCTCAAGGATTTTGTTTGCAACGAGTTTATACTGATGATCGTAGCTTAGATGAATGTATGGCTGTTTATGATGGCGATGTTGTGCAAGTTCCAAAAGGTTATCATCCTGTTGCGACCATTGCGGGTTATAACAATTATTATCTCAATGTTATGGCAGGCCCTGTTCGTAAATGGCGGTTTACTTGGGAAACAGATCACCAATGGATCAATAGCCAGGAATATGCAGATAAATTTTCTAAATAGAAAAGATATCTTCTTGAAACTAAGTGTAGTGTAAATTTGGGAAGCAGATCAAAATTTACCATTTTTACACCGCACTTTTGTTTAGCTCTATTTTTAACACCTCTTTATCCCTATTAAATCAATAAAAATTATCGTTTAGCCAAATTTGCCTCAATACTGCTATGATTTGGGGAAATTAATCTCCTATATCACTCACTAAGGAAAAAAAATGACTGACAATTCAATCAAAAAATGCCCAGTTACCCATTTAACGACAGACTTTGGGGCGCCAGTGGTGGATAACCAAAATAGTTTAACGGCAGGACCACGTGGTCCACTTTTAGCTCAAGATATATGGTTACAAGAAAAATTGGCGAACTTCGTACGTGAAGTGATCCCAGAACGTCGTATGCACGCCAAAGGTTCTGGCGCATTCGGTACATTCACGGTCACCCACGATATTACTCAATATACCCGTGCAAAAATTTTTAGTGAAATTGGTAAGAAAACTGAAATGTTTGCACGCTTCACAACCGTAGCGGGTGAGCGTGGGGCGGCAGATGCAGAACGTGATATTCGTGGTTTTGCGCTGAAATTTTATACCGAAGAAGGAAATTGGGATATGGTAGGCAACAATACGCCTGTCTTCTTCTTACGCGATCCGCGCAAATTCCCAGATCTGAATAAAGCAGTAAAACGCGATCCTCGTACTAATATGCGTTCAGCAACGTATAACTGGGATTTCTGGACATTGTTACCAGAAGCACTTCATCAAGTCACCATTGTTATGAGCGATCGAGGTATCCCTGCCAGCTATCGCCATATGCACGGTTATGGTTCACACACTTATAGCTTTATTAATGCTGAAAATGAGCGCTTTTGGGTGAAATTCCACTTCCGCACACAGCAGGGCATTAAAAATCTTACTGATGCCGAAGCGGAAGCCATTATCGGTAAAGATCGAGAAAGCCACCAACGCGATTTATATGAAGCGATTGAGCGTGGTGATTTTCCAAAATGGACAATGTTTGTACAAATTATGCCAGAGCAAGATGCGGAAAAAGTGCCTTATCACCCTTTTGATCTTACCAAAGTATGGCCTAAAAAAGATTATCCATTAATTGAGGTGGGGGAATTTGAACTTAATCGTAATCCAGAAAACTTCTTTTTAGATGTAGAACAATCGGCGTTTGCACCAAGTAATTTAGTGCCGGGAATTAGTGTATCACCAGACCGTATGCTACAAGCTCGTTTATTCAACTATGCCGATGCACAACGTTATCGTTTAGGGGTAAACTATCAGCAAATCCCTGTTAATCGTGCGCGTTGTCCAGTACATAGCAACCATCGTGATGGGCAAGGACGTGTAGATGCAAACTATGGTAGTTTGCCACATTATGAACCAAATAGCTTTAGTCAATGGCAAGAGCAACCACAATACAAAGAACCGCCGTTGAAAATCACAGGGGATGCAGACTTTTGGAATTATCGTGAAGATGATGCAGATTACTTCAGCCAACCACGTGCATTGTTCCAATTAATGACTGCCGAACAAAAACAAGTGCTATTTGAAAACACTGCACGTGCCTTAGGTGATGCGCCAGATTTCATCAAACAGCGTCATATCGACAACTGCACCAAGTGTGATCCAGCCTATGGCGCAGGCATTAAGAAAGCATTAGGTTGGGCATAATCCCTCATCAATAAAAGCAACCTTGCTCACTCTGCTCCTAGAAGTTGAAAAAATAATCAATGCTAGGAGCAGTGATCTGATCCCAAAAAGTTCCCATTCTTCTTGAAAGAATGGGATTTTCAGTTTAACTTTTAGACAGCAAAAGACCAACTTAAAACGTTGTGGAAATGGTGTAGGATTTAGGGCTTATCTGGTATAGCCCCTAACGTTTTGTATGTTTGCTTATATTTTCTATAACGTTGGTACTTATTTCTTCCACTTATTAATCATCATTCTCTTAAAGGAACAATCTAGTGGTCATATTGGAAAAGAAACAAGAATGAACATTTTTGAAATCAAATCCCTAATCCTTGACGAATAAGCTGTTCTTTTAATAATCCAAACTGATTTGTGGCGCGAAGGCCGATACCGCGGGCGAGTTTTTTTAGTGGATTGTTGCCGGCAAAGAGATCTTTTAAGCCTTGCATTGCGATGAGCATTTTTACTGCTTCTGTCTTACGTGTACGTTCGTAATAACGCAGGTTGCGATATTCACCGATGTCTAAACCTAATGCAACGTGTTTTTCAATTTCTTGGGCAAGCAGTAACGCATCTTGCAAGCCTAGGTTTACCCCTTGTCCTGCCAGTGGATGAATGGTGTGAGCCGCATCGCCAATTAAAGCGATACGCGGCTGCGCGAAGTTGCGTGCATAGCGCGCGGTGAGTGGAATCGCTTGGCGTTCGCTTTGGAGTTCGCATAGCCCAAGTTGATTATCAAAAGCAATGCTTAGTTGTTTGTTGAATTGTGCAGGATCGCAATCACGAAGTTGTTTAGCTTGCTCTGGCGGAAGTGACCACACAATAGAACAGAGATTTTCTTGATGTAATGGTAAGAATGCCAAAATACTGTCGGGGGCAAAAATTTGTCTTGCGCAATGTTGGTGTGACTCTGCGGTTTTGACGTTGCAGACCAACGCATATTGCCCGTAATCACGGAAAATAAGCGGAATATTGGCTTTTTGCCGCAGCCAAGAATTTGCTCCATCTGCGCCCACAACTAATTTTCCCACTAACATTTGCCCATCAGTTAAGGTAAGAATCGCGCTGCTTTCGTTAATACCGATATTCTGAGCCATCTCGGTGAAAATCTCAATATTCTCTTGTGCGTCCACTTGTTGCCAAAGGCTATGCTGAATGATCGGATTTTCCACAATATGCCCAAGGTGAGAAATACCTAACCCTTTGGTATCAAATTCAATTTTGGCAAAGCTATCTTTTTCCCACACAGACATTTTATCGTAAGCCGTTGCGCGCGTCGTTTGAATGGTTTGCCACGCATTGAGTTCTTGCAGAAAATGCTCACTGGCAAGGTTCAAGGCGCTCACACGATAAGCGATATGCGTGGAAGAAAAATGCGGCGGATGAGATTCGATTAGGGCGATGCGCATTGCGGTATGTTTTAATTTGGCGGCAAGTGCCAGCCCCACCATTCCACCACCGATAATAATGAGATCAAAATTTTTCATTGTGCTAACCACCCTAATGTCGGTTTGATAAAGTGTTGTTTGAGTAAGTGAGATTGCGCCATTGCCATTAGCCCCAAATTTCGTCCAATTTGTAATGGCAATAATGTATTGGCAAAGAGCGAAACCAAGCCGTCCGTTAAGTTGATTAACTGCGTTTGATCCGCTTGGCGTGCTTTTTCATATTGCTTTAATAAGGCGTATGTGCCGAGATCTTGCCCTTGTATAAAGGCTTGGCTTAATAACTTGGCAAGGCAAATGACATCACGTATCCCCAGATTAAAGCCTTGTCCCGCAATGGGATGCAAGGTTTGCGCGGCATTACCGATCAGCGCAGTGCGGTGATGAATATGCTGGCTGGCTTGATATAACGCCAAAGGATACGCAAAACGCTTGCCGCATTGCTGCAATTTGCCGAGCCTCCAGCCGAAGTGTTGTTGCAAACGAGCAAGAAAGGCGTCGTCCGTTAGCCCCATTAAATATTGAGGATCTTTCACGCACCAGACTAAGGACATCAAATTATCCGTCATCGGTAATAATGCGAGCGGACCTTCCGCAGTGAAACGTTCAAAGGCACGCTGTTGATGAGGCTGTTGCACTTGAAGATTGGTGATAATCGCCGTTTGTTGATAATCACGCACCTTGTTGATAGCGATGTTGGCTGATTTTGCCACCAAAGATTGGGTGCCATCCGCGCCGATAATAAGCTGGCAAGATAAAGTGCGGTGGTTTTTTAGCGAAATTTTCACCCGCTCTTTATCAAACTGAATTTGTGCAATGTTCATCGGGGAAAAATAATCAATGTTGTCATAGTGTTTGATTGCCGCAAGCAATATTTCGCCCATCGGTTGCAATGCAACCACTGCACCCAGTTGTTTTAACTGAAATTCATCGGCGTGAAATTCCACTAAGCCACTGTGTCCTTTGTCAGACACGTGAATATGCTCAATAGGGCAGGCAAGGGGAGAAATTTGTTGCCATAATGATTGCGTATTAGGTAAAGTGAGCCGAGCAAGTTGTTGGCAAGTTCCCGCCGAAAGGGCAATGCAACGCGCATCAAAACCGCTTTGCTGATGCTGTTGCGGCGCTTGTTTTTCTAGTAACGCAATGCGCATTGTGCCTTGTGTTTGCGCACTTAAGGCTAAAGCGAGGGTGCAACCTGCCATTGCGCCGCCTACGATAATCACATCATAATGCTCAATTTGTTCCATTTCTGCCCCATTTTAATTTTACGCGTTCTGTGCCATCACTTGTTCGATTTCATCAATTTCTTTTGGTACGGCACTGGTTAGCACTTTGTTGCCATATTCTGTGATCACAATATCATCTTCAATACGAACGCCAATGCCTTTATATTGCTCAGGCACATCCGCATTAGTTGGAATATACAAACCGGGTTCCACCGTTAGCACCATACCTACTTCTAATGGTCGATCGCGTAATTTGCTGTCTGTTTTAAGGCTATAACGCCCCACATCGTGGACATCAATACCAAGCCAATGACCTAAACCGTGCATATAAAAGGCTTTGTAGGCTTCCTCTGCAATCAGTTGTTCCACCTCGCCTTGCAAAATACCCAAACGTACCAAGCCTTCCACTTTAATGCGGATAACATCTTGATTCACTTGCTGAATATTATTGCCTGCCACTAAGGATTTTATGGCGTGTTTTTGTGCGTTTAGCACGATTTCATAAATATCTCGCTGGGCTTGGCTGAATTTGCCATTAACGGGATAAGTACGCGTAATATCGCCAGCATAGTAGGCAAATTCACAGCCAGCATCGACTAGTACTAATTCGCCCTCTTTCAAAGGCTGATCATTTTCATTGTAATGCAGAATACAAGCGTTATCGCCTCCAGCAACAATACAGTTAAAAGAGGGGAAACGTGCGCCAAAACGGTTAAATTCGTGTAGCAATTCCCCTTCAATTTCAAACTCTAAGCGGTTTGGACGCGTTTGTTTCATTGCGCGTAAATGCCCAAGGGCGCTAATTTGCCCTGCTTGTTGTAATAAGGCAATTTCATTCGCTGATTTGATTAAACGCATTTCATCTACATAGTCTGCCCAATTCAAAACTTGCGAAAATTGCACCGCACTTTCTTTAAGCCGCTGATTACCCCAAGGCTGAGAGGCGGGGTTATGGTAAAGTGCGGTGAAATTTTTGCTGATTTTTTGCCATTGTGGCACAAAATCTTCAATACAATAGGCTTCGTCTAGATTTAATTTAGCCGCGGCACTTTCCACGCCCAAGCGACGTCCGTTCCACGTTTCCATTAGAGGATCAGAAGGACGTAAAAACAATAGGGTGCGAGCGCGTTGTGCCGTTTTGGCTAATACCAAAATCGCATCAGGTTCATTAAAGCCGGTGAAATACCAAAAATAGCTGTCTTGGCGGAAGGGATAATGGTTGTCGTTGTTACGCACCTGTTCTTGTGCAGAGAAAATAATGGCTAAGGAATTATCCGCCATTTGTGCCAGCAATTTTTCACGCCGTTGGACAAATTCGTCAGCAGGGATTTGGGCTAAATAAGCAAGATCCATCGTCTTTCTCCTTAGTGTAATACGGTTTTTTGTTGAGCCTGATAAGGGCGATAATGGGCATAAAGCACCGCCACTAAGGTGCGGACATATTCCACCACTTGTTCTAAGGATTCCGCCAGTTCTTCAGGATCGTCGTCTTCTTCATAAGCTAACACTGCAATATGTTGCAGATCATCTAACGCTTCACCAATTTCCCCCGTTTCTTTATCCATTTGAGCTTGCACTAGCCCTAAACCGAGCAAAAAGTGGCTTGTCCATTCTGAAAGGGCATCAATTTCGTTAAACACATCGCCGTTTTCTGGCAAGAAAAGTTGAAAATTGAAGCTATCAATATCTTCTAGGTGATGCTGAATATCGTGGTAAAGTGCCGATATGTCTTTTAATAAAGGGGTAGGGTAGGCCTCACCATTATTGGTAAATTCATTCATAAAAATGGGCCATTTTTGCTCACTTGCCGCACCACAAATTAAGCCAGTAAGCAAGCCGTGTAATTCGGCAGCAGTAACAGGAATGGTGGCTTGGCGGAGTTTTTGGGCTAATTCGTCATAAGAGAGAATATCAGACATAATTTTTTCCTTTTGCTAAAGATAGGTGTAGTTTAGCACTGTTAGATTAAGCTAACCACAATCAGGCGGATTTTTATGACGAAAAATATTTGCTATGGCATAATAGCAAAAAATTTATTTTCACTGAGGATAAGTATGTCATCGCAAAGCATTGAATTATCTGTATTAGGACAGGTGTTACGTTTAAATTGTCAAGAAGATCAACACGATGCCTTACGCCAAGCTGCTCGCGCATTAGATCAACGAGTATCTGAAATGAAGGAACGCACAGGGATATTGCAATTAGAGAAAGTGCTTTCTATCGTGGCATTAAACCTAAGTTATGAACTTATCCAACAGCAGCAAGTTACGCAGAAAATTGAACAAGTCGTTAGCACACAAATCAGACAACTGGATAATTCTTTAGAAGGCATTTTGGCACAAAAAAACAATACTTGATGAAATAATATGATCTTAACCAAGAATTGGAAAAATTAAGCTAGTCAATACGACTAAATTGCGTTAGTATTACCACAAATTTAAAGATTACCTGAGATGTTCGCCAGTGGGTTACGTCCCTGAGCCGATACTTAACATCTTATGAATTGGTTTCCTATTGTTGGTGTGCAAGCTTACCTTGGCGCAAGCCCTGATGTAAGAAGCCTAAAAACGATAATGACTGATTCCCTTGAACCGTAGGGTTCAAGGACCGACCATCCACAACGGCATCTCGGGTTCTTCCGTCAATGCAATGAACCTTACAACCTGCAATCAACAGCGTCAAATTATTCGCCAACACATTCGTCAATTAAGACAATCTCTTAGCCCTGCTCAACAGCGCCTTGCTGAACAAAATATTACCCAACAAGCGCTTGATTTTATCACGCAAAAACAGGCTAAACATATTGGATTATACCTTTCTTTTGACGGAGAAATCTCAACCAAACTGCTTATTCAGAAATTGTGGCAACAAAACCTCTCTGTTTATCTTCCCGTATTACATCCTTTTGCAGCGAATCATTTGTTATTTCTCCGCTATCAATCAGATAGTCCATTACAAAAAAACAAATTTGGTATTTTAGAACCTAGATTAGATGTACGAAATGTGCTTCCAACCAATACACTTGATATTCTTTTCACCCCACTTGTTGCCTTTGATAAACAAGGCAACCGTCTTGGAATGGGCGGTGGCTTTTATGACAGAACATTACAAAACTGGCAACAAAAAAACTTCCTTCCTATCGGCTTAGCACACCAATGCCAACAAGTGGACGCATTACCCATAGAAAGTTGGGATATCCCCTTGTTTGGGGTGTTTGTGGGGTAAAAAGCAACCTACCTTTAAAATAAACCATCAATAAATTTCTCCATATCAAGAGAAATTTATAACAAAAAGAAAAGCTGATAGCCATAACCTATCAGCTTTTATCAACAAAAGTGCGGTGGTTTTTAACAAGATTTTTCTTTACGAATGTGTGCTAACAAGGCATCACAACATTGATCTAATAATTCGTAAGTTTGGGTAAAATTCTTGGTGTACCAAGGATCAGGGATATGATCGATACCTAAATCAGGACAAAGCTGAGTGATTTGAAATAATTTTTCAGGGTGATGTCCAAATAATTTTTCTAAATCGGCTAAATTTTGGTTATCCATAGCAATAATATAATCAAAATCTTGCCAATCTTTTAACCGCACTTTTCGGCTAGTAAAACCTTTATTATCAATATGATGTAATTCAAGGGTTTCAGCTGTACCGCAATGCATATCCTCGCCATCGTGCCAGCCAGATGTGCCAGCACTATCACTCATCATTTTATTGGCTAAGCCTGCTTGTTTCACTTTTTCACGGAAAAGATATTCCGCCATTGGGGAACGGCAAATGTTCCCCAAACAGACAAATAACACGTTCACTGGCGCAACCATTAGCAGGTTCCCCATAAATCATATTCATCGGCTTGTGTGATCGTTACGTTAATCACTTGTCCTACGCTCACAGCTTGGTGAGATAAGTTATCTACATACACCACGCCATCAATTTCTGGGGCATCCGCCATTGAGCGTCCGATAATCCCTTCTTCATCTATTTCGTCCACAATGACAGGCAGGATTTTGCCAATTTTTTGCTGTAAGCGTTGTGCTGAAATAGCTTGTTGTACTTGCATAAAACGGTGGAAACGCGCTTCTTTTACGTCTTCTGGTACTTGATCTGGCATATCTGTGGCTGGTGCACCTTCAACAGGGCTAAATTTGAAACAGCCAACTCGATCAAGCTGGGCTTCCTGTAAGAAATCTAATAGTTGTTGAAAATCTTCCTCCGTTTCACCCGGGAAGCCAACAATAAAAGTGGAACGTAAGGTTAATTCAGGGCAAATTTCACGCCATTTTTTTATACGTTCTAACGTGCGATCAATAGACCCCGGACGCTTCATTGCTTTCAAAATTTTTGGGCTTGCGTGTTGTAATGGAATATCTAAATAAGGCAAGATTTTGCCTTGCGCCATAAGTGGAATTAAATTATCCACGTGCGGATAAGGATATACATAATGCAAACGCACCCAAATGCCTAAGGTCGCCAACTGCTCACACAGGCTGATCAGATTATTTTTGATTGGCTTACCATTCCAGAAAACCGTTTTATTTTGATTTTCTTTACCCTGATCCAAGGCATACGCTGAAGTATCTTGCGACACGATAAGTAGCTCTTTCACCCCAGCATCAGCAAGGCGTTTGGCTTCATCTAAGACTTGCGTAATCGGACGGCTATCTAAATCACCGCGCATTGAAGGGATAATACAGAAAGTACAACGATGATCACAGCCTTCTGAAATTTTCAAATAGGCATAATGTTTTGGGGTTAATTTTACCCCTTGCGCTGGCACAAGACTGATATAAGGGTTATGTGCGGGTTTTGGTACATATTTATGCACTTGTGTCATCACTGCCTCATAACTATGTGGGCCAGTTACTTCTAATACCTTTGGATGTACTTCACGGATACGATCTTCTTTTGCCCCCAAACAGCCTGTAACAATCACTTTACCATTTTCTTCTAACGCTTCACCAATGGCTTCTAACGACTCTTGCACCGCGCTGTCAATAAATCCGCAGGTGTTAACGATCACTAAATCGGCATTTTCATAACTTGGAATAATGTTATACCCATCAGAACGCAGCTCCGTCAAAATACGTTCTGAATCCACTAAATTTTTAGGACAACCTAAACTAATAAAACCAATATTTGGTGCTGAACTCATAAAATAATCTCAATAATCACTCAAAACGGTGCATTGTACAAAATTCGTATGCAAAAGGCGATAAGTGAGGGGAAATTTACAGAAAAAAGCACCGCACTTTATGCGAAGAAAGTCAGATGGCTTTTTTAGACTGAAGGAATAATAAAGTGCGGTGGGAATATGTTAAATTTTCCCACCGTGAAAAAATTAAAGCATAAATAATGCCAAGAATAGTACAGCAAGCACCATTCCTAAACCTGTACGTTTAACAATATCCACTGGGCTAACCATCGCTAATCCTGCACAAACAATCGTTACGCCTGCGATTGGCGAGGCAGTGCGTCCAATAGCCCCGGTAATAGCGGCCGCCATACCAAGGTTTAAGTGTGTGTAGCCTAATTCGACTGCGTGTGGTGTTACTGCTGTGTTAAAGGCGATTGCTGCCGCATCGCCAGAACCTGTGAGTAAGCCCATTAAGAATGGACCAATCGTTGCCCCCCAACGGACAAATTCGTTTGAATGCTTAAGAAATTCAATGGCGCTGTCAATGGCACCAGTCGATTTTAGCCCTGCCACAAAAACACTCGCTGAAATAATAATGCCTAACACATTTGCATAAGCGCTCCCCATTCCATTAAAAAATTCTTCTGTAATTTTAGCTGGAGAAATACGTGTAACGAGAATGGCATAAATTGCCCCAATTAACATTGCTTGCGGTACTCCCATTTTCGTCCAAGCAAGTGCCGGGATTTCTTGTAAAGTGGTTCCACCAATTACTAAAATCACCAATGGTAATAAAGGTGCAATGGCAAAGAAAATGTTTGATTTTTGGAAAGATTGTTCAGATTCTTTAGCTTCTGCTAAATAGGCTTGGCGATGTTCTTCGCCATAATCTTTTAGCATTAATGCGACTAAAGTTAGCGAAACCGCTGCAATCGCACCAGCGATAATCGTATAAGGTGCATGAGATAAATTGACTTGCGTAATCGTTAAATTTGACATTTCGGCAATCATTGCAGAATGAGAAGAGCCGGGACTCATCATTGAACCAAATGTGCCAGCCAAAATGGCTGCCCCAGCCGTAGCAGGTCGCACACCTGCACTTTTTAACACGGGGATTAATGTTGCGCCAACGGCGGCAGCGCAACCGGCTGCTGAAGGAATCGCAATATTAATAAAAAAAGTAATCATTGTGGCAAAAGGAATTAAGAAAAATCTTAGTCCTGATAAGGGTCGAGTCATTAAATGCACAAGATGTGTATCACATTTTGTGTATTTCATCACATAAGCAAAGCCCATACTGGAACAGATTGCCATAATTAATCCACTGCTGGTCATTGATTTAGCAAAGGCATCGAACGCCCCCATTGGGTTGAGCGTTAATAAAGACATTAATAAGCCTAAACCAATTAATACGGTACGCGTTTCATATTTTTTTACCAATAAATAAACTGCAACAACAACGCCCAAAATTGCCACGAAAGATTTAAGTTCAAGCATATTATTCTCCTTAATAATTAAAAATCGATCCAGCGAGGTAAGACTGACAAGCCCCATTTTTGCTCAATTTTAACACCGCACTTTGTTGTGCTTGACTAATATCTAGTACACTTGCTTGTTGCCCCTGAATATGCAATGCCGTGCCTTCAGGTAATGCGTAAACCTGTGATTCAGGATTAATCATTAAAAACTCCGCTAAACGCTCTTCACGACTTTCACCATTATGTCCTGCTATTTTACCTGAAATAAAGTGTGGATTAATTTGGTGAGGAAATAGATTTAAAGCATCAAAGGAAGGGGGATAAAGAATTGGCATATCATTGGTTGTCATAATACTTTTACCAGCCACATTGGCACCAGCGCTCCAACCAAAATAAGGTGTGCCTTGTTGTACTTTTTGACGAATGGCATCTAATAAATGATGTTCATACAACCCATTAAGCAGGCAGAACGTGTTACCGCCACCAATTGCGATCACATCAGCTTGTTCGATAATATCAAGGTGTGTTTTTCCTCGATGAACAGAAATAATATCCATCTCTAATTCAGCAAATGCTTGTTTTACTCCATTTTCATATTCATCATAGCTACGGCTGACACCAGCATAAGGGACAAATCCAATGGTTTTTCCTCGGTATTCAGAAAGAAAAGTTTTCAGCCACGGCATACAATGTACCAAATAACCTGTATCTTTATATTTTGATCCACTCATTAATAACATCTTTTTCATGTTTTTCTCCTTATAAAAGTGTTCAATTAATACCTAATATTAGGTGATTCGTATTTCTCTATTATGCGTAGTCAGAATAAAAAAGAAATAAAATCAAGAATGAAAAATAAGATTTCTTGCGAAAGATCATAAAAAAACCACGCGATTTGCGTGGTTCAACATAATTCTCTAGCCTTAATGCTTACAGCCGCCATTTCCGCAGCAACCTTCACCATCGTGATGATGGTGGTGATCGTGGTTATGATGATGGTGATGACCGCCACAACCACAGCCGTGCCCTTCTTCATCGCTATCACCGTGTCCACCACAGCAACCGCCCTCTTGGTGGATATGACCATGAGCGATTTCCTCTAAGGTTGCTTCACGTGTTGCAACTACTTCTACATCAAATAATAATTCTTGTCCTGCGAGCATATGATTACCATCGACAACCACATCATTCTCACTTACTTCCGTGATCACAACAGGTAATGGTCCTACATCGGTATCGGCGATAAAGCGCATTCCTGCGACAAGCTCATCGACACCAACAAACACATCTTTTGGTACACGTTGAACAAGATTTTCATTATATTCCCCGTAACCTTCCTCTGGTTTTACGCGAACTTCAAATTTATCACCAACAGATTTACCTTCTAGGGCTTTCTCTAAGCCAATGACTAAATTATTATGCCCTTGTAAATATTCTAAAGGCTGATTGACTGGAGCTTCATCGACTAATACTCCATCTTCAGTACGAACTTGGTAAGCAATGCTCACCACCACATTTTTTGCAACTTTCATTGATAACCTCGTTGGCTTGTTAAAATTGCCTCATTGTATAAGAAATGGGGCTGGCTGTCATTATTCCTGAACTAGCTGAATTTTTGCCTCAATGCTTGCTCTTACGTTAGCTTTGCCGTTGCCTAATTGCACCTCATCATTCGACATTGAACTTGCCATTTTCGCCATAGCATAAGGGCGAGCCACAAAGCGTCCGCTTTCCATTGGAGTGCGGATATTTAATTCCACAATTTTATAGCCTTTTGCACCAAGTGATTGTTGAATTAAGTTTGCCTTGCGGTTTAATTGTTCAAGCGCCTGTTTTGTCATTTCGTCTTCAACTCGATTAATTGCAGCAGAAGACACTTGAGAGTTTACATATTCAATTGCCAAAATACCATTAAGTTTCGTCATTGCATTAGATAAGGCTTCATTATTTTTACTTTGCAACACTAACTGGGCGCGCGCAATCCAGCCATTTTGTTTGCCATCACTGTTATAACGGACTTGTGTACTACGTGAATTATCACTTAATTCAACGTCCGGATAGGATTTTAATATCTCAAAGGCTTGATTAATTTTATTGCTCACTTCTTTATTCGCCAACGCAAGATCTTTGTTTTCCGCTTGGGTAAACAAGGTAGCTTGAAGTAAATCATGCGAAAGTTCTTTTTCAACATCAACAGAAAAACTCACTATATTATGAGTATTCTCTGCAGCATAGGTAGATAACGATAATGGTAATGCCATTAAGGCAAAAGTAAGTTGTTTTAAACGCATAAAATTCCTTATAAATTAATTGATTTATTGCTATATCGACAGAAAAAAATGAAAATAGTTCCGAAGATAAAAAAATCTATAAAAAAGCACCGCACTTATATTTTGCTGAAAATAAAGTGCGGTGTGATTTTTAAAAATTTTGCGCAATCTTATTCTTCATCATCAAAAAATTCACCATCTTCGCCATATTCATCGTCTTCAGCATTAGGATCTTCAAAATATGTTCCCCAGCCGTCATAAATGCCATTGAATTTAGCGATAAGTGGAAATAATTCTTTTTGTTGTGCATCAATTAATTCAGCCTTTAATTCAATTTCGCTAATAGCATCAAAGGAATAAAAGATCTTGCCAGTTTCTTCCTCTTCCCACTCTTCTGCATCAGACACTTCATAGCCAGCCTTAAATACATCAACAGCAATTTTTTCTAATTGTTCAAAATCATTATGAGAAATATGATGCTCAATAATATAAAGTGCTTCAGGATCGCTACCGTCATTGAGTAAATTCTGAATAATTTCACGCGTTTCTGTTTGCGCATCTTCAATATGCGGAATGTTAGTCATTGGATTTCTCCTTTTGTGTGTAAAGTAAATATATGCCCTTATTTTACTACGTTATCCAAATTTAGGATAAAAAAAATCTTCCTATTTATAAGGAAGATTTTTTCTATTCAGCGAATTATTTTTTTAATAAATCACGGATTTCAGTTAATAATTTTTCTTCATTTGAAGGCTCAGCAGGTGCTGCTTCTGGCTCTTCTGCTGGTTTCTTCATTTTGTTCATTCCTTTCACAACTAAGAAAATTGCAAATGCAATGATCACGAAGTCAACGATATTTTGTACGAATACACCGTAGTTTAACGTTACTGCTGGCACATCACCTACCGCTTCTTTTAGTACAAGGTGTAAATCTTTGAAATCTACGCCACCTGTGAATAAACCTAAAACTGGCATAATCACATCAGCGACAAATGAACTTACGATTTTACCAAATGCACCACCGATAACTACACCGACAGCCATATCCACCACATTTCCACGCATTGCAAATTCGCGGAATTCTTTCATAAAACTCATAAAATACTCCTAAATAAAGGCTGAAAGGATTAATCAGCGGCGGCTATTATATGAACTAAAAACAATAAGTACAGCACTTTTTTTCATTTTTAGATAAAAAATGCACTAGGTTGGAATAATTTTTCTACCTCTGGAATATATTTTTTATCACTCACATATACCACAATGCGATCATTTTCTTCAATCACTAATCCTTTTCTCGCAACCATTACATCTTCACCACGTAATATTGCGCCAATAATCACGCCTGTAGGAAGTTTAATTTCAGATATTTTTCGTCCTATTATGTGAGAAGAATTTGCTTCGCCATGAACAACAATTTCTAAAGCCTCGGCAATACCGTGTCGCAAAGATACAACATTACCCACATCGCCTTTACGAATATGACCTAACAGCGCAGAAATCGTGGCTTGCTGAGGAGAAACCACAATATCTAACGTGCCTCCCTGCAATAAGTTAATGTATGCCATTCGCTGAATCAACACCATTGCCTTTTTCGCCCCTAATCGCTTGGCAAGTAAGGCAGCCATAATATTTGCCTCATCATCACTGGTGAGCGAAAGGAAAACATCAATATTTTCAATATGTTCTTCAAATAGCAAGGATTGATCTGAGGCATCACCGCAAAAAACCAAGGTTTTTGATAAACGCTCAGCTAAAGCAGTAGCTCGCTCAGGATTACGTTCAATCAATTTAACGGAACATTGTTCTTCCAAACGTTTTGCAACCCCACTTCCAACATTCCCACCACCAATAATCATAATGCGTTTATAAGGTTTTTCTAGACGCTGTAATTCACTCATAATGGCTTTAATATGAATTGTGGCACAAATAAAGGTAACTTCATCCCCCGCTTCAATAATGGTTGAGCCTTGTGGGCGAATCACTTTATCCTGTCGCAAAATAGACACGACACGGCAATCAATATGTGGCAAATGCTCTTTTAACATTGATAGGGCATATCCTACCAATGGCCCCCCATAATAGGCTTTCACCACCACGATACTAATTCGCCCTTCGGCAAAATGAGAAACTTGTAGCGCCCCCGGATAGTCAATCAAGCGAACGATTTCATCAGTCACTAATTTTTCAGGGGAAATAATATGATCGATCGGGATAACATCCGATTGAAATAATTTATTTTTTTCACGTAAATAGTCTGTACTCCGAATACGTGCAATTTTCGTTGGTGTATTAAACAAAGTATAAGCCACTTGGCACGCAATCATATTGGTTTCGTCTGAATTAGTTACTGCCACGACTAAATCTGCATCCGCTGCGCCTGCTTCACGCAAGACTCTCGGGGATGAGGCAATCCCATTCACGACACGCAAGTCGTGCTTATCTTGTAACGCAAGTAGACGTTCTGCTTCATTATCGACAAGCGTAATATCGTTATCTTCACTGACCAAATTGGCTGCCAATGTTGTCCCTACCTGCCCTGCGCCTAAAATAATGATTTTCATTGTTGTGATCTCTGTATTGCACTAAGTTCAAGTTATTTAATGCGGATTTAATCCATTGCTTGTTATAATAGCGAATATACTCGTGTAGCGCTACCTCCATCTCTGACACATTGGCAAAGCAATTCAGGTAAAAACATTCGAACTTCACCATACTAAAAACTCTCTACCATCTTATTATGCCAATTCCCCTTATGGCTTATGCTATGAACCGACTTTAAGGGATTTTTCACTACGAGTATTTCGTGCCACACTGCCACCTGATAGCGCCAACCTTAGTCGCTATGAATCAGTATGCAAGATAAACGAATTTATAACGCTTCCTTGAATATCTTCAATACGAAACCCCAAATAGTTAAAAGGTATGGTGAGACAGATTTGTCATCTTCAGTAATATGGAAAAGAGAGATTGCTTCCTTCGTTCTCGAACGATGGTATATTTTTCCGCTTGAGCTTGATACTTCTGAGTTCAAAGAACTTTTTTAAATAGATATTCTTCTGGTAAGAGTATTCAATCTCTTGTAAAAAAGGTTTTTTATCGGCTTTGACAGGCGGTTTGAGGAATCACATCTTATTTCTCCGATTAGGCTAGCGAATAAGCCAATCAATATCACTTTTCTAATGCGTTACAACTAAACCACAATTTAGCGAAAGTAAGAAAGACCGTAATAGTTTGTCGTCTGATTCAGATTCATACCTTGAACAGAGACTAACGAAATCGCGCGTAATGCAAATGCTGTTGAATAATGTTTTGCCATAAAAAATCTGCTCCTTAATTATTGGATGTGGTCCAACTTTTGGGGAGCAGATCAGTGTCATTTTATTTAAAACCTGAAATTATCAGCCCATACCGTATTTTTTTAATTTTTTACGTAATGTACCACGGTTGATACCTAACATTGTGGCTGCACGAGTTTGATTACCACGGGTATATTGCATAATCATATCAAGCATAGGGTGTTCAACCTCTGACAACACTAACTCATAAAGATCGTCCACATCTTGACCATCTAATTGTGCTAAATAATTTCTAATTGCTTGTTTCACAGAATCACGAAGTGGTTTATTTGTTACTTGTGATTGTGAGTTTAATACTGAAACAGTAAGTGCTTCGGCTGGATTACGTTGTTGTTCTAACATTGTTGTTCTTATCCAATAAAATCAAATTAAAAAATTCTTTCAATGCTGTTATTTGCTCTTTTGCATTCGTAATGGCATTAAAAGTCTGTCTAAAACTGGAATTAGGTTGAATTCCCTGTAAATACCAAGCAACGTGCTTGCGTGCAATGCGATACCCCTTTTCTTCACCATAAAACTGATGAAGTGCCTGAATATGTCGCAAAATAACACCGCACTTTTCTTCTAAGCTTGGTTCTGAAGTTATTGAGCTGTTTTCTATTAAATCTGCCACAGACTGAAATAGCCAAGGCCGACCTAATGCACCACGCCCAATCATTATTGCATCAGCGCCTGTGTAATTGAGTACATCTTGGGCTTTTTGTGCTGATGTAATATCGCCATTGGCAATCACGGGGATGGAAACCTGTTGTTTCACCGCTTTAATGTTGTCGTATTCCGCTTCGCCTTCAAATAAACATTCACGCGTACGCCCGTGAATAGTTAGTGCTTGAATGCCAGCTTGTTCGGCAATTTTAGCGATTTCCACACAGTTTCGATTTTGTCGATCCCAGCCTGTTCTAATTTTTAGTGTTACAGGCACGTCCACAGCACGAACCACGGCTTCAAGAATCTGTTGGACTAAATCAGGATATTGCAAAAGCGCAGAACCTGCCAATTTACGATTCACCTTCTTTGCTGGACAGCCCATATTGATGTCAATAATTTCTGCCCCATAGCCCACATTCACTTGTGCAGCTTGTGCCATTTCCTGCGGATCAGATCCCGCAATTTGCACGGCGTTGATGCCGACATCTTGATGATACGCAAGACGTTGTTTCGATTTTTCTGTATGCCAGACACGAGGATTACTTGCCATCATTTCTGAAAACGTTAATCCTGCCCCATAATTCGCACAAAGGCGTCTAAAAGGTTGGTCAGTAATACCTGCCATCGGTGCAAGCAAAATACGGTTTTTTAATTGATAATGACCAATTCGCATTGTTGCCTTCCTTTAACACATTACTACCTTTGACATACAACTCATCGCCCGCCCCTACGGGCAAGGCGTGCTATGATACGCACTTTTGCCCCATTTGCAAAGCATAATTTTTATACAAAATTCATTTTTTTATGATTGTGTGAATTTTATGCAATGTAAATGATTTTAGTCAAAAAAAATTCATCTTATGCTTGACAAAAGGAGAGGCATTTTTAGATTTTGCTATTTGTTTTTCCCCGTAATTCTGCACCATTCTTCACGGATTGCCACTGGCTCTAGGATAAATTGATTTTCGTAAGCTTGGCAAACTGATTGGGCTTGCGTTTCTAAAATGCCCGATAAACCAAGTAAACCTTGTGGTTTGACTAATTGAGTGATAGTCGGCGCAAGTTCTTTTAATGGACCCGCCAAAATGTTAGCGACAACAACATCAGCTTGCAAATCAGCTGGCGCATCTTTAGCCAAAAAGAGTTGTAGGCGGTCGCTCACGCCATTTTGTTCTGCATTATTGCGACTGGCTAAAATCGCTTGTGGGTCAATATCAATACCAATCGCATTTTTTGCCCCTAATTTTAGGGCGGCAATGGCTAAAATCCCGGAACCGCAACCAAAATCAATGACGGTTTTATTGTTTAAATCTAAGCTATCTAGCCATTCTAAGCAAAGCGCCGTCGTTGGGTGCGTGCCTGTTCCAAAGGCTAATCCCGGATCAAGCATAACATTTACCGCATTTTGATCGGGAACGTCTCGCCAGCTTGGGCAAATCCATAAACGTTTACCAAACTGCATTGGGTGGAAATTGTCCATCCATTCACGTTCCCAATCTTTATCTTCAATTTGTTCGATTTTATAGGCAGTTTCTTTACTTAAATGCCCCGCACTTTTGAGTAAAGCAACAATCTGTTGCATATCGGTTTCGGCATCAAATAAGGCGATCACATCGGTGTTACCCCACAAACGCGTTTCACCGGGAAGTGGTTCAAAAATCGGGGTATCTTGGCTATCCATAAAGGTTACTGAAACTGAGCCAATTTCTTCTAAATAATCACTAATTGTTTCCGCTTGTTGATTGGTGCTATTAATGCGAATTTGAACCCAAGCCATAATTTTTCCTTACTAAAATAAAAAGGTTAATAAATAAGAGCCGTTTAAATTGGAAATAAAATAAGATAGCTCGCGACGTACTATTCAGTGCGTATGCGGCGAGCCTATCCGGTATTATTGTCAATTCAAATGACGATATTATTGAGATTTTTCACCCAACTTGTTACCGATCAGAAAAGCGATTAAGCCAAATAATAAAGACGGGACAATGGCGTGAAAATCAAATAGTTTAATACTTGCGGCGGTTAAGCCTACATAACTGGTTAAGCCCACTACCATTGAGCAAATTGCACCAACGGCATTGGCTTTCTGCCAATATAATCCCAACACGATCACCCATAAAAAAGCGGCTTCCAAACCACCAAAGGCGAAAAGGTTTAACCAAATAATCATTTTTGGTGGATTTAACGCCGCCAAGATCAAAAGTGCGGTTAAAATTAACGTAATAATTGAAGAAAACCAGCTAATCTTTTTTTGATTTTGTACCATTTCAGGCTTGGTGCTGAGATATAAATCCTTAACAAAAATAGATGAGGATTGAATGAGCTGCGCATCAATCGTAGACATAATGGCAGACATTGGTGCAGCAAGGAAAATACCCGCGACAATTGGCGGAAGCACTTGTAACATTAACGTTGGAATCACCTGATCCGGTACGTCTAACGCGGGTAAAATTGCGCGCCCTAAGGCACCAGAAAGGTGCATACCCAACATCACTAACGCTAAAACAATCGTGCCAATTAACATTCCATTATGCAAAGCTTTACTGTCTTTAAACGCCATACAACGCACCGCCGTATGAGGCAAACCGACTACGCCAAAACATACCAAAACCCAGAAAGAGGCCATAAATTGAAAGCCTAACATCTCATTTGGCCCATAAGGACTGGTTAAGTGCGGGTCAATTTCATTGAGTTTTTGCACCGCACTTTCAACTCCCCCAGCGGCATAGATCGTTGCCCCAAGTAAAATAATCGTGCCGAGAATCATTACCGTTCCTTGAATAGTATCCGTCAGTACCACCGCACGAAACCCACCAATAAAGGTATAAAGCCCCACTGTAACGGCAAAAATCAGTAACGCATTGGTATAACTAATGCCAATAGTGGTTTCCAGCAAGCGCGCACCGCCAATAAATTGCACGGTCATTGCGGCAAAGAAAGCAATTAATAATGCAATACAAGAAATCCAGACTAAATATTTATTTTTATAACGATAAAGTAATAAGTCATTGATTGTTAAGGCTTTACTTTCACGAGAAAGTAAGGCGAACTTTTTCCCCAACGCACCAAGTGCCAGCCATACTGCGGGTACTTGAATCATTGCCAGCAATACCCAACCTAGACCAAATTTATACGCCGCGCCCGGCCCTCCGACAAAAGAGCTAGCACTGGCATAGGTGGATGCGGTGGTCATCGCAAGTACAAAGCCTGTCATTGAGCGGTTGCCAACATAATATTCAGTTAAGAAATCGCCTTTAGAACGTTTCGTATAAGCATAAATTGCTGCCCCAAACACAAAAGCAAGGTAAATACCTAAAGGGAAAATAATACCGAGATTCATTATTCAACATCCTTGTTTTCGAGTTTAATATTTTCTAAATCAATCTCTTGATACACAATTTTTATCACCCAATAAGCCACCACGATAAATAGCACCGGCAAATAAATACAAGCTAATTCAAACCAGAGTGGAAAACCGAGCGGTCCTTGAGAATCTTTGGGTAAATAAGCACATAAACACCAACCCACGACATAAAGCAAGGTCAGCCCAAACGCCCAACGCGCTTCTTTTGTGGCTTGCTGATAACGAGAATGTTGTTTCATCGCTTTTGTTGTTCTCCTAATTTGTTATGTTTATCGCTAAATTTTCATACGGCAACACACGAGCAAAATTTCAGACTAATTGAGTTATTTGCTCAGTGCCTAATCTTAGCAAAATATATTGACAAAAATCACGTTAAATAGCGTGAAAATTGTCGATTCAATGATTGAAATCAGGCAAGGCAACGTTGTTTTATTTCAAATCAGGCAACGAAAATTTGTAAATTTTGCTCCGCACTTTTTTATGCGTAATCATAAAGAAAGTGATTAACCCCCAAAAATTCTGTAATAAAAAAGGCGTTATTTAAAACGCCTTGTGGATTGAATAATGGACTTAATCGTGCATTCCTAATTTCTTCTCTAGATAGTGGATATTTGTACCACCTTTTTGGAAGTTCTCATCCGCTAAAATCAGATCGTGGAGTGGAATATTGGTTTTAATGCCATTAATGATTGTTTCACCTAAGGCATTTTGCATACGACGGATAGCCACTTCTCGGTTATCGCCATAAGTGATCAATTTTGCGATCATTGAATCATAATGTGGCGGAACGGTATAGCCCGTATAAATATGCGAATCCCAACGTACCCCTAAACCACCGGGAGCGTGTAAATGGCTAATTTTCCCCGGAGAAGGTAAGAAGCTTTTTGGATCTTCGGCATTGATACGGCATTCAATGGCGTGGCCACGTACTTTAATCTCTTCTTGTTTGATAGAAAGTGGTAAGCCCGAGGCAATTAATAATTGCTCTTTCACCAAATCCACGCCCGTAATCATTTCTGTAACGGGGTGTTCAACTTGAATACGAGTGTTCATTTCGATGAAATAGAATTCGCCATTTTCATATAAGAATTCAAACGTCCCCGCACCACGGTAGCCAATTTCTACACAGGCTTTTGCACAACGTGAACCAATATCACGGCGCATTTCTTCAGTAATCCCCGGCGCTGGCGCTTCTTCCACTACTTTTTGGTGGCGACGTTGCATTGAGCAATCACGTTCTGCTAAATAAACCGCATTGCCGTGCGTATCTGCCAGCACTTGAATTTCAATATGGCGTGGATTTTCTAAATATTTCTCCATATATACCATATCGTTGTTGAAGGCGGCTTTTGCTTCGGCTTTAGTCATTGCAATAGATTCTTCCAAAGAATGTTCATCACGCACCACACGCATACCACGACCACCACCGCCACCAGAGGCTTTAATAATCACAGGATAACCAATGCGTTTGGCAATTTCTTTGTTTTTCTTCATATCACTGCCAACAGGGCCATCAGAACCCGGTACGCAAGGCACGCCAGCTTTTTTCATTGCGTTAATGGCAGAAACTTTATCCCCCATTAGACGAATGACATCGGCAGTTGGGCCAATAAAGGTGAACCCCGAACGCTCTACTTGTTCAGCAAAATCAGCATTTTCAGATAAAAAACCATATCCCGGGTGAATAGCATCCGCCCCCGTAACTTCTGCAGCCGCAATCAGCGCAGGGATATTTAAATAACTTTTGGTTGAAGGCGCAGGCCCGATGCAGACGGTTTCATCTGCTAATAAGACGTGTTTTAATTCACGATCTGCGGTGGAGTGAACCGCAACGGTGCGGATACCTAGCTCTTTACAAGCACGTAAAATGCGTAGGGCAATTTCTCCACGGTTGGCTATTACAACTTTTTCTAACATAAGAATGATCTCTTAGAATTGTTAGGCAGAATGTTGTTCCGCCTAAATAGAAATGATTTATTCGATAACAATTAATGGTTCATCAAATTCAACCGGTTCACCGTCATTAATCAGGATCGCTTTTACCACACCGGCTTTATCTGCTTCAATACGGTTCATCATTTTCATTGCTTCAACAATACACAAGGCATCACCGACTTTCACGCTTTGTCCCACTTCTACAAACGGTTTCGCATCAGGGCTTGGGCTACGGTAAAAGGTTCCAACCATTGGTGAACGAACTTGATGACCTGAAACCTCGGTGCTTGCCTGAGGCTCAACGGTAGCTGTTGGCGCTGCGACAGGCGCAGGTGCCGGTGCAACTTGAGGCGCTGTAGCAGGAAGCGTATATTGCACTGCGGTTGAGGAAGGAGAGCCACGATTAATACGAACAGACTCTTCACCTTCTGAAATCTCAAGCTCCATAATGCCTGATTCTTCAACTAATTCGATAAGTTTTTTAATTTTACGAATATCCATAATTTTTTCCTAAAATGTTAATATTTCTCACCGCACTTTAATGACGTTATGAAAAACAAAGTGCGGTGTTTTTTTAACTAAAATTGCCGCCACAAAGATTACCTTAAAATAATCTTTTTGGCGATAAAATTCTGTTAATTTCGTTAAAATTTCCGTAATTTATGCCTTATTTTGCAAATATTGCAACGCATAATGGAAGGCAAATTCATAGCCTTTTGCCCCTAAACCACAAATCACCCCTTCAGCCACATCACTAAAATAAGAATGATGGCGGAATGGTTCGCGTTTATGAATATTCGATAAATGGACTTCAACAAACGGAATGGCGACGGCTAATAAGGCATCGCGTAGTGCGACACTGGTGTGGGTATAAGCAGCGGGATTAATAATAATAAAATCAATTTGTTGAAAACTTTGATGAATTTTATCTATCAGTTTTTCTTCGCTATTTGCTTGAAAGCAGGTTAATGCTAAGCCGTGCTGTTGTGCAAGCTGTTGCATTTGTTGCTCAATAGCAGATAAAGAAAGCGTGCCATAATGTTTAGGTTCTCGCTTGCCTAACATATTTAGATTTGGGCCATTCAGTAACAAAATTCGTGCAGATGCTGACATAATTAATCCTTTTTCCCTTAACTTGTTGCATTATAATGATTTTTATAAAAATCGCAGTAGCCTTCTCGGTGGTCTAACCAATAAGGGCTTATTGTATTGTTATTGGTGTGATCTGTTCACTATTGAGATCTAAGACCGGTAAGGTTGAACCTTGCCATTGGCGAATTAATTGGTATTGCATTAGGTCTAATGTATCTAAGCCCGGTATTGTATTGGGCGTATAACGCTGTGCGATACGGGCTAATTGGGTTAAACCAAAACTACTTTCTAATGCGGAACTGATTACCGCCATAATGCCTTGTTGATGGGCTTGTTGAATTAACCTAATACAACGCTCTAAACTGCCAACAAGGGTTGGTTTGATAATAATGGCAGCTAAGTGCGGTTCTTTTTCGACCACAAAATTGGCTTCTCGTACACTTTCATCCCACGCAATCGCAATGCCTGTTTGTTGGGCAAATTGACGGCTTTCTTCACGAGAGCGACAAGGTTCTTCTACAAACTGAATACGGGAGCGGTGTGCTGGCTTAATATATTTGGCGAAAAGTTGTGCTTTGGCGGGTGTCCAAGCGCGGTTTGCATCTAAACGTAATTGCAATTCAGGAATGGCTTCTAAAAACATATCGGCAATTAATCCATCACGATTCGCTTCATATAAGCCCACTTTGATTTTTGCGACTTTTTCCCCTTCAAGTTGCATTAATTCAGCATAAAGTTCATCGGGATCACCATAACAAAGCGGGGCAGTGCGATAATTTCCCTCTGTCGGTAATTCCCCTTTCATTTCGGCTAAGGCACAACTTAGCCCAAATGCCACGGAAGGAAATAATCCTTCTAAGGACAATTTCTGATTTTGACTCCGTGCCTTATCCCAGTCTTTCAACCATTGAATCGCTTGCGCTTCCGCCTGTGCTAAGGTTTCTTGGCTAAATTCGGGTAAAGGTGCGATTTCTCCCCACCCTTCGTGTTCACCGCAGCGAATTTTTACAAGCAACCCTTCGCGTAATTTTAAAAAACGGTTGCGTAATACCACTTGGGAATCCATAGGAATTTGATAACGATAGAGTTGATAGGAACGCATATTTTCTCCTTTTATTGATTGATCTGTTTTGTTGGCTTAGCCAGAAAAAAGCAAATGACGCAGAGGATAGCAAGAATGATGGACAGAAATAACCCTGTGAGTAAGGTGGCAAGGAAACTATGTAAAAATAATGGTAAGGAACTGCCAAATAACACTTCCAATAACGCTAATGCGAGAAAGCCACACCAAAATTCAATGGAAACGTGTAATAAAACAGCAATTTGCAAGCCCCCTCTGATCAAAGCACTTCTTCGTAATGCTTTATGCCAACGTAATTTTTGCTTAATCAGTAAGTGGTAATCGAGAAAGGTATAAAAAGCAATAAAGCAGAGAACACCGACACACATTCCTAGTATAGACATCGGGTGGGAAGAGATCAGTAAGCCAAAGAAAAAACACACAGCGGTATTAAATAACACAACGGCTGTCCAAAAGAAAAGCAGTTTTTTAAGTGAGATTGAGGTCATCATTCTGTATTCGGGATAAAATAAAAGTGCGGTAAAAAATAATGAAAATTTTTACCGCACTAGGCAATTATGGGTTACGCTTAAATTTGCTGAAATCAGGCGCGCGTTTCTCATTGAATGCGTTACGCCCTTCTTGCCCTTCTTCAGTCATATAAAATAACATCGTTGCGTTCCCCGCCAATTCTTGTAAACCCGCTTGACCATCACAATCTGCGTTTAATGCGGCTTTTAGACAACGTAATGCAATTGGGCTATTGCGAAGCATTTCGCGACACCAACGCACAGTTTCTTTTTCTAAATCAGCGTACGGCACAACGGTATTGACCAAGCCCATTTCCAAGGCTTCTTGCGCATTGTATTGACGGCATAAGAACCAAATTTCACGGGCTTTTTTCTGTCCGACAATTCGTGCCATATAACTTGCCCCCCAGCCACCATCAAAGGATCCGACTTTCGGGCCTGTTTGACCAAAAATTGCGTTTTCGGCAGCGATGGTAAGATCGCAAAGCATATGTAACACGTGTCCACCACCAATCGCATAGCCTGCCACCATTGCCACAACGGGTTTCGGACAGCTGCGAATATCACGTTGAAAATCCAAAACATTAAGATGATGCACGCCTGCGTCGTCTTTATAACCACCGTAATCACCACGGACTTTTTGATCTCCGCCAGAGCAAAAGGCTTTTTCTCCTTGTCCTGTTAGCACGATTACCCCAACATTTTCATCAAAGCGTGCATCAGAAAAAGCGTGGATCATTTCTTTTACCGTTTGAGGACGAAAGGCATTGCGAACCTCGGGGCGATTAATCGTAATTTTGGCGATCCCGTCAGTGGATTTATGATACAAAATATCACTATACCCTGCGCTGTGGTCTGCCCATTCTACGGGGGCGTAAAGTACATCATCTTTTGGATTTTGCATAATTAATTCCTTTGCTAAATAAATCGGTAAGCATTATAGCTTAATCTAGAAATGACGAAAAGCCAGCGAATGCTCAAAAAAGCCCCGCATTTGCGAGGCTTGGTTTACCGCAAAAGTGCGGTGTTTTTTTAGCAACAATTAGGATTGGGTTGCAATCACGTTACCATCGACATAATCAATCGTAACTGTTTTTCCCGGTAAAAGCTCACCAGAAAGAATTTGTTGGGCAAGCGGATTTTCCACTTCTTGCTGGATTGCACGTTTCAGTGGTCTTGCACCATAAATTGGGTCATAACCAATTTCCCCAATGAAATCTAATGCCGCATCGGTAAAACTTAGATGATAACCATGTGATTCCATCCGTTTTTCTAAACGTTGTAATTGAATTTTTGCAATCGTGCGAATATTGGCTTTATCCAATGGGTGGAAGACCACCGTTTCGTCAATCCGATTGATAAATTCTGGACGGAAGTGTTGGCTTACCACCGACATCACGACCTCTTTCATACCAGCATAATCAAGATCTTGGTTACCTTGAATCAGATCAGAACCGAGGTTTGAGGTCATAATCACAACGGTGTTACGGAAATCAACCGTACGACCTTGTCCATCAGTTAAGCGTCCATCATCAAGCACTTGTAATAAGATATTGAAAACATCAGGGTGCGCTTTTTCTACTTCATCTAATAACACCACAGAATAAGGGCGACGGCGTACCGCTTCGGTTAAATAGCCCCCTTCTTCATAGCCCACATATCCCGGTGGGGCGCCGACTAAACGCGAGACACTGTGTTTTTCCATAAATTCTGACATATCAATACGAACCATCGCATTTTCATCATCAAATAAGAAACTTGCCAATGTCTTGCACAATTCCGTTTTACCCACACCTGTTGGCCCTAAGAATAAGAATGAGCCAATCGGGCGATTTGGATCGGATAATCCGGCACGGCTACGGCGAATCGCATTGGCAACCGCCACAACGGCTTCATTTTGTCCAACAACGCGTTTATGAAGTACATTTTCCATTCGTAATAATTTTTCTTTTTCCCCTTCCATCATTTTGGATACTGGGATACCCGTGGCACGGGAAAGCACTTCGGCAATTTCTTCATCGGTTACACGATAGCGTAATAAGTGCATTTCTTTACCCTCTGCACTTTCAGCTTGGGCAAGTTGGCGCTCTAATTCAGGGATACGTCCATATTGTAATTCAGACATTTTACTCAAATCACCAACACGGCGCGCTTGTTCCATTTGCGTACGGGCATTTTCTAATTCGGCTTTAATATGTTGCGCGCCAGATAGGGCTGCTTTTTCGCTTTTCCAAACGTCTTCTAATTCCGCATATTCACGTTCTTTTTCTGCCAGTTCTTTTTCAAGCATTTCTAAACGTTTACGGCTTGCGCTATCGTCTTCTTTTTGTAATGCCTGTTGTTCTAACTTGAGCTGGATAATACGGCGTTCCAAGCGATCAAGTTGTTCCGGTTTAGAATCAATTTCCATACGAATACTAGAGGCAGCTTCATCAATTAAATCGATCGCTTTATCAGGTAATTGGCGATCGGAGATATAACGATGTGAAAGTGTTGCCGCCGCGACAATCGCTGGGTCTGTAATTTGAACGTGATGATGAATTTCATAACGCTCTTTCAAACCACGTAAAATGGCAATGGTATCTTCAACCGTTGGCTCATCGACAAAAACTTTTTGGAAACGACGCTCAAGTGCGGCATCTTTTTCAATATATTGACGATATTCATCTAAGGTTGTTGCGCCGACACAGTGCAATTCACCACGAGCAAGAGACGGTTTTAATAAATTTCCTGCATCCATTGCCCCATCGGTTTTACCTGCACCAACCATAGTGTGAATTTCATCAATAAATAAAATCACACGGCCTTCTTCTTTTGCAATTTCATTCAGTACGGCTTTTAAGCGTTCTTCAAATTCACCACGGTATTTTGCGCCCGCAATTAATGCGCCCATATCAAGGGAAAGTACACGTTTATTTTTTAATCCTTCTGGCACTTCACCATTAACGATACGTTGAGCCAATCCTTCCACAATGGCGGTTTTTCCCACACCCGGTTCACCAATCAGGACAGGGTTATTCTTAGTTCGGCGTTGTAACACTTGGATTGTGCGACGAATTTCTTCATCTCGCCCAATGACGGGATCTAACTTACCGCTTTCCGCACGTGCGGTTAAATCAATCGTATATTTTTCTAAGGCCTGACGGCTTTCTTCTGCATTTTGGTCATTCACGGATTGACCTCCTCTAATTTGTTCTATTGCTTGTTGTAAACGATCTTTTTTTGCACCGCACTTATGTAATAACTCACTTAGGCTACTTTTTTCTTCTAATGCGGCTAACAGAAAAAGTTCTGATGAAATATATTTATCTTGTTTTTGTTGTGCGAGCTTATCGCATAGATTTAATAAATTAACCAAGTTACGTGAAATTTGCACATCACCGCCATTCCCTGAAACCTGTGGTAAGCGATTCAGTTCTGCATTTAATTCATTACGTAACATTGCAACATTTACCCCACTTGCGGTTAAAATTGGGGCAACCGATCCGCCTTCTTGGTTTAACAAGGCTGTCATTAAATGTACGGGTTCAATAAATTGGTTATCTTTTCCTAAGGCTAAAGATTGGGCTTCAGCCAAGGCTTGTTGAAATTTAGTGGTAAATTTTTCTATATTCATTCTCTCTTCTTCCTATCTTTTGTTGCTTAAGTTTGAAAAGCAAGGCAATGCCATCGTATTTCAAAATCAAGCAATGATCATTATGCTATCTCGCATTTTGGCGAGTTTCTCTTGTTCAAGTAAGTAAGGACTAATTTGTAAATTTCAAGCATAAAATAAAAAAAATTTAAGCAAAATCTATTAATACCGTTAGAACAATAGGTTGCATAAATGAGTAGTTTACTCAATTGTTCTTCACCTTTATAATTGCGGTTAATTAATGATTTTCAATAAGGATGGAAAAATGCAATTTTCCAAAATGCACGGATTAGGCAATGATTTTGTTGTGGTTGATGCGGTAACGCAAAATGCTTATTTTCCCACTGAAATGATAAAAAAACTGGCAGATCGCCATACTGGCATTGGCTTTGATCAACTCCTTGTCGTTGAACCGCCTTATGATCCCGAGCTAGATTTTCACTATCGTATCTTTAATGCAGATGGCAGTGAAGTGGCTCAATGTGGCAATGGCGCACGTTGTTTTGCCCGTTTTGTTACAATGAAAGGGCTAACCAATAAAAAAGACATTGCGGTCAGCACGGCAAAAGGCAAAATGATCTTAAGCGTACAAGATGATGGAATGATCCGTGTGAATATGGGTGAACCGATTTGGGAACCAAGCAAAATTCCATTTATCGCCAATAAATTTGAGAAAAATTACATTCTACGTACGGAAATTCAAACGGTATTATGTGGTGCAGTGTCAATGGGAAATCCTCATTGCGTTGTACAAGTGGAAGATATTGCCAGCGCCAATGTTGCCCAGCTAGGCCCTTTACTTGAAAGCCACGAACGCTTTCCTGAACGAGTAAACGCAGGGTTTATGCAAATCATTAACCGTAATCATATTAAATTACGTGTTTACGAACGGGGCGCAGGAGAAACCCAAGCCTGTGGAAGCGGCGCCTGTGCTGCAGCGGCAGTAGGCATAATGCAAGGTTTACTTGATAATAAAGTGCAAGTTGATCTGCCCGGAGGCAGCCTCACCATTGAATGGCAAGGCGAAGGCCACCCACTTTATATGACAGGCGATGCGACGCATATTTATGATGGGGTGATTAGGTTGTAATTTTTCGTTATTTTACACCGCACTTTATGATAGGACAAAGTTAATGCAACAACACCTCAACACCTACTGGAACTACCTGCGTATTGAACGGCAGGTGAGTCCACATACATTGAGTAATTACCAGCGTCAGCTTGAGGCGGTGGTGGCGATGTTGCAGGAAAATGGGATAACACAATGGCAAGATATTACACCAAGTATAGTGCGGTTTGTCTTGGCGCAGAGTAAAAAGGCAGGCTTACACGAAAAAAGTTTGGCTTTACGATTATCTGCATTGCGTCAGTTTTTGAGTTATTTAGTTCAGCAAGGCGTGCTTGCTGTCAATCCTGCGATTGGCGTTTCTGCGCCTAAACAAGGGAAACATTTACCAAAAAATTTGGATAATGAACAGGTTCAGCAATTATTAGCTAACGACAGTAAAGAGCCAATAGATTTACGCGATAAAGCGATGTTGGAATTAATGTATAGCTCAGGGTTACGTTTATCCGAATTGCAAGGATTGAATCTAAATAGCATTAACACGCGTGCGCGGGAGGTACGTGTCATTGGGAAAGGGAATAAAGAACGTATTTTGCCTTTCGGTCGTTATGCCTCTCACGCGTTACAACAATGGTTAAAAGTGCGGTTGTTATTTAATCCAAAAGATGATGCTTTATTTGTGAGTCAATTAGGTAATCGAATGAGCCATCGTTCTATTCAAAAGCGAATGGAAGTGTGGGGAATTAAGCAAGGGCTATCTAGCCATTTGAACCCTCATAAATTGCGCCATTCTTTTGCCACACATATGCTTGAAAGTAGTTCCAATTTACGCGTGGTACAAGAATTGCTTGGACACAGTAATCTCTCTACCACGCAAATCTATACTCACCTTGATTTCCAACATTTAGCACAGGTTTACGATTCCGCACATCCAAGAGCGAAACGAAAAAAATCGTAAAAATAACACCGCACTTATGATCTGCGCCCTAAAAACTGGACACCTAATTAGAGGTGCAGATTATGTCCTATACTTATCAATTCCGTTTAGAAATTATTAAACAAGCCACCAAACAGGATGTGGGTATCTCAAATTTCTCATTCTCTTGTGATTAAATGGTTAAAAGCCTTTCACGAAAAGGCTTAGAGGGGGTAAAATCCCCTTTATTCAACCTAAAAGAGTTAAGCCCAAAATGAAGAAAAAAGAGATGAAGATTCCTGAACCCCACAGATTTATCCCCTAAAGCCGTTAAAAAATTGCAACGTGAGCTGGCTCTCGCCCGTGCAGAGATTGCTTATTTAAAAAAGTTGGAGGAATTAGACCGGCAAAAACGACGGCAGAAAAAATAGCCGCCATTCACGATTTAAAGCAAACGCACGCGTTAAATGATTTACTAAGACCGCTTTGATTGCGCCAAATGTGCTGAATCGTGATTTTACCGCCACAAAACTTAATCAGAAGTGGGTGACGGATGTGACCGAATTTCATATTGGGCGGGAGAAGCTGTATTTTTCCGCATTAATGGATTTGGCGAATCGAGAAATTATCGCCTATCAGTTTGCAAGACGCTCCAACTTTCCTTTGGTAACAAAGATGCTGTAACAAGGGTTAAGCCAATTAAGTGCGACGGATTGCCCCATTATTCACAGCGACCAAGGCGTTCTTTGTCGTACAAACGCTTGGCGAAAAATGCTGGAAGGGTGCGCGATACCGAGTATGAGCCGACGAGGGAATTGCCATGATAATGCGGTGATTGAGGGTTTCTTTGCGATTTTAAAATCTGAGTGTTTTTATACGCGTAGCTATACGTGGATAGCACAATTGCAAGCTGAAGTTGAGGAATAATATGTGGTGTATTACAACCAAAAACGTATTAAGATGGCTTTAAAAGGACTGAGTCCTGCTCAATACAGAACTCAGTATTTATAGTTTAACAACCTGTCTAACTTTTGGGCGGCAGATCACTTTTTATTTTTAACGAGTAGGGCGTTTTTTCAGTTCCCACCCTTGCGTGGTTTTTATAATGCTCAGACTTTTATCTTTTGCTGTATAGCCACCTTTTACCGCATCAAGGATCAGATTAGGCGTTGAATGCGCAGAAAAAACCTCTGCTTTACCTTGATCTTGTGCCAAAATCACATAGATAGCGAGGGTCGAATCTTCAGGATCGGTAAAGTGAAGATCGGCAATATCAAAAGGTTGAACACATTGCTGTTTTAATTCAGACCAACGATAACCAGCAGAGGAAATACAGCCTTTTTCATCAACATCACCGCCTAAAAGTTGGCTTGCTGAATGGGCGGTACAGCCCAAGGTCAGCGTGGTACTAAAGCATAATGCAGCAAGTTTTTTCATCATTAACGTCTCGGTAAATAACGAATAGGATCAACAGACTTGCCTTTATAGCGAATTTCAAAATGAAGTTTTACGCTATTTGTGCCAGAATTCCCCATTTTCGCAATTTGCTGTCCGGCTTTCACTTCTTGTTGATCTTTCACTAAAAGACTTTCATTGTGTGCATAAGCACTCAAATAATCATCATTGTGCTTAATAATGATAAGGTTACCGTAACCGCGCAACGCATTACCTGCATATACCACGCGACCAGCCGCTGCCGCATTAACTGCCTGTCCACGTGAACCGCTAATATCAATGCCTTTATTTCCGCCATCAGCGCTAGAGAAACCTTGTACAATTTTGCCATTGGTTGGCCATTGCCAAGCCACATTTGAAGCAATTGGGGTAGAAGAAACCGGTTGCACAACAGGTTGTGTTTTAACTGGTGCAGAAACGATTGGCGTTGATGAAGGAGTACCGACCGAAGATTTAATCGGCCCGATGATCGAACCATCAGAACCATATTGTGTACCATTTGGCCCCGGCGTGTAAGTAACTGCAGGTTGAGCAGGTTTTTCCACCGGTTTAGCCGTACTTGGCGCAGTATTGGTCGCGACAGGGGCGGTTTCATTAGAGACTTTCAAGGTTTGTCCAACACTTAAGGTATAAGGTTCAGACATATTATTCATCGCCGCCAGTTCTTTCACATCAAGCCCACAAATATAAGCAATCAAGAACATTGTATCGCCTTTGCGAACAGTGTAAGTGTTCCCTTTATAGAAGCCTTTATCAATTTTACTGTAATCAGGGGCATTGGTTTCTGGGTTACGCGGAATCTCAAAGTTTTGTGAAACTTGTTTTGCTTTCGCAGTGGTATTTGCCACCGCTTTTTTGCTTTGTTGCACAGTTTGATTGACTGGTTGTGGTATTTGTGGTGCCTGTACTTGAGGTGCTTGATAAGTGGGTTGTGGCGTAACAGGTGCAGTCATTGTAGCCGGCATACTCTGTTGCTGAATTTGGGGTTCCCAAGTGCTGCCAGCATTGCTATCTACCGGTTGCATCGTTCCCGGTGGCAACGCACCATCGGCATTTTCTACCGGTGCAGGTGAAGTGGATGAACAAGCTGATAATACCGCCATCGTAATAGGCAAAAGTAAAAAAGATTTTTTCATTGGAGTTCCTCTATTAATTCATTGATTCAGGCATAGGTTGTTTTTCAATAATTGGTTGCCACTGGGCATCTTCCGTTGCCCCTGTACCAAGCACAGGTTGCATCATTCCCGGTGAAAGGGTATGTTCATCTTGCTGTTGTGGTTCTGATGTACAAGCCCCTAGCATAAAAAAGCAAGTAATTAGGATTAAAAATTTTTTCATTTTTGACCGCACTTTTATTTGAATATGAAATAAATGATCACAGCAAGCAGTACTACTGCCCAGCCAATCCATTCAATGGATTGACGTAATTTATGGGCAAATTTCTGACCGCCCCAAGCGGCTAATTTCGCCACTAAAATAAAACGTGCAGCACGAGAAATCGTTGATGTAATTAAAAATGGTAAAAATGCCATTTGCATTACGCCCGCACAAATAGTGAACACTTTATAGGGAATAGGGGAAAATCCAGCAATAAACACCACTAAAATTCCCCATTGTTTAAACCAAGACATCGCTGTGTCTAAGTGAGATTGATAGCCCCATTTAATAATATATTCTTGAATATAATCAAAAGCATAATAACCCAATCCATAGCCCACGACGCCACCGAGTGCAGAGGCAATCGCGGTATAAATTCCTAGCTTTAAGGCTTGTTTAGGGCGATTCATTGCCATTGGCACAAGCATCACATCAGTGGGAACAGGAAAAAAAATGGATTCGATAAAGCTGGTAAAAATCAACCACGCCGTCGCATAGCGATGAGCCGACCACTGCATCACTTTATCGTACATCGCACCAAATATTTTCAATGGCATACCCTCAATAATTTACAAAGCGGAATATTATTCACTTTTTAACCAATCTTGTAAAGATTGGAGCGAATGATAAGCGGTCATATCCGCTTGAATCGGTGTAATCGACACATAGCCATTTTTCACTGCGTGAAAATCTGTGCCTTCTTGCTCATTTTCTGCTAAGCCCGCAGGACCAATCCAATAAATGGCTTCACCACGGGGATCTTGTTGTTTAATGACTTCTGCTGCCGCTGCACGATAGCCCAAATGGCAGACTTTGATCCCTTTAATGTCGTCGTAAGGTAAATCAGGCACGTTAATATTCAGAATTTCACGGCTTTTTACTAACTGATTGTGCAATTTCGGCACAAGTTCACAGACAATACGCGCTGCTGTTTCATAGTGTTGGCGACCATCTAATGAAACGGCAATAGCCGGTAAACCGAGATGGCGACCTTCAAAAGCTGCCGCCACTGTCCCCGAATAAAGCACATCATCACCTAAATTCACCCCTGCATTAATACCCGATACAACAAGATCGATTTGCCCTGAAAGGAAACCGTTCAAGGCTAAATGCACACAATCAGCGGGTGTGCCATTAATGCAGTAATCACCGTTATCTAATTTCATTGGGCGTAATGGTTCTACTAGGGTTAGCGCACTTGAAGCGGCACTACGATTGCGGTCTGGTGCAACAACGGTAACCTGTGCGATTTTACGTAATTCGGTGGCAAGGGTTTTAATTCCCTCAGCGTGAATGCCATCATCATTTGATAATAAAATATTCATTGTATTCCTTATTCAATAATCTGTATTAATTCACGAATCAATGCCGTGGCATAGCAACCTGCGGGTAAATAAAAGGTTAATTTCAATCCTTCAGGCAAAAATGCCCAATCTAAGAATTGCGGGCATATCAATAAGGGACGGCGACTTGGTTTCATTCGTTCTTTATGCATTAAATTTAAGATCTCTTGATGTTGCTGAACAATCTCCATTTCACGCGCATTCGCCGCTTGAATATGTTCTCCAACTAATGGGGCGGTTAGTAAAATATCTTGATTTTTTAACCGCACTTTTAATTGCTCAAGATCCTCTGTTTCATCCACCGTAAACCAACTGTGTGAGCCATTTAATTGCACAATATCCCCGAATAAAATAGCTTGTGTAAGTTGTTGCTGAACACGATCTGAAACCACCAAATTAAAGATTTCACTCCGTGCGGCAGATAAGTAGAAGCTTCGTTTTTTGCGATCTTTCACGTTAATTTCACCTTTTGCCCAACGCATTGCTTGTGTGAGATTATGCCCATCACGGCCAAAACGTTGTTCGGTAAAATAATTAGGAAACCCTAACTGCTTCAGATTTTCTAACCGCAGGTTTAAATCGTCAGTTTGTTGTGCGCCACGCAATAAAATCTCAAAATGGTTACCGTCCAAGCTGCCTGTCCGAATTTTTCGGTTATGCCTTGTTACTTTAAGAATTTCCACGCCGTCTAAATGAAATTGACTAAAATCAGGCGTTTCTTGTCCCGCCATATGCAGACAGAACCATTGCTCCGTAATGGCTTTGCGATCTTTTAAGCCGGCATAGCTCATATTGCGTGGCGAAATTTCCGCAAATTCAGCTAATTTTTCACCAACGAAAAGGGTATTGGCATCGGTTTTACGCACATAAAGAGCGACAAATTCCCCTTCACCAGCCATTTCATAGCCCAATTCTTCTTTCACGATAAAATCAGCACATTCCGCTTTTAAGTGAGCCGGTTGTTCGGGAGGATTGTATAAAAAGGCGAGTTCTTGCATAAATTAAGCCTTCAATAGCAAAGCGACAGCTTCACAAGCAATGCCTTCACCACGGCCGGTAAAACCGAGTTTTTCACTGGTAGTGGCTTTTACGTTCACCTGTTCTATTTCACAATCTAACACCTGTGCAATGGCCGCACGCATATTATCAATATATGGACGCATTTTCGGTGCTTGAGCAATAATGGTAATATCAACATTGCCGATTTTATAGCCTTTGCCCTGCACTTGACGATAAGCTGCTTGTAGCAATCCCTTGCTATCTGCCCCTTTATATTGTGGATCGGTATCTGGGAATAATTTCCCAATATCCCCTAACGCCACCGCACCGAGCAACGCATCTGTTAATGCGTGCAATGCCACATCGCCATCGCTGTGTGCCAGCAAGCCTTTCTCATAAGGTATTGCGACACCACCAATAATAATCGGCCCCGCCCCACCAAAGGCGTGTACATCAAACCCGTGTCCAATTCGTATCATATTCTTTCCTGATCTCTGCTGAAAAATAGTGCAAGATTATAGCATCACCAACGTTATTCAAAAATGGCTAATTTAAGTGCGGTGGGATTTTTATCATTTTTCTTATTTACTTATCATAAAAATGCGTTACTGTATCACCACCTTGTTATGTGGAGAACCATACAATGATGAAACACCTCTCACTGCTCCCAGGTTTATTCTTAACTATATTAATTAGCTTATTGGCAAGCTTGCTTGCGCAAACCCCCTTAGTGCTGTCGTGGCACATTAGCGCCCTGACATTAGCCATTTTATTAGGGATTTTAGGTGGAAATACGTTTTATCATCGTATTGAATCCGTAATGAAATCGGGAGTAACCTTTGCAAAAGGAATATTATTACGTTGCGGTATCGTATTATTTGGTTTTCGTTTAACCTTGCAAGACATTAGTCAGGTTGGCTTAAATGCGTTTTTTTCTGATTTAACGATGCTAATTTTGACTTTCTTACTGACTTGTTGGATCGGCATTAAATGGCTTAAGATTGATCGCCAAATTGTACAACTTACCGCTTCAGGTTGCAGTATTTGTGGTGCTGCCGCCATTATGGCAACTGAGCCAATCCTAAAAGCCCCTTCTTATAAAGTGTCTGTTGCGGTGGCATTAATTGTGATTTTCGGCACAGTGAGTATGTTCCTTTATCCGCTACTTTACCCTTACTTGCAAGCTTACTTACCAGATCATTTATTTGGTATTTATATTGGCTCAACGGTACACGAAGTCGCACAAGTGTACGCCGCTGGGGCAAATATTACACCTCAAGTGGCAGATACCGCGGTGATTGCTAAAATGCTGCGTGTAATGATGCTCGCCCCGCTTTTGCTCGCCTTATCCTATTTTTTACGCAAAGAAAATAACCCACAGCAAGGTAAAATCGTCATTCCTTATTTTGCTTTATTATTTATTGGCGTAGCAATTTTTAATTCTTTCAATGTATTACCTCCATTTATCGTAGATTTTCTGGTTCAATTAGACCGCTTTTTATTAATGATGGTGATGGCGGCATTAGGACTCACCACGCATATTAACTCACTGAAAAAAGCGGGAACAAAACCCTTATTATTGGGGGCAATAATTTGGATTTGGTTAATGGTGGGGGGACTCGGGATCAATCTCATTTTTGCTTATCTATTGGCATAAATCAGGTTTGCCATAAGGCTCGAAAAATATTAAGAAAAAGCACCGTACTTTATCCATTAAGGAAAAAGAAAGTGCGGTATTTTTTGACACAAATAGTTACGTGCGTTACTATTACGCAGTTTATTTTCTACTAATCAATTGTTTTATGCCACTCTCTTTTTCGGATCAAGAAATGTTGATTCGCCAATCGGCGAAGAATAATCCTGCAATGCCAGTAGAGCAAATTCTTTTGGCTCGTTTACTTTTGCATAACAGCAGCCGTTATGTGGAAAAACGAAATCAGTTGCTTAAAAAATATCAGCTCAATGATACCCTTTTTATGGCATTAGTGGTGCTATATTGCCAGCCCAGCTATGCTTTACAACCCAGTCAATTAAGTGAAATTTTTGGTTATTCAAAAACCAATGCAACACGTATTGCTGATGAATTAGTAAAGCGTGCGTGGTTAGCACGCACGGAAGTGCAAGGGGATCGGCGTGGCTTTTTATTAACCCTTACGCCACAAGGAATACAATTTTTAGAACAACTTTTGCCCAATCAATGGAAGCAAGTGGATCAACTTTTTTCTGTGTTAGATGAACAAGAGCAGCAACAATTAAAAAAATTATTACTTAAACTGCTAACCAGTTTAGAAAATCTTTAATAGGTGAAGTCAATGACAGAACAAACTGAAAATAAAAAACCGGTATTAAGTAAAAATGCGAAACGTAAAAAAGCACTGGGATATTTTATTACTATACTACTTCTCATCGCGATAATTACCAGCGTTTATTGGTTTTTCTTTGTAAGAAATTATGAAGAAACAGAAGACGCTTATGTGTCAGGTAACCAAGTGATGATTTCGTCCCAAGTGAACGGCAACGTAAGCAAAATTAACGTAGATAATATGGATTTTGTCCATACGGGGGACGTTCTTCTTGAGCTTGATGATACGGATCTCAACTTGCACTTTCAGCAAGCACAAGATAATTTAGCCAGTAGTGTGCGTCAAATTGAGCAGTTAGGTTTTACGGTGAAGCAATTGCAATCCATTTTAGATGCAAAAAGCACCGCACTTAATAAAGCAAAAGGCGATTTACAACGCCGTGAGCAGTTAGCTAAAACAGGATCTATTGATAAGGAAACCTTACAACACGCCAAAGACGCGGTGAATATTGCACAAGCGGATCTACAAGCTACACAGAACCAATTAGCAGCGAATCAAGCCTTATTAGGGAATTTGCCGTTACGCGAGCAGCCAGCGGTGAAGAATGCCGTGAGTGCCTTAACCCTCGCGTGGTTGAATTTACAACGTAGCAAAATTGTTAGCCCTGTTGATGGCTATGTTGCACGTCGTAATGTGCAAGTGGGGCAAAAAGTGGCAGTAGGTAGCCCTTTAATGGCAGTGGTATCCAATCAAACAATGTGGGTTGATGCGAATTTTAAGGAAACCCAACTGCGTAAAATGCGAATTGGTCAGCCGGTAAAATTAGTCTTCGATTTATATGGCGATGACGTAAAATTTGATGGCACCGTGAGTGGGATAGAAATGGGAACAGGCAGTGCTTTTTCGCTTCTTCCTGCTCAAAATGCCACAGGTAACTGGATTAAAGTGGTACAGCGTGTGCCAGTGCGGATTGATTTAGATCCTGACCAAATGAAAAAATATCCATTACGGCTTGGGCTTTCTGCCACAGTGGAAGTGAATGTGGCGGATACGCGCGGTAAGGTGTTGCGCGAACCGCGTGCAAGCGAAGTGTTGTATCAAACGCAGGCATTAGATTATGACCTAAGTCCTGTAAATACATTAGCAGAACAAATTATTCAAGCTAATGCAGGTGAATAATATGCAAAAACCTGTTCAAGGTGCCGCACTGGCAGTAATGACGATTGCGCTGTCCCTTGCCACCTTTATGCAAGTGTTAGATTCGACCATTGCCAATGTGGCAATCCCGACGATTGCAGGCGATCTGGGGGCATCGTTTAGTCAAGGTACTTGGGTCATTACTTCCTTTGGGGTTGCAAATGCCGTTTCAATTCCCATTACAGGCTGGCTTGCAAAACGTTTTGGCGAAGTGCGCTTGTTTTTAATTGCTACTGGCTTATTTGTGCTTGCTTCTTGGCTATGTGGTATTTCTCATAGTTTAGAAATGTTGATCTTATGCCGTATTTTTCAAGGACTTGCGGCAGGGCCAATTATCCCACTTTCGCAAAGTTTATTACTGAACAACTATCCCCCGCAAAAACGCAGTATGGCATTAGCATTCTGGTCAATGACGGTGGTTGTTGCACCTATTTTTGGTCCAATTTTAGGTGGTTGGATTAGTGATAATCTGCACTGGGGGTGGATTTTCTTTATTAACGTACCGATTGGATTGTGTGTCATTTTTCTAAGTTGGAAAATTTTAGCTAAGCGAGAAACCAAAACTTATCAGCAGCCTATTGATATGATGGGATTAATTTTGCTTGTTATCGGCGTGGGTTGTTTACAATTAATGCTTGACCAAGGGCGCGAGCAAGATTGGTTTAATTCTACTGAAATTGTCGTGCTTACTGTGATTTCTGCCATTGCATTAATTGCCTTGATTATTTGGGAATTGACTGAGGATAACCCTGTTGTGGATATTTCCTTATTTAAATCACGTAATTTTAGTGTGGGCTGCTTGTGTACTAGCCTTGCATTTTTGATTTATCTTGGTTCAGTTGTCCTAATTCCGCTCTTATTACAACAAGTTTATGGCTATACCGCCACTTGGGCAGGGCTTGCTGCCGCCCCAGTAGGATTATTCCCCATTCTACTTTCGCCTATTATTGGGCGTTTTGGCTACAAAATTGATATGCGAATTTTAGTTACGATCAGTTTTATGGTGTATGCCTTAACTTTCCATTGGCGTGCCGTTACTTTTGAGCCTTCAATGACCTTTGCTGATGTAGCATTACCACAGCTTATCCAAGGAATCGCTGTGGCTTGCTTTTTTATGCCGCTCACCACCATTACCTTATCGGGTTTACCCGCAGAAAAAATGGCATCAGCCTCGAGCTTATTTAATTTTTTACGAACCCTTGCAGGTTCAATTGGTACTTCGCTGACCACCTTCTTATGGTATAACCGTGAGGCAATACATCACACGCAATTTACAGAAGCGATCAATCCTTATAATCTCAACGCCCAAGCTTATTACAACACAATGGCAGAGCTAGGTTTGAGCGAAACGCAAACCTCAATGTCTCTCGCAAGAACCATCACCGCGCAGGGATTTATTATTGGCGCAAATGAGATTTTCTGGTTGTCTGCGATAATGTTTATGTTGCTTTTTATCGTGGTGTGGTTTGCCAAACCGCCGTTTGGTAATAAGCATTAGTAAAGCAATAGAAAGAGTAAGAGCGGTGGAAAATTCAGCATTTTTACACCGCTCTTTTCTTTGATGGAGATTTTTATCTGGAGTGATAAACCACAATCGTTTTGCCGTGAGCTGAAATAAGATGTTGGTCTTCCAACATTTTTAAAATTCGTCCAACGGTTTCACGGGAACAGCCGACCATTTGACCAATTTCTTGACGAGTAATTTTGATCTGCATTCCTTCTGGGTGAGTCATTGCATCTGGCATTTTAGCGAGGTTTAGCAAGGTTTGTGCAATACGCCCTGCCACATCAAGGAAAGCAAGATTGCGAACTTGTCTTGAGGTATTTTGTAAACGACGAGCAAGCTGACCAGATAAATACATTAAAATTTCAGGATTTACTTGAATGAGCTGGCGGAATTTCTTGTAAGAAATTTCTGCCACTTCACACGTCATTTTTGTTTTTACCCAAGCTGAACGTTCTTGACCTTCTTCAAATAATCCCGCTTCGCCAAAGAAATCGCCTTGATTTAGGTAAGTAAGGATCATCTCTTTACCATCTTCATCTTTGACTAAAATAGCCACAGAGCCTTTGATGAGATAATAAAGCGTTTCTGCTTTTTCACCCGCGTGAATAATTGAACTTTTGGTTGGATATTTATGGATATGGCAATGAGATAAAAACCATTCTAAGGTTGGATCCATTGGCGGAGTATGTTGTTCTTGCACGGTGTCCTCCTACATTTATCATCTATGATTTAAGAAATTCCATTTTATCTTTAATATCAATGGATTCGTGTAATTCCGACCAAACAATTACAGCCGTTCCTTGACGTATTTTGGTCAGCAAGTTTTGCGTTTTCTGTTGGAGGGAAAGCTCCTGTTCACCGTAATCTGTCCCTTCACGCAGAATGAAACTTTCTGCAATATTTATGAGCGTTTCTTCTTCTAAATCTTGCCAAGGAATAATCATCATATTACCTAAAAATTGTTATTATGCAAAGTGTACCGCGATAAGTTTCCATTGTTGTTCAAAATTTTGACTAGAATGATGGCGAAAGTTAGAACGAACATAACGCATAAATTGTCCTTCACACAGATTAACAAGATAAGAGGCAATAATCCGTTCATCAAGGTGAAACCCTTTTCCTTCGCGTAATTTTCGCATTTGTAAAATATTCACAAATTGAAATTCTAAACGATCAAAAAATTGCGCAACGCGTGCTTGTAGGAGCGGTTCTTCAAACATTAAGGCGTGTCCGGTAAGAACACGAGTAAGCCCGGGGTTTTTACGTGCAAAATCTAAAATCATTTGCATAATATCTCGCACACGGTTCATCGTGTTTGTTTCATTTTTGATTGAATGGTTGATGCGGCTAAATAAATTACTTTCTAAATTATCAATCAAGGCTTCAAACATTTTGGTTTTACTTGGGAAATAGCGATAGAGCGCGGCCTCCGAAACGCCGACTTCTTGGGCAAGGCGAGCCGTTGTCATCCGTTCCATTCCACGTTCGGAATGAAGCATATGGGTCAGCACGGTGAGGACTTGTAAACGGCGTTCTTTAACACTACGTTTATCACTTTTCGTTATTTTTTCTGTACGTTGTGTCGTGGTGTGCTTTTCTGTGATGGGCGCTGGCTCAATCCCTGCAATTTCTAATTGTTCTTCTACCATATTCCCTCTATTGCTTACCCGAATGCCCAAATCCGCCTTCGCCACGTTCTGTTTCTTCAAAATCATTTACAACGTTAAATTCTGCTTGCACCACAGGAACGAACACAAGTTGTGCAATGCGATCCCCCACTTCCACCTTGAAAGGTTGATCACCACGGTTCCACATTGAAACCATTAAAGGGCCTTGATAATCAGAATCAATGAGACCAACTAAATTACCCAGTACAATACCGTGTTTATGCCCCAGTCCTGAACGAGGTAAAATGACGGCGGCAAGATTAGGATCGGCGATATAAATAGACAGCCCTGTTGGGATGAGCTTCGTTTCACCCGGTTGGATTTCAAAACTTTCTTCCACCAACGCACGCAGATCTAAGCCGGCAGAACCGCTTGTGGCATAAGCTGGCAAGGGAAATTGCGTGCCAATTCGGCTATCTAAAACTTTTACATCAATCTTTTTCATTTTTTTGTTTATTCCTTTCGTTCAAACTGAGCGTAAAATCGTTCCACAATATATTGAGTGAGTTGCCGTGCCAACTCTTTTTTACTGCTGTGTGGTAATTGTTGGTTGCCGTCACGCCAGAAAAGCTGAAGTTGGTTATCATCACCATTAAAGCCTTTTCCATCAGAAACATCATTGGCGCAGATCAGATCCAAATTTTTACGCACTAATTTATCCTGTGCATATTGGGCAACATTTTGCGTTTCTGCGGCAAATCCTACCACAAAAGGACGGTTCTCAGTGAGTGCAGCCACAGCGGCAATAATATCAGGGTTTTTCACCAATTCTAAGGTGAGCATATCATTTCCAGCCGTTTTCTTTATTTTTTGATCGGCGATCTGGGCTACGCGGTAATCTGCTACGGCTGCACAGCCAATGAAAATATCCACTTGTGGTGCAAGTGAAAGGGTAACATCCGCCATTTCTTGAGCAGAAATGACATCAATTCGTTCTACTTGCGCAGGCGTGGACAAATTGACCGGCCCTGCAATTAATTTTACTTTTGCGCCTCGTTTGGCAAAGTCTTCGGCAATAGCAAAGCCCATTTTTCCTGAGCTGTGATTGCTAATATAACGTACGGGGTCAATGGCTTCACGCGTTGGACCTGCGGTAATGGCAACCGTTAAATGGCTGAGATCTTGTTTAGGAAGAAGCATCTCATAAAGTGCGGTGTAAATTTCGGCTGGTTCTGACATTCGCCCGAAGCCCACATCACCACAAGCTTGCTCACCGCTATTTGGTCCGACAGTGGCAATACCACGGGCTTTTAAATTGGTCAAATTTTGTTGTGTGATGGCTTGGCGGAACATTTGCTGGTTCATTGCCGGCGCAAGCAAAATTGGCGCTGCAGTTGCAAGGCAAATGGTGGAGAGTAAATCATTTGCCATTCCTGCATTTAAGCGCGCCATAAAATCTGCACTAGCGGGTGCGATAACAATAAGGTCTGCCCATTTTGCCAGTTCAATATGCCCCATCGCTAACTCAGCTTGAGGATCTAATAGTGATTGAGCCACCGCATTGCCTGAAATTGCTTGTAATGTGAGTGGGGTAACAAATTCAGCCGCTGCTGCGGTAAGTACCACGCGTACTTCTGCTTGGCTTTTGCGTAACAAGCGGATAAGTTCAATACTTTTATATGCGGCAATACCCCCCGTAATGCCGATAACGATACGTTTTCCTTGAAGATCTTGCATTAATTAGCGATCCTTAAATTAAAAGTGCGGTTAATTTTACTGTAATTTTCCTTAATACAAAATCCTATTTTTCGATCAGGATCGCAAAAGTAATGGAGAAACCTATCACAATGTGGTTGTCTATGCTAAAAGTAAGCATAAATTGATTTAAGAGAAAAGAGTACATCATTAAAATGACCGCCTTAATGCCACGAGAAAAATTATTAACATTTGGTGCAGAAGCCCTTGATGACAGCGAATTATTGGCAATTTTTCTACGTACAGGGATCAAGAATTGTTCAGTGATGGAATTATCCCGCTTGGTTCTTCAACATTTTGGATCGTTAAGGCAATTAATCAGTGCGGATCAACACGCTTTTTGCAACGTCAAAGGGTTAGGTATCACGCAATTTATCCAGCTTCAAGCCAGTACAGAGATGACAAAGCGTTATTTGTTACAAGAATTGGAAATGGCACAGGCATTTACCCGTCCTGAACTGGTGCGAATGTATTTGCAAACGGAGCTAGAGCATAAAGAGCGGGAGGTTTTTTTGGTGCTTTTTCTAGATAATCAACATCGTTTAATTAAAAAAGAAGAAATGTTTTTAGGAACAATTAATAGTGCCGTTGTGTATCCTAGAGAAATTGTGAAAACAGCATTATTTTGCAATGCGGCAGCGATTATTTTAGCCCATAATCATCCCTCTGGAATTGCAGAGCCGAGCCATTCTGATCGGTGCATTACTGAAAAGATCCAAAAAGTGGCAGAATTAGTGGAGATTCGGGTATTGGATCATTTTGTGATCGGTAAAGGTTGTTATGTTTCTTTTAGTGAAAAAGGTTGGTTATAGCTGAAGTCTTGCCAGCGCAATGTAACAGAATTGCTGATTTTTTTGTCATTTATTGCGTTAATTAAGTGATTTAGGCTTGAGTATAGCGAATAAAGTGAGTATAATTTGCCACCTTTAATATAGTATGCGGGTCGGTTACAGCGACCTGACGAGGTGGCTTGCAAACCTAGTTTGCAGTAATCCGAACCCTAAGCTCGAGCTTATATTTGATTTATTGGAGATTAATATGTCTAGAGTCTGTCAAGTAACAGGCAAGCGTCCAGCAGTTGGTAACAACCGCTCACACGCAATGAATGCGACACGTCGTCGTTTTCTTCCTAACTTACACACTCACCGTTTCTGGGTTGAGTCTGAAAAACGTTTCGTAACTTTACGCTTAACAGCGAAAGGTATGCGTATTATTGATAAAAAAGGCATTGATGCAGTGTTAGCTGAAATCCGTGCTCGTGGCGAGAAAATCTAAGGAGCTAAAAAATGGCAGCTAAAGGTGCTCGTGAAAAAATCCGTTTAGTTTCAACAGCTGAAACCGGTCATTTCTACACAACAACCAAAAATAAACGTAATATGCCAGAAAAAATGGAGATCAAAAAATTTGATCCTGTTGTGCGTAAACACGTTATTTATAAAGAAGCAAAAATCAAATAATTTGATTTTAATGAATTAGAAAAACCCGACTTGTTCGGGTTTTTTTCTATCTGCGTTTCTTGGATTTTTATTGATTGCCTCTATTTATCTACCTAGTTAATTATAGCGATTTCCATTAGAAACAATATAGCATCATTCGTAAGGAGGAAAAATGCCTGAATTACCCGAAGTTGAAACGACCAAAAATGGCATTTCACCTTATTTGACAGGATTTACCATTGAAAGAATTGTCGTGCGTAACCCTAGATTACGCTGGGAAGTGAGTCCGCAATTGAGTGAGTTTAGACAAGTAAAAGTGAGCCACCTTTCTCGTCGTGCAAAATATTTAATCATTCATACTGAAAAAGGGGCAATCATTGGGCATTTAGGAATGTCAGGCTCTTTGCGTGTTGTGCCACAAGATAGCCCCATTGATAAACACGATCATTTAGATATTGTGATGAATAATGGCAAAGTTTTGCGTTATAACGATCCTCGCCGTTTTGGTGCGTGGCTATATACGGATAATTTGGCGGATTTCCACCTTTTTGCGAAACTTGGCCCCGAACCCCTGTCGGAAGAATTTACCGGAGAGTATCTGTTTAAAAAATCTCGCAAAAAACAGACCGCACTTAAAACTTTCTTAATGGACAATGCCGTAGTCGTTGGTGTAGGTAACATTTATGCGAATGAAACCTTATTTTTATGTGGATTACATCCGCTAAAATTAGCCAAAAATTTGACTAAAGCGCAATGTGAATTGTTGGTTCAAACCATTAAACAAGTGCTTGCCAGCGCGATTCAACAAGGTGGTACAACCTTAAAAGATTTTTTACAACCTGATGGTCGCCCGGGGTATTTTGCTCAAGCATTGCGAGTTTATGGCAATAAAGACAAGCCTTGTCCAAAGTGCGGTACAAAAATTGAAAGTTTAGTCATCGGACAACGTAATAGTTTTTTCTGCCCAAAATGTCAGAAAAAAGGGGGGAAATAGGAAAAAATGCACTCGTATAAAATCAATTAAACAAACGAAGGAAGGCAAGTAAGCCTTCCTTTTTCATTAGGAACGCGAATGGTTAATCCGTTGTAAAATCAAAAATCGGCAATCATAGGGATTATTTTCATCGGCGGGACGATATTGTTCAAATTCAATTTGCCATTCAGCCCAATTAATTTGTGGGAAAAATGTATCCCCATCAATTTCTGCTTGAATCTCAGTAAGATAGAGTTTATCTGCGTGGGGAAGGTATTGTTTAAATAATTCGCCACCACCAATCAGCATTATCTCAGGAAACTCGTTCACAAAATCCAGCGCACTTGTAAAATCACTTTTCCAAATGACACCATCGTACTCAAAGGGAGAGCGAGAAAGCACAATATTGGTGCGTTTTGGTAATGGACGACCGATACTTTCAAAGGTTTTCCGCCCCATAATCACAGGTTTGCCTTGCGTGTTTTGGCGGAACCACGTTAAATCGGCAGGCAAGTGCCACGGCATTTGGTTATTTTTACCAATCACATTATTTTTCGTCGTTGCCACAATTAAACTGAGGGTCATTTGCTTTCCTTTTGATTCTCTTGCTTTGGCTATTATATTACAGGTTTTTGTCGATAGAACAATAAGCCCGGCAATGCCAAACCAAAAACTAATGCCCCTAGAATAAATCCCGTTTTAATAAAATAATCAATCATTTGTGCAAATAACACATCAGAAAAACCATAATGGTGAATTTGCACAATCGCGATCATCGCTTTATAGGCATAAACGCCGGGAATCATCGGGATAATTGCTGCAACTGTAAATACTTTAGGATGAGCAAGATAGCGATGCGATAAATGCACGCCAATAAAACCAATTAAACTGGCTCCAGCAAAGGTCGCAAATACTAACGGTACATCAAAATGCACCAATAAGGTACGCAAGCCGTGTCCTAATGCGCCTAAAATTGCACAATATTTCAATGCCTTAGGGGGAACATTAAAGACTAAGGCAAAGCCCACCGCAGGAATAGCGGCGAAAAACATATCATCTAATAAATTCAGCAACAAGGTCATTTTAATTCTCCCCAATAGGGAATATTTAACAGTGCAAGGGCAAAGACAATACCTAAGCAAGCGCCAAAGGTGAGAATGGTGGCAATGGTCCAACGCCCTAAGCCCATTCCAACGTGGCCTTTGAGAATATCTGCGAGGGAATTAATCAATGGAAAACCCGGCACAAGTAAAAGCACGCTCGAAGCAAGGGCAATTTGCGGATCATTGCCTAATTGATATTTCAACGCCATTCCTGAAATAATTGAGGCGATAAAGGCGGTAATTGAAAAGACAATGATCGGATTATAATGGCGATGAGCAAGGGATTGACGAATAAACATTGCAATTGCAGCAGCAACAAATGTTATCACCGCAATCCTACTATCGCCCCCAGATAAATGGGCAAAACAAGCACAAGATAACCCAATCATTAGCACCACAAGAGAGCGGTTATATTTAAACGGTTTAATTTGCTCAAGGCGTTTTTTCACTTGGTGCAAATCATAAATACGATGCTCAGCCGTAATCACTACGCGTTGCACTTCCGTAACAATATGCATATTAATGCCTTGATCCACATTCTTGCGTGCAGTGGTAATGCAATGATTATGATATAGCGTGGTAATAATCACCGCATTCGGCGTTAAGGCACATTCAACACTATCCATTCCTAAAGCTCGCCCTAATCTATGCGACATTTGTACCACAACCGCACTTTCTGCACCGTGTTGAAGTAGCATTAATGCCACTTTTATACATAATCGTGTTACTTCACGTTGGCGTTCAATATGATTTTGTTCTGACATTTCAATTGCGCTGGGTTGATTAAAAAATGATGCTATTATACCCTGTTTTGAGTAATAAAAATTGTTTTAAATCATACAAAGTGCGGTGAAAATTTAATGAAATTTTTCGCATTTAATGATAGGGTTTGGCGCATTCAACAGTAACAGGAAACTCCCTTATGGAACAAAAGAAAACCATTGTCGTGAAGTTTGGCACAAGTACCTTAACACAAGGTACAACCAAACTTCATCGTCCACATATGATGGAAATTGTACGACAAATCACCCAACTACACCAAGCAGGCTTTCGCATTATCATTGTTACCTCTGGCGCAATGGCGGCAGGACGAGATTATCTCAACCACCCGCAACTCCCGCCCACTATTGCCTCAAAACAATTATTAGCCGCCGTGGGGCAAAGCCAGCTTATTCAAACGTGGGAACAGCTTTTTTCTATTTACGATATTCATATTGGGCAAATTTTGCTCAGTCGTGCCGATATTGAAGATCGCGAGCGTTTTCTCAATGCACGAGACACCCTTAATGCCTTGTTAGATAACGGCATTATTCCCGTGATTAATGAAAATGATGCAGTAGCCACCGCCGAGATTAAAGTTGGTGATAACGATAATTTATCGGCGCTTGTGGCGATTTTGGCACAAGCTGAACAACTTTATTTGCTCACCGATCAGCAAGGCTTATTTGATAGCGATCCAAGAAACAATCCGCAAGCGAAATTGCTTTCAGTGGTGGAAAAAATCACCGATGCGATTCGCCAAATCGCAGGCGGAAGTGGCACAAATCTTGGTACAGGTGGAATGTCCACAAAAGTGATCGCCGCAGATGTTGCCACCCGTTCAGGTGTGGAAACCATTATCGCACCGGGTAATCGCCCAAATGTAATTGTGGATCTGGCTTACGGCGAAAATATCGGCACCAAATTTACCGTGCAAACGGATCGCCTTGAAAGCCGTAAACAATGGCTTTTTGCCGCGCCATCAGCAGGCACGATTATCATTGATGAAGGTGCAACAAGTGCGGTGCTAATGCAGCATAAATCCTTACTTCCAGCAGGCATTGCACAAATCGAAGGGCGTTTTTCTCGTGGCGAAGTGGTAAAAATCCAACAGCCTAACGGCAACGTTATCGCCCTTGGAATTCCTCGCTACAACAGCGATGCGTTAAATTTAATTAAAGGCAAAAAATCACAAGAGATTCCACAAATTTTGGGCTATGAATACGGCGCTGTCGCGGTACATCGTGATGATATGGTGGTGTTGTAGAGGTATTTTGGAAAAAACTACCGCACTTAGAAAAGAGCGGTAGTGTTATCACGTTTTTTATTCTAAGGCATTTTCCCAAAAGCTATCTTGATGCCAATTCTCAGGCATTCCCATACTAAACAAAGCGGGTTGAGGGTATTTATCTATTAGTCCCTTTAATCGTTTTGCCCAACTGAATTTAAGGTTTACGATATAGTATTTCAGGAACGGTTAATCTCCCTCTACTTAGTTTTTTAATCTTAAATTGATACTCAATCCACTGCCGATAAGGCTGATTTTTCTTGCTTATTCCACCGTATTTTTGCCACTCTGGATGATTAGGGGTATCAGGCAAACATTCTGGCTCAAGGGCGATACCTTGATAATCTTGGTAAGTTCCCCCTAAACGAGTTGGTGTGCCAGCCAGATAATTTCCTGTGTAGATTTGTAACGCTGGCTGCGAGGTGGAAACGCTAAGGGAAATTTGGCGATTACTAGAATGCAATATGGCACAAGGCTGTGTGCCATTGAGTAAAAAGGCGTGATCGTAGCCTTTAGTAAGTCGTTGTTCTTGCTGTAAAAAATCTTGAGCAATCATTTTTGCTTGGCGAAAATCAAAACTTGTGCCTTGCACCGCTTTGAGAGGGGCATTCGGAATACCTTGTTGATCAACCGGTAAGAATTGCTCACTATTAAGTTGTAACCAATGTTGGCGTACATCTGCGCCAGCGCTGGCATCATCTAAATTAAAATATGCGTGGTTGGTTAAATTAAGTGGCGTATCTTGATCACAAATGCCCTCAAATTCAATACGTACTTGATTTTTTTCAGTTAAACGATAAGTCACCTTCACCTGTAAATTACCGACAAAGCCCTGATCGCCATTGGCAGAAAAAAGGGAAAATTGAACAAAATTATCACCGCACTTTTCTACTTGCCAGCGACCTTTGTCAAACCCTTTACCGCCGTGAAGTTGATGTTTGCCTTGATTAGCATTGAGATAAATCGTTTTACCATTTAAGCGAAAGCGACTATTGGCGATGCGATTAGCATAACGCCCCACCGTTACCCCTAAATAGGCTTGCTGTGTGAGATAATCCTGTATATGGCAACCTAGCAGTACTTCTTGTAATTGATTATTCACGGGGATTTTACAAGAAAGCCACGTCGCCCCCCAATCCATTAATTGAATGCACATTCCTTGTTGATTGGTTAGCGTAAATAGCTTAAAGGGCTTGCCATCTGGCGCAAGCCCGGTGTGCGATTGTCTTAACATACTGAAACCCCTTGTGAGGCGGTGCAAACATAGAAATCTTCTTTTAGCCCTGTTTGTTTTTCATAATTTTCGCTAATAAGCTGGCGTACCGCTGCAACTTTTTCTTGTGGCGCAACCACCACAATACAGCCACCAAAACCGCCCCCTGTCATTCTCGCCCCGCCTGTGTTGCCAACGGCAAGTTGAGCGAGTTCGACTAAGTAATCAATTTGTGGCACGGTAATTTCAAAATCATCACGCATTGACTCGTGAGATTGTGCCATTAATTTCCCCAGTTTACTGAGATCGCCTTGTTTTAAAGCCTCAACCGCAGCAAGCACACGGGCATTTTCAGTAATAACGTGCTTGGCTCGCTTGGCGACGATAGGATCAAGTGCGGTAAGTTTTTCTTCCATTTTATTGAACTGTTCCACTGACACATCTCGCAAGGCTTTCACGCCAAAAAACGCGGCGGCTTTTTCACATTGTGTGCGACGAGTATTGTATTCACCGGCGACTAAATCGTGTTTAACGTGAGAATTAACAATCATCACAGCTACATCATTTGGTACAGGCGTGGGTTGGGTTTCAAGACTGCGGCAATCGATCATCAGTAAATGATCTTTTTGCCCAAGGGCAGAAATCAGTTGATCCATATTGCCACAATTCGCTCCAACGAATTGGTTTTCTGCTTGCTGACCGATCAACGCCAATTGAGTATCGCTAAGCGGAAGCTGGGCAAGCTGTTGGCAAAATTTGCCGATAGCCACTTCCAATGAAGCGGAAGAACTTAGCCCAGCAGAAAGTGGCACATTACCACTAATCACCAAATCAGCCCCTTGCTGGAAATGAGGACATTGCGCTTGAATAAATTTCACCACCCCACGCACATAGCCCGTCCACTTATGTGCAGGATTTGTTTCAATGGGCTTGGCGAGATCAAATTCATCAAACGCATCAAGATCAGCGGCATAAACCCGAAATAAGCTATCATCACGCTTTGCACCACATACTGCCGTGCCATAATTAATGGCGCAAGGCATCACAAAACCGTCATTGTAATCCGTATGCTCACCAATAATATTAACGCGCCCAGGAGCATAAACACGGAGATCAAAAGTGCGGTGAAATTTTTCAGAAAATAAGTGTTCTGCACGTTGTTGTGGGGTCATTGATTGTCTCCTTCTTTTGATTTAGCGTAATTTGTAATGAATATCGCTTAAAGCCCGTAATCTTTCTGCGGCTTGTTCTGCGGTGAGATCACGTTGGCTTTCCCCAAGCATTTCATAGCCCACCATAAATTTTCGCACCGTAGCAGAACGTAATAATGGGGGATAAAAATGGGCGTGTAGTTGCCAATGTTCATTTTCTTTGCCGTTAAATGGCGCAAAATGAAAACCCATTGAATAAGGGAAAGAGGTTTCAAACAGATTATCATATTTGGTGGTCAGCAATTTCAAGGCAAGTGCCAAATCTTGCTGTTGCTCAGGGCTGAGTTGTGCAAAATTTTTACGATGTTGTTTAGGGAGTAATAAGGTTTCAAATGGCCATACCGCCCAATAAGGCACAAGGGCAACCCAATGTTTGGTTTCCACCACAATACGTTCTTTCAGTGCCAATTCTCGTTGTACATAATCCACCAATAGCACTGAACCGTATTTTTCAAAATAACGCTGTTGAGCCAGATCTTCCTGCGCCACTTCATTGGGAAGAAAACTGTTCGCCCAAATTTGCCCGTGTGGGTGTGGATTTGAACAGCCCATTGCCGCCCCTTTGTTTTCAAAAATTTGTACCCAATGGTAACGCTGACCTAGCTCATTGAGTTGAGCTTGCCACACATCAATTACATCAGCAATTTCTTCTACGCTCAGTAAGGGTAAGGTTTTGCTGTGATCAGGTGAAAAACAAATGACACGACTTTCCCCTTCTGCCGCGGCGGTTTGAAACAATGGATCATCACTAGGTGCGGGCTTAGGTGTTTGTTCTAACAAGGCAGAAAAATCATTTTTAAAGACAAAAGGTTTGTGATAATCAGGATTTTGCTCACCCGTAATACGCTTATTACGCGGACAAAGATAACAGTTAGGATCATAGCTTGGTTTTTGCGCTTCTTCATTTTTCTCTTGCTGACCTTGCCACGGACGTTTTGCGCGGTGGGGAGAAACCAGCACCCAACGGTCAATCAATGGATTATAGCGGCGGTGTGGATGATCTGCCGCAACAAATTGTTCAGACATAATTATTCTCCCTTATCAAAAAGATGAAAGCGGTTACAAAAAGAAACTGCTATAAAATAGCAGATTGCCAAAAATAAACTATTAACTAGATCACAAATTGAGAAATAAGTCGTCTTTTTTTGTGATGGAGTTTTCATTTTTTAAAGTAAGCGTTTTCAATTAGAAAAAATTCTTTATATGATAAGTGCGGTATAAATTTTTTGCATTTTTAGGGGAGAAGATGATTACAATTCGTGATGTAGCAAAACAAGCGGGGGTTTCCGTCGCAACGGTTTCTCGTGTGCTGAATAATCATTCTTCCGCCAGTGAGAAAGCCCGTCTGGCGGTACAAAAAGCGGTGCAGGAACTTGGGTATCACCCTAATGCAAATGCACAAGCGCTCGCCCTGCAAAACACGGAGACCATTGGCGTGGTGGTAACCGATGTTACCGATCCTTTCTTTGCGATTTTAGTTAAAGCGGTGGATAAAGTGGCGGAACAGCATCAAAAAAGTATTTTGATCGGCATTGGTTATCATAATGCGGAAAAAGAACGCCGTGCTATTGAAACCTTGCTACGCAAGCGTTGTAGTTGCTTAGTGGTTCACACCAAAGCCTTGAGTGATGAAGAATTAAGCCAATATTTAAGTCGCATTGCGGGAATGGTGGTGATTAATCGTGTGGTGAAAGGCTATGAAAACCGTTGTGTGAGCCTTGATAACACCAAAGGCACGTTTATTGCCACAGAAAGTTTAATTCGCCTTGGGCATAAAAATATTGGCTATATTGGTTCTAATCATCAAATTAGTGATGCACAAGAGCGAATACAAGGTTATCTCAATGCTTTGGAAAAGTATGCCTTACCTTATGCTGAACATCGTATTGCCTACAGTTCGCCTGACTTTGAGGGTGGTGAACAGGCAATGATTCATCTACTGAGCTACAATTCTGATTTAACCTCCGTCGTCGCCTATAACGATACAATGGCAGCAGGAGCAATTTCCGTATTAAATGAAAACAATATCAACGTGCCGAAACAATTTTCCATTATCGGGTTTGATGATATGCCCATTGCCCGCTATTTGATCCCTAAACTTACTACCATTCGCTATCCGATTGATTTAATGGCAACTTATGCGGCTAACTTAGCGTTAAGTTTGGTGGATAACCGCATTAATACACCGATTCATACGCAATTTAATCCAACCCTAGTCAGACGATTCTCCACAGAACCTTGTGATTAATTTATGATCACCGTCACATTTTTAAACATTTTTTTGTAATCGTTTCCATTAATGTGAGAGGGATCACAGTCTTAACAATTATTTTTCGTTATGCTCTGTTCTGTTATTGAATTTATTTCATAACAAATCCTTGTGCTGTATGAAATAAATTTAGCAGTATGCACAACCTCTTTGCGATTGTTTAATCCATTTAAGGAGCTATCTATGAAAAAAATGCTATTAAAAACCACCGCACTTGCTGTGGGCTTAGGTCTTGCTGCAACAACAGCACAAGCGGTGAACCGAATTGGTGTAACGATTTACAAATATGACGATAATTTTATGTCTTTAATGCGTCAAGAAATTGATAAAGAAGCGAAAACACTTAAAGACGTTGAATTATTAATGAACGATTCACAAAATGCCCAATCCGTGCAAAATGACCAAGTAGATGTGTTGATCTCTAAAGGGGTGAAAGCCCTTGCCATTAACCTTGTGGATCCCGCGGCTGCGCCAACCATTATTGGCAAAGCAAAAGCGGAGGATATTCCAGTGGTGTTCTTCAATAAAGATCCGGGCGCAAAAGCCATTGGAAGTTATGAACAGGCTTATTATGTGGGGACAGATCCAAAAGAATCTGGCGTCATTCAAGGACAACTTATCACCAAGCACTGGAAAGCTAATCCAGCTTTTGACTTAAATAAAGACGGTAAAATTCAATATGTACTGTTAAAAGGTGAACCCGGTCACCCAGATGCAGAAGCACGAACTAAATATGTGATTGAAGAACTCAATAAAAATGGCATTGAAACCGAACAGCTTTTTATTGACACAGGAATGTGGGACGCAGCATTAGCGAAAGACAAAATGGACGCGTGGTTATCCAGCTCTAAAGCGAATGATATTGAAGTGATTATTTCTAATAATGACGGTATGGCAATGGGTGCATTGGAAGCCACCAAAGCACACGGTAAAAAATTACCGATCTTCGGTGTGGATGCCCTGCCTGAAGTGTTGCAACTGATCAAAAAAGGGGAAATGGCAGGCACCGTGTTAAATGATGGCGTAAACCAAGGTAAAGCTGTGGTGCAATTAGCCAATAACTTAGCTAACGAAAAACCCGCGACAGAAGGCACACAATGGAAATTAGAAAGTAAGGTTGTGCGTATTCCTTATGTCGGCGTCGATGCAGATAATCTAAATGAATTTCTAAAATAATATGCATTATATATAGGGGGAGAATGGCTCCCCTTTTCTATGAGGTTGGCTATGAAAGAACATACACCAATGCCACAACACCAAGAGATTTTACTGACAATGACCAATGTAAGTAAAACCTTCCCCGGTGTTAAAGCCCTAGATCGGGCAAATCTCACCGTCCGTTCACATTCTGTTCACGCCTTAATGGGAGAAAATGGGGCGGGCAAATCCACCTTACTTAAATGCCTATTTGGTATTTATGCTAAAGATGAAGGGGAAATTCTCTTTTTAAATCAACCTGTTAATTTTAAAACATCAAAAGAAGCGCTAGAAAATGGCATCTCAATGGTTCATCAAGAACTCAATTTAGTTCGGCAACGCAATGTAATGGATAATCTTTGGTTAGGACGCTATCCGCTAAAAGGCATTTTTGTCGATCACGCTAAAATGTATCACGATACCAAAGCGATTTTTGATGAATTGGATATTGATGTAGATCCGAAAGAAAAAGTGGCAAATCTCTCTGTTTCACAAATGCAAATGATTGAAATTGCAAAGGCTTTTTCTTACAACGCAAAAATTGTGATTATGGATGAACCCACTTCCTCCCTGTCAGAAAAAGAAGTGGAACATTTATTTAAAATCATCGAAAAACTCAAAGCACGAGGCTGTGGGATTATTTACATTTCGCACAAAATGGACGAAATTTTCAAAATTTGCGATGAAATCACTATTCTGCGTGATGGCAAATGGATCAACACCGTGCCAGTCAAAGGCAGTACAATGGACGAAATTGTGGCAATGATGGTAGGGCGTGAGCTAACTCAACGCTTTCCTGCAAAAACCAATACTCCACAAGAAGTCATTTTAGAAGTGGAACATCTCACTGCACTCAATCAACCGTCTATTCAAGATGTGAATTTTCAGCTTCGTAAAGGGGAAATTCTAGGGATTGCAGGGCTTGTAGGGGCAAAACGCACCGATATTGTGGAAACCATTTTCGGGGTACGCGAACGTAAAGCGGGTGAAATTAAATTGTACGGAAAAACAATGAAAAATCGCACCGCACTTGAAGCGATTAACAATGGTTTTGCTTTAGTCACAGAAGAACGTCGCTCTACGGGCATTTATGCCAACCTAAATATTGAATTTAACTCGTTGATTTCAAATATGAAATCCTATTTAGGTCGATTAGGTTTATTAAGTGGCAACAAAATGAAAAGCGACACCCAATGGGTGATTGATGCAATGAATGTGAAAACCCCTTCACACAAAACCACCATTGGTTCGCTGTCTGGCGGAAATCAACAAAAAGTGGTGATTGGGCGTTGGTTGCTCACCCAGCCAGAAATTTTAATGCTTGATGAACCCACTCGAGGCATTGATATTGGTGCAAAATTTGAAATTTACCAATTGATTATGGAACTTGCCAAAAAAGAGAAAGGCATCATTATGATTTCTTCCGAAATGCCCGAACTGTTAGGCGTAACCGACCGAATTTTAGTGATGAGTAACGGAAAAGTGGCGGGCATTGTAGAAACTGCCAAAACCTCACAAGAAGAAATTCTGCAACTTGCAGCGAAATATCTCTAATTTAGAAGGAAATGAATTATGTCAGCTTTAAAATCGAATAAATCGCTTGATTTCCTCAAACAAAATGCCATTTATTTTGTCCTCTTAGTCTTGCTTGGCATTATTATTATGCAAGATCCAAGCTTCTTAAGCTTACGAAATTTCAGTAATATTCTGACCCAATCTTCGGTTCGTTTAATTATTGCACTCGGTGTTGCAGGCTTATTGGTTACACAGGGAACCGACTTATCCGCTGGGCGTCAAGTGGGCTTGGCTGCGGTAATCTCTGCCACACTTCTGCAAGCAATGGATAATATGAACCGTGTTTTCCCTGATTTAGGTGAAATCCCGATTCCTGTGGTGATTTTAGTTGTCTGCTTTGTTGGCGCAATCATTGGCTTGGTTAATGGTGTAGTTATTGCTTACCTGAATGTTACCCCATTTATTGCCACAATGGGAACGATGATCATTGTTTATGGTATCAACTCGCTTTATTACGATGCCGTTGGCTCATCACCAATTGCAGGTTTTAATGAACAATTTTCAACCTTTGCTCAAGGTTTTTTCAGAATAGGAAGTTTCAAATTATCCTATATCACCATCTATGCAGCAATTTGTGCCGCTTTTGTTTGGGTGCTATGGAATAAAACGCGTTTTGGTAAAAATATTTTTGCCATTGGGGGAAATCCAGAAGCCGCTCGTGTGTCAGGGGTGAATGTAACCCGTAACCTTGTTGCCATTTATATGATTGCAGGAATATTTTACGCATTTGGGGGGATGCTGGAAGCAGGACGTATCGGCAGTGCAACCAATAACCTTGGTTTTATGTATGAACTTGATGCCATTGCAGCTTGTGTCGTGGGAGGTGTTTCTTTTGCAGGTGGGGTGGGTACCGTAATGGGCGTTATTACCGGCGTGCTTATCTTTACTGTCATCAATTATGGTTTAACCTACATCGGCGTAAACCCTTACTGGCAATATATTATCAAAGGAAGCATCATCATCTTCGCTGTCGCCATTGACTCGCTTAAATATGCGAAGAAAAAATAGCGACAGTGCAGAAAAAACTTGTGAAAAAAACACCGCACTTAATTCTTCTCTTCCCCTCTTTATAAAAGAGGGGAAGCTATTTTTAGGAATAACAAACCGTATCACTGTGCCGATTTACTGCACTGATTGAGTTGGCAATATCTTCGTTGATTTGTACGTCTATCAGCCGTATAATTCTTGTTAGAGATTTAATTTATGGAGAGGAAAAATGATGAAGGCAATGGCAAAAGCAAGATTGGAAGCTAAAGTAAATTTAGATATATATCAAATAATTAAGCAAGCAGCAGCAATTTCAGGGCGAACATTAACTGACTTTGTTGTGAGTGTTGCTTACGAAGAAGCTAAAAAAACGATTTCAGAGCATCAAGTTTTACATTTAACATTAAATGATCAAGCATTACTTATTGAAAGTTTAAGTAAACCATTTGAGCCTAATCAATCAATGAAAAACGCACTTGATTTGTATCAAGAATATTTATCTACCTCCAAGGAGGTTAAAGTGAAATGATAAATAAGAACTTAAAAGATTTACGAGTGCTTCCCTTAGAGGAATTACAGATTAAGAGAAATACTTTTTCTTGTTGTAATAAAGAATTAGAAAAATATTTTTACCAGTATGCTTCTCAAGATGTAAAAAAGGGATTGGCAAAATGTTTTGTACTTATAGATGAAAAACAATCCAACATTATTGGATACTACACCTTATCCGCATTGTCTGTATCTGTTTCAGATATTCCGCAAGAAAGAGTTAAAGGTATTCCATACCCTAATATTCCGGGGGTGTTAATTGGGCGATTAGCCATTGCTGATTATTTTCAAAAGCAAGGATACGGAAAATTTTTGGTTGTAGATGCGATGTACAAGATAAAAAACACGAATGTAGGTGCTGCAATTTTAGTTGTTGAGGCAAAAGATGATAATGCTTTTTTATTTTATAAAAAATTAGGTTTTATCGAATTTAAAGATCTCGAGATAAAGCATAGAAAATTATTTTATCCGCTTACAAAAATCATTAAATAGATGAAAATCCCCTCCTAAGAGGGGATTTTCATTTGTATTATACGATCTAAATAAACGTTGATTGTGTTATCCCACAGGTAGGGGCGGACCGATGTATCCGCCCGAAATAAGATGGATTTCATTCCACACCCAACGGGCAGACACATAGGTCTGCTCCTACATTGGTGTAACAATTCTGGTTATTGAAACAAAAGAGAACCATACGATTTGATTTTATAAACGATAAGGTGCTATCCCATATGTAGGGGCGGACCGATGTGTCCGCCCGAAATAGACGAATTTCATTTCACACCCAACGGGCAGACACATCGATCTGCCCCTATATTGCTGCAACAATTCTGGTTATTGAAACAAAAGAGAACCATACGATTTGATTTTATGAACAATAAGGTGCTATCCCACAGGTAGGGACGGATCGATGTATCCGCCCGAAATAGATGGATTTCATTTCATACCCAACGGGCAGACACATCGATCTGCCCCTACATTGCTGCAACAATTCTGATTATTAAAACAAAAGAGAACCATACGATTTGATTTTATAAACGATAAGGCGTTGTTTCACAGGTAGGGACGGATCGATGTATCCGCCCGAAATAAGATGGATTTCATTTCACATCCAATGGGCAGACACATTGGTGTAACAATTCTGTTTATTGAAACAAAAGAGAACCATACGATTTGATTTTATGAACAATAAGGTGCTATCCCATAGGTAGGGACGGATCGATGTATCCGCCCGAAATAGATGGATTTCATTCCACACCCAACGGGCAGACACATAGGTCTGCCCCTACATTGCTGCAACAATTCTGGTTATTGAAACAAAAGAGAATCATACGATTTGATTTTATGAACAATAAGGTGCTATCCCACAGATAGGGACGGATCGATGTATCCGCCCAAAATAATATGGATTTCATTTCACACCCAACGGGCAGACACATCGGTCTGCCCCTACATTAAATATGTGAAGCAATGTTGCATTAGCATCGTGGTTATCGGACAAATCTTTAATGAATGCTACATTATTACGGTTAAGCAGCTTGAACATTTTGCTTAGGTAATAATTTATCTTGTTATAAATTTTCTATTTCTCCCAATCCTTTTTTGAAGAAAAATAACTTTTTTGTAGATTTAATTGTTGATTGTTATAAATAGCTGCTTAAAAAGTGCAATAAGTTATAAGAACTTCTTTTCAATCATTAACGTGGGGTTACTTTACATTAAATTTACAATTAATTACGCTAAATTGGTTAGTAATGTAGCGGTTTTATGCTATATTTGCATCCTGAAATTTTTATATTTGTTCGTTTTTTAAACGATAGTTGTTTCTTCACCAACCAAAATTAGGTATAACTTATGAATAAAATATTCCGTATTATTTGGAACCACGCTCAACAAAATTGGGTCGTTACATCAGAATTAGCTTCTCGACAAGGTAAATCAAGCACCCTTGTTGATTCTTCTGCGCAGCCTCAACGTGCGGTGAAAAATTTCTTCTTTAATTTAATCTCTTTAAGTCTATTAATGAGTTTCCCTTTAGCTGCAAATGCTTATGTAGCGATTGGGGGAACGGCAGAGAATAGCGGTATTGCTCAAGAAAATGCCGGTCCAATTAATACTAATAATGCTGGAAATACAGAAACAAAAGAGCGAATTGCTACTGCAAATGATACTAAAGGAAGTAAAGCGTTAAGCTATTCTAATCCGGGTAACTTAAGCTATGATGATCCAAATAATGCCTTTATTCATCCAACTACAAAACGAAATGTGTATTCAGGATATTTGCCTGTTGCCACGGGTATTGCTATTGGTGCAGGTGCTGATGCCACTAATGGTGATGCTTCATCGGGTATTGCTATTGGTGATTATTCTAAAGCAAGTGGAACATTAAGCTTTGCTTTAGGGGCTTATTCTATTGGATCTGAAACAGGGGCTACAGCAATTGGTACAGCTTCTCGTGCTTCTGGTTTTAACTCCCTTGCAATGATGCGTCAATCTGCCGCAACGAATGATTATGCAATGGCGATTGGTAATGTATCTTGGGCTTCTGGTAAGGGTAGTCTTGCTATGGGGCAATCTTCCCAAGCTGCTGGGGATCGTGCGATTGCGATTGGTAGTGCTGATGTTACAGTAACTGATAGTGGTGGAAAAAAAGTAACTAACTATGATGCTAACACCAACACCCAAGCCCTAGGCGACCGTTCTATTGCCTTTGGGGCAAGTGCGCGTACGGCAGAAAGTGCAGAAGATTCTGTTGCGTTAGGCTCGAAAACCAAAGCACAATCTCGTGCCGATGTAGCAATGGGTTTAGGTGCCATTGCAGATGGCACAACGAGCACGAATTCTGGTGCAATTAATAATACAACAGTTACAAGTGAAAAAGCTGCGGCAGCAGTAGCATTAGGTGCTGGTGCAAATGCCACAGGCCGCAATGCTGTGGCGATTGGGGCGGGTGCTCAAGCGGATACAACAGGCTTACCAAGCAACCTTGCAACACAAAAACGCGCTGATAATGTTGCCATTGGTGCGGCAGCACAAGCTGCTTATAACGCCGTAGCAAGTGGTTTTAAATCGAAAGCAACGGGGACAGGCTCTGTTGCCATTGGTTCAGGGGCAGAAGCGAAAGCACAGAATATGATTGCCATTGGTATCAACGCAGGTAAAGGTGGGGCGACGGATGAGAGCAAAAAGAACACCCACGGAATTGCCATTGGTAACGGTGCAGGTCAAAATGTAATTTCAGGCACAGAAAACGTGGCGATTGGTCGATGGGCAGGGATGAATGTTGAGGGCAACACAAACTATGCCATTGGTGTCAGCGCGGGGAATAATGTTAAAGGTGCTGATAACTTTGCTGCCATTATCAACGCAGGGCAAAATGTTGAAGGAAGCCAAAATATCGCATTAGGCTATTATTCAGGGCAATATATCAAAGGTAGCTCCAATATCGCCATTGGTAAAAATGCGGGTAAATATACCGAAGCGGAAAAATTAACGTCGAATAATAACATCGCCATTGGTACAGACACCAAAGCCAACCCAGGGGCAAACGGCAATGCAGCAACCGCTATTGGTGCTAACGCAAATGCCTTGGCAAATGCCGCGACTGCATTAGGGGTTTCTGCACAAGCATTAGGTGTGGCATCTGTGGCAATTGGTGAAGCTGCTTTAGCTTCTGCGGGAGCGCCTATTACTGAGGGTTCACCTATTACCACAGGGGCAACCACTGCCGTAGGGCGTCAATCTCAAGCAACCGCTGGTTCGGCTTCCGCCTTTGGTTCCAATGCCAATGCGAGTGGTGAAGGAGCAACCGCATTAGGGAATGCATCTTCTGCTTCGGGTAAATATGCAGTAGCAAGTGGCGTACAGTCAAATGCCTCAGGCATTCAATCAACCGCAATTGGGCGTGCAGCACAAGCAACCGCAAATGACACAATCGCCATTGGTTCAAGCGCTAAAGGTTCAGCTGAAAATGCCATTGCCTTGGGGATTAACGCACAAGCTTTAGCCTCAAATGCCATTTCTATTGGTAACGGCAACGTAGTTACGGGGAAAAACTCTGGCGCGATTGGGGATCCAACAACCATTACAGGCGCAGGCACCTATTCTCTCGGTAATGACAACGGCACGATCGCATCAAGTGATTCTGGCGTGTTTGGTAATAACAATAACCTTGATGCTGCTGGAGATAATAACCGTGTCATTGGCAATTATAATACGCTACAAAATAAAGCAAGTGGCGATATGGTAATGGGGGCGCGTAATACGATTTCCGGTGCGACTGATAGCGAAATTATTGGTAATTCAAATACCGTTCAAGGCAAACAAGTGGGGGTGTTTGGCGATAGCAACACCCTAACTGAAAATGCAACACAAAGCCGTGTGTTAGGGAATAACAACTATGTCAATGGCTCTACGGCAATGGTGTTAGCAAATAATGCTAATGTAAATAAAGCGTCAGGTGCGAAAAGCACAGGTTCTATTGCTATCGGTAATAATGTAACAACGGAATTTGATAACTCAACAGCAATTGGTACAAATGCCAGTGCGGTAAATTCGGCTTCGACAGCAATTGGGGTTTCTGCACAAGCAAGTAGCATTAATGCCCTTGCGATCGGTTCTTCATCAAATGCACAAGCGACGCAATCTGTTGCGGTCGGTACCAGCGCACACGCCTATTCATCTAACTCTTTAGCCTTAGGGACTTCATCATCCGCAAATGGTGCAAGTGCCATTGCTATTGGTAATTCTGCGGCAACTGCGAAACAAAATTCAATGGCGGTGGGCGTGCAAGCGAATGCGAATGGAAATGGCGCAGCAGCATTTGGTAAACAAGCGAATGCAACAGGGGATAACACCGTTGCAGTGGGAACATCCGCTATTGCTTCAACAGGTGGTTCTACGGCGTTAGGTCCACTAGCAAATGCGTTTGGTGATGTGTCTTTAGCTGTTGGTAATAGCTCAAAAGCGGAAGGCGGAAATTCAATGGCTGTAGGGCAGAATAGCCAAGCGGTTGGCGCTTCAAGTATGGCAGTGGGTCAGGAAGCCGTAGCCAAAGGAAATAATGCGCTGGCATTAGGTTATCAAGCTAAAGCAGAGAAAGGTGATTCCCTTGCAATGGGTTATGGAGCTCAAGCAACTCTTGCAGGTTCTGTGGCATTAGGGGCAGGCAGTGTAACCGGATCAGCGGTTAAAACCTCAAGTGCAACGGTCAATGGCATTACTTACTCTGGTTTTGCGGGTGATAAAATCGGAAGCAGCCGTGTTTTATCTGTGGGGACAACGACAGGGGAAAACCAACAACGCCAAATTCAAAATGTCGCTGCAGGGCGTATTACTGCCACTTCAACCGATGCGATTAATGGTTCGCAACTTTATATGGTGGCAAACACCCTTGGTAATGTCGCAACTACAATGAAAAATATTTTAGGTGGAGATGCGACGCTTGATCCAGCTACGGGCAATATTACGATGAGCAATATTGGAGGAACGGGTAAAAACACTATTGATGAAGCAATTAAAGCCGCGAAAACAGAAGTTAAAGCGGGAACAAATGTTGCGAATGTTGCCACTTCAACTGATACAACAGATGGGCATACCATTTACACCGTAAATGCAGACGGCACAACCGTTTCTGCTGGCAATAGTGAATACGTTTCTGTCAGTGCGGGGCAAAAAAATGATCAAAATGTAACGGATTATGCCGTTGATCTTTCCACCAAAGCGAAAGAAAGCTTAGGCAAAGCAGATACTGCATTGCAATCTTGGAAAGCCCAAATTGTAAATGGTGATAATACAACAGAAATTAAAACAGTTAATCAATCTGACAGCACTTTCTCTTTTGAGGCTGGCGACAACATCACCCTTGCAAATGATAGCGGTAAATTGAAAATCTCAGCACCTGCGAATGGTAGCGTTACAAACGGCGATACAGGTCTAGTGAATGGTGGCACAGTCTATAACGCTATTGAAGCAGCGAAAACACGTTATTACAGCGTGAACGACAATGGTAAACAAGGCGCAAACTACAATAACGATGGTGCAACAGGTATAAACGCCTTAGCAGCCGGTGTGGGTGCTAAAGCAGCGGGTGAAAATGTGGTTTCGATTGGTTTCTCTGCGGGAAGTTCAGATGCCAATGCAAACAACTCGGTTTATATCGGTGATAGTGCAGGCGATCGTTCTACAACCAATGCAACTCGCCCAGAAAATGTCTATATCGGTCGCGATGCAGGTAAAGCGACTGCTGGTGGCTGGAATACGGCGATTGGTACACAGAATGCAGGTGCTGGTATCAAAGGCGATCTCAATGTTGCCCTTGGTCACGCCACTTTATATAAGGTAACAGGTGATGAAAACACTGGCTTAGGTGCGTATGCGGGGCAAAACAGCACGGGTAACTATAACACTAGCGTAGGTTCACAGGCAGGACGTTATATCCAAGGAAGCAACAATACTTCTGTAGGTTATAACGCTGGTGCGAATACAGTAGGCAGCAACAATGTGGCATTGGGTAACGAAGCTGGTCAAGCAGTTACAATGAACGATACTGTAAGCATTGGTAACGCTGCAAAAGCAAACGCTCAAAATGGCGATGTAGCATTAGGGGCGAATGCAGTAACTGCAACTGTGGTAGGAACGGATTCAGCGGATATTAACGGCTTAGTTTATGGTGGATTTGCAGGCAATGATCCAAAATCAACGGTGAGTGTCGGGAAAAAAGGTGCTGAACGTACCATTACTAATGTGGCGGCTGGTCGTATAAGCAAAACCTCAACCGATGCCATTAATGGTTCACAACTTTATGCGGTGGCTGATACCTTAGGCAATGTCGCAAATAGCGTGGTGAGCAATTTAGGCGGTAATGCAGCTGTTGATGAAGATGGCAACATCACAATGACAAATATCGGTGGCACTGGCAAAGATACCCTTGATGATGCGATTAAAGCGGTGAAAACTGAAGTGGTTCACGGAAAGCAGGCTACTGTTACTTCAAGAGTTGATGATAAAGACGGTCATACTATATACACCGTAAATGCAACCAAAACGACTGTTGCGGGCACAGGTGATGTAGTCATCAGTGGTGATGGCACGGCAGATGCTGATGGTGTGATTGCCTACACGGCAGATTTATCTAAAGACACCAAAGATAACATTCAAAAAGGTGTTGATGCGAAAGATACCATTGATACATTAGGCGTAAACTTTGGTGGTGATACTGGCAAAGTCTTTGCTCGCAAACTGGGTGAACAAGCGAATGTGAAAGGTGGTGCATCGGGTGAGCTAACGGAAGGCAATATTGGTGTGGTTTCCAATGGTACTGATACCTTAACCGTTAAATTAGCGAAAGATATTGATTTAACGAAGGAAGGAACCTTAACAATTGGTGATACTGTTTTAACCAATGACACTATTGCCACTGATAGCGTAATAGCAAATAACGTGAATGTTGGCGGCACAACCATATCAGAAGGTAAAGTTGAAGGTTTAGATGATCGCAATGCTGACGATGATGCGGATTATGGTGTAGGTGATAACGCAACACGTGCGGCGACAGAGGGCGCGGTGAAAAATGTTGATGATAAATTCAACAACGCAACCTTTGGCTTAAAAGCTGAAGACAATAATACGGTAACCAACAACTTAAATAATACTGTGGATGTAGTCGGTGCGGATAGCAATATCACAACCAAAGTAGAGGATAGCAAGTTAAAAATTGAACTTGCGAAAACTTTAGACTTAGGTAAAGACGGCAGCGTTACAATGGGTGATACCAAAGTTGATGGTAATGGTTTAACGATCAATAACGGTCCAAGTATTACTAAAGACGGCGGCATTGACGCAGGTAATAAACCGATCACAAACGTAGCAAGTGGTGGTAATGTTGAAACCAACGCCGCGAACATTGGTGATGTGAATAAAGCGGGCTGGAACATTCAAGGTAATGGAACAGCGAACGGCAAAGTGGTAAATAATAATACCGTAAACTTTGTCAATGGCACAGGCACCACAGCAACAGTTACGGGAAGCGATGGTTCTTATTCTGTTAAATATGACGTGAATAAAACGACATTTAATACAGATGATAGCGGAAATGTAAGTGCGGTTGATACTGGTGATAATTTTGCCACAGCGAAAGACGTAGCAGATGCCATCAACAATGCACAGAAAACCGTTGAAGTGGCAGCCGGCACAAACATTGCAAGTGTAGAGAGCGAAACAGAAGGTAAGAAAACAACCTTTACAGTTAATGCGAAAGGCACGACAGTGACTGAAGGTGATGGCTTAACTGTAACGTCAACAGACGCTGGTAATAATGTGACAGACTACAGTGTAGCGTTAAGCGACAAGACCAAAGAAGACATCAAAAAAGGTGTTGATGCGAAAGATACCATTGATACATTAGGCGTAAACTTTGGTGGCGATACTGGCAAAGTCTTTGCTCGTAAACTGGGTGAACAAGCGAATGTGAAAGGTGGAGCATCGGGTGAGCTAACGGAAGGCAACATTGGTGTGGTTTCCAATGGTACTGATACCTTAACCGTTAAATTAGCGAAAGATATTGATTTAACGAAGGAAGGAACCTTAACAATTGGTGATACTGTTTTAACCAATGACACTATTGCCACTGATAGCGTAATAGCAAATAACGTGAATGTTGGCGGCACAACCATATCAGAAGGTAAAGTTGAAGGTTTAGATGATCGCAATGCTGACGATGATGCGGATTATGGCGTAGGTGATAATGCAACGCGTGCGGCGACAGAGGGCGCGGTGAAAAATGTTGATGATAAATTCAACAACGCAACCTTTGGCTTAAAAGCTGAAGACAATAATACGGTAACCAACAACTTAAATAATACCGTAGATGTAGTCGGTGCGGATAGCAATATCACAACCAAAGTAGAGGAGAACAAGTTAAAAATTGAACTTGCGAAAACCTTAGACTTAGGCAAAGACGGCAGCGTTACAATGGGTGATACCAAAGTTGATGGTAATGGTTTAACGATCAATAACGGTCCAAGTATTACTAAAGACGGCGGCATTGACGCAGGTAATAAACCGATCACAAACGTAGCAAGCGGTGGTGATGTTGAAACCAACGCAGCGAACATTGGTGATGTGAATAAAGCGGGTTGGAACATTCAAGGCAATGGAACAGCGAACGGCAAAGTGGTAAATAATAATACCGTAAACTTTGTTAATGGCACTGGCACCACAGCAACAGTCACTGGAAGCAATGGTTCTTATTCTGTTAAATATGATGTGAATAAAACGACATTTAATACAGATGATAGCGGAAATGTAAGTGCGGTTGATACTGGTGATAATTTTGCCACAGCGAAAGACGTAGCAGATGCCATCAACAATGCACAGAAAACCGTTGAAGTGGCAGCCGGCACAAACATTGCAAGCGTAGAGAGCAAAACAGAAGGTAAGAAAACAACCTTTACAGTTAATGCGAAAGGCACGACAGTGAGCGTTTCGGATGAGTTAGCTTTAACGACAGACAGCGAAACGAATAAAGCGAATAACATCACGGACTACAAAGTTGCGTTAAGTGATAAAACCAAAGAAGAGATCAAAAAAGGTGTAGATGCGAAAGACGCAGTAGATACCAAAGGTGTTGGTTTTGCAGGCGATAGTGGCGATGCCTTTAGCCGTAAATTGGGTGAACAAACCAATGTGAAAGGTGGCGTAACTGATGAAACTAAATTAACCGATAATAATATTGGTGTGGTTTCAGACGGTAAAGATACACTGACTGTTAAACTTGCTAAAGACTTAAAAGATCTGAACAGTATTTCAGCGAATACCGTCACTGCTGGTGATACAACGATGACTACTGATGGCATTACTATCAGTAATGGTACAAAAGGTAACCCAGTTAGCTTAACGAAAGATGGCTTAGATAACGGCGGTAACCAAATCACAAACGTAGCAAGCGGTGGTGACGTAGATACCAACGCAGCGAATATTGGTGATATCAAATCAGCAGTGAATAAGGGAGGCTGGAACATTCAAGGCAATGGGACACCGAACGGCAAAGTGGTAAATAATAATACCGTAAACTTTGTTAATGGCACTGGCACTACAGCAACAGTTACGGGAAGCGATGGTTCTTATTCTGTTAAATATGACGTGAATAAAACGACATTTAATACAGATGACAGCGGAAATGTAAGTGCGGTTGATACTGGTGATAATTTTGCCACAGCGAAAGACGTAGCAGATGCCATCAACAATGCACAGAAAACCGTTGAAGTGGCAGCCGGCACAAACATTGCAAGTGTAGAGAGCGAAACAGAAGGTAAGAAAACAACCTTTACAGTTAATGCGAAAGGCACGACAGTGACTGAAGGTGATGGCTTAACTGTAACGCCAACAGACGCTGGTAATAATGTGACAGACTACAGTGTGGCGTTAAGCGACAAGACCAAAGAAGACATCAAAAAAGGTGTAGATGCGAAAGACGCAGTAGATACCAAAGGTGTTGGTTTTGCAGGCGATAGTGGCGATGCCTTTAGCCGTAAATTGGGTGAACAAACCAATGTGAAAGGTGGCGTAACTGATGAAACTAAATTAACCGATAATAATATTGGTGTGGTTTCAGACGGTAAAGATACACTAACTGTTAAACTTGCTAAAGACTTAAAAGATCTGAACAGTGTTTCAGCGAATACTGTCGCTGCTGGTGATACAACGATGACTACTGATGGCATTACCATTAATAACGGTAAAGCAGGTAAGCCAGTTAGCCTAACGAAAGATGGCTTAGATAACGGCGGCAACCAAATCAAAAACGTAGCAAGCGGTGGTGATGTAGATACCAACGCAGCGAATATTGGTGATATCAAATCAGCAGTGAATAAGGGAGGCTGGAACATTCAAGGCAATGGAAAAGCGAACGGCAAAGTGGTAAATGATAATACCGTAAACTTTGTCAATGGCACTGGCACCACAGCAACAGTCACTGGAAGCAATGGTTCTTATTCTGTTAAATATGATGTGAATAAAACGACATTTAATACAGATGATAGCGGAAATGTAAGTGCGGTTGATACTGGTGATAATTTTGCCACAGCGAAAGACGTAGCAGATGCCATCAACAATGCACAGAAAACCGTTGAAGTGGCAGCCGGCACAAACATTGCAAGCGTAGAGAGCAAAACAGAAGGTAAGAAAACAACCTTTACAGTTAATGCGAAAGGCACGACAGTGAGCGTTTCGGATGAGTTAGCTTTAACGACAGACAGCGAAACGAATAAAGCGAATAACATCACGGACTACAAAGTTGCGTTAAGTGATAAAACCAAAGAAGAGATCAAAAAAGGTGTAGATGCGAAAGACGCAGTAGATACCAAAGGTGTTGGTTTTGCAGGCGATAGTGGCGATGCCTTTAGCCGTAAATTGGGTGAACAAACCAATGTGAAAGGTGGCGTAACTGATGAAACTAAATTAACCGATAATAATATTGGTGTGGTTTCAGACGGTAAAGATACACTGACTGTTAAACTTGCTAAAGACTTAAAAGATCTGAACAGTATTTCAGCGAATACCGTCACTGCTGGTGATACAACGATGACTACTGATGGCATTACTATCAGTAATGGTACAAAAGGTAACCCAGTTAGCTTAACGAAAGATGGCTTAGATAACGGCGGTAACCAAATCACAAACGTAGCAAGCGGTGGTGACGTAGATACCAACGCAGCGAATATTGGTGATATCAAATCAGCAGTGAATAAGGGAGGCTGGAACATTCAAGGCAATGGGACACCGAACGGCAAAGTGGTAAATAATAATACCGTAAACTTTGTTAATGGCACTGGCACTACAGCAACAGTTACGGGAAGCGATGGTTCTTATTCTGTTAAATATGACGTGAATAAAACGACATTTAATACAGATGACAGCGGAAATGTAAGTGCGGTTGATACTGGTGATAATTTTGCCACAGCGAAAGACGTAGCAGATGCCATCAACAATGCACAGAAAACCGTTGAAGTGGCAGCCGGCACAAACATTGCAAGTGTAGAGAGCGAAACAGAAGGTAAGAAAACAACCTTTACAGTTAATGCGAAAGGCACGACAGTGACTGAAGGTGATGGCTTAACTGTAACGCCAACAGACGCTGGTAATAATGTGACAGACTACAGTGTGGCGTTAAGCGACAAGACCAAAGAAGACATCAAAAAAGGTGTAGATGCGAAAGACGCAGTAGATACCAAAGGTGTTGGTTTTGCAGGCGATAGTGGCGATGCCTTTAGCCGTAAATTGGGTGAACAAACCAATGTGAAAGGTGGCGTAACTGATGAAACTAAATTAACCGATAATAATATTGGTGTGGTTTCAGACGGTAAAGATACACTAACTGTTAAACTTGCTAAAGACTTAAAAGATCTGAACAGTGTTTCAGCGAATACTGTCGCTGCTGGTGATACAACGATGACTACTGATGGCATTACTATCAGTAATGGTACAAAAGGTAACCCAGTTAGCTTAACGAAAGATGGCTTAGATAACGGCGGCAACCAAATCAAAAACGTAGCAAGCGGTGGTGATGTAGATACTAACGCAGCGAATATTGGTGATTTGAAAAATGCAACCAGCAACCTTGTGAACAAAGGTTTTAATATCGCAGCAGATGATGGAAATAAAGACAATGTGAAATTAGGAGAAACAGTGAAATTCACAGACCCTAATGGAAATATTGTGACTACTGTGGCAGATAATGAAATCAAACTTGCGTTAAATAAAGATTTAACGGTAGGTGATGACAAGGAGCCAGGAACCATTACGGTGAAAGGTGAAAACGATAAAGACGGCGTAAGCCTCAACGGTAAAGACGGTTCAATTGGCTTGAATGGTAAAGACGGTGCAAACGGCACAATTACCGTGAAACAAGGTAAACCAGGCGTTGATGGTAAAGATGGCGAACAGAAACCGCGTTTAGACATCAATGGTGAAGACGTTGCGACCTTAAACGATGGCTTGAAGTTCCAAGGTAATAATGACACAACTGCAGCAATTCAGAAAAAACTGAATGAGACCTTAACCATCAAAGGGGAAAATGCGGGAGATGATGTTTCTGCTACTAATATGTATGTAGAAAACAGCGGTTCTGAGTTAATCATCAAGATGGCAAAAGCGCTAACTGACTTGACGAGTGCAACATTTACAACCCCAGATGGTAATACAACTGTTGTCAATAATAATGGGGTGACGATTACACCAAAAGATGGTCAGAAAAAACCTGTATCTTTAACGGATGCTGGCTTAGATAACGGTGGCAACCAAATCACAAACGTAGCAAGCGGTGGTACTGTTGAAACCAACGCAGCGAATATTGGTGATTTGAAAAATGCAACCAGCAACCTTGTGAACACAGGTTTCAATATCGCAGCAGATAATGGAAATAAAGACAATGTGAAATTAGGAGAAACAGTGAAATTCACCGACCCTAATGGAAATATTGTGACTACTGTGGCAGATAATGAAATCAAACTTGCGTTAAATAAAGATTTAACGGTAGGTGATGACAAGGAGCCAGGAACCATTACGGTGAAAGGTGAAAACGGTAAAGACGGCGTAAGCCTCAACGGTAAAGACGGTTCAATCGGCTTGAATGGTAAAGATGGTGCAAGCGGCACAATTACCGTGAAACAAGGTAAATCGGGCGTTGATGGTAAAGATGGCGAACAGAAACCGCGTTTAGACATCAATGGTGAAGACGTTGCGACCTTAAACGATGGCTTGAAATTTGCTGGGGACAAAGGCGATACCTTGATTAAGAAACTGAATGAAACAGTGACAATCAAAGGTAAAGCTCAGGCAGATGCTGATGTAACAGACAAAAACCTTCGTGTAGATAGCGAAAATGGTGAGCTTGTTATCAAAATGGCAAAAGCCCTGACAGATTTAACCAGTGTTGCAACAGGCGATACCTTGATGGATAACAATGGTGTAACTATCAATAATGGTAAAGCAGGTAAGCCAGTTAGCTTAACGAAAGATGGCTTAGATAACGGCGGTAACAAAATTACTAATGTTGCTGCTGGTACAGACGCAAAAGATGCTGTAAATGTAAGCCAACTAGAGAAAGCACAAAAAGCCGCTACAACAAAAGTGGTTGAAGGTAAAAACATCAAAGTCACTGAAACAAAAAATACTGACGGTAGCAAAACCTATACAGTTGCGACTGCAGATGATCTTGATGTGAATAGCGTAAAAGCTGGTGATACGGTATTGAATAAACAGGGTGTGAAAGTTGGCGATACTGTACTGAATAAAGACGGTGTTAAAGTTGGCGATAAGGTTGCTCTCACCAAAGATGGCTTGAAAGTGGGAGGTGTGAATATCTCAACTGATGGTATCAATGCAGGTAACAAGAAAGTAACAGGTGTTGCCAATGGTGATATTAGTGCAACAAGTCAAGATGCAGTAAACGGTAGTCAACTTTACACTGTTCAACAAGCAGCAAAAGCGGCGAAAACAGAAGTTGAAGCTGGTGATAATATTAAAGTAACTTCAAAAACTGGTGGTAATGGTCAAACTGTTTATACTGTTGCAACTAAGAAAGAGGTAAACTTTGATCAGGTCAATGTTGGCGGTGTGAGCATTAACAAAGATACTGGAATTAACGCAGGTAACAAAAAAGTAACAGGCGTATTAGACGGCAATATTAATGCGGATAGCACTGATGCAGTAAATGGTCGCCAATTGCACAAAACTGACCAAAATGTAGCGGAAAATGCTGCAAATATTGCAAACAACACTGCAACGATCAACAAGGGCTTGAATTTTACGGCTGATGATGGTCAAACACTTAACCGTAAATTAGGTGATACAGTCGCTGTTAATGGTGATGAAAATATTAAAACTTCTGTAACCTCTTCAGGTGTGAAAGTTGCATTAAATAAAAACCTTAAAGTTGATAGTATCACTGCGGGTAACACCGTTGTGAATAACGAAGGGGTAACCATTGGCAGTGGCAATAATGCGGTAAGCTTAACGCAAAATGGCTTGAATAATGGTGGTAATCGAATTACTAATGTGGCACCAGGTACCGCGCCAACAGATGCAGTAAATGTGGCACAGCTTAGCAATGTTGCGAACCATCTTGATAATAAAGTCAATAAAGTTGCTGGCGATATGAAACGTATGGATAAAAAACTCCGTGCAGGTATCGCAGGTGCTGCGGCATTAGGTATGTTGCCTCAACCAACGAGACCGGGTAAATCAATGGTTTCTGTGGGGGGTACAACTTACCGCAACGAGTCAGCAGTGGCGTTAGGTGTTTCTCGTGTATCTGACAATGAGAAATGGGTGATTAAAGTTGGTGCATCGGCAAATACGCGCAATAACTACATTGTGGGTGGTTCTGTCGGCTATCAATGGTAATCATTTGAAAATTGTACCGCACTTTAGTTTTGTTTAATTTATAAAGTGCGGTGAGATTTTTGTTATTTTTAAGCCCTACATATTGTAGGGCTTATTTTTTGTCTGAATTTCCTTGAGAGAGGATTATTCTAAACTAGGATAATTTCCCATAATCCAGTACAATAGCCCCATTTCGTTTACTTAATTTGAATAAAGCTAGCTATGAATACAAAATTTGATGTAAAAACCTTTCAAGGTATGATCCTTGCCCTACAAGCTTATTGGGCAGAGCAAGGTTGTACTATTGTGCAACCTTTTGATATGGAAGTGGGCGCGGGGACTTCTCACCCCATGACTGCATTACGTGCTATCGGGCCTGAGCCAATGGCATTTGCTTATGTACAACCTTCACGCCGTCCGACAGATGGGCGTTATGGCGAAAACCCAAACCGTTTACAGCATTATTACCAATTCCAAGTGGTGATTAAACCTTCCCCTGATAACATTCAGGAGCTTTATCTTGGCTCATTAAAAATGCTTGGTTTTGATCCAACACAACACGATATTCGTTTTGTGGAAGATAACTGGGAAAACCCAACCCTTGGGGCATGGGGCTTAGGCTGGGAAGTATGGCTAAATGGTATGGAAGTAACCCAATTTACCTATTTCCAACAAGTCGGTGGTTTAGAATGTCGCCCAGTTACGGGGGAAGTTACCTACGGTTTAGAGCGTTTAGCGATGTATATTCAAGGCGTGGATAGTGTCTATGACTTGGTGTGGTCAGACGGTCCTTTAGGCAAAACAACTTATGGCGATGTGTTTCATCAAAACGAAGTAGAGCAATCCACTTACAACTTTGAATACGCTGATATTGATTTCTTATTCAACGCCTTTGAGCAATATGAAAAAGAAGCACAAGATCTATTAGCACTGGAAAAACCGTTGCCATTGCCTGCTTACGAACGCATTTTAAAAGCGGCACACAGCTTTAACTTGTTGGACGCTCGCAAAGCCATTTCCGTCACTGAACGCCAACGCTATATTTTACGAATCCGTGCTTTAACTAAAGGTGTTGCTGAAGCGTATTACGCCAGCCGTGAGGCGTTAGGTTTTCCTGGTTGTAAAAAATAATTTTAGAGAATTAAGGAGAGGGAAAATGAAACTTTGGTATTCCACGACGAGTTCATTTGCTCGTAAAGCGGTTGCTACATTGAAATATCATCAACTTGAAGAACAAGTTGAATTATTGAGAATTACTAATTCATTTGATTCTAACTCTCCACATAATCAAGATAATCCGCTAGGGAGAATTCCTGCATTACAAATGGAAAATGGTGAATGGCTATTTGGTAGTTTGTTAATTAGCCAATATTTAGATAGCATAGGTTCACAACCAACATTATTTCCGATAAATGCTAAACGTTGGCAAGTCTTGCAGTTACATTCTTTAGTTGAAGGGATTTTAGAGAATACCACGCCAACCATTGTTGCCGAACGCCGTTTTCGTCCACAAAATGAATGGTGGACAAGCAGACATCAGCAATTAATGGAAAGAAATATTCGTACATTTAAGCAATTAGAACAGAAATTAGCAACATTTGGTGACGAAATTAATATCGGTACATTAAGTGCGGTGTGTTTAATTGATTGGTGGCAATTTCGCATAGATGGCACAGGTTTCAATTTAGTGCAACACTTCCCTAATTTAGTAGAATGGGCGGCAAAAATGAATAAAAAATATATATTTTTACAAACAACAAAACCAACAATATAAGATTTTGTGTTAGGAGTAGCATATGACAAAACCCGTGTTATTTTTCGCCGAAACTTGCCCTGATACCGCCCCTTTTGTGGCACGCTTGCAAGAATTAGGTGTGCAATATGAAGCGGTGGAAATACAATCCTCATTAGGTAACCTCAAACGTTTTCTTGCTTTGCGTGATAACCGTGCAGAGTTTGAAGCAGTGAAAGCGCACGGATCGATTGGCATTCCTGCGTTGTTATTAGATAACGGCGATGTTGTGCTAGAAATTGACAAATTGGCTGACGTTTTGCGAAGTAAGTGATAGCTAAAAGTGCGGTAAGTTTTGCAGGAGTTTTAAATGAAAAAAGAAAACCACATAGCAATCAACGAACAGCAATTAGTGGGTGAAATTAGCCAACTTATTCAAACCAGTAAACAGCGTGTTGCGGTAACAGTCAATGCGGAACTTACCTTACTTTATTGGCATATTGGACAGCGGATTAATCAACATATTCTCAATAATGAACGGGCGGAATATGGCAAGGAAGTGGTTAAGAATTTGTCTAAAAGCCTAACGGAGCAATTTGGCAAAGGTTGGGGACGATCTCATCTTAATTATTGCATCAAATTTGCCGAAACATTTGATGATTTGGAAATTGTCCACGCACTGCGTGGAAAATTAAGCTGGACACATTTCAAAGCATTAATTTATATTGATGAGCCTCTCAAACGCGATTTTTATGCAACGATGGCGGCACAAGAGCGTTGGAGTACAAGAACGCTAGAAGAGCGTATTGGTTCTTTGCTATTTGAACGCACGGCAATATCGAGAAAGCCTGATGAAACCATTAGCCAAGAGTTAACCTTATTGAGAGAAAAAGGCGAATATAATCAGTCGCTTGTGCTGAAAGATCCGTATGTCTTGGATTTTTTAGATCTCAATGATCGTTATTTAGAAAAAGATCTCGAAGATGCGATTTTAAGAGAAGTTGAACAATTTCTTTTAGAATTAGGTGCTGGTTTTACTTTTATCGCACGGCAGAAAAGAATTCAAATTGATAATGATGATTTCTATATTGATTTGTTGTTCTATAATCGTAAATTAAAACGCTTAATTGCCATTGAATTAAAAACCGAAGCGTTTAAACATTCACATAAAAGCCAAATGGAACTTTATTTGGCGTGGCTTGCAAAATATGAACAAGAAGAAGGGGAAAATCCTCCTTTGGGTATTATTTTATGTACTTCTAAAAAGCAAGAACAAGTTGAATTATTAGATTTAAAGCAATCGGATATTCATATCGCTGAATATATGACGGTGTTGCCGAGCAAAGAAATATTAGCACAGCGATTGCATTTAGCGGTAGAAAAAGCAAAATTGCGGTTTAATGACTGATTAAGGAATGATAATGACGTAATTAACCACAAAAAATACGGGTTTATTACAGCAAATCAGTCAAATTATTGAACAGGCACGTCATCAGGTTCGCCAAACGGTAAAGTTAGAAAAACAGCTTGAAAAAGCAAGACAAGAGAGCCTAAAACTTAATTAAATTAAAATGTAATTAGAGAAACAAAATGACAAAAAATTTCCTCGCCGAAATCGGCACAGAAGAGCTACCACCGAAGGCTCTGAAAAAATTAGCGGTGGCATTTAAAGAGAATGTGGAGCAAGAGCTTCATCAAGCAGGTTTAGCTTTTGATGAAGTTCAGTGGTTTGCCACCCCACGCCGTTTAGCGGTGAAAGTGTTGGGATTAGTGGAAGCACAGCCAAGTAAAGAAGTGGAAAAACGTGGGCCGGCAATCTCGGCTGCTTTTGATGCAGAAGGCAAGCCAACCAAAGCCGCAGAAGGCTGGGCGCGTGGTTGTGGTATTAGTGTGGAACAGGCGGATCGTTTGGTAACTGATAAAGGCGAATGGTTAGTCCATCGTGCGGTGATTGAAGGTCAGCCAACTAAAAATCTTCTGCTTGGTATTATCAGCAATGCCCTTGCGAAATTGCCTATTCCAAAAACGATGCGTTGGGGAGATAAAAGTGAGCAATTTGTTCGTCCTGTGCATACTGTAACCCTGTTATTGGGAGATGAGCTGATTGCAGGCGAAATTCTTGGCATTGCCAGTGGTAAAACCATTCGTGGACATCGTTTTTTAGGTGAGCAAGAATTTACCATTGAAAATGCCGATCAGTATCCACAAATTTTAGAACAAAAAGGCAGTGTGATCGCGGATTTTGAACGCCGTAAAGCGATTATTTTGGAAAATTCACAACAAAAAGCCACCGCACTTGGTGGTGTAGCGGATATTGAAGAAAGTTTACTTGACGAAGTTACCGCATTAGTAGAATTTCCAAATGTGCTGACCGCGAAATTTGAAGAACGTTTTCTTGCTGTGCCAGCAGAAGCCTTGGTTTACACAATGAAAGGGGATCAAAAATACTTCCCAATTTACGATAAAAACGGCAAATTATTACCGCACTTTATTTTTGTTTCTAACATTAATCCAGACGATCCAAGTAAGATTATTGAAGGAAATGAAAAAGTAGTACGCCCACGTTTAACTGACGCAGAATTCTTCTTCAAAACCGATTTAAAACAGCGTTTAGAAGATAATCTCCCTCGTTTGAAAACCGTCTTGTTCCAACAGCAGCTCGGGACGTTATTTGATAAAACACAACGTATTGAAAAACTGAGCGGTGAAATTGCGGCACAAATAGGTGCTGATGTAAGCAAAGCAGAGCGTGCAGGCTTACTATCAAAATGTGATTTAATGACCAATATGGTGTTTGAATTTACTGATACACAAGGTGTAATGGGAATGCATTATGCTCGTTATGATGGTGAAGATGAAGAGGTGGCCGTTGCGTTAAATGAGCAATATATGCCACGTTTTGCCGGTGATGAATTACCGCATTCCTTAGTGGCCTGTTCTGTAGCATTAGCGGATAAATTAGACACCTTAACGGGGATTTTTGGCATTGGTCAGCATCCAAAGGGCGATAAAGATCCATTTGCTTTACGCCGTGCGGCATTGGGTGTGTTACGTATCATTGTAGAGAAAAAATTACCTCTTGATTTAACCGATTTAGTGCAAAAATCCACCGCACTTTTCGGCGATAAATTAACCAATGGCAATGTTGTAGAGGATGTTGTGGACTTTATGCTAGGTCGCTTCCGTGCTTGGTATCAAGAAGAAGGCATCGCTGTTGATGTCATTCAAGCAGTACTTGCCCGTCGCCCTACCCGTCCTGCTGATTTTGATGCGCGAGTAAGAGCAGTGGCACATTTCCGTACCCTTGAGGCAGCGGAAGCCTTAGCCGCCGCGAATAAGCGTGTAAGCAATATTTTGGCCAAAGCAGAGGGTGAAATTGGTGAAATCCAGTTAGATCGTTGTGTTGAGCCAGAAGAAAAAGCATTAGCGCAAAGCGTACTCGCGTTACAAAGTGAAGTGCAACCACTTATTGCGGAGGGAGACTACGTGGCGGTGTTAGATAAATTGGCAAATTTACGCCAGCCAGTGGATAACTTCTTTGAGAAAGTGATGGTAAACGCCGAAGATCCGCAACTTCGCCAAAATCGTTTAGCCATTCTGAAAACCTTGCAAGGGTTATTCTTACAAGTAGCAGATATTTCTTTATTGCAATAACTTGTCTTTTTAATGTCGCCCCGCTTTCTAAAGTGCGGGGCTTTTTTTCTAAATTTTTCTAAAAAAATCACCGCACTTTAAATTATCCATAAGCAGGTTATATCCCTATCTTATTGATATTACAGGTAAGAAATAAAAGGAATGTTTTCTGATGAGTGGGCGCTAATGACTTTCCGTAATGGATACTGATTCAGACTTTGGTAAAACTGTTCTAACGCATTATCAAGTAAATGTTTCAGTTGGCATTGGGGCTGTAATCCACATTTTGGTGAGAGGCAATTTACAAGGGGATCATTGCTTTGAAAAGTGCGTAGCATTTCACCGAGAGGAAGATCAAGTGTATTTTCTGCTAAGCGAATTCCGCCCCCTTTACCACGACTAGTGATGAGCCATTGTTGTTTCGCCATAAAATGCACAATTTTCACTAAATGATTTTGTGAGAGTTGAAGGGCATTAGCAAGGCTTGCGATTGTGTGGCTTTGTGCTTGCTGACGAGCAAGGTAAATTAACACACGGAAACCATAATCAGTAAATTTATTAATTTGCATTTCAACTCCTTAGGTGGATTATTGTAGTCTATTTCACCACTTCTCGCTAGATTATCGCGTATTCATAAATAATCGCTTGCCAGCCTAACATTAAAAATGTATTTTAAATACATTTTTAATAAACGAAAAAGGAATGTTTATGTCATTAACAGCAAATCAAATTGAATTAGTGAAAGCGACTGTGCCAGTGCTACGTGAAAATGGTGTTGCACTGACTTCTTATTTTTACAACAGAATGCTGACCAATCACCCAGAATTAAAACAAGTATTTAATCTTGGTCATCAACGTAGTGGCGCACAAGCCCGTTCTTTAGCTAATGCGGTATTAGCTTATGCAGAAAATATTGAAAATCCCGCTGTGTTATTGCCTGCCGTTGAATTAATGGCACATAAACACGTGAGTTTGGATATTCAAGCACCTGACTATGCTATTGTAGGTAACAACTTACTTCATTCTATTAGTGAAGTGTTGCAAATTTCAATGGACGATCCATTAATTGAAGCTTGGACTGCGGCTTATAACCAATTAGCAGATATTCTGATTAGCACAGAAAAAGCCATTTATGATGAACATCAACAAACAAAAGGAAGTTGGCTAGGTTGGCGTAAATTTAAAATTGCGAAAAAAGTGGCAGAAAGCAGTGAAATTACGTCTTTTTATTTACAGCCTGTCGATGGAGACGCATTGCCAACTTATAAAGCCGGGCAATATATTTCAGTGCGTGTTTTTGTCGAAGAATTAGGGTTAAAACAACCTCGCCAATATACGCTTTCAGATAATCCAAAAACAGATTATTTACGTATTTCTGTAAAACGTGAAGATCCAAAAGGTGAACTTGCAGGCGGTTGGGTTTCAAACACCTTGCATCAGTTAAAAGAAGGCGATGAGATTGAAGCCACCGCGCCAACAGGTAATTTCTTCTTGGTTGATAGCCATAAGCCGAATGTATTTATTAGTGGTGGTGTTGGCTTAACCCCTATGATTGCAATGCTTAACCAGCTTGTAGAACAAAATGTACCTGAAAAAGTAAGCTTTATCCACGCCTGTCGTAATGCTGATGTGCATGCTATGAAAAATCATATTGATAGTGTAAAAGCACAGTATCCAAATGTCAGTACGTTTACTGTCTATGAAGTGGAAGACGAACAAGCTGATGCAACAGGTCGTCTAAATTTAAGCCAAATTCCAACCGCACTTTTACCTAAAGAGGCGGATTACTATTTATGCGGACCAATGGCATTTATGCAAGCACAGTACAATGCTTTAGTCGAGTTAGGCGTGCCAGTAGCGCAAATTCATTTTGAGGCATTTAATACGGGCGGTGTCAAGTTAGACTAATATTTAGCGTTAATACAGAAATAGGGCTGGATAGGAATATCTAGCCTTATTTTTTATAGCTGATTTATCTGGTTATAAAAAATGGTATGTTATTTATCTATTGTATGGGACGAAAGAGCCTAAGCTGTGGGAAAATGCTATTAATAACTAAAATTCAACATATAGGAAAGTAAGCTATGATAAGCAAATTGAATGATGATAAAAATCGACCATACAATAAATCGAACTATAAATAGTATATAGTTTTTAAACAAAAACGATTTGTAGCCTTGTAGGCAAAGGTGAGTGAATAAGGATAAGCTGAGAGACATTATTCACTTGTCTCTGTTGAGGACATAAAAATTTAGAGATAAAGTCTAAAGATCCGCACGTTTTACGTGCGGATGTGATTATCAAGGTTTATTGCTTACGCCACGTTGTGCCATTTGCACCGTCTTCTAATACAATGCCCATTGCATTGAGTTGATCGCGGGCTTCATCAGCGGCAGCCCAGTTTTTAGTTGCTCGGGCTTCGTTGCGTTGTTTAATTAAGGCTTCGATTTTGGCGACTTCGTCATCGTCAGCGCCAGCTTGTAAGAAACGTTCAGGGGCTTGCTGTAATAAGCCTAAAATATCACCTAACTCACGCAAGCGGGCGGCAAGTTGAGAGGCTTTGATTTTATCTTCCCCTTTCAATTTATTGATTTCACGCGCCATTTCAAAGAGTACAGAGAGGGCATTTGGTGTGTTGAAATCATCATCCATCGCTTCTTTAAATTGTGCGACAAATGCTTCGCCACCTTGCGGGGCAACATTCGGATCGGTATCACGTAATGCCGTGTATAAACGCTCTAATGCGCCTTGTGCAAGGTTAAGATTTTCTTCACTGTAATTGAGCTGGCTACGATAATGGGCAGTGAGTAAGAAATAACGTACCACTTCGCCGTGATAATGATTTAATACATCGCGAATGGTGAAGAAGTTGCCAAGGGATTTCGACATTTTTTCTTTATCCACCATAATCATTCCTGAGTGAATCCAGTAATTGACGTATTCGCCATCGTGCGCACAGCAAGATTGCGCAATTTCATTTTCGTGGTGTGGGAACATTAAATCTGAGCCACCACCGTGAATATCAAAATGATCCCCAAGTTGTTTACTATTCATTGCTGAGCATTCAATATGCCAACCCGGGCGACCTTTTCCCCACGGAGAATCCCAACTTGGTTCATTGGGTTTAGACATTTTCCATAACACAAAATCCATTGGGTTTTTCTTGATTTCAGAAATTTCAATTCTTGCCCCGGCTTGTAATTGAGTGAGATCTTGGCGAGAAAGTTTGCCATACTGTGGGAAACTTTCTATATCGAACATCACATCGCCATTTTCTGCCACATAAGCGTGACCACGTTGAATTAATTTTTCAACAATATCAATAATTTCAGGAATATGATGGGTGGCTCTTGGTTCAATATTTGGGCGTAAAATGTTGAGCGCATCAAAATCACGATACATTTCAGCGACCATTCGATCCACTAATTGCTCACAGGTTTCTTTATTTTCTAATGCGCGTTTAATGATCTTGTCATCCACATCGGTAATGTTGCGTACATAAGTGAGATCGTAACCCAAATAGCGTAAATAACGCGCAATCACATCAAAACAAACAAAAGTGCGTCCGTGTCCGATATGGCATAAATCATAAACGGTAACACCGCACACATACATCCCCACTTTATTGGCTTCAATGGGAGTAAAAATTTCTTTCTCTCGGCTTAATGTATTGAAAATTTTTAGCATTTGTTTGTTTCTCTTGAAATGATGAATTAGACAAAATAAATGAGCTGGAATTATACCGCACTTTTATGAAATAATAACCGCCTTTATCAGTTAGAGGAATATAACGATGACAATGGTTACTTTACACACCAATTTGGGTGATATCAAACTTACTTTAAATAGCGAAAAAGCGCCACTTACCAGCGAAAATTTTTTAACCTATTGTAAAAATGGGTTTTATGATAACACAATTTTCCACCGTGTTATTAATGGCTTTATGATCCAAGGTGGTGGAATGGAAGCGGGAATGAAGGAAAAAAATACCAATGCGCCTATCAAAAACGAAGCCAATAACGGTTTAAGCAATAAACGTGGGACTATCGCAATGGCTCGCACCTCTGATCCGCATTCTGCAACAGCACAGTTTTTTATTAATGTAGCAGATAATACGTTCTTGGATTACCGTTCTAAACAAATGTTTGGTAAAGAAGTGGTACAAGATTGGGGCTATGCCGTATTTGGTGAAGTCGTGGACGGTATGGATGTCGTAGATAAAATCAAAGGTGTAAAAACCGGCAATAAAGGCTTCCACCAAGATGTTCCTGTGGACGATATTGTCATTCAGTCTGTTACAGTTGAATAAGATTGACGAAATAAAAGGAGGCTTGCCTCCTTTTAAAATAACTAAAATTTTTACCGCACTTGATTTTTACTATCTTCTCTAAGGAAGCGTACGATGCAAAATGAAAAATGGTTGCAATGGATAATCGAATTGCAAGGATTAGCACAAGCTGGCTTATTTTATTCTGAAAACAAATTTGATTTAGAACGCTTTCAACGGATTAGAGAAATTAGCGCTGAAATGTTGCAAGCCCAATCTAATTTACCTTTAGCGCGTGTTACCCAGTTATTTTGCAATGAAAATGGTTATCAAACGCCAAAAATTGATACTAGAGCGGCAATTTTTCAAGATAACCAAATTCTATTGGTACAAGAAGAAAATGGCTTGTGGGCGCTCCCCGGCGGTTGGTGTGATGTGGTTGCCACCGTCAAAGAAAATGTGTTGAAAGAAGTAAAGGAAGAAGCAGGGCTAGATGCCATAGCCGAGTTTGTTATTGCCTTGCAAGATCATACTAAAAATAACCCTCCTGCGTTGGCGCATAATGTATGTAAAGTGTTCATTTATTGCCGTGCTATAGGGGGAGAATTTAAACCAAATAGCGAAACCTTAGCCAGTGGTTATTTTTCCTTACAGAATTTGCCACCTTTGGCAACGGGCAAAACAACAGAAGCACAAATAAAAATGTGCTTTGAAGCACATTACGCCAAACATTGGCAGACCATTTTTGATTAACAGGAATTCTCGTGCCATTTTTTGATACTCACACTCATCTTGATTATTTATTGGCTAGCACTCAACAGCCTTTGGCGGAACTGATTGAAGAAAGCCAACAAGCTGGCGTTGAGAAAATGTTAGTGGTGGCAGTGCAAGCAGAAGATTTTAATAATATTGAAAAACTCACCGCACTTTATCCTAAACAGCTTTATTATGGCTTGGGTTTACATCCATTATATATTGCTCGGCATCGCTTAGCAGATTTAGACCTATTGGCACAGCGGCTTGCTCAGCGTTCTAACAATCTGACTGCGGTAGCTGAAATTGGCTTAGAAAAAGGCGTGCCTGAGCTATTAACGCCTGCATTATGGCAAAAACAATGCGAATTTTTAGAAGCTCAACTTCATTTAGCGAAAGACAATCAATTACCAGTGAATTTACATTCACGCAAATCTCACGAGGATCTTTATCGTTTTTTAAAAAACGCCCAACTTAGCATTACGGGCGTGGTACACGGTTTCTCAGGCAGTTATGAACAAGCCAAACACTTTGTCGATTTAGGCTATAAAATTGGTGTAGGCGGTGTGATTACCTATGCGCGTGCGAACAAAACTCGTGAAACCATTAAACGTCTGCCTTTAGATAGCTTATTGCTTGAAACCGACAGCCCGGATATGCCCGTATTTGGTTTTCAAGGTCAGCCTAATCGCCCAATGCGCATACGAGAAACCTTCAATGCATTATGTGAATTAAGATCAGAACGTCCCGAAGACATTGCCGAGCGAATTTGGCAAACTAGTTGTGAGATGTTTGGATAATTTTCTAGCGTTAATTTGCTTGGTAATTAATAACTGATTTTGTTCGTTGAGAAACTACTTTATTTTGTGTACCGAAAAGAAAATAAGCAAGGAAAAGGGAACTCTGAAAACCGCTTTTTCTTCATTTCGATAAAATTTTCTTGGCAAAACGTTTGGATTGGGGAATTTTGAAGTGCGGTGCTTTTTTATATTAAAATTTCCTATATGAAACTGTTTATTTCACCCTATCTGTCATTTTGTCCACTAAAAACTTAATCACCGCTGCCACGCGTTTTATTTTCTGACTGGCTTGTGGGTAATAGAGATATACAGGCGGGTAGTTTCTCCAGTAACTTTGTAATATAGGAATAAAGTTGTTTTTATCGGGTAATTGTTGATAAATTGGAGTGAATAAGCGGCCAATACCCAAACCTGCACGCATACCATCGGCAATAGCGTCTATGTCGTTACAGATAACTGATATAGGCATTTCCACGCTCACACTTTCGCCATTCTGTTCCAAAATCAGCGGTAAGATTTGTCCAGTGGTGATGAAGCGGTATCCAATCAAACGGTGCTGATGCAAATTATTTCTTTGTGGTTCGCCGTATTTTTTCAGGTAGTCTTTGGAAACATATAATCCTTCTTGAAAGGACGGTAATAATTGCCGTGCCACCATATTTTCCTCAATTTTATCACTAAAGCGGATCCCAAAATCATAGCCTGCTTGCACCAAATCTACGGTACCGTCATAGATGGAAATATCTAAACAAATATGTGGATAAAGTTGGTTAAATTCGGCTAAATAAGGCTGAATAATCAGGCGGTAAGCAAAACGAGAAAGGGTAATTTTCACCACTCCAGTAGGTTCGTGTTCTTCGCTGATAAGGGTGTTAAAGTTGTGTTCTAGCTGTGTTATTAATGAACCTGTTTGGCTAAGTAATCGTTGTCCTGCATCTGTTAGTATCACACGGCGAGTATTCCGCCAAAACAGCGGCATATCCATTTTTTGTTCAAGGAGTTTCAAGGCTTGACTAGCAGAAGGGGTCGTTATTCCTAATATACGCGCTGCTGCGCTGATGCTACCAGCACGAGCGATAGCGTGGAAAATACGTAATTGTTGGTAGGTTGAGCTATCCATTATTAGTTTTTACCTAATTCTGTTTTATTTATTATTAGTCTAGTTTAACCAATGAGGTAAGTCTATACTACGCATCAAATTAATTCAGAAAATAATAAGGAATAATAATGAACCCAGTATTAATTATTTCAGGCCACCCTAATTTAGATCATTCCGTGGCGAATCGTGAAATTCTCACCCAGCTAGAAAAAGCCTTACCGCAGGCAGAAGTTATGCGTCTAGATTTAGTTTATCCAAATTATCAAATTGATGTGGTAGCGGAACAAAACCGCTTGCTTAATGCTGACACCATTGTATTGCAGTTTCCTTTTTATTGGTATAGCTATCCAGCGCTGTTGAAAAAATGGGTAGATGATGTATTTGTGTATGGCTTTGCACACGGCAGTACAGGTGGCAAATTAGCTGGTAAAAAGTTGCTCATTTCTTTTACCACGGGAGCCGCAGCGGAACAGTATCAACCTGATGGTGCAATGTGTCATAGTATAGAGCAATTTTTACCTGCATTTAAACAGCTAGCGAACCTTTGTCAAATGCAGTGGTTACCGCCTGTATATTCTAATGGAATGATGACGATTCCTAATGTCAGCACAGCGGAACAGCTTGCATTGGTGCGTGAAAAAGCCTTTGCTCACGCAGCGCGTTTATCCAAAATTATTCAAGCCCAGAATTAAGGAAAGTGCGGTATGTTTTTAGTACAAATTTCATTAGATCCCACAAATAATGTGGTGAATGCTTTGTTAGAGGCGCATCGAGTTTGGCTGAAAAAGTATGCAGAGACTGGCGTGTTTCTTTTATTTGGGCCATATGCTGATCACAAAGGGGGAGTCATTCTTGCCCAAGTAGAAAATAAAACCGCTTTGCAGAAGATTTTGGCAGAAGATGTGTTTTTTCATAAAAAGTTAGCGGATTATCAGGTTCGTGAGTTTACTGCCAAATTTATCGCAAATGCTTTAATTGAAATGGTGAATTAAGCGGAATAGTGGAAAATCCAGTTTTTTAGAGGGTAGCATAAAATGCTTATATTGTTTGAAAATAAAAGAGATAAAAATCTCATAAAATTTGACCGCACTTAATATGAGGTCAATGTATTTTGTTACTAAAATAGGAGCAAAAAATGCACAATATTCAAGATAAAGTCGTTATCATCACGGGGGCATCATCAGGCATTGGTGAAGCCACAGCCTATAAATTGGCAGAAGCCGGTGCAAAAATCGTTTTGGGCGCTCGTCGTGAAGACAAACTTAAAGCCATTGTTGATAAAATTGCAGAAAATGGCGGTGAGGCAGTCTATCGAGTGATTGATGTAGTCAAACCTGAAAGCAATCAATCTCTTGTGCAACTTGCCAAAGACCGTTTTGGCAAAGTCGATGCCATTTTTTTAAATGCGGGTTTAATGCCCAATTCGCCGCTTTCGGCTTTAGAAACAGACAATTGGAATACTATGGTGGACGTGAATATAAAAGGTGTGTTGAATGGTATTGCCGCCGTGTTGCCCACTTTTGAAGCACAAAAATCAGGGCAAGTCATCACTACCTCCTCTGTGGCAGGGTTGAAAATTTACCCAGGCGCCGCAGTGTATTGTGGCACTAAATGGGCGGTGAAAGCCATTATGGAAGCCCTTAGAATGGAATCAGCGCAAGCTGGTACTCATATCCGCACCACTACCATTTATCCCGCCGCTGTGCAGTCGGAATTGGTGGCAGGCATCACTAATGAACAGGTTTCCAAAGGCTATCGTGAGCTGTATGACACTTATGAAATTCCCGCTGAACGTGTAGCAAATGCCGTGTTATTTGCCTTGAGCCAGCCTGAAGATACCGCAATCAGTGAAATTACTATTGGTCCAAGCACGCAGCCTTGGTAATTGGATTTTATAAATAAAATGAAAGACGGCGGAAAACGTGGATTTTTCGCCGTCTTTTTTAAGGAATAAGAAATGGAAAAATTAATCATCGTACTGACCCTTTTTACAAGCTTAAATGTTGAGGCTGTTCCGATTATGAACTTCTTTGAGCTTGGTATCGTCAAAGGGCAAAACTCCGCTTATGATCAAGTGGCACGGCATAATATCGAAACTTCCATCAAAAATGAAAAAGGCACTTTAGCGATGATTGCCCTACAATCCAAAGATAATCCGCAAATAGGCTATATGCTAGAGTTATATGCTGATGAAACTGCCTATCAAATACATAAAAATTCGCCACAATACCATTATTTTTTAGCGTAATCGCCAAAAATTCTGACCGACCATAAAAAATTTACACCATTAACCTTGCAGTTTTGGGCTGATGAAGCCTTTATACCTAACAAAGCAATGCAAACAAACTTGGTGAAAGTTCGTGTTAAACCCGAGTATCAAGTTGAGTTTGCCCAAATCGTGAAAAATGAAATGCAAATTGCAATAGAAAAAGAAGAGGAGAGTTGGCTAATTGCAGCAGGAACAGAGAGAAATTCGCCAAATCAATGGCTGTTTTTTGAAATTTATGCTGATGCCAAAGCCTATGAACAGCACCGCAAAACAGCGCACTTTCAAGAATATTTAGCGGAGACTGCGAAGATGATAGAGAAGAAAGAGGGACTGCCTGTTCGTATCAATCAATTAGGGAAGCAAGACAGCTTGATATTAAAGAGCATAGAGTAGTTTAGCTAAATGTATAAATAGCAACTATTTATTACACTTACTCATTATTTCACTTCAGTTTAAAGCGATAAATGACCTGATTAGCCGATCCTCGCCATATTAAAGAGGGATCGGCTTGTTCTTGAATAAATTTACCATCAATCAGTACGTCAATATAAGGTAACATTTCGCGTTGTAATTCATTGAGTTCCGCAAGTTGATAGCCTGTCCAAAGCCAGATGTCTTTGTCTGGGCATTCTGTTTTGATGCGTTTGACTAAGGCGAGCAAAGTTGGCACGTTGCGTGGGTGGAGGGGATCTCCGCCTGATAAGCTGAGTCCTTGCCGTTTAATACGTTGATCTTGAAGATCACGGATAATTTGATCTTCCATTGCTTTATCAAATCGCACACCAGCACTAAATGACCAGCTTTTCTGGTTATAGCAACCTTTGCAAGCGTGTTCGCAACCACTGACAAAGAGTGTGCAACGTGTGCCTTCACCGTTTACGATATCAACGGGGTAATATTGGAGATAGTTCATTTTATTTTATTGTTTATCTTGAATAATTAATTTTTTCTTTGTGATTAATAACGGATTTCGCTCGTTGAGCGACCTACTTTCTTTTGTTTGCTCAAAAGAAAGTAGGCAAAGAAAAAAGCCCCCGACTAAATTGCTGTTCTTCATTTTTAACAAATTTTCTTAACGAAAAGTAAGCCCATACTCGCTACGCTGCGTTCAGGCGTTACTTTTCTAAAAATTTGTTAAAAATGAAGGCAATTTACACGGGAAGTTAATTCTTTCACTTTTACTCATTTTATTTAAAATTGATATACGAAACAGTTTTATATTTTTCCGTTTTTAAAGGAAAAGCACGGTGATTTTTCACTAGGTGTAAAAAATCTCAAAATTACCACTGCACTTTAAAATTCGCCCTAACCGCATTCCCCGTCCAAACCGCCCGAATGGAGATAAAATTTTTAGAAAAATCACGCCGAGCGAGAGCGAAGCGAACATCAGGCTGATTTTTCGTTAAGAAAATTTTATTGGAATGAGGAAAAAGCGGTTTGATCGGGGTTCCCTTTTCTTTGCTTTCTTTCTTTTGGGTAAGCAAAAGAAAGGAAGTTGCCAACGGCGAAATCCGCTATCAATCATAAAGAAAAAAGCAATTTAACCTTAAACAAAATTCTCACTCCATTCTCCAATTATAAATGTTTCACTCTTCTTTTCACCTCTTCTTGTTTACCTGCATTAAACGGGCGTGCATCGGGGCTACCGAGATAACCACAAACACGGCGAGTAACAGAGACTTTTTCACTGTCGTGATTACCACATTTAGGGCAAGTAAAGCCCTTGCTGGTGCAATGGAATTCGCCCGTGAAACCGCATTCATAGCATTCATCGATGGGCGTGTTTGTCCCGTAATAAGGCACGCGGTCGTAGCTATAATCCCAAACATCTTCTAAGGCTTTGAGATTGTGTTGAATATTTGGGTATTCGCCATAACAAATAAAGCCTCCACTTGCTAATGGGGGATAAGGCATTTCAAAGTCGAGTTTATCGTAGGGATTGACCTTTTTCTCTACGTCAAGATGATAGCTGTTGGTGTAGTATCCCTTATCCGTTACCCCTTGAATGATGCCAAATTGCTTGGTATCTAGGCGGCAGAAGCGATCACATAAATTTTCACTTGGTGTGGAATAAAGGCTAAAGGCATAGCCTGTGTCTTGTTGCCATTGTTTTGCAGCATTGCTTAAATATTCTACAATAGCGATGCCTTTTTGACGTAGATATTCATCATCATAAATATGACTTTTTTGATAAAGGGCGTTAATGGTTTCGTGGATACCAATATAACCTAGGGAAATGGAAGCGCGTCCTTGCTTAAAGATAGTTGCGACATTATCATCCGCATTTAAGCGAACCCCGCAAGCCCCTTCCATATAGAGAATAGGGGCAACCCGTGCTTTGGTGTTTTCGAGACGTGCAATACGTGTCATTAAGGCTTTTTTCGCAATAGCAAGGCGTTCATCAAGTAATGCGTAAAAACGTTGTTCATTACCTTGAGCCTCGAGTGCAATACGCGGTAAATTCAGACTAACTACACCGAGATTATTACGCCCATCGTGAATAAGCTCACCATTTTCCTCATAAGCGCCTAAGAAGCTACGACAGCCCATTGGCGCTTTAAATGATCCCGTTACCTTAACCACTTGATCATAGTTAAGAATATCAGGATACATCCGCTTGGAAGCACATTCTAAAGCCAGTTGTTTAATATCATAATTGGGATCGTTATTTTGCTGATTTATCCCTTTTTTAATCGTGAAAACCAATTTAGGAAAGACGGGGGTTTTGTGATTTTTCCCTAAGCCACGAATACGATTACGTAAAATGGCTTGTTGAATTAAACGGGCTTGCCAACTTGTTCCTAAACCGAAACCAAAGGTAACAAAAGGGGTCTGTCCGTTGGAGGTATGTAGGGTATTGACTTCATATTCCAATGATTGAAAGGCATCAAAACATTCTTTTTCAATCAAGGTGTTCGCATAATTTTCTGGTTCAGGGACATTCCATTGTTGGGCGGTTTTTAAATGCTTTTCATAGCTCAGCTGAACATAGGGGGAAAGTACTTCATCAATACGATTAATTGTGGTTCCTCCATAAATATGGCTCGCCACTTGTGCAATAATTTGGGCGGTTACTGCGGTGGCGGTGCCAATTGATTTAGGTGGTTCAATCTCCGCATTGCCCATTTTAAAACCGTGCGTGAGCATTCCTTTGAGATCTACCAACATACAATTAAACATTGGAAAGAATGGGGCATAATCTAAATCGTGGTAGTGAATTTCGCCTTTTTCGTGCGCTTCTACGACATCACGAGGTAGAATATAACGCTTTGCATAATGCTTCGCCACAATACCGGCAAGTAAATCCCGTTGCGTAGGAATGACTTTAGCATCTTTGTTCGCGTTTTCATTGAGTAATTCCACATTACTTTGTTCAATCAGTCCTTCAATATCTTGGGTGAGCTGACTACGTTTTTCGCGTGCTAAATCTCGATCGTGGCGATATTCAATATAAGCCCGTGCGACTTGCGGATAAGCACTTGTCATTAATTGATTTTCAACCAATTGCTGGATTTCGTTAATATCAATGTCTTGCTGATATTGTGCAAAAATGTCATTGGCAATCTGTTGTCCCATTGTGTGGCAATAATCCTCATTATGAATGCCAACGGCTAAGGCTGCTTTACGAATTGCATTGATGATGCGTTGAATATCAAATTGCGCGCGTGAACCATCGCGTTTGATGACAAAAAACGAACTCATTGTATAACCCCTATATATTGTGTTTTTGTGTTTTGAAAAGCACTATATATAGATTTTTACCAAATTCAACTGATAAAAAATAAGGTTTTTTAGCTTGTTTTTTGAGCGAAATGACGTGGAGAAGTTGATTTTACTAGGCAATTTTCATCTTTATTTATGAGAATTATTCTCAATAAATCGTCAATTTTATTGATGTAGATCAAAGTTTATAAAAATAAAGTGCGGTGGAAAATTTGCGAGTTTTTGCTGTTGTGAAGAGAAACGAAAAATAGAAAATGCGGTGAAAAATCACCGCACTTAGTTTTATTGATACATTGCTTCAATTTGCGCTTTGTAACGTTCCAAAATTACTTTTCGACGTAGTTTCAATGTGGGGGTAATTTCATTCATTGCGGTAGTAAAGGCTTCTGGTAGCAAGGTGAATTTTTTTATTTGTTCAAAGCTTGCTAACTCTTTTTGCAATTCATTTAAACGTTTTTCAAAAAGCTGAATAATTTCAGAATGTTTGAGCAACTCCATTCGATCTTGATATTTAATATTGAGTTTTTTCGCATATTCTTCTAAAGATGCAAAACAAGGCACAATCAAGGCGGAAACATATTTTTTCGCATCGGCAATCACGGCAATTTGTTCAATAAATTTATCTTTTCCAATTTTTCCTTCAATATGTTGAGGGGCAATATATTTACCGTTTGAGGTTTTCATCAGCTCTTTAATGCGATCCGTGATGTAGAGATGTCCTTGCTCATCTAATTTACCAGCATCACCAGTTTTCAAAAAACCGTCAGCGGTAAAGGCGGCAGCAGTTTCCGCTGGTTTTTTGTAATAACCACGCATAACCATCTCGCCACGCACTAGGATTTCATCGTTTTCGCCAATTTTAACCTCGGCGCCGGGCATTAACTTGCCGATAGAATTTGGCTCAAAATGATCATCTTCCCAGCAAGAAACGGTAGCGGTGGTTTCTGTCATACCATAGCCCAGCTTAATGTTAATGCCAATGCTGTGGAAAAATAGCCCAATAGTGGGATCTAATTTTGCACCGCCACAGGGCATCATACGAATACGTCCACCGAGCAAGTGGCGTAATTTGCTCAACACTAATTTATCCGCTAAGAAAAATTGCTGTTTAAGCCCAAATGGAATAGGCAGTTTTTGGCTTTTGCGATCAAAATAACGATGCCCCACGTTCATCGCCCAGTTAAATAGCGTACGGCGAAGTTTGGGTGCTTGTTGCACTTTATCGTGAATAGCGGTGTAAATTTTTTCGTAAAAACGTGGTACTGCACACATTAATGTTGGGCGGATAGCACTTAACGCAGGGCGAACTTGATCGGTGTTTTCAATATAGCAATTCACTGCACCACGATGTAGCACATAGGCGACCCAAGCACGTTCAAAAATGTGTGAGAAAGGCAGAAAAGAAAGGGAAATATCCTGTTCTGTAATGGGCTTTAATGCTTGATCGTGCGCTTTAAGTTGATGGGCAAGGTTAGCATAATCTAGCATCACGCCTTTTGGTTCCCCTGTTGTGCCAGAAGTATAAATAAGGGTAAATAAATCATTCAGTTGTTTATTATCGAGACGTTGTTGTAATGCTATGGGATTGGCTTGCGATCCTGTTGCAATAAAGTTCGCCCAACTGCAAGCCAGTGGATGATTGTGCAGTTGAATGCTGTCTTTCATCGCCACAATATGCTGTAACTGTGGACAATCCGCAGCAATGTGTAATGCTTGTTCATACTGTTCTTGATCGCCAACGAAGAGAATTTTTATATCGGCATCATTAATAATAAACGCGGCCTGCTGTGCGGTATTGGTTGCGTAGATTGGTACGGTAATGGCACGAAGTTGTAATGCCGCGATATCGGCAATTGTCCAGCGTGGCATATTATGGGAAAAAATGCCAATTTTGTCTTGTACATCAATATGATGGGCGAGTAGTGCAAGAGAAAGTTCGTTTACTTGTTGTTGAAAGCTAGCCCAAGAAATATCGTGCCATTGTTGATTTTCAAAATAACGAAGTGCGGTGTTATTTTTTAATGTTTTTGCTTGCTGTTGAAAACGGCTCACAAAATGAAAATCAAGGGTATTTGTCATTCTTCTTTATCCTATTTACCTAATTATGATTTTTTAGCGTACAGTTGTAGGCTAAATATAATCGTTAATCCAATAAAAAGCGAGAAAAATCCGCTGAAAAATGCGGATAATCAGTGATTTTGTGAGCGATGTAACAGTTTTAACGAGCGAACAGTTGTTCATTTTTATGTTATGAAGAAAAGAAATGTTTTTCCAGAGAAAGGCAAATAGAGAGAAGCAAGAATAAATCAGCGAGAAAAATTTGGTGAAAAAAACCGCACTTTAAAAGTGCGGCTTAATTTTAAATGATTTTTAATTAGCCTTTGTAGTTGTGAATATGAGCTACTAAGTCTAATACTTTATTTGAATAACCTGTTTCGTTATCGTACCAAGATACTAATTTAACGAAAGTATCAGTTAATGCGATACCTGCTTCTGCATCAAATACAGAAGTTAATGCACAACCGTTGAAGTCTGTTGATACTACTGCATCTTCAGTGTAGCCTAAAACGCCTTTTAATTCGTTTTCAGAAGCACGTTTGATTTCTGCACAGATCTCAGCGTAAGTTGCTGGTTTTTCAAGGTTTACAGTTAAATCAACAACAGAAACATTTGGTGTTGGAACACGGAATGCCATACCTGTTAATTTACCGTTTAACTCAGGAATAACTTTACCTACTGCTTTTGCTGCACCTGTTGAAGATGGAATGATGTTTTGAGCCGCACCACGACCACCACGCCAGTCTTTCGCTGAAGGACCATCAACTGTTTTTTGGGTTGCTGTGGTTGCGTGAACAGTGGTCATTAAACCGTCTTTGATTCCCCATTTGTCGTTGATTACTTTCGCTAATGGTGCTAAACAGTTTGTTGTACAAGAGGCGTTTGAAACGATATCTTGACCTGCATAAGTATCAAAGTTTACGCCGTTTACAAACATTGGTGTCGCATCTTTAGATGGACCGGTTAATACAACTTTTTTCGCACCCGCTTCAATGTGTTTACGAGCAGTTTCATCGGTTAAGAAGATACCTGTTGCTTCAACAGCAATATCAACACCAATTTCGTTCCATTTTAAGTTTGCAGGATCGCGCTCAGAGGTAACACGGATAGTTTTACCGTTTACCACTAAATGGCCATCTTTTACTTCAACTGTGCCATCAAAACGACCGTGAGTTGAATCATATTTTAGCATATATGCCATATATTCAACGTCGATTAAATCGTTGATACCTACTACTTCGATGTCATCACGTTGTTGTGCTGCACGGAATACGATACGACCGATACGGCCAAAACCATTGATACCAATTTTAATTGCCATAAGTTTTTCACCTATAATTTAAGTTAAACAAAAGGGTTACGGTGCATAGAAAGAATTTCTATTTTCCGTTCGCTGCGGATTATAGCACGCTTTTTAGATAGGGTGAAACTAACTCGCAAGAAAACCGTAAAACATTTGTGATCTACATCAAAACTTTGCGGATCAGCCAGTTAGCTTGTTTTTATTTTGTCAATATTAAGTAAAAAAACACCGCACTTTTAGGGATTGTTGATAATTTATTTCGCCGTTGAGCGGGGAGCTATTTTTGTGAGAGCAAGGCGAAAGTGGCGAAGTTGAGTTATGCTAAACGAACCACGTTCAACGCAGTTATCACGAAAAATATCCCCTGCCCCTAATGATTTTTTTCTGATTTATCGGCATAATGAGCATAATTTGATGAAAATTGAGGATAAACAATGAGCCAAGGTAACCTTTATATTATTTCTGCCCCAAGTGGTGCGGGAAAATCATCTTTAATCGCCGCATTATTAGCAAAAGAAACAGGGCGTAAAATGATGGTTTCTGTTTCCCATACCACTCGCTCACCACGCCCAGGCGAAGTGGATGGCGTGCATTATCATTTTGTGAGTAAAGCGGAATTTGAGCATTTAATTGAACAAGATTTATTCTTGGAATATGCCAACGTATTTGGCGGAAATTATTATGGCACCTCCTTACCAACGATTGAAAAAAGTTTGGCGCAAGGCATTGATGTTTTTTTAGATATTGATTGGCAAGGGGCGCAACAAATTCGTGCCAAATTACCGAGTGTAAAAAGTATTTTTATTTTGCCTCCTTCTGTGAGTGAATTAGAGCGCCGTTTAATTGGACGTGGACAGGATAGCGCAGAAGTTATTGCCGATCGAATGGCAAAAGCCACCAGTGAAATGTCTCATTATGATGAATATGATTATGTGATTATTAATGATAATTTTGAACAAGCTGTGGCAGATTTACAGCATATTTTACGCGCCGAATGTTTAACCAAAAGCTATCAACAAACGCAAAATATCGCTTTAATTCATCAATTACTGGCAAAATAATTGACATTTTAGTATCATTAGATCCCTTTTATTTATTGAAGAAGTTTAACTGATTGGAGTAAATTTATGGCTCGTGTAACAGTGCAAGATGCGGTAGAACAAATTGGTAACCGTTTTGATTTAATTTTAACCGCAGCACGCCGTGCAAGAGAATTACAATTGCATATTCGCCAACCTTTGGTGCCAGAAGACAATGACAAGCCAACAGTCATTGCATTGCGTGAGATTGAGAAAGGCTTGATCAATAATGAAATTATGAATGCGCACGAGCGTCAAGATGCCTTAGAGCAAGAGGCAACAGAACATCACGCAGTATCTTTATTATCTTCATAAGCGCTAAAAGTGCGGTAGTTTTTTGTTTTATTTTTATCCTTCGCAATAAAATTTGAATAAAAAGTTAGGTGTCCTTTGTACTTATTTGAACGTTTAGAGCATATTATTCGCGGCTACTTGCCTGCTGAACAAATTGAATTAGTAAGACGTGCATATATTATCGCAAGAGATGCGCACGAAGGACAGTCTCGCTCTAGCGGTGAGCCGTACATTACACACCCTGTTGCAGTGGCCTCCATTATTGCGGAAATGCGTTTAGATCACGAAGCGGTGATGGCAGCCTTGTTGCATGATGTGATTGAAGACACACCTTATACAGAGGCTCAGCTTGAAGCCGAATTTGGTACGAGTGTTGCTGAAATTGTAGAAGGTGTTTCTAAATTAGATAAACTCAAATTTCGCACACGCCAAGAGGCGCAAGTAGAGAACTTCCGTAAAATGATCTTGGCAATGACACGAGATATTCGTGTTGTGCTTATTAAATTGGCTGATCGCACCCATAATATGCGTACACTTGGCGCATTACGCCCGGATAAACGGCGTAGGATTGCGAAAGAAACCCTTGAAATTTACGCTCCTCTTGCTCATCGTTTAGGGATAGAACATATTAAAAATGAGCTAGAAGATCTCGGTTTTGAAGCGATGCACCCGCAGCGTTATGCAGTATTACAAAAAGTAATAAAAATTGCGCGTGGTAATCGCAAAGATATGATTGAGCGGATTTCTGATGAAATTAAAGGACGTCTGGGGGATGTGGGTATTGATGCACGCGTCTTTGGGCGAGAAAAACACCTTTATGCCATTTACCAAAAAATGCGCCTCAAAGATCAGCAATTTCATTCCATTATGGATATTTATGCTTTCCGTGCGGTAGTGAAAGATGTCGATACTTGCTACCGTGTGCTAGGACAAATGCACAGCTTATATAAGCCACGTCCCGGTCGAGTAAAAGATTATATTGCTGTGCCGAAAGCAAATGGCTATCAATCCTTACATACTTCTATGATTGGTCCACACGGCGTGCCGGTGGAAGTGCAGATTCGTACAGAAGAAATGGATCAAATGGCAGAAATGGGGGTGGCAGCGCATTGGGCATATAAACAAGGCGGTAAGAATGATAGTACCACGGCACAAATTCGCGCACAACGTTGGTTACAAAGCCTGATCGAATTGCAACAAAGTGCGGGGAATTCTTTTGAATTTATTGAAAGCGTAAAATCAGAATTTTTCCCGAAAGAAATTTATGTCTTTACCCCGAAAGGGCGTATTGTTGAATTGCCTGTAGGAGCAACCCCTGTTGATTTTGCCTATGCGGTTCATTCTGATATTGGTAATGCGTGTGTCGCAGTAAATGTTGATCGCAAACCTTACCCACTCTCTCAACCGTTACAATCAGGACAAACAATAGAAATTATCACCGCGTTAAATGCGCGTCCTGATGTGGCTTGGCTTAATTTTGTGGTTACTGCAAAAGCACGTTCTAATATTCGTCATGCCTTGAAAAATATGCGTTCAGATACCGCTATTCTATTAGGTAAACGTCAGCTCACAAACGCCTTATTGCCACATAAATTAGAACAGATTTCACCACAACGTATTAATACGTTGCTAAATGAACTTAAACTTAATCGTTTTGAGGATTTATTAGCTGAAATTGGCTTAGGCAATCAGATGAGTGCGGTCATTGCCTATCGTTTACTTGGTGAAAGCATTGAAATTGATACCGATGGTGATCTAAGTAATAATAAAAGCATTTTTGCTATTAATGGTTCAGAAAATTTATTAACAACATTTGCACAATGTTGCCATCCTATTCCGGGCGATCCAATTATGGCTTATGCGAGTCCCGGCAAAGGACTTGTTGTACATCATGAAGCTTGTGCAAATTTGCGTAATCATGAAGAAAATAAAGAGCATTATACGCCTGTTACGTGGGAAAATAGTGAGAATAAAGTCGATTTCGAAACAGAATTACGCATTGAAATGATTAATCAGCAAGGGGCGTTGCCTAATTTGACATCGAATATTTCCGCAATGGACAGTAATATTCATAGCATTTGGACGGAAGAGCAAGACGGCCGTTTATATCAAATTGTCGTATTGCTTACCGCAAAAGATACCCATCATTTAAGCCAAATTATGCGAAAAATCAAGACAACGCCGGGTTTTGTCAGTATTGAACGTAATATTAATCGCTAATGACAACAGATATTCTTGGGGCTGTACCGCTTACTACACTATCAGGCGTGGGAGCGGCAGTTTCGGCAAAATTAAGCCGAATTGGTATTAATAATCTACAAGATCTTCTCTTTCATTTACCGAGTCGTTATGAAGATCGTACACGCATTACACCAATTATTGATCTTCGTCCTGAGCAATATGCGACGATCAGTGCAACAGTTCAGCTCTGTGAAGTGCAGTTTGGACGTCGCCCAATTCTAATCGTCGTGGTGTCTGATGGCACATCAAAATTAACTTTACGTTTTTTCAATTTTAACGCGGCAATGCGTAACAGTTTTCAGGTGGGAACACGGGTAAAAGCCTTCGGTGAAATTAAGCGTGGTCGTTTTATGGCGGAAATTCATCACCCTGAATATCAAATTATTCGTGATGATGCTCCTTTAGTTATGGCAGAAACGCTTACCCCCATTTATTCTACTACTGAAGGTTTAAAGCAAAACGCTTTACGAAAACTCACTGATCAAGCGCTGGCGTTGTTAGATAAAATCCAGTTGCCAGAAATTCTACCTGATGAATTTAATCCTTATCCATACAGTTTGAAAGAGGCGATCCGATTTTTGCATCGTCCGCCACCCGATGTTTCGTTGGAAATGCTCGAAAAGGGACGGCACCCAGCGCAAGTGCGATTAATTTTTGAAGAATTATTAGCTCATAATTTGGCAATGCAAAAAGTGCGGTCAAATATTCAGCAATTTTTTGCTTTGCCCTTGCACTATCAAACGGATCTAAAACAGCAATTTTTACAGCGTTTGCCATTTACCCCAACTAATGCACAACATCGTGTTGTGCAGGATATTGAGCGAGATTTACAAAAGCCTTATCCAATGATGCGATTGGTGCAAGGTGATGTGGGATCAGGGAAAACCTTGGTTGCAGCGTTAGCCGCACTCGTTGCAATTGATAACCAAAGGCAAGTGGCATTAATGGCACCGACGGAAATTTTGGCTGAACAGCATTTTGTCAATTTTCAACATTGGCTTGAGCCTTTCGGTATCAAGGTCGGTTGGCTTGCTGGAAAAGTTAAAGGTAAGGCACGCCAAACCGTATTAGAACAGATGAAATCAGGTGAAGTGCAGATGATTGTTGGTACGCACGCCTTATTTCAGCAGGATGTAGAATTTAATGATCTCGCTTTAGTGATTATTGATGAACAGCACCGATTTGGCGTACATCAGCGTTTAATGTTACGGGAAAAAGGTGAAAAATCAGGAAATTATCCACATCAACTGATAATGACAGCAACCCCGATTCCGCGCACCTTAGCGATGACAGTTTATGCTGATTTGGATACCTCTATTATTGATGAATTACCACCGGGAAGAACGCCCATTACAACGGTTGCGATTTCTGAAGAACGCCGTGCTGAAATTGTTGCGCGCGTGTATCAGGCTTGTGTGAATGAAAAACGTCAAGCATATTGGGTTTGTACGCTTATTGATGAAAGTGAAGTATTAGAGGCGCAAGCCGCAGAAGCAATTTGGCAAGATCTGACAAGCGCTTTACCTAATTTACGTATTGGTTTAGTTCATGGACGAATGAAGCCGACAGAAAAGCAAGACATTATGGCAAGTTTTAAAGCGGCAGAGCTAGATGTTCTTGTGGCCACAACGGTGATTGAGGTGGGGGTTGATGTACCTAATGCAAGTTTGATGATTATCGAAAATGCTGAACGGCTTGGTTTATCTCAACTCCACCAACTGCGTGGACGTGTAGGGCGGGGAAGTACGGCCTCGTTTTGTGTACTAATGTATAAACCACCATTAGGAAAGGTATCAAAAAAACGTCTGCAAGTGTTACGTGAAAGTCAAGACGGTTTTTATATTTCAGAAAAAGATCTTGAAATCCGTGGGCCGGGGGAAGTATTGGGAACAAAACAAACAGGGGTAGCCGAATTTAAAGTGGCAAATTTAATGCGCGATCGCAAAATGATCCCAATGGTTCAGCAGTATGCCAGAGAAATAATTCACAAATATCCACAACTTTCGGACGCCTTGATTCAGCGTTGGCTTGACGAGAAAACCATTTATTCCAATGCGTAAACTTTACCTTGAGATATCCTATACTAAGGTATAAGATCACTTCAACTTGAATTGCTTTTTAATAATAAATGACAACCTTATCTGATCCGCCTACCATTTTATTTTTTGATTCTGGCATTGGGGGCTTGAGTGTATATCGTGAAGTTAAAACACTTTTGCCTTATTGCCATTACCTTTATTGTTTAGACAACGCATTTTTTCCTTATTCTGAAAAAGAAGAGCAGGCGATCATTGAACGTTGTGTCTCGATTTGTCAGAAAATTTCGCAACAACATCCGATTGATTTAATTGTGATAGCTTGTAATACCGCAAGTACAGTCGTTTTGCCAGCATTACGAGAAAATTTTTCTTGCCCAGTTGTTGGTACCGTACCGGCTGTAAAACCTGCTGCACAGCAAACAGAAACAGGGATTATCGGATTACTTGCCACTAAAGGTACAGTAAAACGACCTTATGTAGATAAGCTGATTCAAGATTACGCAATGCATTGTACTGTTGAAAAGCTAGGAAGCACGGAATTGGTGAAAATGGCAGAAGAAAAATTACAAGGGAATCCCATTGATCCCATAAAACTTTTATTTGAAGTCAAAGAATGGCAACGGAATTTATCATTAGATACGGTGATTTTAGGTTGTACCCATTTCCCATTCCTAAAAGCAGAACTAAAAGCCTGCTTGCCACAGGTGAAATATTTTTTAGATCCAAGTAAAGCAATTGCTAAACGAGTCAAGGATTTGCTTGGAGAACCAACGCAAAAAATAGTCAAACAGAATTTGGTGTATTGTACAAAAGAAAGTAAAGAACAGCCTTCTTTATTAAAGGTATTTAAACAATTTGGCTTTTCAAGCTTACGCACGCTTATTTTAGATAAATAGCCAATAATTAAGTGCGGTATAAAAATTCACTAAATTTTCACCGTACTTTGTAGAAGAAATCATCAGTGTGGTTTTAAAATAATCAGTTGTCATCATTTTTGTGTTTTTTTATTATTTTTTGCAAAAAAACACTTGCAAAGATTTTCGAGATGTCTATAATACGCCGCACACAACGACGCGACGTTGTAGAAATTAAGATGATACAAATCGCGTCGTTCTTTTTTGCTCTTTAACAATCAATCAGACAATCTGTGTGGGCATTCGTTGATTTTCAAAAAGATTTAAAATTTAGAAATCAATGATGCTTAACTTGAAATTCGAAAAGAATATAACGTTATGTATTCATTGAGCGAGATTAAACTGAAGAGTTTGATCATGGCTCAGATTGAACGCTGGCGGCAGGCTTAACACATGCAAGTCGAACGGTAACGGGTTGAAAGCTTGCTTTCGATGCTGACGAGTGGCGGACGGGTGAGTAATGCTTGGGAATCTGTTTTATGGAGGGGGATAACCATTGGAAACGATGGCTAACACCGCGTAATATCTGAGGATTAAAGTAGTGGGACCGGAAGGCCACTAGCCATAAGGTGAGCCCAAGTGGGATTAGGTAGTTGGTGGGGTAAAGGCCTACCAAGCCTGCGATCTCTAGCTGGTCTGAGAGGATGACCAGCCACACTGGGACTGAGACACGGCCCAGACTCCTACGGGAGGCAGCAGTGGGGAATATTGCGCAATGGGGGGAACCCTGACGCAGCCATGCCGCGTGAATGAAGAAGGCCTTCGGGTTGTAAAGTTCTTTCGGTGATGAGGAAGGTGGACGTGTTAATAGCACGTTGATTTGACGTTAGTCACAGAAGAAGCACCGGCTAACTCCGTGCCAGCAGCCGCGGTAATACGGAGGGTGCGAGCGTTAATCGGAATAACTGGGCGTAAAGGGCACGCAGGCGGTAAATTAAGTGAGATGTGAAATCCCCGAGCTTAACTTGGGAATTGCATTTCAGACTGGTTTACTAGAGTACTCTAGGGAGGGGTAGAATTCCACGTGTAGCGGTGAAATGCGTAGAGATGTGGAGGAATACCGAAGGCGAAGGCAGCCCCTTGGGGAGATACTGACGCTCATGTGCGAAAGCGTGGGGAGCAAACAGGATTAGATACCCTGGTAGTCCACGCTGTAAACGCTGTCGATTTGGGGGTTGGGCTTTGAGCTTGGCGCCCGTAGTACGTGATAAATCGACCGCCTGGGGAGTACGGCCGCAAGGTTAAAACTCAAATGAATTGACGGGGGCCCGCACAAGCGGTGGAGCATGTGGTTTAATTCGATGCAACGCGAAGAACCTTACCTACTCTTGACATCCAAAGAAGGTCTTAGAGATAAGACTGTGCCTTCGGGAGCTTTGAGACAGGTGCTGCATGGCTGTCGTCAGCTCGTGTTGTGAAATGTTGGGTTAAGTCCCGCAACGAGCGCAACCCTTATCCTTTGTTGCCAGCATGTAGAGATGGGAACTCAAAGGAGACTGCCAGTGATAAACTGGAGGAAGGTGGGGATGACGTCAAGTCATCATGGCCCTTACGAGTAGGGCTACACACGTGCTACAATGGTGCATACAGAGGGAAGCGAGCCTGCGAGGGTGAGCGAATCTCAGAAAGTGCATCTAAGTCCGGATTGGAGTCTGCAACTCGACTCCATGAAGTCGGAATCGCTAGTAATCGCGAATCAGAATGTCGCGGTGAATACGTTCCCGGGCCTTGTACACACCGCCCGTCACACCATGGGAGTGGGTTGTACCAGAAGTAGATAGCTTAACCGAGAGGGGGCGTTTACCACGGTATGATTCATGACTGGGGTGAAGTCGTAACAAGGTAACCGTAGGGGAACCTGCGGTTGGATCACCTCCTTACCGAAGAGAAGACGAATGTTCACACAGATTGGTTGATTGATGTTAGACAATGAGAAGCAAAGGATGTAGTAGAGATTACCTTTATATGTAGTCCCCTTCGTCTAGAGGCCTAGGACATCGCCCTTTCACGGCGGTAACAGGGGTTCGAATCCCCTAGGGGACGCCATATAAAGCTAATCTTATAGCGAATTGCTCTTTAACAATGTAAAAACAAGCTGAAAACTGAAGAGACTTTCAAGCCGGTGATAAAAGATAAAGTTTATCATTGAATTGAAGAAGTCTGAGTAGAAGAAGACTTACTTGAACAAAAGCAAGTAAGCGATTCTCAACGAATGACGATGATAGCTTTAAGGAAAAAATCCTTGAGGTTGTATAGTTAAGTGAGAAAGCGTACAGGGCGGATGCCTTGGCAATCAGAGGCGAAGAAGGACGTGCTAATCTGCGAAAAGCGTGGGTGAGTTGATAAGAAGCGTTTAACCCACGATGTCCGAATGGGGAAACCCGATAGGTGAAGAACCTATCATTGTTTACTGAATAAACTAGGTAAACAAGGCGAACCGGGAGAACTGAAACATCTAAGTACCCCGAGGAAAAGAAATCAACCGAGATTCTGTGAGTAGCGGCGAGCGAAAGCGGAGGAGCCAGTAAGTGATAGCGAGTGATTTAGGAGAATTGACTGGGAAGTCAAGCGAAACAGGGTGATAGCCCCGTATCTGAAAAATCGCGTGTGGTACTAAGCTTACGAGAAGTAGGGCGGGACACGAGGAATCCTGTTTGAAGATGGGGGGACCATCCTCCAAGGCTAAATACTCCTGATTGACCGATAGTGAACCAGTACTGTGAAGGAAAGGCGAAAAGAACCCCGGTGAGGGGAGTGAAATAGAACCTGAAACCCTGTACGTACAAGCAGTGGGAGCCCTTTGGGGTGACTGCGTACCTTTTGTATAATGGGTCAGCGACTTATATTTTGTAGCGAGGTTAACTGAATAAGGGAGCCGAAGGGAAACCGAGTCTTAACTGGGCGATGAGTTGCAAGGTATAGACCCGAAACCCGGTGATCTAGCCATGGGCAGGTTGAAGGTTGGGTAACACTAACTGGAGGACCGAACCGACTAATGTTGAAAAATTAGCGGATGACCTGTGGCTGGGGGTGAAAGGCCAATCAAACCGGGAGATAGCTGGTTCTCCCCGAAATCTATTTAGGTAGAGCCTTGTGTGAATACCTTTGGGGGTAGAGCACTGTTTCGGCTAGGGGCCCATCCCGGGTTACCAAACCGATGCAAACTCCGAATACCAAAGAGTACTGCACAGGAGACACACGGCGGGTGCTAACGTCCGTCGTGGAGAGGGAAACAACCCAGACCGCCAGCTAAGGTCCCAAAATCTATATTAAGTGGGAAACGAAGTGGGAAGGCTTAGACAGCTAGGATGTTGGCTTAGAAGCAGCCACCATTTAAAGAAAGCGTAATAGCTCACTAGTCGAGTCGGCCTGCGCGGAAGATGTAACGGGGCTAAAATATAGTACCGAAGCTGCGGCATCAATCGAAAGATTGTTGGGTAGGGGAGCGTTGTGTAAGCGGAAGAAGGTGAATCGAGAGGTTTGCTGGACGTATCACAAGTGCGAATGCTGACATAAGTAACGATAAAACGGGTGAAAAACCCGTTCGCCGGAAGACCAAGGGTTCCTGTCCAACGTTAATCGGGGCAGGGTGAGTCGGCCCCTAAGGCGAGGCTGAAAAGCGTAGTCGATGGGAAACGGGTTAATATTCCCGTACTTGGTAAAGCTGCGATGTGGGGACGGAGAAGGTTAGGTTAGCGTACTGTTGGAGATGTACGTTTAAGTTGGTAGGTGGGTAGACTAGGCAAATCCGGTCTACTGTCAACACAGAGAGATGATGACGAGGCTCTAAGGAGCTGAAGTAACTGATACCACACTTCCAGGAAAAGCCACTAAGCTTCAGGCTTTACTAAACCGTACTGAAAACCGACACAGGTGGTCAGGTAGAGAATACTCAGGCGCTTGAGAGAACTCGGGTGAAGGAACTAGGCAAAATAGCACCGTAACTTCGGGAGAAGGTGCGCTGGCGTAGTGTGAAGTTCTTTGCGAATGGAGCATGAACCAGTCGAAGATACCAGCTGGCTGCAACTGTTTATTAAAAACACAGCACTCTGCAAACACGAAAGTGGACGTATAGGGTGTGATGCCTGCCCGGTGCTGGAAGGTTAATTGATGGTGTAATCGAAAGAGAAGCTCCTGATCGAAGCCCCAGTAAACGGCGGCCGTAACTATAACGGTCCTAAGGTAGCGAAATTCCTTGTCGGGTAAGTTCCGACCTGCACGAATGGCATAATGATGGCCAGGCTGTCTCCACCCGAGACTCAGTGAAATTGAAATCGCCGTGAAGATGCGGTGTACCCGCGGCTAGACGGAAAGACCCCGTGAACCTTTACTATAGCTTGACACTGAACCTTGAATTTTGATGTGTAGGATAGGTGGGAGACTATGAAGCGGTAACGCCAGTTATCGTGGAGTCGTTGTTGAAATACCACCCTTTAACGTTTGATGTTCTAACGAAGCGCCTGAAACGGGTGTTCGGACAGTGTCTGGTGGGTAGTTTGACTGGGGCGGTCTCCTCCCAAAGCGTAACGGAGGAGCACGAAGGTTTGCTAATGACGGTCGGACATCGTCAGGTTAGTGCAATGGTATAAGCAAGCTTAACTGCGAGACAGACAAGTCGAGCAGGTGCGAAAGCAGGTCATAGTGATCCGGTGGTTCTGAATGGAAGGGCCATCGCTCAACGGATAAAAGGTACTCCGGGGATAACAGGCTGATACCGCCCAAGAGTTCATATCGACGGCGGTGTTTGGCACCTCGATGTCGGCTCATCACATCCTGGGGCTGAAGTAGGTCCCAAGGGTATGGCTGTTCGCCATTTAAAGTGGTACGCGAGCTGGGTTTAGAACGTCGTGAGACAGTTCGGTCCCTATCTGCCGTGGGCGTTGGAGAATTGAGAGGGGCTGCTCCTAGTACGAGAGGACCGGAGTGGACGCATCACTGGTGTACCAGTTGTCTCGCCAGAGGCACTGCTGGGTAGCTAAATGCGGAAGAGATAAGTGCTGAAAGCATCTAAGCACGAAACTTGCCTTAAGATGAGTTCTCCCCGACTTTAAGTTGGTAAGGGTTGTTTGAGACTAAGACGTAGATAGGCTGGGTGTGTAAGCGATGTGAGTCGTTGAGCTAACCAGTACTAATTGCCCGAGAGGCTTAACTATACAACGCTCAAGGGTTTTGGCTTGTTTTTGATTGAGAGAGTAGAGATTTTAGAGCGGAAGGTTTTAAAATCTTTAGAGAATAGAGATAAGATTTAGATGTGAGATAAAGAATTATCTTGGCGGCGTTAGTGCAGTGGACCCACCTAAATCCATGCCGAACTTAGAAGTGAAACGCTGTAACGCCGATGGTAGTGTGGGAGTTTCCCATGTGAGAGTAGGGCACCGCCAGGTTTTGAATGAGAGAAGAACGCCATTGAGGGAACTCAGTGGCGTTTTTTGTATTTGGAGGGAATAGAAGCAGAGAAGCATCACTGAGAATGAATAGGCTAGATTGAACCATAATCTAAAGATAAAAGATATTATATATAAGTATATTTAAAGGCTATTAATTATGTCTTGATATGTTTTGGGTATAAAAGACATAAGCAAGAGAAAAAAGATGCAAGAAAAATCTGTCAAAATTACACCGCACTTTGGTCTTATATGTTTAAGAAAGAATATCAAAATCACTCAAATAAGTCATATTTGAGCGATTTTGTAAGTGCGGTGCTTTTTTATTCATTATTTATTCGCCAAAATCACCGCTCTTTTTGGAGCTGGGTAGCCTTCAATCGTTTTGCTGTGATCTTGTGGATCAAGGAAATCAATCAGGCTTTCGTTTTCTAGCCATTCGGTTTTACGTTGTTCTTCAAGGCGGGTTACGGCCACATCAACACAACGCACATTGTGAAATCCACTCTTTTCTAGCCATAAAATCAAAGCATTGACAGAAGGAATAAAATAGACGTTTTTCATTTTTGCGTAACGATCTTGCGGTACAAGTACGGTGTTTTCATCACCATCAATGACTAACGTTTCAAGTACTAATTCCCCACCTACCCTTAGCTGATTTTTCAATTGAGCGAAATGCTCAAAAGGGGATTTGCGATGATACAACACCCCCATTGAAAACACGGTGTCAAACACCCCTAAAGGTTGCATTTGTTCAATACCAAGGGGAATTAAATTAGCTCGGCGATCATTATTTAACAATTTACGCACTGCCTCAAATTGGCATAAAAAGAGTTCTGTTGGATCAATGCCTACCACCATTTTGGCACCTTCGCCTAGCATTCGCCACATATGATAGCCACTGCCGCAGCCCACATCTAAAATTAAGCGATCTTTTAATGGTGCAAGGTGAGGTAGCACGCGATTCCATTTGAAATCAGAACGCCATTCGCAATCAATATGAATGCCAAAAAGGTGATAAGGCCCTTTGCGCCAAGGCATTAATTGCTTGAGATGATAAATAATGCGCTGACGCTCGCCTGCGCTAAGTTCAAAATCGCCCTCAGATTGCACCGCACTTTTTAAATTAATTTGGTTGGCGTGTAAATCAGGTAGAAAATCCACAATTTTTGCCCACTTGGTATAATCGCCGTGGGTTTGTTTTTCCCATTGTTTAAGTTGAGCGGGGAGCGTTTCAAGCCAAGCTGAAAGTGGGCTTGTGGCAATTTGTTGGTAAAAAGGACGAAAATCGATCATAATTTATAAACGGAACATTCCAAAAGAAAAGGTTAAAATTTGAGAAAGGTCATATTTTACCTGATTTGGTACTGTTATTCTATTTCCCTTTTCGTTAGACTAGCCAACAGAAAAACAAGCAAACAAGATTAATATGGAAACCGTAGAATTATTAGTTAATGTAACGCCGAGTGAAACACGTATTGCCCTTGTAGATACAGGAATCTTGAAAGAAGTACATATAGAACGGCAGGCTAAACGTGGCATTGTTGGCAATATTTATAAAGGTCGTGTAACCCGAGTATTGCCGGGAATGCAATCGGCTTTTGTGGATATTGGTTTGGAGAAGGCAGCCTTTTTGCACGCCTCTGACATTGTTTCACACACAGAATGTGTGGATGAAAACGAGAAAAAACAGTTTATCGTGAAAGATATTGCAGAGCTAGTGCGTGAAGGGCAAGATATTGTGGTGCAGGTGGTGAAAGATCCTCTTGGCACAAAAGGAGCAAGACTGACTACAGATATTACTCTGCCTTCTCGCTACCTCGTGTTTATGCCAGAAAACAGCCACGTTGGCGTGTCGCAACGTATTGAAAGTGAAGAGGAACGTGCGCGATTAAAAGATTTAGTATTGCCTTTTTGTGATGAATTAGGTGGTTTTATTATCCGTACCGCGGCGGAAGGCGCAAAGGAAGAAGAACTCTTACAAGATGCAGAATTTTTAAAACGCTTATGGCGTAAAGTAATGGAACGCCGTGCAAAATATCCAACACGTTCAATGCTTTATGGCGAACTTGCGCTTCCGCAACGTATTTTGCGCGATTTTATCGGCGTCGATCTAGAAAAAATCCGCATTGATTCTAATCTTTGTTTCAATGAAGTGAAAGAATTTACCGAAGAATTTATCCCGAGTTTAACAGAAAAATTAGTACTTCATTCTGGCAATCAACCACTATTTGATGTGTATGGAGTAGAAAATGCCATTCATACCGCATTAGATAAGCGCGTTAATTTGAAATCGGGCGGTTATCTTATCATTGAGCAAACGGAAGCAATGACCACCATTGATATTAATACGGGGGCATTCGTAGGGCATCGTAACCTTGAAGAAACGATTTTTAATACCAATATTGAAGCAACCAAAGCGATCGCCCAACAGCTTCAACTGCGCAATCTGGGGGGCATTATCATCATTGATTTTATTGATATGCAGTCAGAAGAGCATCAAACTCGTGTATTGGAATCGTTGCAAGAAGCCTTAGCGAAAGATCGCGTCAAAACCAGTGTAAATGGTTTTACTCAGCTCGGTTTAGTGGAAATGACACGCAAACGAACTCGTGAGAGCCTAGAACACGTTTTATGTGATGAATGTCCCGAATGTAGCGGACGTGGACGAGTGAAAACCGTAGAAACCATTTGTTACGAAATTATGCGTGAAATTATCCGCGTGCATCATCTTTTTGATAGCGAAAAATTTGTCGTATATGCCTCAAGAGCGGTTGCAGATTATTTAATCAATGAAGAAAGCCACGGATTAATTGCAGAATTAGAAGTCTTTTTGGGTAAACAAATTCAAATTAAGACCGAGGTTTTTTACCATCAGGAACAATTTGATGTTGTGGTAATGTAAAACTTCACTAAAAAGCACCGCACTTTGCTTATGAAGTGCGGTCTGAATATTAGAATTTTTTTCAACACAATGGCGTTCAGTTTTGTCCGCCCTATCTTTATAAGAGAAAACAATGCTAAACAAAGTAACCCAATCCCTACTTACACCAAGCCAGTTGGCGACGCAAGATTTAATAAATGTCTTTAACCTTATGGATCACCGCAATATTGATTATGCCGATTTATATTTCCAACTTAGCCAAGATGAAAGCTGGGTGTTAGAAGACGGTATTATTAAAGAAGGCGGTTTTCATATTGATCGCGGGGTAGGCGTGCGTGCAGTGAGTGGTGAGAAAACAGGTTTTGCCTATGCCGATCAAATTAACTTAGCAAGTTTACAACAATGTGCCAACGCAGTGAAAGGCATCGCTCAGCCTATGCAGCAAAGTTTTATTTTGCCACAGCCGTTTATGCCAGTTTCTGCAGTGCAGCGCTATGCAGCGATTAATCCACTGGAAAGCCTAAGCAAAGAAAAGAAAATTGAATTATTGCATCTGGTGGATCGTACTGCGCGTTCGGCTGATCCGCGCGTCACCAAAGTTTCCGCTAGTTTAAGTGCCATTTATGAAGAAGTGCTTATTGCCGCAACAGATGGCACATTAGCCGCGGATATTCGCCCTTTAGTGCGTTTGTCTATTTCTGTATTAGTTGAAGAAAATGGCAAGCGTGAACGTGGTAGTGCAGGTTGTGGGGGGCGTTTTGGGTTAGATTGGTTTTTTGAGATAGATAACGGTGAAATGCGCGCAGTGGCGTTTGCAAAAGAGGCAGTCCGTCAAGCCTTAGTCAATCTTAACGCCATTCCAGCCCCCGCTGGATTGATGCCCGTTGTGCTTGGCGCTGGTTGGCCCGGTGTGCTATTGCACGAAGCGGTCGGACACGGTTTAGAAGGCGATTTCAATCGAAAAGAAAGCTCTTTGTTTACTGGGAAAATCGGTGAATTAGTCACTTCCCCACTTTGCACTATTGTTGATGATGGTACACTGCCAAATCGTCGTGGTTCGCTCACCATTGATGATGAGGGTGTACCAAGCCAATGTAACGTATTGATTAAAGAGGGGATTTTACAAGGCTATATGCAAGATAAAATGAATGCGCGTTTAATGGGGGTCGCCCCTACGGGCAATGGTCGCCGTGAAAGTTATGCCCATTTACCTATGCCAAGAATGACCAACACTTATATGCTAGCTGGTAAAAGTAAATTTGATGATCTTATTAATTCCGTAGATCGTGGAATTTTTGCACCGCACTTTGGTGGAGGGCAAGTGGATATCACTTCAGGAAAATTTGTGTTCTCAACTTCGGAAGCTTATTTGATCGAAAATGGCAAAATTACTAAACCCGTGAAAGGGGCAACGCTAATTGGTAGTGGTATTGACGTGATGCAAAATATTTCAATGGTCGCCGACAGCGTAGAAATCGACCACGGCATTGGCGTATGTGGAAAAGAGGGGCAAAGTGTTCCTGTCGGGGTTGGACAGCCCGCATTAAAAATCGAACAAATTACGGTGGGCGGAACGAACTAACGCCTTTATGGTAAAAAACCTAGCAATAATGCTAGGTTTTTTTATTGACTATTTATTAACGTTAAATGCTTCTAAGGCTCTTAATGAATAAGTATAAGCTGCACCCGCGTTAAGGGCGATGGCGGTGGCTAATGCTGCAGCAACTTCTTCTTCCGTCGCACCTGCTTTGACTGCTTCATCTGCGTGTACTGCAATGCAACTTTCGCAACGCGTGGTAACAGCAACAGCAAGGGCGATGAGTTCACGTGTTTTAGCATCTAGTGCTGAGGCTTCCATTGCACTTGATAATGCACCGTATGCCTGTAACATTTTCGGATATTTTTTACCAAGTTCGCCGAAAGATTGCTTAACGTGGGTCTTTTCTTGTTTCCAGTCTTTAAACATTGTTTACTCCTATTTAATCAAATCATCTCTGTTTAGCTTGTGTTATTATGAGATGATTTATTCGGTCTATCTTGTAAAATCATCTCAATTTGTGGTTAAAAAGTCTAACAAAATACTTTATGATGATTGCTTAATAATAGTGAGGTAAAAATATTGGATATTTTAGATCATTTAATTGAGTTGGCGCAGATTAAAGGGGAAATTCATACCCATTGTTTATTTCAAGGTGAGTGGCAATCAGTTCAGCCAAGTGCGGCACAAAATATGGGCGTTTTCCATATTATCGTGCAGGGCGAATGTGAAGTGATTGTAAATAAAGAAAAAATTTTCCTAAAAGCCGGGGATATTTTCTTTTTACCGGAGGGAGATTTGCACTATATTCAAAGCCGACAATTTGCAGAAAAGACACCAGCGTCAATTGAAAAGCGTGAAAATGGCTTATTTCAACGGGCAAGTAATGGCTTAGATAAAAGTGATTTTGAAATGTTCTGTGGGGCGTTTTATTATGATAAACAGTCTATTTTATTCAAAATTCTGCCGCATATTTTGCATTTTTCGATATATCAAACACCAATTGAACAACTTATGGCATTATTCCGTTTTGAGGCAGAAGGAGATACACAATTTGCTGGCAGATCGATTATTAATGCCCTTTCATCCGTGCTGTTTTCTTACATTTTACGCGATTATATTGAAAAACACGAAAGCAAAATAGGGCTACTTGCGGTATTGCAAGATAAACGTTTATCCGTTGCGGTGCGTGCAATTTTGCAGCAGCCTGAGCAGAATTGGAATATGGGAAATCTTGCGAAAATTGCGAATATGTCGCGCGCCAATTTTATTCGCGTTTTTCAAAAGAAAATGGCGATTACGCCGGGAAAATTTCTGGCTCAAGTTCGTATGCAACAGGCATCAATGTTACTCAAAACGACGCAGAAAAACATTCTGACTATTGCTTTAGATATAGGTTATCAGTCAGAGGCTTATTTTAGTCGCGTCTTCAAGCAATATTATGGCATTTCGCCAAATCAATATCGTAAACAAGGAGAAACGAATGGCTGATCCACATATTCAATCACCGATGGATTGGTGTGATTATTTTACGGTCATCATTTATCGTTGCGGTTTTGTCTTAGCAGCAATAATGACGGCACTGTTACCTTATTTTCCAGAAATTGCCTATTTAGGCTTACTCTGTGCGGCGTTATGTTGTGCCTCATCATTGCATATCTATCTGAAAAATATCCGTTTTCTATTGCAATTTGCCACTTGGACAGCATTGTTATGCCATTTAGTTGGAATGCCACAATTAGCAATAGGCGGCGCGTTGCTGACACTGGGTGGGTTGTCATTTAAAGAGTATTTTTGTTTTCGTATTTTTGGATTAAATTTGCAACCTCTCTTTCTCGCTTTATTGTGGCTTGCGGAAGTCTTAAATTATTCCTTACTTCTCAATGGGTTATCAGTGATTTCTGCATTACTTTTTGCACTGCTTGCCATTCAAAAATGGCGAATGCCATTACATTTTGATATTGGGGATAAGACTAAATATCAAATTTAATCGTCGGCAACATCAAAGCAGCGAGAAATTTTATTTGCCAAGAGATGATTGTCTTGTCTGATTTCGCATTATAGAATTGAGAAACCTCATTCTTGCTTTTATAAAAGCAGGATTTTATTGATATTTTTATGAATAGGATAAAACCGTGATTTCACCTGAAAGCCAAGTGCTAGAACGCCATCTTTCTTTATTTGAAAATCGAAATGTATTATTTACTGGGGCGTTGAATGATGATTTTCCACAACAATTATGCAACAGCGCAAAATCGGTACATTGTTGGACGTGGTATTTTGATTATGCAAAAGACAAAAGTGCGGTGGATTTTTCCGTCGATTTTATACCGACTGCGGATCTTATTGTTTATTACTGGACAAAAAACAAACAAGAAAATCAGTTGCAATTAATGCAGCTTTTATCACAATGCTCACCTGAGCAAGAAGTATTGATTATTGGTGAAAACCGTAGCGGTGTGCGTTCAGCGGAAAAAATGCTTTCTCCGTTTGGTGAAATTGGCAAGATTGATAGTGCAAGACGTTGTGGGCTTTATCATTTTTGTTTGAAAAAACCACCGCACTTTGATTTAGCGAAATATTGGAAATCCTACCAGCACGCTCAATTGGGCGATCTGACCATTTTCAGTTTACCCGGGGTGTTTAGTGCAACGGAGTTAGATGTGGGAACGGCGTTATTGATTTCTACATTAGATCACCCAATTAAAGGTCGTGTGCTAGATATGGGCTGTGGAGCAGGGGTAATCGGGAGCTATATTAAGCAGCATAATCCAACGGTTGCACTGACAATGACGGACATTCACGCTTTAGCGGTTGCTTCAGCCCAGCGGACTTTCTTAGAAAATAATTTGCAGGCAGAGATTTTTGCAAGTGATGTCTTTTCTCAAATTGAAGGAAAATTTGATTTGATCATTTCTAATCCGCCTTTCCACGATGGGGTGGATACCGCATTTCGTGCCGTGTCAGAACTTATTTCACAAGCTAAATGGCATTTAAACGAAGGGGGAGAGCTGCGTATTGTGGCAAATGCTTTCTTACCTTATGCGGATTTATTGGATCAGCATTTTGGTTCGCATCAAGTGTTAGCCAAAACGAATAAATTTAAAGTTTATTCTGTTTATTATTAAGATAAAGTGCGGTAGAAAAATTTTAAATTTTCTACCGCACTTTGGTTTTGTGAGTGATTCCTTGCGCTACGTTTCTTTTTTCAGTAAGAACACGCCATAGTCAGCAAAATGAACATAGGCTTGGCTGATGGTGGGATCAAAACTATCTGGCTGGCAATTAATGAGTAACGGTTTCTCGCCCCATTGTGCGACAATTTCCCAGTGATTGCCCATATACACCGCACTTTGAATTTCACAGCGTTGTGTTGCCTCTCCTTGTTGCGAAAGACGTACCGCTTCAGGGCGAATACCGACTAAGCATTCCCCGTCTGCTAAACCGAAAGATTGCACATTGGGTAAGGAAAATGCATATTGATTGACGGTGATTGTGCCGTTTTCAAGTTTTCCGTCAAAAATGCTACTTTCCCCCATAAAATTCGCTAAAAATAATGAGTTAGGGTGTTGATAAAGTTCTTTCGCAGACGCTTTTTGCATAATTTTCCCCTTGTGCATTACGATCACTTCATCAGACACCGCAAAAGCTTCGCTTTGATCGTGAGTCACATAAAGGGAGGTAATGCCAAGGCGTTGTTGTAGTTCGCGGATTTTTTCACGCATACTACGGCGTAAATTCGCATCAAGATTGCTCAGTGGTTCATCAAATAATAGCACTTTCGGCTTTAATACGAGGGCGCGAGCTAAGGCAACGCGTTGCTGCTGACCGCCCGAGATTTGATCCACATAACGATCTTCAAAGCCGGCTAAATCGACCAATTCCAACGCTTCTTTAACACGTTGTTTGCGCTCAGCCGATCCAACGCCTTGCATACGCAAACCGTAGCCCACATTATCGCCAATAGACATATGCGGGAACAGCGCATAGGATTGAAACACGATACAAATATCACGATTTTGAATGGAAGATTTGGTTACATCTTCGCCATCAATAAAAATCTGCCCTGAGGTTGGGCTTTCCAACCCCGCGACAAGGCGCAGCACAGTGGTTTTGCCGCAGCCAGAAGGCCCAAGTAAGGTAACCATTGAGCCTTGTTTTATGGAAAGATTAAGATCATCGATCACCACCGCGTTACCAAAGGATTTGGTGACATTTTTTAATACTAAAAAATCATTATTCTTCATTTTGACAACCTAATTAATTCATTTTTTTCGCTTTAGAACGTGCAATGCGTGTATCGCCCACTAACCAATCAAATAACAAGATAATCGCCATCATTACTACGATTAAAATTGAGCCATAAGCAATGGCCACACCGTATTCACCATCTTCTACACGGTTCAAAATATAAGAGGTCGCCACTCTTGTATCTGCGGTCACTAAAAATACGATCGCACTGACTGTGGTCATTGCTCGTACGAAACTCGTTACTAATGCAGATAATAAGGCGGGTTTAAGTAATGGAAAGACAATATACCAAATGGTTTTTAATGAGCTTCCTTTTAAGGAAAGTGATGCTTCATCAAGGGATTTATCAAGCTGTCCTAAACCTGCCACAGCGGCGCGCATACCCACAGGCATATTACGCATAACCATTGATAGCACAATGATAATGCTCGTTCCTGTAAGATAAATTGGGGCATTGTTAAAGGCAAGAATATAGGAAACCCCAGCCACGGTTCCGGGAACGGCAAAACAAAGTAAGGTTAAAAACTCAAGGGTTTTCTTACCTTTAAAATCACGGCGTACCGTAATGTAGGCAATCAGCAAACCAAAAATTGCGGTGATAGGGGCGGCGGTGGCGGCAAAAATCACTGTATGAATAAGTGATGGCCAAGCACCATCACTAAAGCCTTGCCCAAACAAGGTGAGATAGTGTTTAAAGGTGAAGGTGTAATCCACTCCCCAGTTCATTGTGAAGCTGCCATAGAAAATACTGCCGTATAACACCGCATTAAACAGTACCCAGAAAGCAAGGGTAAAAATAATGAAAAATTTCATCGCACTTGGTAAATCTTGTACATCGCCACGATAAGATTTACCGGAAACCGTAACGTATGAACGATTACCTATCCACAAATATTGGATAATAAAAATACCTAAGGAAAAAATTAATAAGAGACTTCCTAAAGTACTCGCTGAAGCATAATCTAACTGTGAACCTGCAATATAGAAATAAATTTGTGAAGAAATCACATCAAAACTACCGCCTAATACAAGTGGGGTACTAAAATCGGCCAAGGATTGGATCGCGACCACTAAAAACGCATTGGCGAGTGCGGGTTTGAGTAGAGGAAAAATAATATTAAAAAAGGCTTGGTAGCGATTTGAGCGTAGCGTGTAAGCTGCCTCTTCAATAGAGGGATGAATAGATTTTAGCGCACCTTCTAAAATCATAAATGCCATAGGTGTCAGCGCGAGGGTGTGAGCAATGATAATCCCGGTAAACCCATATAACCAGTTGCTACTAAAGCCAAAATATTCTACCAAAAATTCAGTCACATAACCTGAACGCCCAAGCATTAAGGTTACGCCTAACCCTACCACGAAAGGCGGGGTAACAATGGGTAAAATGGAGAAAATTTTTCCGATGATTGCGGTGCGTTTCGCAATACGTGTCGTATAAAGAGCGAAAATTAAACCAAATAATGTCGCTAAAACCCCCACCGTGATTGCCACACTGAGCGAGTTACCGATAATCCGAATAATATAAGGTTTTTCGATAATGCTGATCACTTGGCTTGGCACAAAGTCCCCATTGTCATAAAACATTGAGACAAAAATTGCCAAAGTTGGATAAACAATAAAAAAGAAAATCAGCAAGACAATGCTAATTAGCGAGGCGATGATAAATTTATCCCCTTGCATTACCTTCATTTTTGCTAAACCTTGCGTTGCAAGAGCAACCAGGCTTAACATTAAAATAAAAATAGCATAGCCGAGATTGAATTTTTCTATGGTGGCAGAAATAAAGATGAACAGGAAAATTGCCAAAACTGCCATAAATTCGGCAATGCCCTGTTGCCGTTCGCCTTTTTCTTTGAAAACAGCTGAAAAGATGGGTACGAATGCTAATGATGCAAACCAAAACCAACTTAAATTAAAGCTTGCCCAGCCCATTGCTTCATAAATTTCATCCGCAGTAGATTCTGCTAAGCCATAATACAACGCCATCGAAGGCAAGCAGATAAAACCCAACAGCGCGAGCAAAATCCAAAATAGGCTACAATTAAACATCTGTGACAGCTTTTTCATAACATCTCCGTGAAACACCTATTATTTCGCCAATTTTACTTCATTTACCCATCTGTCAATGAGATGACGACGTGTTTCGTTTGAACCAAATTTATCAAAATTATAATCGATCAAATTCAAATCAGCAGGTTTAAGTGCATAAGGTGAAGGTTCAGCATTAATGTTTGTCGCAACGTGATGAGATTGGGCTTCTTTCCAAGATAATTCTTGCGCCTCTTTTGACATTACCCAATCAGCAAATCGTTGTGCATTTTTTAGGTTGCGTGCATTTTTGATAATACTTACCCCCCCTAACTCATAGCCCGTTCCTTCGCAAGGTACGATCAGTTCAATTGGCGCACCTTGTTGTTTTTCAAAAGAATAATTTTGTAAAAAACCAATACCAATCGCGGTTTCACCTCTTGCTGTGTTGCGTGAAGGGGCTGTCCCTGCTTTTGGATATTGTGAAATATTTTGATGGATTTGTTTGAGGTAATCAAAGGCTTTATCTTCTCCCCAAAGCTGTGTAAAAGTTGCTATTGCCGTATAAGCCGTGCCAGAGCTTTGTGGATCAGCAATTTGCACTTCATTTTTTAGGCGAGGATCTAATAGGTCTTTCCAACACGTTGGTATTTCTGTGATGCCTAGTTTTTTCAAACGTTCTGTATTAACGCCAAAACCTAAAACCCCCATATAAATAATAGAACTTTTTCCATTCCCAAGTTTTTGGAATTGTGTCATTACTTCATTGCGTTTTGGAAAATCATAAGGCGCAATTAAGCCCAACTCTCCCGCTTGGAGGTGTGTATCAAAAGGGCCGCCAACCCAAACATCGGCTTGAGGATTATTTTTTTCAGCCTCCATTTTGGCAAGCGTGCTACCAGAGCTATTGCGAATAAAAGAAGTTTTTACCTTATATTTCTGCGCAAATCCTTGCACCGCTTTTTCGCATACAATATTTTGTGCGCTACAATAAACCACTAAGCGCCCCTCAGCAAAAGCCCGATTAGAAAGACTTAATCCTGCTAGTAATAGACTAGATAAAATTAGATTGGACGTTACTTTTTTCATTACCCACCTCACTATGCTAAGGCTAAATTACTGTGCTAATTTTACTTCATTCACCCATTTGTTAATTAGGCGTTTGCGTTCTTCGGAGGCACCGTATTTTTCAAAATCATAATTGATTAAATTAAGTTTAGTTGGATCAAACGCCGTAGGGGATTGTTCTGCGGTGATATTCGTGAGGGTTTGGAAAGCACGTCCTTTTTTCCAGGCTAATTCTTGGCCTTCTTTCGACAAGGCCCAATCCACAAATAATTTGGCGTTATCTAAGTTGCGCGCACCTTTTAAGATACTCACACCGCCTAGTTCGTAACCTGTTCCTTCGCAAGGGACAACTAATTCAATTGGCGCACCTTGTTGTTTTTCAAGGGCATAGTCGTGTAAGAATCCTATCCCTACGGTGGTTTCGCCTCTTGCCGTATTGCGTGAAGGTGTGATGCCCGATTTGGTATATTGGGAGATGTTCGGATGAAGTTGTTTAAAGAAATTGAAAGTTTGATCTTCTCCCCATAATTGTACAAAGGTCGCAATTGCTGTGTAAGCTGTACCTGAGCTTTGTGGGTCAGCCACTTGAATTTCACCTTTTAAGCGAGGATCGGTCAAGTCTTTCCAGCATTTAGGGACATCTTTGATGCCTAATTTTTTCAAGCGTTCAGTATTCACACCAAAGCCTAAAATACCCATATAAATCGCAGAGGTATAATTGCCTTTGACTTTCGCGGGATCTTGGAATTTTGGCATAATTTGTTTGACATTCGGTGAACGATAGGCTTCCAATAAACCAAGTTCTCCTGCTTGAGATTGCGGATCAAGCGTACCACCGTACCATACGTCCGCTTGAGGATTTTTCTTCTCGGCTTCAATTTTGGCAAAGGTGCTGCCTGAACCATTACGGATAAAAGAGGTTTTAACATCAAATTTTTGACCGAAGGCTTGGGTTTCAGCCTCGCACATTTCATTCGTTGCGCTACAATATACCACTAAGCGTCCCTTGGCTTGTGCTTGCACAGTGAATATTAAGGCTGACGTGGCAAGTGCGGTGGAAATTGCGAGAGAAATTGCGTTACCTTTCATTGTCGTACTCCTTATGGTTTGTCGAGAAAAGCGGCTATCTTATTGATTAATCTTAATTAAATGCGGTTAATCCTATCTGAATGGGATAAAAAATGCTGTGAGCAACATCACAAAATAGAAGATTTCTTTCGTTTTATTTCATTAAAAGGGGGAAACTATTATCAAAAAGTGAATTTTTTCTTTATAATTCGCAAATTATTCATTCGCTTAATTGAATCCTATTATGTCAGATCAAGATTGCATTATTATTGCTATTGCAGGGGCTTCCGCATCAGGAAAAAGCCTTATTGCTTCGACCATTCATAAAGAACTTCGTGATGAACTCAGTTGCGAAGACATCGGCATCATTTCCGAAGATAGCTACTATAAAGATCAAACCCACCTTGCTTTTGAAGAGCGCATTAAAACCAATTACGACCACCCAAATTCAATGGATCGTGATTTATTATTGCAACATTTGCGCACATTAAAAGCAGGCAAGGCGGTAGATATTCCCGTTTATAGCTATGTAGAACACACGCGTACTGGTGAGACCACCCATTTCAAACCAAAGAAAGTGATTATTTTAGAAGGGATTTTGTTGCTCACAGATGAACGCATTCGCCAAGAGGCGAGCATTTCTGTGTTTGTCGATGCACCATTAGATATTTGCTTTATCCGTCGTTTAAAACGCGATATGGAAGAACGTGGTCGTTCTTTACAATCGGTCGTGGATCAATACCGAGCAACGGTTCGTCCAATGTTCTTGCAATTTATCGAACCGTCGAAACAATATGCGGATATTGTTGTTCCTCGTGGTGGGAAAAACCGTATTGCAATCAATATGTTAAAAGCACAGATTTTGCATCTACTGAAAGGCAAATAGGGGATAACAATGAGATTATGTGATACTGACATTGAACGTTATTTAGATCAAGGTATTATCAGCTTAACGCCACGCCCAGATAATGACAAAATCAATGGCGCAACAATAGATGTCCGTTTAGGTAATTCTTTCCGTGTATTTCGTGAGCATACTGCGCCTTATATTGATTTAAGTGGCAAAAAAGAAGAGGTTTCCGCCCAGCTTGAAGCGGTGATGAGTGATGAAATTCTCATTGATGACGGTGAGGCATTCTTTCTTCACCCGGGGGAACTTGCCCTTGCTACCACTTTTGAAGCCGTATCTTTGCCCGCAAATATTATCGGTTGGCTAGATGGACGCTCTTCCCTTGCTCGCCTAGGGTTGATGGTTCACGTTACTGCACATCGCATTGATCCGGGTTGGAATGGGCGAATCGTGTTGGAATTTTATAATTCAGGTAAATTGCCTTTAGCACTGCGTCCAAAAATGGTGATTGGCGCATTAAGTTTTGAAGTGCTAAGTGGTGAGGCAGCCCGCCCTTATAATCGCCGTCAAGATGCGAAATATAAGGATCAGCAAAATGCGGTAGCCAGCCGTATTGATAAGGATAAATAAGCAATGAAAAAGAAAATAATATGGCTAATCGCACTGTTGTGTGTTGGGCTATGTTTTCTTTTTTGGCAGAAATCACGTTTAACCGCACAACTTTCTGCACAGCTTGCGCAACATCATATCCAAGTGACGAAAGTAGAAAGTCAGCTTTTCCCTACTCAATTATCCTTACATCAAGTTAAGTTTCAACAAAAAGCGCGGTGGTTTTTTTTCGAAAAAATTGTGCTTGAATTCAATCCTATCACCTTGCTTAGTGGTCAGCTTACGCTGAATGAGCTTCAGTTGCATAATGGCAAAATGGCAGGTTCTCAATGGCAAGGGCTAAATGTTAGTCTAACCCCCAGCGCACTTGCTTGGCAGGATATTTCCCATTTATTCAATGCGTTATCACAAAATGCCTCATTGAATTTAACCTCTCCTTTGCAAATGGCGTTTAGCGCACAGGCAACACGAAATGAAAGTCAACTCCATTTACAAGGAAACTTGCAACTTTCCAATAATGGCTTAACTTTTCAGCAAATTGCCGGGCTGTGGCAGTTTGAACAGCCACTTTATGGCGATGTGAATACAGTGGTATTGCAATTATCACAAGGGAATTTACACAGTGAAACCCAAAACCAAACTCAGCATTACCAACTTGATTTTACGGATCTTAGCATTAATCAAATACCATTTTCGCAGGGAAAAATTCTGCTGGAATTTCAACCGCACTTTATAAATGGCAACCTTGCCTTGTTATCACAAGGGAATATGAACTTCCAATTTAATCAAGAATCACAACGTTTGCAGTTTTCCGCACAGAATATCGCCATAGAACAATGGCTAGCATTGTTGAAATTACCCGTATTGGCAACAGGGCAAGCTCAATTAAAAGGAGAAATGGAACTGGTTGCACAGAAAATCAAAAAAGGGCAGGCGAGTTTACAGATTACCAATGGCAAAGCGAAAAATGTCAATCTGTTAGCCATCGTGGCACAACGTTTGCCGATTAATTATGATACAGAACGCTTGCAAAATATGGATTCGCCTTTTGAACTGTTGAGTACCCAATTAATCTGGGATCAGCAAACAATGCAATGGCAAAATTTACAATTACACGATGCTTATTTTCAACTGGCAGGCGAAGGGACAGTGGATCAAGTCAGCCAGCAATGCGATTTTCGCGTTAATCTCAATTTGCGTGAGAAAAAATATCAACAGATCCAACTGCCGTTACATTTCTTTGGTGATTGCTATTCGCCACAATATCACATTGAGTCCACGCAAGGATTAAAAAAACAACTTAAAGCGCTATTGAAACAACATTTTTCCCATTGAGAAAAACCCAAACTTCTATGCTAAAATAGCCCCCTTTTTTGCTAACCCCAATTAACAATGTTATCTCCCAAAATTGTTCGCCGTGTAAAATTATGGCGCGTTATTTGTATGGCGTTTTCCGCGTTTATTTTCAACACCACCGAGTTTATCCCAGTGGCACTATTATCGGATATCGCGAAAAGTTTCCAAATGCCCGTCAGCCAAACTGGGCTGATGATCACCATTTATGCGTGGATTGTTTCCTTGCTTTCCTTGCCCTTTATGCTACTAACCGCAAAGCTAGAACGGCGTAGCTTGCTGATTAAACTATTTATTCTGTTTATCTTGAGCCACATACTGTCCTGTGTGGCGTGGAATTTTCACGTATTGCTGATTTCTCGCATTGGCATTGCAATCTCTCATTCCGTGTTCTGGGCAATTACCGCCTCGCTTACAGTACGCCTTGCACCGAAAGATAAAAAAGCACAAGCGCTCGGTTTGTTAGCAATGGGCAGTGCATTAGCAATGGTGTTAGGTTTACCTTTAGGGCGTATTATTGGACAATGGCTGGGTTGGCGAACCACCTTTGGCGTGATTGGCGTAGTGGCATTTATCGTATTGATTTTTCTCTATAAATTATTACCGCACTTAGTGAGTAAAAATGCCGGTTCATTGAAAAGTGTTCCGATTTTATTTAAACGTCCACTCTTAGTTGGATTATTTGTTCTTACCGCCATTGTGATTTCAGCTCATTTCACCGCATATAGCTATGTTGAACCTTTTATGATCCAAGAAGTGACTATTGCGCCAACAGAAACGACCCTGATTTTATTGCTGTTTGGTTGTGCTGGAATGATCGCAAGTTTTTTATTTGGTCGCTTTCATCGCTTTGGGCCCGCAAAATTTTTACTTATTGCAATGGTAAGTCTAAGCCTTTCCTTGTTTTCATTGCTAATATTAAAACAGCATTCTGCGTTCACCTATCCATTAATTTTATTATGGGGAATAGGTATTGCAGGGATTGGATTAAGTTTACAGATCCGTATTTTACAACTTGCTCCCGATGCAACAGATGTCGCAATGGCAATATTTTCAGGGATTTATAATATCGGCATTGGTGGCGGCGCATTATTAGGGAATCAAGTGATGCAACATTTGGGATTATCTTATATCGGCGTGGTTGGTGGAATATTGGCATTATTTAGTATGCTGTTATTTTTATTTATTCATTTACGTTATCGTTATTTGCCAATCCAGATAACGCAATAATTAAGTGCGGTGGAAAAATAGCTCATTTTTCTGTAGGTAATAAAAAAGGCGATGGTTGATCGCCTTTTATTTTAATTATTTCTTTGATTTTTTTATAAATTTCATCAAACGTTTACGCTTACGCAACTGATTTGGGGTCAATTTATTGCGTTTCCCTGCAAATGGGTTACTGCCTTCTTGGAACAGTAAGCGAATTGGTGAGCCAATGATTTTTAGACTGCGACGATAATAGTTTGATAAATAACGTTTATAGCTATCTGGCAGGCGATCAATTTGGTTGCCGTGTACCACAATAATTGGTGGATTATAGCCACCCGGATGAGCGTATTTTAATTTGATTCGGCGACCACTCATCATCGGCGGTTGATGTTCATCAGTTGCCATTTGTAGGATACGAGTGAGCATTGAGGTGGTCATTTTTTGCGTGGCGCAAGCATAAGCCTCTTTAATGGAATCAAAGAGATTACCCACACCGCTACCGTGTAATGCGGAAATAAAGTGAACTCTTGCAAAATCAATAAAATCTAGACGACGATCTAATTCTGACTTTACACGATCTTTAACCTCTTGATCTAAACCGTCCCACTTGTTTACCACGATGACTAAAGAACGCCCCGCATTTAAGATGAAGCCGAGTAAGGAAAGATCTTGGTCGGAAATCCCTTCACGCGCATCAATGGTGAGCAGTACCACATTGGCTTCTTGAATTGCTTGTAAGGTTTTGATTACAGAGAATTTTTCTACTGTTAAATGCACCTTGCCCCGTTTACGCACGCCAGCGGTGTCGATGATCGTGTAATGCTGACCATCACGTTCCATCGGAATAGAAATGCTATCTCGTGTTGTACCGGGGAGATCGTAAACCACGACGCGATCTTCACCTAAAATACGGTTCGTTAGGGTAGATTTACCCACGTTAGGACGCCCTACAATAGCAATTTTGATATTTTGCTCTTGCTCGCTTTCTTCTTCCTCCTCAAGGGCTTCATCTAAAAGCTGGCTATCTTCTTCGTTGTTGAAATCAAACTCGTGATCCCATTCATCTTCTTGGTTTTCTTCGTTATTTTTCACCGCACTTTGGTTTTGCGTTGCTTCTTTTTCCGCATTCTGTTCAGCAAGGGGGGCAAGTACTTGTTCCATTAACGCGTTCACGCCACGCCCTTGTGAAGCGGCGATTTGTACAATTTCGCCTAACCCAAGCTGATAAAATTCAGCACAATGTGAATCGGCATCAATACCGTCAGTTTTATTGGCAACCAGCACGGTGGTTTTATTTTGACGTTGGCGTAAATATTGGGCGATGCCAATATCGGCAGAAGTTAGTCCAGCACGTGCATCAACAAGAAACAATACAATGTCAGCTTCTTCAATGGCAAGTAAGGATTGCTCAGCCATTTTTTCTTCAACGCCTTCTTCGGTACCGTCAATACCGCCCGTATCGATCACGATAAAATCATAACCAGCAATATTGGCTTGACCATATTTACGATCGCGTGTTAACCCTGGGAAGTCGGCAACAAGGGCATCACGAGTACGTGTTAGGCGATTAAATAAGGTGGATTTCCCCACATTTGGGCGACCCACAAGGGCAACAACAGGAGTTGTCATAAAAAACCTCTATCTTCGTTAGGGCAAATTTTCACGGCAAAAACAAAGTGCGGTGAAAAAATAACAAGTTTTTTGCAAAATTGGCTAATTATAGCGGATTTTACCCTGAATGAGAAATGGCTTATTGGATAGGTTAAAGGCTAACTAGAAGGAAGTATTTTTAGCAAAATGTTAAAATTTTTTGTGATCGCTGTCATAATTTCTTAACAAATATTTTACTAAATCGATTAAATCAGCATAGAATGGCGACCCAGTTAAGTCATAAAATTAATTATTGATGGAGTAGTTTGTATGGCTCTTTTTTTGAGTATTTTTCCTATTGTTTTATTAATTTATTTAATGGTAAAACGTAATGCGTTGCCATCTTATGTTGCTTTGCCGTGGATTGCGGTAGTGGTATTAATTATTCAATTTATTTTCTTCGGTACAGATATTGCCACTGTGAGTGCCAATATTACTGCGGCATTGGTGGCGGTTCAAACGCCAATTACGGTGATTTTCGGGGCAATTTTATTTAATCGTTTTTCTGAAACCTCAGGGGTAACGAATACATTACGTAAATGGTTGGGAAACATTAATCCAAACCCTGTTGCACAAATTATGATTATCGGTTGGGCATTCGCGTTTATGATTGAAGGAGCTAGTGGTTTCGGAACACCCGCCGCAATTGCTGCCCCAATTTTAGTGGGACTAGGTTTTCCGCCATTAAAAGTGGCGATGTTAGCCTTAATTATGAACTCGGTTCCCGTTTCTTTCGGGGCGGTAGGTACGCCAACTTGGTTTGGATTTGGGCCTTTACACCTTAATGAAGGGCAAATTTTAGAAATTGGTTCAATGTCAGCATTAATTCATTCTTTTGCGGCATTAATTATTCCATTAATGGCATTACGTTTAATTGTCGGCTGGAGTGAAATTCGTAAAAATCTTGTGTTTATTTATATCAGTATTTTTGCTTGTGTGGTGCCTTATTTCTTATTAGCACAAGTGAATTATGAATTTCCATCATTAGTGGGTGGGGCAATTGGCTTGTTGGTGTCTGTATTCGTGGCGAATAAAGGCATCGGTTTAGCAAAAGTGGAAAATAACCTTGACGACAATGCAGTAAGTATGGGGCAAGTGGTAAAAGCCTTATTGCCAACAGGGTTACTCATTGCGATTTTGATTGTAACACGTTTGCAACAATTACCATTCAAAGCAATGATGAACGATGCGACAACTTGGCTTAGCGTGCAATTAGGCTCATTAGGTTTATTTGAAATTAGCCACGGCTTGATTTTCAGCTTAAAACACATTTTTGGCACATCAGTTAATGCAAGCTATAAATTGCTTTATGTGCCAGCATTAATTCCATTTGTGGTAACCGTATTAATTTCTATCCCATTATTTTCATTGTCGGCAAGTAAAACCAAAGAGATTTTTATGGGAAGCTTAAGACAAACTCGTAATCCATTTTTAGCACTCGTTGGGGCATTAATTATGGTGAATTTAATGCTTGTGGGTGGCGATAATTCAATGGTGAAAATTATCGGTCGAAGTTTCGCTGAAGCCACAGGGGAATACTGGACATTATTTGCTTCTTACTTAGGTGCGGTAGGGGCATTCTTCTCTGGCTCAAATACGGTTTCTAACCTGACCTTTGGTAGTGTTCAACTTTCCACAGCAGAAATTACGGGCTTGTCAGCCACCCTTGTGCTTGCCTTACAATCTGTGGGCGGCGCAATGGGGAATATGGTATGTATCAATAATATCGTTGCGGTAAGCTCAGTATTAAATATTGATAAACAAGAAGGCACGATCATTAAGAAAACCATTATACCAATGATTGTTTATGGTATCATTGCCGCACTTGTTGCATTATTTATTATTCCACTTTTCTTTAACGTTTAGTGCGAATTATTACAAATCAGGCAGAGGCAACTTTGCCTGATTTCTTCATTTCTATTTGATTATGTTGGAGTAATTTATGAACGTAAATTTTTACGTTACTTGTATCGCTGATGTTGTGAAAGCCGGCGTTGCAAAAAATACAGTATTATTACTAGAAAAATTGGGCTGTCATATTGTTTTCCTTGAAAAACAAGGTTGCTGTGGACAGCCTGCGATTAACAGTGGTTATACCAAACAAGCCTTAGCAGGAATGAAAAACTTGGTAGAGACCTTTGAAGTGAATGATTACCCTATCGTTGCCCCAGCTGGCTCTTGTGTTTACGCAATTAAAAATTATCCTGAATATTTTAACCGTTTTGGTGAGGTTGAGTGGGCTGAACGTGCGCAGAAAGTGTCTGATCGTTTTTATGATTTAACGGATTTTATCGTTAATAAATTAGGCGTAACTAATGTGGGTGCGAGATTAACGGGAAAAGCAGTTTATCACCCTTCTTGTAGTTTAAGCCGTAAATTAGGTATTGTGAACGAACCTTTAACCTTATTACAAAATGTGAAAGGGCTAGAATTATTGCCAATTCATAATCAAAGCACTTGCTGTGGTTTCGGTGGAACATTTTCCGTCAAAATGGCAGAAATTTCTGGTGAAATGGTTACAGAAAAAGTGGCGCATATTACTGAGGTTGAGCCAGACTATTTAATCGGTGCAGATGTGAGTTGTTTGCTCAATATAGGCGGACGTTTAAGTCGTGAAGGCAAAAAGGTGAAAGTGATGCACATTGCCGAAGTATTAATGCAGGAGGAAAAATAAGATGTCATTAAAAACCAGTAATCTTGCATTTAAAAAACGTGTGGATAATGAAATTCACAACGACATTATGCGAAAAGCCATTGTTATGGCGCAAGAACGTATTGGCACAAATCGCCAAAAAATGGTGGACGAACTGGGCCATTGGGAAGAATGGCGTGATGAGGCAAAACATATTCGTAACCACGTTTTAGCTAATCTTGATGCTTATTTATATCAATTAAGCGAAAAAGTGAGCGAAAATGGTGGAAAAGTGTATTTTGCTGAAACGGCAGAAGATGCAACCAATTATATCCGTCAAGTTGCCCTTGAGAAAAATGCCAAGAAAATTGTCAAATCCAAATCAATGGTTACCGAAGAAATCGGTATGAATGAAGTGCTTGAAGCCGAAGGCATTAAAGTGGTGGAAACAGATTTAGGCGAATATATCCTACAAATTGCCGGAGATCGTCCTTCTCATATTGTGGTGCCAGCCATTCACAAAGATCGCCACCAAATCCGTAAAGATTTACACGAAAAATTAGGCTATGACGGGCCAGAAACGCCAGAAGCAATGACCTTATTTATTCGTGAAAAAATCCGCCAAGATTTCTTAGAGGCGGACATCGGTGTGAGTGGGTGTAACTTTGCCGTGCCAGAAACGGGCAGCCTTTGCTTGGTTACCAATGAAGGAAACTTGCGTCTTGCCACCACGGTACCGAAAACGCACATTGCCGTGATGGGAATGGAACGTATTGCGCCTACCTTTGAGGAAGTCGATGTTTTAATCACAATGCTTGCCAGAAGTGCAGTCGGTGCAAAACTAACCGGCTATAACACTTGGCTAACAGGTCCGCGTCTTACGGGGGAAACAGATGGCCCTGAAGAATTCCACTTAGTTATCGTGGATAATGGCCGTTCAAAAATTCTTGAAAGTGAATTTAAAGAGGTATTACGTTGTATCCGTTGTGGAGCCTGTTTAAATACTTGCCCAGCATATCGCCAAATTGGTGGACACGGTTATGGCTCAATTTATCCGGGACCAATCGGATCAGTCATTTCCCCATTACTAGGCGGTTATGAAGATTTTAAAGAACTGCCATACGCCTGCTCGTTATGTACAGCTTGTAATTCCGTTTGCCCAGTGAAAATTCCATTGGCACAGCTTATCCTAAAACACCGTGAGCATATTGCTCAAAGTGGTATGACGCCTGCAGCAGAGCGTTTATCTATCTTTGGCTTCAATTTTGCAAATTCCCACCCAACGTTATGGAAAGTGGGCGTGAATGTTGGGGCGAAAGTTGCCAGTAAGTTCATCAAAAATGGTAAAGCACCGCTTGAATTTGGGGCATTAGCAGAATGGACAAAAGCACGCGATCTACCAAGTGCAGATGGCGAAAGTTTCCGTGAATGGTTTAACAAAAGAGAGGCAAAATAATGGACGTACAAAATAGAGAAAACTTTCTGAACAAACTTGCGGAAAAAATGGGGCGTCCACGCCAGCTTGTGCCAGAACCAATGCCTGCACCGCTGAATGATTATGCCACTACACGTTTAACTGATCTTAACCCGCAAGCTTTATGCCAAGCATTTATCGAATCAGCAAAAGCGATGATGGTTGATGTGATTGAAACAAATGAAGCAGAAATACAAAGTGCGGTGCTTTCTGTGTGTGAAAAATATGGTGGTGGGCCAGTTATTCTCACGGGAGATGAGCGTTTAGCGCAACTTGGTATTACTCAAGCGGTACAAGCACATTACGACACTACGGTCTGGCTACCACAAAATGGCGAAGAAAACCTAAAACACGCAGAACAAGCGAATATCGGTATTGCTTATGCAGAATATGGCTTAGCTGAGTCAGGGGGAATCGTGTTATTTTCAGGTAAAGATAAAGGCCGTTCAGTAAGTTTATTGCCTGAAAAATCCATTGTGGTAGTACGTAAAAGCCTTGTTTTACCTCGCGTCGCACAACTTGCTAAAATTCTGCACGACAAAGCTGTGTTAGGCGAAAGAATGCCTTCTTGTGTGAATATCATTTCAGGCCCAAGTTCCACAGCAGATATTGAGTTAGTAAAAGTGGTGGGCGTTCACGGACCGACTACCAAAGTGTATGTAGTGATTGATGATCTTGCTTAGCACTTAGTTATTTAACTTATACTGTATTAAAAGTCGAATGGATTTTCATTCGGCTTTTTTGTGTAACGTTAGTTTGAACTTTTGCGAAGACTGACTTAATAAAACTAGGCTAAAGTAAAGGGAATAGCAAGGTTTACGATAAAAAGTGCGGTGGAAAATTTGTAAAAAAAACACCGCACTTTTTTACTTAAGAATAATGGAATTAATGTGTACTCGTACTGGTTGTGGTACGGCTAGCACGTTTGCGTTCCATTTCAGTCAGTAATTTTTTACGAATACGTACTGAAGTTGGCGTTACTTCCACTAATTCATCATCATCAATAAACTCAATGGCTTGCTCAAGAGAGAAACGTACTGGTGTGGTTAAGGCGATCGCATCATCTTTTCCTGAAGCACGCATATTGGTGAGTTTCTTCCCTTGTAAGCAGTTTACTGTGAGATCGTTTGAGCGGCTGTGAATACCAATAATTTGACCTTCATACACTTCCACACCGTGATCGATCATCAGTTTACCACGCTCTTGTAAGCCCCATAGTGCATAAGCAAGAGCTTTTCCTGTACCATTTGAAATCAATACACCATTTTTACGCTGACCGATTTCACCAGCTTTTACGTCATCATAATGGCTGAATGTGGAATAGAGTAGCCCTGTTCCTGAGGTCATCGTCATAAATTCATTACGGAAACCAATTAAACCACGGCTTGGGATAATATATTCTAAACGGGTACGTCCTTTGCCGTCTGGGATCATATCTTTCACTTCACCTTTACGGATACCTAAGGCTTCCATTACCGCACCTTGATGTTGTTCTTCAATATCAATGGTAACTTGCTCGAATGGCTCTTGTTTACGACCGTCTTCTTCTTTAAAGATAACTTTTGGACGAGATACCGCAAGCTCATAGCCTTCACGGCGCATATTTTCAATTAACACAGAAAGGTGCAATTCACCACGCCCTGAAACACGGAATTCATCAGGGTTTTGGGTCTCTTCTACACGCAATGCTACATTATGTACAAGCTCTTTGTTTAAGCGTTCTAAGATTTGGCGAGAGGTAACAAATTTCCCTTCTTTTCCACAGAATGGCGAGGTGTTTACGCAGAAGAACATTGTTACCGTCGGCTCATCAACACTTAATGCTGGTAAGGCTTCTACATTGTTCACATCGCAAATGGTGTCGGAAATATTGAGTTCACCTAATCCTGTAATTGCTACAATATCGCCCGCTTGCGCAAGATCTTCTTCATAGCGTTGTAAGCCTAAATGCCCTAATACTTGACCAATTTTGCCATTACGTGTTTTACCTTCACTGTCAATAATGGTCACTGCTTGATTTGGTTTGACTTTACCACGTTTGATACGCCCAATGCCGATTACGCCCACATAGTTGCTATAATCAAGCTGTGAAATTTGCATTTGGAATGGGGCATCAAGCTCCACTTTTGGTGGTTCAACGTGTTCTACAATGGCTTCAAATAATGGCGTCATATCTTCTGCCAGCTCTTCGTGTTCTAAGCCCGCTACGCCATTTAATGCTGAGGCGTAAATAATTGGAAAGTCAAGTTGTTCATCGGTTGCCCCAAGATTGACGAAAAGATCGAAGACTTGATCCACCACCCAATCAGGGCGCGCACCCGGTCTATCTACCTTATTAATCACCACAATGGGTTTTAACCCGTGAGCAAAGGCTTTTTGGGTAACAAAGCGCGTTTGTGGCATCGGGCCGTCAAAGGCATCAACAACGAGTAATACGCTATCCACCATAGAAAGCACGCGTTCTACTTCACCGCCAAAATCAGCGTGTCCCGGGGTATCAACAATATTTATACGGTAATCGTTCCAGTTAATTGCGGTATTTTTTGCAAGAATGGTAATGCCACGTTCTTTCTCAAGATCGTTGGAGTCCATTACACGCTCATCTGCGTCCGCACGGCTTGCTTCAAGGGTGCCTGATTGTTGTAATAATTTATCAACAAGGGTCGTTTTTCCGTGGTCAACGTGAGCAATAATTGCGATGTTACGCAATTTGTTAATATCAATGGTATCTGTCATTTGAAAAGTCTTTTGTTATCAATAATGATGTTTGAATAATGTGCAATCTTATTCGTAAGATTGCACGAAAAGGTTGCAGATTATACAACGTTTTATCGGCTTGAGCTATGAATAATTAGAAATAAGTGGTGTGCTGTCTTTTGGAGAGCATTTTATAAAGTGCGGTGTAAAAATGTCGAATTTTTTCCCCGCACTTGAGTAAAATTAAAATCTCGCTCGCCCCTTGAATTTTGCAAGTGATGTGATATTTTAGCCAGCGTGCATTGCACACCCATTATCTCAACTCTAGCAATCATATTTATGAGGATTATCACTATGTCAAATGAAGCGGCCGTTGCCAATGTGTTTAAATTAATTGAAGAGAATGACATTAAATTCGTTCTTCTGCGTTTTACGGATATAAAAGGAAAAGAGCACGGCGTATCTTTACCAGTTAGTCTCATTGATGAAGACTTATTTGAGGATGGTAAAATGTTTGACGGCTCCTCGGTAGAAGGCTGGAAAGCGATTAATAAAGCGGATATGTTATTAATGCCAATCGCTGAAACCGCCGTAGTTGATCCTTTCGCACAAATTCCAACCTTATCCCTTCGTTGCAGTATTTATGAACCCACCACAATGCAAAGCTATGATCGTGATCCACGCTCTATTGCAATCCGTGCAGAAAATTATATGCGTTCAACAGGTATTGCAGACGATGTTTTTTTCGGCCCAGAACCAGAGTTTTTCTTATTTGATGATGTGCGTTTTGGCTCAGCAATGAATGGTAATTCTTATGTTGTAGATGATATTGAGGGCGCTTGGAATACGAATAAAGCCTATGAGGGGGGCAACAATGGTTATCGTCCTCTAACCAAAGGCGGTTACTGTGCCGTTGCGCCAAATGATACCGCGCACGATATTCGCTCTGAAATGTGCTTGATTTTAGAAGAAATGGGATTAGTCGTTGAAGCACATCACCACGAAGTGGCGACCGCAGGACAAAATGAAATCGCGACCAAATTTAACTCACTTACCCTAAAAGCGGATGAAACCCAAATTTATAAATATGTCGTACAAAATGTCGCATTAGAACACGGCAAAACCGCCTGTTTTATGCCAAAACCAATCACAGGCGATAACGGATCTGGTATGCACTGTAATATGTCTTTAAGTAAAGACGGCAAAAATATTTTCCAAGGCGATAAATATGCAGGGCTTTCTGAAACCGCACTTTACTACATTGGTGGCATTATCAAACACGCTAAAGCATTAAATGCCTTTACTAACCCTTCAACCAACTCATATAAACGTTTAGTACCGGGTTTTGAAGCGCCTGTATTATTGGCTTATTCAGCAAGTAATCGTTCAGCTTCAATTCGTATTCCGGCGGTAACTAGCCCGAAAGCAATCCGTATTGAGGCTCGTTTCCCAGATCCAATGGCTAACCCATACTTAGCTTTCTCTGCATTATTAATGGCTGGATTAGACGGTATTGTGAATAAAATTCACCCTGGCGATGCAATGGATAAAAACCTTTATGATCTTCCACCAGAAGAATTAAAAGAAATTCCAGCGGTTGCAGGTTCATTAGAAGAAGCATTAAACGCTCTCGAACAAGATTATGGCTTCTTAACCCAAGGTGGCGTATTCAGTAAAGAATTTGTGGATGCCTTTATTGCAATGAAACGTAAAGAAGTAGAACGTTTAAATATGACTCCACACCCAGTGGAATTTGAAATGTATTATGCTTAACTCTAAATAAAAGAAAGAGCGGTTGAAAAATCGCTCTTTTTTAGCTTTAGTTCCTAATTAGATTAAGCCGTTACACCTAAATGACCTATTTTTACCCCTAAAAATCCTAGCGCTACGGGATCAAGGTATTCGCCTAAAAATTTGAATAATTCGTTTAATTCGGTGAAAGTGCGATTAATGTTTACTTGATCTTCTACTTTGCGTGTAAATTCATAGGTGATATGTTCACCTTCAATATGGGCATCAAGTGTGATATAAATTTTCTCAAAAAAATGACTGTGGGCGCCTTCTTCACCGGGATCGCTAATGCGTACGTTCCATTCGTTGCTAAATAAACATTCTGTTCTGATTGACATAATGACTTCCTCTATTTGCTATTTTTGTTAAGAAAAACCCGATTATAAAATCTCTGTTGCCAAAAACTTGATAATCGGGCTTTTCAACATATTTCCCTTGATGTTTTGCCTTACGCTGATAGCTGCCTTTGCCTTTTCGTTTCTTTTCAATGCGTTGGCGAAATAATTTATCGGATAATAATGCCTGAATGGCGTTATCTCGAATTGTCCCTTTGTTATGCTGATAGGTGGTGCAACCTTGCACCTCAGCAACGGGCGCAAAAGATGTTTTCTTTTTCATCATTGCCTCTTAATAAATAAAATGGGTAAAAATAATGCCCGCTCAATGATTATGGCGGAGCGGGCATTATTATAGCGAAGAAATTATAAAATTGCTAAAACACTTTCTGGTGGGCGACCAATCTTTGCTTTTTCTCCATTGACTACAATCGGGCGTTCAAGCAAGGCGGAATGCTGTGCGATTGCTTCAAGTAACTGCGTTTCCGTAACGGTGTGTGAATCCAAATGCAATGTGCGGTATAACTCATCTTTCGTTCTCATCATTTCTCGCACACTGTTTAGCTGTAACTTTTGTGCTAATTGCTGCAAGAAATCAACGGAATATTGCTTTTCTAAATAAAGCTCAATTTCAGGCTCAATGCCGTGCTGTTGTAATAATGCAAGGGTTTCGCGACTTTTTGAACAACGTGGGTTGTGATAAATTTTGACGGTCATAGAAAATTCCTTTTATTAGGGGCTGTTGAGAATTCATTTGGGGCTGTATTAGATTAGCACACTTTTTGCTGTCGCTCTTATCAAGGAAAGCATTCTTGATTTTGGACGCCACTTCAATTGTGCTAATTTTAAACGATAACTCAAATGTACAATAAATTATCAACAGCCCCTAATATAAATCCCCCTGATTTTACCTTATAATCGGCACAAATTCTCACTGAAAGGAGGCTTTATGTTAGAAATGTTGAAAAATTGGTACAAACGCCGATTTAGTGATCCGCAGGCGATGGCATTACTTGCCATTTTGCTGTTTGGTTTTATCGCCATTTATTTTTTTAGTGATTTACTTGCGCCGTTGTTGGTGGCGATCGTATTGGCTTATTTGTTGGAAATGCCTATTCGCGTGTTAAATGAGAAACTCAAATTCCCTCGCTTACTGGCAACCCTTCTTGTGCTTGGTGGCTTTATTAGCATTGTGCTGATTATTGCGCTGGTACTCATTCCCACCTTAGTGAATCAAACGATTAATTTGTTCAGTGAATTGCCACATATGTTTAATTCTCTTAACGATTGGCTACTTTCTTTGCCGGAACATTATCCTGAAGTGGTGGATTATCAAATGATCGACAGCTTTTTCACCAGTGTGAAAAGCAAAATTTTAGGCTTTGGCGAATCGGCGCTCAAACTTTCAATTTCTTCTATTATCAGCCTTGTGAGCTTGGGCATCTATGCTTTCCTTGTACCATTAATGGTATTTTTCTTATTAAAGGATAAACAAGAATTACTCACTTATATCAGCGGATTTTTACCTCGCAATCGCAAACTGGCTGATGAAGTATGGCAAGAAATGCAAAAACAAATTGCCAATTATATTCGTGGCAAAATTATTGAAATTCTTGTCGTTGGTGTGATTACTTATGCAATCTTCCTCTTTTTTGATCTGCGTTATGCCTTATTGCTTGCTGTTACCGTGGGGCTTTCTGTCCTTGTGCCTTATGTGGGGGCGGTGTTAGTGAGTATTCCGGTAGCTTTAGTGGCGATGTCGCAATTTGGTATTACGCCGACTTTTTGGTCATTAATCGCTGCTTATGTGGTAAGTCAAATTTTAGATGGAAACCTGCTTGTGCCATTTTTATTTTCTGAAGCGGTAAACCTCAATCCACTGACTATCATTGTTGCCGTACTTATTTTTGGTGGATTATGGGGCTTCTGGGGCGTGTTTTTTGCGATCCCCCTTGCTACTTTAGTCAAAGCAGTGGTGCATTCTTGGCCTTCTGATGAAAGTGCGGGACAAAGTTAAGCGAATTTTCCCCTTAAAACAAAAGTGCGGTGAAAATTTTTAACTTTTTATTTGCATACTTATGCAAAAAATATTAATATTATTTCAACTTTGAATGTAGAGCTAACAACAAAAATGACCATTAGTGTAAAAAATCTCAATTTTTTCTACGGTTCATCACAAGCCCTGTTTGACATTAATTTAACGGCGGAAGATGGTGATACCGTGGTTTTATTAGGGCCAAGTGGTGCAGGAAAAAGTACACTGATTCGTACTTTAAACCTACTAGAAGTGCCAAAATCAGGCGAACTCGTTATTGCTAATAATAAATTTGATCTTTCTGCGGCAAGGGCAAACCCAAAACAAATGCGTCAATTACGCCAAGATGTGGGGATGGTATTTCAGCAGTACAATTTATGGCCACATTTAAGCGTGATTGAAAATTTGATTGAAGCACCCGTAAAAGTGCTAGGTTTGGATAAAGAAACCGCGAAAAAACAAGCACTTGAATTGCTTGCTCGTTTACGCTTGGAGGAATTTGCTGAGCGTTTTCCATTACATCTTTCTGGCGGGCAACAACAGCGTGTAGCGATTGCGCGCGCATTAATGATGAAACCACAGGTTTTATTATTTGATGAACCTACGGCAGCACTAGATCCTGAAATCACCGCGCAAGTGGTGTCAATTATTCAGGAACTGCAACAAACAGGCATTACTCAAGTGATCGTAACGCACGAAGTTTCTGTGGCACAGAAAGTTGCGACCAAAGTGGTGTATATGGAAAAAGGTCATATCATTGAAATGGGGGATGCAAGCTGTTTCATCCAACCGAAAACGGAACAATTTAAACAATACTTATCTCATTCACATTAAGGAATTACACAATGAAAAAATTACTTTTAGCTACACTTTTAGCAAGTTCAGCCGCAATGGTGCAAGCACAAGATATTACCTTTGCAATGGAACCGAGCTATCCACCCTTTGAATTAACCAATGAAAAAGGCGAAATTGTGGGCTTTGATGTCGATATTGCCAACGCAATTTGTAAAGAAATTGAAGCCACTTGCCATTTTAAAAGCCAAGCTTTTGATGCGTTAATTCCAAGTTTAATTAAAGGACGTGGGTTTGATGCAGCAATTTCCGCCATTGATATTACGGAAGCACGCGCTAAGCAAGTGGCATTCAGCCAGCCTTACTATGAAAGCTCTGCAAGCTTTATCGCGGTGAAAGGGAAAGCAGATTTAGCCACAGCGAAAACCGTTGGCGTGCAAAATGGGACAACTTATCAACAATATGCCAATGCTGAGGCAAAACAATACACAACAAAATCTTACGCAAGTTTGCAAGATGCAATTCTAGACTTAAAAAATGGACGTATTGATTTGATCTTTGGTGATACCGATGTATTACGTGATATGTTCGAGAAAAATCCAGAATTAACTTTTGTGGGCGAGCGTGTTACGGATAAGCGTTACTTTAACAATGGCTTAGGTATCGCCGTAAATAAATCTAACACTACTTTAGTGGAAAGTTTAAACAAAGGTATTGAAGCCATTAAAGCAAACGGTGAATACCAAAAAATTTACGACAAATGGATGACTAAATAATCGCTATGTTTGTGGATTATCTTCCTTTAATGTACACCGCAACCCTAATGACCTTAGGGTTAGCGGTGTGTTCTTTATTCTTCGGGCTGATTTTATCACTCATTTTTGTTAGCTTAGAAATGAGCAAATGGCAATCTGTGCGTAAACCGAGTGCTATTGTGATCACCTTATTACGCGGCTTGCCTGAAATTCTCGTGGTGTTCTTAATTTATTTTGGTATTCCCGAAGTTTTGGAATTAATCACAGGAAAATATTTAGAACTTAGCCCGTTCTTTTGTGGCGTGCTTGCACTTTCTATCATTTTTGCTGCTTATGCTTCACAGTCTCTGCGTGGGGCAATTAAAGCAATTCCATTAGGACAATGGGAATCGGGCGCTGCCCTTGGTTTAAGCCGTGGTTACACCTTTTTGCATATCATTATGCCACAAGTTTGGCGACACGCCTTACCGGGGTTGAGTAATCAATGGTTAGTGCTATTGAAAGATACTGCCTTAGTTTCATTAATTGGGGTACACGATTTAATGCGTCAAGCTGAATTGATCAACACAAGAACACACGAACCGTTCACTTGGTATGGCTTTGCCGCATTGATGTATTTAGTGATTACACTAATCAGCCAAATGCTAATCCGCAAGCTTGAATGGCGCTTCACCCGTTTTGAAAGAGGAGTGGAATAATGATTCACGATTATTTCATCACCATCGCACAAGGCATTCCAACAAGCTTATTGCTCACCATTTCGGCCCTCTTTTTGGCGTTTATTTTAGCCATTGCATTGACCTTTATTCTTGCTATGGAAAATAAACTATTAAAAAGTGCGGTAAATATTTTCCTCACTTTATTCACCGGCACACCGCTATTAGTGCAATTTTTCTTAATTTATTACGGCCCCGGACAGTTCCAATGGATCGTAGAAAGCCCAGCTTGGACGCTATTGTCTAATGCGTGGTTTTGTGCAATGCTCACCCTTGCTTTAAATAGTGCTGCTTATTCCACACAGTTATTTTATGGCGCAGTCAAAGCGATCTCCAAAGGGCAGTGGGAAAGTTGTGCAGCACTTGGATTAACTCGTTGGCAAACCCTCAAAATTTTAATTCCTTATGCCTTAAAACGTGCTTTACCCTCTTACAGCAATGAAATCATTTTGGTGTTTAAAGGCACGTCTCTTGCGTCAACCATTACCATTTTGGATATTATGGGCTATGCAAGACAACTGTACGGCACAGAATATGATGCACTCACTATTTATGGAATTGCAGGTGTTATCTACCTTGCCATCACAGGCATTGCGACATTATTATTACGCAAGTTAGAAAACAAAGTGCTGATGTTTGAAAGATTAGAAGTGGAGCGTTCTTAGCGTGGAAATATTGCCAATGCATAACATTTCTCACTAGAAGAACATTTTAAAATCTCCCGTATCTGTTTTACTTTTGAATAAAAATTTTGTGGAGATAAATAATTTTATCTCAACAAAGTTTTTTGGGGAAAGGGATAAAAAGATTTTTTATTCCCTTGAGTTTTTTGAAAATTATTTGAAAGTAATACAGTTAGAAAAAAATCGCCCTAAAGTATAGGGCGATTTTTTGCGTCTAAACTACAATCAGATAAATTATAAACTTTCAGTGAAAGTACGAGTAATTACATCACGTTGTTGTTCTGGTGTTAATGAATTAAAACGTACTGCATAACCAGAAACACGGATTGTTAATTGTGGGTATTTTTCAGGGTTTTTAACCGCATCTTCTAATGTTTCACGACGTAAAACGTTTACGTTTAAATGCTGACCGCCTTCTACTTTTACAGTTGGAGCAACATCAACAGGTAATTCACGATATTCGATTTGACCTAATTCGCTAACTGCTACGATTTGATCTTCTGTGAAATCACCTTTTGCACATAAACAACGTGCTTCACCTTTTTCACTGTCTAATAGCCAAAATGAGTTTAAAAGATTGTCATTGGCAGCTTGAGTGATTTGAATACCTTTAATCATAAGAACTCCTAAATTTGTTTGTTAATTAATCATAAGTTGGTAGGGATTTTATCAAAAAATTTGACCAATTCAATTATTTTGATATGGATCAGATTGAATTTACCAAACAAAAATAGTGAAATTGATATACATCAAAAATAAAATGAAATCATTATTTTAAATTTAACATTTAATTAACATTTATTTAAAGAATGGTTAAATAATTAAATCAAAATAGAGGCTGTTAATTTGGGGGGAGGTTATTTATAATCTCATTCTAAGTTTAACGCTGAGGAAAACAAAATGAAAACGTGGAAAGATGTGATTGGTGGCGAGAAAAGCCAGCCTTATTTTCAGCAAATTTTACAGCAAATCCAGCGTGAAAAAGCGGTGGGTAAAATTGTGTATCCACCAACGAATGAGATTTTCAATGCTTTCAAATTAACCGAATTTGATCAAGTGAAAGTGGTGATTTTAGGGCAAGACCCTTACCACGGTCCAAATCAAGCGCACGGGCTATCTTTTTCGGTGAAGCCCGGTGTTGCGCCTCCCCCTTCGTTAGTGAATATTTATAAAGAATTAGCCAATGATGTGGGCTTTCAAATTCCTCAGCACGGCTATTTAGTCAGCTGGGCGCAACAAGGCGTGCTATTATTGAACACGGTTTTAACGGTGGAACAAGGCAAAGCCCATTCCCATTCAAACTTTGGTTGGGAAACCTTTACTGATCGTGTTATTTCAGCCTTGAATGAACAGCGAGAAAATCTTGTGTTTCTCTTATGGGGCAGTCACGCACAGAAAAAGGGGCAGTTTATTGATCGACAAAAGCACTGTGTTCTCACAGCACCCCATCCCTCACCTTTATCGGCACATCGTGGTTTTTTTGGCTGTAAGCATTTTTCTCAAGCGAATGCCTATTTACAACAACATCAATTATCGCCAATTGAATGGCAGCTCCCCTTAATGGTTTAGCATATTTATAAGGATTTCATTATGTTAGCAATTATCTCTCCCGCTAAAACCCTTGATTTTGAAAGTGCGGTAGAAAAATTTGACGTTTCTCAGCCTGATTTAACGCAATATAGCGAACAGCTTATTGATATTTGTCGCCAGCTTGCGCCAAATGAGGTGGCGTCTTTAATGTCAATTAGCGATAAATTAGCCGCATTAAATGTGGCTCGTTTTGCCCAATGGGATAAGGTTCACCACGAACAAAACTCACGCCCGGCGATTTTTGCTTTCAAAGGCGATGTGTACACGGGGTTAGATGCAGAACATTTATCTCGTGAGGATATTTTATTCGCGCAACAGCATTTGAGAATGTTGTCAGGCTTATATGGTTTGTTACGCCCTTTAGATTTAATGCAGCCTTACCGTTTAGAAATGGGAACGAAATTAGCCAACCCGAAAGGCAAAGATTTATATCATTTTTGGGGCAATATTATCACGACGACGCTACAGCACGCGTTAGATCAACAAGGGGATAATGTGTTGATTAATCTTGCTTCGGATGAGTACTATAAATCCGTCAAAGAAAGTGAATTGAATGCACATATTGTGAAACCAGTTTTTTTAGACAATAAAAATGGGAAATATAAAGTCATCAGCTTTTATGCGAAAAAAGCGCGCGGTTTGATGTGTCGCTACCTTATTCAAAATCGGCTCACCCAAGTAGAACAATTAAAAGCGTTCGATCTCGCAGGTTACTGGTTTGATGCCACTTCATCAACAGAAAAGGAATTCGTGTTTAAACGCGATTTGAGTGAATAAAATGAAAGCGCTAATTCAATGGATTAAGGAAAAGAGAAGTGCGGTAAAAAAAATGGGTATTTTTTTCACTGCACTGAGTATCACGGCGTGTAGCATTTCCCCGCAGCTTGCTGTGTCAGAAGCGATTAATCACGGAGGGCAAACTTATTATCTTGCTTCGCAGCAGGATCTCGGTACGATTGCGCGCTATGTTTACGTCCCAAAAGACGAAACTGCCGAGCAATGGCACAGTGCCATTGAGCTGTTGCAAGACCGCAATAAGGATAAGCTTTCTTTAGCCGATCGCATTGCCTTGCGTAAACGTGTTTATCGTAATACTGGCGTGCAACATTTTGATATTTACACAAGAAAAAATGAACTTTTTGCTTTTGTGATTTATGATCCTAGCGCACAAAATCCAGATTGGCAGGTAAATGTGGCGCGGGGTAAAAACATTCCATTTTGTGGGTTTGTACAATATCAATATTCTGTAAAAATTGCCAAGGATCGCAAATTGATGAATATGGCGCATCGCAGAGTAATTCGTTATTTGAAAAAATATATTGTTGATAAAGAAATGCAAAAATTAAACCGTACCCCTTTCGCTTGGAGCTGCAATAGTTAATGCAAGAAGTCTATTCCAAACAGGTGAAGCGGGCAGCAAACTGTGCGATTTTCACCGCGTTGCTATTAATTTTAGTGAAAGGCTTCGCGTGGTGGAAAACGGATTCTGTCAGTATGCTGGCTTCTATTACAGATTCTACGCTAGATTTATTAGCCTCTTTTATGAATATGCTGATCTTGCGTTTTGCTTTAATGCCAGCAGATCATAATCATTCTTTTGGACACGGCAAAGCAGAATCTCTCGCCTCACTTATTCAAAGTGCGTTTATTTCAGGCAGTGCGATTTTCCTTTTATTACAAGGTATTTACCGTTTAACCTCAGCACAGCCGTTAAATCAAACCGCTCTCGGTATTATGGTAACGCTGTTTTCCATTGTGGCAACATTGTTACTGGTACTTTATCAAAGCCATATTATAAAACAAACGGATAGTCCTGCGATTAAGGCGGATCGTTTGCACTATCAAACAGATTTACTAATGAATATGGCGATTTTATGTTCTTTAGGCTTGAGCTTATGGGGCGTACTGTGGGCGGATGCAGTGTTTGCTATTTTTATTGCGTTATATATTTTATTGAATGCAGCAAAAATGTTTTACAATGCCATTCAGTTGTTGCTCGATCAAGCTTTACCCCCAGCAGAAATTGAGCAAATTGAACAGGTTATCCAATCACAACCGAATATTTTAGGCTTTCACGATTTGCGTACTCGCCGCTCAGGGGCGATTCGTTTTATTCAATTCCATTTAGAATTAGATGATCATCTTTCTTTTGTGGAAGCGCATCAAATTACCGATCATCTTGAACAACGTTTACGCCAATGTTTTCCACAGGTGGATATTGTGATTCATCACGAACCGACCAGTGTGGTACAAATAGAACAGGCGCAAGCTGATAGCTTACAGCAAAATAATTAGACCTAAATCAAAATGTGATAGAATTCACGAAATTTTTCTAGAGCGGATTTGGTGAATAGTGTAAGCTACGCACAGTTTTTATATTATTAACTTTGAATAAAGGTATTGACTATTATGATTAAAAAAATTGCCGTATTAACCAGTGGTGGTGATGCACCGGGAATGAATGCTGCGATCCGTGGCGTCGTTCGTTCAGCCTTAGGAGAAGGTTTAGAAGTGTATGGTATCTATGATGGTTACCACGGGTTGTATAACAATAAAATTAAGCAATTAACGCGTTATAGCGTATCCGATGTGATTAACCGCGGGGGAACTTTCTTAGGATCAGCACGTTTCCCTGAATTTAAGAAACCTGAAGTGCGGGCAAAATGTGCGGAAATTTTACGCTCACACGGTATTGATGCCTTAGTCGTGATTGGGGGAGATGGTTCCTATATGGGAGCAAAATTACTCACCGAAGAACACGGTTTCCCTTGTGTTGGTATCCCGGGGACGATTGATAATGATGTGGCAGGAACAGACTACACCATTGGTTATCAAACCGCATTAGAAACGGCGGTAACAGCAATTGACCGTTTGCGTGATACTTCAAGCTCTCACCAACGTATTTCAATCGTAGAAATTATGGGCAGACATTGTAGTGATCTGACTATTTCGGCGGGGATTGCTGGTGGTTGTGAATATATTGTGGCTTCTGAGGTGGAATTTAACCGTGAAGAGCTTATTCAACAAATTGAACGCAGTATCATCAAAGGAAAACGTCACGCGATTATTGCGATTACAGAATTAATCTGTGATGTGAATGAACTTGCCAAAGAAATTGAAGCACGCGTTAAACACGAAACGCGTGCAACAGTATTAGGTCATATTCAACGTGGTGGTACACCTTGTGCGTTTGACCGTATTTTAGCTTCTCGTATGGGTGTTTATGCGGTAGATCTGTTATTACAAGGTAAAGGCGGTTACTGCGTAGGTATTCAAAATGAGCAGCTTGTGCATCACGATATTATTGATGCGATCAATAATATGCGCCGTGAATTTAAAGCGGACTGGTTGAAAATGGCGGCACGTTTGGATTAATTTCCTCGATTTTATCCGTATAAAAAGAGCCAATTTTTATTGGCTCTTTTGCGTTTTGAAATAACAAAATTATTCTGCTCTCGGGCAAATTTCCCCCTCGACAAAGAAATAGGCAATTTCACGGGCAGCGCTTTCAGGGCTATCAGAACCGTGTACGCAGTTTTGTCGTTGGCTAAGTGCAAATTGCTTACGTATTGTCCCTTCTTCTGCTTTTTCTGGATCTGTTGCCCCCATTAAAGTGCGGTAATTTTTAATCGCATTTTCTTTTTCTAGTACGGAAACTACCACAGGGGCGGAAGTCATATAATCGACTAAATCAGTAAAAAAAGGTTTGCCTTGATGTTCTGCGTAAAACCCTTCTGCTTGTGTTTGGGTTAAATGTACCATTTTCATTGCAATGATGCGGAAACCTTCACTTTCTAAACGGTTAAGAATTTTACCAATTAAGTTACGTTCTACCGCATCCGGTTTAATGATAGATAATGTCCGTTCCATCTTTCCTCCTATGAATTTGCTTTGTTTAAGAGTAAATGAGCGAGTGTTTGCACACCAATGCCTGTTGCCCCCGCAGCCCATAAATCACTGGCTGATTTACGATAAGTGGCAGAGCAATCAATATGCAACCAATGTTGTTGATAATTCTTCACGAAATAGGATAAAAACGCCGTTGCCGTGCTTGCACCAGCGCCCACTGGCACGGTACCGATATTGGCAATTTGCGCAAATGATGATGAAATTTGATGACGGTGAAATTCTTCAAAAGGCAAACGCCAGAATGGCTCATTGCTGATTTGTGCCGCATTAAAGAGGTCGGCAACAAGTTCGTTATCCATTGAAAGCACCGAGTGGTAATCATTTCCTACGGCGATTTTTGCCGCTCCCGTTAAGGTGGCGCAATCAATAATAAATTGCGGATTTTGTTTATCAGCATCGATTAAACCATCGGCTAGTACTAAACGCCCTTCGGCATCGGTATTTAGCACTTCGGCAGTGATGCCATTACGATAAGTGATAATATCTCCTAATTTCATCGCTTCGGCACTTACCATATTTTCGGCACAGCAGAGATAGAGTTTCACCCGTTGGTTTAACCCTCCTGCAATCGCCATACCTAATGCGCCCGTCACTAATGCTGCACCGCCCATATCCGTACGCATTGTGGACATTGAATCACTCGGTTTTAAGCTATATCCGCCACTGTCAAATGTGATGCCTTTCCCCACTAAACAGGCTAAAACGGGGGCATTCGGATCTTGGCTTGGATTAAAATCCAGTTGTAGCATCGCAGGCTTATGGCTAGACGCTTTGCCTACATTCCAAATGCCTTGATAATTTTTCTCTAATAAGGCTTCCGCAGAAATAATCTCAAAACTTACCGCACTTTCACTGGCGTATTCCGCAGCAAGTTCGGCAATAAATTGTGCAGATCGCTCAGCCAATTTTTTTGGGGTGATCACATCAGAGGGTAAGTTAATGATTTCTCTAACAAAATCACCGCACTGAATACGGGCAAATAGTTCTGCTTGCGGTTCGTCATCTAAATGAGGAAATTCAATGGCGTAATCTTGCTTTGCGGAATAAAAACCTTGATAAAATGCCCAACAGTTTTCTAGATCCCAATCTTCACCGACTAATTCTACCTCTTTAATACCTTGATTACGTAATTTGCGCGCGGCTTTCTGAATTAAAGTGCGGTCAGAATTTGGGGAGTTTTGTTTGATATGAACCGTGCCTTCGTCATTGGAAAAACTCAGCAACGCATTTTCGCCCCAGACTGGGCTGGCAGGTTGTGTTGAAAGGTGAATTAACATAATGATTTTCCTCATCCAAATTAGATTTAGTTATCCTAATACAAGTGTGAGAAAAATCAAAATGTTAAATCTCCCCTCGCTCACTTTTTAGCGAGGGGAGGGCAGCGAAAACTTAACCGATCGGTTTTGTTTTATAGAAAGAAATCATTGCGATTGGGGCTATTACGGTGAACCAAATTGACCATTGCAGTGGCATACCTAAATACACGCATAGTACGCCGAGGAAGGTGGCTGCGATAGCAAGTACGAAACCAATTACGCTGTAATTCGTATCTTTATCTAGATACCAGCGTAAGAAGGCTAACGCAATAAGATAAATCGCAGTGCAAATGCTTAGGGCGATCATCGCAAATAGCGGTGAAATAGAATGGGCATTGCTACTTGCGTGTTCAACAACCTCTGCCATCGTGCCAAATTCTTTTACGGCGTCGGCTAACAGTTCAAGACCTGAGCCTAATGCAGTGAGCGCGATAAAAATCAATAAATGTCCATAGCCATAAACTAACGCATTATTTAAGGTACGTTCATTATGTAAAAATTCACCCCAAGGCATTTTGAAATAAAGCCACCATAAAGAAAACATTAGGGCAGAGATACCCAAACCGAGCGGGAATGCTTCAGTAAGCATTGCTTCATTGCTATGGAATAATGGCGTAATGGCGTTGGTGGCGCCTAAAATACCTTCACCTAACACGATGATAACCAATAATCCGTAACGTTCAGCAATATGGTGTGGGTGCCAAGCAGTTTTATTCGCACTTTCCGCCCAAGCTGGCACGCAAAGTTCTAATAATGCCAAGAATGGAAAGAGGCTATTAAATAAGTGAGGGACATTTAATACAACAATAGCCCAACAAATTTGGGTGAAAATAATCCCGAAGGCATAACGCAAGCAGGTTGTCCGACGTTCAGGATCACTTTTGGCTGCACGAAACCATTGATATGCCATCGCGACCCGCATCACAATATAGCCGATTAAGATCATCGTAAAATCATTATGTTCAAAGACATTATTGATGCCAATGGCAAGAATAATTGCACCGAACATTTGTACCATTGTAACAATACGATAACTAAAATCATCATTGTCATAAGCAGAGGCAAACCAAGTAAAGTTCATCCAAGCCCACCACACACAGAAAAACGACGTGGCAAAATGGATTAAGCCTTCACTGAAATGATGTGCAGCTAGGGCGTGGTGTAAACCACTTGCGGTAGCCGCAATGGCGATCACGAAAACTAAATCAAAATAAAGCTCAAGCGTGGTGGCGACACGATGGACTTCGTGGTGATCGCGGGCTTTCATTAATTTATGAATCATTTAATACTCCAGATTAAAACGAGGAATTCGGTTGATTTAAAAACGCAATTTCTTCCGCTGTCGATGGGCGATTTAAAATCTCATTACGATGTGGATAACGATTAAATTTATCAATAATGGCTTTGTGGCGTAACTCAAAATCCAGCGTGTATTCATCATTTAGCGAACGAAATAAATCAACTGCTTGTTGGTGAATAAAGGCTGATTCACTATGCATATAGGGCATAATCATAAATTTACGCCATACTGTTGGCAGGCGAGTAAAATCAGCTTGTTTAATCGCTTCTTGGGCTAACGCTAATGCCATCGGATCTTGTGCAAATGCCGCAGGGGTATTGCGGTATAGGTTACGAGAAAATTGATCTAATACAATAATTTCTGCTAAGCGTCCTTCAATGCTTTCGCGCCAGCTTGCGCATTCACCTTGTGCTGCGGCTTTTAAAGTGCGGTCAAATTTTTCACGAATTTTATTATCAAAGTCTTCACTTTTTACAAACCAAAAAGGTTGATTTTCCTCGCTGAACCAAAAATCCAGCACCGCTTGTGGTGTCGCAATATTCATAAAATGTCCTTAATTGAAATAAAAAAATGAAGTGAATTTCACGGCGGCAGATTTTACCATAGTTTATTAAAATTTGTGCATTAGACTAAATTTCTAGAAAAAACTTGGTGAATGCCCTTGATAGGAGTATAATTTGCCCGTTTTTTGACTTATTTATTAACTAATATTAGAGGAATTAATGGCTAAAGAAGATTGCATTGAAATGCAAGGCACAATTTTAGAAACCTTGCCAAACACAATGTTCCGTGTGGAATTAGAAAATGGGCACATAGTTACTGCACATATTTCAGGAAAAATGCGTAAAAATTATATTCGTATTTTAACAGGCGATAAAGTTACTGTAGAAATGACGCCGTATGATTTAAGCAAAGGACGTATTATTTTCCGTAGTCGCTAATTTTTATTCTTCTTATTTATTGAGATTTGCCCTAAGTGATGCTTAGGGCAAATTTTTATCTATTTTTTATAATGTGATCGCAATTATCACGCTATTTACCGATAAAGAGCATAAAAATGAGAAATATCAAACATTTCGCACAACGCTATGTGGATTGGGTGATCCGTCTTGGGCGCGTGCGGTTTTCCCTGCTTGGTGTGCTGGTGCTAGCTGTACTGGCACTCTGTACACAAATGCTATTAAGCCTTTTTGTTGTAGGAACGGTTTATTGGGTAGATGTCGTGCGTTCTGTGGTATTTGGCTTGATTTCTGCGCCTTTTGTGATCTATTTTTTCACGCTGTTAGTGGAAAAGCTAGAAAAATCTCGCCTTGAATTAGCCAAATTAGTGGAAAATTTACGCCGTGAAGTCTCGGAAAGAATGGTAGCAGAAAAGAAACTATCCATTGCGCTTAATGATCTTGAACAAAATAGCCGAAATAAAACCGCATTAATGACAACCATTAGCCACGAATTACGCACCCCACTAAATGGCATTATTGGGTTGAGCCGTATTTTATTAGACGGTAATTTAACCGCCGAGCAGCAAAATTATCTCAAAACAATCAATATGAGTGCGGTGTCTTTAGGGCATATTTTTAGCGATATTATCGATCTGGAAAAAATTGATGCGCATAAAATAGAATTGAACCGCAAAGAAACGGATTTTTATGCCTTTCTTAATGATATTGCCAATTTCGCCACCTTAATGGCGGAGCAAAATCACCTAAAATTTGAATTAGACTATGAATCTGATTTACCGCAATGGCTGATGTTAGATAACGCAAGATTGAGTCAAATTTTATGGAATTTAATTAATAATGCGGTGAAGTTTACACAAAAAGGCGTGATCAAGCTCAAAGTTACACGAATTGCTGAACAACAATTTGCTTTCGCGATTTCTGATACAGGTATTGGCATTGCAGAAAGCGAATTAGCCAATATTTTTGCAATGTATTATCGTGTGCAATCCAACCAATATCAGCACGCGGGCAGTGGCATTGGTCTAGCCGTTTCCAAAACCATTGCCAATTTAATGGGGGGCGATCTCAGCGTGCAAAGTGCGGTGGGAAAAGGCTCAATTTTTACCTTAACTATCCAAGCTAAACCTGTCAGTAAACCGTTAGACTATCAGCAATATTTGCCAAGCCAACTGCGTATTTTGCTCATTGAAGATATTGAGGTCAATGTAATTGTCGCAAAATCTGTTTTGGAAAAATTAGGCTATGAGGTAGATGTCGCGATGAGGGGGCAGCAAGCCATTGAAAAATTTGAACAAAATAGCTATGACTTGTTGCTCATTGATATTCAACTGCCTGATATGTCGGGTTTTGAAATCGCTCAGTATTTACGTCAGCAATATGAAAATGATCATTATGAGTATTTACCGCCACTGATCGCCCTTACCGCCAACGTAATGCACGATAAACAAGAATATCTCCAACAAGGAATGGACGATATTTTACGCAAGCCCCTTTCTTTAGAGGCACTGACGCAATGTTTATATCAGTTTTTTAATCAGGATATTTCGCCTATCCCAGCAACCACGAAACAATACGATATTGCGCAAGATGAGATCTTAGATCTGGCTACATTACAGGAACTTGTCGTCTTATTAGGCGTAAAAACGGTAAAAAATAACACCGCACTTTTCCAACAAATGATGCCTGATTATGTGAAAGAGTTGTTCTCTGCTTATGAAATGTACAAACTTCAACCTGAATATCAAAAAGAAGTGGCAAATATTGCCCATAAAATAAAGGGGGCAGCAGGCGCCGTGGGGTTAAAACGTATCCAACATATTATGGAACAAGCACAACATAATGAATTTGCTGATTGGGAAAATAACATTGCGGATTGGTTAGAGACATTTTCACAATATTGGCAAAAAGATCTTGATAAATTAATGGATTGGTTAAATTCTTACAATAATTAGCCTTGTTTTGCGCTATCGATCTAGCAATGCTTAAAGGATTTAGCTAAAATCTATATCGTTCAAATTTAATACTAACGAAGAGGAAGAAACCGATGAATTTTCCAAATATTGCCAAACAAGTTATTGAGAAGTTGGGCGGTAAAGAAAATATCAGTGCGCTTGCACATTGTGCAACTCGCTTACGTATTGTAGTCAAAGATGAAGGCAAAATTGATAAAGAGGCGATCGAAAATATTGATGGCGTAAAAGGTCAATTTTCTGTTTCAGGACAATATCAGATTATTTTTGGTTCGGGGACCGTAAATAAAGTACACGATGAAATGGCAGCATTATTAAACATCGGGGATATGACGAAAAATGAGGTTGCAAAACAAGCTTCAGACAATAACCAAGGGCTAATTATGCGTCTGGTGAAAGGCTTAGCAGATATTTTTGTGCCAATTATCCCTGCCATTGTAGCGGGCGGTTTATTAATGGGGATCCACAGTATGCTTACTGCACAAGGATTCTTCTGGGATGTGCCACAAGCCCTGCGCGATTCTGGGCAGCCTATCACGGGGTATTCCGTTGTCGATCACTTTAGTAATCTTTCCGATCTTGTTGATTTTATTAATACTATTGCCAATGCGCCTTTCGTCTTCTTGCCCGTGTTGCTGGGCTTTTCGGCCACTCGCAAATTTGGTGGAAACCCGTTCTTAGGGGCTGCATTGGGGATGTTATTGGTTCACCCAGCACTGGCAGATGGTTGGAACTATGCTCTGACCGCCGCGCAAGGCAAAATCACGCACTGGAATGTATTTGGTTTAGAAATTGAAAAAGTCGGCTATCAAGGCACGGTAATTCCAACCTTAATTTCGGCGTGGGTTCTTGCTACCTTAGAGAAAACTTTCCGTAAATTTGTGCCGTCTTATCTAGATAATCTTATTACGCCAATGTTCTCGTTATTTATCGCGGGGTTATTAGCCTTTACCGTGATTGGCCCAATCGGACGTGAAGCGGGGGATTTAATCACCATTGGTTTAACTTGGTTATATGACAAACTTGGCTTTATCGGCGGCGGTATTTTTGGGACATTCTATGCACCAATCGTCATTACAGGTATGCATCAAACCTTTATTGCAGTAGAAACTCAGCTCCTTTCTAATATGTCATTATCAGGTGGTACTTTCATTTTCCCAATTGCTGCAATGTCAAATATCGCACAAGGGGCGGCTTGTTTAGGCGTAGCCTTTGCATTGAAAGATCCAAAAGTACGTGGTTTAGCCGTGCCTTCAGGGATTTCCGCCTTATTAGGCATCACCGAGCCAGCAATGTTTGGGGTAAACTTACGCTATCGTCAAGCCTTCTTAGCGGCAATGATTGGTTCTGGATTATCAAGTGCATTTATTGCGTTCTTCAATGTGAAAGCACAAGCGCTGGGCGCGGCAGGCTTCTTAGGTATTCCGTCGATTAAACCAGACAGCCTTGCAATGTATAGCGTGGGAATGGTTATTTCTTTCGCGGTGGCTTTCACGCTTTCTGTGATTTTAGTAAAACGTGCGCAAGCTAAAGGATAATCGCAAGCTAAAAGATAATATTGCATAAAACTTCGTAAAAAAGCACCGCACTTTGATCTGCACCCTAAACAGGAATACAATATTCTGCGTTTGAGGTGCAGATTTTTATTTTCAATGAGGCAAAAAATGAAGACGCAAATTGATAAATTAGCTTGGTTATATATTAAAGACAATCAAGTATTAATGGCGCGTTCCAAAGGAAAAGAAAAATTTTATCTACCCGGTGGGAAAAGAGAGCAAGGTGAAACGGATCAACAAGCGTTGTTGCGGGAAATTAAAGAAGAGTTGGGTATTACCTTAATTGAATCTAGTCTTGAAAGAATTGGTGAATTTTCAGCTCAAGCAGATGGCAAAAACAGTGATTGCATCGTAACACTCCGTTGCTATAAAGCCGATTTCATCGGCGATTATCGCCCTGAAAGTGAAATTGCTGAACTGGCTTGGCTGGATTACCAAAGCAAAGAAAAATGCTCTTTAGCGACACAAAAAGTATTGGAATATTTAAGACAGCAAGGTACGTTAGAATAAACGCACCAAAAAATAACCGCACTTTGAAAGTGCGGTTATTTCTTCCGTTTTTTACGATTAATTAGCGTTTGAACATATTGCCAAGGCCGCCTAAACCGCCCATTCCGCCCATCATTCCTTTCATTCCACGCATCATTTTTGCCATTCCACCTTTACGCATTTTTTTCATCATACGTTGCATTTCGTCAAATTGTTTCAGCAATTTATTCACGTCTTGTACTTGTGTGCCAGAGCCTAAGGCGATACGGCGGCGGCGTGAACCTTTGATGATTTCAGGTTTAGCGCGCTCTTTTAAGGTCATTGAATTGATGATGGCTTCCATTTTAATAAACATTTTGTCATCAACTTGATTTTTGATGTGATCAGGCAGGTTTTTCGCACCCGGTAATTTTTCCAGCATTGTCATCATTCCGCCCATTTTTTTCATTTCAATAAGCTGATCACGGAAATCTTCCAATGTGAAATCATCGCCTTTTTGGAATTTTTTTGCCATTTTTTCCGCTTTTTCTTGATCCACTGAGCGTTGTAGATCTTCAATTAGCGAAAGTACGTCCCCCATTCCTAAAATGCGTGAAGCAACACGATCAGGGTGGAATGGTTCGAGGGCTTCTGTTTTTTCCCCAACCCCTAAGAATTTAATTGGTTTGCCAGTGATTTGGCGAATAGAAAGGGCCGCACCGCCACGAGCATCGCCGTCTACTTTGGTAAGAATAACCCCTGTAAGCGGTAGCGCTTCATTAAAGGCTTTTGCAGTATTCGCGGCATCTTGTCCGGTCATTGCGTCGACGGTGAAAAGGGTTTCCACTGGGTTAAGTGCGGTGTGAATTTTTTGGATTTCTTCCATCATTTCACTATCAACGTGCAAACGACCCGCGGTATCCACAATCAACACATCGTAGAATTTGAGTTTAGCATCAGCAAGGGCGGCTTGCACAATTTCTACGGGGTTTTGTTGGCTATTAGACGGGAAGAAATCTACCCCAACGGCTTGCGCAAGGGTTTCAAGTTGTTTGATCGCGGCTGGGCGATAGACGTCCGCCGAGACCACCATCACTTTTTTCTTCTGACGTTCACGTAAGAATTTAGCGAGCTTACCTACGCTCGTGGTTTTCCCCGCCCCTTGCAAACCTGCCATTAAAATCACCGCAGGCGGTTGAGTCGCAAGGTTGAGGCTCTCATTGGCTTCACCCATTGCTTTTTCAAGCTCAGATTGCACAATTTTGAGAAATTCTTGTCCCGGCGTTAAGCTACGATTGACTTCTTCACCGATAGCACGTTCTTTGACTTTATTAATAAATTCACGCACGACGGGTAAAGCAACGTCTGCTTCAAGCAATGCCATACGCACTTCACGCAGGGTATCTTTAATATTATCTTCGGTTAAACGTCCTTTCCCCGTAATGTTACGCAGGGTTTTCGAGAGACGATCAGAAAGGTTTTCAAACATCGTTTTTCCTAAATTTGAGTGGAATGAAATGAAATAAATTGTGCCAATTATACTGAAATCCCACAGATTTTCATCATTTGCAAGAAATTTATAGCGATTTTAGTGCGGCAAGGCTAGAATAAAAATAATTCTTGATTTGGCTTTAAGGTGAGTAAAAATGTGGTTTGCCATATTTTCGATTTTTTTATACATAATCAGTATTTTGTTCATTACCCCAATGTTATTAAAAGCACACTCGGGAGAACAAACGAAAAAACCGAATAAAACATTGTTTTTTTGCACCGCACTTTTGGCAGTTGTGGCACATTGCATTAGTCTTGTCCCCCTGTTTTCTCATTTAGCGAATGCCCAACAATTTACCCTGATGGATATTAGTTCTCTGCTAAGTGTAATTGTGGCTGCTTTGGCAACCTTTGCGCTTGGTTTTCGAGTGAATACCCTGTGGTTCTTATTACCCATTGTGTATTGTTTGGCGATAATTAATTTGATTTTACAGACATTTTTACCTATCGCACTTGTGCAACATTTAATCCATAATGTGGGCTTATTTTTACATATCGGTTTAGCCTTATTGGCTTATGCGGTATGTTTTATTGCGACCTTATATGCCGTTCAATTGTGGTGGATTGATAGAAACTTAAAAAGTAAAAAGTTAGCATTATCGCCTATTATTCCGCCATTAATGACGGTAGAACGGCATTTTTTCCGTTTGATGTTAAGTGGTGAGTTCTTACTGACTTTAACGTTAATCTCTGGCGTAGTGTATTTACCCGACTTTTTTGGTATGCAAAATGTACAAAAAGCGATTTTTTCTTTTTTAGCGTGGGTTGTGTTAGCCATTGCCTTAATTGGGCATTGGAAATGGCACTGGCGTGGAAAAAAGGTGATTATTTATAGCATTTCGGGTATGATTTTGCTCTCAATTGCTTATTTTGGCAGTCGTGTTGCGTTTGGGCTAGGGCTTTAATTTGAGCGCCCAAGAACGATGGTTTGATAAAAGGATTTGATTTTGGATAGTATCCCCCTTAGTACATTATTTATCACGTTAATTATTTTACTGATTTTATCCGCTTATTTTTCTAGCTCAGAAACGGGCTTACTTTCTGCCAATCGTTATCGAATGCGGTTCCTTGCTGAAAAGGGACATAAAGGTGCAAAAAAGGCAGAAAAATTACTCAAGAAAACCGATATTCTGCTTAGCCTTATTTTAATTTGTAATAACCTCGTTAATATTTCCGCTTCCGCGATTGCAACCATTATTGGAATGCGTTTGTATGGCGATATGGGGGTGGCGATTGCCACTGGGGCATTAACTTTCGCAATGCTGATTTTCGCTGAAATTTTCCCCAAAACCATTGCAGCACTTTACCCCGAAAAAGTGGCATTTTTATCAAGTCATATTCTTACGCCATTGCTGAAAATTTTTAGCCCAATCGTGTTCTTAATGAACCTGATTATTCGTGGCTTGATGAAATTATTCCGTGTTAAAAATGAACAAAAAGTCAGTTCATTAAGCACGGAAGAGCTACGTGCTATTGTGAATCAATCAGGGCATTTCATTCCTTCCGCTCACCAAGAAATGTTGCTTTCTATTTTGGATTTAGAAAAAGTGACGGTGGACGATATTATGGTGCCACGCAACGATATTGGCGGGATCAACATTGACGATGATTGGAAAGCCATTATGCGTCAGCTTAATCACTCGGCACACAGTAAAATCGTGCTATACAAAGAAAGTATGGACGAAAATGTGCTAGGTATTTTACGTGTGCGTGAAGCGTATCGTTTAATGTTAGATAAAAATGAATTTAGTAAAGAGACATTAATTCGAGCAGTTGATGAGGCCTATTTTATCCCTGAAGGCACCCCATTAAATGCACAATTAGTCAACTTCCGTAATAAAAAAGAACGTATAGGTTTAGTGGTTGATGAGTATGGCGACATCAAAGGCTTGGTGACATTGGAAGATATTTTGGAAGAAATTGTGGGTGAATTTACCACTTCTACCGCCCCTTCCATTGATGAAGAAGTTACCCAGCAATCAGATGGCTCAATGATTATTGAAGGATCAGCAAATATCAGGGATTTAAATAAATTATTTGACTGGCATTTGGATACCGATGAAGCCCGAACCTTCAATGGACTTATTTTAGAGCATTTAGAAGAAATTCCTGATGAAGGAACAGAATGTGAAATTAACGGCTTAAAAATCACGATTTTAGAAGTCGCAGATAATATGGTGAAACAAGCGAGAGTAGAAAAGATTTCATCAGCAACACAGCCAAACTAAACGCGTTTTCTTATCATAAAAGCAGAAAGACGAAAGGTGAATTGCCTTTCGTCTTTTTCTTTTGCCTTGCATTTACTTTTTGTTTTTGAATGTTATCTAATTTATTTATAAAAGTGCGGTGTTTTTTTTATGAGTTTTTTCTTATTTTTAAAGGTTTTATTGTTGGTAGATAAAAATTTGCTTTTTCCCATTTCTGACGATTGACTAAAGATGCAAAAAAAAAACGATAATAATTCTCAATATTTTAATGATGTGTAATAAAGGAAGTTCATTATGAAGAAAGCAAAATTTGTTCTTTTACCTCTCGCAACACTTGTGGCAACGGCGGTGCAAGCGGAAACCTTAGGTGTGATTGATGTTGTTACTGAAAATACCGGAGCGAAAAGCAAAACCAATGTCGTTACCCTAAAACAAATGGAGCGTAGTACGGAAACGGATTTACGTGGTTTGTTATTTAATGAGCCTGCGATTAATTTTGGTGGTGGAAATGGCGGAACATCGCAATGGGTAACAATTCGTGGAATGGGGCAAGATCAAATTGACTTCAAAGTGGACAATACTTATTCAGATACCCAATCTTTCCACCACGAAGGTCGCTTCTTATTGGATCCAGCCTTAATTAAACGTATTGATGTGCAAAAAGGCGCGGGTTCTGCCAGTGCTGGGATTGGTGCAACCAGTGGCTCAATTATTGCAACAACCGTTGATGCGCAAGATTTATTAAGAGAAGGGCAAGATTTTGGGTTTAAACTTACTGGCGGTGTGCGTAGTAATAAAGGCTATACGCAAGGCGCGAGTGTATATGGCAAAGTAGGGGCATTTGATGCGTTAGTTTCAGGTAACTGGAATCACAAAGAAAACTATAAAGGCGGTAAAGATTATAAAAATCTTAATGGTTCAGATACCGTACAAAACAGCGCACTAGGTGAGCGTGGCTTATTGGCTAAATTAGGTTGGGATATCACTGAAAATCAACGTGTGGTACTAAGCCATCGCCAAGAACGTTACTATGGTGTGCGTGCATTGCGTGAAGAATTTGATTTTTCTAATTCTTATGTTTCTACTGCTCGCTTATCTCAAGAACAACGTGATAAGGGTTATCGTTTAAGTTCAGTTTATGCAGGAAAAGACAGACGTGGTAACGATTCTTATTATGTACTTGACCAAAACGGCAACTATGTGGTGAATGAAGAGAATAATAACCCACGTTACCGTACCACTACGCAAGATACCACCAATTTGGAGTGGACAGGTAAGAATATGGGCTTTGTTACCGAAGCGAAAGCCAATGTTTATCATACAAAACGTGTACGTGAAGAAGGAAGCAGTAAAACCCAAATTCTTACTACGGGAGCTAACTTAAATTTAGACAGCGCCATTGGTGAAAATCACCTAGTGAAATACGGCGTAAATTATCGTAAACAAGTAGGAAAACCAAATCAACTTGCCGCAGGTGCGCATAATCAACGCAAAGACGATCTCGGCGTGTATGTAGAAGGCATTTGGGGAATGGGGCCTGTCATCTTAACAACAGGGGCGCGTTATGATTACTTTAACTTTAAAGCGTCAAATGGCTCTAAGGCAAGCAAAGGGCATTTTAACCCAAGTGCGGGCTTAATTTGGCAAGTTTCTGATGATTTAAGCTTGAACACCAGCTTGAACTATGCAACCCGTAGCCCTCGTTTATATGAGGTAATGATTGCTGGTTCTGGCACAATTGGGATTGATAGCAATATCCGTGCAGAAAAAGCCCGTAATGCAGAAATTGGTTTCAATTATGATTTAAATGATCGTATTTCACTAAGTGGAAGTTACTTCTGGCAAAAAGTAAAAGATGCGATGTCATTGAAAAATAATGTTATTTATAATGGCGCATTATTGCGTAACCAAGGTTATGAACTATCCGCTGCTTATAAACACGCGGGCTTAACACTACGCGCAGGTGTGGCAGAAAGTAAACCTGAAGTCTATGGTAATGTGGCGGATAATACAGTATTTGCTGTGGCAACAGGGCGTACTTGGACAACCGAAGTGTCATACAAATTCGCTAATCCAAACTTAATTATCGGTTGGAAAGGACGTTTTGTTGAAGGCGAAACAGGAACACCGAGCCGTGGTTCAGGTGGAAGCGCAAGTGTGAAACAACCGGGTTATGGCGTAAATGATCTTTATGCGAGCTGGGAAGCCAATGAAAATCTCACGATTAACGTTGCAGTAGATAATGTATTCAACAAAAACTACAAAAGCCATAGCCAGCGTGCAGGGGTAAATAGTTTAACGGGCGCTGGACGCGACTTTAGAATGAATGTGAATTACACATTCTAATCTGTTTAACAAGTGCGGTGATTTTTCACCGCATTTTTTATTCGCACTTTGACCGAAAATTTTTAATTTGTTACAATTTGCAACCTAATTGAAATTCATTCTCAATAACAATTAAGGGCAGTTTGCCTCAGTTTTATTTAACGTCAGCGTTAAGGATTTCCCAATGCCACAATTATTCGCATTTTTACAACATTATATTGATTACATTATTTTAGGGTTACTCGGCTTAATGAGCTTTATGATGGTATGGTTCGTCATTGAACGTTTTATCTTTTTGAGCCGTGTGAATGTTTCACACTACACCAATATTCACGAATTAGACATCGATCTCAACCGTAATCTCACTATTATTTCCACTATTGGATCGAATGCCCCTTATGTCGGCTTGCTTGGCACAGTTATCGGTATTCTATTAACCTTCTATGAATTGGGAAATTCAGGGGGAGATATTGATGCGGCCGCCATTATGCTTAATCTTTCTCTTGCGCTCAAAGCCACTGCCGTAGGGATTTTAGTTGCCATTCCATCAATGGTGTTTTACAACGGTTTACAACGTAAAGTAGAAGTGAATCGCTTGAAATGGAAAGCCTTAAACGGACAAAAAAATCTAGGGGCATAATGTGAAAAAGTTTGATGAAATCAATATTATCCCTTTCATTGACATTATGTTAGTGTTGCTGGCGATTGTATTAATTACCGCGTCTTTTATTTCTCAAGGAAAAATCCAAGTCAATGTGCCAAAAGCAAGCAGTACCGTCGCATTTAAGTCGGACGATTTGGCTAAATTATTAACGGTTACCGAAACAGGGGAAATCTTTTTTAACGATAAACCTACGGATCTCGCTCAAATGGAAAAAGAAGTCGCAAGCTGGGCGAAAGATCAAAAAGTTACCCTAAAAGTCGATGCGAAAGCAACCTTCCAAGATTTTGTTAGCCTCACGGATTTAATGGCGAAGAATAACATCAAAAATGTTGCCATTGTAACAATGAAAGAGAAAGGCAACTAAATGGCAAATAAACATCGTTCTTGGTTTGGTTTTTTCTTTTCTTTGCTGTTCCACGTAACGCTCATTGGGGCAATTCTTTATGCAATACGAGATGATGGCACGGCAAATGGTTATCAGGCAGAAATCATTGATAATAGCATTTCAATGGAAATGCTAATGGGAATGACCGTGGAAGAGCCTGAAGTGACACCAGAGCCACAGCCAATAGAGCCAGAACCAGAAGTGAAAGAAAGCGTGCCTGATCCTATTGTGAAACCAGAACCGCCAAAGCCTGAAAAACCAAAGGAAAAAGAAGTTAAAAAGGAAAAGCCAAAAAAAATTCCAAAAGAGAAACCGAAGCAAAAACCAAAAGAAAAACCGTTGGCAAATAAAGAATTAGAAAAAGGCGATCATAATATTAATTCAGCGGCGAAGATCACCTCCAATGCAACGAGTCTAGGCAAAGCAACGGTAACTAATCCGAATTTAGTTGGGAAAGGAACAAGTTCAGATGAAGCCAAAGCCTACCTTAGTGCCATAAGGAAGGAAATTGAGCGTCAGCAACGTTATCCGCAACGCGCCAAAATGATGCGAAAACAGGGAATCGTTACTGTTAGTTTCACCATCGCAAATGATGGTTCATTGAATAATGTACAATTAGCAAAATCATCAGGGAATAATGATCTGGATAATGCCGCCCTTGATGCCGTAAAACGCGCGCGTTCTGTTGGAGCAAAACCCGCAAGTGTTAGCTCCTCGGCAAGTGTGCCATTACGATTTAGTATTCAGTAAAACCATTCTTAAGTGCGGTGAAAAAATTCCCTGTTTTTACACCGCACTTCTCTTTATAATGCTCGCTCCCTACTTTATTAGAGAGAAGATAATGAAAAAATTAACCCAACTTTTTACTTTTACCTTAACCCTTGGCATATCAATGTTCACCTCTGCAACAGAAAATGAACAGGCGAAGCCTTATACCTCCGCATTTCGTTTTAGTGCAGAAGAAATGCACGATATTGCGAATCCAAATAAGCTTGCGTGGCGCATTTTCTATACAGAACCCTCTAAAGGTGAAAATGCACACTGGTTTGATGCCGTCAAACAAGGTAATTTAGCTGAAATTAAAGCGATGGTTGAAAAAGGGCAAGATCTTGAGGTAAAAGATACAGGAAGTCTTGGGCAAACCGCGCTTGGTTGGGCTGCATTTATTGGTTATGAAGATATTGTAGAATATTTAATCTCACAAGGTGCAAGCCTTTTTGCTACTGATTCAGGTGATGTTTATAACGTGCTGAAATCAGCCGTATTAGGAAAAAATACCCATATAGTGAAAAAAATCTATGGGAATTTAAGCCCCGTAGATTTAAACGATCAAAGCATTGAAAGTGATGGTGAAACCTTGCTGATGGTTGCAGCCAGCAATAACCGCTTGGAAACAGTAAAATTCCTTATTTCTCAGGGAGCAAATGTGAATTTAGTGACCACCACAAAAGAGCCATCAATGTTTTCTTATAACCAAAGTGCCTTGTCTTATGCCTGTGAGCGTAATTTACCTGAAATGCAAAAACTGCTTATTCAAAATGGCGCAATTAATCATAAAACAGGCAAACCTAGTTGTAATTAGTTAATAAGATTAAATAAAAAGCTAAGTGCGGTGTAAAAACTTCCTATTTTTACACCGCACTTTTGTTTATTCTGATTTTTTATTAGTTAGCATAAACGCCAGCTTTTGTCTGGCTGAATTTGTAAATGTAATGCGTGGTGTTTCAGTAAGGTAGAACGATGCCCTACACTAATTATAGTGGTATTTGGTAATATGCTATCTAATAATTGATACATTGCTTCTTCCAATCCTTCGTCCATACTTGCGGTGGCTTCGTCAAGGAAGGCAACCTGTGGTTTATGTAAAAATAAACGCGCAAAAGCAAGGCGTTGTTGTTCGCCGAGAGAAAGTACACGCGTCCAATCTTTTTGTTGTTCAAGTTTATCGCTTAAATGACCTAAATTGACCTGTTGCATAATTTGTTGAATATGGGATAAATCCGGTTCTTGAGGTGCAAGTGCAGGATAATAAAGCGCATCAATTAATCGACCTTGCGGTAAATACGGTTTTTGTGAGAGGAACAATGCCTGTGTTTGCGGGCAATATATTTTGCCTTCAGAATATGGCCAAAGTCCGGCTATGGTGCGTAATAGGGTTGTTTTTCCTGAGCCAGAAGGACCTTGAATAAGTAGGCGACTTCCTAAAGGGAGAGTGAGATTAAGTTTTTCAATCAGGCTTTGATTATCAGGGCGTTTAATCGTTAAATGTTGAAAAATCACTTCGCCATCGCTATTTTCTATTTCCACATTTGTGTTGTGATTAATAGAATGGAGCGCACTGTGGAAACCCGTTAAACGATCAAGTACTGCACGATAAGCGGTAAAGTCATCATAAGAATTTCGATAAAAAGAAAGGGCTTCTTGCACTTTACCGAACGCTTGTGAAGTTTGCATTAAATCCCCTAATTTAATTTGTCCACTAAAGTAACGTGTCGCTTGAATGATAAAAGGAAAAATAACGGAAACTTGCGATACCGCAAGATTAAATCCGGACAGTTTTAGCATTCGATAAACCAATTGCCAGATATTGCTAATAATGTTGTTAAATTGTTTAAATAAAATATGGCTTTCCATTTTTTCACCACGATAAAAGGCGATGCTTTCGGCATATTCTTTCAAACGAATGAGGGAATAGCGGTAGTTCGCATTGAGCTTTTCATTGGCAAAATTAAGTTTTATTAATGGTCGTCCAATTTTAAAAGCGATAAGACTCGTAATTAGCACATAAACAAAAACCAGAAAGACCATCATATGTGGGATTTCATAGCCTGCGATCACCATTGGACCGGATAAATCCCATAAAATTGCAGTAAAGGCAACCAGTGATACGGTTGAGGAAATGACGCCAGTGGCAAAGCCAAGTGAGCTGGTCACATAAGAGTCAATATCCTGCTGAATTCGCTGATCGGGGTTGTCTAGTTGGCTAGTGCCATGCAAGGTTTTGTAATAGGCTTGGTTTGCTGTCCATTGGTTGAGATATTGTTGATTAAGCCAAGTTCGCCATTGAATTTTAAAACGTTGCGAAAGGTAATAGGTAAACAAGACGTTTAAAACGTGTACCGTCGCGAGCAAAGAAAAAATGATCATTTGTTGCCAAAATACGTTTGCATTCATTTCTTGTAAGGCGCTATACATTGCGTTATACCAGTTAGAAAAGAGAATATCTAACCGTACCGCAAGCAAATTAAAGAAAATAATCACCCAAAAATAACAGAGTGGTTTTAAATGCTGTTTCGGCGAAAGGTAAGTTTGGGTGATGAGCCAAAATTGTCTTGCCCAACGGGTTGTTTTCACCAAAATGGCTAAAATAATAGAAAATGCGATGCTTGTAATAACAAGACTTTGAATTATCCATAAAAATGAACTGAGTAATTCTTCTGACCAATTCATAATACCGTCCGAGTAAATATGTGAAAATAAAAGGTTAAATCGTCTTTGTTTAGAGCGCAGAATTAAAAATTTGTTCAAAGATTGTTAAAGAAATTTAGTCCGCACGCAAGAAAAATGTGATGTAGATTAAACTTTTAGATTTTAATCCATTCTTTCTGTTTAGAGGTTGCTATAATTTTTTTAGTTAAATGAAATTATCGAGGTTGTGATGAGTGATATTGCGGTGACGATTAGCATTTTAGCCCTTGTTGCGGTCGTCGGATTATGGATCGGGCATTTCAAAGTTCGTGGCGTAGGGTTAGGTATTGGAGGTGTTTTGTTTGGGGGAATTATTGTTGCCCATTTTACCAACCAATATGGCGTGCATTTAGATGCACATACGTTACATTTTATTCAAGAATTTGGGTTAATTCTTTTCGTTTATACAATTGGGATTCAAGTCGGTCCCGGTTTTTTTGCTTCATTGCGAGAATCTGGCTTAAAGCTCAATGGATTAGCCGTATTGATCGTGTTGCTTGGGGCAGCCAGTGTGGTTGTATTATATAAAGCGGCTGAGGTTCCACTTGATATTATTTTGGGGATCTATTCTGGCGCAGTTACAAATACGCCATCATTGGGGGCTGGGCAACAAATTCTTGCTGAATTGGGAATGAGCCATACCACAAGTAATATGGGGATGGCATATGCAGTAGCCTATCCTTTTGGGATTTGTGGGATTTTACTCACAATGTGGTTAGTGCGGTTATTTTTTAAGATAAAAGTAGAGGAAGAAGAGGCAAATTTCCAACGTGAAAGTGGGCAAGATAAAGACAGTTTACGCTCAATGAATATTCGGGTTACAAATCAGAATTTAAATGGCTTAACGTTAATTGAAATTCCCGGCTTTGAAAGTGAGGATGTGGTTTGTTCTCGTTTAAAACGTGGCGAGAATGTGAGTGTGCCAAGTGCCGATACGGAAATTCTTCTTGATGATATTTTGCATTTAGTCGGTGATGTTCACGTCCTGCATAAAATGAAGTTAGTCATTGGTGAAGCCATTGATGTGCCACGTTCAACTCTGACAGGGGATTTACGCTCTGAACGTATCGTTGTAACGAATGAGAAAGTCCTAGGAAAGAAAATAAAATCACTTGGTATTCATCAAAAATATGGCGTGGTAATTTCTCGCTTAAACCGTGCAGGGGTAGAGCTAGTTCCTAGTGCGGATACTACACTTCAATTTGGGGACGTATTACATATTGTCGGACGAACAGATGTGATTGAGAATGCCATTGCCCTTATTGGGAATGCACAACAAAAATTGCAACAAGTACAAATGCTGCCAGTGTTTATTGGTATTGGTTTAGGCGTGCTGGTGGGATCTATTCCTTTTTATATTCCGGGGCTTTCTGTGGCGTTAAAACTTGGGCTTGCAGGTGGACCACTTGTTGTTGCCTTGATTTTGGCGAGAATAGGCAGCATTGGAAAACTTTACTGGTTTATGCCACCAAGTGCAAACCTCGCCTTAAGAGAAATTGGTATTGTGCTGTTTTTAGCGGTAGTTGGGCTGAAATCAGGCGGTAATTTTGTGGATACCCTAGTGAATGGCTCAGGGCTTGAATGGATGGGGTATGGCATTATCATCACATTTTTCCCATTAATGGCGGTAGGGCTATTTGCTCGCTTATATCTAAAACTGAATTACTTGTCTTTATGCGGTTTGCTTGCAGGCTCAATGACGGATCCGCCAGCGCTAGCCTTTGCCAATGCGATTAAAGAAGATAGTGGGGTCGCGGCGCTTTCTTATGCGACGGTCTATCCTTTAGTAATGTTCTTGCGAATACTCTCGCCGCAGTTATTAGCCATCTTGTTGTGGTCTTTTTTCTAATAGTCCGAAATTTCGCAATGCCCAGTTAAACTGGGCATTTTTATTTCTGTTTTCTATACACTCTCAACGTTTATTACGATGTTGTCACTTATCATCCCTTTGTTTTCTTTTTAGATTTCTCAACTGGTCTGAACTCTGATTAGTTTGCCCAAATTTGTTTGCACTAGTGGGGGGCTTTCTTTACAATCCAACGGCTTTTTTTATCAATTTAATCGAAAAAAGGTTACAAATGACTAAAACAACAATTTTTTCAAGAACATTACTTTCTTCTGCATTATTGGCTGTTGCAGGCGGCGCACAAGCAGCAGCATTCCAATTAGCAGAAGTGTCAAGTTCTGGCTTAGGGCGAGCTTATGCGGGTGAAGCCGCGATTGCTGATAATGCTTCTGTGGTAGCGACCAACCCTGCGTTAATGACATTATTTAAAACCAACCAATTTAGTGCTGGTGGCGTTTATGTGGATTCTAAAATTCGTGTTGATGGCACAGTAACAGCCACAGCAGGAGGACGTCCAGTTACTCGTCCACAATCTGCGGATAATAACGATGTAGTGCCAGGTTCATTAGTACCGAATATGTATTTCGTCTCACCAATTAATGATAAGTTCGCAATTGGTGCAGGAATGAATGTAAACTTTGGTTTAAGAAGTGAATATGGTAGCGATTATAGTGCGGGTGTTTTTGGTGGAAAAACTGATTTAAGCGCAATTAACTTAAATTTAAGTGGTGCTTACCGTGTTAGCGAAGGATTTAGTATTGGTGCGGGGTTAAATGCTATTTATGCTAAAGCTGAAGTTGAACGCACAGCAGGGATTTTAGATGATGCACTAAATGCTGTTGCAGCAAGTCCTAGCCCTTATGCGCCAATGGCGGCACAAGTTGGTGCAGGCGTTGAGAAAGGTACAGTTCTCACTCACCTTGAAGATAGAAGCGCTTGGGGCTTTGGTTGGAATGCCGGTCTTGTTTATGAATTTAATGAAAGAAACCGTATTGGTGTGGCATATCATTCAAAAATTGATATTGAGTTTAAAGATCGTAATGCGGTAAGTTATATGCCTTATGGGGTTAAGCCTTATGTTGGTGCAGGATCATTAACATTAAATTTACCAGGATATTGGGAAATTTCAGGTTTCCACCAATTAACAGATGCTTTCGCCGTGCATTATAGTTACAAATATACAGAATGGAGCCGTTTAAAGAATTTACACGCCACCTATGACAGTGTGCCAGCAGGCTCTCGTAATGGGGATCTTGCACTTCATAAGGAAGAAAGATACCGCGATAATACACGCGTAGCTTTAGGGGTAAGTTATCTTGTTAATGACCAATTAACTTTACGCGCAGGGATTGCCTATGATGAAGCCGCTGCACCAACAGAACACGCAAGTGCCTCAATTCCTGATACAGATCGCACTTGGTACAGCTTAGGGGCAACCTATAAATTTACCCCAAATCTTTCTGTGGATTTCGGTTTTGCTCACCTACGTGGTAAGAAAGTAAACTTCACCGAAACACAAAGCCTTGGTGGTGGTTTAGTTGAAGTTAAAGCCGACTATCGTTCAAAATCCAGTGCTAACCTTTACGGTTTAAACGTAAATTACAGCTTCTAATTTGAGAAACTAGGCATTTACGCAAATTTCATTATAATAAGCCTATCCAACTGGATAGGCTTATTTATATCATTTTTAGAGAACTCACCAATGCCTGAAATCTACTATTGTTATTATCATTCCCCGATAGGGCGATTATTAATGATTAGCCAAGATAATAAATTGACCAATTTGGATTTTGAAGCCGAGCAAATTGCCCCAAATCCGAAATGGATTTTGCGAGAAAATCATCCGCTCTTTACTCAGGTTTCAGCGGCGTTAACACGTTATTTCAATGGCGAAAAAGAAACCTTTGCGGATATTCCGCTTAATCCACAAGGTACTCCCTTTCAGCAACGCATTTGGCAACAATTGTGCCAAATTCCTTATGGCGAAACCTCAAGTTATGGCGAGTTAGCCCATCACATTAATAACCCTAAAGCGGTGCGGGCGGTAGGCGGTGCAGTAGGGGGCAACCCAATTAGCATTATCATTCCTTGCCATCGTGTGTTAGGTAAAACACGTCAGCTAACAGGGTTTGGTGGTGGATTACCAGCCAAACGCTATTTATTACAGTTAGAAAATATTGCTTATGTGGATAAAGGCGTGGAATACGTCAAACAAAAATTATTGAAAAAGTATCAAAGCTAAGTAAAAACCAGATAAAAAAGCACCGCACTTTATGAATAGTCCGCACTCCGAACAAGCCCTTCTTTCTCTCGCGCAATCTCTCGCTGGTCTCACCTTTGGTGAAGTTGCCAAAGGGCTGAATATTGCTGTGCCACCCAATTTGAAACGGGATAAAGGCTGGGTAGGTATGTTGCTGGAAAGCGCCTTAGGCGCAACCGCAGGAAGCAAAGCAGAACAAGATTTTGCGCACCTTGGCATTGAACTTAAAACCATTCCCATTGACCGTCAAGGCAAACCTTTAGAAACCACCTTTGTCAGCCTTGCCCCACTAGTGCAAAATAGTGGCATTACGTGGCAATCTTCCCACGTTCGGCATAAATTATCTAAAGTGCTGTGGATACCCATTGAAGGTGAACGCAATATTCCTCTTGCCGATCGTCATATCGGACAGCCTATTTTGTGGCAACCTTCTTATGAACAAGAACAACGCTTACAACAAGATTGGGAAGAATTAATGGAATATATCGTATTTGGTCGCCTTGATGAAATTACCGCACGTCTGGGGGAAGTGCTACAACTTCGCCCTAAAGGCGCAAGTCGGAAATCGCTCACGAAAGGCATTGGGCGAAACGGTGAGATGATTGACACCTTGCCACTCGGTTTTTATTTACGCAAAAATTTCACACACGAAATCTTGCAACAATTTCAGCGAAATAGCTGATTTCCCTTTGCATTAAAGTGAGAAATCTATATTATTGCTCGCCTTATCTCTACTTTCTTTAAGGAACGGATTATGTTTGATTGGATTGCCAGCCCAGAGGCGTGGGTGGCCTTATTTACCCTAACCGCATTAGAAATTGTGTTAGGTATTGATAACATCATTTTTATCAGCATTTTAGTTGGGCGCTTACCCGCACAACAACGCCAATCTGGACGCTTGATTGGGTTAGGCTTAGCAATGGCAACGCGTATTTTATTACTGCTTTCCCTTTCTTGGCTGATGAAATTAACCACCCCATTATTTGAGGTATTTTCACAATCAATTTCAGGACGAGATCTCATTTTAATTTTAGGGGGATTGTTCCTTGTCGCCAAAAGTACCCACGAAATTCACCACGCAATGACGCCAGAAGAGGAAGAAGAACAAAGTGCGGTGAAAAAAGTGAATTTTTTCAGCGTACTCATTCAAATTGCCATTTTAGATATTGTGTTTTCCCTTGATTCCGTGATCACCGCAGTGGGAATGGCAAGCCAAGTTGGCGTAATGATTTTAGCGATCATTATTGCTGTTGGGGTGATGATGCTTGCGGCAAAACCGATTGGCGATTTTGTGGAAGCCCACCCAACGCTAAAAGTGCTAGCGCTTTCATTCTTGATTTTAGTGGGCGTAGCATTAATTGGCGAAGGCTTAGATTTCCATATTCCAAAAGGCTATATCTATTTCGCGATGGGCTTTTCTGTTGTGGTTGAAATGATCAATATAAAAATGCGTAAGCGTTTGATTAAACGCCCGTAATGCTTAAATAAGAAGTGCGGTGCAAAAATGCTGAAAATTTGCACCGCACTTTTTTCTTCTCATTTTTTCTATTTTAGTGATCTTGTTTTTTCATTTACCATTTTCGATACATATTGGCGCACATCACTTGACCCAATACATAAAGGGTGGAATTTTTTTGCAATTTTACCGTATGCCTTTGTTGTTTGCGTAGCGCTGCGCGGATACCATCGCCCCAAAATTCACTGTAATAATCTGTTCTAACTTGTGTCAGACGGTAAGTGTCGCAGTTGAGTATTTTATATTGACGCACGGATCGCGCGTAAAGTTCAGGACGGTTTTTATACACGAATAAGCCTTTGTCTGAATTAATCACGACATCAAAATGAATTAAATGTTTGTCTTCGTTATCTACCCAAACTGATTGGGTATCCACATAATATTCGGCATTTGGTGCTAACTTGAAATAGCCCGCTTTGGTTAAGGTTGGTAGCACGAGTTTGACTTCGGGAGGAGGCGAAGTTGGAGTGGTAGAACAAGCAGCGAGCAACATTACACTCAGTGATAAACCTAATTTTCTCATTTTGACCTCCTTACATTCTGAGGAAGAATGCGTGTTGATTAGGTTAAAATTATTCTTGCATATTTGGGGGGCAATTTCTAACAAAAAAAGCCAATTTTGTGAGCTGTTGCACAAATCAAAATGCGTCTAAAGAATGAAAATAATGAGACAAGAGAAAATTTATCGCAAACGATTGCGTAGGCGTGATACAATACGCGCGATTTTTAGTAACTCAAGTCATATAGGAAAAAATCGTGAGCAAACAATCATTAAGTTACAAAGATGCAGGTGTCGATATTAACGCTGGCAATGCGTTAGTGGAAAAAATTAAAGCCGATGTAAAACGCACTACGCGTCCAGAAGTGATGGGGGGATTGGGTGGCTTTGGCGCTCTTTGTGCATTGCCAAGTAAATATAAAGAGCCAATTTTGGTGTCAGGCACAGATGGTGTTGGGACAAAATTACGCCTTGCCATTGATTTGAATAAACACGATACCATTGGCATTGACTTGGTCGCGATGTGCGTGAATGATTTAGTGGTGCAAGGCGCTGAACCACTATTTTTCCTTGATTATTATGCCACAGGTAAATTAGATGTTGATGTGGCAGCGAGTGTGATTAAAGGTATCGCAAATGGTTGTGAGCAAGCAGGTTGTGCCTTAGTCGGCGGTGAAACTGCTGAAATGCCCGGTATGTATCATCAAGGTGATTATGATTTGGCGGGGTTCTGCGTCGGTGTCGTAGAAAAATCTGAAATTATTGACGGTAGTCGGGTGAAAGTGGGCGATGCCTTAATCGCATTAGGCTCAAGTGGGGCGCATTCCAATGGCTATTCATTAATCCGTAAAGTAATCGAACGTTCAGGCATTGAGCCAGCTACAGCACAATTAGACGGAAAACCTTTCGCCGATCAAGTGTTAGCGCCAACAAAAATTTATGTAAAATCCATTTTGCAATTAATCAAACACGTGTCTGTTCACGCCATTTCTCACTTAACAGGCGGTGGTTTTTGGGAAAATATTCCACGCGTGTTACCACATAATGTGAAAGCGGTGATTGATGAATCAAGCTGGCAATGGCCTGCTATTTTCAACTGGCTACAAGAACAGGGCAACATTGAACGTTATGAAATGTACCGCACTTTCAATTGTGGTGTGGGAATGATCATTGCCTTGCCACAAGATCAAGTGGAAACCGCGTTAGCATTATTACACCAAGCGGGCGAAACGGCGTGGCAGATTGGGCATATTGAAAGCCTAAGTGAAGGTGAACAGCAGGTTATTATTCGTTAATGAAAAAGATCGCTGTATTAATTTCTGGTGAGGGGCAAACCTTGCAAAGCATTATTGATGCCTGCAAGGTTGGCGATATCCCCGCACAAATCTGTGCTGTCATTTCTAATAAAGCAACGGCTTATGGATTACAACGGGCAAAAATGGCTGAAATTCCTACCGCACTTTTTGAGCGAAAAGATTATGCAGATAATAAGCAAATGGATCAGGCTATTGGTGATTATATCGCCATATTAGGGGCGGATTTGATTGTTTTAGCGGGGTATATGAAAATTTTGACTGCTGAATTTACCCAACGTTTTGCGGGAAAAATTCTCAATATTCATCCTTCATTGTTACCGAAATACCCCGGCTTACATACTTATCAGCGAGCTTTAGAGGCGGGCGAACAAGAACACGGCACAACGGTGCATTTTGTCAATGAAGAGGTAGATGGCGGGGCAATTGTGCTACAAGCAAAAGTGCCGATTTTTCCTGATGATGACGTGGTTGATATTGAGCAGCGAGTGAAATATCAAGAGCAACAAATTTATCCTTTGGTGATTAAATGGTTTGTGACCGATCGCTTAACGCTTGAGGCTGGCAAGGCTTATTTAGATGGCAAGCGCTTGCCAAATGCAGGGTATGCCATCGATTAACGATACAAAGCACAAACGCAGGTTTGTGCTTTTTCGTTATGTTGAGCGAGAAAGAATTTTATTAAGTGCGGTCATTTTTGGGTGAGTTTTTGGTATAGTAGCGAAAAAATTTATCACAACCTAGGATTTATAAATGGCAGAAAAAATTCTTATTGATGAAGATCGATTTATGCGAACCATTTCGCGGATTTCACACGAGATCATAGAAAAACATCAACATCTTGATGACTTAGTGATCGTCGGCATTAAACGCCGTGGGGCAGAAATCGCAGAATTAATTAAGCGTAAAATTAATGATTTAACGGGGAAAGAAGTCCCTTCCCTTGATTTGGATATTACTTTTTATCGCGATGATTTAGAATATGTTGAGCCACAAAGTCAATCACCTGTGTATAGCGGCGCATCAAATTATGTGAGTATTCAAAATAAAATTGTAATTTTGGTTGATGATGTGTTGTTCACGGGGCGCACCATTCGAGCGGCGTTAGATGCGTTAATTGATTTTGGGCGAGCAGCAAAAGTGGAATTAGTGATTTTTGTGGATCGCGGACACCGTGAATTGCCAATTCGTGCCGATTATGTCGGCAAAAATGTGCCAACCAGTCGTGCGGAAAAAGTGCAAGTTCGCACGATGAAGTTTGATCAATGTTATGAAGTAGCGCTGGTATCAAAATAAACGTCGTGTAAAAAATGTTTTATCAAACTAAATCGATGAACCTTTTGGCAAATTGACACTCTAACGTAAAATAATTTGAACTAATAAATGGAAAATATGAAAGGATTTAACTTTAAAGCGATTTTAGTAGGTTTGGTGGGATTATTTGCGCTTTCAGCGAATGTATCTGCTGTAGAACGCGTGGTTGCCACAGTGAATGGAAGCCCTATTTTAGAAAGCCAAGTGCGTACTGCTTTAGGTAAAAAGGCCAATACAGAAGCAAATCGCGAGGCGGCATTAAATACGGTGATTGATGATATTTTAGTTAATCAAGCCATTAAAGATTCTGGCGTGAGTGTGAGTAGCGCACAAGTTGATCGTGTAATGGAAGATATTGCGGCACGCAATGGCTTGACGTACGGACAACTACTTGATGTATTGGATTATCAAGGCATTAACTATCATCAGTATCGCCAACAGATCGCAAATCAATTATTAATGTCGGAAGTGCGCAATCAGGCGATTGGTAAAAGTGTTGATGTAACCCGAGAAGAAGTGCAAGAACTTGGGCAAAAATTGCTTGATCAAGCGAAAGCACAGGGTAAAGAGAAAAAAGTAACTGGAACAGAATACCAAGTTCGTCATATCTTATTGAAATTAAACCCATTATTAAATGATGCGCAAGCGAAAGCGCAATTAACTCAAATTCGTGCGGATATTTTGGCGCACAAAACCACCTTTGCTGATGCCGCATTAAAATATTCTAAAGATTATTTATCTGGCGCGAATGGCGGCAGTTTAGGCTTTGCTTTCCCAGAAACCTATGTGCCACCCTTTGCTAAAATGGTACAAAGCACGAAGAAAGGCACCATTTCAGCCCCATTTAAAACAGAATTTGGCTGGCATATTTTAGAAGTTACTGACACTCGCCAAGGGGATCGTACCCGTGATGCTTATATGCAAAAAGCCTATGAACAGTTAGTTAATCAACAACTGCGTGAAGCCTCACAAGATTGGGTGAAAGCCTTGCGTAAAACAGCGAATATTAAATATTTCAAGTAATTTGAAGCAATCACGAAATCCCAGCCCCAATGCTGGGATTTTTGTTTTATAATAGCGTGTCTTTTTTAACAGTGATAAATCATTATGAGTTCAAGAAAACATCTAGGTCATACCGCCCGTAAACGTTTTGGGCAGAACTTTTTATCAGACGATAATATTATTCAAAGCATTGTGGCAGCCATTTATCCACAGCCAGATCAATTCTTAGTAGAAATCGGCCCCGGTTTGGGGGCGCTAACAGAACCTGTGGCGGAGCGAGTTGAGCGTTTAACCGTTGTGGAGTTAGACCGAGATTTGGCTGAACGTTTGCGTCATCACCCATTTTTACATCAAAAGTTGAATGTGATTGAAACAGATGCGATGCAGTTTGATTTTGGGCAACTTTACCGTGATGAGCATTTAGCGGAAAAAAATCAGAAATTACGCATTTTCGGCAATCTTCCTTATAACATTTCAACGCCATTAATGTTCCATTTGTTCAACTATTGCGAACAAATTCAAGATATGCACTTTATGCTACAAAAAGAAGTGGTAAAACGTCTTTGCGCTGCACCGAATAGCAAGGCTTACGGACGCTTAACCATTATGGCGCAATATTTTTGCCAAGTAATGCCTGTATTGGAAGTGCCGCCGACAGCTTTCAAACCAGCACCCAAAGTGGATTCTGCGGTGGTGCGCTTAATTCCACACAGCACGCTTCCGCACCCTGTGAAAGATTTATACTGGCTCAATCGCGTGTGTACGCAAGCCTTTAATCAACGTCGTAAAACCTTGCGTAATGCACTTTCTACGTTATTTTCTGCAGAAAATCTCACCGCACTTGGTATTGATTTGAACGCACGAGCGGAAAATCTCTCCATTGCCGATTATGCAAGATTGGCAAACTGGCTGTGTGATAATCCTGTGCTGGAAAATGAACAGAGTGAAGTGGAATAAACAATGGCAACTTATTTAGTCGGTGATCTGCAAGGCTGTTATGATGAACTGCACGCTTTGCTGGAAAAGGTAAAGTTTGATCCAAGCCAAGATGTCCTTTATTTGGTTGGTGATTTGGTGGCGCGAGGGGATAAATCGCTTGAATGTTTGCGTTTAGTCAAATCGCTTGGCGAGTCGGCTCACACTGTGCTAGGCAATCACGATTTGCATTTAATTTCTACCGCACTTGGAATTAAGCAAGTGAAGCCCAAAGATCGTGTGGATGCCATTTTCAACGCCCCTGATTTTCACGAGTTGATTGACTGGCTTAGCCAGCAGCCTTTACTTATTCATAATGAGCAAGCCAATTTCTTGCTCACTCACGCCGGCATTTCACCTGATTGGGATCTTGACACCGCGAAAGCTTGTGCTAGCGAAGTGGAACAAGTGCTACGCCACGGTGATTATTATGCAATGATCGCGCAAATGTATGATAACCAGCCAGATCGCTGGTCGCCTGATTTGCACGGTATCGACCGTTTACGTTACATTATTAATGTGTTTACCCGTATGCGTTTTTGCTATTATGATCACCGCCTTGACTTTGATTGCAAAGCCCCTGTTGATGAAGCCCCCGTTGAACTGACACCTTGGTTTAGGCTTAATAATCCCTTGTTTAAAACACAAAATATCGTCTTTGGCCATTGGGCAAGTTTAGTGGATACGCCTACGCCAGCTAATATTTATGCCCTTGATACCGGCTGTGTGTGGGGCAATCGAATGACAATGCTACGCTGGGAAGATAAGCGTTATTTTACTCAACCAGCAATGAAACAATATACCTAAAAAATGAAGGCAAAACCGATTACCTCTGCTAGTTGCGATCTGTTTAATCTGCCTTTTTTTCAGTTCGCACAAATGAAAAAATTTTGCCCTGAACAAATCCCACAAATTAAAGCGGATTACAAACGGGACTGGAATTTATGGAAGACCGCCATCTTACAAGTGGCACAACAGCTTGGCGCACCTTTTGCTGAACCTCATATTGAAAAATGGTGTAACGGTTGGCAAGTGCGGGCGCATTTTTTTGCTTATTTTAAATATGAATTTAACAAAAATTCCGCAGCGATTCTATCGGTTATCTTAAATCGTCGCCGTTTACAAGTGAGCCTTGATTGGCATTGCTACCGAGCTGATCGCTCGCAAATCAATGTGCAACAATACAACCAATGGGTTGAACAGTTGGATCAAGTACAGTATGCCGATTTTGATTTTTGGCGTGGTGATGAAAGCGAATACGCTGATTTCCGCAAAGTGCGGTCGCTTTCTGCACAGGATTTTTTACTCAACAATGATGAAGATTTTTTCTGTATAGGAAAAAATATTGAAAAAGCTGAATTAGATCACATTGATGCGGTGGAATTTATCGTACAAACTATTCAAGAGTTACTGCCGTTGTATGAAAAATGTCATTCATAGTTCATTATATTTATTGAGCTATTTCTTTAATGTGTTAATTGTACGAATTACTCCCCCTTTTTTATAAATAAATGCATAAATTATCTGTTTGGTTCTAGGGGAAATATTTGGGCTATTTTTTATCAGCTTCCAGAAATCATTGTTATGGTAACTAGGTTTTTTGAAAATTGCTTTCCATATATTTTCTACTGCTTGAGGGCTTGCTAGCTTTTCTAATATAATATGTAAAGCGGTGCCGCAAAAATAAATAGAAGAATCATTGTTACTGTTATTCATAATCTCATTTTTATGCTGTTTATCTAAGTAAAAACGGCGACAGCGAGTTAAATAAGCAGATTTTATTTTTTCTAATTTGTCTTTTTTGATATAACCTAAATCGGATAAAAGTTGAAAAGCAAAATAATCTGCACTTCCCTCATGTAACCAATGAGTTTGTTTATGTTCGTGTTCGTAAGCATTCCAGAGGTGAAATATTTCGTGCGCAATAAATTGATAAAGTTGGAAATAGGATTGTTGAGAGAGTGTTAATACATTATTTACGTTGTAAGAAAGAAAATTTTCTATTGCATCTCCTTTATAATAAAAATTCCCTCTGTTTTGATTATTGTGAGTAAAGTCTATGATCATAATTGGTTCTTTTTTGGATAAATGACCAAATTTTTTTGCATAGTAAGAAAAGATGTCTTTAGCTAATGAGTGAAGTTTATTTTGTAGGGGAGCATTTTCTGGCAAGCCGATAATTTTTATTTTTTCAGGCTTTCCGAAAAATATATATCTTTTTCCAAGTACATAGTTTTTAGGATCTTGTTTTATTTTTATCAATGGGTATTTATTATGTTCCGTGTGATTTTTATTTGTCGTTGTATTGTTTTTATAAATAATCTTGTATGGGAAAAGATATTCAGAATATAAGAGAAACTCACCATTGCTGTATAACCGTAATGGGTCGTAAAAATCTTCAGACGTAATCGGTTTGATATGTAGTGTTACTTTAAATTTTCCATCATTAGAATTCATTATACTTTTTTCTGGAATAAAAACCTCATTAAAAATAGGATCTATGACTATCTTTTTCGCATTATCTAATTGGAAGTTAAGTATAAGTTTATTATCTTGTTTTTGCAAAGAAAGTGTATTTTGCCCAAAGGCAAGAGAACAAAACAAGTAAAATAATGTGGGCAGGAAAATTATACGCAATAAAGTCAAAGACATTTTCATTATTTTTCTCTATTTCAGTTTCTTAGACTTGAATATTTCCGAGCATTATAGATTAAATCTTATTTAAAAAGTGTGATGTCCTTCACAAAATGATGATGTCATATTTTTTAGAAATTTGAGTGATGTGGTCGGAGGTAACATTGATTTTTAGGGAATGTTTAAAGCTGGAGTTAGCCCCATATATTTAGTGTAGAATTAGTGTAAGGTACTATCAATTTTCCCCATTTTACGCTATCCTATACCACATTTTCTTATTCATCTATACCGCTAAAATCGCCTCTGGTAAAGGGGGGAAAGTGCGGTCAATTTTTTGATAATTTTTTAAAGGTAACATTATGCAAGAACAATATCGCCCTGATTTGATTGAGAGTGAAGTGCAGAAATATTGGGCTGAAAATAAGACGTTTAAAGCGGTGCAAGATCCGAGTAAAGAGAAATATTATTGCCTTTCAATGTTCCCTTATCCATCTGGTCGCTTGCATATGGGACACGTTCGTAATTATACCATTGGTGATGTCATTTCTCGTTACCAGCGAATGAACGGTAAAAATGTGTTACAGCCAATGGGGTGGGATGCATTTGGTTTACCTGCGGAAGGAGCAGCGGTGAAAAATAAAACCGCGCCTGCCAAATGGACCTACGAAAATATTGAATATATGAAAAATCAGCTCAAAATTTTGGGCTTCGGTTTTGACTGGGATCGTGAAATTGCCACTTGTAAACCTGAATATTATAAATGGGAGCAATGGTTCTTCACGGAGCTTTACCGCAAAGGCTTAGTGTATAAAAAAACCTCTAGCGTAAACTGGTGTCCGAATGATGAAACTGTGCTTGCTAATGAGCAAGTTCACGAAGGGCGTTGCTGGCGTTGTGATACCCCTGTGGAACAAAAAGAGATCCCACAATGGTTTATTAAGATTACTGACTATGCTGAACAATTATTGGGCGGTTTAGATCAACTGCCTGAATGGCCTGATATGGTGAAAACGATGCAGTGTAACTGGATCGGTCGTTCAGAAGGGGTAGAAATTACCTTTAATATTGAAAATTCTGATGAAACCGTAACGGTTTATACGACACGTCCAGATACGTTCTATGGCGTGTCGTATCTGGCTGTTGCCGCAGCACACCCATTAGCGGAAAAAGCAGCACAAAATAACCCCGCACTTGCCCAATTTATTCAAGAAGCAAAAAATACTAAAGTGGCGGAAGCAGAGCTTGCCACAATGGAGAAAAAAGGAATGGCAACGGGCATTCACGCCATTCACCCGATTACAGGGAAATTAGTGCCTGTTTGGGTCGCTAACTTTGTGTTAATGCATTATGGCACAGGAGCGGTAATGGCGGTGCCAGCACACGATGAGCGTGATTATGAATTTGCTAAAAAATATGATTTACCGCTTTACCCTGTTATCACGCCAGAAGACGGTAGCTCGTTAGATTTATCACAGCAGGCTTATACTGAACACGGTATTTTGATTAATTCAGCAGAATTTGATGGCTTAGGTTTTGATGCTGCATTCAAAGGGATTGCGGATAAATTAGAACAAATGGGTGTGGGCAAACGTCAAGTGAATTATCGCTTACGCGATTGGGGGGTATCACGCCAACGTTATTGGGGCGCACCAATCCCTATGCTTACCCTTGAAAATGGTGAAGTTGTGCCGGCACCACTTGCAGATTTGCCAATTGTATTACCTGAAGATGTGGTGATGGACGGCGTTCGTAGCCCAATCAAAGCTGATCCAAATTGGGCAAAAACCACTTACAATGGGCAACCTGCATTGAAAGAAACCGATACCTTCGACACCTTTATGGAATCTTCGTGGTATTACGCGCGTTACACTTGTCCAGATTTCCACCAAGCAATGTTGAACCCTGAAGAGGCAAATTACTGGCTGCCAGTGGATCAATATATCGGTGGTATTGAACACGCCACAATGCATTTACTTTATTTCCGTTTCTTCCATAAATTATTGCGTGATGCTGGTTTAGTAAACACAGATGAGCCAGCAAATAAATTATTATGTCAAGGAATGGTCTTAGCTGATGCGTTTTATTACACCAGCGACACCAACGAACGCATTTGGGTCTCGCCAACCAAAGTTACGCTTGAGCGTGATGAAAAAGGACGTATTATCCGTGCTATTGATGATGAAGGACGCGAGTTAGTCCATAGCGGAATGACGAAGATGTCAAAATCGAAAAACAATGGTATTGACCCACAAGAAATGGTGGAAAAATACGGTGCAGATACCGTACGCTTATTTATGATGTTTGCTTCCCCTGCTGAAATGACCTTAGAATGGCAAGAATCTGGCGTGGAAGGGGCAAACCGTTTCTTACGCCGTTTATGGAATTTAGTCTTTGAGTACAGTAAAAATCCTGCAAAAACAGCGCTAAATCCAACCGCACTTTCTAACGCTCAAAAAGCCTTACGCCGTGATGTGCATAAAACTATTGCGAAAGTGAGCGATGATATCGGTCGTCGTCAAACTTTTAACACGGCGATTGCTGCGGTGATGGAGCTAATGAACAAATTAACCAAAGCCCCATTAGAAGATGAACAAGATCGCACGGTAATGGCTGAAGCGTTAAATGCGGTCGTTAAAATGCTTTATCCGATCACTCCGCACATTTGTTTCCAATTATGGAAAGAGCTTGGAAATCAAGGGGCGATTGACTTTGCCCCTTGGGTGAAAGCCGATGAGCAAGCAATGATCGATGACGAAAAACTGGTAGTGGTGCAAGTCAATGGTAAAGTGCGCGCTAAAATTACTGTGCCTGCGGATATGGCAGAAGAGGCGATTAAAGACATTGCGCTTGCTGATCCGAATGTACAAAAATTCTTAGATGGTCTAAACATTGTGAAAACCATCTATGTACCCGGTAAGTTATTTAGCTTTGTAGCGAAATGATCCTATGCCCCACGCATTAGGTGGGGCGAATTATTAAGAGAAAATCAAATGTTGAACTTACTTAAAAAATTATCTCTCGTCAGTGTTGTTGCATTACTCACGGCTTGTGGTTTTCATTTCCAAAATGGCGAATTAATTCCGCAAGAACTAAGAACATTGCGTCTAGAAAGCCGTGATCCTTATGATGCGATGACGATTGCAATGCGTAAGCAGTTAAGAGCCAATAATATCCAACTTGTTGAGCAAGGCGATGTGGTGGTGTTCCGCTTAAATAATGTGCGTGAGAACAGTGAAGTGGCATCTATTTTCAAGCAAGGACGTGAGGCTGAAAAAGTATTAGTGTTACAAGTGGAGGCGAACATTCAGCTGAAAAACAAGCAACGTTATCCAATTAATACGCAAGTAACTCGCACTTTCTTTGATAACTCACGTGCAGCATTAGCCAAATCTGCCGAAAAAGAGGTAATTTGGAATGATATGCGTGAGCAAGCAGCGCGCCAACTTATCAGCAAAATGGTGGCGTTAAAACAGCAGGTGAAAAGCCAATAATGCAACGTCTGTTTGCCGATCAGCTCAGTGCCTCGCTAGATAAAAAGTTAGCATCAATTTATTGTTTAGTGGGGCAAGATCCTTTGCTTTTACAAGAAAGCAAGGATCTCATTTGCACAACGGCAAAACAGCAAGACTTTGATGAAAAAAATGAAATGACTATTGATAATAGCACCGATTGGATCGCCTTAAACGAACAAGTGCAATCAATGGGATTATTTTTCAGTCGTCAAATTTTAGTGTTAAATTTTCCTGAAAATCTCACCGCACTTTTACAAAAGCGTATCGCTGAATTAATAAGTTTGTTAAATCAAGATGTGCTACTCATTTTGCAAATGGCAAAACTCACCAAACCAATGGAAAAACAAGATTGGTTTGTGCAAGCCAGTCAGTTTGATCCGCAATTTTCTCTCGTAAATTGTCAAACACCAAGTATTGAACAATTACCTCGTTGGATTGTTGGGCGTAGTAAAACCTTAGAAATCTTTATTGAGCCAGAGGCAATCCAGCTTTTGTGTTATAGCTATGAAAATAATCTTCTTGCCTTAAAACAGACCTTGCAGCTACTAGCATTGCTTTATCCAAAGGATAAAATCACCTTATCTCGCGTGCAAAATGTGGTGGAACAATCCTCCGTGTTTACCGTATTTCAATGGGTTGATGCCTTACTTGAGGGAAAAAGCCAACGTGCCAGACGAATTTTAGCAGGGTTGCGTGGTGAGGAAATTCAGCCTGTAATTTTATTGCGTACCTTGCAACGTGAGTTAATAACCCTTTTGACACTCACTCAACCACAACAAGGGATGAGCAATATTGATCAAGGGCTTTCTACGGCGAAATTGCGTGAAAAATTTGATCAACTTAAAATTTGGCAAACACGTCGCCCACTTTTCTTACAAGCGATTCAACGCTTAAACTATCGTAAACTGTATGAAATTATTCAACAGCTCGCCGAATTAGAACGTTTGGTAAAACTTGAATTTAGTGATGATGTATGGGAAAAACTGGCGGATTTATCTATACAAATTTGTCATTAGATTTTCGTATTAGTCAGCATTTTTCCAACCTAGTGCTTACTTAACATCTTATAAAAACTGCGTTTTTTCACTTAAATAGAATGAATTTTAGCGAGAATGTGTGCCAAACATTGCGAAAAAGCCTGTGGATTTTCTTGATGAGCATTATGTCCTGCATTGGGAATGAAATGTAAGTTGAGTTGGTTTTCCACCGCCATTTGACGGAATTTGACATCTTTTTCACCGCAAAGATAAAAAATTGGCAAGGAATTTGACCGCACTTGTGAGCGAAAATCAGGTTGTGTGGCAAGAGAAGTGGCTTTGAGCATTTGAGCAATATTTTCACCACAATTAGCTTGGCGAAGTTTAATCAAGACCTGCCGTTGTTCAGCGGTTAAGTGGCTAAACACGGGTTGTTGATACCAATCTTCTAACACCTGATGAGCTGGCTGAGTGGCAAAACGTTCAGCCCAATCACAATCATTTTGCCAGCGTTGTTGGCGTTCTTGCTCGGAGGTTAGCCCTAAATTTGCCCCCTCTAAAATCAACCCTTGTAAATCACCTTTTTCTACTTCGGCTTGTAAGGCATAGTAAAGAGCAAGCCGTCCACCTAGTGAATAACCAATTAAAAAATAGGGCTGATTTTGCACCGCACTTTGAATTTGTTGAGTGAGTATTTCTGCTGCGTTGTCAAAATCTGTCACGTTAATATGTTTATTCTCCCCGTGTAAGGGGAGATCAAGAGCGAGACAGGAAAAGTGCGGTAGTTTTTCGATGATTTTTTGCCAATCCGCCTTTGTACCAAGTAAACCGTGCAGAAAAACTAAATGGGGCTTTGCCATTACTTAAGCTTCTTATCTAAGCGCCAATGACTGCGTGGCTAATTTGTTCAATCAGACGTTTATAAATATTACTGCCGTCGCTATTGTTCACCTTAATTTCGATTAAAGTGGCTTCGCGGCGGAAATAAGCCTGTTTAAGCACGGAGCTGAGATCCGCCCAAGTGTAAGGACGTGCATATTTGAGATCAAACATTGATGCCGCGTGAGAAAATTCTAAATTATGCGGCATACGATAGAATTTATTTTTCATTTCCGCATCCACAGGCAGCATATCGAAAATTGCACCGCCATTATTATTGATCACAAAAATAATGGTTGGCTGGTTTACTTTTTTAAGCAATGCTAAGGAATTGAGATCGTATAGGGCGGAAGTATCTCCAAGCATTGCTACCACAGGCTGGTTTGAGCCTAAACTTAAGCCTGTTGCGGTGGCAAGTAAACCGTCAATGCCACTTGCACCACGGTTGGTGTACACCGGGTAGCCTTCTGGCAATTTAGTTAGGGCATCAACCAAGCGTACAAAGAGGCTGTTGCCCAAAAAGAGCAGTCCATTATTGGGTAATAAACGCTCTAAATGGTGAGCTAAAGAGGCCTCATTCAAATTACCGCCCACTTGCTGTTCCACAAAGCTGGCACAGAACTTAGCCAGTGCGATTGGCTCTAATAACCAAGGTTTCTGGCGTAAAGGGGGATGGGCGCGTAGCCAATGATGAATTTTTCCATTAAAACGGGTGTGTGCGTGATGGTTTGGATCAACCGAATTATCTGAAGGTTCAACGATCCAATATTCCCCTTTAAAGGCCGCCATAAATTGATTTATACGTTTGCTAATAAAGTGCGAGCCAAATTGCAACACAATATCTGCTTCAAGCAATTTTTTCTTAACGGTTTGATTTGCCAGCCAAATATCCGCATAAGGTAGGGTTGGCTCAACGCCAGATTGAATATCTGTGAGCATAATCCAGCCTTGCGTTTCAGCCCAAGTGCGAATGCCCATAGCTTGCTCTGTGGGGAGTTTTCCAACCAAAATAATCCCACGTTTTGTACGCCAATGATCCCAATGTTCGTGCATTACCACTTCTTTTTGTGGGGCTTGATGGTTATGCCACGGTTTGTTTTGGCTTAACCAACGCTGAATTGGCATAAGCCAAGGATGTTGATCAATTTGTTCTGCATTGGCTTCATATAACGGCTCAGCAAATGGCATATTAATATGCACGACACCAGCGTGCTGGCTTTGTCGATAACAAGCCTGTTCCACAAGCGAAATCAGCCAGTTAGGTGAATAATCTTGGCTAGGACGAGGTAAATTTATTGTTGCGACAGGATAATCAGCAAAAATGTTGTGCTGTAAAATGGCTTGATTTGCACCACACTCCAATAATTCAGGCGGGCGATCGGCACTCAATACAATGAGATTTACCCCACTTTGGCGCGCTTCAATCACCGCGGGATAAAGATTTGCCACTGCCGTGCCAGAAGTTACAATAATCGCCACAGGCTTTTTATTTGCTTTAGCTAAACCAAGGGCGAGAAAACCCAAACCACGTTCATCAAAATGGGTATGGCATTTGGCTTTGCCACCTTGTTCAAGGCGAGCGGCTTCTAACGTGAGTGGGGTAGAACGAGAACCGGGCGCAATGCAAAAATGGCTAACCCCTTGACGAATCAGGGTTTCCAAGATCACTTTTGACCAACAACGATTAAATACACTCACTGACATAGGGTTCTCCATTGATTTTGTTCGTTCTTTCTATGTTTATTCTTGTAATAAAGAAATTAATCCTAAGGCTTTACGCTCAATTTCTTGCCATTCTAACAAGGGAATAGAGCCTTCAACAATCCCCGCACCGGCAAAAACGCGAATTTGTTCTTGCTCAATGAACGCTGAGCGAATCGCCACACAGAATTCTGCCCATTCTTTTTGCATTACGCCTAATGTTCCTGCATACCAACGGCGGTCAAAGGTTTCCGTTTGACGTAAAAATGCGATGGCTTCGTTTCGTCCCAAGCCTGCTACTGCCGCGGTGGGGTGAATGGCATTTAAGAAAAGGTTATCACCATATTCGGGGGAAATCTGTGCAGAAATTTTACGTCTTAAATGCTGCACTTGGCGCAAGGTCTTCAGACCTAAGGGCGAAACCTCAATATGTTGGCTATAAGGTGCAAGGTGTTGCTTAATGTCATCAACAACGAGTTGATTTTCATAAATATTTTTTTTATCTTGCAGAAGCCATTGGGCTTGTTGTGCGGTTTCTTGTGCATTTTCACCCACTAAGGCTGTCCCTGCCAATGCTTCGGTTTGCAGTTGTGTGCCTTGCCGTTGATACAGGCGTTCAGGGCTTGAGCCAATAAAAATACATTCTTCCGTTTCAGCAAATAGAAAATGATAGCAACCGAAATTATAGCGTTCACTTTCAGCCAAAAAATCATAGGCGTTCAGTTTTCCTTCTGAGTGGAAAAGTGTTTCATTCGCCAATACAATTTTATTTAGTAAGCCTTGCTTAATCTGCTGTAAACCTTGTTCTACCCATTCACACCATTGTGCTTGTGCTGCCCGTTTTTGCCCAAAATGAATGGATTGTTGAATTGGACAAAGTGCGGTGCTTTTTTCAAAAGTTTCTAATGCGTTTAAGCAGGCTTGGTATTCTTGTGCAAAATCTTTTGTTTGATCGATGAATAGTTGAATTTTTAGCTTATTTTCTTGCTGTTGCAAATACAAACGTGGTAAGAAAAATTGGCTTTCACCATAAAATTGCACACCGCCCACTAAGGGATAATGGTTTTCTTGCATAAAAGCTTGTGCCAGATTTAATTCCAAAAAACACCGCACTTGTCCGATAGCGGCGACAACTTGCTTACTATCACGGAAATTAAGGTAAAACTGCGGATAGGTTTTTTGCGCTTTTAGCCAGCTTAATAAATTGAGGTTCGTAACCATTTCTGCCTGCACACAAGCGATCTTCTTATGTTCAAGCAGAGAAGGGCGGAGTTGCGCCAAAAGCTGTTGTTTTATTGTGCGTAAATTATCCATTTAAAAAGCGTTGTTTTTGGCAAAAAAATCAGTTAAAAATAAGGGCTAATTCTACCGCACTTTATGAAAATTTTTTATAAAATCTTTTCATCTTTGTAAAATAAGCGTAAAGTGCGGTAAGAAATAAGCCGATTTTTATCGGCAATTTTTTACCCCAAATGATAACCGCACGCAACATTATTGATATTGCAACCAAAAGGATAATAACAATGACAACCTTTCCTAAATCAAGCAAGTTAGAACACGTTTGTTACGATATTCGTGGGCCAGTGCATAAAGAGGCGCTACGTTTAGAAGAAGATGGACATAAAATCTTAAAATTAAATATCGGCAATCCTGCGCCTTTTGGTTTTGAAGCCCCAGATGAAATTTTGGTGGATATTTTGCGTAATCTGACCTCAGCACAAGGTTATTGTGATTCCAAAGGGTTATATTCTGCACGTAAAGCCATTGTGCAATATTACCAATCAAAAGGCATTCAGGGCGCAAATGTGAATGATGTTTATATCGGTAATGGCGTGTCTGAGCTGATTATGATGTCAATGCAAGCCTTATTGAATAATGATGATGAAGTGTTGATCCCAATGCCTGATTACCCATTATGGACAGCTGCTGCTACGTTAGCGGGCGGAAAAGCGGTGCATTATTTATGTGATGAACAGGCAGATTGGTTTCCTGATTTAGCTGATATTAAAAGCAAAATTACCTCTCGAACTAAGGCTATTGTGATTATCAACCCAAATAATCCAACGGGGGCAGTGTATAGCAAAGACTTATTGCAAGGTATTGTGGATATTGCCCGTGAACATAAATTGATTATTTTTGCCGATGAAATTTATGACAAAATTTTGTATGACGATGCGGTTCATCATCATATTGCGGCACTTGCGCCGGATTTATTAACCATTACCTTTAATGGGTTGTCTAAATCTTATCGAGTTGCAGGTTTCCGTCAAGGCTGGATGATTTTAAATGGCCCGAAACAGCACGCAAAAGGTTATATTGAAGGGCTAGATATGCTCGCTTCAATGCGTTTATGTGCAAATCACCCAATGCAACACGCCATTCAAACCGCATTAGGGGGCTATCAAAGCATTAATGAATTTATTCTGCCCGGTGGGCGCTTATTAGAACAACGCAATAAAGCTTATGAACTGATTAATCAAATTCCGGGAGTGAGTTGCGTGAAACCAATGGGCGCGCTTTATATGTTCCCCAAAATTGATGTGAAAAAATTCAATATTTACGATGATGAAAAAATGGTGCTGGATTTGTTGCGTCAAGAGAAAGTGCTATTAGTACACGGCCGCGGTTTTAACTGGCATTCCCCCGATCACTTCCGCATTGTTACCTTGCCTTATGTAAATCAAATTGAAGATGCGCTTGGGCGATTAGGACGTTTTCTAGCTAATTATCGTCAGTAATCTATCAATTTAAACGCCAGTTCGCGGCTGGCGTTTTCCCCTTAAATTGTTTTATTCGCCAAAATCCTCGGGTAAGTGATGTAGCATTGCTTTCCAAATGCTGCTACTACGTTCGCGGTTTTCAGCGAGGCATTGAATAGTCAGTTCAACATTGCCTTGCTCACAACTTTTGCGCAGTGCTTGGTAAAATTGCATCGTGAATTGACGCGATTTTGCTTCAGAAAAGAATAAAGAGGCCACTTGGTGGTAGAGATCTTTAAAGCTATTTAAAATTAAACCATAGACGGGTTTGTTTGCGACAAAGGTAAACGCGCGGTATAAATGATAGTCAAATTCAGCGTACGCCTGTGGCGTGTCTGCCAAGTGCGGTAGATTTTCAAATAATTTTAATGACGCGACGGGATCGGTTTGAATGGCTTCAGGGATATACTGTTCGCCCATTTTTGTACGTAATGAAACAACATTGGTAATAATCACAGGAATAGTGGATTTATCCAGTTGAATGAGTGTGCTGATGATATTTGGTCCGGCGGTTTCCCATACGTTATTCACGCGGGTTGGTTTGCCGTGCTGAATACTTAGCCAACCATCACGGGCAAGGCGTTGCAACACTTCTCGCAATGTCGTTCTGGTTACCCCGATTTTTTCTGCTAATTCCCGTTCTGCGGGTAGATCAGAACCCGGCGGAAAATGGTTATTCCAAATGCTTTTTACAATATATTCCTCAGCTAATCCCGCTGGGCTTTGGGCTTTAAGAAGCGACTGATGATTATTCATACTTTTGCGCAATTATTTTTTGAAAAATTTGTGACATAGATAACAAAATAGAGATTTGTTATTATCCTTGAAAGGTGGATATATTACAATTGGCACAGTTGTATTTTTTCATTTTAAGGTAAAGGTCGTAATATGAACTATTATCAAGCATTTCTAAAAAATTTTCTTGGTTCAAGTCCTGACTGGTACAAATTAGCCATCGTTGGATTTTTAGTTTTAAATCCAATTTTGTTTTTTTGTGTTAGCCCATTTATTGCAGGCTGGGTGTTAGTGGCTGAATTTATTTTAACCCTTGCAATGGCGTTAAAATGTTATCCGTTACAACCCGGCGGGCTATTAGCCATTGAAGCGGTAATGATTGGAATGACTCGCCCTGAACACGTTAAGGCAGAAATTATGGCAAATTTTGAAGTGATTTTGCTCTTAATGTTTATGGTGGCTGGCATTTATTTTATGAAGCAACTGCTACTTTTTATTTTTACTAAGTTGCTACTCAATATTCGCTCTAAATTGGTTTTGTCTCTTTCATTTAGCTTAAGTGCGGCATTTCTTTCTGCATTTTTGGATGCCTTAACAGTGGTGGCAGTGATTATTAGTGTGGGAATGGGGTTTTATGGTGTTTATCATAAAGTGGCTTCAGGGAAACACTTTGATGATTCTGATGATATTAATGATGATAAACATATTGGTAATCGTAAAGACACGTTGGAAGAATTTCGTGCCTTTTTACGTAGCTTAATGATGCACGCTGCGGTGGGAACGGCGTTAGGCGGTGTAATGACAATGGTGGGAGAACCACAAAATTTAATTATTGCCGAACAAGCGAAATGGGGCTTTGGTGAATTCTTCTTCAGAATGACGCCAGTTACGATCCCAATCTTAATTTGTGGTGTATTAACTTGTATTGCTGTCGAAAAATTTCACTTATTTGGTTACGGTGCAAAACTTCCACGCAAAGTTTGGGGCGTGTTGGCAAAATTTGATCGTAATCGCCAACGTAAAATGAATAATCAAGAACGTATTAAACTTATTATTCAGGCTCTTGTGGGAATTTGGCTTGTCGTTGGGCTGGCTTTCCATCTTGCTGCAGTAGGATTAATAGGCTTAAGTGTCATCATTTTATGTACTTCCGCTTGTGGTATTACGAGTGAACACGCATTGGGTAAGGCATTCCAAGAATCGTTACCTTTTACAGCCTTGCTTGTGGTATTTTTCTCGGTGGTGGCTGTTATTGTTGATCAACACCTTTTCGCACCGATTATTCATTTTGTACTGTCTGCCTCCGAAAATGTTCAGTTAATGCTGTTCTATATTTTTAATGGGGTATTGTCTGCGATTTCAGATAATGTCTTTGTCGCAACGGTCTATATTAATGAAGCAAAAGCTGCGTTGGAACAACATATTATTTCACCACAACAATTTGAATTACTTGCTGTGGCGATTAACACGGGGACAAACTTGCCATCTGTCGCAACACCAAACGGACAAGCCGCATTTTTATTCTTGCTCACTTCCTCGCTTGCGCCGTTAATTCGTTTATCTTACGGAAGAATGGTTTATATGGCGCTACCTTATACAATTGTGCTATCTTTAGTTGGATTAGCTGCAGTAGAATTTTTATTGCCTACATTAACACAGTTTTTAACTCAACTAGGATTAGTTACTCCAGTATAAGAAGGATTTAAAATGCTGAAATATTTCAAACAGTTATCACTAAATCGTGGCGGTTGGTTGCTTTTATTGATCTCAACAATCGCCTTAGAAAGCACCGCACTTTATTTTCAACACGGAATGGGATTAGCCCCTTGCGTGATGTGTATTTATGAGCGTGTTGCATTGCTTGGCATTACATTTTCAGCATTAATTGGCTTGCTTTACCCTCGCTCACTCATTTTGCGCGTATTGGCATTATTAGTGGGCTTGGGGAGTGCGGTAAAAGGCTTATTACTGGCAATCAAACACGTTGATTATCAACTTCATCCTGCGCCTTGGAATCAATGTTCTTATATGGCGGAGTTTCCACAGACATTGCCTTTGGATCGCTGGTTGCCTTATATATTTAACCCAACCGGATCTTGTGCAGATATTACATGGTCATTTTTAGGTTTTTCAATGGCGCAATGGATTATCGTAATTTTTGCATTTTATAGTTTATTACTAGCGGTGTTATTAATCAGTCAATTTAAACGTTTAGAGCAAACAAGAAATATCTTTAGATAATTGAATTATAATGAAGATCTCATTTAAAAATTAAATGATTGTAATAAGCACAGCTAAAAGTTTCAGGTGATTTGGAATAACTAATAGAAAAGTAGTTTAAATTAGTATTCATAAAATAAGCTTGCCTAGTCATTACTAGGCATATGGATGAATTACCTAATATAAAAAATATGTCAGTTTAATCTTCTGAATAAGTATAGAATTAGATTTTTGATTTATGTCAGAGACAGATCCTTCATTACGCATACTTAATATGCAAATATTGCGTCAATTACGCCATTATCTATTACTTGCAGAAAGGTATTTTCAACGTGCTTTCCCAATGCCTGAAATAAACTATCAGCTACGAGGTGTGAAAGCAGGCGTGGCATATTTGCAGAAAAACGAAATCCGTTTTAACCGCACGTTACTACTGGAAAATCCCGAATATTTTTTGCAGCAAATTGTCCCTCACGAATTGGCACATTTAATTGTTTATCACGTTTTTGGGCGAGTAGCACCACACGGTAAAGAATGGAAAGCTGTGATGGAAACGGTTTTTCAGCAACCTGCTGAAATTTATCATCATTTAGATATTAAAAACGTGCAAGGTAAAACCTTTGCTTATCGCTGCGGTTGCCGCACTCACAATCTCAGCGTACGTCGTCATAACAAAGTGCAAAAGCAAAGTGCGGTGTATTTTTGCCGCGAATGTAAACAGCCATTAACTTACTTAAAAATCGCTTAGAAGCTTCATTGTCAATTTTCATCCGATATAAATTATTGCAAAATGTATTGCTTTTAAGAGCGTGGTTTTCCACCGCATTTTTTTTATGCTGAAATCGTTTAGCTTTATTTGATGAAGCCTTTCTAAATGTTTACAATACAGCAATTTTCTTAATGAACGGTAACATAATGAAACGGCATCAACTTCTGTTACAAGAAATGGGGCTTTCCCAATGGCAACTGGTTCGCCCTGAAAGCTTGCAAGGTGTAGTTAATATTCCTATTGATGAGCGGGTACGGTTGGTGATCATTAGTGAGGCTGAAAATCCCCCTATTGCGTTATTACAGGATATTTTGCGTAGCTTAGATGTGAAGCAAAATGAATATTTAACGATTCATTTTGATTTTATCCCGCATTTGCACGTCAGCCACGAAGTGCATTATTGGTTATTAAGCGAAAATTCAGAAAAAATCCACCGCACTTTGCCGTATTGTCAAAAAGCCTTGAGCCAATGGTTATCACCAGATTGGGAAACCTTGATGGCAAGCCCGCAAGAAAAGCGTCAATTATGGCAGCAAATTCAAGGAATTAATCCATAATGATAAAGATCTCACCGATTCAATCACAAGATTTTGATCGATTATTTTCGATCGAACAGCAAGCGCATCTTGTGCCTTGGTCTTTAGGGACATTAAAAAATAATCAAGGTGAACGCTATTTCAATTTAAAATTAGAGAAAGAGCAGCATATTATCGGTTTTGCCATTTGTCAGAAAGTGCTTGATGAAGCTACCTTGTTCAACCTTGCCATTGATCCAGCTTATCAAGGGCAAGGCTTAGGAAAGCAATTATTGCATTCTTTAATCGATGAATTGCGCGAGCAGGGCATTTTGACATTATGGTTGGAAGTACGTCAATCCAATGAAATCGCGCAAAGGCTTTATCGGCAATGCGGCTTTAACGAAGTGGATATTCGCAAAAATTATTATCCGACGTTAGACGGCAGACGAGAAAATGCTGTGGTAATGGCGTGCTATTTATAAGGAACAACAATGCTAGAACGTTATCGTGGGGAAATTATCCTTTTATTTGTGACCATTTCTGCTGCCATTGGCTGGTTCTTTTCAAAATATGCTATTGATGCCTTGCCCTCGGTGGGATTTATCGGCTTGCGATTTTTTCTTGCTGCGTTGGTTTTCTTGCCTTTTGCTTATCCTCATTTACGCCGTTTGAATCATCGTCAGGTGCTTAATGCCTTGCTAATTGGGGGCGTTTTTGCGGTTTTTCTTGGTGTTTGGATTTTGGCAATCACCAATAATACCAATTTTGGTGAAGGGGCGTTTCTCACCAGTTTATCAATGTTAATTGCGCCGTTGCTCGCTTGGCTGCTGTTCAAACAAAAACCGCAATGGCGTTTTTGGCTCAGCTTGCCCATTGCGATTTCAGGCTTGTATTTTCTTGCTTTAGGTGATAATGGGTTTAATCTTTCTTCAGAGAATAGCTTGTATTTACTCACTTCACTGTTAGCTGCGACTTATTTTGTGCTTAATCATCATTATGTTCGCCATATTCCTGTGCTGCCTCTCACCACCATTCAGCTAGCAATGGTTGGTATTTTATGTGGTTTGTATTCGATTTTTATGGAAACTTGGCCAGAGGATATTCCGAATGAAACTTGGGGCTGGCTGGCAGCCAGTGTGCTGATCGCAACCAATTTTCGTTTTTTATTGCAAACCCTTGGTCAGAAGTATTCCAGTGTAGGAAATGCGGCATTAATTATGTTGCTTGAGCCTGTGTGGACACTTTTTTTAAGTATGATGATTTTTCACGAACCGCTTACATCACATAAGGCATTAGGTTGTGGGTTAATTTTTCTGGCGTTAATGTTCTACCGCTTGCCGAAAGAAAAGCTGAAACAATTTTTGCGTAGAAAAAAATAGTAAAAAAACACCGCACTTTCTTTAGTTATATCGAGAGCCTAACTCGTTGGCAATATTGTTGATATGGCTTGCCAAAAAGTGGTAATAATGTTTGTTCTTCTTGCTTAATTTGGAACTGATTTATAATCATAATAAAGCAAATCGGTTCTAAAATTGCTAATTCTTTTCCTAGCCACAAAAACTAGCTTAGCAAGACCAGCCATAAGCTAAGGTGCATTGGGTTAGGGCTGTACGCATAAATGCCTTTTGTGATAAGACGGGAGGTTTTCTCTGTTGCTAGTATGCTTATGGTTGTTTTAGCTTGATGAAATTGCCAAAGGCTACAAATGGCAATAAGGCTTGCCAATATCCTTATGGGGAGAAGAAAGAGAGGCGGGAAAGAGAATAATCCAGCGGGAGGAACAAAATACATTCCGCCCGCATAGGCAAGAAATACAAGGGGAGGAGGAAGGATAATCTTCCCTATTAATAATTCACTTTATGCCCATAACCTTCTAAGATTTGCTTGATGTGTTCAAGCGATTCTTTTGTTGGTGGTTTTACCTCTTCCAGTTCGTATTTTTCCCCCATTGCTTCCCATTTATGCGCTCCTAATCGGTGGTAAGGCAGAAGTTCCACTTTTTCAATATTATCCATATCTTTGATAAAGTTGCCGAGTAGATGGACATCTTCATCGCTATCCGTCCAACCGGGGACAACCACGTAGCGTATCCAAACTTTTTGATTGCGTTTTTGCAAATATTTCGCAAACTCAAGGGTACGTTTATTGGGAACACCGATAAGATTTTGGTGAATGCGATCATTGAGTTCTTTGAGATCTAACAACACTAAATCCGTCACATCAAGTAATTCATCAATAATATGATCATAATGACGAACAAACCCGTTGGTGTCTAAACAAGTGTGAATACCTTCTTTTTTACAGGCGCGAAACCAATCCCGTACAAATTCCGCTTGCAATACAGCTTCTCCTCCTGAGGCAGTAACACCACCACCAGAAGCATTCATAAAATGGCGATAAGTGACCACTTCTTTCATCAGTTCTTCTACGGAAATTTCTTTACCACCGTGTAGATCCCAAGTGTCACGGTTGTGGCAATATTTGCAACGCATTAAGCACCCTTGCAAAAACAGGATGAAACGAATCCCCGGGCCATCAACGGTTCCGCAAGATTCATAAGAATGATAGCGAGCTAAAACTGACATAATGTTCCTTTGTTAGAGAATGTAAAATCGTTAATTTCTATTTAAGGCTTTGAGAAAAGGATTAAATAGAAATTAATCTGCCTCACGATGAGGCAGATTGGGTATTATAGCGTAATATTAAGGAAAAAAGTTATTTTCCGCTCCAAGCTTTTATCGCATCGTGGCGAATTTTTACACGGCTTTGATTATCACCTTTGTAATAATCTTTGGCTAAACCGCCTTCCCAATCACCATAGTTTGGATTTGGTAGCATAATAAATTTTTTACCAAATTGTTTGCTATGTTGTTGTACAAATGCACGGCGTTCTGCATTAGATTTGTGATAAGTGGCATCACCAAAATCATTTAAATTATCACCAACATAAAGTACGATGTCATAACCTAATTTTTCAATTTCAGCAAAGCGTGCTGATTTGCTAGATTTATCTTTTTTCAAATAGAGAACCTCTTCACTCGCACCGATGAAGCCAAGCGTTTTAAGGTCATCTAATGTTGCCGCTTTTTCTGTAGCATCTTTGCGGTTAGAAACGTAGAATACTTTACCGTTGTGGCTATTAACATAGTTATTAAATTCTACCGCTCCCGGTACAGCAGCGGTTTCTCGTGCATTTACCCAACGAGTCCAATCATCACCATTGAAGCCTGTACCTGTTTGTACCTGCCAGCCTGCGTAGGCACTGTTATCCATCATTGTTTCATCAAGATCAACGACAACCGCTTTTTTCTTACCTTTTGCAGCCTTAGCTTGATCAAAGGCAAGTTTCGCCATATTGAAAGCTTGATGAGTCAGTGCTTGATATTCACCTGATTGTTGCACCCAATTCAAGCCTAATACGGCTTGCTCTTGTAGTTGTTGTTCTGCATTTTGTTGCGATGAAGAACAAGCTGTGAGCGCAAGTATGGATGAAAGCGTAAGCATAGAGAGTGTCAATTTCATTGTTTTCATAAGATCTCCTAATGAGTGAGGGATAAATTTTTGCCAAAAAACTACCGCACTTATTATCGCAAATAAATTTTATCTCACAACTATTTTTAGCCATTTAGCCTCATTAGTTATAAGATTTCACTCTTTCACAAAAATCTGTTTTAAATTCATATCGTCCGTTGTTATTGGGGATTGCAACAGAAATAATATGGCTATCAATAATAGCAAACCGAATGTTGTTACCATATTTATGGTATAAGTCTGCATTATTTAAGCAATGTTTATTAAGTATTGCGTTAAAACTGGTTTTTACCAACGCTTGCTCAAAGGTTAAATAATAAAATTGACCGATAATGGGTTTATAGTTGCAAGATACGGCAAAAATAAATTTTATTGCAATCAAACTCATTAGTAACTGGTAGCATAATTTTTGTTTTTTCTGCGCACTTTTATCTAGCCAAATCAGATTTCGCCATAAAGAAATTTGATAGTACACCGCAAGTATCCCCATTAATGCCGATACAATAAATAAAAATAAGATAATGCCACTGATCAGGATAAATAACACCTGAGTAGAGGTGTGAAAGAAGCTAATTGTGAAGCCAGTTCTAACACAAACCTCTTCTGAGACGACACAGTTAATATAAATGAGGTAAGGCGTTGAAATAATAAAAACAAGCGGTTTATTATTAAACGTTGTTTTACATTTATCAACGAATTGCTTATTGTCTAAATAGCAATAAGATAGACAGATCACAATTGCTAGCAGTAATAAACTAAGATCAATAGGCTTTTTAGGTTTGGCGGTTATTAGAAAAATGAATATGCCAAATAAAATAGCTATTCTGAGATAATATTGATATTTAATAGTGAGCCAATTTAGTTCTCTTGGCAGTTCTTTTATTGCAATGCATAAATCGTTATATAAAGAATATAAGTATTGACGCATAGTTTTTGATGAAATAAAACATAAAAATGGTCGGTATATATTGATACCGACCATTTACCCTAGAAAGATTTAAATTACATTGATTGTGTAAATGTACGTGTAATTACATCTTGTTGTTGTTCTTTAGTTAAAGAGTTAAAACGCACAGCATAACCAGAAACACGAATGGTTAATTGCGGATATTTTTCTGGATTTTCCATTGCGTCTAACAACATTTCACGGTTCATTACGTTCACATTTAAATGTTGCCCCCCTTCAACAGTGGCTTCGTGGTGGAAGTAACCATCCATTAAGCCTGCAAGATTACGTTTTTGTGCTTCGTAATCTTTACCTAATGCATTTGGTACGATTGAGAAGGTGTAAGAAATACCATCTTTCGCATAAGCAAATGGAAGTTTCGCCACAGAAGTTAATGATGCTACCGCACCTTTTTGATCGCGTCCGTGCATTGGGTTTGCACCCGGTCCAAATGGCGCACCTGCACGACGACCATCAGGTGTATTACCTGTTTTCTTACCATAAACCACGTTAGACGTAATGGTAAGCACGGATTGTGTTGGAGTTGCATTGCGGTAAGTATGATGCGTTTGAATTTTTTTCATAAAGCGCTCAACAAGATCAACCGCTAAGTCATCAACGCGACTATCGTTGTTACCGAATTGTGGATATTCGCCTTCAATTTCAAAATCAATCGCCACATTAGAGGCAACCACATTACCGTCTTTATCTTTAATATCCCCACGCACAGGTTTCACTTTAGCATATTTAATTGCGGCTAAAGAGTCTGCAGCAACAGAAAGCCCTGCAATACCACAAGCCATTGTACGGAATACATCACGATCGTGGAACGCCATTAAGGCTGCTTCATAAGCATATTTATCGTGCATAAAGTGAATAATGTTCAATGCGGTAACGTATTGCGTTGCTAACCAATCCATAAAGCTGTCCATACGCGCCATTACGGTATCGAAATCTAACACTTCATCTGTAATTGGTGCTGTTTTAGGACCAACTTGCATACCTGATTTTTCGTCAATACCTCCATTGATTGCGTATAATAAAGTTTTTGCAAGATTTGCACGCGCACCAAAGAATTGCATTTGTTTACCAACGACCATTGGGCTTACACAACAAGCAATCGCATAATCATCACTATTGAAGTCTGGACGCATCAGATCATCATTTTCGTATTGGACAGAAGAAGTATCAATAGACACTTTAGCACAATAGCGTTTGAATGCTTCTGGTAATTGTTCAGACCAAAGAATAGTTAAGTTTGGTTCTGGTGAAGGTCCCATTGTGTAAAGTGTGTGCAAGATACGGAAGCTGTTTTTGGTTACTAATGTACGACCATCTAAGCCCATACCAGCCAATGTTTCGGTTGCCCACATTGGGTCGCCAGAGAATAATTGATCGTATTCAGGTGTACGTAAGAAACGCACCATACGTAATTTCATAACAAGATGATCAATTAATTCTTGTGCTTCTTGTTCAGTAATTTTTCCTGCTTTTAGATCACGTTCAATATAAATATCTAAGAAGCTTGATACACGACCAAAAGACATCGCAGCACCATTTTGTGATTTTACTGCAGCAAGGTAGGCAAAATAGGTCCATTGTACGGCTTCTTGTGCATTCGTTGCTGGGTTAGATACATCAAAACCGTAAGACGCCGCCATTTCTTTAATTTTACCTAATGCACGGTGTTGTTCTGCAATTTCTTCACGTAATTGAATAGTAGCTTGAATATCTTCACCACGTTCTAATTTTTCTTGTAATGAATTAAATTGTTTAAATTTATCTTTCATCAAGAAATCAGCACCATAAAGGGCTAAACGACGATAATCCCCGATAATACGACCACGACCATAAGCATCTGGTAATCCAGTGATAACACCTGATTTACGGCAACGTAAAATATCTGGTGTATAAACATCAAATACCCCTTGGTTATGGGTTTTACGATATTCCGTAAAGATATGTTCAATTTCAGGTTTTAATTCGCGACGGTAAACTTGGCAAGAGCCTTTTACCATTTTAATTCCGCCATAAGGCATAATGGCACGTTTTAATGGGGCATCTGTTTGTAAACCCACAATTTTTTCTAAATTTTGATCGATATAACCCGGTTTATGTGAAGTAATTGTTGATGGAGTATCTGTATCAATGTCATAAGGTTCGTGAGTTTTGTTCTCAACCTTAATTTTTTCCATTACTTCATTCCATAATTTGGTTGTTGCTTCAGTTGCACCAGCAAGGAATGATTCATCACCTTCATAAGGGGTATAGTTTTTTTGGATAAAGTCACGTACATTGACTTCTGTTTGCCAATCGCCTGGGGTAAATCCTTCCCACGCTTTTTGTTGCGCTTCAGTTAATTGAGTCATTACTATTTTCCTTTAACGTAAATAAAATTTAATTATGTAAAAACGATGAAAAAAACAACCGCTCTTACGCCAAACTAATGTGAATGTGGTTTATTAGTAAACCACTGCATTAATGCAATACATACCCCGCCACCAACAATATTACCAAGCGTAACAGGGATAAGATTTTTTACGACAAAATGATATACATCTAAATCAGCAAATTGCTCGGCATTCAACCCGATAGCTTGCCAAAATTCCGCAGAACTGCAATGCGCTGTAATGATACCAAGTGGAATCATAAACATATTTGCTACACTATGTTCAAAACCAGAAGAAACAAATAAACCAATTGGCAAAATCATAATAAATGCTTTATCAGTCAAGGTCTTTCCGGCATAGCTCATCCAAACTGCAATACATACCATAATGTTACATAAAATACCTAAACTAAAGGCTTCAAACCAACTATGATGAATCTTATGCTGTGCGGTTTTTAGAATGGTTAACCCCCATTGTCCATTCACAGCCATTGTTTGCCCAGCAAACCAAATGAGTCCAGCGATGACGATAGCACCTAAAAAATTACCGGCATAAACGGCAATCCAGTTGCGTAACATTTGAATCGTATTAATGCGTTGCCCTGCACGTGCAACCAGCGTCATCGTTGATGAAGTAAACAATTCCGAGCCACAGACAACCACCATAATCACCCCAACAGAGAAAACTAAACCACCTACGAGCTTGGCTAAGCCCCAAGACACGTTGGAGAGACCAGTTTGTGTTGTTGTATAAAAAACAAAAGCAAGAGCAATAAATGCGCCTGCAGAAATTGCGGAAAGAAAAGAATAGAATTGATTTTTAGTCGCTTTATAGGTCGCGATATTTTCGGCTAATTGCGCCATTTCTGTTGGCGTTGCCATAAAGCTGACGGAGTTTTCTGTTTTCATCACACACCCTACAAAAATTAACTGTCCCTATTCTAAGGTATAAACCTGTAACTTAAAACTAAAAAAAAGTTTATTTTTTATAAAATTTGTTCAAGATCAAATTTATTTACATTTGTGTAACATATTGAAATAAAAAACAAGTTTGGCATTAACATAAATTTAACAAATGGATTGCAAATTGCTATTTTAGAACTTTTCTGATAAAAATAACCGCACTTTATATACCGCAAAATATCAATCAATATGCGGATAAAAAGCGTACAATAAGGATTGTATTTATCTCTCAATATCCCTTTAAAATATAAGGAATTGCTATGGCAGAAGAAACCATTTTCAGCAAAATTATTCGTAAAGAAATTCCAGCAAATATCCTCTATCAAGATGAGCGAGTAACGGCATTTCGTGATATTTCCCCCCAAGCGCCTACGCATATTTTGATTATTCCAAATAAATTAATTCCAACAGTGAACGAAGTAACTGAGCAAGATGAGCTGATATTAGGGCGTTTATTTACCGTGGCAGCTAAATTGGCGCAGCAAGAAGGCATTGCGGAAGATGGGTATCGCCTTATCGTCAATTGTAACAAACACGGTGGACAAGAAGTGTATCATTTACATATGCACTTACTTGGTGGTGAATCTTTAGGAAAAATGTTGGCAAAATAATGAAAAAACTATTTGTTCTATGCGGATTAAGCCTACTGCTTGCGGCTTGTGGCTCAACACCCTCGCAAAATATTGTAAGCGAGAATGAGCCTATTTTAAATGTAGAAGCAAATTTAGCGCCGTTGATTGAGACAAAGTTGCGCGATAATAATGTTTGGCTAAAGAATACTAGCCCACATCAGCTTGATGTCGCTTATTATTTCTTTTGGTATGACAAAAATGGCGTAACCCAAGGGGAAGAACCGAATTTACATTCGCCTTCTAGCTTGCTTCTACAACCAAGCCAACAAACCAATTTAACCCCTGTTCCACCAACAAAACAAAGCGTTAATTACCGCTTATACCTTCGTTTGAATAAATTGCAATAAGGATTTCAATGTCAGCTTTACTTATCGATCTTACTGGACAAGAAGTTAGCCAAGAAGAATTAGAATTACTTGCACATCCATTGGTTGCTGGCGTGATTTTGTTTACGCGTAATTTTTATGATCGTGAACAAATTCAACATCTTGTCGCCACCTTACGGCAAAAAGTGAAGAAACCCTTATTGATTACGGTAGATCAAGAAGGCGGACGGGTACAACGATTTCGTGAAGGCTTTACCCAACTTCCCGCAATGCAAGCGTTTGCCGAACTTATCAGCCATACCGCACAACAACAAGAATTCGCGCACCAAGCGGGTTGGCAAATGGCAGCAGAAATGACCGCACTGGATATTGACTTAAGTTTTGCCCCGGTGCTGGATTTAGGTCATCAATGCCGTGCTATTGGTGATCGTAGTTTTCACGCTGAAATCGATCCAACACTTCGCCTAGCCACAGCGTTTATTCAAGGTATGAAACAAGCGGGTATGGCAAGCACAGGCAAACATTTCCCCGGTCATGGACACGTGATCGCTGATAGCCATTTAGAAACCCCTTATGATGAACGTCCACAAGCGCAAATTTTTGCGCAAGATATTCAACCCTTTAAACAGCTTATTGCACAAAATTTGCTTGATGCCGTAATGCCAGCACACGTGATTTATAGCCAATGCGATAGTCAGCCTGCAAGTGGTTCAGCTTATTGGTTGCAAACAATTTTACGTCATCAGCTTGGCTTTAACGGTGCGATTTTTTCTGATGATTTAGGTATGAAAGGCGCAGGTTTTATGGGGGATTTTGTTGCACGTTGTCAGCAGTCATTGAATGCGGGTTGTGATTTATTACTACTATGTAATGAACGTGAAGGTGTAATCCAAGTTCTTGATCATTTCCAACTGCAAGAAACCACCGAACAATATGCACTTCGCCAACAACGTTTACAAAGTTTATTTAAACATAGTCAATTAGATTGGAAAACCCTTGAAAATTCAACGCGTTGGAAAGAAAATCAGCAAAAATTGACCGCACTTCAACAAGATTGGTTAGCGAGAGCTTAAATGTCAGTAATGCCTGTTTGTCCGCACTTTATCGCGGGGCAATGCCGTTCTTGCCAATGGCTTGAAATGCCCTATTCACAGCAGCTTGATGAAAAAAAAGCCCATTTAGTTCAACAACTTGTTGGGCTTGATCTTTCACAGCTTGAATGGCTACCAACTTATCCCTCTGCACAGCAAGGCTTTCGTAATAAAGCCAAAATGGTGGTAAGTGGCTCAGTAGAACGCCCGATTTTAGGCATTCTTAGCAATCCTAATGATCCACAAAGTGCGGTAGATTTATCAGACTGTTTACTCTATCCTTCTCATTTTGCGCATATTTTTCATCAATTAAAAATCTTTATCGGACGAGCCGGTTTAGTGCCTTATCACATTACGAAACGCAAAGGGGAGCTGAAATACATCTTACTCACTGAAAGCCAAATTAACGGCACATTAATGTTGCGTTTTGTGTTACGTTCAACGGCAAAACTTGCGTTAATTCAACGAGAATTACCACAGTTATTAGCAAATTTACCGCAAATAAAAGTGGTGAGTTTAAATATTCAACCCAAACACGCGGCAATTTTAGAAGGTGAGGAAGAAATTTTTCTCACAGAACAAAAACAATTAGAAGAAAATTTTAACCAAATTCCTTTATTTATTCGTCCACAAGGCTTTTTCCAAACCAATCCTAAGGTAGCAGAAGGCTTATACGGCACGGCACAGCAATGGATTAAAAATCTTCCCATTAGCAACATCTGGGATCTGTTTTGCGGTGTAGGTGGCTTTGGCTTACATTGTGCGGCGATCTTGCAAGAAAAGGGGCGAAATGTGCAATTAACGGGCATTGAAATCTCTCCATCAGCCATTGCAAGCGCCAGCTCATCAGCGGAAAAATTGGGCTTAACCCAAGTGAAGTTTCAATCCTTAGACGCGGCAAATTTCGCCTTAGTACAAAATGAAAGACCAGATTTGCTGATCGTCAATCCGCCACGCCGTGGCATCGGCAAAGAACTAGCGCAATTTCTCAACAAATTACAACCGCACTTTATTTTGTATTCCAGTTGCAATGCCGTTTCAATGGGCAAAGATTTACATGAATTATCTCGCTATCAAGCTCAAAAAATTCAACTTTTTGATATGTTTCCTCATACTGCGCATTATGAGGTATTGATGTTGTTAGAGCGGTCAAAGGTATGATGGGCGGTCTTTCTCTAGCTATTAATGAAATTGAAGATTACTTTGAATAATGTTGATGATAACCCCATAAAAATCCTTAAACAGAAAAGGAGGAATTTTAATATAATGATGTAAAAAATACGGTGAAAAATCACCGCACTTTTTATTTTAGGGAAATCACTGTTTTAGCAAAAATGCTTAATCAACTTACTCAATAATTCATTCGTTGGTTTAATAAATTCTGCACATAGGTATTCATCTGGCTGGTGGGCTTGTTCGATTGAACCCGGTCCAAGCACCAAGGTTGGGCAGAGTTGTTGAATAAAAGGGGCTTCGGTGCAGTAGTTCACCGCTTCGCATTTTTCACCAAGTAATTTTTCCACCACTTGGACAATTTGGGCGCTGTGTTCACATTCATAACCCGGGGTGGGTTCATGCAAGGCGCGGAGTGAAATCAGATCGCCCCATTTTTCAAACATTGGGCGAAGTTTTTCTTGTAACATTTCATTGAGATCTTCTAGACGCATTTGTGGTAAGGGGCGGATGTCAAAATGCAATTCGCAGCATGCACAAATACGATTTACTGCATCTCCTCCGTGGATTGCACCAAAATTCATTGTCGGATAAGGAATGGCAAAGGCGGAATGATGATATTTTTCCTTTAACTCGTTACGCATCTCCATTAAATAGCCTGTTGCTTCGTGCATTAATTCAATGGCGTTAATGCCCTTATCTGGATCGCTCGAATGCCCTGTTTTACCTGTAATTCTTACTGCTTGCCCAATATGTCCTTTGTGCGCTCGAACGGGTTTTAATGATGTTGGTTCGCCAATAATCGCACAATCTGGGCGGATATGGCTGTGTTGGCTGAACGTTCTTGCCCCAAGTAGGGTAGTTTCTTCATCGGCGGTGGCGAGAATGCGTAATGGTTTGTTTAGTTTAGAGAGATCAATATGGCGTAAGGTTTCTAACACGAACGCGAAGAATCCTTTCATATCAGCTGTGCCTAAGCCGTAAAATTTACCGTTTTTTTCGGTGAGTTTGAAAGGATCAAAATGCCAGCGTCCTTCATCGAAAGGTACGGTATCTGTATGTCCTGCAAGTAGCAGTCCCCCTTCTCCTTCGCCATAAGTGGCTAGTAAATTGAATTTTTCTCGGCTGCCCTGCACGGGGATAATGTTCGTTTTAAAACCTAACTCATTGAGCCAAGTGGCAAGAAGTTCAATTAACGTTTTATTTGATTGGTCAAATTCTGCTTCTACGCTACTGATGGTAGGCAAGGCAATAAGCTGAGAATACATTTCAAGAAAAGTAGGCAATTTTTTCATTAAGTTTATCCTGTATTAAATTAAAGATTGATTTTTGATTAATTATGCATAACAATAGCATAATTAATCAAGAATTATCTTTTTCTATGAGGCAAATTTTCTATGTGTTCTATGCAAAAAGCCATCATTATTGGTGCAAGTGGCTACACTGGGGCTGAACTGGCTCGTATTTTAACGTTGCACCCCGCATTTCAACTTAATGGATTATATGTTTCTGCTCAAAGCCAAGATGCACATAAAGCCATTTCCGATATTTATCCACAGCTTAAGCAGATTGTGGATTTACCGTTACAACCTTTGGGGGAAAATTTAACCGCACTTGCCCAAGAAAATGATTTGGTATTTTTAGCCACCGCACACGAAGTGAGCCACGATCTTGCGCCAGTTTTCTTGCAAAATCAATGTAAAGTCTTTGATTTATCCGGCGCGTTTCGCGTAAACAACGCAGAATTTTATCCACAATATTATGGCTTTGCACATCGCCATCCTGAATTATTAGAAAAAGCGGTTTATGGGTTAGCAGAATGGAATGATCGCGCCATTGCACAAACCGATTTAGTGGCGGTGGCAGGTTGTTATCCAACGGTTTCACAACTGAGCTTAAAACCGTTGATTGAAAATAATTTATTAGATCTCAATCAATTGCCGATTATCAATGCGGTGAGTGGGGTAAGCGGAGCGGGGCGTAAAGCTTCACTGACGAACAGTTTTTGTGAGGTGAGCTTAAATGCTTATGGCGTATTTAACCATCGGCATCAGCCTGAAATTGCCACGCATTTAGGCACAAATGTCATTTTTACGCCACATCTCGGCAATTTTAAACGCGGTATTTTGGCGACAATCACCGCAAAATTAAACGCAAATGTAACAGACGCTCAAATTCACGACGCTTATCAGCAATATTATGCGAGTCGACCACTGGTGCGTGTTTATAAACAAGGATTGCCAAGTATTAAGTCCGTAGAATTTACGCCTTATTGTGATATTGGATTTGCCACTCAAAACGGTTATATCATCATTGTTGGCGCAGAAGATAACTTACTCAAAGGTGCAGCAGCACAAGCGGTACAATGTGCTAATATTCGTTATGGTTTAACAGAAACCTTAGGCTTGATTTAGTGGAAAAAAGAATGAAACCTTTAGTGATTAAATTAGGTGGTGTGCTGTTAGATACGCCACAAGCAATGGAAAATTTATTCACCGCATTAGCAAATTATCAGCAAAATTTTGCTCGTCCTTTGCTTATTGTACACGGTGGTGGTTGTATCGTTGATGAATTAATGCAACGTCTTGGATTGCCAGTCAAGAAGAAAAATGGGTTAAGGGTTACCCCTTCTGAGCAAATTGAAATTATTGTGGGCGCACTGGCGGGGATTGCAAATAAAACATTGTTGGCGCAAGCGACGAAATTTAATCTTAATCCTGTTGGGCTTTGTTTAGCGGATGGGCAATTAACAAGCGCGAAACAAATTGATGTTGAATTAGGACACGTTGCGAACGTATTTCCCAATAATCCGCAATTATTACATACATTATTAAGCGAGGCATTTTTGCCTATTATTAGTTCTATTGCGGTAGATGTGCAAGGGCGTTTAATGAACGTGAATGCGGATCAAGCAGCAACGGCGATTGCGGCATTAATGGGGGGCGATCTGGTGATGCTTTCTGATGTGGATGGGGTTTTAGATGCCAATAAACAACGCCTACCACAGCTTAATAGCGAGCAAATTCAACAGCTTATTCAGCAAGGTGTGATTACAGACGGAATGATCGTTAAGGTCAATGCCGCATTGGAGGCAGCAAAAATCCTTAACACGGGAGTGGATATTGCCAACTGGAAATATCCAGAAAAATTGACCGCACTTTTTGCAGGTGAGATAATCGGCACCAGAATTTTACCTTAAGCGTAAAGCAATTTGGTATGGGCGAACATTTACGTTCGCCTCTACATTTTTAATGATAAAAATCAAAAAGATAAGGATAAACTATGGCACTTTGGGGTGGACGTTTTACACAAGCCGCGGATAAACGTTTTAAAGATTTTAATGATTCATTACGTTTTGACTATCGCCTTGCCGAACAAGATATTGAAGGTTCAATTGGTTGGTCAAAAGCCTTGGTCAGTGTTGGCGTATTAAGCCAGCAAGAGCAACAACAATTAGAACAAGCATTAAATGCGCTTTTAATTGAAGTGCGGTCAAATTTACAGGGTATTTTGCAAGATGATGCGGAAGATATCCACAGTTGGGTAGAAAGTAAGCTGATCAATAAAGTTGGGAATTTAGGTAAAAAATTACACACTGGGCGTAGCCGTAATGATCAAGTGGCATTAGATATAAAAATGTGGTGTAAGCAACGTGTTACGGAGCTGCAATATTCTATTCGTGCCTTGCAAACTAAATTAGTGGATACCGCAGAAAACAATCAACACGCAGTAATGCCGGGTTATACCCATTTACAACGCGCTCAACCGATTACCTTTGCACATTGGTGTATGGCTTATGTGGAAATGTTAGAACGTGATTATTCTCGCTTATCTGATGCTTACCAACGAATGAATACTTGCCCACTTGGTAGTGGCGCATTGGCGGGAACAGCCTATGCCATAGATCGTGAAAAATTAGCACAGGATCTTGGCTTTGCAAGTGCTACTCGTAATAGCCTAGACAGTGTGTCTGATCGTGATCATATTATCGAATTACTTTCGACTGCTTCGTTAAGTATGGCTCATCTTTCTCGTTTTGCCGAAGATATGATTATCTTCAATAGCGGTGAAGCAGATTTTGTTGAACTTTCTGATCGCGTTACTTCAGGTTCTTCATTAATGCCGCAAAAGAAAAACCCCGACGCCTGTGAATTAATCCGTGGAAAAGCAGGGCGCGTGATGGGATCTTTAACAGGAATGTTAATGACCCTAAAAGGCTTGCCGCTTGCCTATAACAAAGATATGCAAGAAGACAAAGAAGGCATTTTTGATGCGTTAGATACTTGGCAAGATTGCTTAGATATGGCGACCTTTGTATTAGATGACATTAAAGTCAATGTTGAACGTACACGTGAGGCGGCATTGAAAGGCTATTCTAATGCCACAGAATTAGCGGATTATCTGGTTGCTAAAGGCGTACCATTCCGTGATTCTCACCATATTGTTGGAGAAACCGTGGTTTATGCAATTAGTGCTCACAAAGGTTTAGAAGATCTGAGCTTGGCAGAATTCCGTCAATTCAGTGATGTGATCAGCGATGATGTGTATGACATCCTCTCGTTACAATCTTGCCTTGATAAACGTTGTGCTAAAGGTGGGGTATCCCCATTGCGTGTTGCCGAAGCCATTGCAGAGGCAAAAGCGCGGTTGAAATAATCGGGATTTTTAGTAAAAGGGCAAAGCAAACGTTGCCCTTTATTTTTGGCGATAATTTAAGAAATGGGTTTTCTTCTGCTTAAATAAAATTCCGCCAGTGCTAAATCTTCTGGGCGAGTGATTTTGAGATTATCACTTCTGCCTGCTACAAGATGAGGCTGAAAGCCCATTAATTCCATCGCAGAGGCTTCATCAGTAATAGAGAGATGATTGGCTAAAGCTTGTTGCAAGGCGTGTTTAAGGGTTTGAGCTGGAAAAAATTGAGGCGTTTGCGCAAGCCAAAGTTGTGAGCGATCTTCCGTTTGTTGAATTTGTAAGGTTGAATTTGTGCGTTTGATCGTATCCACGGCAGGAATCGCTAAAATTGCCCCATTGTTATCATTGATTTGTAATAATTTATCCAGATCTTGATGGGTAAGACAAGGACGTGCCGCATCGTGTACCATAACCCAAGTGTTTGCTTTGCTTTCAATGTGTTGCAAACCATTTAGTACCGACTCTGCGCGTGTTTTTCCTCCCTCAACAAGCTGAATTTTTGAATGATTGAGTAAATCAATTTCCGCTAAATACGGATCACTTGGGGTTACCGCAACGATAATGTGGTTAATTGCAGGGTAGTGAATTAATACATCAAGCGTATGCTCGAGAATCGTTTTTCCCTGAATGGTTAAATATTGCTTTGGTTTATCTGCCTGCATACGGCTGCCGATCCCTGCAGCAGGGACAACAGCGATAATTTCACGTGGTAATGATTTCATCATTTATGCTCTTTTACTATACGATAAAAGGTTTCATTATGTTTTACCATTTCGTGTTGTAATCTGGCACGCTCTTCAATGGCATCCACGCCTTCTTTGAGATCTTTAATTTCGGCCGCAATCGCTTGGTTACGTTGGGATAGTTTTTCATTTTCTTGTTGGCGCAAGGTAATTTCTTTTTCTGTATTTTTATAATCTACATAGCCGTTTTTTCCAAACCAAAAATCGTATTGAAAAAGTAAGGCAAACCCCGCCAAAATAAAAATTAATAAACGCATAATTTTTCTCGTTAAGTAAAAATAGCCATAGTTTACCTTGAAATGCGTAAAATTTGTAGAAATGCATAGGATTAAGTGCGGTGTAATTTTTTCAAATTTTATGAAAAAAGCCCCGCAAGTGGGGCCTTGTCTTACATTTATCGGTCTGTGTTATTCAACAACCAGTTTTTTTCCATCATAACTCATTGTTTGAACTGAGGTGAGGGCTTTTCCTCCTTGACCTTCACCACCGATTAATAGCACTTTGTTGTCATAGCTTACACTCACGCCATAACCAATTGGTTCTGGCAAGTTACCAATGATTTTCCAAGTCCCTTTTTTGGCATTGAGTGCATAAACATCACTATGCCACGTTTTTTTCAACCCACCAGTGCGGTGTGCATCGTTGATACCATTTTGATAATTTGCACGTGCGCCCGGGAAGTTTGCCCCACCTGTTACAATATAGTTACCGTAACTGTAGCCCCCCATTGCGCCCGCAATCCCTTCTTGTTGTTTTTGCCCTTTCGGTGTTGGTAAATCACCCAATTTTTTCCAAGTCACTCCATTTTTACCGATCGTACCAAGCTCCGTGGTTTGGGTTCGCAATCCTGCTTTTACTTCTCCGTTTACAACAAGAAGTTTGTTATCCTTAATTGCCACCGCAGCTCCTGCTCGTCCTGAGTAGGGGAAAATGCCTTCATTACGCCACGTGTTAGTAGCTGGCTCATAGCTGACAATTTCTGGTGAGAAGAAGAAATCTTGTACGCGTAAATTGAAATAAGGATCAAAAATGGCTTTTTCTTTGTCTTTATCGCCACCTGCGGCAGCAATATCTTGGAAAAGCCCATTCCAAATTTCTTGGTTAATGCCGCCGACAAAATAAATTTTACCGTTAGTTTCAGCAACACTTGCCCCTACTGCTGAGCGTGGGGAACGGGTTTGCAATTTTGTCCACGAGTTTGTTTCTGGATCATAGCGATAAGCATCATTAATCACTTGATTTTTTGCTACATCCGTATCTTGAAAACCGCCAAATACATAGAGCTTGCCCTCTACGCCCGCAGAAACGGGTTGATTACGTTTTCCACCGGGGAAAGCCGGTAATTCTTGCCATTTAGCATCTTTCTCTTTTAGGTTAAGAGAATAAAATTTATCTCCTCCTGTTCCTAAACCAACATAAACGGTATCGCCAATTAATGCCCCTGTTCCACTTTTAATCCCGACTGGCAAATCAGGATATTGGCTTGCTTGTGTAGCAAAAGCTGTCATTGCAATTGCTGCAAATAATGCACTGTGTAATGCTGTTTTTTTCATATTGACCTCTTGTCGTTAAGGTTATTGCTTAAAGTGAGCAAGCAAACCGCTTATTTAGCTAACTCAGAGATTTCTTTTACAGCTTGTTTTCCAACTTCACCATTCTTTTTCAAATATTCATCATAGTATGGTTGTAATGCCGCTTTGAAAGGGGCAAGATCGGGTTGTGTGACCGTTACGCCTTTTTCTTTGAAGAAAGCAATTAATTCATTTTCACCGTCCACAAATAATTTAGTGTGATAATCGGCTGCTTTAAGTGCGGCTTCTTTTACTACCGCTTTTAAATCATCAGGTAATTCATCAAGGGTTTCATTACTGATAACGTAAAGTTGATCGTTTAAAATGTGGTTAGTTAATGCTAAGTATTTTTGCACTTCATAGAATTTTTGCGCTTGAATGGTTGGTAATGGGTTTTCTTGCCCATCTACTGCATTAGTTTGTAACGCAAGATACACCTCAGAGAACGCCATTGGTGTTGGCGTTGCACCGACATATTTAGCGAAAGCAAGGTTTGTTGCGGCATTTGGCACGCGCAGTTTTAAGCCTTTCATATCTGCAATGCTATTAATTGGGCGGTTTGACGTGGTTTGGCGCGTACCGTTATAACCGATAGAAAGTACACTTACGCCTAATTCTTTATTAATTTTAGCGAATAAGTTTTTACCAAAGTTGGTTTCTAACACCGCTTTTTTCGCCACATCAAAGTTTTTCAACATATAAGGCAGTGCGAATACCTCTGCTTCTGGGTAGAAAATTTGGAAACGTGCAGATTCTGCGAGCGTGAAGTCTAATGCGCCATCTTTAAGTTGCTTAAGCATCACACGGTCATCACCAAGTTGAGCGCTTGGGAAAATTGCTACTTCAATTTTACCTTGAGATTTGTCTTTTACTTCTTTCGCAAAGAACTCAACCGCTTTGTATTCATTGGAGCTTGTACCAGCAACCATACCAAATTTTAGGTTATAGTCTGCGGCAAACACCGAAGTAGATAGACCTAAACATAATGTAGCAAGAGCAAGTTTATTTAATTTCATTGCAATTCTCCTTTCATTGATTTGCAGAGTAGAACATTTCAATCTAAATGGTTAGGGCGTATTCTCTTTGGGGATACGACGAGACCAAATAACGGAGGGAACGACCTAATGGCTATATAATAAATGAAGTAATATTTCATTACTGAGAGCTATATCACAAAATTGAAAAAAGATTAAAAAAACTTTTTAACCGCTTTTATCTTGAATTCACTTAAGTTTAAATGTGTTGGAATATGTTGGGGTATGAAATGATACTCCATTTTTTTGCAAAAAGATTTTTTAGAAATTAATGTGCGGTGGTTTTTTAAGACATTTTTTGTGATAAAAAAGCGGGTGAATTTTCACCCGCACTTTGCTTTTTCCTTTCTGTTATGGCATTAACAGATTTGGAATAAAGGTGATAATTTGTGGGAAGATGGTGATAAGCACCAAGGTGGTAAACACGGGGATTAAGAATGGTAATACCCCTTTGGTTACCGTACTCACTGGCATATTACCCACACGAGCGACCACGAATAATGCCATTCCCATTGGCGGCGTTAAAATCCCCACCATCATATTTAATGTGGTCATTACCCCAAAGAACACGAGATCAATACCAAAATGTACGGCAATTGGAATGAGCATTGGTAGCACTAAGAATTGCAGTGCAAGGGCATCAATAAACATTCCCAAGAATAATAGTAGCAAGTTGATCATAATTAGCACCATTGTTGGTGTGTCTGCCACTGCCATAAAGAGATCGGCAATACGCATTGCCACTTGTTCACGGGCGATCATATCGCCAAAGAAAGTTACCGTCATTACCATTAAGGCAGTCACCCCTGTGATTGCCATTGCTTCAACGCAACTTTTGAACACCATTTTTAATGTGAGTTCACGGTAAACAAACATTCCAATAATAATGGAGTAGGCAGCGGCGATCACCGCAGCTTCTGTTGGTGTGAATAAGCCAGAGAAAATACCGCCAATAATGAGAATGGGGGTTAAGATCGCCCAAATCGCTTTTTTGAATGCTTCACAACGTTGTTGCAATGAGGCTTTTGGCGTTCTCGGATAATGGCGTTTTTTCGCAATGGCATAGTTCATCGCCATTAATGCAATGGTTAGTAACACACCGGGTACGAAGCCTGCTACAAAGAGTTTAGCAATAGATTCATTGGCGATGACGCCATAAATAATCATCGCAATACTTGGTGGCACGAGAGGCCCAATAATACAAGATGCTGCGGTGATCCCACCACAAATATCATCGTCATAACCTGCATCACGCATTGCTTTAATTTCAAGCTGACCTAATCCCCCAGCATCGGCAAGTGCTGAACCTGACATTCCAGAGAAAATTAAACTTGCGCCGATATTTACGTGTCCCATACCGCCAGAATAATGCCCTAGCAAGGCTTTCGCAAAGTTAAAAATTCGCTCGGTAATTCCCCCTGTATTCATCAAAATTCCCGTTAGGATAAAGAAGGGGACAGAAAGCAGTGGGAAGCTGTTTAGGCTATCGACTAATTTTGAGGAGGCAGAATTAACGACATTCCAGCGCGTCATTGCAAAATATAAAATGGTAACAATAAACAACGACCAACCCACAGGTGTACCAAGAAACATAATGACAAGCCACACAATCAAGCAGACATACACGGCATTGCTGCCTAGCTTGATATAGTTACTAATGCGTAAGGCTTTAAACCATTCTGGGTGGGTCATTAGAATGACAAACAGGATCAAAGCAAGAATAATATACAAAGTGGCAGGCAAATAGCTAAGTTGATTTTTGTAATTCTCGCTTTGCGCTTGCAGAAAGCGGATAAACACTAACATTGAAATGAATGGCAAGGGCGCATAAAGCCATTTTTCCGAAATCTGCAAGGAAACAATTTCAAAACTGGCATCTAAAAAGACTTTAAAACCTAAATAGATAAATAAGAAAATACAAGCAAAAATAATTAGTTGAACAAATGAGTTTATTGCTTTTCGTGCTTTCTCTGGCATTAAATTGGTGAGAAAGTCGATATAAACGTGCTGTTGCGCACGCGTTGCCATACTAATGCCAAACATAGCAACATAAACAAAGAGTAAACGCGCCAGTTCCTCACTCCAAATAAATGGAGAATCAAACACTTGGCGGGCGATGATTTGGGCAAGAAGAATGATAAAAATGGTGAGGAATAAAACACCCCCCACCCATTCTTCTAATTTATTGAAATATTTCATAGGAACTCCAAAGATGTCCAACTAAACATTGTGATATTTGTCTATAATGAAATGTGAAACGGATTTGCTTTGTAATGCTTTCGTTCTCAAGTTTTAATGAAGTAATATTTCAAGATAATCCTGATTTTTGTTTAAGATGAGAACAACATCATTTTTAGCAAAAACTGTCTTTCCCTTTTAAAATACAAGGCTAATGGCTTTTTTTCAAATTGTTTTATGAAATTTTACTCCAGTTTGAGATCTAGATCTCACTTTTGAACTATTTTTCTTGTATTTTATTTTCAGAGGTCTATCCTAGCACCCAGCGAAAATTAACTTCCTTTCTTAAAAATATCTTGGAGTTTCTATGTCAAAATTATCACATCAAGATGTGCTAGATCAGATTCGCTACGGGCTTATTGCCTCTTGTCAACCCGTTGATGATGGTCCTATGGATAAGCCTGAAATTGTGGCTGCAATGGCACAAGCTTCTGTACAAGGCGGTGCAGCGGGATTGCGAATTGAAGGAATCGAAAATCTAAAAGCAACTCGTCCCGTGGTGGATAAGCCCATTATCGGGATTGTAAAACGCGATTTGCCTGATAGCCCTGTGCGAATCACCCCGTTTTTGCAAGATATTGAAGATCTGGCTCTGGCGGGCGCTGACATTATTGCGGTGGATGGCACATTGCGTTCTCGTCCCGTAGCGCTTGAAAGTGCGGTGAAAAAAATTAAAGAATTAGGCTGTTTGGCGATGGCGGATTGCTCGAACTTGGAAGAAGGATTATATTGCCAGCGATTAGGCTTTGATATTGTGGGCAGCACAATGTCGGGTTATACCGGTGGCGAAGTCCCTGATGAGCCAGATTATCAACTGGTGAAAGATCTCAAGGCAGCAGGTTGTTATGTGATGGCAGAAGGGCGTTATAACAGCCCCGAATTGGCGAAAAAAGCCATTGAAATAGGGGCGGATGTGGTAACCGTAGGATCGGCGCTCACGCGTTTAGAACATATTGTGAGTTGGTTTGCCAGTGCGGTGAAATCAGCAAAACCCTAACCAGAACAAGGACGGTATATGCGTTGTTTGGCATTAGACATTGGTGGCACAAAAATTGCGGCCGCATTGGTGGAAAATGGCGTCATTTCCCAGCGCCAGCAAATTAGCACCCCGCAAGATCAGTCTGCACAAGGAATGACACAGGCGTTAAAAACATTAGTTACCCAGTATGCTGGGCAGTTTGATGTGGTGGCAGTGGCATCCACAGGGATTATTAATCGTGGTGTACTGACCGCACTTAACCCGAAAAATTTAGGGGGATTAGCGAATTTTCCATTGAAAGATTGCATTGCGCGTTATACTGACAAGCCGATCGGATTACTGAACGATGTACAAGCGGCGGTATGTGCTGAATACCAATTACAAGATCAGGCTCAAAATAAAAGTGCGGTGCAAAATTTCTTATTTATTACCGTCTCCACTGGTGTCGGCGGTGGAATTATTCTAAATGGCGAATTAACCACTGGTGTGAATGGCATTGCAGGGCATATTGGGCATAGCCTTGCTGATCCTAATGGGCCAATGTGCGGTTGTGGGCGTCAAGGCTGCGTGGAGGCCATTGCTTCTGGACGAGCCATTGAAGCAGTTGCCTCTCAATGGACGGAACCTTGTTCTCCCAAAGAAGTGTTTGAACGCTTTAGAAAAAATGACGAAAAAGCCACCGCACTTGTGCAGCGTTCCGCACAAGCGATTGCCAATTTAATTGCCGATATGGTGATTAGCCTAGACATTCAAAAAGTGGTGTTGGGGGGGAGTGTCGGCTTGGCGGAAGGCTATTTACCCTTAGTTCAACAATATTTACAGGCAATGCCCGCTTTTTATCAATGCCCTGTCGAACCCGCGAGATCGGGAGCTGATGCTGGTTTATTAGGGGCGGCTTATTGGCTTACTCAACAATATAAAGAATAAAATGAGGAGAATACAATGATTTTAGGTGATTTAACCCGTGATGACTTTGCCAGAGGTTTACCAATGGTGCTGGCAGAAATTTGTCATCAATTAAGACGAATGGATCTGGCAAAATTAACGATTGGACGCCACGATCTCACCGATCAAATTTATATGAATGTGATGGAATTTGACACCACACCAAGCGACAGTAAACAAGCAGAACTTCATCATAAATACATTGATATTCAACTGCTAATCAGCGGTAATGAAGTGATTGAATATGGCGTCAATGAGCCTGATCTGAGTACTTATAATGAGTATAACGAGGCAGATGATTATCAACTCACGCCTGATATTCCAAATAAAAGTGCGGTGCATTTATTGCCAAAAATGTTTGCCGTATTTTTCCCTTATGAACCTCATAAACCCGGGTGTATTGCAGGGGAGAATGCGCAATTTATTAAAAAATTAGTGGTAAAAGTACCAGTGGCGTTAGTGAGTTAAACAAACACAGGGAGAAGTTTTATGGTTGCAACAAGTGGGAATATTCTGGATACCATTGGGGCGTTGTATAACAGCCTGACAAAAACGGAGAAGAAAATTGCGACTACGATCTTATCTTCTCCACATTTGTTAAGCCAATTTTCATTAGCAGAAATTTCACAACAGTTTGATGTGGGCGAGGCGACCTTTATTCGTTTTTGTCGAACTCTCGGCTTCAAAGGGTTTACAGACTTCAAATTACAGCTTTCTATTGAATTGGCAACTAAAGAAAAACAGCCAAATTCGTTGTTAGAAAGCGATATTAGCAAAAATGATGATACGCAAAGCATCGCCGAAAAATTGCATAATTCTATTAATAATGTGATTAAAGAAACCATTAATTTACTTGATGTTAAGCAACTAGAACAAGTAGTGTTGGCAATGCGACAAGCAAAACGCGTGTTTCTATTTGGTGTTGGCTCTTCAGGACTTACTGCGGAAGATACAAAACATAAGTTAATGCGTATTGGTTTACAGGTTGATGCCATTAGTAATAATCATTTTATGTATATGCAAGCGGCTTTAATGAATAAAGAGGATGTAGTCATTGGCATTAGCCATTCAGGTTATTCCAAAGAAACCACACAATCATTGAGTATTGCGAAAAAAAATGGGGCAACCACCGTCGCATTAACCCACAATTTACGCTCACCGATTACGCAAGTTGCCGATTATGTCCTCATTAACGGGCATAGACAGGGGCAGCTACAAGGAGATTCTATCGGAACAAAAATTGCACAACTCTTTGTGTTAGATTTAATTTATGCCTTGATCGTGCAAGCCGAAGAAGAAAATGCAACAGAAATGAAGCAAAAAACCGTGAATGTGATTTTAGAACAGCGGATCAAATAAATCAGTTTAGGAGAAACCAATGAAAAATTTAAAAGGCATTTTTAGCGCGTTGCTTGTGTCTTATAACGAAGACGGCTCAATCAATGAAAAAGGGTTGCGTGAAATTATTCGCCATAACATTGATAAAATGAAAGTCGATGGCTTGTATGTGGGCGGTAGCACAGGGGAAAACTTTATGATTTCCACCGCTGAGAAAAAGGAAATTTTCCGCATTGCCAAAGATGAGGCAAAAGACCAAGTGGCATTGATTGCTCAAGTAGGCAGCGTGAATTTACACGAAGCCGTAGAATTAGGTAAATATGCCACCGAACTTGGTTATGACTGTTTATCTGCGGTAACCCCGTTCTATTACAAATTTAGTTTTGCGGAAATCAAACATTATTACGATACCATTATTGCGGAAACGGGCAATAATATGATCGTTTATTCCATTCCATTCTTGACGGGGGTAAACATTGGCGTGGAACAATTTGGAGAACTTTACAAAAATCCAAAAGTGTTAGGGGTGAAATTCACCGCAGGTGATTTCTATCTCTTAGAACGCTTGAAAAAAGCCTATCCCGATCATCTTATCTGGGCAGGATTTGATGAAATGATGTTACCTGCCGCTGCTCTTGGCGTGGATGGCGCAATTGGTAGTACATTTAATGTAAATGGTATCCGAGCAAGACAAATTTTTGAATTAACTCAAGCTGGCAAACTTGCCGAAGCGCGTGAAATTCAACAGGTTACCAATGATCTGATTGAAGGTATTTTAGCAAATGGCTTATACCTCACCATTAAAGAATTACTTAAATTGGAAGGCGTGGATGCAGGTTATTGTCGCGAACCAATGACAGCCAAAGCCACTGAACAACAAATTGCTGTGGCAAAAGCATTGAAAGCGAAGTTTTTATCATAAATTTTCTATTCAAGAAAAAAGAGCGGAAAATCTCCGCTCTTTTTAGTCATCAATGATTTTGGCTAGCATTTCTCACCTTTTTTCTTTGTGTTTAGCGTATTACCCAAAATAAAGTGCGGTGTAAATTTTACGCATTTTTATAGCAGTAGCGTCGCGCCCCACTTAATAATATCAAAGAAGAATTTATTATCATTAGTGGCAACGCCGTTGCTTGCTTTGCTATCTTCTTCTTTGTTGACTTCTGCCATACCGCTTTTATATTGCCCTTTCACAACCGCTAAATCATCGTGTGCTTTAAGACGTAACACATTGCATTCAGCTTGAGTTAAAGGTTCAAACTCAGTTTGTTTGAATTTTTTGAACTGATATTGCGCATAACCCATTGCTTTTTCATCATCTTGAATGATTTTAAGATAATCTTCACCGATGATATTTTCTAACGGATAGAAGAACACATATTGCGCGTGGATATAAGCATCTTCTTTACTAAAATGGGTTTGTTGAATGCGAGTTAAATTCGGGTAAATACATTGTTCTGCTTGGTGACTTGCGGCAACCCAGCGTTGTGCATCTTTATCCGATAATACATAATCTGCCCCAGCAAATTGGGCTGGAATAGGCGTTGTGGCGGTATGCCAAGTGCAAGCCGTCATCAAGCTGATAAAAAGGGTGAAGACTGATTTTTTCATTGTTAGCCTACTAAACGTTGTCGCGCAATTTCAAATAAACAAACGCCCGTCGCAACGGAAACATTCAAGGAAGAAACCGATCCCGCCATTGGAATACTCACTAATTGATCGCAGGTTTCACGGGTTAGGCGACGCATTCCATCCCCCTCTGCGCCCATCACCAAAGCCAGTGACCCCGTCAGTTTTGTTTGATACAAGGTTTCTGTTGCCTCACCTGCCGTGCCAATCACCCACATATTATAATTTTGTTGTAATTCTCTTAGTGTACGAGCGAGATTGGTCACACGAATAAGGGGAACAACTTCCGCAGCACCGCAAGCCACTTTGCGTGCCGTGGCATTAAGCTGGGCAGATTTATCTTTTGGTACGATCACGGCACATACACCAGCCGCATCAGCTGTTCGCAAGCAAGCGCCGAGATTATGCGGATCAGTAACCCCATCTAACACCAAGACAAGCGGTGTTGGTTGATCACGTAAAATGCGATCGAGATCATTTTCATTTAATTCTTTTGTAGGTTGTACACGGGCGATGATCCCTTGATGTACTTCACCATTCGCTTTTTTATCAAGGGTTTCACGGTTAAGAAATTGAACAGAAATACCAAGCTCATAAAGCGCATTGAGAACAGTCTGCAAGCGTTTATTTTCACGCCCTTTTAGCACATAAACTTCAATAAGTCGTTCAGGGGCATTTGCCAAAAAAGCATTAACAGCGTGGATTCCATAAATATTTTCAGACATTGTTATCCTTTACATTGATAGATAAAATAAGGCGGAATTATACGCTTGTTTGTCTTCCTTCCGCCAGTTTTTCGCAAACTCATTTTTACTGAGTGCGGGGCGATTTACGTTTATTTTTCTTGGCAGAAATGGCTGATTTTTTCACCGCACTTTGATTTTTCGATTTTTTCGCCGATTTCTCTTTTTGCTTTTTCACACTTTCTGCATAACGAAAGCCTTTTTTCGCTTTATCTTTGGCTGTTTTTCCTTCTCGTCGAGGTTTACGTTCAGTGCTAATGAGTGAGAAATCCACTTGTCGTTGCTCAAGGCTAACCGCTTCTACACGAATATTAACCTTATCGCCTAGGCGGTAAATTCGCCCACTGTTTTCGCCGATTAATTGCTGGCGATTTACATCAAATTGGTAATAATCATTATCTAAGGTTGAAATATGCACAAGCCCATCAATGAATAACTCATCTAAACGCACAAATAAGCCAAAGCCGGTTACCGCAGAAATCACGCCACTAAATGCCTCTCCAACGTGATCTTGCATATATTCACATTTGAGCCAATCTGCCACTTCTCTGGTTGCATCATCGGCACGGCGTTCAGTCATTGAACAATGTTCACCTAGGTTATCCATTTCATCAAGTGCATAATGATAACCACCAGAATCCGTGGTTTTACGTTTTGAACCTTGTAATTTAGCCAGTAAATATTTAATTCCACGATGTAAGGTTAAATCCGGATAGCGGCGAATTGGCGAGGTGAAATGCGCATATTGCGCCAAGGCTAAGCCAAAATGCCCAATATTATCAGGGGAATAAATGGCTTGGCTCAAGGATCGTAGTAACATAGTTTGGATAAGTTCGTGGTCGGGGCGTTCTTTCACTTGCACGAGCAATTTGGCATAATCTTCTGTTGTCGGTTTTGCTCCACCGCCCAAACTTAATCCTTGTTCGGCTAAATAAGCACGGAAAGCGCTCAGCTTTTCTTCACTCGGACCAGAATGAATACGATATAATGCGGGTTCATTATGCGTTTCCATAAAATTTGCCGCGGCGATATTAGCTAAAATCATACATTCTTCGATGATTTTATGGGCATCATTACGTACTACGGGTTCAATGCGCTCAATGCGTCCCATTTCATTGAAAATAAATTTACTTTCTATCGTGTCAAAATCAATCGCACCGCGTTGCTGACGGGCTTTTACTAAGGCTTGATACAAATGATGCAATTCTTGCAAATGAGGAACAAGAGGTTCATAACGCTGTTGTAATTCTTCATCACCGTCTAAAATACGCGCAACTTTAGTGTAGGTTAAACGAGCGTGAGAATTCATCACCGCTTCGTAAAAACGATAATCGGTCATTTTTCCTTTAGCAGAAATAGACAGTTCACACACCATACATAGACGATCAACTTGTGGATTGAGCGAACATAAGCCATTAGATAGGACTTCTGGCAACATTGGCACAACACGATTTGGGAAATACACGGAATTGCCTCGATTATAGGCTTCATTATCTAATGCAGTACGCAGGCGAACATAGTAGCTCACATCCGCAATCGCAACCCAAAGTTTCCAACCGCCTTTTACGTTGCGTTGGCAATACACGGCATCATCAAAATCTCGCGCATCCTCCCCATCAATCGTAACCAAAGGAAGTTGGCGTAAATCAACCCGTCCTTTTTTGGCGGCTTCTGGCACTTCTTCAGTGAATTTTTTGACTTGTTTTTGCACCGCACTTGGGAAAACGTGGGGAATATCGTGATTGCGAATAGCAATTTCGGTTTCCATTCCTTTTGCCATATTTTCGCCTAGTACTTCGATAATCATCCCCACTGGACGGGTGAACATTGCAGTACGTGGTTTGAGTTCAACCACTACAACTTGCCCCATTCGCGCACCGTGGCGATATTCATTAGGGACTAAAATATCATAATTAATACGGCTATCATCGGGGACAACATAGCCAATGCCTTCTTCTAAAAAGAAGCGTCCGACAATATGTTTTTTACGCCCTTCCAATAAACGCACAATACGCACTTCTTGACGTCCTTTACGATCAAAACCGCTTGGCTGGGCAAGAACATAATCGCCGTGCATTACCTGTTTCATCTGTCCATTTGGAATGAATAAATCTTGCTTTACTCCTTCCACTTGTAAAAAACCATAACCTTCTTTATGCCCAATCACCATTCCTTTGATTAAGTCTAATTTTTCTGGCAAGGCATAGCGCTTACGCTTAGTAAAAACAAGTTGCCCTTCGTTTTCCATTGCTCGTAAACGGCGACGCATTGCCTCTTGGCGTTCTTCATCGCGAATAGATAAAACGGAAAATAATTCCTCTTTTGACATTGGCGCATTATGTTCACGAATGATGTTGAGAATAAATTCACGACTTGGTATAGGATTACTGTATTTTTTTAATTCTTGTTGATAATTCGGATCGGAAAGTGCGGTGGTTTTTTTTGTTATTTTTTTAGCCATAATGATTTCCTTATGTGGCATAGATTGCTGTAAGTTTGACATTGCAGGAAAGGGAAAGCAAGGAAAGAATTGGAGATATTTTAGGCAAAGCGATTTTTATTATTTGTATCTATAAGCGAATAACGCGATAACTGACTTTTAAAAACAAAACCCAGCATTAGCTGGGTTTTTTATCTTATAAAAAGCGGTGATTATTCAGCAACTACGATAAGACGTAAGTTTGCGAATACTTCACCGTGAAGTTGGAAGCGTACTTCGTGTTCACCTGTAGTACGGATTAATCCGTTTGGTAAACGAACTTCACTTTTCGCAACTTCAACACCACGAGCTGTGATAGCATCAGCAATATCACGAGTACCGATAGAACCGAATAAACGACCTTCATCACCCGCTTTACTTGCGATAGTTACAGACTCAAGGGCTTCAAGACGCTCTGCGCGATCCATTGCTGCCACAAGTGCTTTTGCTGCTTTTTCTTCTAATTCTGCACGACGTGCTTCAAAATATTCAACGTTAGCTTTGGTTGCCATAACCGCTTTCCCTTGTGGGATTAAGAAGTTACGAGCATAACCAGATTTAACATTAACTTGATCACCAACATTACCAAGGTGAACAACTTTATCTAAAAGAATTACTTGCATTACCGTATTCTCCTTAATTACTGATTATCAGTGTACGGAAGTAACGCTAAGAAACGCGCGCGTTTAATTGCACGAGCTAATTGACGTTGATACTTCGCACGAGTACCGGTAATACGGCTTGGAACAATTTTGCCGCTCTCTGAAATATAGTTCTTTAACGTTGCGATATCTTTGTAATCGATTTCTTGAACGTTTTCCGCTGTAAAGCGGCAGAACTTACGACGACGGAAATAACGTGCCATTTGGCTAGTCTCCTAATCTATAAATTCGATTTGCTCGGCGTGTAATACTAATTGACTTAAACCATTTGCTGATTTATGTGAAGTAATAAACCCCACTATCAATAAGTTACTGCCGACCGTAATGCTTTGAGTTTTTGCAATTAACTGATGGCCACTAACTTGAACGGCGATTTTGCACCAAGCTTGGCGAGGTAATCCTGCCTCTTGCTGTTCGGAACGGTGTTCCAAATAAAAACGACAATGTTCAATTCCGTTAGGGCTTTTGCTTCGCTTAGGAAAGTCGCTGACTTGCCCTATTAATGAGAAGCGATTATCAATTTTTGAATTACTCTTCAGCATCCTCAAAATCGTTGTTTTCAACTTCAGCTAAAGGTTTACGCTCTTCGCGTGCTTTAACCATTGGGGACGCTTCTGTTACGGCGTGCTTAGTACGAATAATTGCGTTACGAAGAACTGCATCATTGTAACGGAATGTTGTTTCTAGCTCGTCGATGACTTCTTGAGGCGCTTCTACATTCATTAGCACATAATGTGCTTTGTGTAATTTGTTAATTGGGTAAGCTAATTGACGGCGACCCCAATCTTCTAAACGATGGATTTGACCGCCCGCTTCTTTAATAGAATTGGTATAGCGCTCAATCATCGCTGGTACTTGTTCGCTTTGGTCCGGATGAACCATAAACACGATTTCGTAGTGACGCATTACTGCTCCTTACGGGTTAATCAGCCTCCGACTGTAAGACCAGCTACCAATCTTGCGGAAGCAAGGAACGAAAATGATGATGTAGCTGTAAGGCGTGCGATTATACAGGATTAATGAAAAAGCACAAGGGAAAATGAGGTTATTTTATGAGGAAATATTAGGCGCAAACGGTAAATTTTTTAATGTGGATGAAAATGGTGAATTATCCCAAACAAATTTAGAAAAAAATAACCGCACTTTTTAAAAGCGTAACAGAGATTAACCGTAAAGCTTCAAGATAACTTATGCAGTGAACGCTATCGTGAACCGAGATGGGTAAATCAAAGTGCGGTGTAATTTTTTTAATGTTTAATGGCTAGAATGTAAATAAGTTACATCCACGCATTATTACGAATAATCCCCACGGCAATACCTTCAATCTCAAAACTTTCGGTTTGTGTGAGATCGACAACAATCGGGTCAAATTCTTCATTTTCGGCGTGAAGATAAACCATTGAACCTTTGCGTTCAAGGCGTTTTACAGTAACTTCATCTTCAATTCTTGCGACGATCACTTGCCCATTTCGCACATCTTTGGTGCTATGTACCGCGAGGAGATCGCCGTCTAAAATACCGATATCTTTCATTGATTGACCATACACTTTTAGTAAGAAATCTGCTTGCGGTTTGAACATATTGGCATCAACTTTATAAGTGCCTTCAATATGTTGTTCGGCTAAAATCGGTTCGCCTGCGGCTACGCGTCCGATGAGTGGTAAGCCTTCAGGCTCTTCTTCCGCATTTTCTTCAAGCAGTAACCGAATACCGCGTGACGCACCGGGAATAATTTCAATTACTCCTTTTCTTGCAAGGGCTTTTAGATGCTCTTCCGCCGCATTCGGTGAGCGAAACCCCAATTCACGAGAAATTTCCGCACGGGTGGGCGGCATTCCGGTGGTTTCCAAATGCCGTTTTAATAGGTCATAAACTTCTTGCTGACGGGCTGTGAGGGCTTTCATCATTGTCATATATCTCCCCTGTTTTTATATCCATATTTACTGGTATTATATACAGAAAGAGAATTGTTGCAATCTTCTTTTGTTTTCTCTGTGATATTTGTTTGATTTTTGTTAGATTTGTGCGAAATTTTCGCTTTAATTAATTTATATCAGGCTAAATTGAAAAAAAATGCCAAAAATTTGTGGTAAGATGGCGTAACTTTTTATCTGGATAAATAAATTACGGAATTTATATGGCAAGTATGCTTAATTTATATAGAAAATTATTAGAATTCCCCCTTTCTGTATTAGTTAAAAATAATCCGATTCCTCATCATCCTATTGAAGAATTAGCTTTAAATGTGCAGCAACCTATTGTGTATGTGTTGCCTTACACCTCGCAAACGGATTTAGTGATTTTCCGCAAAAATTGCTTAAATGTTGGCTTGCCTGATCCTTTCGAGAAAAATGAAATTGGCGGTATTTCATTACCTCGTTTTGTATTTTTAGATGAAGGGCGTCGCATTTTTAAATCTAAAGGGGCAAAAAAGGAAACCATCACAATTTTTAATAAATACCTAGAATTACACCGCACTTTTTTGGATCTTGATGTGCAGCTTATTCCTGTTTCGGTATTATGGGGACGTTCACCGGGACACGAAAATAAATCAGGGTTGCCAAATTTACGTTTATTAAATGGTCTTCAAAAATTTGCAGCGGCAATTTGGTTTGGGCGTGATACGTTTGTGCGTTTTTCACAAGCGGTTTCGCTACGTTATATGGTGAATGAACACGGTTCAGATGAAAAAATTGCGGCGAAATTAGCGCGCGTTGCTAAAATTCATTTTTCTAAACAACGTATTTCTGCTACGGGCCCTCGTTTGCCAAATCGCCAAGCGATGTTTAATAAATTGCTACAATCTCCGGCGATTCTCAAAGCTATTGAAGATGAAGCAAAAAGTAAGAAAATGCCCATTGAAAAAGCACAAAAAGAGGCGTATAAAATTTTAGATGAAATTGCTGCAAATGTGAGCTATGAAGGGTTACGTGTAGCAGATCGTTTCTTACGTTGGCTATGGAATAAACTTTACCAAGGGATTGATGTGCAACACGCGGATCGGGTACGCAAGCTGGCACTTGAAGGCCACGAAATTGTTTATGTACCTTGCCACCGTAGCCATATTGACTATTTGTTGCTTTCTTATGTGTTATATCATCAGGGCTTGGTTACACCACATATTGCAGCGGGAATTAACTTAAATTTCTGGCCGGTGGGCGCAATGTTCCGCCGAGGAGGGGCATTTTTTATTCGCCGAACCTTCAAGGGCAATCGCCTCTATTCAACGATTTTCCGTGAGTATTTAGCAGAATTATTCCATCGTGGTTATTCGGTTGAATATTTTATTGAAGGGGGACGTTCGCGCACCGGACGTTTACTTGCCCCTAAAACGGGGATGATGTCGATGACCTTGCAAGCATTACAACAACGCCAAACACGTCCTATTTCTGTCGTGCCTGTTTATGTAGGCTACGAACACGTTTTGGAAGTGGATACGTATGCCAAAGAATTGCGTGGTGCGGCAAAAGAGAAAGAAAATGCAGGGCTTGTGTTACGCGTCATTAAAAAATTGCGTAATTTAGGTAAAGGCTATGTGAATTTTGGTGAGCCAATCGTATTAAGCAGTTATTTGAACCAACATTTTCCAGAATGGAAAGAATTGCATTTAGACGATGAACGTTCTCAATGGTTTAATAAAGCCGTTGATGCGGTGTCAAACCAAGTTATGGTGAATATTAATAATGCCGCCGCAGTCAATGCGATGAATTTAACAGGAACTGCATTGCTATCATCTCGTCAGCGTGCATTAACGCGAAAACAGTTATTAGAGCAGTTAGCAAGTTATCAACAATTTTTACAGAATGTGCCTTATTCTGATGATGTCATTGTACCAAGCGAAACACCAGAAGAAATGCTCGATCACGTTTTAAATTTAGATCGTGTGGGCGTCTTGGTTGAAAAAGATAATTTTGGCGAGATCATTCGTTTAGAGCGTAATTCAGCGGTGTTGATGACTTATTATCGCAATAATATTCAGCATTTATTCGCCTTACCTTCTCTGGTGGCGAGCATTGTGTTGCACTATGGTGCAATGCAAAAAGATCTTGTCCTTGAGGCGGTTGAAAAAATTTATCCGTTCTTGCGTGGTGAATTATTTTTACATTTCAGCGATGGTGAATTAAAAGATTATGTAGAAAATATTATTCAGGAATTGCAACGGCAAAATATTATTCAATGCAATGAGAATTTGCTCGCGATCCACAAACCTCAAGTCAGAATGTTACAGCTTTGGTCATCGGGCGTGAGAGAAATTTTGCAGCGTTATTACATCACGGTAAGCATTCTACAAAATGATCCAACGATTTCTCGAGCCACATTAGAAAAAGAAAGTCAATCTGTGGCACAACGTTTATCTGTGCTGCACGGTATTAATGCTCCAGAGTTTTTTGATAAAGCCGTGTTTTCTGCGTTTGTTGGAAATCTAAAACAATATGGTTATTTTGATGACAACAATCAAGTGAATGCCTCCTTGCTTGATGAACTCAGTGAAATTCTTGCGCAGATGATTTCTGCCGAAGTCAGACTTACAATTAAAAGTGCGGTGGAAAAAAACGAAGAAATTGACTAATGTTTTGATTAAGTATTTTCAAGTGAGCTAAAGAACCTTAGCTAAATCGCGAAGGTTCTTTTTATGTTTTAAATGATAACCCTATCTACTAAAAATCATCTAGGTGAGCGTTGTCAGCAATTTTTTCTTATTTGCCTAGCTCGAGTAACCCGATTACTTAGATAGAGCCAGAAACCTCATAAACAGTGCCTAGAAAAAGTAAAAGAAGCAGATTTTTTACGTCATCATTTCAAAAATAGCTTGCAATAACCTTTCGCGGAACGCGAAAGGTTTTAGAGAAATTTAGGCAATCAAACGGAGCATTTCTTCTGCGTTTGCCAAGGCACTTTCAGTGACTTTGGTTGAGCCAAGCAATTTAGCTAAGGCTTTCACACGTTGTTGCTGGGAAAGCGCGGTCATTTTTGTTTCCGTTTTTCCATCAATGGTTTGTTTTTCGACAGAAAAATGTTGATGCCCACAACAGGCGACTTGTGGTAAGTGGGTAACGCAAATCACTTGGCATTTTTTGCCTAATTTGCGTAATAATTTTCCCACTACGCTTGCGGTTGCACCACTGATGCCCACATCAATTTCATCAAAAATGAGGGTTGAAATCGCGGATTTATCAGAGGTCAGCACTTGTAACACCAAGGCGATACGTGAAAGCTCACCACCCGATGCCACTTTTGCCAATGGTTGAGCGGATTGTCCGAGGTTTGCTTGTAGAATAAATTGCACCTGATCCATACCTTGGGCAGTCAGTTTACTTTCCGCCTGTACCACACTAATAGAGAATTCGGCATTTTCCATTGCCAGTTGTTTAATGCCTTTAGTCACTTGTGCTGAGAGTTTTTCTGCCCCTTTTTGGCGACTTGCACTTAAAGCCTGTGCATTTTCTAACAACTGTGCATAAGCCACTTTTTCTTGTTCAATCAGTGCATCTTCGCTGTCAGCAAAATCTACAAGCTGATGGAGTTCTTGTCTTAAAGATTGATGCAATGCAACCAATTCTTCCGCTTTTACATTGTGTTTACGTGCAAGTTGTAGTGCTTGGCTCATTCGGCTTTCCACTTCCTGTAAACGATACGGATCGGGGTCAATGTTGCAGGATAAATGTTGGATCTCAGAGCTTGCTTCCTGTACTTGGATCAACGCTTCTTGTAACATTGTGAGTGCATCATTGTAGTGCGGATCAAGGCTGTGTAGTTCTTCTAAATTTTGCACCGCACGATAGAGCAAGCTATCTACGTTCAGTTCATCATTCTCACTTAATAAATTTAAGACAGATTGAGAAAGTGCGGTGAGTTCTTCGCTGTTAGCAAGTCGGTTATATTCTTCCTCTAGCTCACTAAATTCATTTTCTTGTAAATTAAATTCATCAAGCTCTTCAACTTGATATTGTAGCAGTTGTTTTTTCGCCTCATTTTCGGCACATTTTTGTTGGAAATTCGCGACTTGTTGTTGCAACGCTTTCCATTGACGATATTGCTTTTGTACCTTGGCAAGCAGATCAGTATGCGCGCAATAGTCATCTAATAAGGTGAGCTGATAGTCATTTTTTAGCAAACGTTGTGAGGAATGTTGCCCATTGACTTGAATTAAATATTGCCCTAGTTCTTTGAGTTGGCTAGCAGAGACAGGAATGCTATTAATAAAGCCTTTGGAACGTCCATCAGCGTTGATTACTCGACGTAAAATACAGTTTTCTGGATTATCTTCATCTTGCAATTCTTGAACTTTAAGCCATTCATCAGCGGGGCTGTTTGGTTCAATCTGGAATGTGGCACAAATATCTGCACGGTTTTGCCCTTCACGTAACATCGCGCTTTCTGTACGTTGTCCTAAGCATACGCCAAGGGCGTCAATGGCAATAGATTTACCCGCACCCGTTTCACCAGTAATGGCAGACATTCCCTGCGCAAATTCAATATCAAGGTGATGAACAATCGCAAAATTATTAATCGTAAGTTGAGTAAGCATAATACACTCCTGTTTAACTGTATATATATCAGTTTATAACTGATTTTATATACAGTAAAGGGGTTTATGCAAATTTTTTACGCGGAATTTCTCAACCAGCCCAATTTTGTGCTTAACACATTGTAATAATTATAACTTTTTAAGTGAAGTAAACGCAGTTTATGTTTGCTTTTATAAATATGTACCACGTCATCAGGGGTGAACGGCAGCGCGACTTGACTATCGCAACCCGCTTCTAATTGCGGGGTGTTGTAGTCTGCAAAACGAATAGAGATTTTGCTTTCGCCATCAATGACCAAAGGGCGAGAAGAAAGGGTGTGTGGAAACATTGGTACTAGCGCGATTGCATTAAGTTGCGGGGTAAGAATCGGGCCACCAGCGGAAAGCGAATAGGCCGTTGAGCCTGTCGGTGTAGAAATAATTAAGCCATCAGAACGCTGTGAAAAGGCCAATTTATCATCAATATAAACGTGGAAATCGATCATATGAGCAATTTTGGCAGGGTGAATCACCGCTTCATTTACTGCATTGCTGGTGGCAATAATTTGTCCTTCTCGTTCAATGGCTGTTTCTAATAAAAAGCGTTCTTCCACAAAAAATTCACCACGATCTAAGCAAGCCTCAAGTTGGGCATAGGCATTTTTCGGATCAATATCCGTCAGAAAGCCTAAATTACCTCGGTTAATACCAATTAAAGCAATATCATATTTAGCTAAGATTCTTGCTCGCCCAAGCATATTGCCATCACCACCGATAACAATGGCTAATTGCGCCTGTGTACCAATCTCATCTAATTCTGCAAGATGTTGAATAGGTAAGCCTAAACGCTCGCCCACACTTTTTTCCACAAGTACCTGATAGCCTTTTTCTAAAAGCCATTGAAATAAATTTTTGTGCATTTGCAAATTTACATCATTGCGCGGACGCCCCACCAATCCGATGGTATGGAAGGAATTATGCAAACTTTTGTTGTCGATTAAATGGGTTGTGGACATCATATTTATTTTTATGCGGAAAACAGACCGCACTTGAATTCAAGAAATTTATGGCTATATTACACATAAACTATGTCAGTGGCTAGCCAAGTTTAGCAACTGTCAATTTTTACGTTTTTTGTTACAATAACGCAAATTTTTGAACAGATGGAGAAAACGATGTCAGAACAAGAACAACAAGTGGAAAAAACAGAAGTAAAACAAGAACAAGTAGAACAGGCAGAGAATGTGCAAGAAACAGCACAACAGCAAGAAAATGCTGAAAACCTTGAAGGCGATGCGTTAGAAGAAGCCATAGCCCGTGTTCAAGAACTTGAAGAGCAACTTGTTGAAACGGCGAAGAAAGAACAAGATATTTTATTACGCAGCCGTGCAGAAATTGATAATATTCGCCGTCGTGCCGAACAAGATGTGGAAAAAGCACACAAATTTGCTTTAGAAAAATTTGCCAAAGATTTGCTTGAAACCATTGATAATCTTGAGCGAGCCTTGGCAACCCCAGTTAGCACGGAAGACGAGAGTTTAAAAGGCGTGTTAGATGGTGTGGAATTAACCTTAAAAGGATTGTTGGCAACAGTAGCACGTTTTGGCGTAGAAGCGGTTGGGACGGTGGGAGAAACCTTTAATCCCGATTTACACCAAGCCATTTCAATGCAGCCGGCAGACGGTTTTGAAAGCAATCAAATTACCACTGTATTGCAAAAAGGCTATTTGCTGAATGGTAGAGTGATTCGCCCAGCAATGGTGATGGTGGCTGCGTAATCAATCAAATGCAATAAGTCTCATAAAAATAGGCGAGTGTATCGCCTATTTTTTTGCTCTAAATTTGAGGGGAATTTTTTGCGTCAGCTTTTGCTGCTTTTTCTGTTCGCGCCTTTTGCGGAAAAATTCGCTAAGTTTTTGGCTACATTCTTCTTGCAGTACACCGCCAGTAATTTCAAGATTATGATTCATTTTATAATCATCAAAAAAGTGAAAACGCGAACCTACCGCCCCTGTTTTTAGATCATAAGCGCCGAATACTAAACGCTTAATTCGGCTATGTAAAATTGCGCCTGCACACATTGTGCAAGGCTCCAGGGTAACGTACAGGGTGGTATTGAGTAAGCGGTAGTTTTGTTGCACTAGTCCTGCTTGGCGGAGCGCGACAATTTCTGCGTGAGCGGTGGGATCGTGTTGAAGAATAGATAGATTCCAGCCTTCTGCCACAATATTTCCTTCATCATCAACTAACACCGCACCTACAGGAATTTCCCCTAAGGCTTCTGCTTTATCAGCAAGGCTTAGGGCGTAACGCATCATTTTTTCATCAAAATCTGACCGCACTTTTATTCCCTCAATGTTTAATTCGTGTGAAAAATCAGCCACAAATTGGCTGATTGGTAACATAAAGTGCGGTGCTTTTTGTGGAAGTTTTTCATTTTGTTATTTTTTATGCTTACACCGAGAAAGGATATTTAATCGCAGGGTGAGATTCATAGCCAATAACCTTGAAATCCTCCATTGTTACCCAGGTTTCGAGATCTTCAAGGGTTTTGATGTCAGGATTAATTTCTAATTTTGGTAGAGGCAATGGCTCTCGTTTGAGTTGTACATTTTGCATTAGCTCAAGCTGATCTTCATAAATATGTGCATTGACGATTTTATGATACGCCATTCCTGCTTTTTTCCCAGTAATTTGAGCCATTAATGCTAAGAAAGTAAACACTTGAATTTGGTTGAAATTTAACCCTAATGGCACATCGCAAGAACGTTGATAACTGGTTAAATAAAGGGTATCGCCAAGTAAAGAAAAGGTGTGGGTGTGCATACAAGGACGCAAACAGCCTAGCTCAATTTCTCCGGGATTGTAAAAGGTGATGATTTCGCCACGATCGTCTAGCCCTTTGGTTAAATCATTCACCACTTTACGCAATTGGTCGAGGGTTTCACCATTCGGTTTACGCCAAGCACGTCCTTGTACACCATAAACGCGCCCCATATCATCAGTGCCTTTACGGTGTGGGTTATTCAACCACGCTTGATTTTCATTTGCATTGGCATCCCACGTTTTAGTGCCAAGCTTACGGAAATCAGCGGCGTTGTCATAGCCACGAATGTAGCCTAAAAATTCTGCAATTGCGGCTTTCCAGTAACTTTTTCGGGTAGTGATTAAAGGAAATTCATTGTCCGCGACATTATAAGTGAGATCTGCATTAATCAGGGTTAAACAACGTTTTCCTGTCCGTTCATTTTCTACCCAAGTGCCGTTATCAATAATGTTTTGGCATAAATCTAAATATTGACGCATTATAAATTTCCCCTATTTTTTCACCGCACTTTTATAAGCGATCAGCATAATCAATGCCCCCAGCAAAATCATTGGCAATGAGAGAATTTGCCCCATCGAAATGTGCTGTTGGAAGAATAAGCCAAGCTGTGCATCAGGTTCACGAAAATATTCAATAATGAAACGGAATGTGCCATAACCGACTAAAAATAATCCTGCCACAGATCCCGTAGGGCGTGGTTTTTTGATAAACAGATTAAGAATGACAAATAGCACGAGACCCTCTAACACGGCTTCATAAAGTTGCGAAGGGTGGCGAGGTAAATAACCGCCAGAGGGGAATAGCACTGCCCAAGGTACGTCTGTTACACGTCCCCAAAGTTCATCATTGATAAAGTTACCAATTCGCCCCATTCCTAAACCAAAAGGAATAAGCGGGGCAACAAAATCTGCTGTTGCCCAAAAGCCACGGTGTTGTAATTTGGCAGTGATGAACATAGCTAAAATCACACCAATTAATCCGCCGTGGAAAGACATTCCCCCTTCCCAGACACGAATTAAATACATCGGATCTTGTAAGAAATAATCAAATTGATAGAACAGCACATAACCGATACGCCCACCTAGGAATACACCAAGAAAGCCGTTAAATAAGAGGTTGTCCACTTGTTCTGTTGTCCAGCCACTATTTGGGCGATTGGCTCGGCGAACGGCAAGCCAACGTGCGAAGACAAAACCGATTAAATACATTAATCCGTACCAACGTAAGGCAACAGGACCTAACTGAAAAATCACAGGATCAAAGTGAGGAAAAGGGATAAAGCTAGAATTCATATATTTCCTTTTATTTCATAATCATATTGATAGCTATCACGATCAATAAAACAGCAAAATAACGTTTTAGGGTTTTTACAGGCAATTTATCCGTGGTGCTTGCCCCTAATTTAGAGGTAAAAAATGACGTTGCAGTAATTGCTACGACAGCGGGTAAATACACATAACCTAATGAATAGCTTGGCATATTCGGTTGTCCCCAGCCACCCACGATAAAACTTAGCATTCCAGAGAGACCTAGTAACATTCCACAGAATGCAGATGAACCAATGGCTTTTTTCATCTCGATCCCACGTGCATTAAGGAACGGCACAATAAAGCCACCACCGCCAATGCCTGCAATGCTAGAGGCAATGCCAATCAAGATACCGCCAATGACAGAAGAAGTTGTGGTTAATGTTTTTTTTGCTTCTTTTGGCTTAATGGAAAGCAGCATTTTCAATGCAAGATACACCACCAAACAGGCGAATAATTTGCTCGAAATGCTTTTATCTAAATTCCCTACAAAAAGTCCTGAAATGAAGGTGGTTACCATAATCACAGGGGCTAGCACTTTTACCGCATTCCATACAATATTGCCGAGTTTTTGATGGCGTTGTGCGGAAGAAAATCCAGTTACCACAATCGTGGCGAAAGAAGTGCCTAATGCTGTGGACATCAAAAGTTCACTAGGCACATCAACCATTGGCAATAAATAAACTAATACCGGGACAATAATCAGTCCGCCTCCAATGCCAAATAAGCCTGCTAAAAAGCCGACCACACAGCCGACAATTAAACAAATAAGAAAAAAACTCAGCATTATGCTCCCCTTGTTCGATGAAATGAACGCTTATAATATTTGCCTGATGAATATTTTTTGCCAGAATGTTTGTTCGGTGTATTAGTTGCAGAATGTGTGAGCGAAGTTTTCTGCTCTTGAGGCGCCGCATTTGGCTGATTTTTCGGATTAAACAATACCCCCGCAAATTCTTTCATCGCTTTGCGGTACACTTCTTTTTTAAAAGGAACAACCTGACGCACAGGATACCAAAAATTCACCCAACGCCAACCATCAAATTCTGGCGATTTGGTGGTTTGCATATTAATATCTTTTTCGTCCGAGACTAATTGTAATAAGAACCAACGCTGTTTTTGCCCAATGCACATTGGCTTGCTGTCGTAGCGTAATAAGCGTTTAGGAAGTTTATAGCGAAGCCATTGTTTTGATACATAAAGTAATTTAACATCTTTACGAGTTAAACCCACTTCTTCAAAAAGCTCACGATACATTGCTTGTTCAGGCGTTTCATTATCATTTATACCGCCTTGTGGAAACTGCCACGAGTTTTGCCCATAGCGTTTCGCCCACAAAACCTGACCTTTACGATTGCAAATGACAATTCCCACATTCGGACGGTAGCCATCGAAATCGATCACTATCGTTTACCTTCATTTTAACTATTTTAAATTCTGAATTGGTGAATTGTTTCACAAACTTAAGGTTTTAACAACCGAAAACAAGCATTAAGCCGCTTTTCTATGAGAATTTTACAAATATGAAATCGTTATCATCTGTTAATAAATTGAATAAAAACCACAAGGCTGTGCATAACCTTGTGAACAGTGCGGGAGTAATATCAAATTATTTGTGTATAAAGATAACAAAATCCTTATTTCAAAATAAGTTAAAGAAGATCATTGCATCTTATTAAGATCTAAAGTTGAGATCCGAGATCGCATTATTTTGTTACAATTCTCGCCTATAAAAAAATCACACTGTATTTTTATCAGGATTTTAACCCCATTTCTTCTCTCAAGCTGTGAGTTATTCAGTATTTTTGTGGATAAAATTGTGGTTTTATGCAGAATAGGTGGGAATTAAATAGTAAACTTGGTGTGTCTGTATTGGTTTAGAATAATAAAATTATTTAAAATCAAAAAGATAGATAAAAAAGAAGCGTTGTTATATTGTGAATTACAGCGGATAAAAAGAGTGGTTATTAATTAATCAAAGACAAAAGTGAGGTGCTTTTCTCTCGTTTTTTTCATAAGACTTGACCTTAACCACCCGTTAAACTTTATACTATGGCAAATTTTCTCTAGGAACATTTATGCACCACAATCACGAGCAGGGCTGGCAAAACCAGCGCATTTTAGCCTTTAGCTTTGTTATTATCACCGCTTATATGGTGATTGAATTTTTGGGCGGCTATTATTTTAATAGCCTAACGTTAATGGCGGATGCAGGCCATATGGCAAATGATAGCCTTTCCTTATTACTGGCTTTTATCGCATTATTTTTCCCCCATAAAACACAAAAATATTTCGCCCTATTTAATGGAATTTCTTTAATGGTGGTGGCGATTTGGATTTTACTTGAAGCTATTGAACGCTGGAAAAATCCCTTATTTATAAATGCGTTACCAATGCTAGGTGTGGCAGTTATGGGATTGTTGGTGAATATCATTGTGGCGTGGTTAATGCTGAAAAGCGATCAAGAAAACTTAAATATTCGTGCGGCTTATTTACACGTCTTGGCAGATTTATTTGGCTCTGTCATCGCTATTATTACAGGGGTGAGCGCGTGGTTATGGCAAATTCAGTGGTTAGATATTGTTGCCAGTGCCATTTTAAGTGTGTTCATTTTACGCAGTGGTGGGGGGATAATAAAAGCGGTAATGGTCGGACGGTATTTAGGGCATTCTCATTAGGCAATATATTGTTAAAGTGGAATACAGTGCGGTGGAAAAATCGAAAAATTTCCACCGCACTTATGTTATAGGCAAGTTAAATATTTTTCCCAATCAAAATATTGACCCGGATCGATTTTTCTTCCGGGGGAAATATCGCTATGTCCCACAATGCGATCTTTTCCTATTTTGGGATAGTGTTGCATTATGCTTTGTGTGAGTTTTGTCAGCGTGGCATATTGCTGTTCGCTGAATGGCTGATTGTTACTCCCTTCTAATTCAATGCCAATGGCGAAATCGTTACATTTTTCACGTCCTTGAAAGCAAGAGACACCTGCGTGCCAAGCGCGATCATTGAAGCTGACATATTGCGTTATTTTCCCCTCACGATTAATTAAGCAATGTGCTGAAACGCGAAGATCTTTAATTTCGTCAAAATAGGGATGAATAGCAGGCTCTAAACGCCCTTGGAAAAACGCATCAATGTAATTTCCACCAAACTGCTCGGGGGGCAAGCTGATGTAATGAATGACGAGCAAGGAAATATCTTGTGGATCGGGACGTAAATCATAATGGGGAGAGGGACAATGTTTTTGGTTGGCCAACCAGCCTGATTGATTAATGGAATATGTTGATTTCATAGATTTTTTGCGATCGTGATCGAGAAAAAGTGCGGTGCTTTTTGGCTTTATTTTTAATTTGAGCCACACTTATTCACGCGGGTTATTGATTGCTCGTATTTTATCGAAAATTAATCTTAAGAGAAATCAACAAGGACAACTTATGAACAGATTTTCTACGCGTTTGAAGCGGCAAGAAGGGTTTACGTTAATTGAATTAATGATTGTGATCGCCATTGTGGCAATTTTGGCAACAATCGCCGTGCCAGCCTACCAAAATTACACGAAAAAAGCGGCAATTTCAGAACTGATTCAAGCTGCAAGTCCTTACCGTTCTGAAGTGGAACTTTGTGTGTATAACACAGGATCAACCACCAAATGTAATGCTGGAACGAATGGGATTCAGAAAAAATTAACGAATAAAGGCAAAGTCGCGTCGATTGATGTACAGAAAGGTAAAATCACCGTTACAGGCAGAGAAAACTTAGCTGGGATAAGCTATTCTTTAACCGCGAGCGGTGATGCAGCCAAAGGAATAACTTGGGCGGTGAAATGTGCCAAATCGGCGGAACTTTTTCCCGCAGGATTTTGTAACTGATGGGGCTAAATAATGGCGGAATATGCGTTACAGCCACAAATAACGGTGTGTGCGGTAGATGGAAAATATTTTGAAATTGCACCGCACTTATGGCAGCAAAATCAACATCAAAAAGCCTTATTAATTCGTTATTTTGCTGTACCATTGCAGGAAAATGCACAAACCCTTTGGTTAGGCATTGATGATTTGAATAATCTTTCTGCTTGTGAAACCTTTTCTTTTTTAACAGGAAAAGTGGTTGAACCGGTATTATTACAAGCCCAAGATTTAAAATCACTTTTACAAAGCCTTGCACCAAATGTGGCGGAAGAGCCTGCAGTACCTGATTTTTATCGCCCTATGGAGCAGATTAAAGCGGAAGATTCGCAAGAAAAAACCGATGAACCCGTTATTCAGCTCTTAGATCGGATTTTTGAAAATGCTTTGCAGCTGAATGCCTCAGATATTCATTTAGAGCCACAACGTGAACAGTTGCAAATTCGCTTTCGTATTGACGGCGTATTGCAATGTCAAACGCCATTATCCACACAAATTAGCCATCGTTTGATTTCGCGTTTAAAGTTGCTTGCTCGGCTTGATATTAGCGAAACAAGGTTGCCACAAGACGGGCGTTTTCATTTTAAAACGACGTTTTCCGATATACTCGATTTTCGCCTTTCTACCTTACCAACGCAGTATGGGGAAAAAGCCGTGCTGCGTTTACAAAAAAATAACCCCGTCAGCCTTGCCTTTTCACAACTCGGAATGAATACAACACAGCAAAGCACCTTGCAGCAAGCACTTTCTCAACCCCAAGGTTTGATTTTGGTTACAGGCCCAACAGGGAGCGGAAAAAGTATCACTCTTTATACCGCACTTGAGTGGTTAAATCAGTCAGAAAAACATATTCTCACCGCAGAAGATCCCATTGAAATCGAGCTACCGGGCATTATCCAAACACAAATTAATCCCCAAATTGGGCTTGACTTTAATCGCCTATTACGCACTTTTTTAAGGCAAGACCCCGATATCATTATGCTTGGTGAAATTCGTGATGCAGAAAGTGCTTCAATTGCCTTGCGTGCCGCACAAACAGGGCATTTAGTGCTTTCTACATTGCATACGAATGATGCACATTCAGCGATCTCTCGTTTGTTGCAACTTGGTATTCAACAGCACGAAATTGACAATAGTCTATTGCTCGTTATTGCACAGCGATTGGTACGAAAGAAATGTCATCATTTGACTAAAGATTGCGATTGCTATCAAGGCTATAAAGGGCGTAGTGGCATTTACCAATTTTTACAACCGCACTTTCATAATGGGGAACGTTCCTATCAAACGGATTATATATCCTTACGAGAAAGTGGATTGGAGAAAGTAAAAGAAGGAATAACAGATTTAGCTGAGGTAGAACGAGTATTAGGGAAATGGATGGATAAATAAAAAAAGTGAGAGAAATGATAGCTTTTCTCTCACTTCAGAGGTTAGTCTATTAGAAACGATAGGTTAATTTACCCGCAAAATAAGTTTGTTTTAGCCCATAATCAGAAAGCGATGTTCTATGGCTAATTTGTGCGCTGATATTTAGATTTTGCGTAATATCATAACCTGCACTGGCAGAGAATAATAATGCGTTACCTAATTTACCCGTTTTATATTGCTGGGTTGTTCCATCATTGAGGGTTAAAGTTGGGGTATTTCCTGCATTGTGTTCATACATCGCACGGAACTTTAATAATTTCCACGCAATTTCACCACCGATTTGTTGAGTGAAAATAGCTTGTCGATCATTATTAATATTCCAACTGAAAGTATGATCTTCAATCTTGGCTTTACTACGTTGGTATTGTAAAGCCATAATTGGCGTTAAACGGATTTCATTTAATAAGAAATGATAACCCATTTCTGTTCCAATCCCCCAGGAATGACCTCTCACTTTAGCTAAATCTTTATGTTGTGAAGTCGAAATTTTACCTCTTACATATTGATAGTTTCCACTGAGATTAATATAGCTTTGCTCAGTAAGTTTATTTTCTAATGTGAACAATAAGCCGACAGACTTGTATTTTGCAGAGCTGCTTCCTTCAATTTTTGTGGTTTTTGGTTCGATTGAGAATTTACTCAACGCAAGCCCTAAGTGAAGAGGGTGTTTATCATTGAGATCAAGTTTTCCCCCAAATAACGTGCTGTTCGTAGTGGATTTGTATCCATATCCATAATCAGTAAAGCCAAGATTGCTATCATAAGAAGCTTTACGATGTTGCTGTAAAACATAGAAGTTTTTTGTGTCTTGCGTAATGTTCTGTGTAAAGGTTTGAGTCTGCATATAACTATGCTCTAGCAAAGCTAAATTAGTTATCAAATAGGCAGGGACTTGACTATTTAGTGCAGCGCGATAGGTTGCTGTTCTTCCTGTTAATTCCTCATTTTGATTTGCAGACGGTGTTACTGCCGTATTAGTACTTGTCGTTGGCAAAGTAGGTGTTGTGGTGTTATCAGGTTTAGTTATTTCCCCTTTTGGTGGGTTTTGAGATGCTTTTATGATTGGTGATAGTGTTTCGCCTTTTTCATTAACTAATAAGGTTTGCAATCGATAATCGTAGAAATCATTATTATTTGTACCAAAGTGATTTTCACTTGCCGTAGTCGCGCCTTTTTCAATGCTGACTAAGGCATAGCGATGAATATGGCTTTCATCATTGTGAACCACTTTAGCCAAGTTGAAGGCATCAATACGACTGGTTTCTCCTTTTACTTGAATTAGCGAGATCCCCTCATTCGCATCATAACGATTATTTTCATTGGTATCTGACCGACCAATATGGCTATTACGTAAGTTAATGTTCACTGGAATTGCTTGTGTGGTAGTTAAATCACCATTAATCAGAACCTGATCAGAGCGCCATTTTGTCATATCTTCGGAAACGTTATCTACATTTAACGTAATAACCGCGCCTTCATTGTTTACATCTGCAAAGGAGAGTGTTTTAGGTTGGAAATCAGTATTGGTGGATTTATCTCCGTTTGTCGTGTGATTTAATTGTGGGGTATTATTTGGCATAATGTGGGCATTGGTTTTCCAATACGTATGTGAATGAATTACGCCATTTCCCATTAAACTCGCATTTTCTTGGATATATAATGGAGAATGATTTAATTCTCCCTCTAAAATAGTTACCCCTTGATTTAACAAAGTTTTTCCTGTGTGATTGAGTTGTCCAATTAAATATAATGTTCCATCTCCATTTTTGCTGAGTGCACCTGTGCCTTGTGTATCAGCAAATAAATGGCTTGTTTGGTTGGTGTTAATGTCGGCATTAATTTGGCTTGTGTCATCAAGTGTAATTGTATTAAAACGAGCAATCACATTATCTTTTATGCTTAATGTTGCATTATTTGCTAAATTTGCATTATGCGTTAAATGTGACGTGTTTGAGGCATAAATTATTTTACCTTGATTGATGTTAAGTTCATCTAATGTCGAATTCGTTTCTAAGGTCAGCTGGTTATTATTAAGTGCGGTCGGTTTATAAGAAAAATTTAATTTACCCTGCTCATCACCGAGTATTTCACCCTTAATTTTTCTTATTCCTGATTGTAAATAGTTGAGTGTGCTGGTTTTGCTTGTATTGCTGTTTATAATATTACCGTTAATTGTTCTAGCTTGCAGCCCGTTATCATCGCCATTTGTGATGGTGAAATTATTTCCATTTAAGTCAAATGTGCCTTTATTCAAGCTGAGGCTTTCGGATTTAATTTGGTTTTCTCCATATAATTTGACTGTACCTTCAGGATTTACAATGATTTCAGAATAGGCTTGAACTTTACCATCTTTTTCCTGCTGTTTTAAACCTAAGGTGCCTTCATTAACAATGATTTTAGCCGGATTAATTCCTTCACCAATTTTAATTATTTCTCCATCACCAATTTTATAGAACGTTTCCGCCACCGTGCTATTACGATCATATTCAAATGGCGTATTTCGTTTATCTCGGTGTAGGATATTATTTTGCCATACAAGTTCTTGAATATTTAAACGCACAAATTCGATTTTACCTTCTGCACCTTCATAGAGTAATCCAATATCTCCGTTTGGTAATTCTGTTAAGCTGCTATAAGCATAATTGTTTGGTGTAATCGTGGTGGTATATTTCCATTCGATAGAGCCATCTTCTTGCACTTCACCGAGCCAAACTTTACCATTGGTGCGTTTGTTTGAGTGTGGGTTGGCAAAAAGGATATGTTCTTTGCCATTAATTCGTTTGGAATATTTAATCACTGAAAGTTGACAATAAGGTTCTAATAGCACATCGTCTAAAATAACCTCTTTTTCCCAAGTATAACCACCATCATAGCTAGTGGAAATATGAACACGATTATGTGGTGTGACACGGGAAAAGAGTTTTAATTGTCCGTTGTCTAACTCAATCACTTGGGATTCGGTAATTTCATAACCGTAAGTACCGTCAAGAAGGCGGGATCCGCCTTGTGCTGCAAATCGGCTATCAATTGGTGATTCGCCACGTTCCCAAGTTTTTCCGCCGTCTTTACTGATGATGACAGCAGCCGCTTGTTTATTGTTATTATTCGTATAGTAAACAGGCATTACTAAAGAACCATCTTTCAGTTGAATTCCTGTTCCCGGACCTGTTCCCATAAAACGCATCCAATCCGCTTTTACTTGAGCATTAATATTGACAGGATTAGACCAAGTTTCACCATCATTATCACTATAAGTTAGCCATAAATTGCTCGTGATGGTTGATTTAAGTGGTGCGCTGTCATTATCTGGATTTTTAGTTTGTAAATAAATATTGCCTAAGCGTGTATTACCTTGATATAAATCACCAAGATCTTTAAATGCAAGTTCAGGATTGCCATTAATTACTACACGATAATCAGTTGGTTTATTTTTATCATTATAAACAATACCGTTTTCACGAATGGTATAACGATTATTATATTCATCAGTTAATAATTGATAATATTTCCCATTAATATTTTTATAACCTGAGCCTTCTGCATTTTGATTTTTGATCCCAAAGAAACCGCGTGTTTCAGGAAACATATCTACAATCATAAAGACACGTCCATTGCGTTTATCTTGCACCATAAGAGGATCGATTAAGAATGCGGAATTTTGATCACCATAAGATTGACTAGCAAGATCAATCACGGTTTGGCTTTTTTGCCAAGTTAAACCACCATCAAAACTGCGGCGGATTGCGGTATCAATATTTCCCCAGTCCGCAGAATGTTGCCAACGTTTATCAATTGCTGCAATCACAACGCCATTTTGTGTGGTGAGTAAAGAGGGAATACGATAGTTTCTTGCGTCATCTTGATTGGGTTGAAAGAGGGCGTTTTTTTCCGTTAGTATTGCGCCTGAAGCACGATATTTATCCACATTTTCAATTTCGTTTCGGTGATAAGTATCTGCTAATTCTTGGTGTAACGCTTTAATTTTTTCTTCTGACAAGACGTGTTCGGTCACTCCAGCAGAATAAATGTTTCCACTAAACTGCATTTCATTACCAGTACTTCTTGGGGTTTTCCCTAAATAAGCAATATTTAAATTTTCAATATCTTTGAAAAATTTAGAATTATTGTGTGTTTGCTTTAATTCACCATTGACATAAATTTTAATTTGATTATTTGTTTTATCAAAAGTGTAAGTAATCGTTTGATAATCTTTATTTTGATTATTGACATTGGCAGCAAGTAAAGCATTTTGAATTAGATAGTGGTTATTATTTCTTAACTCCAAGCCAAAGGTATCCGTACCCTGTTTCCTTAACATATAGAAATTAATGTAGTGGTTTGCAGGCCCGCCTAATGTTGAGGCGCCTAAGAGAGAATAAACATTATCACCACCATTAGTTTTAAAACCAAAAGTTAATGAACCATTTTCTAAATTGAATACGTCATTTTTAGCAAAGGTTTCCGTGATATTAAGCGGTTTGAAGAGTTCAGTATTGGATTTGAAATCTAAGATTCCTTCGCTACTCGCCATGGCATATTGGCTGATAAAGCACGAAGAGATTAAAGCTGCCAATGTTGTTTTTTTCATAGGGCATCCTTATTTTGAGTGGAAGAGAAAATAGCTCAAACCAGATGATATTTTCACTCCACAATGAAGTAAATCAAGATCATTTTACTTCGTGACGCTCTTCACAGAATCGTCTTTATTTTTGATTAAAAATGAGAGATCTCTCGCATTTCTATAAAGCGAGAATTTCTCAAAGAGCATTAGAGCCTGTATTTAAAACGTGATAATATGCCAACTAACAATCAAATGATGTTGGCTGTAACCTGAAAAACAAAAATAGAAAGGAACACAATTTGTCCAATCCAATAAACGAAATAAGTGAAACTTTTACCCTTGAACCGCAAGATAATGCCCGTTTACAGGCACTGTGTGGGACATTTGATGAAAATATCCAATTAATTGAAAAAGAATTTTTCTTAGATATTGCACGGCGTAATTTTACTTTTACGCTAAAATCGAAAGATTCTCACCCTAAATCTCACCACGCTAAATTATTAGATAAAGTAGCGACATTGATCCAAGCCTTGTATTTGGAAACTGCTCCAGTACGTGGCGTAGTGAAAGAAATTGATTTGTCTGATGTGCATTTAGCTATTCAGGAAAATCGAATATTATTACAAGAAGATACGGAGCTAGCAGAGCAGAATGCGGTGCCAAAAGTGTATCAAACCACCATTAAAACAAAACGTGGTTTGATTAAACCGCGTGGCGCAAATCAAATTCAGTATTTGCATAATATTTTACGTTACGACATTAGCTTTGGGATTGGGCCTGCTGGAACCGGAAAAACATTCTTAGCTGTCGCAGCGGCGGTAGAAGCCTTAGAACGACAAGAAGTTCGCCGTATTTTGCTCACTCGTCCTGCGGTGGAAGCAGGGGAAAAGCTGGGGTTTTTACCCGGCGATTTAGGGCAAAAAATTGAGCCATATTTACGACCGCTCTATGATGCCTTGTTTGAGATGTTAGGCTTTGAAAAAGTACAAAAGTTAATGGAGCGCAATGTCATTGAAATTGCACCGCTTGCCTATATGCGTGGACGTACGTTAAATGATAGTTTTATTATTTTAGACGAAAGCCAAAACACCACAACAGAGCAAATGAAAATGTTTTTAACCCGTATTGGGTTTAATTCTAAAGCGGTGATTACGGGCGATATTACACAAATTGATTTGCCGCGTAGCCAAAAATCAGGCTTACGCCACGCCATTGAAGTGCTAGAAAATGTGCCAGAATTGAGCTTTAATTATTTTGATAGTAAAGACATTGTGCGTCATCCAGTGGTCGCTAAAGTGGTACAGGCGTATGATAAATGGGACGAACAAGAAGAAATTCGCCGCCAAGAACGCACCTTACAGCGTCAGCAAGAACAATCCAAACAACAAGCTTTAGAACGAGAAGAAACAGAATGAAAGATGTGATCGTTGATTTACAAATTGCCTCACAAGAGCTAGAAAATTTGCCGACAGAACAGCAATTTCAACAATGGGCGACGGCGGCAGTACAAGCAGAAAACCTACAACCAGAGATCACCATTCGTGTGGTGGACGAAGCCGAAAGCCAAACGTTAAACGCTACTTATCGTGGCAAAGATTATCCCACTAACGTGCTTTCTTTTCCTTTTGAATGTCCTGAAGAAGTGGAATTGCCATTGCTCGGCGATTTAGTGATTTGCCGTCAAGTGGTGGAACGTGAAGCCAAAGAACAGGACAAACCTTTAATGGCTCACTGGGCGCATATGGTGGTTCACGGTTGTTTGCATTTACTTGGTTATGATCATATTGAAGATGATGAGGCAGAAGAAATGGAAAGCCTTGAAACGGAAATAATGCAAGAATTGGGCTTTTCCGATCCTTATTTAATGGACAAAGACTAGCCTTGCAACCCCGTCAGCTTTGTTTCTTGGTTGGAGAAAATGAGTGGTTACAGGCACAACTTTCTCCTTTATTCTCTTATTTAGAATGCTTTGAAACGCAAAGTGCGGTGCTTTTTTTCGATGAAAATTCTAGCGCACTTTTCGCCATTGAAAAGATTAAGTTAATTCCTTTTAGTAAAGCGAAAAATCAGCTTGGACGTGAACATTCGCTGATTATTTATGATGCTAGACAAAGCCTAAATTTGGATACGCTTGCGATTGCCGCTGGCACTCTACAAGCAGGAGGACGGCTTTATATATTGTGTCATCATTGGCAACATTTAGCCTCCCAAATTGATTTAGATAGCCAACGTTGGAGCGGGGTTCCACAAGGCATTCCCACGCCAAATTTTGTGCAATTTATGCAACAAAAAGTGCGAGAGTATGGCTTTCCTGTTTACCAGCAGCACAATAACGCGTTATTTTTACCAGAACCCTATAAGCCAGTGAGCGAAGTGCTAGAACCTGTTTATTCAGCCACCCAAGATCAACAACATATTTTGCAGCGGTTATTGGATCAACCAAAAGAGATCAATGTCATCACCGCCAAACGTGGACGAGGAAAATCGGCATTGGCGGGATTATTTGCTACTCATTTAGACAAAGTTATTCTCACCGCACCGAATAAAAGTGCGGTGCAAATTTTACAAGATTTTGCCCAGAAAGATTTGCCTTTTATTGCCCCAGATGATCTCGCTCAGCAAGTGCAACAAAATCCGGATAAATTTACCCAATATTGGCTGATCATTGATGAAGCCGCAATGATCCCTCTGCCGTTATTAATGCAGCTAGCCTCTCATTTTCACGCGATTTTATGCACGACGACAATCCAAAGCTATGAAGGAACGGGACGTGGTTTTTTGCTTAAATTTATGCAAAAAAATCACCGCACTTTGCAACATTTTGAGCTAAACACGCCGTTACGCTGGCGTGAAGATGATCTTATTGAGCCTTTTATTGCTGATCTTCTTTTATTAGAAGCAGAAAACAACTTAGTACAGCCAAATTTCCAACCAAATTCAGCGTTACAGTTTTATTGGCATCACAGTTCAAGCCTTTTCCAACAAACACAATATCAAGCGCTCTATGGCTTGCTTACTCTTGCGCATTACAAAACCTCTCCCACTGATTTACGCCGTTTACTTGATGGTAAAGATCAGCAATTTTTATTGGCGAAAGCAAAGGACGATTTGTTGGGGGCGGTTTGGTTATTGCAGGAAGGTGGAATGCAAGATAGGGCTGTGCTTGAAGGGATAATGCAAGGTGTTCGTCGTCCAAAAGGGAATTTAGTGGCGCAAATATTGTGTCAAGCTAGTTTGAATGAAGCCGCCTGTAAACTGACTTCTACCCGCATTTCTCGTATTGCGGTACAACCAAAATGGCAACATCAAGGGATCGGTACGAGATTAATTGCACAAGTGATAGCGCATAGTGAGAGCGATTTTCTTTCTGTAAGTTTTGGTTATTCAGCAGAATTAGCTTATTTTTGGCAAAAATGTGGTTTTGAGCTAGTTTATTTAGGCGAGCATAAAGAGGCGAGTAGTGGTTGTTATACCGCAATAGCACTAAAAGGAAAGAGTGTGGTAGGAAAACAGTTTTGTAACGAATTGGTGCTGGCATTTCAGCGTAATATTGGGCTATCTTTTCACCCTTTAGCAGCGCAATTTATAAGTGTAGAACAGGATAAGAAATTAACAGAAGCAGATAAGAAAGCATTATATTATTTTGCTTATTACCAGCGAAATCTTGCCAGCACAGTACCAGCTATTCAGCGTTTACTTGCACAAGTTAGCCCACAAAATATGCCATTATTAGCGCATTATTGTGAAATGAAAATGTTGCCTTTAAGCGGTAAAAAAAAATGGTTGCAAGGTTGTCGGGAAGAAATAAAACGGTTATTGCAAAAGCAAAAAATTCTTTTATGATAAGAGATAAATCACATCAAGGAACAATAGCGATATAGGAGGAAAAATGGATAATCAGCCAAAAGGCGTGTTACGCAGATTATGGGATAAATATAGCGAATTTTGCAAAGAATTGGGGGTTGATCAAGGGGCTTGCCGTAGTTGTGTGCCGGTGGTGAAATTTGATGATGAACCACCGAAAAAAGTAGAAAAGGATCAGAAAACCAATTCTTAAGATCCGATCGCGATCTTGCATTTTTTACAATGCCATTTGGGGCTTTCTCAAATGGCTTTCTTTTTGTCTGAAATAGACAAATCTTTACATAAGGTAGGATCAAATTGCTTGCAACTTAGTCAAACTAATACTAAACTTACGCATAAGTGGTAAAAAGTGGTGTTTTGTGGTAAAAACTGCAAAAAATCCGTAAAAAACAACCGCACTTATTTTTAACCAAGAGATCTCAAACAATGTTTCGTGGCGCATCATCGGTAAATTTGGATTCAAAGGGACGGCTTGCCATTCCTACCCGTTATCGCGCAGAGATCCTAGAAAAAAATAATGGTCAAATGGTTTGCACAGTAGATATTCGCCAACCTTGCTTGTTACTTTATCCCCTAGATGAATGGGAAATTGTTGAGCAAAAGTTATTAAGTTTGTCGAATTTTGATCCTGTGCAACGCAGTTTACAGCGTGTGATGCTCGGTTATGCCACAGAGTGTGAGCTTGACAGCGTAGGGCGAATTTTGATTAGCGCGCCATTACGCCAGCACGCAAAACTGGAAAAAAGCACAATGTTAGTGGGTCAGTTAAATAAATTTGAAATTTGGAGCGATGTAGAATGGCAAGCTCAAATTCAACAAGATATGGCCCTCGGTGCAAGTGGGCAGCTTGCTCAATCCCCTGAATTAATTACGCTGTCGTTATAAGAGAAGATGAACTTCCAGCAAGCGCAGCGGCACTAGCAGAGATAAGCGGTGTACTTGAGTACACCGCATTATCTCATTTTAATATTTAATTTTTTATTATTTTACAACGAGTTATGAACGCGCAGAACCTTTTTTCTTCACCTGAACATTTTACCGTTTTATTGAATGAAGCGGTGGACGGCTTGGCATTGAAAGAAAAAGGCATCTATATTGATGGTACCTTTGGGCGTGGTGGTCATTCTCGTCTGATCTTATCTCGCTTATCACAAGATGGCAGATTAATAGCTATTGATCGCGATCCTCGTGCCATTGCAGTAGCACAGCAAATTCAAGATCCACGTTTTCAGATTGAGCATCAGAGTTTTTCAGCGATCCCTGAGATCTGCGAGAAACTCGGTTTAGTCGGGAAAATTGATGGGATTTTGCTCGACCTTGGCGTTTCTTCACCGCAATTAGATGAAGCAGAACGCGGTTTTAGCTTTATGAAAGATGGGCCACTTGATATGCGAATGGATACTACGCAAGGTTTATCGGCGACTCAGTGGTTACAACAGGTTTCAGAGCAGGATCTTGCTTGGGTACTGAAAACCTTTGGTGAAGAGCGGTTCGCTAAGCGTATTGCGCAAGCTATTGTTAATTATAATAAAAACGCACGTCAAAATGGCACAGAGCCACTGCATCGTACCTTGCAATTAGCTGAATTAATCGCTCAATCAGTACCTTTTAAGGATAAACATAAACATCCTGCAACACGCAGTTTTCAGGCCATTCGTATTTTTATTAATGCCGAATTGGAAGAGCTAGAGCGTGTTTTAGCCGGGGCTTTACAAGTGTTAGCGCCACAAGGGCGTTTGTCAATCATCAGTTTCCATTCCCTTGAAGATCGTATGGTGAAGCATTTTATGCGTAAGCAAAGCAAGGGGGAAAGTTTACCAAAAGGCCTTCCATTACGCGAAGATCAAATTCAGCGTAGCCAAACCTTAAAAACCATTGGTAAAGCAATTATGCCAACAGAACAAGAAATTGCACAAAATGCACGCTCTAGGAGTGCAGTGCTGCGCATTGCGGAGAGGGTATAAAAATGATTGAAAATTCAGAACGCTATCCATTGCGTAGCATTATTGTCGAGGATCTTTTTGCCTCAAACAAACTCTTGATGGCGTTAATGGCATTAGTGATTGTGAGTGCGCTAAGCACAATTTGGATTACTCACCAAACGCGTGGGCTGATTGCAGAAAAAGGCGAATTAGTCCTACAACACCAAGCCTTAGAAAATGAATTTTTAAACTTAAAGTTAGAAGAAGCAACCCAAAGTGATAATACTCGTGTTGAGGCGATTGCAACTGGGAAATTACAAATGCAACATATCTCGCCAGAACAAGAAATTTTATTATTAGAATAATTTGAGGGGCAAGGATGATTAAGAAAAATAATAAAGCAAAGCGTAGCACTAGCACAGGCAGTGCGATTAAACGCAATAAACCTAAAATTTCTTACGATAGTAGTTTTTTGCTGATACGTTTTCGTGTTGCTGTTTGTGCCACTATGGTTTTGTTAACTGCATTGATTGCCCGAGCGGCTTATGTGCAAGTGGTAAATGCGGATCCCCTTGCTGATGAGGCAGATAAGCGTTCAGTGCGAACACAACAGGTGCTTTCAGTTCGAGGTTCAATTTTAGATCGTAATGGACAATTACTTTCTGTGAGCGTGCCAATGTATTCCGTGGTAGCTGACGCAAAATTTGTGTTTGAAGAGAATTCGTTACAGGATAAAGATCGTTGGCAAGCCTTAGCCAAAGCCCTTGGTGTTTCTTATAGCCATTTAATTAAACGCGTGGAAAAAGATCCTTCTTCGCGTTTCGTGTATTTATCTCGTCAGGTTTCACCAACCGTCGCGGATTATGTTAAGCAACTAAAAATTAAAGGCGTTGTACTGAAAACAGAGGCTCGCCGTTTTTATCCTAGAGTCGAGGAGACGGCTCATTTAATTGGTTATACCAATATTGATGGTGAAGGCATTGAAGGGATTGAGAAAAGTTTTAACGCGTTATTGGTGGGAAAATCGGGTTCTCGTACTTACCGCAAGGATAAATTTGGACACGTTGTAGAAGACATTGCAGATGTAAAAAAATATGATGCCCACGACGTTACCTTGAGTATTGATGAAAAACTGCAATCAATGGTTTACCGTGAAATCAAAAAAGCGGTGGCAGAGAATAAAGCAGAATCAGGTACCGCAGTGTTAGTGGATATTCGCACCGGTGAAGTGTTAGCGATGGTCAACTCCCCTTCCTATAATCCAAATAATCGTGTTGGTGTGAAAGCGGATTTAATGCGAAACCGAGCGATTACAGACACCTTTGAACCCGGTTCGACAGTAAAACCTTTCGTTGTTTTGACCGCACTTCAAAACGGTGTGGTAGGGCGTAACGAAGTGATTAATACAGGGCCTTTGGTGTTAAATGGACACGAAGTGAAAGACGTTGCCCCTAGAGATCGCCAAACCCTTGATGAAATTCTTGAGAACTCCAGTAACCGTGGGGTAAGTCGCTTAGCTTTGCGTATGCCACCGAGTGCATTAATGGAAACCTACCAAAATGCGGGCTTAGGGAAGCCAACAGAGTTAGGGTTGATTGGTGAACAATCAGGCATTTTAAATGCAAATCGCAAACGCTGGGCAGATATTGAACGCGCTAACGTGGCTTATGGTTACGGGATAAATGCGACACCACTACAAATTGCCCGTGCTTACGTAACGTTAGGAAGCTTTGGGATTTATCGTCCACTTTCCATTACTAAGGTTGATCCGCCAGTGATTGGTCAGCGTGTGTTTTCCGAAAAAATTACCCGTGAAGTGGTCAATATGATGGAAAAAGTGGCAATTAAAAATAAACGCGCAATGGTAGAAGGTTATCGTGTCGGGATTAAAACAGGGACGGCAAAAAAACTGGAGAAAGGTCGCTATGTGGATAAATATATTGCTTATACCGCAGGTATTGCTCCAATTTCTGATCCCCGTTATGCCTTGATTGTACTGATTAATGAACCAAAAGCAGGACAATATTATGGTGGTGCGGTTTCTGCCCCATTATTCTCAAATATTATGGGATATGCACTACGAATGAATAATGTTACGCCGGATGGCATCGCGCAACAAAAAGTTGCAAAACGCACTGTTCGTTTAAGTGATCAGAAAAAAGATGAAAAAACCAACTAGCTTTTGGTAGAGGAAAAAAGAATGAAAAAACTCACCGCACTTTTGGGGATAAACCATTTGCCTCAAGAGATTGAGCTGACCGAAATGACCTTAGACAGCCGCTCTGTAAAGACTGGCTGTCTTTTCGTTGCGATAAAAGGGCATCAAACAGACGGCAGAAATTATATTCCACAAGCCATTGCCAATGGGGCAAGTGCGGTGCTTTTTGAGGCAGATTTTCCGCAACAACATTTAGCCGTCAAAATGGAACAAGGTATTCCGCTTATCGCCTATTATGAGTTAGCATCACATTTATCTCATCTTGCAGGGCAATTTTATGATGATCCTTCTCATCATTTAACATTAGTCGGTGTAACAGGCACGAATGGTAAAACCACGGTAGCTCAGCTTTTGGCGCAGTGGGCGAACTTGCTTGGGCATCGCAGCGCGGTAATGGGGACAATTGGGAATGGGGTGCTTGGGCAAATAAAGGAAGCGACAAACACCACCGGCTCAGCCATTGAAATTCAATCTACGTTGGATCATTTTGTGCAAGCTGGGGCAGATTTTGCAGCGATTGAAGTATCTTCACACGGCTTAGTACAACATCGTGTTGAAGCCTTGCAATTTGCTGTGGCGATTTTTACCAATCTGAGCCGTGATCATCTTGATTATCATCATACAATGGAAAATTATGCGGCGGCGAAATATCGTTTATTCAGCGAATTAGCGACTCAGCATAAAGTGATTAATGCTGATGATCCCGTTGGCGCGCAATGGTTGCAGGCATTGCCGAATGCCATTGCAGTAAGTGTAAAAGCGGATTATCAACCAACGCATCAACAATGGTTAAAAGCAGAGCAAATCCAATTTCATCATCAAGGTGCGGTAATTCATTTTGCGTCCAGTTGGGGCAAGGGGGAATTACATAGCCCATTGATCGGTGCATTTAATGTCAGCAATTTATTATTCGCTTTTGCAAGCCTCCTTGCTTTAGGTTATTCCTTAACCGAACTTTGCCAAAGTGCGGCAAAATTACAGGGCGTTTGTGGTCGAATGGAGCGTTTGAATGCCCCAAACCAAGCAACCGCTATCGTGGATTATGCCCACACGCCAGATGCGTTAGAAAAAGCGTTGCAAGCCGCGCGCTTACATTGTGATGGCGTGCTTTATTGTGTTTTTGGTTGCGGTGGCGATCGAGATAAGGGCAAACGTCCACAAATGGCACGCATTGCAGAACAGTTTGCTGATTTCGTGATTGTTACTGATGACAACCCACGCACTGAAGATGCAACGAAAATTATGCAAGACATTCAAGCTGGATTTGTTGATTTAACCAAGGTGAAGATTATTCATCAGCGTGATCAAGCAATTAGAGAAGCACTTACAATGGCGCAACCACAAGATGTGGTGCTGATTGCGGGTAAAGGCCACGAAGATTATCAAATTATTGGCACAAGCAAATTGCCATTTTCCGATCAAGCCACGGTAAAACAATATTTTAGTGAAACAAAATGATTAAATTAACGACACAACAATTGGCGAATATTCTCAATGGCACACTTTCTGGTGAAGGTGGAGTGATGATTGAAAATATCAGCACGGATACCCGTCAAGCCAATCCACAAGGCGTATTCTTTGCCTTGAAAGGCGAGCGATTTGATGGCCATCAATATTTAGCCAATGCCGTAGAACAAGGGGCATTGGCGGTGATTGTGGATCACCTATGTGAAATTAATGTACCACAGATCATTGTGGCTGATACTCGCCTTGCTTTAGGACAATTGGGCAAATGGTTAAAAGCAGAAATTAACCCTCTAACTGTGGCAATAACAGGATCATCAGGTAAGACCACGGTAAAAGAAATGACGGCTGCCATTTTGCAACAAAGTGCGGGGGATTTTTCTCAGGTTTTATTTACCAAGGGTAATTTTAATAACGATATTGGCGTGCCATTAACCCTATTACGTCTTACGCCACAACATAAATTTGCGGTGATCGAATTAGGCGCGAATCATCTTGGTGAAATTGCTTACACCACCGAATTAGTGCGTCCTAACGTAGCAATGGTCAATAATGTTGCCGCCGCACATTTAGAAGGTTTTGGTAGCCTTGCTGGGGTAGCACAAGCCAAAGGGGAAATTTATCAAGGCTTAGCACCGCAAGGCATTGCGTTAATTAATTTAGATTGCAATTATTTATCTGATTGGCAAAAGAATATCGCCGATCACCAAGTGCGGTCGTTTTCTTTAACAAATTCACAAGCTGATTTTTATGCCACAGAAATTCAGCTCAACGAGCAAGGATCGCAATTTGTCTTACACAGTCCGCAAGGGGATATTGCAATTCAGTTACCTTATTTAGGTGAACATAATATCAGTAATGCCTTAGCCGCTGCTGCTTTGGCAATGAATGTGGGGGCAACGCTTTCTGATGTGCAACGAGGTTTGGTAACAGGGACAAAAGTGAAAGGGCGTTTATTCCCCATTCAGCCTTGCAAAAATTTATTGTTACTTGATGATACATACAACGCCAATGTGGATTCTTTGCAATCGGCGATTCAAGTGTTACAAAAATATCCCGCTTTTCGCATTTTAATTGTTGGCGATATGGCAGAATTAGGCGAAAATAGTCAGTTTTGTCATCAGCAAGTGGCGGAGGCTGCAAAAGCCGCACAATTAGATTTTGTCGCAAGTTATGGTAAGGAAAGTGCCGTAATTTCAGCCCAATGTGGCGGGACGCATTTTTCTCAACAAAATCAATTAGCTGATTTTGTTATTGAATTAGTTAAAGAAAAATTAGCACAAAATCAATCTGTCGTGGTGTTAGCCAAAGGCTCTCGCCGAATGCAATTAGAAAATGTGATTGAATTATTAAAGGATAGCTTTCAATGTTAGTTTGGCTCGCAGAATATCTGCAACAATACCAGAGTGGTTTTAATGTTATTTCTTATATTACCGTACGTGCGATCTTGGCATTATTAACGGCATTGTTAATTTCTTTATGGATTGGACCAAAGGTGATCCGCCGCTTACAAATTCTAAAATTTGGGCAAGAAGTGCGTAATGACGGGCCAGAAAGCCATTTAAGCAAAAAAGGTACCCCAACGATGGGGGGGATTATGATTTTATTCGCCATTACCGTCAGTACATTACTTTGGGCGAATTTAGCCAATCCTTATATCTGGTTTAGCTTACTTGTTTTGCTCGGTTATGGCGTGGTGGGTTTTGTGGACGATTACCGCAAAATCACCCGCAAAAATACAGATGGCTTAATTGCACGCTGGAAATATTTTTGGCTTTCTGCGATTGCTTTAGTGGCGGTGTTTGGTATGTATGCAGTCGGCAAAGATACCGATGCAACACGCCTTGTTGTGCCATTTTTTAAAGAAGTGATGCCACAGCTTGGCTTATTCTATGTTGTGTTAGCCTATTTTGTTATTGTTGGCACAAGTAATGCGGTAAATTTAACCGATGGCTTAGATGGACTTGCCATTATGCCAACGGTATTTGTTGCTGGTGCATTTGCCTTGATTGCGTGGGCAACGGGTAACATAGAATGGGCGAATTATTTGTATATTCCGCATATAAAATATACTTCTGAATTGGTTGTGTTTTGTACTGCGATTGTTGGGGCGGGATTAGGTTTCCTTTGGTTTAATACTTACCCAGCACAAGTTTTTATGGGCGATGTGGGATCACTTGCGCTAGGTGGCGCATTAGGCGTGGTTGCAGTGCTTGTGCGACAAGAGTTTCTATTAGTGATTATGGGCGGGGTTTTTGTGATGGAAACGCTGTCAGTGATTTTGCAAGTGGGTTCTTACAAACTGCGTAAACAACGTATTTTTCGTATGGCACCCATTCATCACCATTTTGAATTAAAAGGCTGGCCTGAGCCGCGTGTGATTATCCGCTTTTGGATTATTTCCTTAATGCTTGTATTACTTGGCTTGGTTACGTTGAAATTACGTTAGAAAAGGGTGAAAGCAAACAATGAATCAATATCAAGATAAAAATATCTGTGTGGTTGGCTTGGGGAAAACTGGTCTATCTTGTGTGGAATATTTACTTGCTCAACAAGCAAAGGTTCGTGTGATGGATACCCGCCAATCACCTGCAGGTGTAGAGCAGTTGGGGAAAAATGTCCTCGTGCATACAGGGAGCCTGAACTCACAATGGTTGCTGGAAAGCGATATGATTGTGATAAGCCCCGGGCTTGCGGTAAAAACACCAGAAATTTACACCGCACTTCAAGCTGGCGTTGAAGTGGTGGGCGATATTGAATTGTTCTGCCGTGCCGCAGATAAACCGATTATTGCGATTACTGGTTCAAATGGAAAAAGTACCGTTACCACACTGGTAGCTGAAATGGCGAAAGCAGCGGGCTTGAAAGTGGGAATGGGCGGTAATATTGGTATTCCAGCGCTTTCTTTACTTGAACAACATCACGATATTTATGTATTGGAGCTATCAAGCTTTCAACTAGAAACCACTTATAGCTTAAAAGCCGTTGCTGCCACTGTGCTGAATGTGAGTGAAGATCATATGAATCGCTATGTGGATTTAGAAGATTATCGTCAAGCGAAGTTAAAAATTTATCATCATTGCCAAACTGCAGTAATTAACGCCGAAGATCCACTCACTCAACAAGAAGGCAGCTTGCGAGCGAAAAAACAAGTCAGTTTCGCCGAACATAATGCGGATTATTGGTTAAAAACAGAAAACGGTAAACAATATTTAATGGCATACGATGAGGTGATATTACCTTGTGATGAAATCAGATTGACAGGTCGCCATAATTATATGAATGCGCTTGCTGCCATTGCCCTTGCACAAAGTGCGGGGATAAATTTGCAAGGAATTTGCACCGCACTGCGTGAGTTTACCGGTTTAGATCACCGCTTTCAATTAGCTCATTTGGCGCAGGGGGTACGTTGGATTAACGATTCCAAAGCCACTAATGTCGGTAGCACCGTTGCCGCACTCACTGGCTTGCAAGTGGCAGGTAAACTTTATTTATTGCTCGGTGGAGACGGCAAAGGGGCTGATTTTTCTGAACTCGCTGCGCTGATTAATCAACCGCATATTGAATGTTATTGCTTTGGGCAAGATGGTGCAAAACTGGCACAACTTTCTACGCAAAGTCATTTATTTGACACAATGGAGCAGGCGATAGAGGATTTTCGTGCAAAACTAAAAGAAGGCGATATGGTGTTACTTTCCCCTGCTTGCGCGAGTCTTGATCAATTTGCCTCGTTTGAAAAACGCGGTGAGGAATTTACTCGTTTAGCGAAACTAAGTTAGAGAATCATCAATGCAGTTTATTGAAAAGTTAAAAGCCCAGTTAAGAATCACACCAAATAATTTGCTCTACGATAGAGCATTATTATGGTTGTTTTTGAGTTTGCTCGTGATTGGATTGATCGCAGTATCCTCGGCATCTATTCCTGTGGGGGCGAGATTATTCAATGATTCTTTTTATTTTGCAAAACGTGATGCGATTTATGTGGTGTTGTCTATTTTTGCCTGCTACACCGTCTTAAATATCCCAACGACATTTTGGGAAAAATATTATGGCTATATTTTTTGGATCGCAATCATTTTGCTCGTAATGGTGCTTATTCCGGGGATTGGCTCAAGAATTAACGGTGCGAGACGCTGGATTCCAATGATTTTCTTTAATTTCCAACCCGCTGAATTTGCGAAGTTGGCACTCACTTGTTTTTTAGCGAGCTATTTTACCCGTCGTTACGATGAAGTGCGCAGCCGCAAACTTAGTGCCCTCAAACCATTCATTGTAATGGGAGTATTGGGCGCTTTATTATTGTTGCAACCCGATTTAGGAAGTACCGTTGTATTATTTGTGATTACTTTTGGCTTGCTTTGGATTGTCGGAGCAAATCTCTGGCAATTCTTAGCGTTGGGTTGTTCCGGCGTATTGCTTGTATTATGGCTAGCGATTTCATCAGCTTACCGCTTTAAACGTTTAACGGGGTTTTCCGATCCCTTCAAAGACCCTTATGGTACGGGATTTCAGCTTTCAAACTCATTAATGGCATTTGGTCGAGGCGAAATTACAGGTGAAGGATTGGGAAATTCCATTCAAAAATTAGAATATTTACCCGAAGCCCATACTGACTTTGTGATGGCGGTAGTTGGAGAAGAGTTTGGTTTAATCGGCATTTTATTTGTCATTGCATTGTTAGCATTATTGGTGTTTAGGGCAATGAAAATTGGGCGAGAATCATTACAACTAGAGCAACGTTTCAAAGGTTTTTTCGCCTTCGGTATCAGTTTTTGGATTTTCTTCCAAGGCTTTGTGAATCTAGGAATGGCATTAGGTTTATTACCGACCAAAGGATTAACCTTCCCCTTGGTAAGTTATGGGGGATCAAGTTTGATTATTATGTCGGTGTGTATCGGCATTTTATTGCGCATTGATCACGAAAATCGACTGATGCGAGGTGGACACGCACGCTTGCGTGATGATTAAGACAAAAGGATAAATTGTGGCACAACAAAAAAAACGTTTATTGGTGATGGCGGGAGGAACTGGGGGACACGTTTTCCCAGCTATTGCGGTTGCACAATATTTACAGCAACAAGGTTGGCAGATCTGTTGGCTTGGTACGCAAGATCGTATGGAAGCGCAATTAGTGCCGAAGCACGGTATCCCGATTAAATTTATTCAAATTTCTGGTTTGCGAGGTAAAGGAATAAAAGCCTTACTTGCCGCGCCATTTAAAATTGTGCGGGCAATTTTCCAAGCGAAAAAAATTATTCAAGATTATCAGCCTAATGCCGTGCTTGGTATGGGAGGGTATGTTTCTGGCCCGGGTGGGGTGGCAGCAAAATTGTGTGCAGTTCCCATTGTGTTACACGAACAAAACGCGGTGGCGGGATTGACCAATTCTTGGCTGGCTAAAATTGCAACGTGCATATTGCAAGCCTTTCCTAACGCTTTCCCGAATACTGAAGTCGTGGGCAACCCTGTTCGTCAATCTTTATTCGCAATGCCAAGCCCTGCTGAGCGTTTTGTCGCGCGTTCAGGAAAATTAAATGTGCTTGTGGTGGGGGGAAGTCAAGGCGCACGCGTGTTAAATCTCACTTTACCAAAAGTGGTGGAGGCATTAGGGGATAAATTGACCGTTCGCCACCAAGTTGGGGCAAATATGTCAGAAAAAATCACCGCACTTTATCCGCCAGGGGCTGATGTACAAGTAACAGATTTTATTGATGATATGGCGGAGGCCTATGGCTGGGCGGATATTGTTATTTGCCGTTCCGGTGCTTTAACCGTGTGTGAACTTGCGGCTGTCGGGACACCTGCGATTTTTGTGCCATTCCAACATAAAGATAGACAGCAATATTTGAATGCAAAATATTTAGCTGATGTGGGCGCAGCCAAAATTATTGAACAAAAAGATCTCAGCGCAGAAGCACTTATTGAGATGTTGAACCAATTTGATCGTAGCCAATTATTAACAATGGCAGAAAAAGCCAAAGCAATGGCCACACCTCAATCTGCTCAGCAAGTGGCCGAGGTAATTATGGCGGTGGCAAAATAAGAATAAAAGCAAGAGGCAGAGCAATGAAAGAATTTCAAAAACGAGTAAGACAAACCGTGCCAGAAATGCGTCGCGTGAAACAAATTCATTTTGTCGGTATTGGTGGTGCGGGAATGGGCGGTATCGCGGAAGTATTATTAAATGAAGGCTATCAAGTCACGGGATCGGATATTGCGGAAAATGCGGTAACCCAACGCCTAAGTGCATTGGGGGCAAAAATTTATTTTTCTCACCAACCCGCTAATGTAGATGGCGCCAGTGTGGTGGTGGTATCCAGTGCGATTAAAGAAGATAATGTTGAGGTCGTGGAAGCGCACAATAACCGCATTCCCGTTATCCAACGTGCGCAAATGTTAGCGGAGATTATGCGATTCCGTCACGGCATTGCTATTGCAGGAACACACGGAAAAACCACAACAACAGCAATGATTTCAATGATTTATGCACAAGCAGGGCTTGATCCTACCTTTGTAAATGGCGGATTAGTGAAATCAGCAGGGACAAATGCACATTTAGGGGCAAGCCGTTATTTAATCGCTGAAGCAGATGAAAGTGATGCCTCTTTTTTACACTTACAGCCAATGGTTTCTGTGGTAACAAATATTGAACCCGATCATATGGAAACCTATCACGGTGATTTTGAAGAAATGAAACAAACCTATGTCAATTTCTTACATAATTTGCCGTTTTATGGCTTAGCGGTAATGTGTGCAGATGATCCTGTGTTACTTGAACTTATTCCAAAAGTGGGGCGTCAGGTGATCACTTATGGCTTTAATGAAAATGCCGATTATTGCATTGAAGATTATCAGCAAACAGGTTTTCAAGGCCATTACACGGTTGTTACACCGCAAGGTGAACGGGTGAATGTGTTGCTTAACGTCCCGGGTAAACATAATGCGTTAAATGCTACGGCAGCCTTTGCCGTGGCAAAAGAAGAAGGGATTAGCAATGAGGCTATTTTAGCCGCCTTAGCCGATTTCCAAGGGGCAGGACGTCGTTTTGATCAGCTTGGTCAATTTATTCGTCCAAATGGAAAAGTAATGTTAGTGGACGATTATGGACATCATCCGACTGAAGTGGGCGTAACCATTGAAGCGGCAAAAAAAGGTTGGGAAAATAAGCGAATTGTGATGATTTTCCAACCTCATCGTTATTCGCGTACTCGAGATCTGTTTGATGATTTCGTACAAGTATTATCGCAAGTGGATGTGCTATTAATGCTCGATGTGTATGCTGCAGGTGAAGCACCTATTGCAGGGGCAGATAGTCGTTCATTATGTCGTTCGATTCGTAATTTAGGTAAAGTCGATCCGATTTTTGTCGCTGAACAGGAAAGCCTTGCGGAAATCTTAGATCAGGTGATCCAAGACGGAGATCTGATTTTGGCGCAAGGGGCGGGTAATGTGAGTAAGTTATCCCGTCAATTAGCAACAAATTGGGCAGAAAATTAATTGGAAGCAGTATGAAGAAAACATTAAAACAAGAAAAAATTGCCGTATTACTTGGGGGAACGTCTGCAGAGCGTGAAGTATCGCTTAATTCCGGTGAAGCGGTGCTTAATGCCTTAAAAAATCTAGGTTATGATGCTCACCCAATTGATCCTAAAACGTTTCCCGTGGCGGAATTAAAACAACAAGGGTTTGAGCGTGTATTTAATATTTTACACGGACGTGGTGGTGAAGATGGCACAATGCAAGGATTGCTTGAGCAAATAGGTCTTCCTTACACTGGCTGTGGGGTAATGGCATCCGCTTTAACAATGGATAAAATGCGTACTAAGATGCTGTGGAAAGCCTTTGGTTTACCTGTGGCGAATATGGAAATCGTAACGAAATCAACAGTCTCTGAACTAAATCCTGTCGCTGTTGTCGAAAAATTAGGTCTGCCATTAATGGTGAAACCTTCGTTGGAAGGGTCAAGTGTAGGTTTAAAGAAAGTCAATCATCTTGATGAATTACAAAGTGCGGTGGAATTTGCGTTAGGTTTTGACGATACGATTTTGATTGAAGAATGGCTTGCTGGCGATGAATTTACTGTGCCTGTTTTAGACAATGAAGTGCTACCTGCCATTAAAATTGTTCCTGAAGGCGAATTTTATGATTATGAAGCAAAATATGTTTCTGATAATACGCAATATTTTTGTCCAGCCGGTTTAACCGATGAGCGTGAACAGGAATTACGTCAATTAGTCAAGCGTGCTTATGATGCGGTAGGTTGTCGTGGGTGGAGCCGCATTGATGTGATGATGGACGGTGAAGGGCAATTCCGCTTAGTGGAAGTCAACACTAACCCGGGAATGACGAGCCATAGTTTATTCCCGAAATCAGCGGCGAGCGTTGGTTATTCTTTTGAACAGTTAGTAGAGAAAATTTTGGAGCTGAGTGTTTAATGAAGTTATGGCGGCATAAAGCGATACAAAGCATACGCACGGGGGAGCCAAGATCTCGCTTTTTTATGCAGGTCAAGCCATTAATTGTGCTATTATGTCTAGGGTTACTGTTTTATGTTTACTCAAATTGGCAAAACTGGCTGGAAAAATTAGATGATCGTCCAATTAGTGCCTTTAATCTGGTAGGAACGCCTGCATTCACCACTGATGAAGATGTGCGTGATATGCTGATAAAAATGGGCGATCTTAAAGGTTTTTTTGGACAAGATGTAAGTTTAGTTCGTGAGCAAATTCAAAAAATGCCTTGGGTCAAACAAGCCGTAGTGAGAAAAATTTGGCCTGATCGCCTTAATATTTTAGTGAGTGAATATACACCTGTCGCAGTTTGGAACGATAATGAATTTTTATCTAGTGATGGCGTGGTGTTTAAATTGCCAATGGATAAGTTGCAAGATAAAAACTTACCGCATTTAGCAGGGCCTGATTATCAAAGTTTAGTCGTACTGGATGCGTGGAAAAAGATTTATCAAGATCTTAAAACAAAAGGCTTAACGTTAAAATCTGTTGCAATTGATGATCGCGAAGCTTGGCAATTAGAACTTGATAATGGCGTATTATTAAAATTAGGACGCGGAGAATGGAAAAGCAAACTTGATCGTTTTGCTACTATTTATCCGCAAATTGAAGTTCCTGAAAATAAAAAGTTATCCTATGTTGATCTACGCTATAAAGTGGGGGCAGCAATAGGAATGATTGATATAAATGAATAATTTTACCTGATAAGAAGTTAGAAAATGGCAAAGATTGTGGAATCAAAAACGATTGTCGGATTGGAAGTCGGTACTTCTAAAGTCGTCGCTGTTGTGGGTGAAGTGTTGCCAGACGGCGTAGTAAATATCTTAGGTGTAGGAAGTTGTCCTTCTAAAGGGATTGATAAAGGCAGCATTACTGATCTCAATGCAGTGGTTACCTCTATTCAACGTGCGATTGAGGCAGCCGAATCAGTGGCAGATTGCCAGATTATGAGCGTTACTTTAGCGATTACGGGCGATCACATCCAAAGTCTGAATGAAAGTGGCTTTGTTCCTATTGCCGAAGGAGAAGTTACGCAAGATGAAATTGATTCCGCAATGCACACCGCTAGCTCAGTGAGAATGGGCGAAGGGCTTTCCTTATTACACATTATTCCACAAGAATATGCGGTAGATAAGCAGGTAAATATTAAAGATCCCCTTGGTTTACAAGGTGTACGTTTAAAAGCGCAAGCGCATTTGATTGCTTGTCACCAAGATTGGCAAAACAACCTTAAAAAAGCCGTAGAGCGTTGTAAATTAAAAGTGGATAAAATCGTTTATTCAGGCGTTGCATCAGGTTGCTCTGTGTTAACCGAAGATGAGAAAGATCTTGGTGTTTGCTTAATTGATTTTGGTGCAGGCACAATGGATATTGTCGTTTACACAAATGGGGCATTACGTTTTAGTAAAGTCATTCCTTATGCAGGAAATCGTGTTACCGATGATATTGCTTATGCTTGTGAAACATCAAGAACAGAAGCTGAACGGATCAAAGTGAATTATAGCAGTGCGTGGAATCCCCCTTCTTCACACCCAGAAAAACGGATTGAAGTAGCGGGAATTGGCGGACGAGCGCCACGCGTGCTAACCAAAGAACAATTATCTGTTGCCACCTCAGCACGTTATGAAGAATTACTCGGCTTAGTTCGCCAAGAATTAAACCAATTGCAGTATGAACTTGAAAGCAAACAAATGAAGTTTGAATTAATTGCTGGTGTTGTGATTACCGGTGGAGGCGCACAAATTGAAGATTTAAAACAATGTGCCACTAAGGTATTTGGAATGCAAGTACGTGTCGGTAGCCCATTAAATATAACTGGGCTAACGGATTATGTAAATAAACCCCAATATTCTACCGTTGTTGGTTTGTTACAGTATAATCATAATGATGAAGATGAAAGCCCTATTAATGATCAATATGGTTCAGGAGAAAGCTTTTTAGGCGCGGCTTGGGCTGGGGTGAAAAAAATTATGAATAAAGTGCGGTCTGAATTTTAATCAATTTTTATTTAAGCTGAGAGGAAAGAAAAATGGGTGATAAATTATTAATTAGTGTGCTGGGTGTTGGAAGTTATGGTACAAAAAAACTCCAGATGATTATGGATAAAATGCAAAAAAATGCTCAAGACGATACGTTCATTAGTTCCCCCCATAGCAATGAGTTTGCTTTTTATGCTATAGATAACGATAAAGATGTACTCAATACGAGCAAGGCACAAGATAGCTTGCTGCTAAGTGATGAGTTAAATCAAGAAACATTAGTTGCTCAACAAGTAGAAGAAAAATTACGCCAAATGGTTGGTAATAGTGATTTGGTTATCTTAGTTTCAGCTGCTGGTGGTAACACATCCTCAATGGTGATTCCTGCGATTGTAGAGAGCCTTAATGAGATTAAAATCCCATTGGCAGCAGTGGTAGTGAAGCCTTTTGATTTTGAAGGAAGCAAACGTAGTGTAAATGCAGAAATTGCGATCAGCAAAGTGGAAAAATTAGCTACAACGCTTAAGGTATTAGATAATAATAACTTGATCTCAGTACTAAATCATCAGCCTTTGAATGAGGCATTTGCACAAATGGATCGTGAAGTGGTTGAGTTCGTATTGAGTTTTGCTGAAAAACATTTTGTTGCCTAAAATAGAGTGCGGTGAAAAATTTACGATTTTTTGGTTTCTTTTATTATTTTTTTGGAATTTTTATTAATAAAGTGCGGTCTGAATTTTGAGAATTTGCATTTTTCATCTACAATAAGAGCAATTTAGGTTTTAATTTTGTGCCAGCAAAACCCTGGCATTAACGGAGAATAACTATGTTTGAACCAGTGGATTATGATCTTGGTGATATGAACGGCGCACTGATTAAGGTCGTTGGTGTTGGCGGTGGTGGCGGTAACGCTGTGGATCATATGGTTGCTAATATGATAAAAAACGATATTGGCGGCACATTAGTGGGGGCTGATGAATTAGCTTTCCCAACTGCAAATGACGAACACGATAGAATTATTTTCTATGCGGTAAATACTGATGCACAAGCCTTGCGCAAAAGCAAAGTACAACAAACCGTTCAAATTGGTGGTTCAACAACCAAAGGACTGGGAGCAGGTGCTAATCCAAATGTTGGTCGTAAAGCCGCAGAAGATGATCAAGAGGCGATTCGTGCAATGCTTGAAGGGGCGGATATGGTATTTATTGCCGCAGGTATGGGCGGTGGTACAGGAACAGGTGCCGCTCCAATTGTTGCGCAAATCGCAAAAGACTTGGGTATCCTGACTGTTGCTGTAGTAACCAAGCCTTTCGCATTCGAAGGTCCAAAGCGTATGCAATTTGCCGAAATGGGAATTAAAGAGCTTTCTAAACACGTTGATTCTTTGATTATCATTCCAAATGAAAAATTATTAAAAGTATTAGGTAAAAACATCAGTTTAGTAAATGCCTTTGCTGCTGCAAATGATATTCTCCGTAATGCAGTAACGGGTATTTCCGATATGATTACTTCTCCCGGCTTAATTAACGTGGACTTTGCAGACGTTCGTACCGTAATGTCTGAAATGGGGCGCGCGATGATGGGATCTGGCGTGGTTGAAGGTGAAGCGGGTGATGGACGTGCAGAGAAAGCTGCACAGGAAGCGGTTGCTAGCCCATTATTGGAAGATGTGGATTTATCTGGGGCAAGAGGCGTGCTAGTTAATGTTACTGCTGGATTTGATTTAACCTTAGATGAATTTACCATAGTGGGTGATACGATTAAGGCCTTTGCCTCAGAAGAGGCAACGGTTGTGGTAGGAACAACCTTAGTACCAGATATGTCGAATGAAATCCGTGTAACCATTGTCGCGACGGGGATTGGTGATATTGATGCACCAGATATTAAAATTGCACCACGTACCGTACCATTAGGTCAGCCAATGCAAAAAGTTAATCAAGAACCATTTGGACAACAGCAAGCAACAGGCTATCAGACGCATAATTCACAAGTGGGGCAAATGCCAAATCGTCCTGCTGATTTAACACATAGAAATATTTTAGATACGCCAATTACTGATCGTTTAAATTCACTTAAAAGAGAAGAAGGCTTAGTGAATGCGAACAGTTTTATGCGTAAACCGGAAGATAAATAAAGGAATAAATCTTATTGTTATTCAATGGATTTAGGAAATATTATGATTAAACAAAGAACTTTAAAACAAAGTATTAAAGTAACGGGTGTTGGGTTACATAGTGGAAACAAAGTCACGCTAACTTTACGCCCAGCAATGGCAAATACCGGTGTTATTTATTGCCGTACGGATTTAAATCCGCCAGTGACTTTCCCAGCCAACGCCAATGCAGTGCGTGATACGATGCTTTGTACCTGCTTGATAAATGAAGAAGGGATTAGAATTTCCACGGTTGAGCATTTAAATGCCGCATTAGCAGGATTAGGGATTGATAATGTGATTATTGAGGTGGACGCCCCTGAGATTCCAATTATGGACGGTAGTGCTAGCCCATTTATTTATCTTTTATTAGATGCTGGTATTGAAGAACAAAATGCCGCGAAAAAATTTATTCGCGTGAAAAAGCCAATTCGTGTAGAAGATGGTGATAAATGGGCAGAATTTAAACCTTATAATGGTTTCCGTCTGGATTTTACCATTGATTTTAATCACCCAGCGATTAGCAAAGATGTGCGTAATTATGTGATGGATTTTTCAGCTCAAGCATTCGTGCAACAGATTAGCCGTGCAAGAACCTTTGGTTTTATGAAAGACATCGAATATTTACAATCACAAGGTTTAGCACTCGGTGGTAGCCTAGATAACGCGATCGTGCTTGATGATTATCGCATTTTAAATGAAGATGGTTTACGTTTTAAAGATGAACTCGTTCGTCATAAAATGTTAGATGCGATTGGTGATTTATATATGTGTGGTTATAACATCATTGGCGATTTCAAAGCCTATAAATCAGGACACGGTTTAAATAATAAATTATTAAGAGCCTTGCTTGAAGATCAAGAGGCGTGGGAGTTTGTTACCTTTGAAGATAAACAGCAAGTACCACAAGGTTATCTCGCACCAAATCAAGTATTTATCTAAATATTAAAAAAAATAAAGCCATATTGAAAAATATGGCTTTATTTTTTTACCGCACTTTTTATTTTATTTGCTTTTTGCCATTTCTATCTGATGGACAATACTTTTTAAAATACTGCTTAATTTTTCAAAAACAAATAATACTCGCTCACTTACCACACTTTGATAAGGGCGATATAAATAAAGCTGCCATTTTTGTTTTTCCACTTCAGGGAAAAGCTCTACTAATTTTCCTTGCTCAATATAAGGTTGGCATAAAATATCAATTAACTGCGAGCAAGTGCGTCCAACTAAGGCGGATTGTAATTCACTATACATATCAGAAGCCAAAAATTTTGGATGGGTTGGAATAAAATGTTGTTGAGAGTTAATTTGCCAGTGCCAAATACGTTTAAGTTTGGGGTTGATCAAACCGCTGAGTGGGTAGTTTAATGCAAGATCTTGCAGATTTTCAGGTGTTCCCAAACGCTGTAATAATTTCGGTGAAGCGACAATTTTTTCTTGTATAGTAAAGATGTGATGAGCAATCCAATCTTGTTCTGGTTCAAGGCATACGCGCAACCCAATATCAATTTGATCATCAATCGTTTTTAGCTTATCTAAGGATACACGCCAATCAATCACCAAATCAGGATAAGGCTCAAGGGCAAGCAATAATTCATACAAAAGTTGATCGTTATAAGGCATTGGTGGCAGGGTAATTCTCACAATGCCTTGCATTGCTTTATCATTAATTTTTTGTGAAGAAAACAATCGTTCGCTATCTGCTAATAATTGTTGTGCTTGAGGGAGAAATTGTTCGCCAAATTCTGTCAGTTTAATGCTACGTGTATTACGTTGAAATAAGGGTTCGCCTAGCAGATTTTCTAGCTCGGCTATTATGCGTGTTACCACTTGTGGCGATACGGCAAGCCTTTGTGCCGTTTCACGAAAATTTAAGGTTTCACTCGCGACACTAAAATAACGAAGCGCATCAAGTTTATTCATATTATTCCTTTTTTGCGAATAGTCTATTCCAATTTTATTCCTTTTCAACCCAATTATCTAGGGGTAAAATGCACGCCAGAAAAAACGCTAAAACGGTTTTTCATTGTGAACTTTATACAATATAAACACTTTTGGAGAGTAAATAATGACAGATTTAAGTAAAAATCCAGTAGCAGATCGCGCTGAACACAATGCATTCTTCCCATCAGAATATTCTTTAACCCAATATACCAGCAAAAAAACGGATTTCGATGGCTTCAAATTCGATAAACCATATACGGGCGGTAAACACAAAGTATTAATGATTGGTACTGATGAGCGCTATATTGAAATGCAAAACGGCAAATTATTCTCAACAGGTAACCACCCCGTTGAAATGTTATTACCGATGTTGCATATGCATCACGCTGGTTTTGAAATTGATGTGGCAACGTTATCAGGTAACCCTGTGAAATTAGAAATTTGGGCAATGCCAGAAGAAGATAAAGCCGTTATGGATTTATATAATCAATATTTGCCAAAATTAGTAAATCCAAAAAAATTAGAAGAGATTTTACCTGAGGTATTGGCTGAAAATTCACCTTATATCGCCGTATTTATTCCGGGAGGTCACGGTGTATTAGCTGGTGTACCACACAGTAAAGAAGTGAAAAAAGTATTAGATTGGGCATTAGCGAAAGATAAACACGTGATTACTTTATGTCACGGACCAGCTTCTTTGCTAGCAGCAGGTGTCGGCGAAAAAGCAGAAGATTTTCCATTTAAAGGCTATGAACTTTGTGTTTTCCCTGATGCATTAGATGAAGGTGCAAACCAAGCAATTGGTTATATGCCGGGTAAATTACAATGGTTAGTGGGTGAAAATTTAGCTAAATTAGGTGTGAAAATTATGAATGAAGGCATCACAGGACAAGTTCATAAAGATCGTAAATTGCTTACTGGTGATAGCCCATTGGCATCAAATAATTTAGGGATTTTAGCTGCTGATGAATTATTGAAAGCAGTGAAATAATTTCTAAAAGAGCGGTGTAAAAATTGAGGAAATTTTCACCGCTCTTTTTCTATTTCTGTTTTATCAATAAATTAAGTCAAACAAAGGAACGATAATGAACAACAACATTCAAGATAAAGTCGTATTAATTACAGGCGCATCAAGTGGCTTAGGTGAGGAAACGGCTCGCCATCTAGCCGCCTTAGGTGCTAAAGTCGTTTTAGGTGCAAGACGCTTAGAACGCTTACAAAAGTTAGCAGCGCACATTAAACAACAAGGTGGACAAGCTGTTGTGGTGCAAATGGATGTATCAAAACGTGAAGAGGTAGAAAAACTAGCACAAACCGCATTACAGGAGTTTGGTCGTATTGATGTGCTAATCAACAACGCAGGTATTATGCCGGGAGCGGTAATGAGTGCGTTAAAAGTGGATGAATGGGATCGAATGATTGATGTCAATATTAAAGGCGTACTCTATGGTATTGCCGCTGTGTTACCGACAATGTTAAGCCAGAATGCGGGGCATATTATCAATTTATCCTCAGTCGCGGGCTTGAAAGTATCATCAGGTGGCGGCACAGTATATAGTGCAACAAAATTTGCGGTGAAAGCCATTAGCGAAGGTTTGCGTGCTGAAATGGCAGGGCATAATATTCGCGTTACCACCCTTTACCCCGGTGCGATTGAAAGTGAGCTAAAATTCAGCAGTAGCGACCCTGAGTCTCGTGAGCGTGTACAAAAATTTTATGCTGCTCACGAAATTCCTGCTAGTTCTATTGCTCGAGCCATTGCTTATGCAGTGGAACAGCCAGATAATGTGGCGGTGAATGAAATTACTGTTCGCCCCACTGTACAGGAGTTCTAAATTAAGGAATAAAAGATGACAATGCAACAAATCGCGATGCGAGAAGCGGGAGCACCCGACGTTTTATTTATTCAACAAGCTACCATTCCAACACCACGAGCGGGTGAATTGTTAGTGAAAGTGGCTTACGCTGGGGTAAATCGCCCTGATATTATGCAGCGTCAAGGATTGTACCCAATGCCGAAAGGGGTAACCCCCATTATGGGGTTAGAGCTTTCAGGTACTGTCGTTGCTATTGGCGAAGGCGTAAGTGGATTTCAGCTAGGTGATAAGATTTGTGCTTTAACTGATGGAGGCGCTTATGCCGAATATTGTCTCGTACCAGCCAGTCAAGCCTTGCCTATTCCGAAAAATTATTCTTTAGTAGAGGCGGCTGCTTTGCCTGAAACATTGTTTACTGTATGGGTAAATTTATTTATGCAACAACAGGTTAAAGCTGGAGAACACTTATTGGTTCACGGTGGGACAAGTGGTATTGGGCTAACTGCCTTAGCGATTGCAAAAAGTCTTGGTATCAAAACCTACGCAACCGTAGGTAATACAGAAAAATGTACTATTGTTGAACAATATGGGGCGGTTGCGATTAATTATAAAACGCAAGATTTTGCAGAAGTCATCAAGCAGGCAGGCGGTGTTGATGCCATTTTAGATGTGGTTGGGGCCAGTTATTTCCAACGCAATTTAGATTGCTTAAAACAAAATGGCAGATTATTTTTGATCGGCTTTATGGGCGGAGCAGTGGCATCAAACGTGGATTTATTGCAAATCGCGTTAAAGCGTGTCCATATTACAGGTTCAACAATGCGTAGTCGCACCAAGGAAGAAAAAGCTGAAATCGCACAATCGTTACAAGAGAATGTGTGGCATCAATTAGAAAACGAGCAAATTGGCAAACCCATTATTCATCAAGTGTTTGATTTTAAAGAGGTTAAACAGGCACACCAAGAAATGGATAAAGGAACGCATATTGGTAAGATAATGCTTGCATTTGATAAAACGCAAACTATTTAATTGTAAAATAAAGTGCGGTGAAAATGATTTAGGTTTTTTTGTGTAAAAAGCACCGCACTTCTTTTTTCTGACTTTTAATATTAATTCATTAGTGTTAACCCTTATTCATTAAAAAGCTTCATTATTTCCTTATGATTAATACGATATTCATTTGATCTCCTTGACAATCTTGTTTATCCTAGCGCCATTCCCCATAACTGAGAGAATAAAATGGCATTGGATTTAGCAGAAATCAGACAACAGATCACTCAAATTGACCGCAGTTTATTAAAACTGCTTTCGGAACGTCATCGTTTAGCTTATGATGTTGTGCGTAGTAAGGAAATCACACAAAAAGCGTTGCGTGATGTAGAACGTGAACAGCAATTATTACAAGAGCTGATTCAGTTTGCAGAAACACAAAATTATCAGCTTGATCCGCAATATATTACGCAAATTTTCCAAAAAATTATTGAAGATTCTGTACTCACTCAACAAGCTTATCTACAAAAGAAACTCAATGAACAGCGTGAGCAAAATAGCCATATTGCATTCTTAGGTAAACGCGGTTCTTATTCTCACCTTGCGGCGCGTAGTTACGCAACACGCTATCAAAAACCATTTATTGAACTAAGTTGTAGTTCTTTTGAGCAAGTCTTTGAAAAAGTGCAAAATGGCGAGGCGGATTACGGTATTTTACCGCTAGAGAACACCACATCAGGCTCAATTAATGAAGTTTACGATTTATTGCAACATACGGATCTTTCTTTAATCGGAGAATTAGCGTATCCGATAAAACATTGTGTATTAGCCACAGAGCAGGGGGAATTAAGCCAAATTGACACGTTATACAGCCACCCGCAAGTTATCCAACAATGTAGTCAATTTATTCGTCGCCTTGACCGTGTGCATATTGAATATTGCGAAAGTAGCTCTCACGCAATGCAGCTTGTAGCGAGCCTGAACAAGCCAAATATTGCTGCGTTAGGTAATGAAGATGGCGGTCATCTGTACGGCTTGCGTGTACTCAAAAATAACATTGCCAACCAAGAAAATAACATTACAAGGTTTATTGTATTAGCGAAAGCACCTGTTGCGGTATCGTCTCAAATTCAGGCAAAAACCTTATTGCTGATGACAACCAATAAACGACAAGCGGGGTCATTGGTGGACGCGTTATTGGTATTTAAAAAGCACAATATTAATATGACGAAGTTAGAATCTCGTCCGATTTATGGCCAGCCTTGGGATGAAATGTTTTATTTGGAAATTGATGCGAATATCCATAATCCTGCCGTACAACAAGCGCTAGAGGAGTTAAGAGAATATAGTAATTATCTTAAAATACTTGGCTGCTATCCAAGTGAGATTGTAAAGCCGGTGGAAGTCAATTAAACGGGTAAGATGTGCAAATTTAAGTGCGGTGAAAAAATCAAAAAATTTCCACCGCACTTCTTTTTAGTAAGAAATTAAATATTCCAGCCGCCTAAATAGAAGGCTAATAATGCCACGGCGATTAATACCGTACCGATATTCAGTTTTTTCACTTCACCGCTGATAATTCGTCCGATCACCAGTGTGGCAAAACCTAGCATAATGCCTGTTACGATATTTGCAGTTAGTACAATAAATACCGCACAAACTAAGCCGCTCATCGCACCAATAAAATCAGAAAAATCTAATTTGTTTACGTTGCTTAACATTAGCAAGCCGACATACATTAACGCAGGTGCCGTGGCGTAGCTAGGCACAAGGCTGGCAAGGGGTTGGAAAAAGAGCATTAAAAGGAATAAGAGACCCACAACAATCGCGCTGATCCCTGTTTTACCGCCCGCTGCGGTACCAGCGGCGGATTCAATATATACCGCTGCTGGCGCTGTTCCAAATAAACCTGAAAATAAGCTACTCACTGAATCTGAAGTGAGGGCTTTGCCGCCATTGATGATTTGCCCATCTTTATCTAACAAGTTTGCTTGCCCTGCTACGGCACGGATTGTGCCAGTGGCATCAAAAACGGCGGTCATCACTAAGGCAAAAACAACAGGCAAGATCGCAGGTTGTAATGCGCCCATTAAATCCAGCTCAAGGAATAAGGATTGTTCACCAAAAGTGGGGATTTTGAATAATTCACCACTAAATTTTACATTTGGATCAATCACTAAACCGATAAGCGTGATGGCAATAATTACCCACAAAATGCCACCTTTGATTTGCATTTTTTCTAAGCCGATGATTGCCGCTAACCCCGCAAGAGAGATTAGCACAGGGAATGTGGTGAAATCACCGAGTTTTACCGGCAAACCAGCTTGGTTGCCAACCACAATCCCCACGCCATTGGCTGAGATTAATAATAAAAATAAACCAATCCCAATACCCGCACCTTGCGCAATGCTTGCAGGCAAGTTGCGTAAAATCCACGCACGAATGCCTGTTGCAGAGATTAAGGTAAAAACAAGCCCCATAAAAAATACTGCACCCAGTGCAACAGGAACGCTCACGCCTTGCCCTAGTACAAGGCTGAATGCCGTAAAGGCGGTTAATGAAATGGCGCAACCAATTGCCATTGGTGCGTTTGCCCATAAGCCAATCAGAATTGAGCCTAAGCCTGATACCAAGCAAGTGGCGATAAATACGCTTTCTGGTGGGAAGCCGGCGGCACTCAACATATTTGGTACCACAATCACGGAATACACCATTGCCAAGAAGGTGGTGAGACCCGCAATAATTTCTTGGCGTACCGTTGAGCCACGTTTGGTGATCTCAAAAAGTTTTTCTGCGAACATAAATTTCCTTTCGTTAATGAAGTTAAAATAAAAAGCCTTGTTGAAATAAAAATGGCGCTATTTTACAGAAAAGAAAAGAATAGTAAACGTTTGCTTGATAGAAAGTGCGGTGATTTTTGCGGAAGTTTTTGGGCTTGTTTTACAAATGGTTTATAATGCCGTCAAATAATACAAATAACCTAAGTGAGGAAAAAATGGCGATTTTAGTGACTGGCGGTGCGGGCTATATTGGCTCTCATACTGTTGTAGAATTATTAAATGTGGGAAAAGACGTGGTGGTACTGGATAATTTATCCAATTCTTCGGCGAAATCCTTGCAGCGTGTTGAGGAAATCACGGGCAAAGCGGTGAAATTCTATCAAGGCGATGTGTTAGATCGGGCAATGTTGCAGCAAATCTTTGCGGAGAATCACATTGACGCCGTGATTCATTTTGCTGGTTTGAAAGCAGTAGGCGAAAGCGTTCGTAAACCAATTGAATATTATATGAATAATGTCACTGGCTCGTTAGTCTTAGTCGATGAAATGCGTAAGGCAGGTGTGTGGAATTTGGTCTTTAGTTCATCGGCAACCGTCTATGGCGATCCTGAAATTGTGCCAATCACCGAACAGTGCAAAGTAGGTGGCACAACCAATCCTTACGGCACGTCCAAATTAATGGTGGAACAAATTTTAGCGGATGTTGCTAAAGCAGAAGACAAATTTAGTTTTACTATTTTGCGTTATTTCAACCCAGTAGGGGCGCACCACAGCGGGCTAATTGGTGAAGATCCAACAGGTATTCCAAATAATTTATTGCCTTATATTAGCCAAGTGGCAATTGGTAAATTACCGCAACTTTCTGTATTTGGTAGCGATTACGACACGCACGATGGCACAGGGGTACGTGATTATATTCACGTCGTGGATCTTGCTATTGGGCATTTGAAAGCCTTAGATCGTCACCAAAACGATGCTGGATTACACATCTATAACCTTGGCACAGGCACAGGTTATTCTGTGTTAGATATGGTGAATGCCTTTGAACAAGCCAATAATATTCACATTCCTTATCAGTTAGTGGCGCGTCGTCCGGGGGATATTGCGACTTGTTATTCCGATCCATCGCTTGCCGCAAAAGAATTAGGCTGGAAAGCAGAACGTGGCTTAACGGAAATGATGCAGGATACGTGGAATTGGCAGAAAAAGAACCCTCAAGGGTACCGTGATTAATCCTTAATATCATTGTGCTGTAAGGAAACTTACAGCACAATTTGTTTGAAAAATACCCCGCACTCGATGGCTATGACTACACAAACTCACTTATTTTCACAAATTTTCAGCCGTAATATGCTGATCTGTCTATTTACCGGATTTAGCTCAGGCTTGCCTCTTTATGTTCTTGTGTCTTTATTACCTATTTGGTTGCGTGCAGAAAATGTGGATCTTAAAACCTTAGGCTATTTCACCCTGATGATGCTTCCGTTCTCGTGGAAATTTATTTGGGCGCCGTTGCTCGATCGTTTTGTGCCGCCTTTCTTAGGACGTCGTCGTGGCTGGATGTTTATTTCACAAATTTTATTATTAATCAGTCTTGCATTATTTGGCTTTTTAGATCCAAGCAAGCAGGCTGGGTTGAGTTTGATTGCAGCCTTGGGCGTGCTTTGTGCGTTTTTTTCTGCTACGCAAGACATTGTGCTAGATGCGTATCGACGAGAAATTTTAACTGATAAGGAATTAGGTTTAGGTAATTCTATCCACGTTAATGCTTACCGTATAGCTGGGCTTGTTCCTGGTTCGCTTTCACTAATTTTGGCTGATCATTTTCCGTGGCAAACGGTATTTATTATCACCGCGATGTTTATGTTGCCGGGGATTTTAATGTGTCTATTTTTAAGTACAGAACCTAAAATCACACTCAAAAAGCACCGCACTTTAAAAGAAAGTGTGATTGACCCTTTTAGTGAATTTTTTCAACGCAAAGGCGTCTGGTCTGCCTTAGGGATCTTAGCGTTTATTTTTCTGTATAAATTGGGCGACAGTATGGCAACGGCGTTAATTTCACCTTTTTATTTAGATATGGGATTTAGCAAAACGCAGATTGGCTTGGTCGTGAAAAACGCTTCTTTATGGCCAATGGTCATCGCGAGCATTTTAGGTGGGATTTTAATGCTGAAAGTTGGTATTAACCGTGCCTTATGGTTATTTGGTTTAGTGCAAATTATCACCATTCTTGGCTTTGCGTGGCTAGCTAAACAAGGGCCTTTTGAGCTTGTAGATAGCCGTGCCTTGTGGTCGCTTTCCCTTGTTGTGGCGGCGGAATATATCGGCATCGGCTTAGGTACCGCTGCCTTTGTTGCCTTTATGGCAAGGGAAACCAACCCACTTTACACCGCCACCCAGCTTGCCTTATTCACCAGCCTTGCCGCATTACCAAGGGCTACGCTCAATACCCAAGCAGGGGCATTGATCGATTGGCTAGGCTACTATGATTATTTCTGGCTTTGTTTCTGGCTGGCAATCCCCGGTATGTTATGCTTAGTCAAAGTTGCCCCTTGGAATGAGGGGAGCTAGCGCGTTTATTGAGAGAGAAATGTAGGAGAAAGTAATGCAATTTTTGAAGAAGCTCAGTTTTTTATTAGCAAAATTCACCGCACTTTTTATTATTGTGCTATCACTGATTACCTTTTATCAACCGAGTTTATTTACTTGGGTTAAAGGCGATACACAAGTTTTCATCATCAGTATTATTATGCTTTCAATGGGAATGACCTTGGGTAAGCAAGATTATCAGGTGCTTGCGCAACGCCCTTTGGATATTTTAATTGGCACCTTTGTGCAATATACCGTTATGCCTTTTGTCGCCATTGCCATTGCAAAAAGTTTTGACCTTTCGCCTGCCTTGACGCTTGGTTTAGTGCTTGTGGGATCTTGCCCTGGTGGCGTGGCATCTAACATTATGACTTTTTTATGTAAAGGCGATGTAGCATTTTCAGTGGGAATGACCACGGTCTCAACCTTGCTTGCCCCAGTAATGACCCCCTTGTTACTTAACTACCTTGTTGGGCAAAGCGTAGAAATGAATGCTTGGGCAATGTTCAAATTTATGCTTTTGGTTACGGTATTACCTGTGGCAGTGGGGTCAATTTTAAATATTACTTTACATCGTAAACAATGGTTCCAAGATATTAAAGCCTTAATGCCCGGCGTTGCGGTGATAAATTTTGCCTTTATTGTGGGAGGCGTTGTGGCCGTTTATGGCAATTATTTTTTACAGTCAGGTTTAATGATCTTACTTTGTATTGTGCTACATAATGTGATTGGCTATGCGCTAGGTTATTCCGCAGGGAAATTATTTGGTATGAGCTTAGCCAAAAAGAAAACCATTTCCTTGGAAGTTGGCGTGCAAAATGCAGGTTTAGCCACGGGCTTAAGTATGAAATTCTTCCCAACTATTCCAGAATCTGCGGTGGTTTGTGCCGTTGCTTGCGTGTGGCATTCTGTGGCAGGAACCGTCTATGCTAATTTTTTATTATGGCTAGATAAATACCGTAAATCGCCACAACATTTAGAACAAATTAAACAAATCAACATTGATGAAGTGAACTAAAGTAAAAGTGCGGTCATTTTTTGCTTAATTTTTCATTAAATAGTACAAATTTAATGTTCATCATTTGTTGAGTATTGAGTTTTAACGTTATTAACGGTATGGTAAGGCAAATTTTTCTAAAAATGAGGTTACTATGAAAATTATTCTTTTAGGTGCGCCCGGTGCTGGTAAGGGGACGCAAGCACAATTCATTATGAACAAATTTGGTATTCCGCAAATTTCAACCGGTGATATGCTGCGTGCGGCGATTAAAGCGGGGACAGAATTAGGTAAACAAGCGAAAACCTTAATGGATGCAGGGCAACTTGTGCCAGATGATTTAATTATTTCTTTAGTCAAAGAGCGTGTTGCGCAAGATGATTGTGCAAAAGGCTTTTTATTAGACGGCTTCCCACGCACCATTCCACAAGCTGATGCCTTAAAAAGTGCGGGTATTAGCATTGATTATGTGCTGGAATTTGATGTGCCAGATGAAGTCATCGTAGAACGTATGAGTGGTCGCCGTGTTCACCAAGCATCTGGGCGTACTTACCATATTGTGTATAACCCACCAAAAGTGGAAGGAAAAGACGATGTGACAGGCGAAGCGTTAATTATTCGTGCTGATGATAAGCCTGAAACGGTATTAGATCGCTTGAAAGTGTATCACAATACCACCAAGCCACTGGTGGATTACTACCAAGCGGAAGCTAAAGCGGGGAATACGAACTATTTCCGCTTAGACGGTACACAAAAAGTGGAAGAAGTGAGCGCAGAATTAGATAAAATTTTGGCTTAATTTCCACCGCACTTTATTAATCCCCTTGATTTTAAGGGGATTTTTTTATTCTTTCTTCCGCCAATAAGTGGCAAATCTCGGCAATCCTTTTTGCGTTAAACCACGATATTTATAGGTAATGATTGAACCGATGGGGGGAGGATTTTCTCTATCTGTCAATTTAAAACCTGACCCGATACGGAATTCGCCGCGCTGATTTTTACAGGTAATGGCACCGAGCTTATCGACAAATTGCCCCTTACCTTTATGATGTGCAATCACTTCACATTCTTCATCAAGTGCGGTCTTTAATTTCAATATTTGGTTGCTACGTTTCTTTTCATAAGGGGCATTAGGATTACGCAACACCAAACCTTCTCCTTGATTTTGTTCTACTTGGTGCAGAAAATCTTGTACTTGAGAATAATCCTTAATGGGAATTTGTTTAATAATTTCAATATGTTGGCTAGGATGCTGTGCCAGATAATTTTCTAACACTGCTAAGCGTTCAAATAGATTGCCTTTGGCATTGGGGACATCAAATACATAGAGCTTTAATTTTTCCCAGCCCTTATCTTTTTGTGAACGCACAATGGAGGAAATTTGCTCAAATTCATTACGCTGACTAAACAGTTCACCATCAATGGCAAAAGGAGGAAAATCTTTAATAAAATAAGCAGGCGGTGTGAGGATTTTATTCTGCCTTGTAAAAAGCTGCTTACCATCCCAATATCCTCTGATGCCGTCTAATTTTTCGCTCATCACCCAACCTTGCACGTTTTGATTATGGTAAGTACCAAGCAACATTAAATCAGGTGGATTGGCATAAGCAAAAAGTGACCAGAGTGTGAATAAGGTGAACAAACTACGCATAATATAAGACATCATTTTCTCCCATATAAAAACTTGTTCGGATATTAATCGATTTTTCTGCCATCGTGGAAAATTAACCGCGGTTTTGCGATCCCGATCGTAAGAATTTTTTCGTTTTATAAGTGCGGTGGTTTTTTTCGCATTTTTTAGGATATGTGTGAATTTTTTGTTAAAATCGTTGCTTCCTATCTAACTATAACTAAAAGAGAGTGATTATGAGCAAACTATTTCCTAATGCACAACTTCGAGATAATGCCCCTTATCGTTTTGATATTGTGGGAAGTTTTTTACGTCCTGAAAGCTTAAAACAAGCACGCCAACAATGTAGCTGTGGTGATATTTCTTGTGCAGATCTGAGCGAAGTGGAAGACAAAGAAATTGCCAATTTGGTGGCAAAACAAAAAGCAGTAGGCTTGCCTGCGGTAACTGATGGCGAATTTCGTCGTACTTTTTGGCATTTGGATTTTTTAAGTGCTTTAGAAGGCGTGGAAGAAGTTGAAGCAGAAAAATTTTCTGTTCAATTTAAGCATCATAATGTTCGTCCTAAGACGTTGAAAATTGTCGATAAAATTGGTTTTTCCGATCATCATCCATTCCTTGAACATTACCGTTCTTTACAGCAAATTGCAGGGGATTATCCTGTGAAATTCACCATTCCATCACCGTCAATGCTACATTTAATTTGTACGGTGCGTGAAACGGCGTATCAACCCATTGAGCGTTATAAAAACAATAATCAACAGCTACTTGATGATATTGCTGAGGCTTATATTCGTGCAATGCAAAAATTCTATGCGTTGGGCTGTCGCAACTTGCAATTAGATGACACAAGCTGGGGCGAACTATGTTCTGAAGAAAAACGCCAAGCTTATCAAGCGCGTGGCTTTGATCTCGAACAGCTGGCGAAAGATTATGTGTATATGGTCAATCGTATTATTGCTGTTAAACCTGAAGATATGACAATAACGATGCATATTTGTCGTGGCAATTTCCGTTCAACGTGGTTCTCATCAGGGGGCTATGAGCCTGTAGCTGAAATCTTATTTGGCAATTGCAATGTAGATGGTTTCTTTCTTGAGTACGATAGTGATCGCTCGGGTGATTTCAAACCATTGCGCTTTATTAAAGATCAGCAAGTGGTACTTGGCTTAATTACGTCAAAAGATGGTAACCTTGAAGATAAGAATGAAATCATTAAACGCATTCAAGAAGCCGCACAATATGTGGATATCAACCAACTCTGTTTAAGCCCACAATGTGGGTTTGCTTCAACGGAGGAAGGCAATATTCTGACGGAAGAGCAACAATGGAATAAACTGGATTTTATCCGTGAAATTGTTGAGGAAGTTTGGGGTAAGGCTTAATTTTCTACCATTTATTCCTAATTCCAGAATAATACCGCTTTTGAATAGAGCGGTATTATTTTTGCGAATTTTTCTTTGTGATGTAGATCACGATTTTTTCTTTTCAATAAAATTCTATTTTCCTTTGAAGTTAATTTTATTTTATAATCAAAATTATGAAATGATACTTCAAAATAGCAAATAGGAGAGAGCTATGCGTTTAATTCCTTTACAAACTCCCGAACAAGTCAGCAAATGGGCAGCTCGTCATATTGTTGATCGTATTAATGAATTTAATCCAACAGAAGCGCGGCCTTTTGTGCTTGGACTGCCAACAGGTGGCACCCCTTTAGCAACTTATAAAGAATTAATTAAACTGTATCAGGCTGGGGAAGTAAGCTTCAAAAATGTGGTTACCTTTAATATGGATGAATATGTAGGATTGCCTAAAGATCATCCTGAAAGTTACCGCACTTTTATGTATAAAAACTTCTTCGATCACGTTGATATTCAAGAAAAAAATATTAATTTACTAGATGGCAATGCCTCTGATCTGGATGAAGAATGCCGCCGTTACGAAGAAAAAATGAAATCTTATGGCAAAGTGAATTTATTTATGGGCGGAGTAGGCGTGGATGGACATATTGCCTTTAATGAACCTGCCTCATCTTTAGCGTCTCGTACTCGAATTAAAACATTGACAGAAGATACCTTAATTGCAAACTCGCGCTTTTTTGATAATGATGTTAATAAAGTACCGAAATACGCCCTAACGATTGGGGTTGCAACCTTATTAGATGCGGCAGAAGTGATGCTTTTAGTTACGGGACATAACAAAGCCCTTGCGTTGCAAGCTGGCGTGGAGGGGAGCGTGAATCATTTTTGGACGATTAGTGCGTTACAACTACATCGCCACGCGATTTTTGTTTGTGATGAACCTGCTACACAAGAGCTAAAAGTAAAAACTGTTAAATATTTTACTGAGTTAGAAGCTAAAGCAATTCATAGTGTCTTATAGAGAAGGTAAAAAATGAGTTATGCATTAGTAAACGGGGTCGTTTATACCTCGCAAAGCGTGCAGTATGGGCAAGCCGTGATCGTCGATGGGGAGAGAATTGTGGCGATTATGCCACAAGAAAACTTGCCTGAAGGATTGCAACAAATTGATTTAAAAGGGAATAATCTAACCGCAGGGTTTATTGATCTACAATTAAATGGCTGTGGTGGCGTTATGTTTAATGGCGATACTTCAGTGAAAACCCTTGAAATTATGCAACAAACTAATTTGCGTTCAGGCACGACAAGTTATTTGCCCACGTTTATCACGGCAGATGATGAAGGCATTAAGCAGGCTGTTTCAGTGATGGGCGAGTACCTTAAAAAGCATAAAAACCAAGCACTTGGTTTGCATTTGGAAGGTCCTTATTTAAGCGTAGAAAAGAAAGGCGTGCATCAGGCGGAATATATTCGTGCCATTAGTTCTGAAATGAAAGATTTTCTATGCCAAAATTCCTCGGTGATTAGCAAGATTACACTGGCGCCTGAAAACCCAACCGCGAAATACATTGGTGATTTTGTACAAAGTGGCATTGTGGTTTCCATTGGGCATTCCAACGCCACTTATGATGTGGCAAAACAGGCGATTGCCAATGGTGCAACTTTCGCTACACACTTGCATAATGCAATGTCACCGATTAGTTCAGGGCGTGAAATGGGGGTTGTCGGTGCGGTGTTAGATAGCGATATTTACACAGGTATTATCGTGGATGGTTTGCACGTTGAATTCGGCAATATCAAAATTGATAAAAAAGTCAAAGGCGATAAATTGTGTATCGTGACAGACGCCACTGCTGCCGCTGGTGCGAATATCACATCTTTCGATTTTGTGGGGAAAACCGTGTATGTGCGCAATGGTAAATGCTATGACGAAAATGGTACGCTCGGCGGCTCTGCGATCACAATGATTGAATCGGTAGAAAATGCGGTAAAACAAGTGGGGATTCCACTTGATGAAACCCTAAGAATGTGCAATTACTACCCGGCAAAAGCCATTGGTGTGGATGCTTATCTAGGAGATATTGCCGAAGGGAAAATTGCTAACCTGACGTTATTCAATAATGATTTTAAAGTGCTAGGCAGTGCAGTCAATGGGCAATGGCAATGGTATGAAAACTAAGAGAAAAAACACCGCACTTTATTGATAAGAAAAAGGTAGCACAGGCTACCTTTTTATTTAGCCTGTTTTCTCAGCTAGGCATTTTGTTCAATTCATTTTAAAATACCCCCATTATCGGTTTTATGATGTAGGAAAAGAGAATGTGGGATCATCATCAAATTGCAAATGTTGATTTTGTTAAACAAATGAATAGTGCGGTGGTTTATAAATTAATTGATCAACAAGGACCAATTTCTCGTATTCAAATTTCAGAATTAAGCCAGCTTGCACCAGCCAGTGTGACAAAAATTACGCGAAATTTACTCGCGCGCGGTTTGATTAAAGAAGTTGAGCAACAAGAATCAACAGGGGGACGCCGAGCAACGTCGATTATTGCGGAATATAAGGCATTTCGAGCCATTCTAATTCGGTTGGGACAAGAGTATATTACCTTTGCAATAATGGATCTTTCTACAAAATTATTAAAGAAAACCGTGATTGATTTGCCAGAGATGAATAGTGCCGCTGAAATCGAAGCATTTTTATGTACTCACTTGAAGCAATTCATTGAAGCCAATCAGCATCGCCGTAGTGAATTTATTGCAATTGGTGTTACTGTATCAGGCTTTGTTGATAGCAAAACAAACGCGATTGAACATTTATCTTATCTTAAGTTAGATGAACCTTGGTTATTAGCGCAAAAAATAACACAGGAATTTCAATTGATGACCTTTATTGGGCATGATGTGCGTAGCCTTGCTTTAGCAGAACATTATTTCGGTGTAACAAAAGATTGCTATGATTCTTTATTACTACGTATTCATCGTGGTGTTGGTGCTGGCATTGTGATTAATCACGAAGTATTCCTTGGTTATAAAAATAATGTGGGGGAAATTGGGCATATTCAGGTTGATCCTTTAGGTAAACGCTGTTTGTGTGGCAATGTAGGTTGTTTGGAAACCGTGGTCAGTAATGCGGCAATTGAAGAAAAAATGCAACGTTTACTTGAAGATGGTTATCAAAGCAAATGGATTTCTTTAGAAAGTCATGATATTGAAGCGATTTGTAAGGCGGTGAATAAACAAGATACCGTCGCAGTAGAGTTGATCGAACACGTAGGTATCCAAATTGGACGTGTACTTGCAATGAGCGTAAATATGTTTAACCCTGAAAAAATCGTGATTTCAGGAGAAATTACGCAAGCTAAGGATGTACTGTTTTCCGCTATTCGCCGCACCTTGGATAATTTGGCATTGCCTGCTTTTGTGAAAAATACACCACTGGTGGCTTCTGAACTACAAAATGAAGATGTTATCGGCGCATTTGCGTTGATTAAACAAGCCTTATTCGATGGTAGATTGCTCCAACATCTATTAGCAGAGTAAAGTGCGGTTGCTTTTACGCCGATTTGTATAATCTCTATGCGAATGAGAAAGAATTTAGAAAAAAGCGTAAAAAAAGAGTTGACGAAGGGGAGTCAGATCAGCATAATTAGCCCCGCAAAGCCGATGAGGTGAATGCAAAATGTTTGGCTATGTAGCTCAGTTGGTTAGAGCACAACACTCATAATGTTGGGGTCACAGGTTCGAATCCCGTCATAGCCACCATATTTGCGGGACTGGCGAAATTGGTAGACGCACCAGATTTAGGTTCTGGCGCCGCGAGGTGTGTGGGTTCAAGTCCCTCGTCCCGCACCATTCATTAGCTTGCAGTTCTTTAGTAGGTGGGGTATCGCCAAGCGGTAAGGCACCGGGTTTTGATCTCGGCATTCCTAGGTTCGAATCCTAGTACCCCAGCCATACTATCCGATTTCTTATCAAAAATTCTAATTATAGAATTCCTAATGGGGTATCGCCAAGCGGTAAGGCACCGGGTTTTGATCTCGGCATCCCTAGGTTCGAATCCTAGTACCCCAGCCATCATTATTCATTTTCTATTCCATTTTTAGTTTTTAATAGAAACAGATTTACCTATACTTTTCTGATGTAAGCTTAAGAATTAAATATCTTACTATTAAATTGTATTGGAGTTTTATTCTGTTTTTTATCATTTTTATAGTGTTAAATATCTGAGATTTATTCTATTTGTCTTTTTTAATCTTTTCCTCAGTTTTTTATACTAAAAATGAGGCTTTTACTTTCGTCCTTGCTGTGTTATTGTGTGCATCCATCATTGTTGTGGATGATGTAATAAAAAGGAATATAACAAATGACAACGACTTCAAATTTCAATGCTTCTACGTGGCGTTCTAAATTTTCGGCTTTAGGTCCCGGTATTTTAATGGCTTCCGCTGCGGTTGGGGGATCGCATCTTATTGCGTCAACGCAAGCTGGGGCGATTTATGGCTGGCAATTAGCGATTATTATTCTTCTTGCAAATTTATTTAAATACCCTTTTTTCCGTTTTGGTACTCAGTACACTTTAAGTACAGGGAAAACCTTGCTAGAGGGTTATAAAGAAAAAGGATATTTTTATTTATTAATTTTTTTCTTGCTTAATGTTTTTGCGACAGCGATTAATACAGCTGGAGTAGGCATTGTAACTGCAGCGATTTTAAGTTTTATTTTACCTAAAGAATGGGGATTAAGTATTTCTCAGGTGAGTACGGTTATTATTGTCCTAACTTGGTGTATTTTATTGCTTGGTAAATACCGCTTTTTAGATCGTTTATCGAAATGGATTATGATTGCATTGACTACGGCAACTGTAACAGCAGTAATTATTGCCGTTTTCAAGGAAAAAGTCATTGCGCCAGACTTTATTGAGCCATCCCCTTGGAATATGCTTTCGCTTGGTTTTATTGTTGCCTTAATGGGCTGGATGCCAGCACCTATTGAAATTTCTGCAATTAACTCAATGTGGGTTGTGGCCAAAAGACGTTTTACCCATATAAATTATAAAGATGGACTGTTTGATTTTAATGTAGGCTTTATTGGTACCGCTATTCTAGCAATGGTATTTTTAGCATTAGGGGCGCTCATTCAGTATGGTTCTGGAGAAGCCGTGGAACAAGCTGGTGTGAAATATATTGCGCAATTAATTAAAATGTATGCTTATGCTATTGGAGATTGGTCTCGCTTATTAATTGCCTTTGTTGCATTAATGTGTATGTTTGGAACAACAATCACGGTGATCGATGGTTATTCCCGAGCGAATGCTGAGGCTCTACGTTTATTATTAAATCATAAAGAGCAGTCACCAAAACAATTGGCTTTATGGATGACCTTTGCCGCATTAGCAGGCATAATTATCATTAGTTTCTTTATGAGTGATGTTGCAACAATGTTGCGCTTTGCTATGATTTGCTCTTTTGTTTCAACGCCTATTTTTGCCTATCTTAATCTTTCTCTCGTCTTAAAAGGTGAACATAAGGTTGAAGGGGGGTTATTATGGTTGTCATTTATTGGGCTTATTTATTTATCTTTGTTTACTGTGTTATTTATTTCATATCAAGTCGGTTGGATTGGTTAGCCTAAAATTTAGAAAAAAATCACCGCACTTTTATATAATCTAAATTTTACTGATTCAGGAGAGCTATAGTCTCGATTTCTAGATCGAACGCTCTCCTTTTTATTTTTAGCATCTTAGCCAGTCAAGCTAAGAATGATAGGTACTAAAGGAGAACTTATATTAAAATATTTTTTGTATTTCCAATGTGATGCTATGTTTGTGATAAGGAATATTTAAGCTATTGCTGTTCACCCGTTGATAGTTATAGCTTAATGTTGGCACTATTCCCATGAATTGAATACGGGGTGACCAGATGGATGTTGAGAATTGTGTTTCTCGATCTTGCCGTTTGGCATTACCACTTAACCCCCAATAAAATGGCGCTTTGTAGTATTTTTGTTCACGAGCAAGGCGTAAACGGACACCAATATTTTTGTTTTGATAGCCTATATTGAGATTCGCCCGATATTTTATATACCGATCTTGTGGATAAGCGGTAGCATATTTTTTACCTATATCAACGGAAATGCCGGCATACCATCTTGAGTTAATGTTCCAAGAATTGCTCAACGCTAAATTTTGCGTGTAGTTTGTGAGATGTTTATATTGTTTCTGCCGATACCTTTCAGTGGCATAATTAAATGCAATTTTACTGCGAAAATAGTTGGTCCATTGATATTGCCAACTGGTTGTTATACCAAAATGATTTGTATAGGGCTTTCCTGAAAAAATGCGTAATCCTGAATAAGGTTCTAGTGTAAATTGATGATGATAATTTGCATAGCCGAATGGTATTGTTATTCGCCCATAAAAATCATTATATTGGTGGTAAGTGCGGTATATTTTTCCGATAAAATCGCTTTGCCATTGTGTATAAAAACCATTTGGCATAAAAAAAGTTTTTCGATTTCCAAATTGATAGCCTAATCCTTTATCCGCAAGTTTTTTTTCAAATGAAAAGGCACCGATTTTTTGTTTATCTGGCGCATTATTAATATTTTTATCATTGAGAAATTCAATTGCAATATAGTGTTTCCAGGCTTTGCGCGATTGGAGGTATTGATCGATTTTTTCTAGTTGAGTAATAAATTGCGGGGAGGATGTCGTTGTTAAATGCTGTTGAACAAGTTCAGTAGCTTGCCAAATTTGTTGATTTAGTAGAAGACTATCAATATGGTGAAAAATGGCTTTTTCCGAATTAGGGTAAAGTGTTTCTACTTTTGTAAACTCTGTTATAGCTAGGGGATATTGTTGTGCTGATTTTGCTACGAGTCCTTTTGCATAAGCGATGATAATTGGATTTGGATGAGTACTCGTTTCATAGACAGGAAGAATTTTTTTGAGTAGTGGAATATGTTCCTGCGCAATCGCAAGATTTATCACTTTTTGTAATAATTCTGGCGTATGGCGTAATTGTTCTGCCTTAATCTTAAGAGGCATTGAAGAGGTTTTTGGGGTTTCCTGCCAAGAGGAGGAAGAATTAATATGGATTGGCTCATAATTTAATTCTGGCGCTTCTTTTATATCTATGTTTTGTGGTAAAGCACAGATTTTACTCGATAGAATAAGGGGAAGAATTAAAAATGTTGTTTTTTTCATTTTACTTATTACTCAAGAAAATGCAGTATGCCTGAATGTCATACTGCATTTAATAACCTATTAGAATTTAATTTCTAGTCCTGCGAAGAAGTTACGTCCTGGGGCGGCCACGACAGAATAGTTTGGCGTGTCTAAATTCGTTTCTAAACTGCCATTCCATACTGTTTGTCGAGCGGATTCCCAAGTCACATAGCGGTAATTAAATAAATTATAGATCCCTGCTCGGAATGTCATATATTTATTAAATCGATAATGCCCAGTGAGATCGGCAATGATCCAAGATTTGGTTTTAATGTGAGAACGGCTTTCTTCTATCACACCTAAAGGTGAACTATCTTGGGCAACCAATTCTCCACTATCTTTGCCTTTGGAATAGGTTGTAACGAAGTTAAGCCCCCATTTTTCTTCTGGTGAGAGGTAAGAGATTCCATAGACCACGCGTAATGGTTGAATAGAATCAAGGGAATATGCTCTTCCTTCATATCCTTCAGGCATTTTGGCTGGTCCGCCAATTTGCTGCGTTTTACTAATTTTAGCAAAGAGATTAATTCCTTCAGGAAAGCGTTCCCATAAACTATATAGATCTAAATTGGCACTAATATCATAGCCACGTACTTTGATATCTTGCGTATTGTAATAGAATAGATCACCTCGTCCTTGCCCTGTAGGTTTTTTTAAAGAGGCAAGAGCAATCATATTTTTATAGGTCGCCCAGAAATAACTGCTTTTTAGGCGTAATGCTTTGTATTCAAATTCTGCACCAATTTCTTGATTGCGTGAGTACTCTTTGTCTAATTTTCCTTGGATTGAATGTCCATAGGCATTGAGATCAGGACCTAGCTGTTCATAAACAGAAGGGATTCTAAATCCACTACTATTACGATAAGTAAGGGCTAATGGTTCGATAATTTGATATTTTATACCCAGATCCCAAGAGAGGTTTTGGTATTTACTTTGTTTGAATTGAATAGAGCGTTGCTGTTCCTCAAGGGTAGGGTTACCTTTAAATTGATAGTGATCATAACGTAATGCACTAGAGATAAACCATTTTTGTCCTAGCGTGATAGAGTCGCTTATACCTATAAAATAATGGCGACTTTTTATTGGACTAATTGGGTGAAAATCAATATGGTGTTTACCAGCAAATTCACGAGGTCCTGAGCCGACACGTTTATAAATGATGTCACTAAAACGATCATAATCATAAAAATGATGCTTACTCAATATCGTGCCGAGAACCACGCGGGTATCGTGCCCTGTTTCTCCCCATTCCCAGAGTTTATTCAAATTGAGATCGAAGCGATAGTCTGTTTGTTTGCTATTAACAATATGATGCCAAGATTTTTGCCCTTCTTCAGTTGCCCAGCAATTCGCATCTACGGAAGGCCATTTGGCACAATTTAACCGCTTCACTTCTGATTTCATAATCAGATCACGTTTATCAAAACGAACCACCGCAGAGTTTACCCAAGCTGCTTCATCTTTTGCATCAAAACGGTACTCTAATCCAATTCTATTGTTTTGATGAGTATCAAAATAAAATTGCGAAGGGGTATATTGAATCCGTTTTGTTGAGATTTCATCATAGAAAGGGGATTCAGGGTAGAGTACACCATTAATCAGATGCTTTTCTTGACCATTATAATAATTTGGACGTTGCATTTCCCGCATTTTATATTGTTGCTTAGTTCGATTTAGTACAATGCCCAAGTAGTGTTGAGGGGTAAAATGCCAACCAAATTTACTCAGTAATGAATGACTTTCATAATCGAGTGGATTAGGAATACGACGACGTACGCCACTTACTTCTTCCATACTGACCCAACGCCCTTTTTTATTCATAATAGGATCGACAGGATCAGCGTGATTCGCAATGAAAAGCGTGCCTTTATAAAGATCTTTATGCGCTTGAATTTCATGTCCATTACGATGAGAATATTGCACAAACCCATCGAACTTCCCCGCTCGGAAAGCTAAACCACCGCTATATAATTTTCGCTTATCTTTGGAGGTATAGTCTGTTTTAAAACGACCGCCTATGGATTGATCGGGCTGTAAGAAATCATCAACATTCTTCGTTTCCATTGATACAGCACCACCTAATGCCCCACTACCAGATTCAGCAGATGATGCGCCTTTTCTTAGATCAAGTAGTCGAAGATCTTCATATTCCACATCATTTTTTGCTGAACCGGATAACATTGAAAATGTACCGCTTGCATCATGTCTTTTCAATGTTGATGAAGCACCTAATCCATCTAGATCAATAGCGACTCGATCTTGATCAACTCCACGTATAGAAAACCCTCTAGTGGTTCCTCGTCCTCCCGCTTCGGTGATTGAAATACCGGGATCGTAGCGTGTGATATCACGAATATTTTCTATTTGTTCATTTTGTATTTGAGCCTGATTTTTACGTACTTCCCCTAAGCCAGAAACATTTTGCTTCTGTTTTTCAAATTTCTCTTTAATATGAATTGTTTCTAGTGTTGTAATCTCGGACTTTTCTAACGCCTCTTGCTGATTTTCTGCTTGAACATAAAGTGCGGTACAAAAAAGACAAAAAACGAGATTCATTTTATTTATGAGAGAAATGGTATTCTTTGCTGACATCATTCTTTCCTTTTATTGTTGAATTTGTTTTCCACCAAAAACGGCACCAAAAGTTTTGTCTTCTTTAATTACCGTTCCGCCAATTTCATTAGCGTTTGTACCGTAAAAATGACCTGATACATCTGCCTCACCTGTAATAACGGCACCGGAGCCGGTAATATTGCCATCGTGTACAGCTAGATTTGCTTTTCCATTAAAGCCATTTTCAGTAATAGACAAATTCTCAAATTTTACTGCTGAAGTTCCGCCATTATTTTTTAATTCACCAGAGACTTGGCGAGTCGCAAAATTTGCCGTAAATTCTGCATCTTGATAACGTCTAGATACATTAGCCGCTTGACCTTTACCAAAGCCATACCAATGTCCGTGATACTTTACTTCACCCGTTACAGGGATTTCAGAAATAGGTGTAACATAGCCTTGAACAAACAGATTGCCTCGCTTCTCGGTTTTATTATCTGCCTGTTTTATTTCGTGATTTTCAACACCAAAACGTAAAAAATTAAAATCTCCACAGCATATATTATCTGTATTAGTAGTATCTAAATTAACCAAAATGCCGTCAATTTGAAGCTTATTAATATCACCAGAGAAATTTTGTGATTGCGGTTTATTTTCAGAAAAGGTGTTACTATCACCTTTATTGGTAAAAGGTAAAGTTTGAGCATTTAGGTGTTTACCGTCAGTTTCAACGGCTTCTTCTTCTGAATTTTGCTTAGCAGCAAAAACACCTGCAAAATGATTATCTTCTGACCATACCCGCCCAGCTAATTGTTTTGCTTTTTCACCCGCAAAAGAGCCTAATACCTTTGCATTTTCAGGTAGCGGAGGGTTATTATTTGCATCATTAGCAAAAAGCGTGGTTTGACCATTTTTTGTGGCATTACCACGGAAACCGTTTTCTGTAATCGTTGCGTTAATGTCATAAACAATTTTTTTATCATTTCTATCAACCGCATCTAATGTTCCCGTTACCGTTTTATTTGAGAAATCAACGGTGAAAACCGCTTTATTTTGTTTTAATGTTCCACCAGCTTGTTTGCCTGTTTCGTAGTATGAACCACTACCGCTACCTTTTTGTGGCGTATAGGTTGCATATTCCCAAACACCACTATAAGTTGCCTTTCCTTTCATTGGCATATCCATCGTTTTTTCACGAATGGCATAAAAAATATTGTTATAGCTTTGGCTTCTAGGAAGTACTGTTTTCGGGTCTTGTTCAATTAATTCAATAAAACCGACTTTGACATCACCATATTCTGTGATTTTGAGGTAAATATAATTGACACGATCTTCTGTGGAATAAAAAACTAAGGTTTTCCCTTTTTCTTGATCTTCTATAGGGAAGACTTGTGAGATATCTTTTACCGCTCTTTTCCATACTTTCTTACCATTTTCATCAATAACTTGAATAGATTCGGAACGAGCCTGATGATCGTGGGTTAGAGGATAATCACCTTTAAATAATAGGACATCATAGTCTTTAGGATTAAGGTTGGTACGTGCATCGGTAATTACTCGTTTTTGGCTTTTTACATCTTCAAAATCACTATTCATTACACTACCATCGCGACCCGGTCCCCAAGGGGTTGTAGCTACCCAGCCCATTTCACTCAAGTCTTCTGGGGCAGGAGATTCTAATTTTTTGCCATTATTTTCGGTAACATAATTAGGCTTAGAGGGTTGATTATCTTTGACAACATTGGGTGGGTTAGCATTCTCCACGTCAAAGCCTCCACCACCAGAAGCACAGCTTATGCAGAATAATGAGGTGAGAGTACATAGAACGGTTTTCTTTATTTCCATAAAATAACTCCTTATTGGTAATAGTTCTCATTAATATTATTATAAATAATAATTATTATCAAAAACTATTTTTCAAATAAAGAAAATTTTCTGAAATGCTTTTTCAATAATGGTTTGTTTGATGTTTCAATATAAAGGAGATGAGAGATAATTACTAAATTTCAGGAATAAGAAAGATGTGGCGTAGTAAGGTGCATAGCGAAAGAGCTATGCACCAAAAAGGGAAATGAATATTATGAGGTTGCAATCCCTTTATGCCTTAATAAAGCATCGAGTTTAGGCTCACGCCCTCTAAAGCGTTTAAATAATGCCATTGGCTCTTCCGAACCACCACGGGTAAGAATTTCATCTAAGAAAGATTGCCCCGTTTGTGGGTTAAAGATACCTTCTTCTTCAAAACGAGAAAATGCATCGGCTGATAGCACTTCGGCCCATAAATAACTGTAATAACCAGCGGCATAGCCTCCAGCAAAAATATGGCTAAAGCTATGTGGGTTTCTTGCCCACTCAACACCTTTCAGTACCGCAACTTCTTTTTTCACTTGCTGTAATATCTCTAAAATTTGATTCTCTTGGTTAGCATCAAAATAATGATGTAAACGGAAATCAAATAAGCCAAATTCAAGTTGGCGTAACACAAACATTGCTGCTTGGAAGTTTTTCGCTTTGAGTAGCTGTTGCAATTTTTCTTTTGGTAGAGGCTCACCGGTTTCATAATGTCCTGAAATAAAGGCAAGGGCATTTTCTTCCCAGCACCAGTTTTCTAAGAATTGACTTGGTAATTCCACGGCATCCCAAGGTACACCATTGATCCCTGCCACATCGGCTACATCAATTTGTGTTAGCATATGATGAATACCGTGTCCAAATTCGTGGAATAATGTGGTTACTTCATCGTGGGTAAAGAGAGCAGGTTTATCACCCACAGGCGCATTAAAGTTACAAGTAAGATAAGCCACAGGATGCTGAATAGTGCCGTCTGATTTACGGCGACGACCGACGCAATCATCCATCCAAGCCCCGCCACGTTTATTTTCACGAGCGTAGAGATCTAAATAAAAGCTGCCACGCAGTTGATCTTGGCTATCAATCAGATCAAAGAAACGTACATCATTATGCCAAGTTTCCACATCAAAACGCTCAACGGCACGAATATTAAATAAACGTTTAATCAGCTCAAATAAGCCAGTCAGTACGCGATCTTCAGGAAAATAAGGGCGAAGTGCTTCATCATTAATCGCATATAAATGTTGTTTTTGTTTTTCGCTATAAAACGCAATATCCCAAGGTTCAAGTGCGGTGATATTAAAGTGCGTTTTACAAAATGCGTTTAATTCGGCTAATTCTTGCTGTCCTTGCTCTTTTGAACGGCTTGCTAAATTCTCAAGGAAATCCAATACTTGTTGCGGGCTTTCAGCCATTTTGGTAGCAAGGGAAAGTTCGGTGTAATGCTCAAAATCAAGCAATTTTGCTAATTCCACACGCAAGGTTAAGATCTCTTGCATAATGGCAGAGTTATCCCATTTGCCTGCATTTGGGCCTTGTTCTGAAGCGCGCGTAACGAACGCTCGGTACATTTCTTCACGCAATTGGCGATTTTCACAATACGTCATCACTGGCAAATAGCTTGGAAACTCAAGGGTAAAGCGATAGCCTTCTCGCCCTTTGCTTTCTGCGGATTGTTTTGCAGCTTGTAAAGCACTTTCTGGCAAACCAGCTAATTCATTTTTATCTGTGATCACTTTATCCCAGCCCATTGTGGCATCTAGCACATTATTGCTAAATTGCGAGCTTAATTCAGATAAACGCGCCACGATTTCCCCATAGCGTTTTTGTTTTTCTGCTGGAAGGGAAATGCCCGAGAGTTTGAAATCACGTAAGGCATTATCAATGGCTTTTTTCTGTGCCACGGTATAAGTTGCATATTCTGGGCTGTTTTTGAGTTGTAAATAGGCTTGATATAAACCTTCGTGTTGCCCTAACCAAGTGCTATATTCGGAAAGCAATGGCAAGCAGGCTTGATAGGCTTCACGCAATTCAGGGCTATTTTTTACGGCATTTAAGTGGCTGACTGGTGACCACGCTTTACTTAGGCGATCACCACTTTCAGTAAGTGGCTCAATAAAATTCTGCCACGTTAAGTGCGGTTGTTTTAAAACTTGCGCGACGGTATCTCGATTTTCTTGAATTAATTGGCTAATTGCAGGTTGAATATGTTCAGGTTTGATGTGCGAAAATTGCGGTAAGGTCGTTTCGCTTAATAGCGGATTTGGCATAACAGCTCCTTGCTTTTTTATAGTGTTTTGCATTACATAACAAATAAGGGGCGATTTTATAATATCAAGGTTGAGAAATCTAAAAAAATATGGATAATTGAGAATTATTTTTATTTGGAAAGAAAAATGAAAGCTATTTACATCATTTTAGGATTTATTTCGTTAGCACTCGGCATTATTGGCGCATTTTTGCCCTTACTACCGACGACACCTTTTTTATTACTCACGGTATTTTGCTTTGCACAAGGTTCTGAACGTTTACATAATTGGATTATTCACACGGAACTTTATAAAAAGCATTTGCAGTCTTTCAGTGAACAGCGTGCATTAACGTTAAAAACCAAAATTCGGATTCTTATTTTATCCACCACAATGCTGGCAATTGGGTTTTATTTTACCCCTACCATTTTTGGTAAAATCGCCATTTTACTCGGTTTGATCATTCACTATTGGGTGTTTTTCTTTTGGATTAAAACGCTGAAAGAATAACCCGTTATTAAAGAAAGAATGATTGGTAATAAAGGGGCATTTTTGTATAATGCCCCTACTTTTACCTGAGTTTTTAAGCCAATGCCATCATTGAACGTTTCAACAATTTTACCAAGTGCGGTGTTTTTTTGCGCTATTTTCGGATTAACCGGTTGCGATAAGCCACAGCAGGTTACCACGCCTCATCCTGCACAAACTACGACAACATCAACTGAGCCTGAAGTGCGTATTCCTCGCTTAGTGCGTGGCGTTTATGGTGATTTAGTGATTTCACCAGACAAACTACAAAATGATGAACAAGCCACTTTTTTGCGTGATATTCTAGAAGGCTTGGTAATTTACGATCGGCACGGCAATGTGATTCCTGCCGTTGCTGAAAGCTGGCAAACCAAAGATAATAAAACTTGGATATTTACTTTGCGTGAATCGGCAAAATGGTCAAATGGCTTACCTGTTACCGCCGAAGATTTTGTACAAAGCTGGCGAAAATTAGCGACTTCAAATAATCCACTGAAAAAATACTTAGCTTTTATCAATATTCAGCACGCGACCGCTGTGATACAAGGGGAAGCGGATATTGCTCAATTAGGCGTGCAAGCCCTGTCTTCACAGCAATTACAAATCACTTTAGAAAAAGCGATCCCCTATTTACCCGCAATGTTGGCGCACCCTGTGCTATTACCGCAATCTTTTGCCGAACAGCAAGGCTTTGTGAGCAATGGGGCTTATTATGTGAAAAATCAGCAAGGGGATGAAATTCATCTGGCACAAAATCCTTATTATTGGCAAGGTGAGAATGTGGCATTCTCTTTGGTTGATTATAAAAAACTCACGTCAAATCAAGAACTGACAGGGATTGATATTGTTGCCAATCCAACACATCGCAATGTACAAGTAACGTATTTTCCGAAGCTTTGCACTTATTATTATGAATTTAATTTTAATGATCCAAGGCTGGCTAAAAGTGCGGTACGAAAATCTCTTGTTTTTTTAGCTTCAGCCCGTAACTTAGTGCGTGATAGTCAGGGAGAGCGAATTGTTAGTAATCATTTTCTTCCCATTTCAATGCAAGGTGAGCCAGATAATGCGTGGTCGCCCGTGTTAGTGGAACAGCTTTTACAGCAAAACGGGATTACCGAAAAATCGCCTCTGGCGTTGCGTTTAACCTTTGACCAAGAAGGGATTAATCACACCATTGGGCAGCGTTTAGTGCAAATGTGGTCTCAATCGGATCTTATTCATATTGAAGCTGACCCCGTATCTTTTGAAACGTTATTGACTAAACGAGCAAAAGGTGATTTCCAAATTATTCGTTCGGGCTGGTGTGCGGATTACAACGATCCTTCGGCATTTTTAATGAATTTTTATTCTAAAAATCCAGACAATAAATCCGCGTATCACAACGAAAAAGTGGACGCGTTACTAAAACAGAGTTTACAGCCTATTTCTACGCAAAAACGCACCGCACTTTATCAGCAAGTAACTCAATTATTACAACAAGATAATGTGGTTTTACCCGTGTTTCAGTATACCACTCCCATTTATCTTAGCCCTAATTTGCAAGGTATTGATCGGCAAAATCCAACCAATGTGATTTATAGCAAGGATTTAAAGCAGGAGTATTAACATCAGAGGAAAGTGAAAATCACGTTGTAAAAATCATTTCCCTAATTTTGCTAATTTGCGAGGCATTTAAACCATCACCGTTAAAAAAGCTCTTGAGCCAGTTCGTTTGCGTTTCGAGTTTATTCGGGTGATGCCTTTTTTCTAGGCTATTTAATTTTGCTTTAGCACGATCAATATAGATTTTTAATTCTGTTGATTGGGCAGGGGAAAAATCTACCATTTTGATCAGGGCTTTAATCTCTTTTTCAGCAAGATTTTCTGATTTTAATAACGCATTGATACAATTATATTGACTTTGCGGTTTTTTCGGTAAGCTTCTGGGAGAAATCGCATTTATTTTATCAATGTGCTTTTGTATTGTTGAGGCAAATTCAACCATATTTTTAGTTTGGCTATTATCTCTTGGATTCGGATTACTTAGAATGTCATTTATGCTGTCTAATCGCTTAGCCTGTTTGATCCGATCTTTTATGAGGTAATAATGAATGATCGAATCGAACCCTTTATCTTTAGAAATAATATAAAGGGAATTAAATTGATATTCTGTTGTGATACGCGCCATCTCATCAACAATAATAAAATCTAATGCATTTTTTCCTGATTTCGGACATTCAATAATACGGCAATTTTTTCCGAATCTTATCAAAGCGGTTACCAATGTAACAGGCAGGGATTTTTGATTTTCACCAATACAAAGCACAATAAAATGATCATTTGGAGATAAATGCTCTAATGTTGTCGGTTGGATATTTTCATAATCAATAAAAATCAATTTCATCTTATCCCTCGATAAAAATTAATTGGCAGGTGCAGCTTCTTCCACGGGGGCTGGCTGAGAGCCTAAAGCGGAGGGGGTTAACACATCCCACAAGCTCGGCTGTTTCGGTTCTGGTGCAACTTCGCGAGGGGCTGAACAGAAAGATTGGTTACCATCTGTCCATACAGGAATTTGCCGTGCATTGCCACAATCCCAACCTCCATAACTATTAATACCAACCCATTTAATGCCTGCTGGCGTGGATGGATGTAAGGTTTTCGCCTGCGTGCGTTGTAGATAGTTTTTATATACCTGCAATGCCCCCGTTGCTCCTGTTAATCTTGTTTCGCCATTGTCATCACGTCCAAGCCAAACTGTGGCGACATTTTCGCCGTCAATCCCCACAAACCAAGTATCACGCGCAGAGTTTGTGGTGCCCGTTTTTCCTGCTAAATGTAAATGGGCGAATTGGTTTTGCAAACTGCGGGCAGTGCCGCGTTCTACTGTTTGTTGCATAGCAAAAAGCGTTTCATAAGCCGCTTGTGCCGGAACAACTTGGTTTGGTTGCGTATTTCGCTGATAAATTAATTCCCCTTTTTGATTTGTAATGCTATTTACTGTTGCAAGGGGAATGGTTGCCCCTTGATTGGCAATTGTTTGGAATAATTTCGTCACTTCATAGGGGGAGATTGAGTAAGATCCCAACAACATTGCTGGGACTTTAGGAATTTTTACTTTATCCCAGCCCATCGCTTTTTGGGTTTCAATCACTTTGCTTAGTCCTACTTTCATTCCAATATTTACTGTAGGAATATTTAACGATCGTGCAAGTGCATCCATTAACATCACAGAGCCACTATAACGACGATCATAATTTCGCGGTTGCCAAGGCGGGCTACCTTTAGTATGAATGGTAATCGGCTGATTTTTAATCGGCGTATTTAAACGAAATTCGCTAGGTTCAGTAAGTGCGGTTAAATAAATAGAAGGTTTTACGAGTGAGCCAATTTGACGTCTCGCATTTAATGCACGGTTAAAACCCGCATAGTTGGTTTGCAAACCACCCACAATGGCTTTGATTTCACCTGAATGATAATCTGCCACGATCATTGCAGACTCTAAATAAGGATTTTTATATTTCAACTGTAATTCAGAAACGGCATTAATCACTGCTTGTTCAGCATAATGTTGCTGTTTAATATCTAACGTAGAGAAAATGCGTGTGCCAGATAAACTACTTGCACGATTTTCGCCTAATTGCTGGCGAAGTTCGGCTTGCAAGGTTTGAATAAAAGCAGGATATTTACGGTTAATTTGTCCCCGTTTTTGCACACCAAGCGGACGTTTACTCAACATCTCATACAACTCTTGCCCAATTACTTTGTGTTCAAGTAATAAACGTAACACCACATTACGGCGCTCAAGCGCATTTTCAGGATTGCGCCAAGGATTATATAGCGAAGGGCCTTTTACCATTCCTACTAATAAGGCAATTTGATCTAAATTGATCTCACGAATTGAACGGCCAAAATAAAAATGGCTTGCTAATTCAAAACCGTGGATTTGCGTATTGCCGTTTTGTCCAAGATAAATTTCATTAAGATAGGTTTCCAAAATACGGTTTTTGTCGTAACGCCAATCTAAAATGAGTGCCATTAGTGCTTCATTGATTTTTCTTGTGAATGTACGTTCGTTAGAAAGGAAAAGATTTTTAACCAATTGCTGCGTTAAGGTACTTCCCCCTTGCACGCGATGGCCTGCTTGTAGGTTTGCCACAGTGGCTCTTGCAATACCTAAAGGGCTTATCCCGTCGTGTTCATAAAATCGGCGATCTTCGGTTAAAAGTAAGGTATCAATCAATAATCTAGGATAATTTTGTAAAGAAAGGGTTAAGCGTTCTTCATTTTCTGATTGCAACATTGCAATTAATTTGGGGGCGAGAGAAAATTCATCAATGGCTTTTACATTAACTAAATCTTCTATTACCGCTAATTTGTTGTCTTTAAAGCGTAAACGGAAAACACGCTGGGCTTCAGGGTGAATAGGGAATGGAAAGGCACCACGCAACAAAACGAGGGTATTGTCTTCAATTTTGAAATCGCCCGGGGCAGCAACCATCGTGGTTTGGCGATAATCGTTTTCTAATAAGCGTTGTTTGACATCATTAAGGCTTAGTCCATCAGATAATTTAATGGTATCTATTTTGCTATAAACTTCCGCGGGTAACTGCCAGATTTGCCCATCCATTTTGGCGCGGATTTGCCCATCTAAATAAATTCCGTAAAAAGTAACGTAACAAGCCAGCACAAACGCGATTTTAAGCAAAAAATGACGAAAACGCTTTTTTCGCGAAGGGGAGGCTGTTTCTTTTGTTTCTGGTGTAGGATTGCTTTCTGACATTACACATTATACCTAGTGATCTGGCACGAATTTTAGCGCTTAAAGGATAAATAAGATTGTAAAAACTGTTCAAAATCTTCCAAGCCACAGAAAGCGAGGCTTTCCTCATCATAGTAATGAAAATCTGGCTCAAGTTCTTGTTGTTCATCAATAGCAAGATTATTCGCACGAATCATCACTTCATCAGCACTGACAAATAGGCTATATTCAGCGCCAAGTAATTTGAAATCCTGTGTTGGCGCTTGGCGAGCTTGATTGATAAGAGAAAGTGCGGTGGAAATTAGCTGAGAATTTGACCGCACTTCGGTATTTAACCAATTGGCTAAAGCCTCGTGTCCCATTGAACATTTGGCTGAAATTTGTCCGCCTTGGGCAAAAAATTGATAATCCATTTTGAGTGATTAGGTTAGATACTGAACGATGAACCGCAACCACAAGTCGTTGTCGCATTAGGGTTATTTACCACGAAACGAGAGCCTTCTAGCCCTTCCGTGTAATCCACCGTGCCACCAATTAAATATTGCAAGCTCATTGGATCAATGACTAACTGCACGCCTGAATTCTCAATAGTGAGATCACCTTCATTCACTTTTTCATCAAAGGTAAAACCATATTGGAAACCGCTACAACCACCGCCTGTGATATAAACGCGTAATTTAAGCTCGCTATTTTCTTCTTCGGTAATCAAGGCTTTTACTTTATTGGCCGCCGCATCGGTAAAGGTTAAAGGAATTGCCATCTCTGTCATAATTTATCTCGCTTGTATCCTTGTCAATTTTAAGTTGGCTATTATCTAATAACCAAGTAAACCATTCAAGAATTTATCAAGGATTTTTCAACGGAAAGGTGGTAAAATGCCGCACAAATTTTTGTCAAGGAGAAGTTATGGCAATTCCAATTAGAACAGAACAAGAAATTGAAAAACTGCGTGAGGCCTGTAAATTAGCCTCTGATGTGTTAGTGATGATCGAACCTTATGTAAAAGCGGGTGTTACCACTGGCGAGTTAGATCGCCTGTGCCACGAGTATATGGTGGAACAACAAAAGGTGATCCCTGCTTGCTTAGGTTATCACGGTTTTCCTAAAGCAACCTGTATTTCCATTAACGAAGTGGTGTGTCACGGTATTCCCAGTGAAGGAAAACAACTAAAAAATGGCGATATTGTGAATATTGATGTAACAGTGATTAAAGATGGCTACTATGGCGATAATTCCAAAATGTTTATCGTTGGCGAGACAAATATCCGTAGCAAAAAATTGGTGGACGTAACACAAGAAGCATTATATATCGGTTTGCGTACGGTAAAACCGGGGATTCGTTTAAGAGAAATTGGCAAAGCAATCCAAAAATATGCAGAGTCGCAAGGCTTTAGTGTTGTGCGTGAATATTGTGGACACGGCATTGGTACCGAATTTCATAATGATCCCCAAGTGTTACATTATGACGGAGATGATGGCGGGGTGATCTTGAAAGAGGGAATGGTTTTCACCATTGAGCCGATGATCAACGCAGGCAAGCGTGAAGTGCGTTTAATGGGCGATGGATGGACGGTAAAAACCAAAGATCGCAGCCATTCTGCGCAATTTGAGCATCAAATCGTGGTTACCGCAAAGGGTTGTGAAGTAATGACAATTCGCGAGGAAGAAGAAAAAGTAGGACGCATTCAGCGGTTTATGGTGAATGTATAATCTACGGGCGAACAGATCGGTTCGCCCCTACGATTTATTAAATCCATCAATGTAATGTAGGGACAGACCTATGTGTCTGCCCGCATAAGGTTTTCTGAACAGCAAGCAGAAAAATAGAAATGGGCGAACACATCGGTTTGCCCCTACGATTTGTTAAATCATCAATGTAATGTAGGGGCTGACCTATGTGTCTGCCTGCGTAAGGTTTTCTGAACAGCAAGCAGAAAAATAGAAATGGGCGAACAGATCGGTTCGCCCCTACGATTTATTCAATCACCAATGTAATGTAGGGGCAGACCTATGTGTCTGCCCGCATAAGGTTTTCTGAACAGCAAGCAGAAAAATAGAAATGGGCGAACAGATCGGCTTGCCCCTACGATTTATTAAATCATCAATGTAATGTAGGGGCAGACCTATGTATCTGCCCGCATAAGGTTTTCTGAACAGCAAGCAGAAAAATAGAAATGGGTGAACAGATCGGTTCGCCCCTACGATTTATTAAATCCATCAATGTAATGTAGGGACAGACCTATGTGTCTGCCCGCATAAGGTTTTCTGAACAGCAAGCAGAAAAATAGAAATGGACGAACAGATCGGTTCACCCCTACGATTTGTTAAATCATCAATGTAATGTAGGGACAGACCTGTGTGTCTGTCCGCATAAGGTTTTCTGAACAGCAAGCAGAAAAATAGAAATGGGCGAACAGATCGGCTCACCCCTACGATTTATTAAGTCATCAATATAATGTAGGGGCAGACCTATGTGTCTGCCTGAAGCTGATAGCCGAAAAGGAATCTGATCCAAAATGTTTACTTACAGTCGCGCAACGCCGTTCACAATACAATCAGTCAAAGCGCAAAAAGATCAACTCAAAAACCTTGAACTCGCTGAATTTCAACAAGCTTCTATCTATCAATTACTAGAAAATCGCACAACATTTTATGACGATATATTGCAACACCTTTGGCAACATTTTCAGCTTGATCAACAACCAGATCTGAGCCTAATTGCAGTAGGTGGCTATGGACGAGGGGAAATGTTTCCTCTGTCTGATTTGGATTTTTTGATTTTGGCACAATCGCAACCTAGTGAAGAAATTCAGCGACGGCTCCGTCAATTTGTTCAGTTTTTATGGGACTGTGGGTTTGAAGTCGGGCATTCTGTTCGTACTTTGGCGGAATGTGAACAAGCTGGCCGAGAAGATATTTCTATCGCCACTAATTTGCTCGAAAGTCGCTACTTATGCGGAAATGAAAAATTATTTGAAAAACTCACCGCACTTTTAAAACAATCCGATTTCTGGCGTTTGGCGGATTTTTATCAGGCCAAGATGGAAGAAAAAAATGTGCGTTATCAACGTTATAACAACACCAGTTATAACCTTGAACCGGATATCAAATACAGCCCGGGCGGTTTGCGTGATTTACATTTGCTCTATTGGCTCGCCCTACGGCATACTGGGGCAAAAAACTTGCAGGATATTTTACAAACAGGCTTTATTTACCCCGAAGAGTATGCGTTATTGCAAGAAAAGCAACATTTTTTGTTTAAAATGCGCTTTGCTTTGCACCTCATTTTAAAGCGTTACGATAACCGACTATTATTTGATCGCCAAGTAAAAGTGAGCCAATTGCTTGGCTATCAAGGGGAAGGTAATGAAGCCGTAGAAAAAATGATGAAAGCATTTTTTCAATCTTTACAAACGATTGCGACTCTGACGCATAGCTTAACGAAACATTATCGTGAACATTTTATAGACAAGCCAAGTCAGCAAACCTGTTTTCCGTTGGATCGCCATTTTCACGTTGCGAATAATGCCATTTGCTTAACGCAAAAAGACTGTTTTCAACAACAGCCAGACAGTATTTTAGATTTGTTTTTCTATCTCACTCAATACCCAACAGCAGAAATTCATTCCAGCACGCTACGCCAATTAATCCGCACGATTGAAACATTTCAAGGCTATTTAAGTGAAAATTCACAAGCGAGAGAAAAATTTCTCCGCTTATTTCAACAACCAAATTGCGTGCAACGAGCATTTTTGCCAATGCATCAATATGGCGTGTTACGCATCTATTTACCACAATGGCAAGCCATTGAAGGATTAATGCAATTTGATTTATTCCATAGTTATACCGTTGATGAGCATACCTTGCGCGTGATGCTAAAATTAGAACGTTTTACCCAGCCAGAAAGCCGATCTGCGCACCCTATCTGCTATGGCATTTTTACTCAATTATCACAGCGTGCTTTGCTTTATCTTGCAGGGCTATTCCACGATATCGCCAAAGGTCGCGGAGGTGATCACGCCGAGCTTGGTGCAAAAGACATCGCGGATTTTGCCGCGTTACACGGTTTTTCTGCTCAAGACAGTGAATTAATGCAATGGTTAGTCGCTCAGCATTTATTGATGTCGGTAACGGCACAACGGCGAGATATTGATGATCCTAATATCGTCCTTGCATTTGCTGAGGAAGTTACGACTCAACAACGCCTTGATTTACTCACTTGCTTAACGGTGGCAGATATTTGTGCGACTAACGAAACCCTTTGGAATAGTTGGAAACGTTCTTTATTAACAAAGCTTTATCAATCTACTACCGAGCAATTTAGCCTAGGAATGGCAAACCTGTTGGATAATCAGAACAAAATCGCACAGCATAAAAATCAGGCACTGGCATTATTACAACAAGAGAAGCCCGAACTTCTGCAAGAAGCCATTCAGTGCTTGTGGCAAACGTTCCCACAAGATTATTTCTTACGCAATAATCCAAAGCAAATTTGCTGGCATAGCGCACTCATTGCGGAAAGTCGAAAACAAAGTGCGGTGCAAAATGTGGTAAAAATCAGTAACCGCTTTTCCGCAGGGGGGACGGAAATCTTTATTCATTGTGAAGATCAAGACAATTTATTCCATAAAGTTGTCAGCACCATCGGTGCAAAATGTTTTAGTATCCACGACGCACAAATTCTCACGGCTGAAGACGGCAAGGTGTTTGACAGTTTTATTGTTACTGAATTAGATGGAACACTCGCGAAATTTGATCGCCGCCGCGAACTAGAGCAAGCCTTGCAAAAGGCACTGAGTGCGAACAAAATCGCCAAAATCAGCACAATGAAAAACCATCAGCTTAAACCATTTCGTGTAAAAACCGAAGTACGCTTTTTGCATTTAGCGAAAAGTACGCACACAGAAATGGAACTGTTTGCCCTTGATAAAGCAGGGTTGTTAGCAGAAATCAGCCAAATTTTCACCGCACTTCAGTTAAATATCCAAAACGCCAAAATTACCACGATTGGTGAAAAAGCGGAGGATTTCTTTATTTTAACCAATCGCGAAGGGAAGGCATTGTCGCAACAGGAAAGAGAGGCGTTAGAGCAGCGAATTTTAGCCTCGATATAATCAAATATAATTGAACACGGCTTTTTTAAAGAGCGGTGTTTTTTGGTGAATTTTTTCTTGTTACTTGCGTAAATTTTCTAAGGCGACAGCGGTGATGATAATTGCACCGCCAAGTAACATTGTGAGCGTAGGGGCTTCATTAAGCCATAGCCAAGCAATAAGAATGGCATAAACTGGTTCAAGGGAAATAATCATCGCCGCCGTTCTCGCACTTAGCACATCAAGGCTAGAAACAAAGAGCGTGTAGGCAAGGCTGGTGCAAAGCAAGCCAATGCAGGCGATCCAAAACCAATCTTGTAAAGAAACACTTGGCAATTCATTGGCGTAAAATGGTAAAAGCACAATAACGCCCACCAAATATTGCCACCAGCTGGCTTGGCTACCTGAAAGGAGGCCTCGATTTTTGCGATTTAGCACCGCAAGTAAGCCATAAATCGCCCCTGAAAAAATGCCCCATAATAGACCTTGTGTGGATTGGTTGCCAAATTCAAAGGCAGGGGTCACAAGGATTAATCCAAATGTAATGGCGAGCAATAAGAAAAATTCACCTAATTTTAACCGCACTTTGAATATGAGCATTTCAAATAAGCAAACAAAGGCGGGAAAACTGGCAAAGCCCAGTGTTCCCACTGCGACACCGCCAACTTTAACGGCAATATAAAAGGTGACCCAATGGGCAGTGAGTAAACTACCTAGCACAAATTGTAATAAAATGCCTTGTGCAGAAAGCTTGTTGAGAGGCATTTTCTTATAGAGGAAGAAGAGGGAGAGTGCCATAAGAGCGATAAATACACGCCCAAGCACTAACACGCCAGCACTGCTTTGAATCAGCACGCCCAGCACGCCCGTTAAACCAAATAACACTGCGGTACTATGTACTTTTAGCAATGCAAGCTGATAGTGTTTGTTGGCGTTTTCTATCATTTCTTCCTACTTTTCCTTAAGCATTTTTGATTGTGGCAAAGGTATTATCGGCTGCTTGCAAGGTGCGTTCAATATCTTCATCAGTATGTGCCAAGGACATAAAACCTGCTTCATAAGCGGAAGGGGCGAGATAAATCCCTTGTTCTAGCATTTTATGGAAGAATTGTTTGAATTTTTCCGCATCGCATTTCATCACCTGCTGATAAGTGCTGACTTCAGGCTGATCAGTGAAGAAAATACCAAACATTCCCCCTACATAATTCACCACAAATGGAATGTGATGTTTGTCCGCGAGGGCTTTTAAGCCAACGGCGAGTTTTTCCGTTAAAGTGGCAAGGCGTTGTTCGTTACCTGCTTTTTTCAATTCTGTTAAACAGGCTAGTCCCGCTGCCATTGCAATTGGATTGCCAGAGAGCGTGCCAGCTTGATACACTGGACCTGTTGGTGCGATATATTGCATAATTTCTTTTTTTCCGCCAAATGCACCTACGGGCATTCCGCCGCCAATGACCTTGCCAAGGGTGGTTAAGTCAGGGGTTACGCCATAGTATTGTTGCGCACCGCCTAAGGCAACACGAAAACCGGTCATCACTTCGTCAATGATTAATAATGCGCCATACTGATCACAGAGTTCACGTAATTGTTGTAAAAAGCCTGCTTTAGGTGGAATGCAGTTCATATTTCCTGCAACTGGTTCAATAATGACACAGGCAATTTCATCGGGATATTGTTCAAAGGCTTGCTTAACAGAATCAATATTATTGTATTCACAAGTTAACGTCTGTTTTGCAAAATCCGCTGGCACGCCCGGTGAGCTAGGTTGCCCAAGGGTTAATGCACCTGAGCCAGCTTTTACCAGTAAGCTATCAGAATGCCCGTGGTAACAACCTTCAAACTTAATAATTTTATCTCGTTTGGTATAACCTCGCGCTAAGCGAATGGCGGACATTGTGGCTTCGGTACCAGAACTTACCATTCTGATCATTTCAATAGAAGGCACAAGCTGGCAAACTAAGGTGGCTAAATCAATTTCTAATGGGGTAGGCGCCCCAAAACTCAAGCCTTTTTCGGCAGTTTTTAGCACCGCACTTAAAATTGCGGGGTGGTTATGCCCTAAAATCATCGGCCCCCAAGATCCCACATAATCAATATATTGCTTGCCGTCTGTATCAAAAATATAGGCACCCTCTGCACGGTCAATAAATACCGGCGTACCACCAACGCCATTAAAGGCACGGACAGGCGAATTAACCCCACCGGGGATGACTTTTTGCGCTTGGGAAAAGAGGCTTTCTGAATGGTTCATTACTATTTGTCCTTTATCTTGTCTAAGAGAAATTGCATAAAACTGAAATATTGTACTGTAAAACTGAGTAAATTTATAAAAATATTTATGTACGCGTTTGCCTTTATGGTATGCTTTTGCCACTTATTTTTTACTGAAATTATTCATTATGTTGTTGAGTTTTCTGCTCACATTTCTCGGTGCATTGCTTTCTTTATTTGCAATGCGTCCGATTGCGCAAAAAATCGGTTTAGTGGATAAACCAAATTATCGCAAACGCCACAAAGGCGCAATCCCTCTGATTGGGGGCATTTCGCTATTTATCGGTAACTGTGTCTTCTATTTTCTTGAGTGGGAGCAAATGCGGCTGCCAGCGTTATATCTTTTCAGTATATTTGTGTTGTTAGCCATCGGTATTTTAGATGATCGCTTCGACATCAGCCCTTTCATTCGTGCGGGAATTCAAGCCTTTTTAGCTATTTTAATGATTGATATGGGCAATATTTATCTCGATCATCTCGGGCAAATTTTAGGCCCATTCCAACTAACACTCGGTTCAATTGGGTTGATGATCACCGTGTTCGCAACGATTGCTGTGATCAATGCCTTCAATATGATAGATGGTATAGACGGTTTACTTGGTGGCTTATCTAGTGTGGCTTTTGGGGCGATAGGCATTTTACTCGTTATGGATAATCAAATGGATCTCGCCTATTGGAGTTTTGCCTTAATTATTGCTATTTTACCTTATTTAATGCTTAATCTTGGCATTCCTTTTGGTACGAGATTTAAAGTTTTTATGGGCGATGCTGGCAGCACACTGATTGGCTTTACGATTATTTGGATCTTACTGCTTAGTACACAGGGTAAAGGTCACCCAATGAATCCAATCACGGCATTATGGATCATTGCCATTCCCGTGATTGATATGATCGCGATTATTTACCGTCGTTTGCGTAAAGGTAAAAGCCCATTTCGCCCTGATCGCTTGCATATTCACCATTTAATGGTGCGTGCGGGGCTAAGTTCACGTCAAGCCTTTTTATTTATCACCTTTATCGCGGCACTCTGTGCAGGTTTTGGGATTTTAGGTGAAATTTATTACATCAATGAATGGATAATGTTTCTCGGCTTTATTCTTCTGTTTTTCATTTATGTCTTTTCTATCGCCAGAGCGTGGCGTATTACTCGCTGGATAAGACGCCTAAAACGCCGCCATCGCCGTCTAGCAAAACAATAAGGAGAAAACGATGCAATCAAAAAATACAGCAAAAAAATCTTTTATCATTATGTTGTTTACGATTATTTTTGCTTTGGCTGGGTATGGCACAAGTTTTTTACAGAAATTACAGTGGAAGGCGGAAGCGAAAATCTCTCAACCAACCGTAAATCAATTAGGTAATTATTATGCTTTGGCATCAATGTATCAGTTTATTCAAGGTAAGAATGAGCCAGAAGCCTTGTTAGTGAACAACGTGTATGATGAATTTAAACGTCAGGTTTCTGCTTATGACAATATCCGTCAATTTTGGTTGCAAAGTTCCTACTATAAACAACGAGAAACAGGAAATGCACAAAATGATGAAGAATTACTCGAGCAATTAGTAAAAACAGTCAAATTTTCCACCGCACTTAAAGGACAGCCAGAAACACTTTCTATTCAATTAGATAACCCTAAACAGGCGCTGGAAATGCTCAATGCATTTATTGAGCAAAGCAATCTTGCAACAAGAGAGGTGATTTACAATGAATTGATCGGGCAGTGGAAAAATTTGTTTAATCAAGTAAGTAGTGCTGCTCAATTAAAGCTAGGCGCAACCTTACAGGCTAATACACTGGGGGAGCAAGATTGGCAAGGCAAATTAAATAT
>NZ_CP091455.1:1110000-1892500 GCF_023611905.1 Avibacterium sp. 21-595 | reverse complement strand
ATGAAGCGGTAACGCCAGTTATCGTGGAGTCGTTGTTGAAATACCACCCTTTAACGTTTGATGTTCTAACGAAGCGCCTGAAACGGGTGTTCGGACAGTGTCTGGTGGGTAGTTTGACTGGGGCGGTCTCCTCCCAAAGCGTAACGGAGGAGCACGAAGGTTTGCTAATGACGGTCGGACATCGTCAGGTTAGTGCAATGGTATAAGCAAGCTTAACTGCGAGACAGACAAGTCGAGCAGGTGCGAAAGCAGGTCATAGTGATCCGGTGGTTCTGAATGGAAGGGCCATCGCTCAACGGATAAAAGGTACTCCGGGGATAACAGGCTGATACCGCCCAAGAGTTCATATCGACGGCGGTGTTTGGCACCTCGATGTCGGCTCATCACATCCTGGGGCTGAAGTAGGTCCCAAGGGTATGGCTGTTCGCCATTTAAAGTGGTACGCGAGCTGGGTTTAGAACGTCGTGAGACAGTTCGGTCCCTATCTGCCGTGGGCGTTGGAGAATTGAGAGGGGCTGCTCCTAGTACGAGAGGACCGGAGTGGACGCATCACTGGTGTACCAGTTGTCTCGCCAGAGGCACTGCTGGGTAGCTAAATGCGGAAGAGATAAGTGCTGAAAGCATCTAAGCACGAAACTTGCCTTAAGATGAGTTCTCCCCGACTTTAAGTTGGTAAGGGTTGTTTGAGACTAAGACGTAGATAGGCTGGGTGTGTAAGCGATGTGAGTCGTTGAGCTAACCAGTACTAATTGCCCGAGAGGCTTAACTATACAACACTCAAGGGTTTTGGCTTGTTTTTGATTGAGAGAGTAGAGATTTTAGAGCGGAATGCTTTGAAGTCTGTAGATAAGAGAGATAAGCTTTAGATAAGCGAAAGAATTATCTTGGCGGCGTTAGTGCAGTGGACCCACCTAAATCCATGCCGAACTTAGAAGTGAAACGCTGTAACGCCGATGGTAGTGTGGGAGTTTCCCATGTGAGAGTAGGGCACCGCCAGGTTTTGAATGAGAGAAGAACGCCATTGAGGGAACTCAGTGGCGTTTTTCCATTTTTGGAGGGAGGAGGATATTTTCACTCTATTACTCAAAAGATAAAAGAGGATTGAAATCTAAGTAGGTTATTAAATTTTTAAAATTCACTTTTTGCAAAGTCAAATAAAAATTTCTATTTTTATTCAAAATAAGAGAAAAGGATTTATATAGCTGCTAAATTATTTACAATATCCAACTAAAATTTCATTCCAATCTGGCTGAGTAAATTGAATTGCCAGTTTATTTCCCTCTTTATTAAAAGAGCGGTGTAATTTAGTTAGATTTTGGGCTTTCCAACTATTACCCGATTTTTCTGTGCATTTCTAAGAGCCAATATTTTTGTTCTGGCGTGACGAAATGTTGTACTAAAATAGTATGGGGGTTGAGGTTGGTGTGGCAAATTTGTCGATCATGTAATTGACAGATTAGTCGCAATACTCATTCAAACTCTGCTTCAAATAAACGCCTATCCATCGTGGCTGAATAAATCATGAGTGTAATTATAGGCTATTTTGGTCTTTGATTTGAGCTGCAACAGATGATGTGCGCAAGTATCGTTTAGCAATTATTAGGCATAAGGGCGGTAATAAAAGGTATCCAATCCTGTTTCATCAATAAAACGGCTTGATATTCATCGTATTGTTCCAATGTATGTTGATAAGCGGCTACTTGCTCTGGTTTTTGCTCTCCTTTATAGCGGGCTGTCTTTTTTACGCGTAATACCCAAAATTCACTCAAATAAGTCATATTTGAGCGATTTTGTAAGTGCGGTGCTTTTTTGTTAATTATTTATTCGACAAAATCATTGCTCTTTTGAGGATGGTGATTTTGCTCAGTGGTATCAACAAATGCGAGATAATGTAGATAACCGCCCTTATTGGCAATATAGCGCCGTCAATGATGATCGCACCCGCCCAAGTCATAGCGCAATGAATGGTTTAGTATATGCCTACGATGATCCATTCTGGCACACCTTTTACCCGCCTAATGGCTTTAATTGCCGTTGTACGGTGATTGCCCTTGCCGAGCGGGATATTAAGCGGCGTAACCTCGAAGTTAGCCAAGGCGAAGGGCGATTGGTGGAATATGAGCGTAAAATTAACCAACGAGAAACCGAGAAAACCACGGCGTTTAAGGTCAATGAAGATCGTTGGGTGATTACTGACCGTGGCTTTGATTACAACGTGGGGCGCACAAGTTATAAACCCAATTTAGACCTGTACCCCGAAAAACTCGCTCACCAATTTGCTAAACGGGAAATGAGTGGCGGGGGTTGAAATGGGATTTTGCTCAATTTGAAAGAGAATTTAATACTGTTATTAACTTTAGCTCTTATATGCCTTAAGTAATCTTGATAAGTCATCATTATTTATATTTTATACATTAGGTGCAAATTCATACAAATTCCGCATTAAGCAAATATAGAGATGGATTTTTTCTTAAAATATGTGATCTTGATCACTAAATACAATGAACTTTTTCAGATTTTACATTGACACTTGAATATTTCTTTGCCAATATAGCCGTGCTTCAAGTGAAGTCAGCTTTGACATTTTCTTTTAAGAAAAGTTTTAGCCTAACTTTAAAATTTGTTATAACAACTTAATTCTGAAAGGAATTTAATTATGAAAAAGACATTATTAGCATTAGCAGTTGCAGCTGTAGCAACTTCAGCAAGCGCGGCAACAGTTTATAACAACGATGGCACACAAGTAGATGTAGGCGGTCGTTTTGATGTAGCTTTAGGTAAATTCAACGATAATGAACGTGCTGACCTTCGTAACGTTGGTTCACGCTTAGAATTCAAAGCACAACACGATTTAGGTGAAGGTGTTAAAGTAATCGGTTACTCTCGTTTACGTTTCAACGATGGTGGTGATAAATGGGATACTGGTTCTTCATTCAATAATATTAAAACTAATAAATTGTGGTTAGCACTTCAAAAAGATGAAATTGGTCGTGTTTCATTTGGTAAACAAGATACTACTGGTGATGCAGTAGAGCTTAATGATCATTCTTATCTATTCGGTGGTAACAATAACTTATTCACTGGTGGTGATAAAGTCGTTTCTTTCCGCTCAGCAGATTTTCAATTAGCTGAAGGTCAAACTTTAGGTTTTGGCGCTGATTATACTTTTGGTCAAGCTAAGAAACAGAATGAAGCTTCAGACCTTAAATATGCTTATGGTACATCTGCATTTTATGCAGGTCAATTCGCTGACGTTGGGGTAAATTTAAATGCTGGCTATACTGTAGAAGTGTATGACAATGGTGAGGCTGCGAATAAAGATGCTACTCCTCCAGTTCAAGCTAAAAAAACAACAGGAACAGGTCGTAAAGTTCAATCTTGGCGTGTAGCTTCTCAATTTACTTATGGGCCAGCAACTTTCGGTGCTGAGTATGGTCAATCTTATTACAAAGATCACCAAACCCAAGATCAAGAAGGAAGAGGTCGTTTCTTAGAAGTTGCGGCTAAATACCAATATTTAGAGAACGCTTCTGTGTATGCCGCTTGGGAACGTAATCAATATAAAGGTAACAAAGCAGGCTTAAGTTTCGATAAAGGCGATGCAAACTTCTTACGTTCTGTAGTTGGGACTTTAGATGTAGCTAAAAATCAGAAATTAACAGAAAATGTTTATCTTGTTGGTGCAGATTATGCATTTAACAAAAATGTAGTAGCTTATGTTGAGTATGCACATTCACGCGTTAAAGGCACTGGTACTATTGGTGGCAATGATGTGAAAGTTAAAGGTCAAACTCAAAGCGCTAAAGATAACCGTTATGCTGTTGGTTTACGCGTTTACTTCTAATTGTTAGATTAGATATTTATCTATCCCAAAAGCCACGTTTGACGTGGCTTTTTTAATATGTGCTAACTTTGAATCGGTTACTTTTAAATTTCTATTTTTCATGCAATTGCATGACCTGTGATGGGTTTACTTGTAATACACCGTTAAGGTTTGCTAACTGCTTTTCTAACAATCGAAGATCCAATTTCTCAGGAATATGCACTGCAATAGCATTAAGGTTCTGGTATTCGTAAAGCAATTCAGTCCCTAATTTTTGGCTGGTAGTAATAAGTTGTTGTGGATTTGTTAAAGTGCGGTTATAAAAATAATAAAATCGCGCGTGAAAAGCGGATCTATACTCAGTTGTGAAAGGCCGGTAACTCCCCTATCTTGAGCATAAAGGGGATGAATTACCGTTCCTAATAGTGCAATCAAAACGAATGAGCGCCTTTTCATTATTTAATGGCAATCATTGAACCGAAATTAAAACACTGAAACCACAGTTCAACGTGAGAAAATCCTATGGATTTTAACCGCACTTTGTGCGTTTCAATCTCATCTGTTCGCATCACATTTTCAAGTGCGGTACGTTTTTGGCTAACTTCTAGCTCACTATAACCATTGGCTCGTTTAAATTCGTGGTGCAGATTAATCAGTAAATCATCAATTTTTTCATCATTAAAACGGAATTTTTCCGATAACACTAACACCCCATTTGGGTTTAAACCTTGGTAGATTTTTGTCAGTAGCGTGGTGCGATCTTGCGGAGGCAAAAACTGCAGGGTGAAATTCAAAATCACCATTGAGGCATTTTCAATGTGAATTTGACGAATATCATCACATAAAATTTCAACGGGAATATCACTGTGATAAGCCTGAATATGCTGACGGCAACGCTCTACCATTGGCAACGAATTATCCACCCCAATAATTTTCACATTAGGTTGCTGAATATGACGTCTGGCAGAAAGCGTTGCTGCACCACGGGAACAACCCAGATCATACACATTTGAATTAGGCGTAACAAAACGGCTTGCCAACATACCAATTGCGGTAATGATATTAGAATATCCCGGCACAGAACGTTGAATCATATCGGGAAACACTTCCGCGACATTTTCATCAAAAGTAAAATCGCCTAAATTTTTAATCGGGGCAGAAAAGAGGGTATCTTTAGTCATTATTTATCCTAAATTTTTCACTAAAATGTGCTGAAAATTAATAAAATTTTCCCCGCACTTTATTTTGCTTGTATTTTAGAGTAAGACGGTGGTTCTCACAAATGAAAATAGATTAAGCTTAATTTGTAATGATAATGTATATGCAATATAATGCCATAAACTTAACTTAATCTATCAAGAGGTTTATTATGGCAACAATGACGAACAATAATGCGGTGGTGAATTTTCGTTTGCCACAGCATTTAAAAACCGAGGCGTTTGAAGTGATTGCACAATATGGTCTTACTCCCTCACAGGTATTCAATATGTTTTTAACGGAAATTGTTGCGACTAAAGCTATTCCTTTAAGTTTGAATTATTTGCAACCTAATACAAAAACGTTAATGGCAATGGATGAAATTGAAAATGGAAAAGCTGAGCGGTTTTCTCTTGATGCTAATACTGATCTTGCCTCTTTACTAAAACAAAAAGCCGAAGGAAAAGAATAAATGAGCCAGCCGTTGCCAATTAATGAAATTGAAATGGCAAAAGAATTTAAGCGAGATTTAGTACAACTTGCCAAAAAAACACCGCACTTGTTTGTTCACCCCCGCTATTTGGAAGTAATGCATTGCTTAACAAATGGGATAACCCTGCCTGCCGAATATAAAAATCATCCACTTAAAAATAATTTGAAAGGCTATATGGATTGCCATATTCTCAATGATCTCGTGCTAATTTATAAAATTGAACAACAATGCCTAAAATTAGTTCGGTTAAACACACATTCAGAAGTTTTTGCATAACTTCTCAATTAACAATTCTATCCGCCCTCGATTTCCGCTATAATTCCGCTGTTATCACTTTTTAAAATTTTGAAGGAAAATATTATGATGCGAACTCATTATTGCGGGGCATTAAACCGCAACAACATTGGGCAAGAGGTTACGCTAAGTGGCTGGGTGAATAAACGCCGTGATTTAGGTGGACTTATTTTTATTGACTTACGCGATCGCGAAGGGATTGTGCAAGTTTGTTTTGATCCTAAATATCAAGAAGCATTGAGCGCAGCAGCCAATTTACGCAATGAGTTTTGTATTCAAGTTAAAGGTGAAGTCATTGCACGCCCTGAAAATCAAATTAATAAAACAATGGCAACGGGCGAAGTGGAAGTGTTGGCAAAATCTCTTTCTGTTTATAATGCCTCGGATGTCTTGCCATTGGATTTCAACCAAAATAATACAGAAGAACAACGCTTAAAATATCGTTACTTAGATTTACGTCGTCCTGAAATGGCGCAACGCTTGAAAACTCGTGCGAAGATTACCAGTTTTGTACGCCGTTTTATGGATGATCACGGTTTCTTAGATATTGAAACCCCAATGCTAACGAAAGCCACCCCTGAAGGTGCGCGCGATTATTTAGTACCCAGCCGTGTCCATAAAGGGAAATTCTATGCCTTGCCACAATCACCACAATTATTTAAACAATTATTGATGATGTCTGGCTTTGATCGTTATTATCAAATTGTAAAATGTTTCCGTGATGAAGATCTGCGTGCTGATCGTCAACCTGAATTTACCCAAATTGATGTGGAAACTTCGTTCTTAACCGCACCAGAAGTGCGTGAAATTATGGAACAGATGATCCACGGATTATGGTTAGCGATCTTAGGCGTAGATCTCGGCAAATTCCCAATGATGACGTGGCAAGAAGCAATGCAACGTTTTGGTTCAGATAAACCTGATTTGCGTAATCCATTAGAAATGGTCGATGTGGCTGATTTAGTTAAAGAGGTCGATTTCAAAGTATTTAGCGGCCCAGCTAATGATCCAAATGGCCGTGTTACCGTGATTCGTGTGCCAAATGGTGCAAGCATTACGCGTAAACAAATTGATGAATATACTCAATTTGTCGGCATTTATGGCGCAAAAGGCTTAGCTTGGTTGAAAGTGAATGAGCTTGAAAAAGGCTTAGAAGGGGTGCAAAGCCCAATCGCTAAATTCTTATCTGAAGATGTTCTGAATGCTTTATTAACACGTGTACAAGCACAAAATGGCGATATTCTCTTCTTTGGTGCGGATAAATGGAACGTGGCAACAGATGCAATGGGCGCATTGCGTTTGAAATTAGGTCGTGATTTAGGCTTAACCCGTTTAGACGAATGGAAACCACTTTGGGTCATTGATTTCCCAATGTTTGAGCGTGATGAAGAAGGTAATCTTGCCGCGATGCATCACCCCTTCACTTCACCGAAAGATTTCAGCCCTGCACAACTTGAGCAAGATCCAACCTCAGCAGTAGCAAATGCTTATGATATGGTCATTAACGGTTACGAAGTAGGCGGTGGCTCTGTGCGTATTTTTGACCCAGTAATGCAACAAACGGTCTTCCGTATTCTTGGTATTAATGAAGAAGAACAATATGAAAAATTTGGTTTCTTACTTGATGCCTTAAAATTCGGTACGCCACCACACGCAGGATTGGCTTTCGGCTTAGATCGTTTAGTGATGCTTTTAACTGGCACAGACAACATTCGTGATGTGATAGCCTTCCCGAAAACCACCGCCGCGGCGTGCTTAATGACAGAAGCGCCAAGTTATGCGAACCCACAAGCTTTAGCCGAATTAGGGATTAGCGTGGTAAAAAACGAGAAATAACTTTAGGTAAATAGGCGTGGGGACACCCACGTCTTATCTTGTATGACTTACAAAAATCCCCAAAGCGTTCTTGTTATTATCTACGCCAAAAACACAAATCGCGTGTTGATGCTACAACGCAAAGACGATCCTGATTTTTGGCAGTCGGTAACGGGGTCAATAGAAAAAGGCGAAACCCCAAAAGAAGCGGTAATTCGTGAACTTTGGGAAGAAGTGCGGTTAAAAATTTCACCAAATTCCACCGCACTTTTTGATTGCAATGAAAGCGTAGAATTTGAAATTTTTCCGCATTTCCGCTATAAATACGCACCGAATATCACGCACTGCCGGGAATATTGGTTTTTATATGCGGTTGAACAAGAATTTGAGCCTCAATTAACTGAGCATTTAGCTTTTAAATGGGTTTCGGTGCAAGAAGCCATACAGCTAACAAAATCGCCAAATAATGCCGCAGCGATAAAGAAATATTTAATAAATAAAGGCTGATAAATCTCCCCTAGCCTCTTTTTGCTAAAAAGGGGAAAGATGCGATGAAAAAATAAGAGAATTTTTCACCGCACTTGGGGAATAATATAAATAATATCAGCGTTCAGCTTGATCCCGTCTGAATTGCCTGAACGACTGAAATTTTTAGCAAAATTCAGCGTGTTTGAGCGTAGCGAGTTCTGAATTTTGCGTAAAGAAAATTTCAACTAAGTGAAGAAAAGCAGTGAAGTCGGGCGTGCTTACTTTTACTTTGTACGAGCAAAGAAAAAGTCAGTCGCCAACGGCGAACCCGATTTATAAAAATAAACAAATTTAATTAAACTCAAGATCAAAAAGATCACAGAAAATAGAAGGAAAAAAAATGGCAGGACATAGTAAGTGGGCGAATATTAAACACCGTAAAGCCGCCCAAGATGCCCAACGTGGAAAAATCTTTACTAAATTAATTCGTGAATTAGTTACCGCAGCAAAATTAGGTGGTGGTGATGTAAGTGCCAACCCACGTTTACGCGCGGCGGTGGATAAAGCCCTTTCTAACAATATGACACGTGATACCATTAATCGTGCCATTGACCGTGGTGTAGGCGGTGGCGATGATACGAATATGGAAACCAAAGTCTATGAAGGCTATGGCCCGGGCGGCACAGCGGTTATGGTGGAATGCCTAAGCGATAACGCAAACCGCACGATTTCACAAGTTCGCCCAAGTTTCACCAAATGTGGCGGAAACTTAGGCACAGAAGGCTCGGTAGGATATTTATTTAGTAAAAAAGGCTTAATTTTGATTGCCGAAGCTGATGAAGATGCGTTAACAGAAGCGGCGATTGAAGCGGGCGCAGATGATATCCAACCACAAGAAGATGGTAGCTTTGAAATCTATACTGCGTGGGAAGATTTAAGCACCGTGCGTGAAGCAATTGAAGCAGCTGGCTTTAAAATTCAAGAAGCAGAAGTCACAATGATCCCATCTACTACGGTGAATCTTGATGCAGAAACCGCACCAAAATTATTACGCTTAATTGAAATGCTGGAAGATTGTGATGACGTGCAAAACGTTTATCACAATGGTGAAATCAGTGATGAAGTGGCGGCACTGCTTTAATTTTTCACATTGATTTTATTGACAGTAATTTAAAAGGTGCGTGATCTCATCAGCACCTTTTTCATTTAGGAAAAAAGATGGCAATTATTTTAGGTATCGATCCGGGATCTCGTTTAACGGGTTATGGAGTGATCCGCCAAGTTGGACTTAAATTAGACTATTTAGGCAGCGGCGTAATTCGTACTCAGGCAGAAGATATGCCCACACGCTTAAAACGAATTTATGCTGGCGTGAGTGAAATTATCACCCAATTCCACCCTACAATGTTTGCTATTGAAGAGGTCTTTTTGGCAAAAAATGCCAATTCTGCATTAAAACTTGGGCAAGCACGTGGCGTGGCGATTGTCGCTGCGGTGAACCAAGATTTACCAGTGTTTGAATATGCGGCTCGTTTAGTGAAACAAACGGTGGTCGGAACAGGCGCTGCGGATAAAACCCAAGTACAAGAAATGGTAATGCGAATCCTCAAACTATCTGCAAAGCCACAAGCCGATGCGGCAGATGCCTTAGCTATCGCCATCACTCACGCTCATTCTGCCGCCCAGCTTTCTCAAGTGAATCAAAATACGCAAAAAACAGGCGTAAAAAGCACCGCACTTTTACGTCCTAGATATAGTCGAGGGCGTTTTCGTTTATAGTCGTTAAGAGTGAAAATTTATTGTTTAAAACTGGATATTTATCCAGTTTTATTTTATGCTATGGCAAATCGTTTTAAGGGGAAATTATGATAGGCCGTTTAACAGGATTATTAGTCGAGAAGCAACCACCAGAAATTTTACTTGATGTACAAGGCATCGGCTATGAACTTTTATTGCCAATGACCAGCTTTTATAACTTACCAGAAACAGGGCAACAAACCACATTATTCACCCATTTGGTGGTGCGAGAAGATGCCCATTTATTATTTGGTTTTTCTCATAAACAAGATCGTAGTCTATTTCGCGAACTGATTAAAACCAATGGCGTTGGGCCTAAATTAGCCTTAGCAATTTTATCTGCAATGTCAGTAAATGAATTTGCCTATGCCATAGAACGTGAAGAATTGTCTAAATTGGTTAAAATTCCGGGCGTTGGAAAAAAAACAGCAGAACGTTTACTGGTTGAATTAAAAGGGAAATTTAAAGATTTACAACAAGCCGATTTCTTTATTGAAAGTACCCATTTGCCTATGGTTGAAAAATCATCAAACAAAGAAAATATGCATATTGATGATGCGGTAGCGGCATTAATTGCTTTAGGTTACAAAGCAAGTGAGGCGGAAAAAATGGTGAAAAAAGTCGCCGATCCAACACTTAATAGTGAACAATTAATCCGCGAAGCCCTAAAAGCAGCGTTATAAATAAGGCAGAATAATGATTGAAGTAGATAGAATTGTTAGCGCAACAGAAAAATTTGATGAAGAATATATTGATCGCGCGATTCGTCCTAAATTACTCACTGATTATGTGGGGCAACCGCAAGTATGTGAGCAAATGGAAATTTTTATTCAAGCAGCAAAGTTGCGTCAAGATGCGCTCGATCACCTCTTAATTTTTGGCCCTCCGGGTTTAGGAAAAACCACACTGGCAAATATAGTAGCCAATGAAATGGGCGTCAATATCCGTACCACATCTGGGCCAGTATTAGAAAAAGCAGGTGATCTTGCTGCGATGCTTACCAATCTCGAACCGCACGATGTACTATTTATTGACGAAATTCACCGCCTTTCCCCTGCGATTGAAGAAGTCCTGTATCCCGCAATGGAAGACTATCAGCTTGATATTATGATTGGTGAAGGACCAGCCGCACGTTCGATCAAATTAGACTTACCCCCTTTTACCTTAATTGGTGCAACGACGAAAGCTGGCTCGCTCACTTCCCCTTTGCGAGATCGCTTTGGCATTGTGCAACGCTTAGAATTTTATTCAGTGGAAGATCTCACGTCTATTGTGGCACGCAGTGCGCAATGCTTAAATTTAGCCATTGAACAAGATGCCGCACAAGAAATTGCTTGCCGTTCCCGTGGCACACCACGTATTGCAAATCGTTTACTACGTCGCGTGCGTGATTATGCGGACGTAAAAAATGCAGGCCAAATATCCGCACAAATTGCGCAATCAGCCCTTTCTATGTTGGATGTGGATCCGGCTGGTTTTGATTTTATGGATCGCAAATTATTAAGCGCGATTATTGAACGCTTTGACGGTGGCCCTGTGGGGTTAGATAACCTTGCTGCCGCCATTGGTGAAGAACGCGAAACCATTGAAGATGTGCTTGAGCCTTATTTAATTCAGCAAGGTTTTTTGCAACGTACACCAAGAGGACGTATCGCCACATTACGAACCTATCGCCATTTTGGTGTCAATAAACTCACCGACTAAGCAAGAAAAGAAAGGAGCAAGTAGGGGAGCGAACCATTTGCTTGCAAGATTGATAGGACAATAAAATTTCATCGCAAATTAGCTAAATATTCACTCAAAGTATAATGGGATAAGAGGGGATTTTTGATCGTATTATATTTAGTCCTGATAAGATGTGGTAATCACGTTTAATTAAGAAAAGCGAATGAAAAAACTATTCCATAGATAAATTAAGTGCGGTACAAATTTTCTTAATTTTTGCACCGCACTCTGATCTTAACTCAAGTTATCTTGTGGTTAACTGATAAAATCGGGCAACATTCTGTGCGGTTGAAATCAGATTTTCTTTTCCTGATCGTAAGGTGTTTTCCAAGCTATCTAGCTGACGAATAATGGGAAATACCGCATCAATACCCTGCTCATACACCACTTCGTAATCTTCTCGTAGGCAACCTACGATAGCAATAACAGGCTTGCCAAATTGTTTGGCTACTTTAGCGACGCCAATTGGCGTTTTTCCGTATGCACTTTGCCCATCCATTCTGCCTTCACCTGTAATCACTAAATCCGCATTTTGTACTTGTGTGGCAAAATTTAAGGTTTCTAATACAATATTTACCCCTTTTTTTAACCGCACTTTAGGGAGAAGCAATAATCCACCGCCCATTCCTCCTGCCGCGCCAGCTCCCGCTTGGTTAGCAATATCAATACCAAGTTGTTGCCGCACGGTTTGTGCAAAATGTGCAAGTGCGACATCCAGTTGCTGAACTATTTGAGGCGTTGCCCCTTTTTGTGGCCCGAATACTGCTGATGCCCCTGTCTCACCACACATTGGATTGCTCACATCACAAGCAACCTCAATTTGTACTTGGGCTAAACGCGGATCAAGCTGGTGTAAATCAATATGAGCGATGTTAATTAACTGCTCACCACCATAGTTTAAAAGCTGATTTTCATCATTGAGAATGCGTGCGCCTAAGGCTTGCAACATTCCTACACCTGCGTCATTGGTTGCACTCCCTCCTATACCTAGAATAATTTTTTTAACGCCATAATTTAATGCCTCTAAAATCAATTCTCCCGTACCAAAACTGGTGGTTTTCAATGGATTGCGTGCTTCCATTGGTACAAGATGCAATCCAGAAGCTGCTGCCATTTCAATGAATGCGGTTTTACCATCACCAGAAAGCCCCCAAAATGCATCAATTTTATTACCTAACGGGGCAGTGACAGTACATTGTATTAGCTTTCCTTCGGTGGCATCCACCAAGGATTGCACCGTACCTTCACCACCATCAGCCATTGGGATTTTACAATATTGAGCTTGTGGAAAAATCTTTTTAAAGCCAATTTCAATCGCTTCCGCTACTTCAAGAGCGGTTAAGCTTTCTTTGAATGAGTCTGGTGCAATGAGTATTTTCATTATCAATGTCCATTAAAGTAAAACTAAGGAAAGAACATAAACCGTGCTAATCCCCACGATTCCCATAATAAAAGTCAGTGCGGTTTGTGTACGATAGCCTTGTTGTGCGGTCATCTTGCTGAAGTTTGTAACTACCCAGTAGTAACTATCATTCGCGTGAGAAACACACATTGCGCCTGCTGCAATTGCCATTACGGTTAGTGCAGCCGCAATTTCACTGGTTAAACCCAAAGCATTCATTAGAGAATCATCGACGTTAAACATTCCCATAATTGCTGCGGTGGTAATCATCGCTACGGTTGAACTGCCTTGCGCCGTTTTTAAAATTGCAGAAATGATAAATGGAAAGAAAATACCGGCACTACTAATAATATGTGCGTTTTCTTTAATATATTCTACAAAGCCAGCTTCAACAATGACTTTACCTAATACCCCACCCGCTGCAGTGATAAACAGAATAGGGCCAACAAGTTTTAGTGTATCATTTGTTAAGGTTTCAAATGTTTTGATTTTGCCACATTGAAAAATCAGAATAATAGCGAAAATTAGCCCAACACCTAAGGCAATAATCGGATTACCTAAGAATAAAATGAAGTTAGCTATATCTCCTGTTGTGCCAGAAATTTTAGTTATTGAACCTAATGCCATTAAAATAATCGGTACAAAGATAGGGGCAAAGCTCAGAAAACCATTGGGTAACGTGCCATATTTTTGCAATAACGCTTCATAGCCTTGAGCAATAAGTTCATCGTTCGTCTCATCTTGTAAGATAACTCGCTTGCCAATAAATTTGGCAAAAAGATAGCTTGCGATTAATACAGGAATAGACACTGTAATTCCCATCAGAATCACTAATAATAAATTATGCTCTAAACCTAAACCACCAGCTACTGCAATTGGTCCCGGTGTCGGTGGAATGAATACGTGTGCGGCATATAGACCAGCACTAAGCGCAACAGCTGTGCCAACAGGATTTGCGGCAATTTTTTTCTGAATAGCTTCACGAATTGGGTTTAACACAACAAAACCACTATCACAGAATACAGGAATACCCACAACCCAGCCCATAATAAGCATTGCAAGTTCAGGTCGTTTTTGTCCAACCAGTTTAACGACGATATCTGCCAATTTTAAGGCTGCGCCTGTTTTTTCTAGTACCATACCGATAATTGCACCAAAAATGATCACAATTCCGATACTTTTAAATGTTCCGCTAAAACCAGCTCCAATCATTGAGGGAATTTTTGTGAGGGGAATGCCAGCAAGAAGAGCTAAAGCAAGGGAAATGCTCATTAAAGCGAGGAATGGATGAACTTTTAATTTCGCTATCATAAAAATCATCATCAAGATAGCAAGGATAAAGCTAATAATGAGTGCGATGCCTGTCATATTATTTCTCCTTTATAGGATTAATCATCACTCATATTATTGTTTTTCCTAATAGAGAATGCTTTATCCGAAGATACAAAAAATAGGATAAAAATCAGTAATAACTTGTCAAAAAGGACAAATCACTTTTTTAATAATATACTTAAATAAAAGATAAACAAATCCTCTATCCTATTGAAAGATAAAGAAGTTATTTGTTCAATTTTATTAAGGCGATAACGTAGCGTATTAATATGAATGAATAAGTTTTGAGCGGTGAGAGTGAGATCACAATTTGACAAAAAATATTGTTGTAAAGTTTTGTGTAATTGTTGATTAGTATCTTGAGTATAAAGTTTATTAATTGGTTTTAACAATTCCTTAGCTTGCCAAGAATCCGTTAAATCATCTAACAAAACGGGCAGTTGGTACTGTTCAAAAAAGTAAACAGCTTTTTTCGGAAAAAATTTTAATCCATAGTTTAACGTACTTAATGCGGTTTTATAAGAAAGGGCGAGCTTTTCATTTCCGCCTAAAAAGCCACCTACAATAATCTTATATGCGCGGAGATTCCAATGTGGTGGAACAAGTGTTTTCAGTAATCTTTTATTTTGGCGTTCACTGGCGGGTAATAATATGAGTACTGAGTCCAGAGAATGAATGGCAAAAAGCACATTTTGCTGCTGTAAGTAGTTCACTAATTCTTGTAATTGGTTCTGATTGGAATGGCATAGATTAATCAATACGACTATGTAATCAAGGGATAGGTCAATGCCAAAGAAATGTGCTTGTTGAGCAAGTAAAGGATATTTTTGTGAATTATCGACTAACTGTAAAATAAATTCTTCTTTATAACGATGAGACCAACGCTCTTGCTCAATTAAAATATATTGTTCAATAATTAATTCCGCAGTCATTTTTACCAATTCGGCATAAGGACGCACTTCCTCTGGGTGACCTGAGACACCCACCACGCCAAAAATTTTACCAAGATAATTAATCGGAATATTGATACCGGGTTTCGCTTCTTGATTCCATTTTTGCGAAAGGAGCTCATCAACTTCCACAACACGATTTTTTCGAATTGCAATCACCGCACCAATATGTTTTTGATTTAAACGGGTGGTATCTCCTGAAGCAATAATGATCCCATTTTTATCCATTACATTGACGCTGTTCGGAATAATATGCATTGCTCGTTTCACAATTTTCTGTGCGACTTGTTGATCTAGTTCCATAATCCACCTGAAAATGAAATCAAACTTGATTAAATCATATAATTAAAATATGTATTTCCCCAAGATATTTATTGCATTTTTTTGCTTAACCGCTACAATTATCGCTCCTTGTCGGCGCTGAATTAGAGATCGGCGTTTGATGTATGATTAACCCCTATAATTGAGGATTTAACTATGTCTCTAAGTACAGAAAAAAAAGCAGAAATCGTTGCTGAGTTTGGTCGTGATGCAAAAGATACTGGTTCTTCAGAAGTTCAAATTGCATTATTAACAGCGCAAATTAACCACTTACAAGGTCATTTTGCTGTTCATAAAAAAGATCACCACGGTCGTCGTGGTTTGTTACGTATGGTTTCTCGTCGTCGTAAATTATTAGATTACTTAAAACGTACTGATTTAGCTAAATATAGCGAAATTATCGCGCGTTTAGGTTTACGTCGCTAATCATTAAATTAAGTAAAGAAAACGCTCAAGAGATTGAGCGTTTTTTTATGCCCGGGATTGGGTGATGTGCAGAATGAATTTTCTTTTATGCGTAAAATTGCCGAAAAAAACACCGCACTAATGTATGAGAGAATAAGGCAATTTTACATCGTATGGTACAGGCTTAGTGCTTTATCGCCAGTCGTTTAGTTAAGCGATATAAGGGCGAATACATCAAACCGCCCTTATATTGAAATTAGATGCGTTGAAAAACTTGTGAAAAAAGCACCGCACTTGGTGAAGTGCGAATAGGTTTATTCCACCGCTTTAAATAAAATTTCGCTTGGAATAATCTCTCCTTGCCAATAAAGTTCGCTGGCAACGTTTTCTGCTAACTGTAAGAAAGATTGGGCAATTTCGCTGTCTAGGGCAGAAATCACCGTAGGTTTACCGTTATCCATATCTTCACGTAGGCGGATATGTAATGGTTGTTGTGCGAGGACTTTTACTTGATATTTTTCTGCCATTTTTTCAGCGCCACCAGTGCCAAAAATCGGTTCGTGATGACCGCAGTGGCTACAAATATGCACCGACATATTTTCCACAATACCAAGCACAGGGACAGAAACACGCTGGAACATTGAAATCCCTTTAATCGCATCAATTAAGGCGATATCTTGTGGGGTAGTAACTACAATCGCCCCAGTTACAGGGATTTGTTGTGAGAGCGTAAGCTGAATATCTCCCGTTCCCGGCGGCATATCAATCACTAAATAATCCAGCTCTACGCCATCTTTTGCCCATAGGGTTTCTTGCAAAAGTTGGCTTAATGCACTGCTTGCCATAGGTCCACGCCAAATGGTGGCATTATCTGGGTCCATTAAATAGCCAATAGAATTGGTGCGTAATCCATACACTTCAATAGGGTTAATATGTTTGTTGTCTGGCGAAGTTGGACGCTGATCTGCCACGCCAAGCATATGGGGGACAGATGGGCCATAAATATCCGCATCGAGCAAGCCAACTTTTGCGCCTTGTGCTTGCAAAGCTAAAGCCAAATTGACGGAAACGGTAGATTTGCCCACACCGCCTTTGCCTGAACTTACTGCAATAATATTTTTGATGCCTTTTACCGCTGGGTGATTATTGGCGCGTTTTAAGGTGGCGATTTGGTAGTTCAGCACCCATTTTATTTCTGTGGCTTGGGTGATTTTTTCTAGTGCATTGGTTAGCGCTGCTTTTAATTGTTCAAAACCACTGTTCCACGCAAAAGGCATTGTGATTTCAATGCGTAACACGCCTGCGCCTAGCTCTACTTTTTTGATCGCATTAAGGCTGATTAAATCACGTTGTAAGCTAGGGTGTTGAAATTGTTGGAATAATTGTTGAATTTCGGCTTGTTGAGCCTCGCTTAAATTCGTTGAAAAATGAATGGTCATCATTATTTCCTATTGTTAAGTCGCTGTTAAGTAAATGGTTAGAGAATAGTTGAGTAAATTTGTGGGTATATTTAAACACGGCAAGGCGGTGCTGTTAAGTATAAATTGAGATAAACCGCCTTGAACTGGAAAAAATACCGCCAATAAGGTAAAATTCGGCACAATTTTTCTGATGATAAAGGTAACAGATAATGTCAAATTCACCTCGTAAAATTTTAGTCACTTGCGCATTGCCTTATGCAAACGGCCCGATCCATTTAGGACATATGCTTGAGCATATCCAAGCCGATATTTGGGTGCGCTTCCAACGTATGCGTGGCAACGAAATTTATTTTGTTTGTGCCGATGATGCACACGGCACGCCAATTATGTTGAAAGCCGATCAAATGGGCATTACGCCTGAGCAGTTAATTGCCGATGTACAGCAGAAACATATTGTGGATTTTGAAGGCTTTAATATTAGCTTTGATAACTATCATTCTACCCATAGTGAAGAAAATCGTGAATTGGCACAATGTATTTATCGCAAATTAAAAGAAAATGGTTTTATCAAAAGCCGTACTATTTCACAATTATTCGATCCTGAAAAACAAATGTTCTTGCCTGATCGATTTGTTAAAGGGACTTGCCCAAAATGTAAATCCCCTGATCAATATGGTGATAATTGCGAAGTTTGTTCTGCCACATATAGCCCAACAGAATTAATTAATCCACGCTCTACGGTTTCAGGTGCAACGCCAGTGTTGAAAGAGAGTGAGCATTTTTTCTTTGATTTACCAAGTTTTGAAGCAATGTTGAAAGAGTGGATTCGCTCTGGATCTTTGCAACAGGAAGTGGCGAACAAAATGCAAGAATGGTTTGAAGCGGGTTTACAACAGTGGGATATTTCTCGTGATGCCCCTTATTTTGGCTTTAAAATTCCTGATACAGAAAACAAATATTTCTATGTTTGGCTTGATGCGCCAATTGGTTATATGGCATCGTTTAAAAACCTCTGTGAGCGTAAAGGGGATTTAGACTTTAACGATTTTTGGCGACAAGACAGCCAAACGGAGCTTTATCATTTTATTGGTAAAGATATTATGTATTTTCACTCCTTGTTTTGGCCCGCTATGTTAGAAGGGGCTGAATTGCGTAAGCCAGATAATATTTTTGTTCACGGCTATGTTACCGTAAATGGCGAAAAAATGTCGAAATCTCGTGGCACATTTATCCAAGCAGCAACTTACTTAAAACATTTAGATCCAGAGTATTTACGCTATTATTATGCGGCGAAATTGGGGAATAGAATTGACGATCTTGATCTCAATTTAGAGGATTTTGTTCAACGAGTAAACACCGATGTGGTGAATAAATTAGTTAATCTTGCTTCACGCAATGCAGGGTTTATTCAAAAACGTTTTGATGGCGAGCTTGCTGCAACCTTGCAAGATCCACAATTATTTGCTGAATTTACCGCACAATCTGAACAAATTGCCGCCTATTATGAAAATCGCGAATTTGGTAAAGCGATCCGTGAAATTATGGCATTAACGGATAAAGCGAATAAATATATTGATGAAAAAGCACCTTGGGTTATTGCCAAAGAAGAAGGGCGAGAGCAAGAATTACAGCAAGTTTGCTCAATGGGTATCCAACTTTTCCGTGTATTAATGGGGTATTTAAAACCAGTGTTACCGAAATTGGCAGAGCGTGCCGAAGCCTTTTTACAAGCCGAAATTACTTGGGACAACCTTGCAACACCTTTGCTCGCGCATAAAATTGCACCATTTAAGGCATTGTTCTCTCGTTTAGAGATGAAACAAATTGAACAAATGATTGAGGCATCTAAAGCTGAAAATGCACAATTACTTCCACAATCCCATAGTGAGAAAAGTTCGGTGGAAAATTTACAATATATTGAGCCTTTTGAAGACACGATCAGCATTGATGATTTTGCCAAATTAGATTTGCGCGTTGCCAAAGTGCTAAAATGTGAAGCCGTGCCTGAAAGTAACAAATTATTGAAATTTATCTTAGATTTAGGCGTTGAACAACGCCAAGTTTTCTCTGGGATTAAGGCGGCTTACAATAAACCTGAAGAATTAGAGGGGCGTATGGTGATTATGGTTGCCAACCTCGCACCGCGTAAAATGAAATTTGGTATGTCAGAAGGAATGATTCTTTCTGCGGGCAGTGGCGGCGCAGATTTATTCTTACTTGATGTTGATTCTGGTGCAAAAGCAGGGGCGCGCGTGAAGTAATCAAGCGTAAGAGGAAATAGCGAAAAGGCGAACATCAGGTTCGCCTTTTTTGTTTATGCAACGGGCGTGCCTTTTAGCAATTTCCTTATCCAACTACGATTTGGGCTGAGTTGATGCAAAATATCTTCACTTAATGGCAAGGGTTCGCCGTAAATTAATGATGCAAGGACTTCGCCAAGTAAAGGGGCGGAAGTTAATCCCCTTGAGCCTAATGCCCCGATTAAATAAAGATTACGATGTATTGCGGCTGGTGGAATGGGCTGTTTGCGGCGGCGAAGATTGAACAAATTATTGTAGTCTGCTACTTGCTGAGTAAAATCTGGCACGTTACCGACCATTGGAATACGATCTCGCACCGCACAACGCACGCCAACACGCGCAAGATTGTCAGATGTATCGATCGCGTTCACCCATTCAGCCCCCGCAAGATTATGTTGAATTTTATATTGATTTTGTTGCTGTTCTTGTGAGCTGAATTGACGATCTTGATTATCGCGAACGTGGCTCGCCCCAATGCAATGGCTCGTTTGATGTTGATCGGCGGGAGTGAGATAACCGTCATAGCAAAGCACGGCATTAAGTTGCTTTAATTGTGGTGTTGTGGGAATTTGGCTCACTTGCCCACGCACGGGATAAACCGGCAATTCTTTCGTTTGATGAAAGTTTTTTAGCTGATGTCCATTGGCAATAATGACAATGTGATGAGAAAAGGTTTCACCCTGTGCATTGGTCAATTGCCAATTTTCATCTTGCAGTGAAAGTGCGGTAATTTTTTGCGATGTTTTTATGCTTACGCCCTGTTCGGCTAGATAGCTAAATAAATTTTGCACTAATTGACGAGGAGCAAGCCAAGCCCCTTGTGGAAGAAATGCCCCACCACAAGGCAGTGGTAAACCGACTTTTTCGCTTAATTCAGTTTGGGAAAGTGGTTGGAATAAGGTTTCAGGCAAATCTAACGCAGAAATTTTATCTAATTTCACCGCACTTTTATGATCATAAGCACAGAGGGCAACGCCACAAAAAGCGTGTTCAAATTCAATTCCCTGTTTAATAGCCCAATGTAATTGCTGCTGCCCATATAAAAATGCGTGGATATAAAAACGAATATTACGTTTATCATCATCACTCAGTTGTGGATAAAATGCCCCTTGTTTATTGCCAGAAGCATTGAGGGCGGTTTGTTCATCTTCGCAATATAAGGTGATGTTTGCGCCTCGTTGTAATAAAGACAGCGCAGTAAAGGCGGAAGCAATTCCCCCGCCGATAATGGCAATATCTTGTTGATCTACTTTGCTAGGGCGCGGTTTGCTCAGCGGAGCTGATTGAGCCAAATACCAAGGGGTTAAGATTGCCAAAGTGCGGTGATTTTTTTTGTCATTTTCTGGTTTTACGCCAGCTAAACATTCACGCTTTTTACCATAGCCTTTGCGTTTATGTACGCAAAACCCTGCATTTTCTAACCCTTTTCGCACCGCACTGGCTGCCGTAAAGGTGGCAAATGTTCCATTCGTTTTGCAATAATTGAACATTGCAGTATAAAGTTGTGCGTTCCACATTTGCGGGTTTTTACTCGGAGAAAAGCCATCTAAAAACCACGCATCAATACGATTTTGCATATAATCACCAAGTTGCGGTAAGTTGTCTGCGATATCGCCAAACCAAACATCTAATGTGCTTTCATTAAAATGAAAACGCTGGCAGCCATTAATCATTGGTTGCCAGTGTTGGCAAAGTTGCTGGCTTAACTCAGTAAACTCCGCATAAGGCAGGTGCGTTTCGGCTAACTGCGTTTGATTCAATGGATATTTTTCAAAAGAAATAAAGAACAGACGTTTTAATGGGCTATGGGGGTGAGCTTGTCTAAATTGGCGAAAGAGCGTGGTTACGGCAAAAAAATTCAGCCCTGTACCAAAACCTGTTTCTCCGATCACAAAATGAGATTGTTCAAAATCTTGCCAACGTTGCCATAATTGATTTCCTTCTTGAAAAACATAGCGACTTTCTGCCAACCCATCTTGATTAGAGAAATAAACATCATCAAATGTAGCGGAAACAGGCGTTTTTTCTTGGTTAAAATAAATCTCGGCGTGATTAAGTTTAAACATCGGTGTGGTTATCTTTGTTGTACTGATTGAGTTTGCTATAATAACGGAATTTTCTGGATTGGTCGAACCTTCAAAGAAATGCTTGCAATATTTTCATTTCGTAGTAAGTTAGCGACCGACAAATCTATTTACTCTTTCAACCCAAAAGGAATAATTTATGAAAAGAGCGGTAATTACTGGTTTCGGCGTCATTTCTAGTATCGGTAACAATAAAGAAGAAGTGCTAGCTTCATTAAAAGCGGGCAAATCAGGCATTGAATTAGTGCCAGAATTTGTCGAAATGGGTATGCGTAGCCATATCGCAGGAACACTTAAAATTACTCCTTCAGAATTAATTGACCGTAAAGTTTACCGTTTTATGGGCGATGCAGCCGCTTATGCGTATCTTTCAATGAAAGAAGCCATTGAAGATGCCGGATTAACAGAAGAACAGGTTTCTAACGATCGTACAGGCTTGGTCATTGGTGCCGGAACAGGTTCGGCACATAACCAATTAATCGCTTGTGATGCTGTGCGTGGGCCTCGTGGCGTAAAAGCCGTTGGGCCTTATGCGGTAACCAAAACAATGGCATCAAGCGTTTCAGCTTGTTTAGCGACTCCTTATAAAATTCGTGGTGTTAATTACAGCATTAGTTCAGCTTGTGCGACTTCAGCACATTGTATTGGACACGCACTAGAATTAATCCAATTAGGCAAACAAGATATCGTATTTGCAGGTGGTGCAGAGGAACTTTCTTGGGAATGTGCAACAGAGTTTGATGCAATGGGCGCGGTTTCGACAAAATATAATGATACGCCAGAGAAAGCTTCTCGCGCTTATGATGCAAACCGTGATGGTTTTGTTATCGCAGGTGGTGGCGCGGTGGTTGTCGTTGAAGAATTAGAACACGCCCTTGCTCGTGGTGCAAAAATTTATGCAGAAATCGTAGGCTATGGCGCAACTTCAGATGGTTATGATATGGTCGCTCCGAGTGGAGAAGGGGCAGAGCGTTGTATGAAACAAGCAATGGCAACCGTAGATACCCCAATTGATTACATCAACGTACATGGCACGTCAACACCAGTTGGTGATGTGAAAGAACTTGGTGCAATTAAAAACGTATTCGGTGAAAGCCAACCTGCGATTTCGTCCACAAAATCAATGACAGGACATTCCCTAGGTGCTGCAGGTGCGCACGAAGCCATCTACACATTATTAATGTTAGATAACGATTTTATTGCCCCAAGCATTAACATTGAAACTCTTGATCCACAAGCTGAAGGGATGAATATCGTAACAAAAACCAAAGAAAATGCGGGCTTAAATACCGTGATGTCAAACAGCTTTGGTTTTGGTGGCACAAATGCAACCTTAGTTTTTAGACGTTATACAAAATAATATTCATTAAAAAGACATAAAAATAAAGCAGGTTAAATACCTGCTTTATTTTTTTGTATGATGAGTGATATTTTTTATTTATTTTTTACTAATGGATAAAACGGTTTACCCCAATCTAATTTATCGTAGTTATTCATCATAATTTCAAGCATTGTGGGTAAAAATAAAGAAAGAAGTTGGCAACTTACTTTTAATTGCTCACGGTTAACAGAACTATTAAAAGTTGCACCACCGTGAATAATCTGATTTCTCAGCGTATAAAGACGCCCAAATAATATAGTCAAAATTTGAGGTGTATTTTGTTTTTCTAATGCAGAAAGCAAATGTCTTTGTTCATCTTTCTCTTCTTTAAGGTATTGCTGTTCGGTAATATCACCATTATGAAAACGCCAAAATGGCTGAAAAATAAATTGATTATTTGTAAGTAAACGAATAGGCTGGGAAAAATTCCTCCATACTAGAGTATAAATAGTTTGCTCTTCATCTAAACTACAAATCCGTAATAAAAACTCATTTAAATTAACCCGCTCTTTATTTTCTAAGTTCTTCATTTCTTTAGCATAAGCAGAATTAAACGCTATCCAAAGAAAAATAAATTTAGTATCTAAATCTTCAGTGGCTTCAGCCTGCTTTAACCAACTTAATGCTCGGTGGATACGGAGTTTAAAGTTGTCGGAGTAGTTTTGGGAATCTTTATTTTGTTTAAAATAAGTGGTAAGAGTTAATATATCTCTCATAAAGCTATCCTCACTAAATATAATTTATAATTAGTAGGATAGCATATATTAAGATATTAGCATACGGTTATTGTTCTAATATATCTAATAAGAATTCTGTTAATGAATTTTGTTTGTTTTTTATAATAGAGTTACTGGATGCCGACCATACATATATTTTACCATCGTTATTATCATAAATATAATATTGACCATCTCCAATGTCTAATAAAGGAATATGATTGTTAGGAATGTTTACATTATATTCTTTAAATTCTTTGAGTAAGTTAAGAATATTAAGATAGTAATCAGTTGAAACTCCCAATCCATATATTTCATCACTGTTGTAACTTAATATACCAAAACTAGATAAAAAATCTCTATATTCAGATGAAAATTTTATACCTAACTGTCTTTCAGCTGATAAAATTTCGTTTTCATTAGCTGGGCGAATAATAGCACCTTTTGCTACAAATTTATTTGCTAATTCTTTCATTGTTATACTCCTTGTTTTTCTATAATTTCAGCAGCACGTTCTTTCCAGTGTTCTTCTTTTTCTTTTTTAAAACTCTCACGATCTATTTCAGATTCTTTTTTCACATCATGCAATATAGTGTGGTTACCTGGTCCTCTATGTTCTCTTGAAGTTAATTCAGCGAGAGGTGAATTTTGATTTTGTCCAATATGATGAAGCTCAATTGGTTTACCACCTTTATCTAAAGGTGCAAGTCCTTGTTGCATTCTACCTAGGTTAGTTCTCCCTAATTCATCTTTTTGATTAAGATCAATATCTTCTTTGCATAGAACAAATTTCCCATTAATTTCTTTTGGCATTAAGCTTGCTCCTTGATAAATATCAGCCTCTTCTTCTGATTTTATCAGCGCAACAATTTCGGAAGGCCAGATTAATGTGAGTTTTTCAATGGTTTCTTCTTTCACTGGCGTAAAATGCTCTTTAGCTAAACAATCCATAACATTTTCTGAGTTAGAAGGATTTTTAGTGTCAGTAGCGACTTTGTCAGTTATATTAGCTTCATCAAAAATATCTTCAATAGTAATTTTATCATCAGCCCATACTGGTAACTCTTTGCTATTGACCTCTTTTGTGTCTATCGACGGTGTTTCTTGTGTTTCTAATTTATTGAGCATATAAACTCCTAGTCTTTATAAAGTTATTTTATATTCTGTTAGGTATTCTCAGCTGAATGAGAATTTAATATATGACTTATAGTAGATTTTTTCTGATTGTATTATGTATAAATCCTTCAATATTCCTCGTGTTTTCAAAGTTATGATGTAAATTCTCAATAATAAGTTGAATTAATTCATTAACCTCTTTTTCTTGAATATTATCTTGTCTAGATTGAAGTTCTTTGATTCGTTGAGTTACTCCATTTTGTAAATCAAAAAAATCTAGTAGAATTTTAAATGTCTTATCTGGACAGTCCCAAAATGGAGAATTGCCTTTTTGTTCATAATGTTGAATTAATTTGTGTAAATATGAGCTTTTACGAGCTGATGAACTAAACCGATTTACCCCTTTTTTTAATACATTAATATCAAATTGGCTTTCATTTTCTAGCTGTTTATGTAATAAGAAACGGATTAAATGTTCATTGAAGATTTTCTTTTCATCTTCTTCATTGGCAACATATTGATAAGGTTTTTCTTCACTATCAAAATACGCAATTTTACACAGGATTGGTTCAAGCCAGTTATTTTGATAAACAACAGCGATACCTTTTGGTAATTTAGCTATTTCTTCTAATTGTTCATCATTAACTCCAGCAGCTTTTCCGGCTAAACGGCGATCTGATTCGTCTGGTAAACGCATAATAATTTTCGTATTAGTATTTCGGATTGCAGAAATATCCACTGCATTTGGTGATTGATCTGCAATGATAAAACCTTCTCCATAAGTTCGCATTTCAGCAATCGCATTTGAAAGCATTTCAACCGATTTACCAGCAACATTAGAACCCTCTGAACTTTGTTCCGTTGAAGTGCGTTTTAAGATATTGTGGGCTTCTTCTAAAACTGTAATGTGTTTCAGAGGTTCATTCATTCCTGTTGCTGTAGCCATTCTATGTTCACTTAATCTCATTATTAAGATTCCCATAATCAGCGATTTTGTTTCTTGTGAACCGACACGGCTTAAATCAATAATGACATTTTCATCAAAGAGTAATGAGTTATCTAATTCATCAGCGTTAAAAATTTGACCATTTAAACCATTTGTTAATGATTTAATTCGAGTTGCTAATGCACCACTATAATTACTCTTCATTTCGCTTGAATAATTTGATTTTTCAATCACAATTTCTAATTGATGTAGCAAATCAACAAAACTAGGAAAACGATTTGGTGTTCTTGTTGTAGAAGAAATTAAATTCCAACCGCTGGCTTCATAGGCTGAAAGTATTGCATCTTTAAGTACTGCTGGCATCGCAGCATACATTGGCCAACAAACATTAAAGATCTCAATTAAACGATCAATATGTTCTAAAATATGTACTTCAGCTGGGAATTTGAATGGATTGATTTTTAGTAACTTGGCTTGTTTTGGATTTGTGCCGAAAACAGCAACATCTTCACGATGTCCAAATACATTTTTGTATTCCCCTTTGGCTGGCTCAATGACCATAAACTTCACTTCATTTTTATTGAATTGATCAAGTAATTGATAGACGGTATTACTTTTTCCAGAGCCAGTGGAACCTGTAACAAAAATATGACTAGATAGAGTTTGCAAATCTAAATTAACTACTTGTGCTTTTTCTGACCACAAATGGAAAATCTTACCTAATTCGACTTTTGGCTTATCTTTATTAGAAGAATTTACACTTCCTACTGCATCTATGACTTGAATTTTTCTTCCGAAAGATTTTCCTTCTAATACGGAAACCGTAGATGTAGAGCGACGTGGTAAACCTAGTTGAATGGCCATTTCTTTTCCTGAAACTAAGACCGCGGGCGTAAAAAATGGAATATCAACACCTTTTACAAAATTCCCTGACACTCTTGGATGAGAAAAATTCTTCAGCCATGTAAGTACTTCTTTTGTTTTGTTTGGATCTTGTTTATTCCATATTGTAAAGGCAAAATCTTCTGCACTTGATGTATTACCACGCATTAAGCTAAAAAACATACTGGCAAGTGCTTGTGAAGTGGCTAAATCCTCACTAATAAAATAAGCAGCAGAATTCCATCCGCCATAACGTCGTGCTTCATCAATACGCTCTAAGTTGTGATCCACCTTTTTCAACAATAGTTCAATGGTTTTATTCGTAAATTCAATCGAACGTTGCTTACTTGTACCAAGCGTGCGATTTACATTTCTTCCTGTTGTTGTTCCGTAACTATCAGTCGTTGAGGTAGTTTGGGACTGACTTTGGCTTTCATTGCTTCCTGTTGTTGTGGTAAATGTCGTACTCTTAGTATTTGTTTTACTGGCAAAAACGCCAATTGATGAAGTTGATGATATTGATGCAAAGTCGATACTTACTCCGCCAGTTATACTTCTAGAGTAATTTCCCCCCATTGAATATGCAACACTTGTACCAGTTGATTCAGAGTGCGATTCACTTGTTCCTCTGGTTTCAGTGAGACCTAAACTTTTACCAAGTGATTGACTAATGTTCTCACTAATACTAAGTCCTACACTATCACTTTCATTTTCACCATAAGATAAGGTTGTTTTTAATAATGGAGAAAGCTGGGTTGCTACTCCTTCATACCCTTGTTGAATTAAATCTAATTCCATAGTGTTTACAGGTTCTGCAAGAATTAATGCTTGATATATGCGTCCTTCAGCAGCATCAATAAAATGCTCTAATCCCTGCATAAAGTATTCACGTTCATCGGTAGATAAGGATGGAACACTGGTTACAGCAGTAATATTTTTATCACTTTCATCTAATTTATTTACTAATTCTTCAATTTCGTTACCATTTAATGAAACTAATTGAGTGCCTGAGAAATGTCCATTAATTGTTTCTTTCAGTAATTTTCCTGCTGCATTTCCTAAAGATTTTTTGGCTTTACCTTTTGTTCCTAGATAAATGGTTGTCTCTTTACCATCACTATTTAGAAATAGAAAGACAGAATGTCCGGCTGTACCTAATGTAGCATAGGTTGCAGTTAAACTTTCTAGCATTGATTGTTTATTTTCTAAAATAATACGTTCAATACGGAAAATGCGTATATCAGTTGCAAGATGAATACTTTCATTATGCACTAAAGGGAGTAATTCCTCATTGTTTAATGTTGCCAAATATTGTTTATTTAATAATTGATATGTACTATCTAATGAGGATTGTGTTTTTTGGCTAAGTTCGGCCAGTTTAACTTTATCAGACATTGATTTAATCTCCGTTTTTTAGATATAAGAATAAGGCTGTAGCTACAACTAATACGACTCCACCAATTAAACAAACAGTTTTTATAAAATCATTGTTGTTCTTAGGTTCATACAATGAGTTAGCCGTTTTTCTATTCTCTTTTCTCTTGATATCTGATTGTGTTTTATTAAATGTTTGTGAGCCATTATTCCCTTTTGATTCAGATGTATTTATTTTCAGTGTTGTACTCATTTCTGCTCTATTTATGCTAGATTGTGATCTATTGGACATTTGGAAATCAGGATCGCCTTTTTTCATCAACGTCTCACGCACGTTTAGTAAGTGTAGAATACGCTCTAAAGTAAAATTACGATTTAAGAAAACTTGCTGTTGGTAAAAATAATTTTTATTCCAATCATTTTCATCATCGCTAATTGGTGAAACATAGATACTTTCTTCAGCCTCTTCAAATACTGCGTTATTTTTCTCATAAACATAATAAATTGATGCTAGTACCGTTTCGATAGGAAGCGAAAAATTCTTCAAAATCGTCATTAATGCAGAACGAATATCAGATAAATCATTTTTATCTAATGCCTTTTTTAAATATTCAACGGGAATAAAGTCTGTGAGGTTTGGTCTTTTTTGTGTATCCATTGTTTTTTCTCTCATTTAGTTGTTTAAAATTGACCGCATATTTTTTTAAGTGCGGTCAAATTTCATCTAGAAAAATATTTATTCTTTATTTAAAATCCTTTCTTTTATATCTATCCTTTATAAAGCAATAACATCATCAATTTCTTTTTCAAACGCTTTAATTTTTTCCAGATTTTTTTCTGCTTCTTGAATTGCCTCTTTAAGATTTTTATCATCTCTCATTTTGGCTTCCATATCTTGACTGATGTTAGTCATTTGTTTAGCAAATTCTTCACTAATAAACTCACTAAAAGTGTTAATTTGCTCTTCAATATCCATTTCAGTTTTAGTGGCTACTAATCTAAAAAATGAGTTAAATTCGTTATCAAGCATAGGAGATATAACATCGTCCCAGGTAGTATTCGCATCGAAAATCTCTATTTCTTCGTAAATATCTTCAGGATCGTCCCACCAAGTGAATGGATTCCACCATACAGTTCTTGATCTTTCTCCGACTTTTACCTCTTCTGTTTGTGTTATTTTTTTAGCGGATTTTAATTTTTCTAAACTAAAGTTGTAACCAATGCTAGACATTGTTTTTTTTAGGTTTGCTAGTGGAACCTTAGGCATATTAATATTGCTGAAGAAAGCCTCAAGATGTTCTTTATAAATTTTTATCAATTCCTCTTGAATCTTATCTTGGGTATTTAAGACTAAATTTTCAGATTCTGAAATTAATTCAACTTTTTGATGTTCAAATTTATTACCAATTTGTTTAATAACTTCGTTAATCCCATGATCTGTTTTATACTTGCTTCTATTTTTATCAGATTTAAATGCTTCCCCCTCAAGCTCGATCATTTCACGAATCTGTGCTTCTAGCGTATTGATTTTATTTAATGGCTTAGCTAGTGAAAGTTTATCAGGATCTTTTTTAGCTTGATCTATTAGTTTATCTAAATCTTTTTCGGTGCTTTCTCTTATTTTTTTAGCATCTTTTAAGCTTTGTAGCGCATCTTTTATCTTTTCTCTTTGCTCCTGATATGATTCCAAGTTTTTTATAAGATCTTCTTTATTTCTTGCGATATTTGTTACATTTTTAAGGGCATCATAAGCACGGAAAACACGTTCAGGTATGCTATATTTATCAATATAGTTATCGATTACTGCTTCAATGGCTGGGATACCAGTGTGTAATAATGCGATATTCTCTTCATTCTGTAATTTTTGTTTCACCGGCGTACTTAATGGCATATATTTGGTAAAGTCAATGCCAATATAATTATCTTCTTTATCATCTAAGGCACGAAATTCCCAGTTTCTCAAGTCGCTCATTTCTGCACGACTCAAGGTAAAATTAAATTGACGTTTTCTAAGTAAAGAAGCATTTCTGGCACTAATTGGGAAAATTAAAGGATCAGCAATGCCAAAACTTTTTATATAGTCCTTGCATTTTTCTAAAATAGATTGAATACTTTCACCTTTCTCTTCATCAAAAGAATCTGCTTTATTTAATAAGAATAAGAAACGATCTTTATTCTGTACCCCACCTTGTTTCATTGTTTCTGCAATCATAGTTAATGTCTGTTTATCATCATTAATACCGATTTGTGTAGCATTTAACAAGTAACAAATTAATGGCTTTTTAGTATTATCTTGAATTTTTCTAAATGTTACGATCTCGTGATCTTTATCTTGGCTATTATTTGGACCGGGAGTGTCTGTTAAAATTAAACGAATGTTCTCTCTTGCATTTATACCAAGCACATTTCCTTCTAGTTTAATAATAGCGGTATCTTTATGAAGTTCGGTACTATTCCAATCCTTTAATATATTAAGAGTAACCTCATCAGATTTTTCTACACAATTTCCTGCTTTATCAATACGTTGCCCTTTAAACACGCCTTTATCTAATTCTTTATTATCGGTGATTTCAGCAATAATTGCGGTTGTTGCTTCATTTGCCGCGGGAAGTAGTTCACTCCCTAATAATGAATTTAAGAAGGTAGATTTACCTGCAGACATTGTAGCTGCAACATAAATATCAAAATCATTACTTAATGCTTTCTCTAAATTTTCTTGGGTTTTAGGTTGCTTCATTTGTTCTGAAAACAGTGGATGTTTTTCAGCTTTATGAATTAGATGCTTAATATCATTTAAACGGTTATCACTATCAGCAACTTTAATCCATTCAAATTTAATATTTGAGTTGGTTTTTTCAATATCTGCTTTTACATCAACAGCATCATTTTCAAGTCCTTTAAAAATAACTTTAAAGTTAGTGCCATTGAATAATTCATCTCCCACTTTTTTAAAGAATCCTTCAATCCAAAGTTGAATTCTTCGATTTACATAATTATTTAGGAAAATCTGTTCATCAGGTTTTTCATCATTAATAAGAAATGTTGTTTTTATTGTAAACGGATTATGTTCGATATAAATGGAGTTCATAATTTTTCCTTTTATTTACTTAAGTTGATTAATCAAAGTTTTGCATTTTAATAAAGCCAATTTAAGCTTGTTAGTATAAAAATAGATTTACTCTTGTTTATTAGATAAGAAAAAAGCTTTCTAAACTTTTTTTATTTTATTAAATGTATGATCTATTTTATTCTGTAATAAATAACAAATCTCACCAAATCCAGTATTATAATAATATTCTTTAATCTCTTTTATTGATTTGTTATTTGCTAAAATCTCATTATCTTCTTGAGAGAGATTAGTCTGTATGAATGATTGAGCTAATTTTCTATTTTTTCTTGATAGGCTTGATGCACCTTTAAATAAAAACTCTGGGGATTCGAGTAAAACAGATAAATCATACTTTTCACTTCTAGAAAAAACATCGCTATTTAGTAGTTTTTGAAATAGTAACGCCTGTTTTGCTGAGATTGTGATAATGTTTGGGGATTTAAATCCAATTTCTTTTAAGTATTTTTCAACATTCTTAATTAGTTGAACAATGCTTAATTCTTTTTCTGTATCAATTTCATCTGCTTTATTTAAGATAAAAATAATTTCTTTTTTGGTATCTTGTTTTATTGTATTATAGATTTTTTCTAATAATAATCGGTCATCATTGATACCGAACTGTGTGGCATTTAATAAATAAAGAATCAATCCATATTCCTTGTCATTAATGACTTCCATTGTTAATAACTCGTGATTATCATTTTGACTATTATTGGGTCCGGGTAAATCATAGATTACTAATTCGGCACGAGTATTTTTAATAGTTTGGATATCGCCATCAATATTAATTTTTTTTATTTCAGGAGCTTTGTTCCATTTTTTTAAAATTTCTGCATTGATATTACGAGATTTTTCAACTAGCTTACCATCATAATTATAAGCAGAACCTGAAAAAAAACTTTTATTATCTTTATCGTGGATACGTGTAATGGTTGCTGTTGTAGCTTGATTAGCTGAATGTAATAATTCCGTACCAATAAGGGCATTGATAAATGTCGATTTTCCTGCACTCATTGTGCCAACTACGATTACCTCGAATAGATTTCTTTTCATTTACTTTATATTTCCTATTTACTTTCCATTTTATTTAAGTATTGTGCTAAGTTATTTTGCAATTCTATTTGTAAGTTTTGTGGGCTGATGATCACAAGATGAGGAATCCAATATTGCACAATCGGTAAAATATCTAATGGGTTTACATTTTGAGCAGCAAGCAGTAACTCACCATTTTCTAACTTATGCACCAATTTTTGATTAGGGAGTAAGTTACGGCGCAGGAAAAAAGGTGAAGCAAAAGCTGACACTTGAATGACAACTTCAGCAATCATATTTCCGTGCGAGAGTGAATCATTCCTTTTAATTTCTTCGATAAATTGCTGATTTGGGGTAAAGGTTTCTGCAAGTACCTCTAGCTGACTAATTTGGGTAAAGCAAAAGGTTTTTTGTTTGTTGTCTTGATGTTGATCGGTGCCAATTAGATACCAGATTCCATTTTTGTTAGTCAGTGAGTAGGGCGCAATTTGGTAAAAATTTGTTTGCTGAGTGGTGAGTTTACAATATTTAAATGAAATAAAATTATTGTTGCTAATGGCTTGTTTTAATTGATTAAATTGTGCTTGAAGATGTGATACATCTTCATATTGAAAACCTTTAACTTGCACTGACTGAGTTAATTTTTCTTGGTAAAAGGCCTTATCGACACTTGGAAAAAGATTGGAGATACTGGCGAAAAGGGCAAAACGTTGGATATCTTCTTCGGTGAGAATATCCAATTTTTGACGGTCTAGTTTATAAAATCTTGGCCCTAGCTCTGCCCAAGGAAGAAAATTAAGGCGTTCGTTGATATCACGTTGTAAGGTTCTGATTGATACATCAAAATCCTCTGCTAACTCATTAATATCAAGACGTTTTCCCAAATTGAGCTGGGATAAAATTATGCTTAAGCGTTGTGCAAGCTGATGCGTTTTCTTCATAACTTTTCACTTATGGGCTATTCATTAAAAGTTATTCTAAATTAAGTTAAAAAAAGACTTGCGTCAGGTTGTGTCGTCCAATAAAAATTTTTTCGCTTTTCGCTTTTCGCTTTTCGCTTTTCGCTTTTCGCTTTTCGCTTTTCGCTTTTCGCTTTTCGCTTTTCGCTTTTCGCTTTTCGCTTTTCGCTTTTCGCTTTTCGCTTTTCGCTTTTCGCTCAAAAATAGATTTGTAATAAATATAATATTAGATGTTAAAGATCTAATGTAAGTATGTTCCGCTATTTATGTATAGAAGTCAATATCTATTATTCTCTCTTCATTATAAGGAGAGAGAACAATGCTTGATAAAGATGAACAGCTATTACTTACAATAGGTCAAGCGATTGCAAAATATCGTCAAGCGGTAGGATTAACCCAAGCACAGTTGGCAGAAATTTTAGATATTAGTAATGATGCGGTGTCAAGAATGGAGCGAGGCAAGTCTGTACCTAATATTTTGCGTTTATTAGAATTATCAGAAATCTTTCATTGTGAAATTGCGGATTTATTAACAAGTAGTAGTAATCGTTCAATGGATCAAGCAAGACAATTAGAACAATTATTGCACGGTTTAGACAGTTATGAACGCGCAGAATTAATCACAATTATTGAGCGAATGTTAAAATGGAAAGCCTATTCTGAAAAATAAAGCCTGTGTTTTGATACGGCTATATTTTCTATTGCGTATTATCTAAATGCTCTTCTAATAATTCAATCGCTTCTAAACAACGGGTACGGCGTTGTTCTGTGTGGCGGATAAGTTGCTGAAGCTGTTGTTTTTTTAATTCGTTTTGTGTTTGGATATATTGATCTTGCTGGTGAGCGATTTTTTGGTTTAATGCTTGTAAGGCTTCGTAATATTTAGCTAATCGTTCTCTTGGTGGAAGGCGATGGATGGCGTGCTGTTGTTTATTTTGAGCCGATTGTGGAGAAGGATTAGTAAAGGTTTTTTTATCTCTTCTTTTGTGTTGTTTGAGGGCATCTAATAAGGCTTGTAGCTGGGCGAGCAGTTTTTCAGTATAAAATTGACACTGAGTGTGTTCGTTTTCTTGCAAACGTTCTATTTGGGCGAGTGTGTTGTTTAATTCTGTGCGATAAAATTTGAAATGTTGAAAATCTTCACTAAATAAAGTGCGGTCAAATTTTGCATAGATTTTTTGTGTGTCTGATACGGGATATTGTTGGTAGCATTGTGCTATTTTTTGGCGTAATGCTTGAATAAGTTGGGTTTTGTTCATCTTTCTGTTCAATATTGATTTAGTGAGATTTACACAGTGGAAAATTATCGCATAAAAAAGGACATCTTGTGATGTCCTTTTACTGCTTATTTTGTGTATAACATAACTTATAAATACATTGCCGCAATCCAACCAAAAATAATGAGTGGGATATTGTAGTGAATAAAGGTAGGGACAACGGAATCCCAAATGTGATCGTGTTTGCCGTCCATATTTAAGCCTGATGTTGGGCCTAATGTAGAATCCGAAGCCGGTGAGCCTGCATCACCAAGTGCCGCAGCGACACCAACAATAGAGACTGTTGCAAGTGGGCTGAAGCCAAGGGTTAAGCAAAGTGGCACATAGATTGAGGTAATAATTGGTACCGTTGAGAAAGATGAGCCAATGCCCATTGTGATAAATAATCCAACGATTAACATTAAGAATGCGGCTAATCCTTTATTGTTTGCCCCTAAACCTTGGCTGAAGGTTTGAACTAATTCAGTTACGCCACCTGTGGCATTGATTACCGCTGCGAAACCTGAGGCTGCAATCATCACAAAGCCAATCATTGCCATAAGGCGTAAGCCTTGTTGGAAAATATCGTTACTTTCTTTGAGTTTGAAAATACCACATAGGGCAAAAATGATTAAACCAGCTAAACCGCCAATGATGGTGGAATCGGTAAACAACTGTAAGCCAAAGGTAACCACAATCGCAATGAGGCTTGCGATGACGTGGAAAGGTTTAATATTTGCAATATGCTGTTCAATTTCAGCGGTGCTAAGTGTTTTGTCTGCCACCGCATATTCTCTCGGTTTGCGATAAGTAATAAATACCGCCGTGAGCAAGCCTAAGATCATTCCGATAACAGGTAAGCCCATAGCAAGAGAGACTTCGCCAACACTAGTGTGTAAGCCTAGTGGTTCGCCAACCTGATTAATATTTTTTACTAAAATACTTTCAATAAAGATTTTCCCAAATCCCACCGGTAAAAGCATATAGGTTGCGGTTAAACCAAAGGTTAGCACGCAAGCAACCGCACGGCGATCTAGCTTAAGTTTATTGAAAATAGCTAAAAGTGGAGGGATAACAATGGGAATAAAGGCAATATGCACAGGCAATAAGTTTTGTGATGAAATAGAGAAAATTACAAGCACGGCTAAAATAAAATATTTAAAGCCTGCCATTGAAAGCCCTGTTGGCGAATGGCCTAATTTTTGGATAACTTTAAAGGCAAGGAGATCGGTGATGCCCGATTTCGAGATTGCAACAGCAAAAGCACCTAAAATAGCATAGTTCATTGCCACTTCGGCACCGCCACCTAAGCCACCTGTGAAGGTTTGAATTGTTTGGCTAAGATCAAGATTACTGCATAAACCAGCCGTTAATGCGGAAATAATCAAGGCGATAACCACATTGATACGCAATAGGCTTAATGCAAGCAATACAATGATCGAGATAACAACAGGGTTAGAGAGTAACATTGCATAGTCCTTATTTAAAATAATAGAAAAAATAAATAAAAAAATTACCGCACTTATTCTGTGATGTGGTGAGGGAAACCACCAAGTTGTTTAAGGTGATTGACCATATAACAGAATAATTCCGTTGTGCGTTCTGTATCATATAAAGCTGAATGTGCTTGTTTATGATCAAAGGGGATATTTGCCGCTTGGCAAGCTTTTACCAAAACAGTTTGTCCAAACATAAAACCACTTAAGGTTGCGGTATCAAACATTGCGAAAGGGTGAAAAGGGTTACGCTTTGCCTTTACACGTTCTGCCGCTGCCATCAGAAAACTTTGGTCAAAGGTGGCATTATGCGCCACAATAATTGCACGTTGGCATTCTGCTTGTTTTTGTGCTTGACGAACCATTTTGAATAATTCACTGATTGCGATATTTTCAGAAATTGCCCCTCGCAATGGGTTATCAATATCAATGCCATTAAATTTTAATGAGTCTGGGTTAATATTCGCCCCTTCAAACGGCTTAATATGAAAATGACATTTTTGATCAGGGATCAGTAACCCCTCATCGTCCATTTTTAGTGTAATCGCGGCTAATTCTAATAACGCATCTGTTTGTGGATTAAAGCCTGCGGTTTCTACATCAATCACAACAGGGAGATAACCACGAAAGCGGTGCTTTAATAAATTATAGTTTATCGGTTCTGTGGGAGTATCAGTCATCATATTATTTATTAATAGAAAGTGCGGTGTAAAATTTAAGTGAAATTTTCACCGCACTTTGTATAACTCTTAAGGGGTTAATTGCCTAAGCCAGCTTGAGCGTTTTTATTTTCGATAAATTCAATTTTATAACCATCGGGATCTTCAACAAACGCGATCACGGTTTTCCCGCCTTTTACAGGGCCGGGTTCACGGGTTACTTTACCGCCAGCTTGACGCACGGCTTCACAAGTCGCATAAATGTCATCAACACCAATAGCAATATGACCATAGGCATTACCTAGCTCGTATTCATTGACGCCCCAGTTATAAGTCAGCTCAAGAACGGAAGACGTCTCTTCATCACCATAGCCAAGGAATGCAAGGGTATATTTATATTCGGGATTCTCACTGGTACGTAGCAAACGCATACCTAATACATCTTGATAAAATTTGATTGAACGATCTAAATCGCCCACGCGTAACATTGTATGTAAAATTCGCATTATTTATCCCCTTATTTGCTTAAACGAACAGGCATTATGCCATAGCGTGAATAAAAAAGCATTATACAGTTTAGGCTTTATAATCTCTTGCCCCAAAAATTGCCGTTCCGACACGAACCATTGTTGCGCCATATTCAATGGCACAATGCAGATCATCAGACATTCCCATCGAAAGGGTATCAATTTGACATTCAGGCAACGCCTGCTGTAATTGCTGGAATAACTGTTGCATTTGTTGAAAGGAGTGTTTTTGCTGTGCAATATCGGTGGTCGGTGCGGGAATTGCCATTAACCCTCGTAAACATAAGTGCGGTAAGTTTTTGATATGCTCTGCGAGAGGCAAAATTTCCGTAGGCTGAATACCTGATTTGCTTTTTTCATCACTGATATTTATCTGAATAAGGACATTCAGTGGTTTTTTATAATGAGGACGCTGTTCATTTAAACGATCTGCAATTTTGCTACGATCAAGGGTTTGCATCCAATCAAAGTGTTCCGCAACAAGACGTGTTTTGTTTGATTGCAATGGGCCAATAAAATGCCATTCTAGATCTAAATGGTTGTCAGCAAGCTGTTGAATTTTTTCTACCCCTTCTTGGACATAATTTTCACCAAATTGACGTTGTCCAGCTTGATAAGCCGTAAGAATGGCTTCGACCGGTTTGGTTTTGCTCACAGCAAGGAGGGTAATTTCTGCTGAATGACGTTGTGCTTGTTGGCAAGCGTGCTGAATATGTTGTTGTACCTGTTGCAAATTATGTTGAATATCCATTGTCGGGAATAACCTATTTTTTATAAACATTAAGGAAATATTCTATATTATTCATTTTCTATTTGACAAGGCGTGAAAATTTCGGTATTTCTAACAGCACATTTTTTATTAAGAAAAAATTGACAATGCAACGTACTATCACAATGCTTACCACCACGATGATTACCATTATTACAATGAATGGGGCGGGGTAGTGCGTTAAACACAGGAACACAAGAAACCCGCATTCTAAAGTGCGGGTTTTTTTATAAGTATTTTAACTTTCACAACATTATTTTTAGGAGATTTCTATGCGCGTTTTAAAATTCGGTGGCACATCGCTTGCCAATCCAGAACGCTTTTCGCAAGCAGCCCGATTGATTGAAAAAGCTCATTTAGAAGAGCAAGCGGCAGGGGTATTATCTGCGCCTGCGAAGATTACAAATTATCTTGTTGCCCTTTCTGAAAAAGCCAGCCAAAACCTTCCTACCGATACCGATTTTAATCAAGCACGTGAAATTTTCTATACCATTATTAATGGGTTATATGCAGAAAATGAGAAGTTTGATCTTGCCGGTTGTAAGGCCGTGATTGATGCAGAATTTGCACAAATTGCAGAATTATTAGCCGAAATTCGTGCCAAAGGCGTGTTAGACGATGCGGTAAAAGCAACCATTGATTGCCGTGGTGAAAAATTATCTATTGCAATGATGAAAGCGTGGTTTGAAGCACGTGGTTACGAAGTAACGGTGATTAATCCGGTGGAAAAATTATTGGCACAAGGAAGTTATTTAGAATCCTCTGTGGATATTGAGGAATCGACCAAACGTATTGATGCCACTCGTATTCCAAAGAAAAATGTTGTATTAATGGCAGGGTTTACCGCAGGTAATGATAAGGGGGAACTTGTACTATTAGGGCGTAATGGGTCGGATTATTCTGCTGCCTGTTTAGCCGCGTGTTTGAATGCTTCTGTTTGTGAAATTTGGACGGATGTAGATGGCGTGTTTACTTGCGATCCTCGTTTGGTTCCTGATGCACGCCTATTGCCAAGCCTTTCTTATCGTGAGGCAATGGAACTTTCTTACTTCGGTGCAAAAGTGATCCACCCACGGACTATCGGGCCACTTGTCCAAGCCAATATCCCTTGTTTAATTAAAAATACCGGTAACCCTGAAGCCAAAGGGTCAATTATTGATGGCAATGCACAATCTGAACAATTACAAGTAAAAGGGATCACGAATTTAGATAATTTAGCGATGTTCAATGTATCAGGGCCGGGAATGCAAGGAATGGTGGGAATGGCAGCGCGCGTGTTCTCAACAATGTCTAAAGCAAAAGTGTCGGTTATTTTGATTACTCAGTCGTCTTCTGAATATAGCATTAGTTTCTGTGTGCCGGTAAAAGCGGTTGATATTGCTAAAAATGCCTTAGAAGTGGAATTTGCCCAAGAACTTAAAAATCAAGATCTTGAAGAGATTGAGGTGATTAAAGATCTTTCGATTATTTCTGTCGTGGGCGAAGGAATGCGACAGGCGAAAGGGATTGCCGCGCGTTTCTTTTCTGCCCTAGCTCAAGCGAATATCAGTATTGTTGCAATCGCACAAGGCTCTTCTGAGCGGTCAATTTCTGCTGTTGTTCCGCAAAATAAAGCGATTGAAGCGGTAAAAGCAACTCACCAAGCACTTTTTAACAATAAAAAAGTGGTAGATATTTTTCTTGTCGGTGTCGGCGGTGTGGGAAGTGAATTAATTGAACAAGTAAAAAATCAGCGTGATTATTTAGCAAAGAAGGACATTGAGATTCGAGTTTGCGCTATTGCAAATTCAAATAAAATGTTACTTGATGCAAATGGGCTAAATTTAGCCCATTGGCAAGAGGATCTCGAAAATGCGACACAGCCTTCTGATTTTGATGTGTTACTTTCTTTTATTAAATTACATCACGTGGTGAATCCGGTTTTTGTTGATTGTACTTCTGCTGAAAGTGTGGCTGGGCTTTATGCACGGGCATTAAGTGAAGGCTTCCACGTGGTTACACCAAATAAAAAAGCCAACACAAGAGAACTTGCCTATTATCATTTAATGCGTGAGAACGCACGCCAAAGCCAGCATAAATTTTTATATGAAACAAATGTTGGGGCTGGTTTACCTGTGATTGAAAATCTGCAAAATTTACTCGCAGCAGGTGATGAGTTAATTCGTTTTAGCGGTATTTTATCAGGCTCACTTTCCTTTATTTTTGGTAAGTTAGAAGAAGGTTTGTCATTATCTGAAGTAACCACACTCGCACGAGAAAAAGGCTTTACTGAACCCGATCCACGAGATGATTTATCAGGGCAAGATGTGGCACGTAAATTGCTTATTTTAGCACGTGAAGCAGGAATGCAATTGGAATTAACCGATGTAGAGGTAGAAGGCGTGTTACCAAAAGGATTTGCGGAAGGTAAATCGGTGAATGAATTTATGGCAATGTTACCACAGCTTGATGCCGAGTTTAATGATCGTGTAGAAAAAGCAAAAGCAGAGGGTAAAGTCTTGCGTTATGTCGGACAAATTGAAAACGGAAAATGTAAAGTGTCTATTGTGGCAGTAGGGCAAGATGATCCGCTATATAAAGTGAAAAATGGCGAAAATGCCCTTGCATTTTACACCCGTTATTATCAACCTATTCCATTATTATTACGTGGTTATGGGGCGGGGAATGCCGTTACTGCAGCCGGTATTTTTGCGGATATTTTAAGAACATTACATCATTAAGGAGCATTTATGTTACGAATTTACGCCCCAGCTTCAAGTGCGAATATTAGTGTCGGGTTTGATACTTTGGGTGCGGCTGTATCACCTATTGATGGCTCATTACTGGGTGATGTCGTACAAATAGAAGAAATCAAGCAAGGCTTTGAATTAGAAAGTGCGGGGTATTTTGTGCGTAAATTGCCAAAAGAACCGCAAAAAAATATTGTTTATCAAGCTTATGTATTATTTAGTGAACGGTTAAAACTACGCAATGGCACAATCAAGCCATTACGCCTAACATTGGAAAAAAATATGCCAATTGGCTCAGGTTTAGGCTCAAGTGCTTGTTCTATTGTGGCGGCGTTGGTGGCATTAAATAAATTTCATAATGAGCCTTTTTCTAAAATGGAACTTTTAGAAATGATGGGGGAACTGGAAGGGCGTATTTCAGGTTCAATTCATTATGATAATGTTGCCCCTTGTTATTTAGGTGGGGTGCAATTAATGGTACAATCTCTCGGCAATATTTGTCAGCAATTACCTTTTTTTGACAATTGGTATTGGGTGTTGGCCTACCCGGGTATTGAAGTTTCAACCTCTGAAGCACGTGCGATTTTACCGAAGAGCTACACACGTCAAGATGTGATTACGCACGGTCGTCATTTAGGTAGTTTTGTTCATGCTTGTCATACACAGCAAGAAGCACTCGCTGCATATATGATGAAAGATGTGATTGCAGAACCTTATCGTGAAGCATTATTACCTAATTTTGCGGAAGTAAAACAAGCGGTACGTGATTTGGGCGCATTAGCCTCTGGTATTTCTGGATCGGGGCCAACAATGTTTGCTATTGCCCCTGATTTAGGAACGGCAAGTAAAGTAGCCACTTATTTAGAAAACCATTATTTACAAAACAACGAAGGCTTCGTCCATGTTTGTAAGGTAGATAATCAGGGCGCAAGGGAATTGGGCTAAACGCCCAGATAAATTGCCCAAATGGCAATAAAACGAGAAAAGGGGTTTGCGCAGGTTCCCTTTTCTTTGCTTACTTTTTTTTGGGGTAAGCAAAAGAAACTAAATTGCTTAACGAGCGAAACCTGTTATCAATTATCAAAGATAAAAAATTTTAGACAAAATCAAAACTCAAACGGATTAATTATGAATTTATACAACATCAAACACCCCGAAGAACAAGTGAATTTCGCACAGGCAGTTCGTCAAGGATTAGGCAAAGATCAAGGCTTATTTTTTCCGCAAATTATTCCACACTTAGAGAATATTGATGCTTTACTTGATTTACCGCTTGTTGAACGTAGTCAAAAAATTTTAGGGGCGTTAATTGGTGATGAAATTCCAGCGGATAAATTGGCCCAAATGGTTAAAAATGCCTTTACTTTTCCTGCACCAGTAGAAAAAGTTGAAGATCATATTTATGCTTTAGAATTATTTCATGGACCTACCCTTGCATTTAAAGATTTTGGTGGACGCTTTATGGCACAAGCGCTCGCGACTGTGCGTGGAGATGGCAAAATCACCATTTTAACGGCAACATCAGGCGATACAGGGGCGGCTGTGGCGCACGCTTTCTATGGTTTAGAAAATATTGATGTGGTGATTTTATATCCCAAAGGAAAAATCAGCCCACTACAAGAAAAATTATTCTGTACCCTAGGTGGAAATATTCGTACTATCGCCATTAATGGTGATTTTGATGCTTGCCAAGCCTTAGTAAAACAAGCATTTGATGATGCTGAGCTACGTCAAGCGATTGGTTTAAATTCAGCCAACTCGATTAATATTAGTCGTTTATTGGCACAAGTTTGTTATTATTTTGAAGCGGTGGCGCAACTTCCTAAAGCAGCGCGTGAAAATCTTGTGGTTTCTGTACCAAGTGGCAATTTTGGTAACCTTACAGCAGGATTAATCGCTAAAACAATGGGATTACCAATTAAACGTTTTATCGCCGCAACTAATGCGAATGACACGGTACCACGTTATTTGCGCACTGGCGAATGGGCGCCAAATGACACCGTTGCAACCTTATCCAATGCGATGGATGTGAGTCGCCCGAATAACTGGCCACGTGTAGAAGAGTTATTTAAACGCAATCATTGGGAATTATCTGATCTTCATTCTGTAGCAATGAATGATGAACAGACCGAACAAACATTACGTGCAATGAATAACCAAGGCTATTTATGTGAACCACACGGTGCAATTGCCTATGGCGTATTGAAACAAGATTTACAACCGGGAGAAACGGGGTTATTCCTTTGTACCGCACATCCAGCAAAATTCAAAGAAAGTGTCGAACGAATTTTATCCCTTGAACTTCCATTACCTGAAGCGTTGGATAAACACAATAAATTGCCATTACTTTCTGATGAAATGGACAATGATTTTGCGACATTAAGAGCATATTTGTTGAAATAATGATGCAAGAAGATTGGAAATCTACAGATATTAATGTAGAGAGCCTTTGGTTATTCAACGAGAGGGATAAAAAAGGTAAACATAAGAATATTTATCATGGGAATTTTATTCCTCAAATTCCTTATCAATTAATAAAACGTTACACTAAAGAAGGAGATACGGTTTTAGATTTATTTATGGGGAGTGGAACTACTCTATATGAATGTGAAAGTCTGAATAGAAATTTCATAGGGTTTGATATTAATCAATCTATTATTGATTATGTAAGATCTCAAATGAAAGAATCAGATTCTATCAAATATTTTATTAATCATTATGATGTCTCAAATTCTTGTCTTTTTTCTGAGTGTTTATCAAGTAATTTAAAAGAATTGAATAAGGATCAAATAGATTTCTTTATTGCTCATCCTCCCTATATGGATATCATTAAATTTACTGATAGAACGGAAGATTTATCTCAGATATCCAATCTTAATATTTTTATTAATAAATTTACTCAAGTAATAGCTAATGCATTCTCTTTTCTTGCAGAGAATAGATATTTTGCTATTGTTATCGGAGACGTTTATAAGAATAGTGAAGTTATTCCTTTGGGGTTTTACTTAATGTATGCAATACGAAAGCATTTTAAAGTTAAGCTTAAAGGAATTGTGGTAAAAAATATAGAAGGAAATCGAGGAAAGCTTGGTAAACAAGATATTTGGAGATATAGAGCATTAAAAAGTGATTATTTTTTGTTTAAACATGAATATATAATGGTTTTTAAGAAATTAAAATGAAGAGAAAATCAAAAAAAGATCTATTCCTTGAATTAGCTAATCCAGATGATAAAGGTGTAAGTAGATGGGTATTTGTCAATGAGTTTATTGGTAATTATAGTGAACTTCAGCTAGGAAATGGGTTTAGCTGGGGAAGAGGTAGCTCTAGTCTAGCAAAAGAATATATTGTAGAGACAGATAAAAGTCGTTCTTCAGGTAATGGTATTGATGCTATTAGATTAAACGGTTTTAATACTCAGAATTCTTTTAGTCAAGCAATTAGGTCAGATATTAAAAATCACTATAAAGATAAACCTTGTGTGATGTTAGGAGTAAAAGGATTTTCAGAAAATACAAAAATTGAAATCGATCATAAAGATGGACGAAAGAATGACTTGAGAGTCTCAGATATGAATTCTCAATCTTTAGATGATTTCCAACCTCTATGTAAAGCTGCGAATGATATAAAAAGGCAAATATGCAAACGCTGTAAAGAAACCAATATTCGTTGGAGTGCTAAAAACATTAAAGGTAATCCATATGATTTTTATGAAGGAAATGAGAATTATAATGATGAACTTGGTTGCATAGGTTGCTATCAATATGATCCTGTGCAGTATAGAAAAACGGTAATTAAGAAAGTAAGTGAATTAGCTGCACATCAAGCAATTGATTCTGTGTTTAAAACATTATATCCAGATGACGAGGAATAATGAATTATATTGGCTCAAAGAATAAATTATCAGACTTTATTTTTGATAGAATAACATCTGTTGTTGGATATGAACTATCTGATAAGGTATTTTGTGATATGTTTGCTGGTACGGGAATTATTGGTAGAAAATTTAAACCTCTAGTTAAACAGGTTATTAGTAACGATATAGAGTTGTATAGTTATATTCTAAATAAGAATTATATAGAAAATCATACCTCTATATCGTATGAAGCGTTATTAGATGAATTAAATAATTTAGAAGGGATCCCTGGGTTTATTTTTGAAGAATATTCTGAAAATGGAAAAGCTAATCGTCTTTATTTTTCAGAGAATAATGGGAAGAAAATAGATGCAATTAGAAAAAGAATAGAAGACTGGTATAATAAATACTTCATATCAGATAGCCAATATTACTTTTTACTATGCTCTTTACTTGAAAGTGCCGATAAAATAGCTAATACAGCTTCTGTCTATGGCGCTTTTTTGAAAAAAATTAAACGATCGGCACAAAAAGAATTAGTTATTGAGCCTGCTTTATTTGAAATAAATTCAAATTCTCATAAGGTTTATAATGAAAACGCCAATAATTTAATTAATCGGATTGAAGGAGATATATTATATTTAGATCCTCCTTATAATGCGAGGCAATATGGAGCAAATTATCATTTGCTAAATACAATTTCAGAATACAAAGAATTTCAGCCTAAAGGGAAAACAGGGTTAAGAGATTATGTGAGATCTAAATATTGCAGTAGATCTAATGTTGAAGATGAGTTTGAACGATTAATACAATCAGCAAAATTTAAATATATATTTTTGAGTTACAATAATGAGGGGTTGATGAGCTTAGAACGAATAAAACAAATAATGAGCAAATACGGTAGATATGATTGCTTTTCTATAGATTATCAACGCTTTCGTTCAGATACTTCTAAAAATCGCTCTTATAGCGCTAATTCTACAATTGAATATTTACATTTATGTGAGAAGCTTTAGGAAAGGACAAAAAATGATTACAGTTTATGGTATAAAAAACTGCGATACAGTGAAAAAAGCCTTGAAATGGCTAATAGATAATGGGATTGAGCATCGTTTACACGATTATCGTGTAGAGGGATTAGAACAGGCTTGGTTGGAAAAAGCAGAAAGCCAATTTGGTTGGGAAAATTTGCTGAATAAACGCAGTACTACTTGGCGTAATTTAGCGGAAGAGGTGAAAAAAAATCTATCAAAAAGCACCGCACTTAAGGTATTAGCAGAACAGCCTACGCTAATTAAACGTCCAATTATTTTACAAGATAACATTGCGTTAATCGGTTTTGACGTTGCAGCATACGCAAAGGCTTTTGGTAAATAAGAAAGGTTAAATAATGAAAAACACAATCGTTACTTTAGCACAGCAGTTGATCCAACGTCCTTCTATTAGTCCAGATGATCGAGGTTGTCAGCAACTTATTGCTACGCGCTTAGAAGCATTGGGCTTTGAGATTGAATGGCTACCTTTTAATGATACATTAAATCTATGGGCAAAACACGGTTCAAAAAGCCCTGTGGTTGCCTTTGCTGGGCATACTGATGTGGTGCCAGTGGGTGATGAAACGCAATGGGATTATCCCCCTTTCTCCGCACAAATTGTTGATGATATGCTTTATGGACGTGGTGCAGCTGATATGAAAGGCTCATTAGCCGCAATGGTGGTTGCAGCAGAGCAATATGTGAAAGCCAATCCAAATCACCCCGGAACGATTGCATTGCTAATTACGTCTGATGAAGAAGCCGCGGCAAAAGATGGTACAGTACGCGTGGTGGAAACCCTGATGGAACGAGGTGAACTGATTGATTATTGTTTAGTTGGTGAGCCTTCAAGTGCTGAAAAATTAGGTGATGTAGTAAAAAATGGTCGCCGTGGTTCGATTACAGGTAACCTTTATATTCAAGGTGTACAAGGACACGTTGCGTATCCTCATTTAGCGGATAACCCCGTGCATAAAGCCGTTGATTTTTTAAAAGCATTAACCACCTACCAATGGGATCAGGGTAATGCGTTTTTCCCGCCAACTAGCTTACAAATCGCCAATATTCAAGCAGGAACAGGCAGTAATAATGTGATCCCCGGCGAGCTTTATGTGCAGTTTAATTTACGCTATTGCACTGAAGTAACGGACGAGCTAATTAAGCAAACCGTAAAGCAAATGCTAGAAAAGCATCAACTTGATTATCGCATTGAGTGGAATTTATCGGGTAAACCTTTTTTAACAAAGCCGGGTAAATTAGTGAATGCTGTCGTGGATAGCTTAGAAAAAATTGCCAAAATTACCCCCGCACTTGAAACGGGAGGTGGCACCTCCGATGGACGTTTTATCGCCTTAATGGGCGCCGAAGTGGTGGAACTTGGGCCATTAAATGCCACGATTCATAAAGTTAATGAATGTGTAAGTTGTCAAGATCTTGCCACATTAGGTGATGTGTATCAGCAAATGCTCATCAATTTGCTAAATGCGAAATAAGGAGAATTTATGGCAAAAACATTAACATCTGCGATGCTCACGGGAAAATCTCGTGAGCATTTAGTTTCTTTACCTTGTCCGTTTTCGCTTCAACATTTCCTTCAGCCTGATGCTGTAAAGGCCTTTCAAGCATTACAGCAAAGTGCGGTCAAAAATGGCTTTAATTTACAGCCTGCCAGTAGTTTTCGGGATTTTCAGCGACAACAGCGAATTTGGAATGAAAAATTTGAAGGAAAACGAAAGGTGCATAATGATCAGGGGGAAGCCTTAGCGCTAGCGAATTATTCTGATTGGCAAAAGTGTCAAGCCATTTTACGCTGGTCAGCATTACCGGGCGGAAGTCGGCATCATTGGGGAACTGAAATTGATGTTTTTGATCCTCATTTATTACCCCAACATCAGCAGTTACAATTAGAGCCTTGGGAATATGAACAAGGGGGATATTTTGCGGAACTGAGTCAATGGTTACAAGAAAATGTACAAATCTTTGATTTTTATTTCCCTTTTTCTAATATGCCAGCACGTCTGCAGATTGGCTATGAACCTTGGCATATTAGCTATTTACCTTTAGCCGAGCAGGCTCGCCAAATGTTTAGCCCTGAAATATTATTGCAAGCTTGGCAAGATGAAGAGGTGGCTGGAAAAGCTTTACTGATTGAACGCCTACCACAAATTTTTACTCACTTTTTTATTTGATTGAATCACGATGAATGAAAAAAATTATTTCCCACAAGCAATTTCTTCGCTTTTGCAGTGGACATTAAACATTTCCTTATTAATTCTTGCCTTAATTTTGGTGATTTTTCTTGCCAAAGAAACCTATGGCTTAGCATTAGTGCTATTTGAGCATTCAGAAGAAGCCTCCTATTTGTTGGTCGAAAAAATCGTTGTGTATTTTTTATATTTTGAGTTTCTTGCCCTGATCGTGAAATATTTTAAAACTGACTATCATTTTCCGTTACGCTATTTTTTATATATCGGAATTACCGCAATGGTGCGATTAATTATTGTCGATCATTCTAGCCCAGTGAATACATTACTCTTTTCTGGATCGATTTTGCTAATGGTTGTGGCATTATTTTTAGTCAGTTCAGATCGATTGAGAAAAAGTTAGCCTATTAAGAAAAAATTTTGTGAACAAGGTCAAATTTTTCAACAAAAGTAAGAAGAATTACATTTTTTTTTGTAAAAAACTGGCGTATTCTTAGCAAACAATTTATAACGAGGATTGTTTATGTCTGATTTGCAACAATTTACTCAGCAAGATATTCAAATTATCAAGGAAGAACCGCTTTATGACGGTTTTTTTAATTTAAAGAAAGTCTATTTTAAGCATAAACTTTTTGCCGGTGGTGAAAGTGGGGTGGTAACCCGTGAATTGCTCGTAAAAGGTGCGGCCTCTGTGGTGGTCGCTTATGATCCTGATGTGGATAGTGTGGTGATGGTGGAGCAAGTACGCATAGGGGCTTATAATCCACAGCTTAGTCAATCTCCTTGGTTATTAGAACTCATTGCAGGTATGGTTGAAGAAGGTGAGTTGCCTAATGAGGTTGCCCAACGAGAAAGCCAAGAAGAAGCAGGCGTACAAGTAGAACATTTGCGTGAAGTGATGCAGTTTTGGGATAGCCCTGGTGGCATTGTAGAGCGTATTCATTTATTTGTAGGCAAGGTAGATAGTGGTAAGGCACAAGGCATTCATGGATTGGCAGATGAAAATGAAGATATTCGTGTTCACGTGATCCCCCGTCAAACCGCTTATGAATGGATTTGCAATGGTAAGATTGATAATGGACTTGCGGTTACAGGCTTATTATGGCTACAACTAAATTACCTTGATTTACAGAAACAATGGAAAAAAATGTGAGCTGAATCGAATTTTCATCAGAAATTTAGCCATAAACTATGATCCAGTTAACATTTTTCAAATTTAGGTAATGCAAATTTTTTTGAAGTTTGTAACGTATAGCGATGTATTATAAATTAACAAGAGGAGAGAGTATTTTTATGAATACTTATACATACCCAACGGAAGAAGAAGTTGTCCGTTTGGTGCAGATTACAGATCCTCATTTGTTTAAGGATGAAAGTGGTGAGTTACTTGGTATTAATACACAAGCCAGTTTCAGCCAAGTATTAAGTGAAATTAAACAAAGCAATTTTAATTATGAACTTGTCCTTGCAACAGGGGATTTAGTACAAGATAGCAGTAGTGAGGGGTATCTCCGTTTCTGTAAAATGGTGCAAATACTTGAGAAAATGGTGTTTTGGATCCCCGGCAATCACGATTTTCAGCCAAAAATGTTTGATATTTTGAATCATACTCATGGCAATATTAACCCATTCAAACATTTGTTAATTGGCGAACATTGGCAAATTTTAATGCTTGATAGCCAAGTTTTTGGTGTGCCTCACGGACAGTTAGGACAATATCAAATTGATTGGTTATTGTCCAAGCTAAAAGATTATCCTGAACGTTATTCTTTGGTGGTGCTACATCATCATATTTTGTCTACCAACTCTGCTTGGCTAGATCAGCATAATTTACGCAATTCTTTAGATTTAGCCTATGCGTTATCGCCATTTAATAATGTGAAAGGCATTTTATATGGTCATATTCACCAAGCGGTAGATAGCGAATGGAAAGGCTACAAAGTAATGGCAACGCCATCTACCTGTATCCAATTTAAGCCTGATAGCAATAGCTTTGCCTTAGATACACTACAACCGGGCTGGCGTGAAATTGAATTATATAGTGATGGACGTATTGAAACACGTGTCAAACGAATCCAACAAGCTCAATTTTTGCCGAATCTGTTAGGTGAAGGCTATGAATAAATAAAGATAAAGTGCGGTGATTTTTCACCGCATTTTTACACTTACTATTACAACCCCAAGGCATACTTCAACGCTTGTTTTTTTAGTGGCGTAGCTTTCCCTGCAAGGAATAAGGCTAAGTTACGGGCTACTTTAACTGGCAATAACTCGGTTTTAAAACCTTTATAAAATAAATCCATCGCGGATTGCATCAGTAAATTATCTTTCATACGCAAATTTTGATAGCGTTTTAATACTTCATCAGAAGCCAAATTTTGTTGATTTTGTTGCGCACTTTCAATGACTTGTAATAGGGCTTTGACATCTTTAAAGCCTAAGTTTACGCCTTGTCCAGCCAATGGATTTATCGTGTGGGCGGCATCCCCTACGAGGACAATGCCTTGGCGATAATAGTGTTGAGCGTGGCGGCGGGTGAGTGCAAAACTGCCCGTTTGTTGCACCTTAATGCGACCTAATCGAGCAGGGAAGGCTTGTTCAATGGCTTGGGCTAATTTTTCTTTGGATAATTGTTTCAGCTGGTTGATTTTTTCAGGACTGTCATACCACACAAGACAAGCTTGTTGCCCCTCGAGGGGTAAAAAGGCTCTTGGGCCTGAAGGGAAAAATTGCTGCCAAGTGGTATCTTGTTGTGGCAATTCCGTATCCACTAAAATCAATAAACAATCTTGCCGATATTGCCAGCCGGTTACACCAATGCCAGCTATTTGGCGAAGTTGCGAGTTCGCCCCGTCTGCGGCAATCACTAAAGGGGCGGAATACTGTTCGCCATTGGTTAAAAAAATCTGCCAATTTTCACCGCACTTTTCTGCACGTTCTATTTTCGCTTGTAAGCGACTTTGCACGTTTTCAAGTGATGAAAAGGCTTGCCATAAACCAAGCTGGATAACATTATTTTCTACCATATAACCAAGTTCGGAATGCGCTAATTCTTCGCAATGAAAGTAGGTAGAAAAGCCATCAATTTCCCACGTTTCTAAGGCTCGATAGGGACAAAGACGCATTTTTTCGATATATTGCCAGCTTTGTAATTGTTGCAATAATTGCACTGAGGCAAGACTAATAGCGGAAATGCGTAAATCATAAGGCGAGTTTGCACAAAAGGTTGGCAAGGGCGCGCTTTCAATCAGTTGCACATTTAATCCTTGTTGCCCTAATCCCACGGCACAAGCGGCGCCTACCATTCCACCACCAACAATAATTACATCGCGTTGTGTATCCATTTTTGCCTCTTTTTATTCTAGCTAAAAGTGCGGTGGTTTTTTTCGTTATTTTTATACCGCACAGACCTTTTTCATTGCCCGTTAGTTTACCTTTTATGAGTAAAATTCAAAAGAAAAGATTATTTTAACTAGCCACCATTCGCACAAGTCGGTAAAATAGCCAGTTGATTTTTACAGGTTAAACGATTTTAAAGCAAATTATGACGCAAAAATTACATATTAAAACGTGGGGCTGTCAGATGAATGAATATGACAGCTCAAAAATGGCAGATTTATTAAATAGTACACATGGTTTGGAATTAACTGAGATTCCTGAAGAAGCGGATGTGTTGCTGTTAAACACCTGTTCTATTCGTGAAAAAGCACAGGAAAAAGTATTTCATCAGTTAGGACGTTGGAAAGAATTAAAGAAAACAAATCCTGCTTTAGTGATTGGCGTAGGGGGATGTGTGGCCTCACAAGAAGGCGAGCATATTCGTAGCCGTGCGCCTTATGTTGATATTGTCTTTGGCCCACAAACCTTGCACCGCCTGCCTGAAATGATCAATCAGATTCGTGGCGGGAAAAGTTCCGTGGTGGACGTGAGTTTCCCTGAAATTGAAAAATTTGACCGTTTACCAGAACCGCGTGCTGAAGGGCCAACGGCCTTTGTGTCGATTATGGAAGGTTGTAATAAATATTGCACTTTCTGTGTTGTGCCTTATACCCGTGGCGAAGAAGTGAGCCGTCCGCTAGATGATGTGCTATTTGAGATCGCACAGCTAGCCGAACAAGGCGTACGTGAAGTGAATTTATTAGGGCAAAATGTGAATGCGTACCGCGGGCCAACGCACGATGGGGGGATTTGTTCTTTTGCTGAATTATTGCGTTTAGTGGCGGCGATTGATGGCATTGATCGTGTGCGTTTTACCACGAGCCACCCGATTGAATTTACGGATGATATTATTGAGGTTTATGAGGATACCCCTGAATTAGTTAGCTTTTTACATTTACCTGTACAAAGTGGTTCAGATCGTATTCTAAATCAAATGAAGCGTGGGCATACGGCATTAGAATATAAATCCATTATTCGTAAATTACGCAAAGTACGCCCGGATATTCAGATTAGCTCTGACTTTATTGTTGGTTTCCCCGGCGAAACAGAGCAAGATTTTGAAGATACAATGAATCTGATTGCACAAGTAAATTTCGATATGAGCTTTAGCTTTATCTATTCTGCCCGCCCGGGAACACCAGCAGCGGATATTCCTGATGATGTGAGCGAAGAGGAGAAAAAACAACGCTTATATGTGCTACAACAACGCATTAACAATCAAGCGGCACAATTTAGCCGGGCAATGCTTGGCACAGAACAGCGCGTGTTAGTGGAAGGCCCCTCTAAAAAAGATATTATGGAATTGACTGGTCGAACTGAAACAAATCGGATTGTGAATTTTGTCGGAACACCAGATATGATTGGTAAGTTTGTTGATATTAAAATCACCGATGTATTCACCAACTCTCTGCGTGGTGATGTTGTGCGCACCGAAGACCAAATGGGTTTGCGTGTCGTGCAATCCCCACAAGCCGTGATTAACCGCACGCGCAAGGAAGATGAACTTGGTGTAGGGCATTATCAAGGCTAACTCGCTGAACCTGTGGGGATAATGTCAATTTTTAAGCACTGAGATATTGATGAAAAAAGCTGATTACAATGTAATCAGCTTTTTGTTGTTGTTTCTGTTTTGTGTATCTATGCAACTAGCTAAACATTGCAGAGATCGATTCTTCGTTACTAATACGGCGAATGGCTTCAGCAAGCATACTTGAAAGCGTAAGCACCCGCACTTTACCTAACGCTTTGATTTCAGGAATAAGTGGGATTGTGTCGGTTACGACGATTTCATCAAGGGCATCACTGGCAAGGTTTTTCGCGGCTGAGCCAGAGAATACTGCGTGGGTTGCGTAAGCAAAGACACGTCTCGCACCACGTTCTTTTAAGGCTTCTGCTGCTTTGCATAGTGTTCCCCCTGTATCGATCATATCATCAACAAGAATACAATCACGTCCAGCCACATCACCAATAATATGCATTACTTGTGCGACATTCGCTTTTGGACGACGTTTATCAATGATTGCCATATCGGTATCGTTGAGCAATTTAGCAACTGCACGAGCGCGAACCACACCGCCAATATCAGGCGAAACAACGATTGGGTTTTCAAGATCGGTTTTCTTTAAAATATCGTGAATTAACACTGGGGAACCAAATACGTTATCCACTGGTACATCAAAGAAACCTTGAATTTGTTCCGCGTGAAGATCACAAGTTAAAACGCGATCCACCCCAACGCTTGATAAGAAATCTGCCACGACTTTTGCCGTGATTGGAACACGAGCAGAGCGTACACGGCGATCTTGACGCGCATAGCCGAAATAAGGGATTACCGCAGTGATACGGCCTGCTGATGCACGGCGTAAGGCATCAACCATCACAAGTAATTCCATTAGGTTATCATTTGTTGGCGCGCAGGTTGATTGAATAATGAAAACATCACTACCACGCACGTTTTCATTGATCTGAACTTGAATTTCTCCATCACTAAAACGTCCCACAGTGGCATCACCCAGTGAGAGATATAAGCGTTCAGAAATTCGTTTTGCTAGTTCTGGCGTTGCATTACCAGCGAAAAGTTTTATGTCAGGCATTGTAAAATTAACCTCAGAATTTTAGATGGAAGAATGTGTAACATATTGATCTTATTTGAATAAATGTTTCATCACTTGATGCAATGGCGAAACATTCACTCCTTGTGCAACAAAACCAAAACAGTCTTTTGGCTTATTTAGAAATACTGCTTGAGCAGATTGAGCATCGTCAAATTCTGCGAAAACACAAGCCCCTGTTCCCGTTAGTCTTGCGGGGGCATATTGTAACAACCAGCCCAGTAGTTCTTCAACCTCTGGATAATGATCTCGCACAATTTTTTCGCAATCGTTTGTATAATTTTCAGCTAAAAGTTGTGAAAGAGGCTTTTTTGGGGTATTGCGTGGCAAATGAGGATCTTGAAAAATAAGCCCTGTTGAAATAGAAACCTCAGGTTTTAGCACCACATACCATTTTTCTGGTGGATGACAATAATCAATTTTTTCTCCTACTCCTTCAGCAAAAGCCGCTTTACCGTGAACAAAGATTGGCACATCTGCCCCCAGTTGTAAGCCTAATTCCGCTAATTCTTTAAGAGAACATTGGGTATTCCACAACGTATTAAGTGCTACCAGTGTCGTCGCCGCATTCGATGAGCCTCCGCCAACGCCGCCTCCCATTGGCAAGATTTTATCCAAGTGAATCTTCGCGCCTAGTTGGCAACCTGTATGCTGTTGGAGTAAACGCGCGGCACGATAAATGAGATTCTCTTCTTGTTTTAATTGAGGTATCTCTGGTGAGAGAAGAATCTGTGAATCCTCCCTTACCTCAATGTCTAGCCAATCGCCAAAATCCAGAAATTGGAACAGGGTTTGCAATTCGTGGTAACCATTTTCCAAGCGTCCATTAATATAAAGAAACAAATTTAATTTTGCAGGGCTAGGAAAGCGGTATCGTCCATTTTTTGGTGGATTTAAAAGTGCGGTGGAAAAATGATAATTTTTCATTAGTATTTCCAATGATTAACGCGAATTTTTAAGGTTTGTTGGGCGTTTTTTAGCAAAATATCTCTCGGCAAGGCGGGCGAGCGTTCTTGGTGATAATTTAAATAATCTACCGTCCATTGTTCATCATTTATGCGATAAGTGAAGTTCGCCAGCAAATGGTTTGTCCCTACGTTGTAATCTTGCTGATTGTTTGGTTCCCCTTTTAGCCAAGTGGCCAGTTGGGTGAGAGGAATATCCATTCCGATAATTTCACGTAATAATCGTTGCGCATCTTTTGCAGAACGCTGATTACCTTTTTCATCAGAAATGGTTAAACCTTGCGCGTGCATTTTGAAGGTAAGTTTTGCGCGGCTTAGGGCGGAAGAAAGCACCAGTGTATAGGCGGTGGGGGTTTGATATTGCCAATCAAAGGCAGTAGAAAAGCGCTGTTTGGTGCTGATATAGCCAATTTGCCCTTCTGCGTGATAGGCTTGGATTTGTTGAATTTGTTGCAAATGTTGCTGCCAAGTGCGGTCGTTTTTTTCAATATATTGCACATTGGTTGGACGGTTCTCATCAATATCAAGCGCACAGCCAGCCAGTAACAAACTGATAATTAAAGGAATAAAAAGGGTTTTTAAGGAGTTCATTATGTGATACCAGAAAAATTTTGGAGCATTTTAAGGGGTTAGTGGAAATTAGTAAAGGCAAGCCGTTTGAAGAGAAAGCAAAAAATGAGTGCGGTGGAAAAATTTTTATTTTTTATACCGCACTTAAAAAATTCGCTTATCTTATGCCTCAATTTCCCCACAAAAACGATACCCTTCACCGTGAATGGTGGAGATAAGTTCTGGGGTATCAGGGTGATCTTCAAAATGCTTACGAATGCGGCGAATGGTTACATCCACGGTTCTATCTTGCGGTTTTAGTTCACGCCCAGTCATTTTTTTCAATAATTCTTCACGAGATTGAATTTTCCCCGGGTTTTCGCAAAATTGTAACATCGCACGGAATTCACTACGCGGTAGTTTGTATTCTTCACCTTCTGGATTAATCAATGTGCGGCTGTTGAGATCTAACGTCCAGCCATTAAAACGATATTGTTCCACTTGTTGAGAGGTGTGTTTGGTGTTTTCAGCCATAGTGCGTTGTAATAAATTTCTCGCACGAATCGTTAATTCTCTTGGATTAAATGGCTTGGTGATGTAATCATCCGCGCCAATTTCTAAGCCTAAGATTTTATCCACTTCATTATCACGCCCTGTGAGGAACATTAATGCGGTGTTGGTTGTTTCACGCAATTCTCGTGCGAGCATTAGTCCATTTTTGCCGGGTAAATTAATGTCCATAATGACAAGATTAATTTCTTGGCTGGAAAGAATGTTGTGCATTTGTACGCCGTCATTGGCTTCAAATACGTCATATCCTTCTGCTTCAAAAATGCTTTTTAGCGTGTTCCTTGTAATGGCTTCATCTTCAACGATTAAAACTTTTGCTGTAACCATATTAACGTCTTCCTTTCCAATTTTTATTGGCGATTTAAACTAATAATTCTGAGGTATTCTAAGTTCGCCATTGTATAATTGCAACATTATTGTAACAAGTATAAGTGGTGAATTCTGTTTAATTTTATGATCTAAATCATAGGTTTAATGGATTTAAGGCGATAAGAAAAAACGCCCTCTAGTAAACTTAGAGGGCGATATGGATAAATAATGTTACAAATAATTAACGCTTTTTCTTTTTTCCACCTTGTCGTGCTTTAAAGCGAGGGTTTTCTTTGCAAATGACATAAACAACACCGTGTCTGCGAACCACTTTACATTTAGGATGGCGTGTTTTTGCGGTTTTTAATGAGGAAAGGACTTGCATAATGTCTCCTTATTTTGATTTGAGTGAGCCAAATTTGCTATATCTGTTCAGGAAGCTACTTGCTCTGCCTTCATTATTAATTTGTCTTGTTTTGCCAGTATAAAATGGGTGAGAGGCAGAGGAGGTATCACACATAAATACGGGATACTCTTTGCCATCTTCCCATTTCATCGTTTGTGTAGTTCTGGCACAAGAACGAATTAAAAAGCCTTGTTTGGCGTTACTGTCATAAAAAAGTACCGTACGGTAATTTTCAGGATGAATTCCTTTTTTCATTTGATAGCCTCTTATTTTTTATTGCGAAATAACTAAGGTGGGCATACTATATCAAATAATAACGATTATCAACTCTTATTTTTCTTTAAGAATTAAGTAAGGTGAAGGTAAGCGAAGAAAATAAGATAAAGTGAAAGAACTCAAGACTTTTTATCCATCTAGCCTGTTGATACTGTGCTAGAATAAGCCCACACAAATGAGCTTTATGTTTTAATATTTAATCAGGGTAGTAAGCGAGAATGAAAAAGATTTTTACCTTTTTGTTTTGTTTTTGTACCGCACTTGTGGCACAGGCAGGGCTGTTTGATAGCAAACCGCGATTTTTGCACGCGGATGAGGCGTTTCAATTTTCTACCCAATCTAATGGGGAGAATTTGCAGTTAATATGGCAAATTGCACCCGATTATTATCTTTATAAAAAAGAAATTTCAGTTGAACAAGCGGAACAAAAAATTGCACGTTTACCGTTTCCACCCGCAGAAAAATATCAAGATGAATTTTTTGGTGAAACGGAAATTTATCGTGACCATTTAGCCTTAACTGTGCCGATTTCATCAACAACACCACACACAGTTAGCGTGACCTACCAAGGTTGCACCAAAGGGTTTTGTTACCCGCCAGAAACCAAAATTGTGCAATGGCAGCCTTCATCATTAGATTCAGTAGAAAAATCTTCGCCCAAAAACACCGCACTTATGCCTGCATTAAATGAACAGCAATCTTTGGCGCAACGTCTCTTTGAAAGCAAATATGCTGTGTTTGGCTTTTTTGTATTAGGCGTTGGTTTGGCATTTACCCCTTGTGTATTGCCAATGTTACCGTTGCTCTCCGCGGTGGTGATTGGTAGCGGGCAACGCCCAAGCACCGTGCGTGCCTTAGGCTTGAGTTTGGCTTATGTACAAGGAATGGCATTGACTTACACCTTGCTTGGTTTAGCGGTGGCTGCGATAGGCTTGCCGTTTCAAATTGCACTGCAAAGTCCTTATGTGCTAATCGGTTTATCGTTGATTTTTATTTTGCTTGCCTTATCAATGTTTGGTGTATTCACCTTACAATTGCCTTCATCATTGCAAACAAAGCTGACCTTATTAAGCCAAAAACAAAAGGGGGGCGCGTTTGGTGGCGTTTTTGTAATGGGAATGATCGCAGGACTTGTGGCATCACCTTGTACTTCCGCGCCATTATCGGGGGCATTACTTTATGTTGCGCAAAGCGGTGATTTATTTACGGGCGCGATTACTCTTTATTTACTCGCCTTAGGAATGGGCGTGCCATTGATTCTAGCGACGGTTTTCGGTAATCGCATCTTGCCAAAATCGGGTGATTGGTTAGACAAAGTGAAAGTGATTTTCGGCTTTGTTATGCTTGCTTTGCCAGTTTTCCTGCTTTCTCGCATTTTGCCCGAAATCTGGGAAAACCGCTTATGGGCGTTGCTTGGTGTGTCTTTCTGCTTATGGGCAGGCTTGCAAATACAGGGGCGAGGCATTGGCTGGGTGTTGCGTATTGGCTTTTTCATCTTAGCAATGATGTTGGTTAAGCCCTTGCAAGGGTGGCTGTGGGCTGAATCTAATTTAGTGCAAGTAACAAACGCTCATCAAAATACTTTTCAAAAAGTAAGTACTTATGAAGAGCTACAAAAAATTTTGCAAAAAAACGACCGCACTTTTGCTATGCTTGATTTGTATGCTGACTGGTGCGTGGCGTGCAAGGAATTTGAAAAATATACTTTTTCTGATCCCAAGGTTCAGCAGGCGTTTGACAATATTTTATTGTTACAAGTTGATATGACAAAAAATAGCAATGAAAACAAAGCATTAATGGAAAAATTAAATGTGCTAGGGTTACCAACCCTTATCTTTTTTGATCAGCAAGGTAATGAAATTGAATCCGCTCGAATTACAGGATTTATGAATGGCGATACATTTTTTCATTGGTTGAAAGAGCGTTTGAAGTAGATAAATTTTATAGCATATTGTGTAATTTTGGGAATGTTGCCAAGTTAAGCAAGAGAGAGAATGCAAAATTTCTACCATTGAAATGAAAATAACCTCATCATTTGATGAGGTTATTTTTTAGAGGAAATTAACTATTTTGTGCAATAAATGCCGCTAATTGATTTTTTGGTAATGCACCTACTTGTGTTGCGACAGCTTTTCCTTCTTTAAACATTAATAATGTTGGAATACTGCGAACGCCAAATTGGGATGGGGTTGCTTGGTTTTCGTCAATGTTAATTTTTACGATTTTGACTTTATCACCAAGTTCTGCAGCTAATTCATCAAGGATAGGGCCTACCATACGGCAAGGGCCACACCAAGGCGCCCAAAAATCTAACAATACAGGGACATCAGATCTTAAAACATCTGCCTCGAAAGTGGCGTCAGTAGTATGTAATACTTCACTCATTTTATTTTCCTTATTTTTTGTTTCTAGCCATATTGGCGTGATTGCTAAAGTGTGGGCATCATAGCATAAAATCAAATTGCTCACACTAATCAGTTCAATTGTTAAAAGTTAAGAAGGCAACACTAGGTTAGGGCAAGGCTTACCTGTTTGCAAGGTATAAATATTCTCTAAGGTAACATTAGAAATACTGGTTAGCGCTTCTTCGGTAAGAAATGCTTGATGCCCTGTTAAAAGTACATTATGGCACGATGATAAACGGCGGAAGACATCATCTTGAATCACTTCGTTTGATTTATCTTCAAAGAATAGCTCACGTTCATTTTCGTACACATCCATTCCTAATGCGCCAATTTTACGCTGTTTTAACGCATCTATTGCGGCTTGTGTATCAATCAATGTTCCACGACTTGTATTGATAATCATCACCCCATCACGCATTTTAGCAAAGGCATCACGATTGAGTAGATGATAATTTTCTGGCGTAGCAGGGCAGTGCAAAGTGATAATATGTGATTTTGCATACAATTCATCTAATTCAACATATTCTGCGCCTAATTCTTCGGCAACAGGATTTTTAAACGGATCGTAAGCCAAAATATGCATACCAAATCCTTTTAAGATACGCATTACCGCAATGCCGATTTTTCCTGTACCAATCACGCCAACGGTGCGTCCGTGCATATTAAAGCCGGTTAAACCCTCAAGAGAGAAATTCGCTTCTCTTGTTCTTTGATAAGCACGATGAATTTTACGGTTTAGCGTTAGCATTAAACCAACGGTATGTTCAGCCACCGCCTCTGGTGAATAGGCTGGTACACGAACCACTTGAATGCCTAATTCTTGTGCCGCTTTGAGATCGACATTATTAAAACCAGCACAACGCAACGCCACCATTTTTACGCCAAGTGCGGCGAGTTTTTCTAATACTTTTCGACTGCCATCGTCATTCACGAAAATACACACCACATCGCAATGCTCTGCCATTTTCGCTGTCGATTCCGTGAGCATAAAATCAAAAAATTCCAGCTCGAAGCCGTATTTCACATTGACCAATTCTAAATATTTACGATCGTAGCTTTTGGTACTATAAACAGCGACTTTCATTATCTTTTCTCCGTTTTATGAGTTTAATTGGGCGAAGGCTTGTAGTAGATCCGCTTTGAGATCTTCCACATCTTCCAATCCCACCGAGAAACGTAGCAGGCAATTACACACACCGCGGGCAATACGTTCTGCTTCTGGAATATCCATATGCGTTTGGGTTGCAGGGTAGGTGATGAAACTTTCTGTACCGCCAAGGCTTTCAGCAAAAGTAATGAGCTTAATTGCTTTTAAGAACGGATTTACCCAAGACTCTTCTTGCAAACGGAAAGAGAGCATTCCGCCTTTATTTGGATAAAGTACATCCTTCACTTGTGGTTGGCTTGCGAGGAATTTCGCTAATTCTTGGGCATTTTTTTGATGGCGTTCCATACGTAATGCTAAGGTTTTCATTCCGCGAATAGTTAAGAAACTATCAAATGGTGAAAGCACTGCGCCCGCCCCATTTTGGATATAGAATAAACGATCACATAATTCTTGCCCATTGGCAACGACTAAGCCCACTAACGCATCATTATGCCCTGCAAGATATTTTGTGCCACTGTGGATTACGATATCAGCGCCACATTCTAAAGGACGGAAGAGTACTGGCGTTAAGAATGTATTATCAACAATAAGTAACAAATTATGTTTTTTCGCCAATTTAGCAATAGCTGGCACATTGCATTCTTCCATTAACGGATTTGAAGGGGTTTCCACAAAAATCGCTTTGGTGTTTGGCGTAATGGCCTGCTCAATGGCATCAAGAGAGGCCGTATTGACATAAACAGGTTTCACCCCGTGCGTATTTTTATAGGCGAAATCTAATAAACGATAAGTACCGCCATACACATCACTAGAGACAATCCATTCATCCGGAGAAGCAAATAACTGCATAATTAACTGAATGGCAGCCATACCTGAGGCGCAAGCAAAGCCCCTTTCACCGCCTTCTAATTTTGCAATAGTTTCTTCTAAAACGGTACGGGTTGGGTTTTTTGTTCGGGTATAATCATAACCGGTACTTTCACCAATACCATGATGGCCATAGGCAGTGGAAAGAAAAATTGGTGTGGAAACGGCACCGGTTCTTTCATCTGTGCGATTGCCTGCTTGCGCGAGTAATGTTTCAATCTTATATTGTTGTGTCATATCCTTCCTCGTAAAAATTACAAAAAATTGCACCGCACTTTGTATTCATAAAGAAAACAATTTTGTGCAGTCTTGATAAATAGAATAGTGCCATTTTGGCATAAAGGATCGCCTGTTGAAAGTAGATTTTAAATTTAGTTTGCTGATAAGACACAAGGATTAAAAACGATCTAAAATTATCCATAAATCGCTTTGTTTTAAAGCAAGTTTGTTAGCTTTGCATTTTTTTTCATCAATCAATAATGTTTTTTCATATTTTTAATTGACAGCGTTCAAGAAGTTAGTAAAATGCACGCCACTGACAGCGAATGTGTTGCAGCGAAAGCGGGAATAGCTCAGTTGGTAGAGCACGACCTTGCCAAGGTCGGGGTCGCGAGTTCGAGCCTCGTTTCCCGCTCCAATTTACGCTACGGCGTGTTAGCAAAGCGGTTATGCACTGGATTGCAAATCCATGTAGCTCGGTTCGACTCCGGGACACGCCTCCATATTTCAACCGCAGTCAGCATATCACTCAGCCCGAGTGGTGAAATCGGTAGACACAAGGGATTTAAAATCCCTCGACTTTCGAGTCGTGGCGGTTCAAGTCCGCCCTCGGGCACCATTTAAAATATCAAGTAAATCAATAAGATAATTGTAAATTCAGCTTTTCTATTCGTCATTTACGTTTATATAGAGTAATTTTCTTTTTGTATCTACTATAAAATTATAAGAAGTATTACAAAACCTATTAACTATTGGATAAGCAAGGTTTTTTCTAAAACTGTTCAATCTCACTAAATTCTTCCTAGTTTTTTTACCAGAATAACCTTCATTCAGCGTAATTTTTTCTTTAAAGAACATTATTAGTAGCAAAAATAAGGTGAGAGTTAATAATTTCTTAAATTTTATGGTAGCTTAATGATGTAATTGCTTCGTTTTTTCTTCATTTCTATATTCTTGTAAGCTTGAATAAGGGGTATTTCAAGTTTTTTTAGAAAAGATAAACTTGCTATTTTATAGATAAAATGATTAATTCACTTTTTTGTAAAGGGGGAATATTTGCTGTATATGAGAGGGATTGGTAAAGTAAGAAAAATGGGCAGTAAGCCCATTTTGGTGATTAATGTTCTCTTGTTTTAAAGAAAGTGATGTCAGGATAACGCTCTTGAGTGAGGTTCAGATTAACCATTGTTGGGGCGATATAGGTGAGATTATCCCCTCCATCTAAAGCAAGATTTTGTTCATTTTTACGTTTAAATTCTTCAAATTTTTTCACATCATCACCTTCCACCCAGCGTGCGGTGGCGACATTTACGGTTTCGTAAATGGCTTCGACGTTATATTCAGATTTTAAGCGAGCGACAACCACATCAAATTGCAACACCCCTACCGCACCGACGATAAGATCATTATTGGTGAGAGGGCGGAAAACTTGCACAGCACCTTCTTCTGAGAGTTGTACTAAACCTTTGAGTAATTGTTTTTGTTTGAGTGGATCTTTAAGGCGAATACGGCGGAATAATTCTGGGGCAAAGTTTGGAATGCCAGTGAATTTTAATTCTTCCCCTTGCGTGAAAGTATCGCCAATTTGAATCGTGCCATGGTTATGTAAACCGATAATATCCCCCGCATAGGCTTCTTCAGCGTGAGTACGATCGCCTGCCATAAAGGTAAGTGCATCTGAAATCACGACATCTTTACCGATACGAACGTGGCGCAGTTTCATCCCTTTTTCATATTTTCCTGAAACAACACGCATAAATGCAACACGGTCGCGGTGCTTTGGATCCATATTGGCTTGGATTTTAAAGACAAAGCCAGTAAGCTTTTCTTCACTGCTTTCTACGATTCGGGTATCTGCTTGACGAGCTTGTGGAATTGGCGCCCATTCAGTTAGACCATCAAGGAAATGATCAACCCCGAAATTACCTAGTGCTGTACCAAAGAATACAGGGGTCAATTCGCCAGAAAGGAAAAGAGATAGATCAAATTCATTAGATGCGCCTTGTACCAGTTCTAATTCATCTCGCAATTGCTGTGCTAAATCTGTGCCTACTGCTTGATCTAATTCAGGATTATCAAGACCTTTCACCACGCGAACTTGTTGAATCGTATGCCCTTGCCCTGTTTGGTAAAGATAGGTTTCATCTTTATAAAGATGATAAACACCTTTAAATAATTTACCGCAACCAATCGGCCAAGTAATCGGCGCACAATGAATATTGAGTACGCTTTCTACTTCATCTAATAATTCCATCGGATCACGAATATCGCGGTCCAATTTATTCATAAAAGTGAGAATTGGCGTATCACGCAAGCGAGTGACTTCCATTAGTTTAATGGTGCGCTCTTCAACCCCTTTGGCACTGTCTATCACCATTAAACAGCTATCTACTGCGGTTAATGTGCGGTAAGTATCTTCAGAGAAGTCTTCGTGTCCCGGAGTATCTAATAAATTGACTAGGCAATTATTGTAAGGAAATTGCATGACAGAAGTGGTAATGGAAATTCCACGTTGCTTTTCCATTTCCATCCAGTCTGATTTGGCGTGTTGCGCAGAACCTTTCCCTTTCACTGACCCTGCTTTTTGAATCGCATTTCCATAAAGCAACACTTTTTCTGTGATAGTGGTTTTACCTGCATCGGGGTGAGAAATAATAGCAAAAGTTCTACGTTTATTAACTTGTTGTGGATAATCGTTTAAAGACATAGGTTATTATTCGTTATACTGAAAAATATGAGGGTTATTTTCCCTGATCTTTGTGTGATTCTCAATACTTTCTTTTTCTTTTCTCTTTGTAATAAGGATTTATTCAATTATTCTAAAAAAACAAGCAAACGTTTGCGTAAATTAATTAAAAGTGCGGTACAATATTCGGCAGTTTTTTTATGAGCTAAACGAGGTAAAAATGAGCGAATTAAGTCTAAAAAAAATTTATTCAGGCAAAGTGCGTGATCTCTATGAAATTGACGACAAACGAATGTTAATGGTGGCAACCGATCGTTTATCGGCATTTGATGTGATTTTAGATGATCCCATTCCACGCAAAGGCGAAATTCTTACCCAAATTTCTAACTTCTGGTTTAATAAATTAGCCCCTATTATGCCAAATCATTTTACCGGCGACAGTGTCTATGATGTATTGCCAAAAGCGGAAGCTGATTTAGTCAAAGATCGTGCTGTTGTATGTCAGCGTTTAACGCCGATTAAAATTGAATCTATTGTTCGTGGCTATCTCACGGGAAGTGGCTTAAAAGATTACTTACAAACAGGAACGATCTGTGGGCTTGAATTACCGAAAGGTTTGCAAGAAGCGAGCAAATTGCCTGAGCCAATTTTTACCCCGTCAAGTAAAGAAGAAGTGGGCAATCACGACATCAATATTAGCTATGCCGAATGTGAAGCACTCATTGGGGCGGAATTAGCGGCGCAAGTAAAAGAAAAAGCCCTAGCACTTTACAAAGCAGCGGCAGAATATGCATTAACCAAAGGCATTATCATTTGTGATACCAAATTTGAATTTGGACTAGATGAAAACGGCACGCTTACTTTAATGGACGAAGTGCTAACACCGGATTCTAGCCGTTTTTGGTCGGTGGACAGCTACCAAGAAGGCATAAATCCGCCTTCTTTTGATAAACAATTTATCCGTGATTGGCTGGAAAACAGCGGTTGGAATAAAGAACCTCCCGCCCCAAAAGTTCCTGCTGAGGTGATCCAAAAAACGGTGGATAAATACCAAGAAGCATTGGATTTATTGACGAAATAATCAATCGGGAAGCAAATTATTTTCAAGTGCGGTGCTTTTTCGGCTAGAATTGACGACACAATAATTGGATTACCGAGGTAATATGCGATCTGTTGCAATCGTTGGATTAGGTTGGTTAGGGTTGCCCCTTGCTCGCCATTTAAAACATTTAGGCTGGACAGTAAAAGGCACGAAACGTACACACGATGAGGTGGAACAAATGCGCTTAATGCGATTGGAAACCTATCACTTGTTGCTTGAGCCTGAAATCAATGCCGATCCTGATGATTTATCTGCGCTTTTGACCGTGGATAGCTTGGTGATAAATATTCCACCAAGCCAATATTTTTTTGATGTCAAAGATTATGTGCAAGGCATTAAAAATTTGGTCAATGAGGCGCTAAATCACGGTGTTCAGCATTTTATTTTTATTAGTTCCAGTTCCGTTTTTCCGATGCAAAGTGGGCATTTTGATGAAGCGCAGTTGCCACAACCTGACAGTGAAATTGGGCAGGGCTTGCTTGAAATTGAAAAATGGCTAGCCACATTGCCTAATGTTGATTGCGATATTATCCGCTTTGCAGGGCTTGTGGGGGCAGATCGTCATCCAGTTTATGCGTTAGCAAATAAGCAAGATGTGAAACAAGGTAACACGCCAGTCAATTTAGTGCATATTGATGATTGTGCGAGAGCGATTCAGCTTTTGCTTGAAACCCCAAGTGGGCAGCGTTTGTATCATCTTTCTGCGCCTTATCATCCGACCAAAGCGCAATATTATGGGAAAATGGCGGAAAAACTTGGTGTAATTGCACCGCACTTTATTTGTTCATCTACGGATCCAAGGCGAATTATTGAAGGCAATAAAATTTGCCAAGAATTAGATTTTGTTTATCAATATCCTGATCCTGAATTAATGCTTCCAGCAGTAAAATCGCTTTAATGCCTAATGGACTTTAAAGGCGATTTCATTGATAATAAACCGGTTTAACATTACTCACACAAAAGCAACAACTAAGGTATTACTATGTCAAACACGATTTTACAAAACCTTCCAGTAGGACAAAAAGTTGGGATTGCCTTTTCTGGCGGATTAGATACCAGTGCCGCATTGCTTTGGATGCGTCAAAATGGGGCAATTCCTTATGCATATACGGCAAATTTAGGTCAGCCTGATGAAGAAGATTACAATGCCATTCCACGCAAAGCGATGGAATATGGTGCGGAAAACGCACGTTTAATCGACTGTCGTAGCCAGCTTGCGCACGAAGGGATTGTGGCGATCCAATGTGGGGCATTTCATATTTCTACAGGGGGCGCAACCTACTTCAACACCACACCATTAGGTCGTGCGGTAACAGGAACAATGTTGGTTTCTGCAATGAAAGAAGATGATGTCAATATCTGGGGCGATGGAAGTACCTTCAAAGGGAATGATATTGAGCGTTTTTATCGTTACGGTTTATTAACTAACCCAAATTTAAAAATTTATAAACCTTGGTTAGATGATCGCTTTATTGAGGAACTCGGCGGTCGCCACGAGATGTCAGAATTCTTAATCGCCAATGGTTTTGAATATAAAATGTCTGTCGAAAAAGCCTACTCAACAGATTCTAATATGCTGGGGGCAACACACGAGGCGAAAGATCTCGAATTATTAAGCCGTGGCATTCGTATTGTGAATCCAATTATGGGCGTACCATTCTGGCGCGAAGAGGTAGAAATTAAACCTGAAGAAGTTACGGTTCGCTTTGAAGAAGGCGTGCCAGTGGCATTAAATGGTAAATCATTTAGCGATTCAGTCGAACTCTTCCTTGAAGCAAACCGCATTGGTGGTCGCCACGGTTTAGGAATGTCAGACCAAATTGAAAACCGCATTATTGAGGCAAAATCTCGCGGTATTTATGAAGCGCCGGGAATGGCATTATTACATATTGCCTACGAGCGTTTGCTCAGTGCAATCCACAATGAAGACACCATTGAACAATACCGCATTAACGGTTTACGTCTAGGTCGTTTATTGTATCAAGGTCGCTGGTTCGATCCGCAAGCATTAATGTTACGTGAAACTGCGCAGCGTTGGGTTGCGCGTGCGATCACTGGTGAAGTTACTCTTGAACTACGCCGTGGCAATGATTATTCCATCTTAAACACGTCATCAGCAAACAGCACCTATCACCCAGAACGTTTAAGTATGGAAAAAATTGAAAATGCCCCATTCGATCCATTAGATCGCATCGGTCAATTAACAATGCGTAACTTAGATATTGTCGATACCCGTGATAAATTAGGTATTTACACCCAAACTGGCTTGTTAAGCATTTCAAAAGACTCTTTTTTACCACAGTTAAATAATAAAAAAGATTAATTAAAATCGTGTAAAAATTTAACCGCACTTTTATTACATTGAAAGTGCGGTTATTTTTTATTAAAATTTCCATCTTATTTTGGCTTTTTATCGGTATTTTTATGTCCAGTTCGTTTTCTTTTCCTTCTTTTGCTCAACTTTATCCTGTTGAAAAACGAGTACTAAAGCGTATAAGAGAAAAATTACGTTATTTGGTGAGGACATCGTTATATGCCAAGCAATGTCAAACATTCACCGCATTTTTAAATGAAAAGCCATTATGGGCGACGTTTTTTAATCAAAATTTATATCGCACTAACGCTTTGCTTTATGCGTATTGTGATAAATCTTTTAATGTGCAGCAGCGATTAGATAGTATTTCACAACATTTTTTACTTGCAGAAGATAAGTTAGGAGAGGCATTTTGCCAACAACTGGTTGAACAGCAAACATTGTCACTATCACAATTAACGGAAAAATTGTTTTTAAAGATTAATCTTAATCAAATTGATCCGTTGGAAGGTTTTTTCTCTCTGAATATTTATGATCAAGAGAATCAGCGTAGTGTGTATGATGCTTCTTTTACTTTTTTATCACCACATCAAATCTTAATTGCTTCTATTCAAGGCCCGAAAGGGGAAAATGCGCAAGATATTGTTCGCCTTGCGACAAAAGAATTACATGGAATGAGACCAATGTTTATGCTTGTCAATGCCTTTAAATTATTAGCAAAACAATTAGGTTGTGATTTAGTTGGTATTTCTCATAAACGACAAGCTAAATTTCGCTGGAATGATTCTAAGCGTTTACTTTTTAATTATGATGAGTTCTGGCAAGAAAATGCCGGTAATTTAAATGTTCAAGGTTACTGGACATTACCACTTGAGATAGAACGCAAACCTTTAGAAGATATTCAAAGCAAAAAACGTTCAATGTATCGTAAACGGTATGAAATGTTGGATAAATTGGAAACTGATTTAAATACAATATTTAGCTAAAAAATAAGCGCCAAAATAGCGCCTATTAATTTAACAAGGCGATAAAATACAATTTTTGTGCGTTCCTTTTCTTGCAAATCGGTTAAATATTTTCCATTTTCATTGTATGAGTAAGCGGTTATTTAAATATTCATCTGCTGGAATAAATTAAGTTTATCTGGCACAAGGTAAACCTGATCATTGACTTGATATTTTTCTTTTAAATAAGCTTGTTGGGTCAAAATCACTTCGATCGGTTGCTCACTTTGTTCACTTTGAATTTCAATGCGTACAATAAAGCCTATCGCATTAATATGCGTAATGATTCCTGATGCTAACGCATTTTGATTTTGCCGTGAAAGCGTGAGTTCATAAGGACGAATGTAAGCCGTAGCAGATTGATTTTCAACGGATGTTGGCGTATTGGCAGCAGAATTGAGGTGGTGGCTAAATTCCCCTATGACTAATTTTCCCTGATCAATATGCCCGTGAAAAACATTCACATCGCCGACAAATTGGGTTACAAAAGGCGTTTGTGGGGCGTGGTAAATTTTATTGGGAACATCGACTTGCTCAATTTTTCCTTTATTCATCACCACAATACGATCGGAAACGTCCAAGGCTTCATCTTGATCGTGAGTAACAAATAAACTTGTTATTGTTAATTCTTGGTGTAAATCACGCAACCAACGACGTAATGATTTACGCACTTGAGCATCAAGGGCGCCAAAGGGTTCATCTAATAAAAGGACTTTGGGTTCAACGGCTAAGGCGCGTGCAAGTGCGATGCGTTGGCGCTGACCACCTGATAGCTGATGAGGATAACGGTGTGCCAAATGGGCAAGTTCAACCAACTGTAAAAGTGCGGTAACTTTTTGTGTGATTTTTTCACGGCTAGGGCGTGTTTTTCGTGGTTTCACTTGTAAACCAAAGGCGACATTATCAAATACGGTCATATTTTGAAATAACGCATAATGTTGAAACACAAAGCCCACTTGACGTTGCTTGGCAGAAAGATGGGTAACATCCTGATTATTAAATAAAATTCGCCCTTGATCAGCAAATTCTAGCCCTGCAATAATGCGTAATAAGGTAGTTTTTCCACAGCCACTTGGTCCAAGCAAGGCAGTAAGTTGGTTCTGCTCGCATTGTAAGTGAATGTTTTGTAAGGCGTGGAATTTGCCAAAATGTTTTTCTAATTGCTCAACTTTTATCGACATCATCGCCTCCTATTTATTAAATGTATTATTAAGTTTGCGTTTAGCTTGCCAGCTCACTAAATATTTTAATCCGAGTGTGAATAGCGCGAGTAGCGCCAGTAGGCTTGCGCAAGCAAAAGCAGCAACAAATTGGTATTCGTTATAGCTGATTTCAATATAGAGCGGTAGGGTATTGGTTAAGCCACGAATATGCCCTGAAACGACACTCACTGCACCAAATTCCCCCATTGCACGGGCATTACTTAAAATGATGCCATAGAGTAATGCCCATTTAATTTTCGGAAAAGTGACACGCCAGAATAACGTCCAGCCATTTGAGCCAAGGATAATCGCGGCTTGCTCCTCGCTGTTTCCCTGTGCATTCATTGTTGGAATAAGGGATTTCGCGATAAGAGGAAAAGTAACAAAAAGCGTAACAATCACAATACTTGGCACAGCAAAAATCACGCGAATGCCGTGTTCAAATAGCCAATTTCCTACCAGCCCATCTAAGCCAAAGAGAAGCAAAAACATTAGCCCCACAACCACTGGCGAGAGAGAAAAGGGCAAATCAAGCATCGCGGTCAAGATAGCTTTGCCTTTAAAATTGAAATAGGCAATCGTCCAAGCCATTACGACACCAATAAAAATGTTGATTGGTAAAATAATCAATGCCACTTTTAAGCTAAGCCAAATTGCTGCTAAAGCTTCTTCATTGCTTAAAGAAGCGAGAAAAAAATGAATGCCTTGTGCAAAGGCATAATAAAATATGCTGCATAAGGGGGCGAGTAACACAATGGCAAAAAAGCCCAGAGCAAGGGTAATGAGAAGCCATTTGGCGTAACGAAAATCTTTCATTATTTCACCTCTGTAATGTGTTTGCTGAATTGCCATTGCATAATATTAATAGCCAAAATTAATAGAAAAGAGATAAAAAGCATTACGAGTGCCACGACGGCAGCCCCTTGAACATCATACAATTCCAATTTTGACATAATAATCAATGGTGCAATTTCAGAAACTAAAGGCACATTCCCGGCAATGAAAATCACCGAACCATATTCACCTAATGAACGCGCAAATCCCATTCCTGCTCCACTGATAAGAGCGGGAAGAAGTGGCGGAAGAATGACACGGATGAGTGTTATGAGCGGGCTAGCTCCCAAAAGATGGGCGGCTTCTTCATAGCTAGAATCGAAAGCGGTCAGAACAGGCTGAATGGCTCGCACTATAAAAGGCAAACTAACAAAAATTAAGGCGACAGTGATCCCATTAGGGGTATAAGCAATTTGAATACCTATATTAGATAAACATTTTCCAAACAATCCTTGTGGCGAATAAAGTGCAGATAACGCAATCCCTGCAACCGCAGTGGGTAAGGCAAAGGGTAAATCAATGAGTGCATTAATGAGGTTTTTCCCAATAAAATCATAACGCACTAACACCCAAGCGAGTAAAAAACCAAACAGCATATTAATCAGCGTAGCGATGAAAGCTTGTTTAAAAGAAAGCCAAATCGCGGCAATAACAGGTTTACTTAACGCGATGGCTAAAATTTCTTTACCGCTAAGCTGTAATGCAGTAGCAATTAATAGTGCCAATGGCAATATAATCATCGAAACTATCCATAAAATACTGATAGTCATACCACTTTTAAAAAAAGGAAGAACGGTTCGCATCGTTGATTTCTCCATATTACTCTTTTTTTTCACGATGTTACCTTCATAGATTGATTGAAGGGCAAATTCTAGTCGTACCTTTGCTTCATATGACATATCAGCAAAAAACATTGTCAAAAATAACCGCACTTTTTTACAAGCGCAAAGAACAAAAACGCATTTATTATTCCTAAATGGAATTTATATCTGTTTTATTTTGCCTTATAAATTCCATTTTGTTATAAAAAATAAAATTTTGTTATTTTTGAATTGTAAATTTTTGCTTTATAACTTGTTCATCGTTTTCAAATGCTGTTTTCGGAGAGCAAGAATGAAGAAAGGTGTTGTGCTTTTGGCAGGCATATTTGTGATTGTGCTTGGGCTGCTAAATTGCTCAAGACAAACAGAAAAAAAGGTGTTGCTTAATGTTGCTTATGACGTTATTCGCGATTTTTATCACGATTATAATCAAGCTTTTCGCCAGCAACACGCGAACATCGTGATCTCCCAATCCCATGGTAGTGCAAGTAAGCAAACGTTAAGCGTGGCAAAAGGGCTTCCAGCAGATATTGTGACATTAACCCAAGCGAATGATATTGATTTATTGGTGCAAAAAGGGCTTGTTGCATCTGATTGGGCGCAGCGTTTCCCAAACAATGCTACGCCCTTTGGTTCGGTAATGGTGTTTTTGGTAAAAAAAGGAAATCCAAAACAAATTCGAGATTGGCAAGATCTCACGCGTAATGATGTTCGTGTGGTTTTTGCTAACCCTAAAACTTCCGCCAATGGACGTTTTGCTTACCTTGCAGCGTATTCTTACGCCAAGCAGGCATTTTCTGGTGAAGCACAGCAATTGGATTTTATACGCCGTCTTTTACGCAATGTGCCGGTATTAGAAGCGGGGGCGAGAAGTGCCACAATGGTATTCACGCAACGTCATTTTGGGGATGTGTTGATAACCCCTGAAAATGAAGCGGCTTTAGCGGCTCAGCGTCTTGATACACAAGGGTTTAGCGTAATTTATCCGAGCCTTACTTTATACACCCCTGTATTGGTGGCGGAAACAACGAATACAAAAATCAATGGTACGCATAAGCTGGCACAAACTTATTTGCAAGGGTTATGGTCGGAACAAGGACAAGAACTCGCCGCTCAACATCACTTTCGTCCAAGTAATGCCAAAATAGCACAAAAATTCACCGCACTTTTCCCAAAGGTAAATGCGCTTGATGTTAATGAACAATTTGGTGATTGGGCAACAATTAATCAGCAACATTTTGCAGATAACGCGTTGTTTGATCAACTTTATTTTCAGGCTTGCGTGCATTGCAATTCACAAGCTGATTAAAAAACAGTTTAAGGAGTGAGATTATGAAATATTTTCCATTATTTGCTGAATTAACAAATCGTCCCGTTCTGGTTGTTGGGGGCGGTGCTGTTGCCGCACGCAAAGTGAGCTTATTGCTGAAAGCGAATGCAGAAGTACGCGTTGTAGCGGAAAAACTTGGTGCAGAACTCACCGCACTTTGGCAACAGGAACGTATTATTTGGTTAGCGAAAACCTTTCATTCAGAACAGTTGCAACAGGTTTTTTTCGTGATTGCGGCAGCCAACGATAAGACATTAAACCAACGTATTTTCACTCTTGCCGAAAATCAGCATAAATTTGTTAATGTTGTTGATGATCAAGCCCATTGCAGTGCGATTTTCCCCTCAATCATTGATCGTGATCCTATTCAAATTGCGATCTCCAGTGGTGGCACAGCCCCGGTATTGGTGAGGTTATTACGGGAAAAGCTTGAAGCTCGTTTACCGCAGTATTTAGGGACGATGGCAGCGCTTGCGGGGAAATGGCGGTATAAAGTTAAGCAACGCTTTCGTTCGGTTACACAACGTCGCCGTTTTTGGGAGCAATTATTTAATGGGCGATTTGCGCAGTTCATCAAAAACCACCAGCTTGAACAAGCAACTCAAGAATTAGCATATCAACTTGACAGCGCTGATTTTCAAGGGGGGAGCGTTACGCTTGTAGGGGCAGGACCGGGAGATGCGGGATTATTGACCTTAAAAGGATTACAAGAAATTCAGCAAGCCGATATTGTGTTGTATGACGCGTTGGTTTCAGAAGCGGTTTTAGATTTAATTCGCCGTGATGCACAACGTGTTTTTGTCGGCAAACGGGGGCGGGGGAATGCTGTGGCACAAGAAGAGATCAATGCCTTGCTTGTGAAGTATGCCAAGGCAGGGAAACGTGTTGTTCGATTGAAAGGTGGGGATCCTTTTGTTTTTGGGCGAGCTGGCGAAGAGTTGGAAATTCTGGCACAACACCACATTCCATTTTCAGTAGTACCCGGTATTACCGCAGCGATTGGGGCAACCGCCTATGCAGGCATTCCGCTTACGCATCGTGATTATGCCCAAAGTGCGGTGTTTGTTACAGGGCATCGCAAAAATGATGCGGCAGAGATTGAGTGGCAAAGCCTTGCCCGAAGCCAGCAAACCTTAGTTATTTATATGGGAACCTTAAATGCCCACGAGATCGCTACACAATTACAGCAATTTGGGCGAGCCAGTACGACGCCTGTCGCCGTCATTTCGCACGGAACATTAGAAACACAACAAACACAAACAGGCATCTTAGCAAATTTGGCAGAAATTGCTGAAAACGCACCGACCCCCGCGTTAATCGTTGTGGGGGAAGTGGTCGCCTTGCAGGAAAAATTAGCGTGGTTTGGGGAAGAAAAACAGCCTCAAAAAGCACCGCACTTTACATTCACACGTTTACAACCAAAGCAGGTTGCATAACGAATATTGAGGGTTAAAAGAGGAAGCAAACCAATGGAAAAACCTAAATTATGGATGATCCCTCAGCCGACACAAGATGATTTTGTTCAGCTTGAGGCGAAAGAAAAACAGCTTTTGGCACGATTGCAAGACATTAGCAACGCACATCAACAGATTAAATTTGCTAGTAGTCTTGCGGTGGAAGATATGGTGATTACCGATGTCATTGCGAAAACTAAAGCGAAAATTACCGTATTCACTCTTGAAACAGGGCAATTAAATCCTGAAACCTTAGCCTTGCTGAGCGTGTTAAAAAAGACCTATCCCCAATTGAATTTTGAGCTGTTCTATCCAGATACTCAAGCCATAAAACACTATGAAGAACAAAAAGGGAAATTTGCTTTTTATGAAAGCGTAGCATTGCGTAGAGAATGCTGTTATTTGCGTAAAATTGAACCGTTAAATCGTGCCTTAGCTTCAGCAGATTGTTGGCTCACAGGGCAACGCCGTTCGCAATCAACAACACGTACTACGTTACCTTTTTATGAGCAAGATGAAAGTCGCCAAATTGCGAAATATAACCCTATTTATGATTGGTCTGAAAACGAGGTGTGGGCTTATATTTTGAAGTATCAAATTCCCTACAATGCGTTATATGAACAGGGGTTTCCAAGTATTGGCTGCGCCCCTTGCACAGCGCCTGTAAAAGCAGGAGACGATATTCGAGCTGGACGTTGGTGGTGGGAGAATAAAGATAGCAAAGAGTGCGGATTACATAAATAGATGAAATGTTAACCATATTTTTACTATACCGATTTTAATGAGAATAAACAGAAGGAAGCATAATGACAACACAAAATCAGATTGAAACAGGTCATCTTGACTGGCTAGAGGCTGAGGCTATTTATATTATTCGCGAGGTTGTCGCACAATGTCGTAATCCAGCCTTACTTTTTTCAGGTGGGAAGGACAGTGTTGTGTTGCTAGCATTGGCACGCAAAGCCTTTCAATTAGCGGGACGAAAATTAGTTTTACCTTTTCCTTTGGTGCATATTGATACGGGGCATAATTATCCTGAAGTAATCCAATTTCGTGATGATACCGTGGCAGCACTTCAAGCAAAATTAATTGTTGGCAAAGTAGAAGACTCCATTGCCAAAGGAACGGTCGTTTTGCGTAAAGAAAATGATAGTCGTAATGCGGCTCAAGCCATTACCTTACTAGAAACGATTGACGCTTATGGCTTTGATGCCTTGATGGGAGGCGCTCGACGCGATGAAGAGAAAGCACGTGCGAAAGAGCGGATTTTTTCTTTTCGTGATGAATTTGGTCAATGGGATCCAAAAGCACAACGCCCTGAATTGTGGTCTTTATACAATGCAAAACTGCACCAAGGTGAAAATATGCGTGTTTTCCCGATTTCTAATTGGACAGAACTGGATATTTGGCAATATATCGAACAAGAAAAATTAGCATTGCCTTCTATTTATTATGCTCATAACCGTGAAGTGGTGGAACGAAACGGGCTTTTGGTTCCTATCACGCCATTAACGCCAAAGGAAGCAGGGGAAGAAAGTCTCATTCGTTCGGTACGCTTTCGTACGGTAGGGGACATTAGTTGTACTTGCCCTGTCGCAAGCCACGCAACAACACCACGTGAAATTATTCAGGAAACGGCATTAAGTGAAATTTCTGAACGTAGTGCAACGCGAATGGACGATCGCACGAGTGAAGCCGCAATGGAGCGACGTAAAAAGCAAGGCTATTTCTAAAAAATTACCAGCAAACAGCATTTCAGAAAAGATAGAGAAAGAAGGAATAACTATGAGCCAATTAACCCAATATGCACCGTTACGTTTTATCACAGCAGGCAGTGTTGATGATGGTAAAAGTACTTTAATTGGACGCTTACTTTATGACAGCAAAGCATTATTAAGTGATCAGCTTTTAAGCCTAAACCAATCTAAACGAAACGGGGAAGCGATCGATTTTTCCATTTTAACTGACGGGCTTGAAGCCGAACGTGAACAAGGCATTACGATTGATGTTGCGTATCGTTATTTTTCTACCGCAAAACGAAAATTTATTATTGCGGATACACCGGGACACGAACAATATACCCGTAATATGGTCACGGGCGCTTCAACAGCGAATGCCGCAGTGGTATTGATTGATGCGACACAGCTTGATTTTTCACAAGAGAATGTGGAGCTGCTGCCGCAAACAAAACGCCATTCTGCGATTTTAAAACATTTGCGTTGCCCGCATATTTTAGTCGCCGTAAATAAAATGGATTTATTGGATTTCTCTCAAGAGAAGTTCAACGCGATCATCAATGCTTATAGTAGGTTAGCGCAGCAGCTTGCATTACCAGAAGTGCAATTTGTTCCCGTTTCCGCTTTGCAAGGGGACAATATCGTACATAAAAGTGAACGTACCCCTTGGTATCAAGGTGAGCCACTTTTAACGATATTAGAAAATTTACCCACTGATGATACGCGTTCAGAAAAAAAGGATACATTTCATTTTCCGGTTCAATTTGTTTTACGTTTAGATCCCGATAAAGCAGATGATTTTCGTGGCTATCAAGGGCGTATTGAAGCGGGAAACATTCAACAGGGTGATCCGGTGAGAATTGAACCAAATGGATTACAAAGCCATATTGCTGAAATTTATTCACCAAATGGCTTGGTATCACAAGCCAGTGAGGGGGAACAAGTTACACTTCGTCTTGCTGATGATATTGATATTTCTCGTGGCGATACCTTTTTAGCCCTTAATTCATCATTAGCGCCAACAACTACCTTAACGGCGACACTTTGCTGGTTTGACCAAACGCCTCTTAATCCTGCGCGTAAATATTTGCTTAAGCAGGGAACACAAACGGTTTTTGCTAAAGTGAATGAGATTGAGCAAATTTTGGATTTAAAAACCTTGCTGAACAATAGTGATGCAACACAGATCCAAATGAATGATATTGCCCAAGTACGTCTTCGTTTACAGCAACCGATAACTGCCAGTACCTACGAACAAAATAAAGCCACGGGTGCATTTATTTTAATTGATGAGGTTACCTATCACACGGTTGCGGGCGGAATGATTTTAGAAAATCATTAAAAAACGACCGCACTTTTAAACCCTGTGCTGATAAGCAAACCGTGTAGAAATTGTATTTTATTTTTATTATTGGGGGAATGATGGCAAATATCACTTTACCACTTAGCCCTGAAGTGTTACAGACACTTTCAGGTTTAAACAATATTCAACTGGCTTGGCTGTCTGGCTATGCGTGGGCGAAATCACAAGAGGCGAGCGAGACGGCAATGAAAAGTGCGGTGGGTTTTTCCCCCACTTTTTCTGCGTCCAATACCATTCTTGAGGTGAGCGTACTGTCAGCTTCGCAAACAGGCAACGCTAAATCGGTGGCTGATCAACTTGCGGCACGGCTACAAAGTGAAGGCATTGCAGTTTCTCGTAAATCACTGGCTGACTACAAAGCGAAAAATATTGCACAAGAAAAGGTGGTTATTTTGGTGACCTCTACACAAGGTGAAGGCGAACCGCCAGAAGAAGGCGTATTGTTATTGAAATTATTGCAAGGTAAAAAAGCCCCGAAATTGGCGGGAATGAAATTTGCCGTGTTGAGCTTGGGGGATAGTTCATACCCGCATTTTTGTCAAGCGGGAAAAGATTTTGATCACGCTTTTGCGAATTTAGGGGCAGAGCGTTTGCTAAGTCGTGTTGATGTAGATTTGGATTTTAAATCTGTTGCTGAAGAGTGGGTGAATAATATTACCAATGCCATTAAAGAAAACGTTATAAATCAACAGACCCAAACTCAAGGGGGGGCTATTCAAGAACATAAGAAAGCTGCACTGACTTCAATATCACCATTTAATAAAGAAAACCCGTTTAGCGCTTCCTTAATAACGAATCAACGCTTAACGGATAGTCGTTCTGCGAAGGATGTTAGACATTTAGAACTTGACCTGTCTGGTTCAGGGTTGGACTATCAAGCGGGTGATGCACTCGGTGTTTATTTTGAAAATGATCCTGATTTGGTTGCAGAAATCTTAGCTGCCGTTGGTGTTGAGGGCGATGCAGAAGTGACATTAAAAGAAAAAACGTTATCAATTTCCACCGCACTTCAATCTGAGCTAGAATTAACGCAAAATAATGTGGCTTTTGTGAAGTCTTATGCCATATTGGCGAAAAATGATCTATTAAATGAGATCGTGCAAGATGTTGAAAAATGCCACCAATTTGTGGCACAAACGCCGATCGTTGATGTGTTACATCAATTTCCTACCAAACTAACCGCTGAACAATTAGCGAGTTTATTCCGACCACTAACACCACGTTTGTATTCCATTTCATCAAGTGCAGCTGAAGTAGGGGAAGAGGTGCATTTAACAGTGGGCGTTGTGCGGTATGACTATCAAGGCAAAGCTCGTGCTGGCGGTGCATCAAGCTATTTAGCCGATCGTGTAGAAGAAGATGGACGGGTCAGAGTCTTTATCGAGAAAAACGATCATTTCCGTTTACCACAGGATCCAAAAAGCCCCATTATTATGATCGGCTCTGGTACTGGAATTGCACCATTTCGCGCTTTTGTTCAGCAGCGAGCAGCGGAAAATGCCGAAGGGCGAAATTGGCTTATTTTCGGTAATCCGCATTTTGCTCTCGATTTTTTGTATCAAACCGAATGGCAACAATTTGCTAAGGAAGGCTTCTTACATAAATACAGCTTCGCGTGGTCACGGGATCAATCACAAAAAATCTATGTGCAAGATAAGATTCGAGAAAATGGCGAAGAAATATGGCGATGGTTACAAGAGGGGGCATATATTTATGTGTGTGGTGATGCGACCAAAATGGCAAAAGATGTGAATCAAGCGCTCTTAGAGGTGATTGCGACCCAAGGTAAATTGACTGCTGATGAAGCCGAAGAGTATTTAGATGGATTGCGCGAAGAAAAACGCTACCAACGTGATGTGTATTAAGATTGAGGAGTGATGGAAATGACAGACAACATACAAAAAGGCTTAGAATGGAAAGCACAACCACTTTCAGATAATGAGCGTCTGAAAGAAGAAAGCAATTTTTTACGCGGTACAATTTTAGAAGACTTAAATGATGGTTTAACGGGGGGCTTCAATGGCGACAATTTTCAGCTTATTCGCTTTCACGGTATGTATGAACAAGATGATCGCGATATTCGCGCTGAGCGTTTGGCTCAAAAATTAGAACCTCGCAAGTTTATGCTACTACGTTGTCGTTTACCGGGAGGGATCATTAAGCCGTTTCAGTGGATCGAAATTGACAAATTCGCACGGGAAAATAGTTACTATCGTTCAATTCGTTTAACTAATCGACAAACTTTCCAATATCACGGTGTGCCGAAAACAAAATTACAGGATATGCATCGTTTATTACATCGCATTGGCTTAGATTCAATTGCAACAGCCTCTGATATGAACCGTAATGTGTTATGTACTTCAAATCCAATTGAAAGTGAGCTTCATCAGCAAGCTTATGAATGGGCAAAGAAAATTTCTGAGCATTTATTGCCTCGTACACGAGGGTATTTAGATGTGTGGATTGACGGGAAGAAGGCGATGAGTTCGGAAAACTTACTTGAACCAGAAGAGGAACCGATTTTAGGGAAAACTTACTTACCACGTAAATATAAAACCACCGTTTCTATCCCACCGCTTAATGATGTTGATGTGTTTGGTAATGATATGAATTTTGTTGCCATTAAAGGCGATAATGGAGAGCTAGCGGGCTTTAATGTCTTAGTGGGCGGTGGCTTATCAATGGAGCACGGTAATACAACAACCTATCCCCACGTGGCATTAGAACTGGGGTATATTTCCCTTGAGCAAACCCTTATAGCCGCTGAGGCGATTGTCACCACACAACGAGATTTCGGTAATCGTGCAGATCGTAAACATGCGCGTACGCGTTATACCATTCAAGCAATGGGGCTAGAAGGGTTTAAAGCAGAAGTTGAACGCCGTATGGGATTTGTTTTTGCACCGATTCGTCCTTACCAATTTACTGAGCGAGGTGATCGTATTGGTTGGGTAAAGGGCATTGATAATAAATGGCACTTAACCTTATTTATTGAAAGTGGGCGAATTACAGATAACGATCCTAAGCGACCATTAATGACAGGAATGCTGGAAATTGCCAAAATCCATCAGGGTGATTTTCGTATTACAGCAAATCAAAATATTATTATTGCAGGCGTGCCAGAAGAGGAAAAAGCGCGTATAGAAGCGATTGCTCGCCAGTATGGATTAATGGAAAAAATTACCAAACAACGTGAATATTCAATGTCTTGTGTGGCTTTTCCTACTTGCCCATTAGCAATGGCAGAAGCTGAACGTATTCTACCTGATTTTACGACTGAAATTGAAAAAAGTTTGGCTAAGCACGGTATTCCTGAAGAATATATTGTGACCCGTATTACAGGCTGTCCAAATGGTTGTGGACGTGCAATGCTTGCTGAAATTGGTTTAGTCGGGAAAGCGATAGGGCGTTATAACCTTCACCTTGGTGGAGATCGTGAAGGTTGTCGTATTCCTCGCCTTTATCAAGAAAATCAAACCATTGATGATATTTTGACAGAAATTGATCGACTGATTGGCTATTGGGCAACTGAACGTAATAGCGAAGAAAGTTTTGGTGATTTTGTTATTCGTGTTGGCGTCGTTCGTCCTGTTCTAAATGCCCCAGTCGATTTTTGGAATGCAAATGCGATTGACGTGACTCAAGTGTCTTAAAAAATAAGAAAATTTTTGACCGCACTTTGATCTATAGCGGTGATAAAATACGGTAATTATGCTATGCTTAGTTTCATAAATGAGAAGATAAATAAGGATAATTATGCACAATATTATTATCACCGTCGATGGTCCAAGTGGCGCGGGTAAAGGCACGTTATGTTATGCGTTGGCACAGCAATTAGGTTTTGCTTTGTTAGATAGCGGAGCTATTTATCGTGTTACGGCATTGGCTGCGTTGAAAAAGCAAGTGTCGTTAGATGATGAAATGGCGTTGGCAAATTTAGCACGTCATTTAGATGTGGCATTTTTACCTGAAGATAATGAAGTGAAAATTATCTTAGAAGGGGAAAATGTGAGTGGACAAATTCGCACTCAAGAAGTGGCTGATGCGGCTTCAAAAGTGGCGGTGTTTCCACAAGTGCGCCAAGCATTATTGCAGTTACAACAAAGCTTTGCGACGGAGAAAGGGCTTATCGCAGACGGGCGAGATATGGGGACGGTGGTTTTCCCTCAGGCACAAGTCAAGTTATTTTTAGATGCAAGTGTCGAAGAAAGAGCGAAAAGACGCTATAAACAGTTGCAAAATAAAGGAATTAGTGGTAACTTTGCACAGATTTTAGCCGAGATAAAAGAGCGTGATTTTCGCGATAGAAATCGTCCTGTTGCGCCACTTAAACCTGCGGATGATGCATTGCTATTAGATAGCACGGAATTAAGTATTGAGGCGGTAATAGCCCAAGCACTTGATTATATTCGTCAGAAGGTTAGTCTCTAAGGCTTAAATTATTTTCATCAGTTTATTCAAGGATGGATAAACATTTATTATCAGCCCCACTTTTTATGGATATAAAGTGGACGTTATTAACTAAATTTAGAAGATTAATTATGTCAGAATCTTTTGCTCAACTCTTTGAAGAATCATTAAAAGACCTTGAAACTCGTTTAGGTTCAATCGTTAACGGTACAGTTGTTGCTATTGAAAAAGGCTTCGTATATGTCGATGCAGGTTTAAAATCTGAAGCGCGTATCCCAGCTGAAGAATTCCAAAATGCACAAGGTGAATTAGACGTTAAAGTTGGCGACGTGGTAAACGTTGCGTTAGACGCTGTGGAAGATGGTTTCGGTGAAACTAAATTATCTCGTGAAAAAGCAGTACGTCACGAATCTTGGATTGAATTAGAAAAAGCCTATGAAGAACAAGCAACAGTTATCGGTTTAATCAACGGTAAAGTGAAAGGTGGTTTCACAGTTGAGTTAAACGGTGTTCGTGCATTCTTACCGGGTTCATTAGTAGATACTCGTCCAGTGCGTGATACCTTACACCTTGAAGGTAAAGAATTAGAATTCAAAGTAATCAAATTAGATCAAAAACGTAACAACGTTGTGGTTTCTCGTCGTGCTGTTATTGAATCAGAAAACAGTCAAGATCGTGAAGAAATCTTAGCTAACCTTGCTGAAGGCGCAGAAGTTAAAGGGACAGTTAAAAACTTAACTGACTACGGCGCATTCGTTGATTTAGGTGGCGTTGATGGTTTATTACACATCACTGATATGGCTTGGAAACGCGTTAAACACCCAAGCGAAATCGTGAATGTGGGTGATGAAATCACAGTTAAAGTATTAAAATTCGATAAAGATCGTACTCGTGTATCTTTAGGCTTAAAACAATTAGGTCAAGATCCTTGGGTTGCTATCGCAGAAAATCACCCAGTTGGTAGCAAATTAACTGGTAAAGTGACTAACTTAACAGACTATGGTTGTTTCGTTGAAATTTTAGAAGGCGTTGAAGGCTTAGTTCACGTTTCTGAAATGGATTGGACAAACAAAAACATTCACCCATCTAAAGTGGTTAGCTTAGGTGATACTGTTGAGGTAATGGTATTAGAAATTGACGAAGAACGTCGTCGTATTTCTTTAGGTTTAAAACAATGTAAACCTAACCCGTGGTTACAATTTGCTGACACTCACAACAAAGGCGATAAAGTTACAGGTAAAATTAAGTCAATTACTGACTTCGGTATCTTCATCGGTCTTGAAGGGGGGATTGATGGTTTAGTTCACTTATCTGACATTTCTTGGAATGTTCCAGGTGAAGAAGCCGTTCGTAACTACAAAAAAGGTGATGAAGTCTCTGCAGTAGTATTACAAGTGGATTCAGCAAAAGAGCGTATCTCTTTAGGTATCAAACAACTTGAAGATGATCCATTCAATAACTTCATCGCAGCAAACAAAAAAGGCGCTATCGTAAGTGCTAAAGTTGTTGAAGCAGATGCAAAAGGCGCTAAAGTTGAGTTAGACGGCGGTGTTGAAGGTTACATCCGTGCTGCTGATTTAACAAGTGAAGTTGCTGAAGGTGATGTTGTTGAAGCGAAATACACCGGTGTAGATCGTAAAGCCCGTTTAGTTCACTTATCTGTGAAAGCGAAAGATCAAGCTGAAGAAGCGGCGGCAGTTGCAAATGTGAATAAAGAAGAAGTGGTTATTCCAAATGCAATGGCTGAAGCATTCAAAGCAGCTAAAGGTGAATAATTTTAGTTCCCTTTAAAGTTGGCGTGAGGAAACTCACGCTAACTTATTGATAGTTAGGAGAATATTATGACTAAATCAGAACTCATTGAAGCATTAGTTCAACAGCATCCTTCTATTTCAGTTAAAGAGGTAGAAAATGCAGTAAAAGAGATTTTAGAGCAAATTGCGCAGACCTTAGAAAATGGAGAGCGTGTTGAAGTTCGTGGTTTTGGCAGTTTTTCACTACATTTCCGTCAGCCTCGTGTAGGGCGTAACCCTAAAACGGGTGCTAAAGTTGAATTAGATGCGAAATCTGTACCGCACTTTAAAGCTGGTAAAGATCTTAGAATGCGTGTAGATATTCAAGCATAATAGTCAGCTAACTAAACGGCACCTTTGTGTCGTTTTTTGTATTTATTTAAATCTTTTGGAGTGCGTAATGATTAAGTATATTTTCGGTTTTATTATTTTACTCGCCGTTGTACTTGTCGCCATCACCATTGGGGCGAATAATGATCAACTCATTACCTTTAATTATATTGTTGCTCAAAGTGAACTACAGCTTTCTACTTTAGTGGCTATCTTATTTGGTTTTGGCTTGCTTTTAGGTTGGTTTATTACTGGCTTTTTTTATCTCAAATTAAAATTAAAAAATATGGGATTAGCACGCAAGGTAAAACGCCTTTCCTCACAAATTACTGAATTAACTTCAAGCCGAGATAAGGCTGCACAATAATGCTCGAGCTGCTTTTTCTACTGCTTCCTATTGCCGCAGCTTATGGATGGTATATGGGGCATCGTAGTGCGAAAAAGGATCAGGAAGACATCACGAATAAATTATCCCGTGATTATGTAACGGGGGTGAATTTGCTTCTCTCTAATCAGCAAGAAAAAGCAGTTGATTTGTTTTTAGGTATTTTACAAAAACAAGAGCAAGAAAATGAAATTGAACAAAGTTCGCAATTTGAAGCGGAACTCACATTAGGAAACTTATTCCGTTCTCGTGGTGAAGTAGATCGAGCATTGCGAATCCACCAAGCCCTAGATCGTAGTCCAAATTATAGCTTTGAACAAAAACTTCTCGCCAAACAACAGCTTGCACGGGATTTTATGACGGTTGGTTTTTTTGATCGTGCTGAAGCATTGTATATTCTTTTAGTCGATGAACCCGATTTTGCTGAAAATGCCTTACAGCAGTTAGCGGTGATTTATCAAAAAATGAAAGAATGGAAAAAAGCCATTAATGTCGCAGAAAAACTTGCCAAAATTTCACCGCACTTTGATCCTATCCCTTTGGCGCATTACTATTGTGAATATGCTCAGAGCCTAGATTCAGAACAAAGAAAAATAACCACCGCGCTTTTACAGCGTGCATTAACCGTCTATCCAAATTGTATCCGAGCCTCGCTATTATTGGCTCAAAATGAAATCTTGCAACTGGATTACCAAAGTGCGGTAAAAAATTTAGAAAATATTTTACAGCAAAATCCCGCTTATATTAGTGAGGCATTATCCGCCTTAAAATATTGCTATGAAGAATTACATCAACAAGATAATTTTGAGCTTTTTCTTATTAAAGCAAGCCAAGTAGGCAAAAGTAGCGCCGTTGATCTTGCCTTAGCGGATTTTATTGCAGAAAAAGATGGCCTTGTGGCAGCGCAAGCCAAACTTTATCAACAGCTCAATCAAAATCCAACAACCATTGTTTTTCATCGCTTTATCCAATATCAAATTGAAAGTGCAGAAGAAGGGCGAGGTAAAGAGAGCCTCATTTTACTCTCAAAAATGGTTGGTGAGCGGATTAAACAAGGTTTTGATTATCGCTGTACGAATTGCGGTTATCAAACCAATAAACTCATCTGGTGCTGCCCTTCTTGCCGCCAATGGGAAACCATCAAACCCACGCCAGATATTGAATATCATTAACTAACGAGGAAGAGAAAATGAGCAGTAAAGTCATTGTTGCCTTAGATTATGAAAAAGAAGAACAAGCCCTTGCTTTGGTGGATCAGCTTGACCCAAGCCAATGTCGCTTAAAAGTAGGCAAAGAAATGTTTACCACACTAGGCACAAATTTTGTCAAACAGCTACATAGCCGTAATTTTGACGTTTTTCTTGATCTCAAGTTTCACGATATTCCTAACACGGTGGCAAGAGCGGTGCGTTCTGCGGCAGATTTAGGCGTTTGGATGGTGGATTTACACGCCAGTGGTGGCTTGCGAATGATGGAAGAAGCCAAAAATATTCTTGTGCCTTATGGAAAAGATGCGCCAATTTTAATTGGCGTTACTGTGCTAACGAGTATGGAAGATCTCGATCTGCTGCAAATTGGCATTAATGCCTCACCAATGGAGCAAGTGATTCGTCTCGCTCATTTAACTCAACGTGCAGGACTTGATGGCGTAGTATGTTCACCACAAGAAGTCGAAATTTTACGCGCACATTGTGGTAGCGATTTCAAACTGATCACTCCGGGTATTCGTCCTATTGGCGCAGACTTTGGTGATCAACGTCGTGTAATGACACCAGCAGCGGCAATTCAAGCGGGTTCTGATTATTTGGTTATCGGCCGTCCAATTACTCAAGCTGAAAATCCAGCAGAAGTATTGCGTGCAATTAATGCTTCTATTGAGGGCTAATATGTCAGAAAGCACTTTAGTTTACTCTACGGAAATAGGCAGAATCAAAACAGAAAAAAACCAACAGCCTATTCGCCCTAAAGGTGATGGCATCGTTCGCATTGAACGCCAAGTGAGTGGAAGAAAGGGGAGTGGCGTTAGCGTAATAAAAGGTCTAGACTTGCCCGATGATGAATTGAAAAAATTAGCTGCAGAACTGAAAAAACGTTGTGGTTGTGGTGGCTCTGTGAAAAATGGCTTGATTGAAATCCAAGGCGAAAAACGAGAGTTACTCAAACAATTATTAGAACAAAAAGGTTTTAAGGTTAAGCTAGCAGGGGGATAATATCCCCCTCTTTTATATTGCCATTCATTAAATAAGCTTATTTATTCTATTTTATTTTTTGGGTTTGCTCACCATAATTTCAATTACTTGGCGGTCGGTATATTGCATACTACGTGAAGCAATGTTGCAAAGATTATTGATTGAGCGATCGATACAATGTTCTACAATGCCTTCATTGCCTGTTACTTGCATATTATCTAATGCCATTAGTACGGCTTTATAACTTGAGGTTACACTGGTGGATACTTTCATTGCACAGCTATTTGCAGCGCCATCGCAGATAATGCCGCTAATATCACCGATCATACTGCTAATTGCCATACTCACGGTTTCAAATTTGCCCGTCAGTAACCAAGCAATGCCAGCGGAACTGCCCATTGCGGCGGTGGTCGCAGCACATAATGCGGAAAGTTTTGGTAATTTGCTATGAATATAAATTGCCATAAGGTGAGAAAGAAATAATGCGCGAGTAAGTTGCTCATCTGAAGCGTTAATATGTTTTGCCACTACCACAACAGGCATTGTTGCAGCGATGCCTTGATTACCTGAACCAGAATTACTCATTGCGGGTAAATTGGCACCGCCCATTCGGGCATCAGAAGCTGCTGTTGTTTCGATGATAATGCGGTTCATTAAATCATTACCGAGCAATCCCGCAGCAATTTGTTTTTGTAACGTACGTCCAATGTGCAAACCATAATCTTGCCGTAAGCCCTCTTGTGAAAGGGCAGAGTTTAGCCTTTCTGCCTCATCAATAAATTTAATCTTGGCAAGCTCCACTTGAATGGAGAAATCAAAAATGGCTTTCGCAGAAAGTGCGGTGAAAATTTCGTATAAATTATCACTTTCTACGGCGCAAGGTTTGGTGAAAATCAGCTGATCATTTTTGGCAATGTAAATGACATTGGTATGGTGTGCAGCAATGCGAACACTCACTTTGTCCTGCTGATGATATAACGTTGCCTCAGAATACAAAATATGCTCCGTTTCAAAAATAGAAACAGAAACCTTGTCTTCTTGAATCATTTTTTTCGCTTGCTCAGTTTGTTCCGTGGTAATATTTTTTAGCACTTCCAATCCTGCATTAGGATCACCACCAATGGCTCCAATCGCAGCCGCCATTGTTAGCCCTAAGGTTCCCGTACCGGGTACGGTGACGCCCATTCCATTTTTCATCAAATTAGGCGAAACTTTTGCTTCAATACGCTCTGGTATTGCATTTAAATATTGTCGCGCCGTGGCAGCGGCTAATGCAAGGGAAATCGGCTCGGTACATCCTAACGCTGGCACGACTTCTTGCTTTACGATATCCAACAGGGCTTGTTCTGTATCTGCTTGAAAATTCATACTATTCCTTATTCTTTTTATTTTGCTGTTGTGTGATTAGTCTGTTTAGTAAGCCACCGCTTCATTCGCTCAACCCCTTCGCGTAAATGTTCAATATCTCTGGTATAAGCAAAACGTAAGTAGTGCTTTGTGCCATTTTCACCAAAATCAATCCCGGGAGTTGCAGCAACTTGAATTTCAGCCAGCATTTTTTTTGCAAATTCATAGCTATCTTGGGTGTAAGCAGACACATCTGCCCAAAGATAAAATGCGCCTTGTGGTTTAAATTCAATGTTAAACAGTTGTTTTAGTTCTTCATAAAGAAAATCTCGGCGTTGTTTAAACTTGGCTTTAATTTGGTTTAGATAGTCATCATCAAAGGCTTCTAATGCGGCGTATTGGCTTAATGTGGGCGCTGAAATAAAAATATTTTGCGCCACAATTTCTGCTTCTCGGGCTTTTGCTTCTGGCACAATAAGCCAACCTAAACGCATTCCCGGCATACAAAAATACTTAGAAAATCCGTTGATCACATAGGCATTAGGATTAAATTGCAAGGCTGTGGCGGCTTGTTCATCATAAACTAAGCCGTGGTAAAGTTCATCGGAAATAAAATCGATTTTATTGGCAATGCAATATTCATTCAGGGCTTGCAGGCGTTCAGGGGTATAAATATTGCCCGTAGGGTTAGCGGGCGAGGAAATTTGTAAGGCTTTGATTGGGCGATTGACAAGTTGTTGCGGGGAAAGCTGATAACAATCTTGTTTATCTACCGGGATAAATTCAGGCTCAATATCCATCATATAAGCAAAATTTTTATAGCACGGATACGCAGGATCGGTTAGCCCCAGTTTATCTCCTTGGTTAAGCGTTAAGGCATAGGCGACAAGAAATGCGCCACTTGTGCCGGGGGTAAGAATAATGCGATGTGGTGCAATATCCACTTGATAAGTGCGGTAATAAAATTCACTGATTTTTTCACGCAATGCCGGTAAGCCAAGGCTTTCTGTATAACTAAATTGATTGTCTGTAATGGCTTGTTGTAAGGCGTGTTTCACTTTCGGAGATGGGGGTAAATCTGGTTGGCCAATTTCAAAATGAATGGCATTCGGGTATTTCGCCGCTTCACGCACAATATCCATTACAATAAATGCCGACATATTTTCACAACGCATTCTTTTTCCTTTTTTACCTATCTTAAGATTCTCTTAATATTTCTTTGTTTTAATCTTTCCAGCAAGACAGCCGTCTTGCCATTTGAAAGGAGTGTAACAATGAAAAAACTTAGTTTAGCAACAATTTTACTATTATCAACTGCTAGCCTTATGGTGAGTGCAGAAAATTTGCCAACAACGAGTGAACAATCCCCTGAGCGAGAGCAACAGACAGTACAACCTGTGTCAAATACGGAGAAAGGAGAAAAAGCACAAGAAACACATCACCATAAGCATAAAAAAGCCCATAAAATGCACGGAGGGTTTGTTGATCCTAATAATCCGCAAGCTCAAATTAAGGGTAAAAAATCCGTGATGAATAATTTACCAATAAGCCAAATTAGCCAACAAGCGTCTTGGGAAGATGAGCAACATCTTGTTTTACAAGGCCATATTGTCAAACAACTAAGCAAAGATGATTTTTTATTCCGTGATAAGAGCGGAGAAATTGAGCTAGAAATTGAACCTCGTGCGTGGCGTGGTAAAACTATTACCCCGAACGATGAGGTAAAAATTTTGGTTGAAGTGGATAAATCCGACAAAAAATTAGAACTGGAAGTTCATCGCATTATGAAAGTCGCTAAAAGTGATTAATTGAGAAAAGATTTCATTCGCAAATTTATTTTTTTAGGCTAAACTCAATGGGACATTTTCTCTCATTGGGTTTATGTGGTAAATGGGACAAGATGGCATTATTTACTTCAATATAAAAAAAAAGGAAAATCAAATGCTTACCGTAGAAAACTTGATCGTCCAAAGCCAGCCGTATTGGGATAATTATATTCACCATTCTTTTGTTCAACAATTAAGTCAGGGAACACTGGCTAAAAAATGTTTTCAGCACTACTTGCAGCAAGATTATTTATATTTATTTCAATATAGTCGTGCCTTATCTTTAGGCATTTTTAAAGCAGAAAATTTTGCTGAAATTTTGACTGCACATCAAGCGAATGAGGTGTTATTAAAAGAAACTCAGCTACACGTTGCTTTTTGTAAAGCGTGGGGCATTTCAGAAGAGACGTTGCATCAGGTGCAAGAATCAACCGCTTGTGTGGCTTATACGCGTTATGTTTTAGATTGTGGAATGAAAGGGGGATTGGCTGAGCTTTATACCGCACTCGCACCCTGTATGCTAGGTTATGCGGAAATAGGCAAAATACTGAGTCAGCAAACGCCAGTGGCAAACAATCCTTATCAACAATGGATTGACACTTACGGAGCAGAGGATTTTCAGCAGGCAGCACAAGAATTTATGACGATGTTAAATGGATTATTTATCGATCTTTCCCACAAACAGCAACAACGCTTACAGCATATTTTCACTACCGCGACACGAATGGAAATTGATTTTTGGCAAATGGGATTGGATCTAAGCTAAGTAAAGTGCGGTTAAAATTATGCGAATTTTATTAATTGAAGATGATCCTTTAATTGGTGATGGGCTTAACATTGGGTTGAGTAAATCGGGTTTTAGTGTCGATTGGTTTAAAGAGGGGGAAAGTGGTATGCAAGCCTTGCGTTATGCCCCTTATGATGCGGTGGTGCTCGATCTCACCTTGCCGAAAAAAGATGGCTTGCAGGTGTTGAACCAATGGCGCAAGGAAAATCAAGATGTGCCAGTGCTAATTTTAACCGCACGAGATAGCTTGGAACAACGGATTGAAGGTTTACAACTTGGGGCGGACGATTATCTCGGCAAACCTTTTGCTTTGGCTGAAGTGGTGGCACGCTTGCAAGCCTTAATTCGTCGCCGTTATGGACAAGCACAATCTTTTCTTCAGCACGGCGTCGTGAGCCTTGATCTTGGACAGCATAAAGCCTTTTTACGCAACCAAGAGATTTCTCTCACGGGAACGGAATATAAGTTACTTGAGCTGTTTATGCATAATAAAGAGCGGGTACTTTCTCGTAGCTTTATTGAGGAAAAGCTTTATACTTGGAATGACGAAGTGAGCAGTAATGCATTAGAAGTGCATATTTACAATTTACGCCAAAAATTAGGCAAGCCTTTCATTCGCACTGTGCATGGAGTAGGCTACGCACTTGGAATGATGGAGGAATAAAATGCACGCTCGTAGTTTACGCCTTCGTCTTATTCTGATCCTCTCTCTATTCTCTTGTACTATTTGGCTGATTTCTACCGCGATTGCTTGGTCAGCGGCACGCAGTCAAGTAAATGAAGTTTTTGATACACAACAAATTTTATTTGCCAAGCGGCTTGCAACCTCTCATTTAAGAAGTATTTTGATTGAACGCCCTCGCCCAGAGGGGAAATATTATCGACAAAAACCACCGCACTTTCGCAAAAGGCAAAATTATGATGACGATGCACTTGCCTTTGCGATTTTTAATCGTGATGGTGAAATATTGCTGAGTGATAGTGAAAATGGCAACAATTTCATTTATGAGCAGAAAAGAGGCTTTCACAATACCACGTTGCAAGGAGATGACGATAAATGGCGAATTTTTTGGCTACCAGCGGCGGAAGGCAGATTAATGATTGCCGTGGGGCAGGAACTTGAATATCGTCAAGAATTAATCGAAAAAATGGTGCTAGGGCAAATGTGGATTTGGTTTGCTAGCCTGCCTGTGCTACTTGCCGTGATTATTTGGGCAATTAGCCGTGAATTAGCGATATTGCGCAAAGTGAGTGAACAAGTCAGCCATCGTCGTCCTGATGATGATCAGCCGTTAAATACTGAGCCAGTGCCAAAGGAAATCTTGCCATTAGTGCAAAATTTAAATCAATTTTTTACTCGCACGGCAAGCAGTTTATTGAGAGAGCGGCGTTTCACCTCCGATGCAGCCCACGAATTACGTAGCCCGCTCACCGCCTTACGTATTCAAACCGAACTTGCTCAAATGGCGGGGAAAGATGAAGCAATGCGAAATCAGGCATTGCAAAATCTTACTTTAGGCATCGATCGTGCCAGCCAATTAGTTGAACAGTTGCTTACCCTTTCCCGCCTAGATAATCTCAATGAATTGGCACATCTCAACCGCATTGAATGGGATAAATTAATCACTGAGTTTGTAGCTGAACGTTATTTAGAGGTGGAAAAAGCAGGGTTTCGCTTAATTTTTGAACCTCTCAGTTCACCCCGAACCCAACAAGGTGAGCCATTATTACTTTCTTTGATGCTACGTAATTTGATTGATAATGCCATTGCTTATTGTCCGAAAGGAAGTGAAATCCGCCTTATTTTACAACAGGATAAACTCATTATTGCGGATAATGGCGGAGGCGTGCCTGATAATGTTTTAGAGAAGTTAGGGCAACGCTTCTACCGCCCAGCGGGACAAAATGAAAAAGGGAGTGGTTTGGGGCTATCTATTGTACAACGCATCGCTCAACTGCATCATTATCAAGTGCGGTATAAAAATGCAGAGAATTTACGTGGAGAGAAAGGCTTTTGGGTGGAGATTTTGTTTCATTGAAAAGCACCTTAATTTTCATTAAGGTGCAACGATTTCTATTGTTCGCTTAAGACACGAGGGAATAAGATATTATTTTCTGTGTGAATATGTTCTTGTAAATCATCACAAAATTCTTGAATACCTTGATAGAGATTACGCCAAGAGGTGCAAGCATCGGCAGGTGGCGTCATATTGTGAGTAAGAGAACGTAGGATTTCTATTGTCGCACTATGTTCATCGTGTTCAAATTCCATCACCTGAATAGGCATTCTCGCCATCATATAATTTCCCGCTTGAATCATCGGGAATAAGATTTGTTCTTCTTTCATCATATGGCTAGATAAATCGGCATAGGCATTTTTTAATGCATCAGCCAGACCTTTTGGGCAATCAGGCAGATCACCGTGGCGTGCTTCAACTTTCTCTGCAAGAGGAATAAGTTCTTGTAATTGTTCACGATGACGTTGATGAAAACGCGATAGAATATGCGAAATCGTTTCTTGGTAACTGGCATCTTGCCATTGTTCATCTGCTTGTTTCATTCTGTTTTCTAATGACATAATTTAACCTTATTTGGATTATTAAACCTGACAAAAATACTAAGGTATTTAGTTGGCAATCCCAACTTCTTTTTAAAAAAAATGGTGAGCTTATGATCTAAATCAGGTTTTATAACTCAAAATAGGTGGGAAAATTTTACAAAATTCTACCGCACTTTAAATTATAGAGAATGAAAGGCTGGGTGAAGTGAAAAAGCGGTTTAAGCTAAACCAAACCGCTTGAGAGTTTGATGAGATTAATGGTTGTAGCCGAGTAAGATTGCGCCGAGCAATGAAATGAGTGCAAGCAGAAAGGCAATAGGGTTATTCGTTGTGCCACGTTTGAAAAATTTCGCCGCAAAAATAATGTAGATAATCAATAATCCAAATTTAGCGATAATCCACCAAGGAAACCCCACGTTTAATGTGAATAATAAGATTGCGCCACTTACGATAAGTAGCGTATCTGATAAGTGCGGTAAAATTTTGAGTAATTTTATTGCACGCCAATCTTTTCCAGCAAATTGCATTAAGGCTCGGATCACAAAAAGTCCTAAGCTAATAAAAGCACAAAAAAGGTGGGTGTAAATTGTGTAAAAAATCATTGTTGAATAGCCTATACGATAGTTTTTAATTTAACATATTGAGCGTGAAAAAAGGTTTCAGCTTTGAGAAAAGAGAAAGTGGGCAATAGCCCACTTTATTTTATTCTTCCGTGTTTTCTATTGTGTCTTCGTTGTCTTCTTCATCGACATCACAAACACGTTCAAGGCTGACAACCTGTTCTTCTTCTGTGGTGCGGATTAAACGCACGCCTTGGGTGTTACGTCCAACTATACTCACTTCGCTAACACGGGTTCTGACTAAGGTTCCCGCATCTGTAATCAGCATAATTTGGTCATTTTCTTCCACTTGGGTTGCTGCAACAACTTTACCATTACGCTCACTAACCTTGATAGAAATCACCCCTTTGGTATTACGGGATTTTGTTGGATATTCTGCTAAAACGGTACGTTTACCGTAACCATTTTGTGTTGCGGTGAGGATTGCCCCTTCATTTTTCGGAATGACTAGCGAAACCACTTTGTCGATATTGAGATCAAGGGTTTCTTCGTTATTATCGTCAGAAATCTCTTCAATTTCCACCGCACTTTCATCATCAGAAAGATCGTTTGTTAGGGCTAATTTAATTCCGCGCACGCCAGTGGCTGTACGTCCCATTGGGCGAACAGCACTTTCTGCAAAACGCACCACGCGACCTTGCGAAGAGAACAGCATAATTTCATTTGAACCGTCTGTAATATCCACACCGATGAGTTCATCTTCATCACGCAAGTTGAGCGCGATAATCCCGTTAGAACGAGGACGACTAAATTCGGTAAGGGCAATTTTTTTCACCATACCCCCAGCAGTTGCCATTACTACAAATTTATCTTCTTCATAAGCAGAAATCGGCAAAATTGCGGTAATACGCTCATTTTCATCCAGTGGCAGAATATTGACAATTGGGCGGCCACGCGCACCGCGGCTGGCTTGCGGTAGTTGATAAACCTTGAGCCAGTATAAACGTCCACGGCTTGAGAAACAAAGAATTGTATCGTGTGTATTCGCAACCAATAATTTTTCAATGAAATCTTCTTCTTTCATTTTTGTTGCTGATTTACCTTTACCGCCGCGGCGTTGTGCTTCGTAATCGGTAAGTGGCTGATATTTGACATAGCCTTCGTGAGAAAGGGTAACCACCACATCTTCTTGAGCGATAAGATCTTCTAAATTAATATCACCTGATGCCGTTGTAATTTCAGTACGGCGTTCATCATTAAATTCGGTTTTGATACGCGTAAGTTCTTCACAAACCACTTCTCTTAAGCGTTCTGTACTATTTAGAATATGCAATAATTCGCCAATTTCGACTAAAATTTCCTGATATTCAGTGACAATTTTTTCGTGTTCTAAGCCGGTTAGGCGTTGCAAACGTAGATCTAAAATCGCACGGGCCTGTTCTTCAGAAAGATAATAGACGCCATCACGTAAACCTAATTCGGGAGCAAGATCTTCAGGGCGAGAGGCATTCATTCCCGCCGCCTCTAACATTCCGCTTACGTTACCTAACTGCCAACCGCGAGCAAGCAAGGCTTCACGGGCTTCGTCGCCTGTTTTAGAGGCACGAATTAATTCAATAACGGGATCGATATTAGCTAAGGCAATAGCTAGCCCTTCTAAAATATGCGCACGTTCGCGAGCTTTGCGTAATTCAAACACTGTACGACGTGTTACCACTTCACGGCGGTGTTTTACAAAGGCCTCAATAATTTGTTTTAAGTTAAATAATTTTGGTTGACCGTGATCTAAGGCAACCATATTGATCCCGAATGTCACTTGCATTTGGGTGAGGGCGTAGAGGTTATTTAATACCACTTCGCCCACAGCATCACGTTTTACCTCAATTTCTAGACGAATCCCTTCTTTATTTGAAACATCAAGGACATTACTGATCCCTTCAATTTTCTTTTCACGTACAAGTTCAGCAATTTTTTCTACCAGTTTTGCTTTATTAACTTGATAAGGAATTTCTGTAACAACGATGGTTTCACGTCCTTTATCTGAAGTTTCAACTTCAGCTTTGGCGCGCACATAAACTTTACCCCGTCCTGTTTTATAAGCATCTTCAATGCCTTTTCGTCCATTGATCAGCGCGGCAGTTGGAAAATCAGGCCCCGGAATAAATTGCATAAGCTCATCAATGGTAATTGCTTCATTATCCAAGTAAGCTAGGCAGCCATCTAAAACTTCACCCAAATTATGAGGAGGGATATTTGTTGCCATACCCACCGCAATCCCTGAGGAACCATTCACTAATAAGGCCGGAATTTTGGTTGGTAGCACATCAGGAATCATTTCTTTACCATCATAGTTTGGTGAGAAATCAACCGTTTCTTTATCAAGATCGGTGAGCAATTCCTGTGTGATTTTTTGCATACGAACTTCGGTATAACGCATTGCCGCTGGCGCATCGCCATCTATCGAGCCGAAGTTACCTTGACCATCTACCAACATATAGCGCAATGAGAAAGGTTGAGCCATACGCACAATGGTGTCATAAACCGCACTGTCACCATGAGGGTGATATTTACCGATCACATCACCGACAACACGTGCTGATTTCACATAGGCTTTACTGTGGGTAATGCCACTTTGATCCATTGAATATAAAACACGGCGGTGTACAGGTTTTAAGCCATCTCGTACATCAGGTAAAGCACGGCCGACGATTACCGACATAGCATAATCAAGGTAAGAAGATTTAAGTTCTTCTTCGATACTAACAGGGGTAACGTTTGAAACCAAATTCGTCATTGAAATATTCCCTAATTACATAAAAAATTGTTCAGATTGTATCATAATTCCAATAATATCTCTAATTTTGTAATGAATTTTTACCGCACTTAGGCAATAATAAGGGGCATAAAACAAAGCGCGTGATAACCTTAACAAAGAAAAGAGAAATTTACCGTAGAATAAAAAAGATAGAAAATTTACGCTAAAATAATAAAAACCAAAAACAAGAGAACAACTCAATGCAAAATATCGACCAACAAGAACTGGAAAAATTTGAAAAAATGGCGAAAACTTGGTGGGATCCAGAAGGGGATTTTAAACCTATCCACCGCTTAAATCCGCTTCGTTTGGATTATATTTGCCAACAAGCTGGGGGGGTATTTGGTAAAAACGTTTTAGATGTCGGTTGTGGTGGCGGTATTTTAGCTGAAGCAATGGCTAAGCAAGGGGCAAATGTTACCGGTATTGATATGACCACCGCCCCCCTTGAAGTAGCAAAATTACACGCGCAAGAAAATGGTTTAAGTATTGATTATCAACAGACCACCATAGAAAATTTTCTTGAAAAATACACCGCACTTGGCGGAGAAAAATTTGATGTGATTACGTGTATGGAAATGTTGGAACACGTTCCTGATCCTAGCTCGATCATCAATACCTGCAAAGCCTTGTTAAAGCCTAATGGCGTATTGTTTTTTTCTACGATTAATCGCACTTTAAAAGCGTGGGCGTTGGTTATTATTGGTGCGGAATATGTATTGAAAATGTTGCCGAAAGGCACACATAATTACGAAAAATTTATTAAACCCGCTGAATTACTTGCTTGGACAGACCGCGCTGAGTTAGATTGTGTGAATATGGTCGGCTATCATTACAATCCACTTATGGGAACATTCAAATTAAATCAGGACGTAAGTGCCAATTATATGACAACATTTAAAATGCGATAAAAAATCACCGCACGCTTTTAAAAGTGCGGTGATTTTTTGCTTAGTTTTTAGAAGCGTAATTATTTCTTTTCTTTCTCATCACAGTTATCAATATCACTACATTTACCGTAAAGATATAAACTGTGCGTTTTTAATTTAATACCGTGTTCTTCACTAATTTGTTTTTGTCGTTGTTCAATGATCTCGTCATTAAACTCGAAGACTTTGCCGCAATCCACGCAAATAATATGGTCGTGATGTTCACTTGGTGCAAGTTCAAAAACGGATTTATTTCCTTCAAAGTTATGGCGAATGAGAATATTTGCTTCATCAAATTGGTTAAGTACACGGTAAACCGTTGCTAAGCCAATATCTTCACCGCGTTCAAGCAATAGTTTATAAACATCTTCTGCAGAAAAATGTGACATACTATGTTCTTGCATTAACGCTAAAATCGTTAAGCGTGGCTCGGTAATTTTTAACCCTGCTTTTTTAAGAAGTTTAATATTTTCTTCAGACATAATGTTTCCTTTCTTTTGCTCTTGGTGGGTTACTCAACTAACTCAGCTAAACACATTTCATCAAAAACTTGTTTTGTCCATTTTTCAACACGTTCAGCAGTCAGTTCTGGCTGACGATCTTCATCAATACATAGACCTACAAATGTATTTTCGTCAACGAGTGCCTGTGAAACTTCAAAAGTGTAACCTTCCGTTGGCCAATGACCGACAATAATCGCACCTTTTGGTTCGATAATATCACGTACTGTTCCCATTGCATCGCAGAAATATTCTGCATAGTCTTCTTGGTCGCCACAACCAAAAATGGCGACTAATTTATCTGTGAAGTCAATTTCTTCTAAGGTTGGGAAAAAGTCGTCCCAGTCGCATTGGGCTTCACCATAGTACCAAGTTGGGATACCAATCATTAAAAAGTCATAGGCTTCAATATCTTCTTTTGTACTCTTGGCAATATCGCGAATATCTACCACTTCTGAGCCTAATTGTTTTTGAATCATTCGTGCAATGTTTTCAGTATTGCCCGTGTCACTACCATAAAATAAACCAACGATAGCCATTTTTATTTCCTATTTTCTTGAAATTTAAAATATTCTTGTAAAATCGTTACGATTAACTCTGAACGACTAACACGCTGTACAGACGCTAAATCTTCCAATTGTTGAACAATATCCGTATGCAATTTCAGCTCAACACGCTTTAAACCGCAGGATTTATCCCGTCTAAGTTGATTACGTTTGTTGATACGGAGTTGTTGTTCTCGGGTCAGCGGATTTGTTTTTGGGCGTCCCACTTTGGGTGTGTTAGCAAACAGATCTAAGGTTATGCAATCTGCATCTTGTTTTGCCATTTTTCAAATCACTGAACTGGTTAAAATGTAGCTAATTGAGAATGATAAGCTACAACTACTCATCGTCGCGAACTATATCACAATTCATAGTTGATTAAAACCCTCAACCTTTGATTGGTGAGATTGTTATTGGCTATCTAAAAAACGCTGAATAATGCGAATAATCGCGTCAGGTTTTTCGGCGTGTACCCAATGTCCACTGCCGTTAATGGTGAAAGAGCTAGCTTGGGGGAATTGGGCTAAAATCTGCTTGCTATATTCAGGCTGAATATAATCAGACAGTCCACCTTTGATAAATAGAGTCGGGTTGGGATAAAAACAATCTTGCCAATCCATAAGGTGAGAATAGTTTTGTTTCAGTGCGGTTAAATTAAAGCGAAATTTTTCAGTAGATTGTGCATCAAAGGATTTCAACATAAATTGCTGAATGCTTTCTTCTGGTATGTGTTGAGCTAATATTGGTTTGGCTTGCTGGCGTGTTTCTGCGTGAGCTTCTTTTACGGCGAAAAGACCATCAAATACGCTATTATGTCCGTGTTCGCCATATTTCACTGGCGCAATATCAATAACGATCAATTTTTTCACTAAATCAGGGCGAAGGCTTGCCGCTTTCATCGCGGTTTTCCCCCCCATGGAATGCCCGATCAAGATTACCTGTTTAAGATCTAACTGTTCAATGGTGGCTAATAGGTCTTCCGCCATTAAATCATAATTCATTGATTCAGAATGAAAACTCTGTCCGTGATTGCGTAAATCTAGGCGTAAAATAGGGTAATTTTCCGCAAAGGCTCGGGCAATCACCCCTAAATTATTCATATCGCCAAATAATCCGTGAATAAACACTAAGGTTGGGTTGCTAGTAGGTTGTTTTAATTGATGAAATTGAAAATTGAGTAATTGCGTTTGCGACATAATTTTTGCGTGAGTATTTGAAAATAAATCGTTATAATGTTGCAAAAGCGTAAAGAGATCAAGCAACTGGAGAGAAAAAATGAAAATTATTGAAGTAGATGAAGAACTTTATCAATACATAGCCAGCCAAACCCGATCTATCGGTGAAAGTGCTTCTGATATTTTACGCCGTTTACTCAATTTTCCTGCGGTGCGTACTGATCATAATGTGACCTTTGCACCAAACCTTTCTGCTGATAATCAAAGTGCGGTGGAAATTTCCAACGAATTAGCACGAGATAATGAAAAAGTGGAAGAAAAACCAGCCGCAAAAGAAAAAGTGGCAACGAGAAAGCAATCTGATGAGGCAATCCAAAAAGTGGTTAGCAAGGTGCGTGAGTTGATCCAGTCCGCTGATTTTCAGCAAGAAAGCAAAGCAGTGGTGCGCTTCTTGGCTATTTTACGCGTGCTTTATCGCACCAATCCAGAAAGTTTTGCACAGGCTACGGAATCCTTACAAGGGCGTACGCGCGTGTACTTTGCCCGTGATGAGGGGACGTTGTTAATGGCGGGGAATCACACTAAGCCAAAACAAATTCCTAATACGCCATATTGGGTGATCACCAATACAAATAGTGGTCGTAAAATGTTAATGTTGGAAGGTGCAATGCAATCAATGCACTTGCCAGAAGAATTGATTGACGAAGTGCGCACATTTTTCACAGTAAATTAATTGGCATTACAATGACATATCTTTGGCAACATTATGCCGCCCAGCCTGATTATCAACATAAAGTAGCCTTGCGCAATGAGCAAGGCGAACTTTTTTCTTGGCAGCAACTGAGTGAAAAAATTAATACTGTGGCACAGGCATTCTCTCAGCAAGGAGTGAATGTTGGTGAGGGGATTGCCTTATGCGGAAAAAATAGTTTTGCGCTCTTACTTGCCTATTTAGCAGGGATTCAACTGGGCGCGAGAGTGTTGGGGATTAATCCTGCTTTTCCAGAAGAAAAGATTGTCCAGTTATGTGAAAATGCGGATGTGCATTTTTATTATGATCCTAAGGGCGAAAAAATATTGCAAAATTGCACCGCACTTGTTGTATCCGTTACGGCTTCGCAAGCTAAAAAACATTGCACGGCGGCTTATGATCCCAATCGTCCAGCGACAATGACACTCACATCAGGTTCAACGGGCAATCCTAAAGCGGTGGTGCATAGCCTGCAAGGATATTTGGATAATGCGCAAGGCGTGTGCGAATTAATGGCATTTGGTGCAGAAAATACGTGGTTGCTTTCTTTACCGTTATATCACGTTTCAGGGCAAGGCATTGTATGGCGCTGGTTGCACGCGGGAGCAAGATTGCATTTGCCGAATGAGAATTTTTATTCCGCCGCGGCTGAGGTTTCACATTTATCTCTTGTGCCAACACAATTGCAACGCTTTCTCACTTATTTGCAACAACGTTCTGAACAGACTGAACAGACTCAGCACATTTTATTAGGGGGCAGCCATATTCCCCTTGCCTTAACGCAGCAGGCGGCACAATATCGTCTGACTTGTTATTCTGGTTATGGAATGACAGAAATGGCATCCACAGTCTGTGCGAAAAAAAGCGATCAATATCGTGGTGTGGGCTTACCCCTCAAAGGTCGAGAACTTGCGCTGATTGAGGGGGAAATTTGTTTGCGTGGTGCGGGGCTTGGGCTAGGTTATTGGCAACAGGGCGAAATATTGCCCTTGGTTCAACAGGATGGTTGGCTTCACACCAAAGATCTCGGTGAATGGCAAAATGATGAGCTATGCGTTTTAGGGCGATTAGACAATATGTTTATTTCAGGCGGAGAAAATATTCAGCCTGAAGAAATTGAACGGGTTATTTTGCATTATCCTAAGGTAAAACAAGTTGTTGTCCTGCCTGTGGAAGATATGGAATTTGGGCAACGCCCTGTGGCAATGGTTGAGTTTATTGATGAATTTAGCCAAAGTGCGGTGGAAAATTTACGAATTTGGCTTGCTTCGCGATTAGAAAAATTTAAACAACCGATACACTATTTTCCATTAGATGTGGCACAATGCCAGCAACAGGGAACGATTAAAATTTCGCGTAATGCGTTAAAAATGGCTTTAAAAGAATTACTAGGAAAATAAAATGAAAATAATTGAACGTATTTGGGCGATTTTTTTTCTGTCCTTGGCTTGGGCTTCTGCAAGTTGGGCAGATTTACCAAAAGAAGCAGATATTCAAACACAGCTTGCCGCGGCAAAAGAGGCCGATCAAACGGATGTCAATAATAAAATCTTGGTGCAAAATCTTGAAGAAACCCTCACGTTGCTTGGAAATATTGAAAAGCAGAAAGCGGATAACGCATCATTAAGTCAATCTGTGGAGAATGCCCCTAGTCAGGTTGCGGCTTTACAGGCGGCGGTAGATAAATTAAAAAATGCCTCACCGGTTACGGTAAAAGCGTTTGAGAAATTATCGTTGGCTGAGTTGCAAACACAATCTATGGCTACTCAGCAACATTTACAGCAAATCCAAGCGGATTTGGGTGCAATTAATGCTCAGTTAGTGAGCCAACGCGCCGCACCTGAACGTGCGCAGTCTGCATTGAGCGCGAATTTAATTCGTTCACAAGAAATTGATAAATTACTCTTTGGCATTAGTGCGGGAGATTCCGTAGAAAAAAATAAGCTCGAAACAGAGCTGGCATTGATCGGCTTGCAAAACAGCTATAATCAAATGTTATTGCAAGGCAATAATGATTTGACTTCGCTTTATACCATTCAATTAGAGCAAAAAACCTTGATGCAGCAGCAGTTGCAAACAAAATTAGCAATGCTACAAGAAGTGATTAATGAAAAGAATTTGCAAGAAACCCGTGAGCAGGCAGAGCAGTTAAAACAATCGCAAACGAATGTGCAAGATAGCAATCCTATCATTGTTGAACAACAAAACCAAAATGTGCGAATTAGCCAAGATTTGGTAAAACAGACAGCGCAGTTAAATGTGCTATCACAAGATAGCTTACGGATAAAAAGTGTGCTGGATAATTTGCAACAAACAGAGCGAAACATTAACGAGCAAATTAGTGCGTTACAAGGAACGTTAGTGCTTTCACGTATTATCAATAAGCAAAAGCAACTTTTACCGCAAGATCAAATGATTCGTGGGCTGGCAAAGCAGATTACGGATTTACGCGTGCAAATTTTTGATTTAACTGAGTTGCGCGATAATTTATATGATACCCAAAGCTACATTGTCAGTTTAGAAAAAAACGCCAACGCACATTTAACGGACGATGAAAAAAATCAGCTGACTGCAATTTTACAAGAGCGGCGTAAATTATTGTCAGATTCCATTACGAACCTGAATAATCAGCTAAATTTAGCGATTAATATCGAGTTAAACCAACAGCAGGTTACGGCAATTAGTGATGCTTTGCAGGGCAAATTACAACAGCAAAGTTTCTGGGTGAGAAGTAATCCACCGTTGGATATGGATTGGTTTACTAATTTCTTGCCAAAAGTGAAATACCAGTTGCAAGATATTAAAAGCTTGATCAATTTCGCGAACTGGAAGGATAACTTCGTGCCAACGGTGTTGCAGGTTATTCTACTTTTGCTTTTGGCGGCATTGATTCAGTGGCGTAAAGAAAAAATCACCCAACGCTTGGCTTATATTAACAGTAAAATCAATACATTAAGAGGTGAACGCCAGCATTATACCCCCGAGGCGATTTTATGGACGTTAATCTTATGTTTGCGTTCTACACTGATTTTTCTTTCTCTTTTAATTTTAATTGCGTCAATCTGTTTTGAAAATCCAGAACCGTTTTGGTTGTGGTCTTTAAAAATGGCGGGGTATTGGTTGTTCTTTGCGTTTATTTTGGCAATGCTACGCCCAAATGGATTAGCCTATCGCCACTTTAATATGCCGCAATATAATGTGCAGCTATTTTATTCCGTTTCTAAACGTTCAGTTTGGATCTATGCGTTATGGCTGAATGCCTCGATTTTTACCCATTTAGATACGGGGATTACGAATGATGTGATCGGGGAAGTGCTAACCATTTCAATTTTAGTGATTTCCCTTTTTATCGTAGGGCCACGTTTACGCTATGCGGTAAGTATTTATCAGAAAACCCAAGAACAAGCAGGTGAGCGGAGCTATTTATTTAAATTTGCTCGTATTTTACTTGTGATTGCGCCGATAGCATTAATTGTGTTGATTATAATGGGGTACTATTACACCGCACTTAATTTGATGGAACATTTAATGTCTTCTTATTTTGTATTGGTGCTTTGGATGATCGCAAAAGATGTGATTTATCGTAGTTTTACCGTGTCAGCACGTCGATTATCTTATCGTCGTTTATTAGAAAAGCGTGAGCAAATGCAAGCGCAAAAAGAAGAGAATAGTGATAATGAGCTAAATTCGGAAATTCAACAAGAAGAAGTACTGAATATTTCACAAGTCAAAAGCCAAGTAAAAAGTATCGTTGATCTATTACTTTGGGTGAGCTTATTTGGTTTATTTTATTGGGTTTGGTCAGATCTTATTACCGTAGCTTATTATCTTGAAGGCGTAACCTTATGGCAGCAACAAGTTACGACAGATTCAGGAACGGTAACCGAATCAATAACCTTACTTAATTTGTTATTTGCCTTAATTATCCTGATAGGGACGTATGCGATCGTTAAAAATATCGCGGGTTTGCTGGAAGTCTTAATTTTCTCTCGAGTCAGTTTTTCACAGGGTACCCCTTATACGATTACCACATTATTAACCTACTTTATCGTTGCATTAGGCGGAGGGGCGGCTTTTTCCGTGTTGGGAATGTCGTGGTCTAAATTACAATGGTTATTTGCCGCACTTTCTGTTGGTTTAGGTTTTGGTTTACAGGAAATTTTTGCTAACTTTATTTCAGGGATTATTATTTTATTTGAACGTCCAGTGCGCATTGGTGATGTGGTAACGATTGGAGAATATTCTGGTACGGTTTCAAAAATCCGTATCCGCTCAACCACATTAATTGATTTTGATAAAAAAGAAGTGATTGTGCCAAATAAAGCCTTTGTGACAGAGCGTTTAATTAACTGGGCATTAACAGATTCGATGACTCGTGTGGTGATTAACGTGGGCGTAGCGTATGGATCGGATCTGGAATTAGTTAAACGTTTATTATTACAAGCGGCAGATGAATGTGAATATGTGTTGAAAGATCCTGAGCCTATGGCATACTTCCTTGTCTTTGGTGCAAGTACATTAGATCATGAACTACGGGTTTATGTGGGCAATCTTAATGAAAGAACGATGACGATCGATCATCTCAATCGTCGAATTGATGAACTCTTCGCCGCACATAATGTAGAAATCGCCTTTAATCAGCTTGATGTCTTTATTAAAAATCAAGCAACGGCACAAGAAGTACAAATTATGTCAGAAAATTTAGCAAAATCATAAGGAATAACAGAAGGAAAAATAATGGCAGGAAACAGCATCGGACAACTTTTTCGAGTAACCACTTTTGGCGAATCGCACGGCATTGCTTTGGGCTGTATTGTGGACGGTATCCCACCGGGGCTTGAGCTATCTGAACAGGATATCCAACCTGATTTAGATCGCCGTAAACCCGGCACCTCTCGCTATACCACCGCAAGACGAGAAGATGATGAAGTGCAAATTCTTTCTGGGGTGTTTGAAGGAAAAACCACAGGTACGAGCATTGGAATGATCATTAAAAATGCCGATCAACGCTCACAAGATTATGGTGAAATTAAAGATCGTTTCCGCCCGGGGCACGCTGATTATACTTATCAACAAAAATACGGTTTGCGTGATTATCGCGGAGGTGGACGTTCTTCTGCACGAGAAACCGCGATGAGAGTGGCGGCTGGGGCAATTGCGAAAAAATATTTACGTGAACATTTTGGCATTGAAGTACGTGGTTATCTCTCACAAATTGGCTCAGTGAACATCGATCCCAAAACCGTAGAGGACATTACACAAATTGATTGGCAACAAGTAAATAGTAATCCCTTTTTTAGCCCAGATCCAAGTGCGGTGGAAAAATTTGATGAATTAATCCGTGAACTAAAAAAAGAAGGCAATTCGATTGGTGCTAAATTAACGGTGGTGGCAGAAAATGTGCCAGTTGGCTTAGGTGAACCGGTTTTTGATCGCCTTGATGCGGATTTGGCACACGCTTTAATGGGAATTAACGCAGTGAAAGCGGTAGAAATTGGTGATGGTTTTGCAGTGGTGGAACAGAAAGGCACGCAGCACCGTGATGAAATGACGCCAGAAGGTTTTTGTTCTAACCACGCAGGTGGTATTTTGGGCGGGATCAGCTCTGGACAACCCATTATTGCGACGATTGCACTAAAACCAACATCTAGCATCACTATCGCGGGACGCTCCGTCAATTTAAATAATGAAGCCGTGGAAGTTATCACCAAAGGACGCCACGATCCTTGTGTAGGGATTCGTGCCGTGCCGATTGCAGAAGCAATGACCGCCATTGTTTTACTCGATCACCTATTAAGATTTAAGGCTCAATGTAAATGAAAAAGTTAATTCAATCAGTCAGTGCGGTGCTTTTTTGTGGCATTTTTTCGACTAGCAGTGTCATAGCTAGTCCAGAATATTGGCAAAAAGTAAAACGTCCTATCTCAGGTGAACCTGAGCCAGTTGGCTCATATAGTAATGGCTGTATCATTGGGGCTAAACCCTTGCCATTTAATGGGGAAGGATACCAAGTGATTCGGACAAGTAAAAACCGTTATTATGGACACCCTGATATGATTGCCTATTTACAGCGTCTAGGTAAAAAAGTGAAGCAAGCGGGGATTCCAACAATGCTTATCGGCGATATTGCGATGCCGGGGGGCGGACGTTTTCTTACTGGACACGCCAGCCATCAAATGGGCTTGGATGCGGATATTTGGCTACGCTTAGGACGTTTATCCGATAAAGATGCACAAAACCCAGCGGGAATGGGCTTGTTAGTGGTGGATCGTAAAGCACAGCGTGTTGATGAGTCTGTATGGACAGAAAATCACGTCAATCTAATCCGTCTAGCTGCACAAGATAAGCAAGTAGCGCGTATTTTTGTCAATCCAGCGATTAAAGTGAAACTTTGTCAAACGGTACGCGGGGATCGTAGCTGGCTACAAAAAATCCGTCCTTGGTTTGGCCACGATTCGCATTTTCACGTTCGTTTAACTTGTCCGCAAGGTGCTAAATATTGTGAAAATCAAGCCCCCATTCCTGCGGGTGAAGGCTGTGGTGAAGAATTATATTCTTGGTTTAAACCTGCCAAACCATCAACAGGCAGTGTGAAGCCTAAACCACGTCCACCTGAACCTTTTTTATGTCAGCAAGTGAGCAGCTCACCAAACCAAAGTGAATGGTTGGAATAATCCTTCGAGATAGGAACGAAAAATGGAAATCAGCCTCAACCTTATTGCCTTATTATTTGTTGTCGCATTAATTGCAGGGTTTATTGACGCCATTGCAGGTGGTGGTGGCTTAATCACCATTCCCGCGTTATTGATGACAGGCATCCCCCCAGCAATGGCATTAGGCACAAACAAATTGCAGGCTTGTGGCGGATCTTTTTCCGCAAGTTTTTATTTTTTACGTAAAAAAGCGGTAGATTTAAGCGCCATTTGGTTACTGGTGCTGATGACATTTATCGGCGCAGTGTTTGGCACGCTACTTATTCAGCTCGTTGATAGTGCATTGATTAAAAAGGTTATCCCCTTTTTAGTCCTCGCAATTGGTCTGTATTTTTTATTCACGCCAAATTTAGGCGATGAAGATCGCCATAAACGCATTTCTTACGCAACGTTTGCCTTTAGTGCGGGATTTGGGATCGGTTTTTATGACGGTTTCTTCGGACCCGGAACAGGTTCACTATTGAGTTTAGCTTTTGTAACGTTATTGGGTTTTAATCTTGCTAAAGCGACTGCTCACGCCAAAGTATTAAATTTCACCTCAAATATTGCCGCACTTTTGTTATTTCTGATTGGCGGGCAAATCTGGTGGGAAGCCGGGCTGGTAATGATGTTAGGGCAGATTATTGGCGCAAACTTAGGCGCGAAAATGGTATTAAGCAAGGGCAAACAGCTAATTCGTCCGATGGTGGTGGTGATGTCTTTCATTATGACGGCTAAAATGGCCTATGATCAAGGCTGGTTTGGGTAGTTGAGGATTTATGACACAACAAGATGATGTACGTTTAACCGCGCGCATAGGCTATGATCCCAAATGGCAATGGGCGTTTTTATTGCCAAAATATTGGGCTGTTTGGCTAGGTATTTTGGCTTTGGCGTTATTCGCCTTTATACCTTTTCGTTTCAGGGATAAGCTTGCGGCGAAAATTGGTTTAATTGTAGCGCAAAAAGCAAAAAAACAACGTCATAGAGCGAGCGTGAATTTACAATATTGCTTTCCTGATTGGACAGAAGAGCAACGCGAAAAGGTGATTGACGAAATGTTCATCACCGTAAGCCAAGTGATGCTGGGCATTGGGGAAATTGCATTGCGTTCCAAAAAACATTTGCAACAGCGTAGTGAATTTATTGGTTTAGACGTTATTCAGCAGGCCAAATCGGCAGGTCATAATATTATTTTAATGGTGCCACACGGTTGGGCAATTGATGCTTCGGGTATTATTTTACATACTTATGGAATGCCAATGACGTCGATGTATAATCCACATCGTAATCCCTTAGTGGATTGGCTATGGACAATGGCACGTCAGCGTTTTGGCGGAAAAATGCACGCTCGTCAAAATGGGATCAAACCCTTTCTTAATGCGGTCAAAAAAGGCGAAATGGGGTATTATTTGCCCGATGAAGATTATGGCGAAGAATTAAGTGAATATGCTGATTTTTTTGCCACTTATAAAGCCACTTTACCGGGGCTGAATAAAATGGCAAAACTTGCTAAAGCCGTGGTGATCCCAATGTTTCCTCGTTATAACGCAGAGCGGGGCAAATATGAAATGGAAATTCATCCACCAATGCCAATCAGCGAAGATCCCGCACAAATGGCACGGGAAATGAACAAAGAAATTGAGCAATTTGTAACCCCAACGCCAGAGCAATATGTATGGATTTTACGTTTATTAAAAACCAGAAAAGATGGTGCGGATATTTATCGTTAAATTAAATAATCTGTGGTAATATGCGTGCCGCTCTTTTTTATAGAAAACGGTCGAAAATTTGACCGCACTTTAGGTAAGAAAATGAACAAACAATTAGAACTGATTAAATCATCGATCAAATCTATTCCAAACTACCCGAAAGAAGGCATTATCTTTCGTGATATTACAAGCCTCGTTGAAGTCCCAGAGGCGTTCAAGGCAACTATTGATTTAATCGTGGCGCAATACAAAGACAAAGGGATCAATAAAGTTATTGGCACAGAAAGCCGTGGTTTTATTTTTGGTGCACCCGTGGCATTAGCGTTAAATGTTCCTTTTGTATTAGTGCGTAAACCAGGTAAATTACCTCGTGAAACGATTGCCCAATCCTATCAATTAGAATATGGTCAAGATACCTTAGAAATTCACACTGATTCTATTCAATCAGGCGATAACGTATTGATTATTGATGATTTATTAGCCACAGGTGGTACGGTAGAAGCTACCGTGAAATTGGTTGAACGTTTAGGTGGGGAAGTGAAAAATGCCGCTTTCGTCATTAATTTACCTGAACTCGGTGGTGAACAACGGTTACGTGATTTAGGGGTAACGCCATTTTCCTTAGTGAATTTTGACGGACACTAATTTATCCTAAGCGAGCAAGCAATGAGTTATCAAGTATTAGCAAGAAAATGGCGACCGCAAAAGTTCTCCGATGTAGTAGGACAGAAACCTGTTCTTACTGCACTTGCTAACGGATTGAATGAAAATCGCTTACATCACGCCTATCTTTTTTCGGGAACGCGTGGCGTGGGGAAAACTTCGATTGCTCGCCTGTTCGCAAAAGGATTGAATTGTGTTGAAGGGGTAACAGCGAATCCTTGTGGGGTTTGTGAGCATTGCAAAGCCATTGAAGAAGGGCGTTTTATCGATCTTATTGAGATTGATGCCGCTTCACGTACTAAGGTAGAAGACACCCGTGAACTGCTTGATAATGTGCAATATAAACCGGTGCAAGGGCGTTATAAAGTGTATTTAATTGACGAAGTGCATATGCTCTCTCGTCATTCTTTCAATGCGTTACTGAAAACCCTTGAAGAACCGCCTGAATATGTCAAATTCTTACTGGCAACCACAGATCCGCAGAAATTACCGATTACTATTTTATCACGTTGTATTCAATTTCATCTTAAAGCACTTGATCAGCAACAAATTGCCGATCATTTAGCCTTTATTTTACAGCAAGAGAAGATCCCTTTTGAACCGCTTGCCATTGAAAAATTAGCGAAAGCCGCACAAGGCAGTATCCGTGATAGTCTAAGCTTAACAGATCAAGCTATTGCAATGAGCAACGCGAATATTACCCTTGATGTGGTAAATACAATGCTTGGCTTACTCGATGATAGCCAGCCTATTGATATTTTGTATGCCTTACAGCAAGGTAACGGCGAAGGCTTAATGAAGGCAATTCAAGCGGTGGCGGAAAAAGGCGGTGATTGGAACGAATTGTTAAAAGCTGTGGCAGAAAACCTGCATAAAATTGCAATGTGTCAATTGCTACCACAGGCGCAAATTAGTGATGAAAGCCATATTGGCTTTTTGGCAAAACACCTTCCACCAGAAGATGTGCAATTTTTCTATCAAATTATCTTAAACGGACAGAAAGAGCTTTCCTTTGCACCAACCCAGCGAATGGGCGTAGAAATGATTTTACTACGTGCGTTGGCTTTTCACCCTAAACTTATCCAAGCAGCGCCTGAAATGCAACCAGTGGAACAAGTGAATTCCTCCCAGAATTCAGTGCAAAGTGCGGTACAAAATCACACAAAATTAGTGGAAATGCCCGTGGTATCGCAACAATTTAAGGCACATCCAGAATCAAAAACAACGCAATTTGTTGCGCAACCACAAGGACATTCAACATCAAATCGTCCATCTTCTGCGATGAGTAATGCAGCGTTAGAAGTGATGGATGCATTGGATCAACTTTCTTCCCCGGTAACGAGCGAAAAAAAAAACACTAATACCAATCAAGTGACGGATCTCCCTGTGGTAGAACGCAAATTTAGCCAGCAGAAAAACACTGGGCGATCTATCCATCAGCAGATTTCTCAGCCATCAATTCCTCAACCGCTAGAAGCAGAGATACCACCAATGGATATGCCTGTCATTCAAAGTGCGGTGCAAAATCAGCCAGATTTTTCTGCTGATCTTGATCAGGAAGATGATCTCAATTTAGCTGAAAACTACCGTTGGAACTGGAGCAATCCAGCAATGGCAGAAGAACAGGATAATGCAAGTCCGTCAGAAATTCGCAAAGCCATTTTAGAAAATACAACGCCAGAACTAAAAGAAAAAGTACTGACTATGGCAAAAGCGAAGGATAAATGGACGGATATTATCGAACAGTTAGCTATTTCAGGCTTGGCAAAACAAATGGCAATGAATTGCGTAATTTTAAGCCAGAGTGAAAACCAAATTCAGCTAGGCTTGCACCGAGATAAATTGCATCTGAATAATGAAAAACTTCGCATTCAGTTACAAACAGCCTTAAGTCAATTTTATCAGCAAGATGTGACACTTTCTGTGGAAACTAATGCAGATCTCCAACAGCTCACCCCAATGGACTACCGTAAACAAATCTACCAAGAGTTAAGCGAACAGGCGCGAGAAAATTTACAAGCAGATGAACGTTTACAGCGCTTCTGCGAAGAATTTGATGGCGTATTGGCACTTGATAGTGTTCGTCCAGTTTAATCATCTAAAACGCAGTTTATGACTAAAAAAATAAAGTGCGGTGATAAATTAGAGGATTTTTTCGCTTAAAAAATCATCACTTCATTATTATATTGACCACGCAAAATACCCATAAAGGAGTATAAGGATCGGATTGACGGATCTTTTTTATCAATCCTTGAATAAAAACTGTGCGGAAGATCACATAAACTGCAACAATATATTTACATCAGATTTACTCTTGTTAAACTTCCGCACGAAATTTTATGTTTAATTTTTATGAGGTTCTTTATGTTATGGTTTCTCTCCTGCGTAGCCTTGCTTTTATTGGGCTACTTTTTATACGGTTCTGTGGTTGAGCGTGTCTTTAAGATCAATCCAAACCGTGCAACCCCAGCTCATACAATGGCTGACGGTGTGGATTATGTGCCGATGTCTAAAAAGAAAATCTGGCTTATCCAATTATTAAATATTGCAGGAACGGGGCCAATTTTTGGTCCAATTCTTGGTGCATTATATGGACCTGTTGCGATGCTATGGATCGTTTTTGGCTGCATTTTTGCAGGCGCCGTACACGATTATTTCTGCGGAATGTTAAGTGTTCGCAATGGGGGACAATCAGTGCCTAACCTTGCGGGTAAATATTTAGGTGCGCCAGTTAAGCATTTTATGAATGCCCTTGCTCTTGTATTGTTAATTCTTGTTGGGGTTGTATTCGTCATTTCACCAGCCAGCTTATTAACCAATCTAACAGTGGATAATGTCGGTGAAATGTTCAACCTAGAAACGAAAAGCACGTTATTAGTTTGGACAGCAATTATTTTTGGTTATTACATCATTGCTACTTTAGTGCCTGTGGACAAAATTATTGGTCGCATTTATCCATTGTTTGGTGCGTTATTGCTATTTATGTCTTTTGGAATGTTATTTGCCTTATTATTTGAAGATAAAGCCTTATTCCATACTGTTGGCGAGATGAGTTTCTCGAAATTCTTTGAAAATATGCATCCAAAAGATTTACCAATTTGGCCATTGATTTTCGTTACCATTGCTTGCGGTGCGGTTTCAGGTTTCCACGCAACACAATCTCCATTGATGGCACGTTGTATGGAAAATGAAAAAGAAGGTCGCTTTGTTTTCTATGGTGCGATGATCGGCGAAGGGGTGATTGCCTTAATTTGGTGTACAGTAGGCTTAACTTTCTACGATAGCCCAGCACTAATGAATGATGCAATCACCGCAGGCACACCATCAAAAGTGGTTTATGATTCCGCCACCCATATGCTAGGCTACTTCGGTGGTATTTTAGCGGTGCTTGGTGTGGTGGTATTACCAATCACTTCTGGCGATACCTCGTTCCGTGCTGCACGTTTGATTATCGCGGAATTTTTCAAAATCGATCAGCGTAATTTAGTTAAACGCTTAATGATCGCTATTCCATTATTCGTACTAGGTTTCATCATTTCTAAACTCGATTTCCAAGTAATTTGGCGTTACTTCGGCTGGGCAAACCAAACGACTGCAATGGTTATGTTATGGACAGCCGCGGCTTATTTATATCGCTATCATAAATTCCACTGGATTTGTACAATTCCAGCCATCTTTATGACAATGGTTTCTGCCACTTTCCTTGCTTATGCAAAAATTGGTTTAGGTTTAAGCTACGATGTTTCTGTTTGGGTGGGTACAGGCTTAACACTATTAGCGATCATTTGCTTCTTCACCTTGTTAAAACCAATTTCCAATGGTGATCCTGATTCTGAAACAGTCAGAAGCTAAAAAATTCCACAAAATTCACCCGCACTTGAGAAACCAAGTGCGGTTTTTTTATTATGAATATTATCTATCAACTAAAATTTCTCACTTGAGTTAAAAATTTATTCTGCATAGATTCATTTGCTGCGCTAGCAATATAAATAGCAGCTGCTGGAAGTTCGGCTAAAACACTTGGTTGCTGTGTCAAGAGTTGATGAAATACGCTTTCTGCTTCAAGTTCAATGGCTCTGGTTATCCAATAAGGACAATGTTCATTAGGTTGCCCATATTTTTGAATCCCTTTGCTACTTTCTCGTAAAGAGAGATCGGCCTCAAATTCATTATATATATTGAAATGTTCACGTTTTCCATTGGCGAAAGTGAGTGTAACGCTGGAAGTAAAGAAATTGATCATCATTGAGCCTAACTCGCCGTGAATAGTAACATCCCATTTAGGCAAGCGATATGCTGTTCCCATTTCTAAAGATCCAAATACGCCGTTTTTAAATTGTAATAATAACTGAATGATGTCGTGGTGATCGGGGGTTTCAAGATGGGCGCGGTTTGTTGATTGTGCAAATACTGATTCTACATCGCCAACTAGCCAAGTAAGCAGATCAAGCTCATGAATTTCATGAAAAAGTTTTCCTCCTGTGAGTTGAATATTATTTTTCCACCAATCTTTTTGAAAAATAGGATTAATCCAACGTTGACGATTTGCTCGTACTACGGTTAATTTCCCCAATACTTGCTGTTCTAATAATTGTTTTGCTTGTTGCAAACCCGGTAATACACGCAAGCAATGTCCAACAAAAAGCGGCACATTATTTTCTTTTGCTATCTGTATTAGTTGATGAGCATCTTGTTCATTAATCGTGAAAGGCGTTTCAATAAATACCGCACAACCTTTTTGGATAGCAATTTCGGCAAGGTGGCGATGACTATAATTGTAGGTAGCAATAAGTACGAGATCAACGTTTTGCTGACTCAGTAATGTATTCAGATCTGCATAGGCTTGAATTCTATACTTTTCTGCTATGTTTTGAGCCAAATTTATCTGCAGATCTGTTACGCCAACCAATTGTGCGGGTGATTTATTAAAAGCAGAGGCGAGTTGCTGACCAAAGAATCCGCAACCAACAAGAGCAACATTAATTATGTTCATTTTCTTTTTCCTTTTTTTGCAAGCGTTGGCGTAGTGTACGAAAATAAAGTAATACCGCGTGTTGGAAACGATTAACATCACGAGCTTCTACTGCATCTACCCATTCACGATAGTGTAACGCCACTTCTTGAGCTGAAAGCGTTATCGCTGGCAAGTTTTCTTCTTGTAAATTGAATATTTGCCAGAAAGCATCTAGGTATTGTGATAAAAGCGGATTATGTATTGCTTGATAGGTTTGTAGGTGAATTTTATATTCTAGCTCATTGGAAAATAAGTTTTTTCTTGCTAATTGTTGTAATTCTAAGCTTAACTGTTGTAGTTGATCGATTTCTCCATCGCTAATATTGGCAATAGCAAGTGGCGCAAAACCATATTGCAGAATTTCTCGAATATCGAGGATATCTAATAGATATTTAATATTATTTTGTAGCTGTAATTGGGTATGAAAAGCAAGGCTTTGAATCATTGGTGTGAGCGACGATTCGCTAATAAATGTTCCCACACCGTGTCGAATGTCTAAAATATGCAATGCTTCTAATGATTTAACCGATTCTCTAAGGCTAGAACGACTTACATTTAAATATTCCATAAGTTCATTTTCTGTTGGCATTAAATCGCCAGCACTTAGCCGTTTTTTTAAGATGAGCTGTTTAATTTCTTCTTGTAAAGCAAGATTTTTTGCTTTTTTTTCAGATTTTTTCATTTTTGTGATCTTTATCGCAGAAAATTCATTCAATTTAAGACATCATATCTCTGGAATAGAGAGGTATGATGTCTTATCTCTATGTTGTTTAAATGGTAGCTTATTTTTAACTTTTTGTCAGTTAAATCTTAAGTTGAATACAAAGAAGGAAACGTTATGGCAACACTTTCTTTATCACATATTTATAAACGTTATCGTAATGGCTTTGAAGCAGTAAAAGATTTTAATCTTGAAGTGGCAGATAAAGAGTTTATTGCGTTAGTTGGCCCGTCAGGTTGTGGTAAATCAACAACATTAAGAATGATCGCTGGTTTAGAAGATATTTCCGAAGGCGATTTTTTTATTGATGAGCATCGTGTTAATGATGTTGAGCCAAAAGATCGCGATATCGCAATGGTGTTTCAATCTTATGCACTTTATCCTCATATGACCGTTTATGAAAATATGGCATTTGCGTTGAAATTACGTAAAGTTGATAAGGCGGAAATTGACCGCAAAGTGCGTGAAGCCGCAGCAATTTTAGGTTTAGATGAATTACTAGAGCGTAAACCGAAAGCGTTATCCGGGGGACAGCGGCAACGCGTTGCTTTGGGAAGAACGATTGTACGCTCACCAAAAGTGTTTTTGATGGATGAGCCACTTTCTAATTTAGATGCTAAGTTACGTAGCAATATGCGTGCAGAAATTATTCGCATTCATAAAAAACTGAATGCGACAACGATTTATGTTACTCACGATCAAACTGAAGCGATGACAATGGCAGATCGCATTGTGGTTATGAGTGCGGGAATTGTACAGCAAATTGGTACTCCGAAAGAGATTTATGATAAGCCGGCAAATTTATTTGTTGCTGGATTTATTGGCGCGCCGACAATGAACTTTTTAAAAGGGCGGTTGGAAAATCAGGCATTTTTGACTTCTGATGAGCATCGCTTAGCGATACCTGAGGATATTTGGCAACATTTAACCTATCTAGGCAAAGAACATCGGGAGGTAATTTTAGGAATTCGTCCTGAGAATATTACCAATGAACCATTGTTATTGGGATCATACAAAAATGCACGGGTAACAGCGCCTGTTTATGTTGCGGAATTACTTGGTGCAGAATACATTGTACATACTCAATTAGGTAAGCAGTCAATTAAAGCCATTGTTCATTCGCGGCAGAAAATTGAAATGGAGCAAGAAATCACGCTTGCGTTTGATATGAGACGGGTTCATTTTTTTGATCCAATTAGCGAGCAAGCATTATTTTAATTGTGCATACAACAATGAGGTGAATTATGAAATTGAAAAAATTATTGACAGTGGCAGCATCGGTGGTGCTAGGTGCACTGGTGTTAAATGGCTGTAAAGAAGAAAAACAATCGGTGAACACGTTGGCAACAAATGAATCTACCGAGTTAGCAGGCGATATTACGATGTGGCATTCCTTTACACAAGGTCCTCGTTTAGAAGTGATCCAAAAAGCGGCAAATGATTTTATGCAAAAAAATCCTAAAGTGCGGATCAAAATTGAGACATTTTCGTGGAACGATTTTTATACAAAATGGACAACTGGCTTAGCTTCTGGAAATGTACCAGATTTAAGTTCTGCCTTGCCAAATCAAGTGATCGAAATGATCAATGTTGATGCTCTTACGCCAATTAATGATGTAATTGATAAGATTGGACGCGATCGTTTCTCCGCTAATGCGATTAATGAAGGAACGGTGGGCGAAAATAATTATTCTATTCCACTGTATTCTCACGCCAAAGTGCTTTGGGTGAGGAAAGATTTATTAGATAAAAACGGCTTAAGTGTGCCACAAACGTGGGAAGAACTTTATCAATCGGCGAAAGCCTTAACTAAAGATGGCGTTTATGGGCTTTCTGTACCAATGGGAACGAATGATTATGTTGCGACAATTTTCCTTGATCTTTACATGCGAAGCGGAGGAGGAACGCTTCTAACGAAAGAGCATAAAGTTGATTTGACAAGTCCATTAGCTCAAGAGGCGATTAAATATTGGGTAAAAATGTACAAAGAGACATCACCAAAAGATGCAGTGAATTATAATATTTTGCAACAAGCCACGTTGTTTTATCAGGGCAAGGCTGCCTTTGATTTTAATTCTGGATTTCATATTGGTGGCGTGAAGGCAAATTCTCCAGATTTATTACCTTATATTGATGCTTATTCTGTACCTAAAAGGAATATTAACGACCCTCAGGGGGGATCTGAAACATTAAGTTTTCCTTTAGTTGTGTGGAAAAAGTCAAAACATCCAGAAATTGCTAAAGCATTTATGGCGTCAATTTATGAAAAAGATCGTTATATCCAGTTCTTAAATGCAGTGCCAGTAGGAATGCTGCCAGCAATTACAGGTATTGATGATGATCCTGCTTATAAAGATTTACCTATCCGCCAAGAATTTAGCCACGCAGAACAAGTGATTCAAGAGGCAGTCAATCTTGGTTCAGCGATTGGCTATGAGTATGGTCCTAATGTATATGCTGGTTTGCTGACTAACCAACATATTATCGAAGCAATGTTCCAAGATATTGTGATTAACGGTACTGAACCTATGACAGCGGCGAAAAAAGCGGAAGAGCAACTAAATACGCTATTTGAAACCATTTCTCAATAATTACTAGGGCGGTTTCGCCGCCCTATTTCACCTTATAAGCATATTCTCATTTTGGGAAGGGGGAATTATGTATCAAAAAAGCTATACAAGATGGATTTTTGTTCTACCTGCGATGATAGTGGTATCAATATTATTCATCTATCCATTTTTATCGAGTATTTTTTATAGCTTTACCAATAAAAATTTAATTATTCAGAACTGGAAATTTGTTGGGTTTGATAATTATATCGCAGTAATTAATGATCCTAGCTTTTGGTCAGCATTTTCTAATTCGATTTTATGGACCATATTTTCTTTGGTAGGGCAAGTATTAGTGGGATTTGCACTTGCAATAGCATTACATCGTATTCGCCATTTACAATGGTTATATAAAATCTTATTAATTATTCCTTGGGCATTTCCAACGATTGTCATTGCTTTTTCTTGGCAATGGATTTTAAACGGTGTATACGGCTATTTACCAAATATGATTGTTAAACTTGGGCTAATGGATATTGCACCACATTTTCTTTCTAATAGTACTTGGGCATTTATTAGTCTTGTCTTTATTAATATCTGGTTTGGTGCCCCATTAATTATGGTTAATGTTCTCTCGGCCTTACAAACTGTTCCTCAAGAGCAATACGAAGCTGCCAAAATTGATGGCGCAAATGTGTGGCAAGTATTCCGTCATATTACCTTACCTCATATTAGAGTTGTCATCGGGCTGTTGGTGGTTTTACGTACGGTTTGGGTATTTAACAATTTCGATATTATTTATCTCATCACAGGGGGCGGACCTGCAAATTCAACGATGACGCTACCTATCTTCGCTTACAATATGGGGTGGGGAACTAAAATGCTTGGTCGCTCTTCGGCGGTGACCGTGCTGTTATTTATCTTCCTATTACTTGTTTGTTTTATCTATTTCAAAGTGATTAGTCGTTGGGAAAAAGAGGGGGAATAAAATGAAAACAAAAAAATCTATTTTAGGTGATATTGTTGCACATCTCTTTTTATTGAGCGCCACAGTCGTTGCAGTATTTCCTTTGGTGTGGATTATCCTTTCTTCTATCAAGGGCAAAGGTGAATTAACCAGTGAACCTACTCGTTTTTTTCCAAAAGTATTCACTTTAGATTATTTTGAACACGTTATTAATGACTTACATTTTATTGTAAATATCAAAAATAGCTTATTTATTGCCTTGATTACCACAGTCATTGCTATTGTGATCTCAGCGATGGCAGCTTATGGTATTGTTCGATTTTTCCCTAAGTTGGGAGCAATAATGTCGAAGCTCTTGGTTACTACCTATATTTTCCCGCCAATCCTGTTAGCAATTCCCTATTCTATTGCGATGGCAAAAGTTGGATTAACTAACACAACAACAGGGCTTATTGTCGTATATCTCTCATTTAGTGTTCCTTATGCTGTTTGGTTATTAGTTGGATTTTTTCGAACAGTTCCTATTGAAATTGAGGAAGCTGCACGGATTGATGGTGCAAATAAATTTATTGTATTTTTCAAAATTGTTCTGCCGTTAGTCGCTCCGGGAATTGTGGCAACAGCAATCTATACCTTTATTAATGCGTGGAATGAATTTTTATATGCACTTATTTTAGTGAATGATACGAGCAAAATGACAGTCGCAGTCGCATTGCGTTCATTAAATGGTGCAGAGATTTTAGATTGGGGAGATATGATGGCGGCTTCCGTGTTGGTTGTTTTGCCGTCAGTGCTATTTTTTACTTTTATCCAAAACAAAATTGCAGGTGGGCTTTCGGAAGGCTCAGTTAAATAAACTTATCTATTCTATTTAGGAGATATCAAATGAAAAATTATGCAGTAATTGGAGTCGGCTATTTTGGTGCAGATTTGGCTAGAATTATGAATGAAAATGAAAATGCACAGATAATAGTAGTTTATGATCCAGAAAATGGTGCAATAATTGCCGAAGAATTAGGTTGTGAGGAAGCGAATTCTTTAGAAGAAGCAATTAATCGTTCCGATGTTGATTGTGTGATTGTCGCAACGCCGAATTACTTACATAAAGAACCTGTACTACTTGCAGCAAAATATAAAAAACACGTTTTTTGCGAAAAGCCGATTGCATTAAGCTATCAAGATTGTGATGAAATGGTAAGGGCTTGTGAAGAAAATAATGTTATTTTTATGGCTGGGCATATTATGAATTTCTTTAATGGTGTGCATCACGCAAAAGAGCTGATCAATCAAGGTGTGATCGGAAAAGTGCTTTATTGTCATACTGCTCGCAATGGTTGGGAAGATTTACAACCAACAGTTTCTTGGAAGAAAGTGCGTTCTAAATCTGGAGGGCATCTCTATCATCATATCCACGAATTAGATTGTGTTCAATTTTTAATGGGCGGAATGCCTAAAACGGTTACGATGACAGCTGGTAATCTTGCACATCGAGGGGAGGGATTTGGGGATGAAGATGATATGTTGTTTCTCAATCTCGAATTTGATGATGGAAGATTTGCTGTATTGGAATGGGGATCGGCGTTTCGCTGGGGAGAGCATTATGTTCTTATCCAAGGGGAAAAGGGGGCGATTAAATTAGATATGTCTCATTGTGGTGGAACATTACGTGTGGACGGAAAGGATAGCCATTTCTTGATTCACGAAAGCCAAGAGGAAGATGATGATCGCACACGGATTTATACTGGAACAGAAATGGATGGTGCAATTCAATATGGTCATCCCGGTAAACGTACACCGCTTTGGCTCAATTCTGTAATGCGTAAAGAAATGAAATATCTCAATGACATTATGCACGGTATGCAGCCAAGTAAGGAATTTGAGAAATTACTCACAGGGGAAGCAGCAAGAGCGGCGATTGCAACTGCTGATGCCTGTACAAAATCTCGTTATGAAAATCGTAAAGTTGAGGTGCGAGAGGTAATGTAATGTGAGATAAAAATTCCCCCTTTAAAAAGGGGGAATTCATAGTTTATTGTTTGTGATAAAAAATGCCCTATTTTTCCACCGCACTTTTTACTTCATCGATCATAATCCCCATACTTTCCAAACCACCGAAAGTTAAATACCAATTTGCGGCATTTAAGTAAACAATATGATTATTTTTATACGCTTGAGTTTGGTGAATGATAGCGTTATCTAACACGGTTTGGGCATTATTGGCTTTGTCCGTAATGGCTGCGGTACGATCCACGATCAATAAATAATCTGGATTTTTTTCTAGCACATATTCAAACCCAATGCTCATTCCGTGGGTGGAGGATTTAATATTTTTATCAATAGGGGTGAAGCCAAAACCACTATAAACGATACCATAGCGAGAGTTTTCACCAAAAGCACTCATACGGCTTTCATTGACTAAAGCAAGTAGGGCGGTTTTGCCTTTGGTTTTCTCTGCAAGGGCTTTCATTTGTTTGTCTAGCTGTGCCAGTTTTTCATCTGCCACTTGTTGTTTATCAAAAATTTGTCCAAATGCGTGGATATTTTGTTGGAAACTTGGATAGAAATTATTGTAGTCCACTTTAACAAAAAAGACTGGCGCAATTTCTTTTAAGCGATCCAATACTTTTTCTTGGCGACCGGTGGCGATGATAAGGTCTGGGTGAAGATCATTGATTTTCTCAAACGCAGGCTCTGGTGGCACGCCAACACTCGCGTAATGTTCTTTGCTAAATTCGCTTAAATATTCAGGCACTTTGCCGGCATTGCTGATGCCAACAATGCGATCTTTTGCACCTAGTGCGCGAAGGGTATCCACTGCTGAGAAATCAAGCACCACGACACGCTTAGGATTTTGTGGCACAACTTGTTTGCCAGCTGCATTTTCTACGGTAATATCCGCTGCATTCGCACTGGCAACGCCGAGTAAGGCGCAAAGACTGAGGGCAAGGGTTGAGAAGGTTTTTTTCATAGCATACTCCTGTATTAAGCTGATTGATGTCGAAAATACACAGCAATTTTGTGCTGATTAATTTGTTGAATTGGGATTGGCATATCGTAAATGCTCGCTAAAATGGGTTCTTGCATCATTGTGGTAACGTCCCCTTGATGAACTAATTTGCCGTCTTTCATTGCAATAATGTAATCAGAATAACAAGAGGCAAAATTAATATCGTGGATCACAATGACTACCGTTTTATTCAATTCGGTAGTGAGCTTGTGTAGCACTTGCATAATTTGGACGGAATGTTTCATATCTAAATTGTTCAGTGGTTCATCAAGCAAAATGTAATCTGTATCTTGCGCCAAGGTCATTGCGATATAGGCACGTTGGCGCTGCCCACCGCTAAGCTGGTTGATATATTGATGGCGAAACTCGCCTAGATCCATATAGGCAATCGCATTATCAATAAAAGTGCGGTCGTTTTTGGTTAAATTTCCTTGGCTATAAGGAAAGCGCCCGAAGGCAACCAATTCTTCCACCGTTAAACGCAAGTTGATGTGATTGGATTGTTTTAGAATAGAAAGTTGTTTAGCAATGTCACTGCTTTTTTGCTGATGTAATGGCACCCCATTTAGGTTTACCGTGCCGCTATCTGCACGCAGTAAACGGCTGATAATGGCAAGCACCGTGCTTTTTCCTGCACCATTTGGGCCGATAAACGAGGTAATTTTACCTTGCGGAATGGTAACCGAAAGGTTATCTACGACTTTTTTAGTACCATAAGATTTATTAATATTTTTAATCTCTATTGCCATTTTTTATTTGTCCTTAATAACAGATAAAGGAAATAGATGCCACCAACAAAGTTCACGATAATGCTCAAGGTGGTGTTAAAGGTGAAGACTTGGGAAACCAGTAATTGCCCGAAAACAAGGGTAATCACGGCGATCAGCATTGCGGCGGGGATTAATATTGTGTGGCGATAAGTACGAATAAATTCAAAGGTAATATTCATCACCAATAAGCCCAAGAAGGTTAAAGGCCCAACAAGTGCGGTGGAAATTGACGTTAAAATTGCCACAACAATGAGTAATCTCTTAGTGATCGCGGGATAATTCACACCTAAGTTAATTGCTTGTTCACGTCCAAGAGCAAGCACATCAAAATAACGCACATAGCGTAGGGTATAAAGCATTGTGGCAAGTAAGCCAGCTAGCGCGATCCATAAAATATCAAGATTGATACGGTTAAAACTGGCAAAGCCGATGTCTTGTGCGATCTGAAATTCATTGGGATCGATGAGTACTTCCATAAAAGAAGTTAAACTTTGGAAAAAGGTGCCAAAAATGATCCCCACTAAAAGCAAGAAAAACAGGCTTTGTTGTTCATTTTTAAACAAAAAACGATAGAGACCTAGTGCGAATAACATCATCAAACTGGTGCAAACAAAAAATAATACAATGGGGTTCATTGAGGTTAATGTGCTTGAACCAAAGAGAAAAATAATCAGGGTTTGAATGAGCAAATACAGATTATCCAAGCCTAAAATACTCGGCGTTAAAATGCGATTATTTACAATAGTTTGGAAGATCATCGTAGCCAGTGCAATTGCCACACCTGTCATTACAATAGCAAGCACGCCAAGAGCGCGGTTATATAAGGCATATTCCCAGCGAGTAGGGAGATGATAAAACACATACAGCACTATGCTAAGTAATGCGAAAATACTCAGTAAAATCAATGATTTTTTAGGATCGTAAACGTGCTTAACCATTTTGAACCCTTTGTTTTAACAGCATATAAAGAAAAATGGCACTGCCGAATACGCCCACAATGGCGTTAATGGAAATTTCGTAAGGATAAATCAACGCGCGCCCCAGAATATCGCAAAACAGCACAAAAACAGCACCTAAAAGTGCGGTGTGAGACAGTACTTTTTTCAAATTATCCCCCAAATAAAGGGTAACAATATTGGGAATAATCAGCCCGAGAAAGGGGATAACCCCCACCGAGACAATGATGATCGATGATACCGTTGCGACTATGGCTAAGCCTAAATAAAGCACTTGCTGATAGTTCAAACCAAGATTGACTGCAAAATCCTGCCCCATTCCTACGATGGAAAAGCGATTGGCAAAAAGATAAGCAAGCATCAATGCCGGAATGCTGAAATATAGCATTTCATAACGCCCAGCCATTACTAAGGAAAAATCGCCTTGCAACCAACCAGAAAGGTTTTGTAACAAATCTTGTTGATAGGCAATAAATGCGGTGATAGCGCTAATAATATTGCCAAACATAATGCCGACTAACGGCACAAAAATGCTATCTTTAAATTTCAGCTTAGAAAGCAACGTCATAAACAACAATGTGCCACAAAAAGAAACCAGAATTGCAACACTTGTTTTGAGTAACATTGAAGCAGAAGGAAACAGTAACATTGCAATTAAAATGCCTAGCCTTGCGCTATCCATCGTGCCTGCTGTGGTTGGGGAAACAAACCGATTACGGCTTAACTGCTGCATAACCAATCCACAAATACTCAATGATGCCCCAGCAATCAAAATACTGACTAAACGGGGCAAACGGCTAATCAAAAATATTTGCCACTGCTGAGTATCAAAATTGAATAATCCTTGCAAATTAACGGTACTTACGCCTAAAAAGAGGGAAATACCCGAAAGTAACAATAATAAGATAAACAAATAACGGCGTTTAATCATATTAATAGATTTTAAAAATGAGAATAATTAGCATAATTATATTGAATGTTATCACGTCAGCGTTGAAGAGCAAAGAAAAATCAAAGTGCGGTGCAAAAATCCCTCATATGTATTAAATTTTCCTCTTGTAAGGGAAAACACTATTTTTCTTATCATTTGGCACGTATGATAGAAAAGATTTTATAAATAAATGAATGAGGAATCGAATGGAACAGAAATTTTCAGCGTTATTTCAACCGTATTTTTTGAATAACAATGTTGAAATCAAAAATCGTTTAGTGGTTGCCCCTTTAACCCATTTTGCATCAAACCCTGATGGCACATTAGGAAGCCAAGAGGCTCAATTTTTGCAAGGGCGTGCAGAAAATATGGGAATGTTTATTACCGCAGCAACATTGGTGTCAGAAAATGGTAAGGCATTTCAAGGACAGCCAGAAGCGTTAAATGAATTTCATTTGGAAAGTTTAAGTAAAACTGCGGAGATTATTAAACAGCAAGGTGCAAAAGCCATTCTGCAACTTCATCACGGCGGGAAATTAGCACTATCCGAATTATTGAATGGAAAAGAGAAAGTGGCGCCTTCAGCAGATCCTGACACACAAACAAGGGCGTTGACTCAAGAAGAAATTTTGCAAATTATTCAAGATTTTGCTTTCGCCACAGAGCTTGCTATTCGCTCGGGGTTTGATGGGGTAGAAATTCACGGGGCGAACGGTTATTTAATTCAGCAATTTTTCTCTAAGCAAAGTAATCAACGTACCGATGAGTGGGGAGGGAATTTGACAAATCGTTTGCGTTTCCCACTTGCAGTGATCGATGCAGTGAATGCAATGCGTGAGAAACATCAATGCCCAGCATTCATTATTGGCTATCGTTTATCGCCAGAAGAGCCGGGTGAGAATGGATTAACAATGACAGACACGCTTGAATTGGTGTCCGCTTTAGCTGAGAAGCCATTACAATATTTACACGTGTCATTGTGGGATTTTTATAAAAAGGCTCGCCGTGGTGCAGATACTCATTCTGCCCGTCTTGAATTAATTCATCAACGTCTAAATGGCCGTTTACCGCTTATTGGAGTGGGAAATTTATTCAGCGCAGAACAGCTTGTTGGCGCCTTGAATACAGGATGGGTAGAGTTTGTTGGTGTGGGTAAGTCTATAATGATTAACCCAAATCTTGCGACGTTAATTGCTCAAGGAAAAACGCAAGAAATTATCACCGCACTTGATCCTGAGCAACCAGATCATTATCGCATACCTGATTATTTATGGTCTTTATGTATAAAAGGCAGCCCTTGGTTACCACCAGTGAAAGGGCAAGATTGGCAACCTGTAGATATTTAAAACACAAATAGCACTCGGTATGAGTGCTATTTTTATATCCATTAAGTGCGGTGTACTTTTAGTCACTATTAAAAATGGGATCGTAACGATATTCTGTTCATAGTTACCATTATAGTTACTACGATCCGCCCTTTAACTCAATTAGCTACGGTCAGTTGCGATAAGCAAAATAGGCTAACGCCTTGAAATTACAGGCATTAAAAAAGCCTTTCGAGTGATTACGAAAGGCTTAGTTAAGTGTTATGGTGCTCTGAGCGAGACTTGAACTCGCACGTCCTATGGACACTACCCCCTCAAGATAGCGTGTCTACCAATTCCACCATCAGAGCAAAATTCGGTTTAGATTATTGTGGGATATCTGAATTTTGTTTTTCTTCCACTTTTGGTTGCTGTTCTTGAATTTTTTCTGCAACTTGTGAAAGATTATCAAATTTGCCTTGTTTTACCTCACCGTGGTGAGAGTTAATGTTAGCAATAGCAAGGCTAGTAACAAAGAAGATAACTGCTAAGATTGCGGTTGTACGGGATAAAAAATTCCCTGCACCACTTGCACCAAATACTGTACCTGATGCACCGCCTCCAAATGAAGCACCTGCGTTTGCACCTTTACCTTGTTGGATTAAAATGAAACCAATAAGGATAACAGATACAACTAAGTAGATAATTAACAGTGCTTGATACATTATTTCTTCTCTTGTTATTGGATACCAAAAATTAACGGGCGAATATTAGCGAATATTAAAACAGCGCGCAAGCGATTTTCTTTAAAAAATTGTCGATTGTTTTAATTGTAAGCAATTTAACTTGCCGTAAAACTTATGATTTTTCCACCGCACTTTTCTTTTTCGTTGCGCTTGCATTTTTTGTCGTCATTTGTTGTCGAGATAATGCACTAAGCTGCCGTAACGCATCGAAATTGGTATAACTGAGCAGGGCAGGTAGGGATTGTACCAATTCGTGCATAAATTGGTGATAATTCAATTCTTTTTGGCTAATGCTGTTGAGCTGGGCTTCCCAATGTGCGGTCATATCGGGCAGCGTGGCAATATCAGGTAACGCTTGGATTAAAATTCTCCCTGTTTCGCTACTGTGAATATGACGCCCTTTTTTATAGATAAAACCGCGTTTAAATAGCAACTCAATGATGCCTGCGCGAGTGGCTTCTGTGCCTAAGCCATCTGTTTCGCGTAGGATTTTTTTTAAGGCTTTGTCTTGTACAAAACGTGCGATCCCTGTCATTGCTGAAAGTAGGGTCGCATCAGAAAATGGTTTTGGTGGCTGGGTTTTCTTGCTGAGAATTTCCCCTTTTTCACAGAATAATTCTTGCCCTTTTTTTACTTCAGGAAGCAAGGGTTCGGCGTTATTTTGCTCGTCATTTTCTTTACCCCAAAGTTCTTTCCAGCCAGCCACTTGTAGATTACTGGCTTGGGCGATAAATTTTCCCCCTGCTATATTTAAGGTGATTTTGCAGCGACGATATTCCGCATCAATACAGAATTGGGCTAAATATTGACGAGCGATAAGCTGATAAATATTTCGTTCTGTTTGTGTGAGATTAACGGGGGTATTTTTTGCCGTTGGGATAATGGCGTGGTGTGCTTCCACTTTTTTATCATTCCAGCAACGATTTCTCTGTTCAGGATTAATGATACTGGGTAATGATTGATAATCGGGGGCTTGTGCGGAAATCGCATTCATCACCTTGTGACGATCAGCAAAATGCTCTGTGGGTAAATAACGGCAATCTGAACGTGGATAGGTGATCAAGCGGTGCGTTTCATATAAACGTTGGCAGGTATCCAACACCTCTTGGGCAGAAAGCCCATAGCGTTTTGCGGCATCAATTTGCAAGGCAGAAAGAGAATAAGGCAAGGGAGCGGCTTCTTTTTCGCGTTTGTCTTGATAATCCGTCACTGTTGCAGGTTGTCCTGTGATACGTTTCACGACATTTTCTGCTAAGGCTCGTGAGAGTACGCGTCCGTCTTCATCTTGATAATCTTCACAGGCTTTGCTTGGTTGCCAAAGTGCGGTGAATTTTTGCGCGATTTCTTCCGTTGTTTGCACGAAAGCCTGCACTTCAAAATAATCTTTTGGTTGGAAGTTTTCAATTTCCAGATCACGGCGAACGATCAAACCCAATACTGGGGTTTGCACGCGACCCACAGAAAGCACACCGCGATAGCCCATATTTTGCCCACGTTTAGTATAGGAACGCGTCATATTAATGCCATAAAGCCAATCGGCTCTAGCGCGGGCGAGAGCTGATGTCGCAAGGGGAATAAAGTGTTGATTAGATTGTAATTTTTTTACTGCTTTTTGCACCGCACTTGGGTTTAAATCACTAATTAAGCAACGTTGGATTTGAGCTTTTTTTTCGGCAGAAAGATTGGCATAGCTAAATACTTCATCGACTAAAAGCTGCCCTTCACGATCAGGGTCGCCGGCATTGATCAGTTCATCAGCTTGATGAATGAGCTTGATTACGGTATCCAATTGTTTTTTCACCGCTTTGCGTGGAATAAGCAACCATTTTTGCGGCACGATGGGTAAATCTTCCAAGCGCCACATTTTGAATTTGGGATCGTAAGCCTCCGGTTCGGCTTGCTCTAATAAATGGCCAACGCACCAAGTTACGCAATCATTTTCGCCACAACGAATAAAACCATCACCACGCTGATGGGGTTTGGGCAACACATCGGCAATGGCGCGTGCAAGGCTAGGTTTTTCGGCTATAAATAATCGCATAGGGACAACATCAATTAGCTAAAACAAAGCTTGGCATTCTAACACAGATTTCATTATTCCCAATTTATTAATTTTTCGTTAGAATGTTGCGACTTATTAACACTGAGGATAAAAATTATGTTTGGAAAAGGTGGCTTAGGCAACTTAATGAAACAAGCCCAACAAATGCAAGATCGTATGCAAAAAATGCAAGAAGAAATTGCACAGTTGGAAGTAACGGGTGAATCTGGCGCAGGCTTGGTAAAAATTACGGTAAATGGTGCGCATAACTGTCGCCGTATTGAAATCGATCCTTCTTTAATGGAAGACGATAAAGAAATGCTTGAAGATCTGATTGCAGCCGCGTTTAATGATGCTGTTCGCCGTGCAGAAGAATTGCAAAAAGAAAAAATGGCATCGGTTACCGCAGGAATGTCATTACCGCCCGGTTTTAAAATGCCGTTCTAAATTTTCCTAATTTTGCACCGCACTTCATTTTTTCTTAAAAATCAAAGTGCGGTGTGTTTTTTTATTTATTTTAGGCAAAACAATGCAAACAAGCCCATTATTAGAAAATCTTATTGATGCACTGCGCTGTTTACCCGGAGTCGGACCGAAATCAGCACAACGTATGGCATATCATTTGTTGCAGCGGGATCGCAACGGTGGAATGGAGCTAGCGCGTGCTTTAACCGCCGCAATGTCGAAAATTGGGCATTGCGAACAATGCAGAACCTTTACTGAAGAAGACGTGTGTACCATTTGTCATAATCCACGTCGTCAAAACACTGGTTTGCTTTGTGTGGTGGAGCAACCTTCAGATATTCAAGCCATTGAACAAACGGGGCAATTCTCAGGGCGTTATTTCGTCTTAATGGGGCATCTTTCCCCTTTAGACGGTATCGGGCCAAAAGAAATCGGTTTAGACTTGCTTAATAGACGGTTGCAAAATGAAACCTTTAAGGAGGTGATTCTCGCCACCAATCCAACGGTGGAAGGTGAGGCAACCGCCAATTATATCGCAGAACTTTGTATGCAATACAATATCAAAGTCACCCGTATTGCGCACGGTATCCCAGTGGGCGGAGAGCTAGAAACGGTGGATAGTAACACGCTTGGACATTCTTTTTCTGGGCGCAGAGAAATTGAGTATTAAATAAGAGAAAATTTAGGGGGAATTAGAAGAAATGGTGCGACTAGCTGGACTCGAACCAGTGACCCCCACCATGTCAAGGTGGTGCTCTAACCAACTGAGCTATAGTCGCACTGAAATTTGGTGCGTATCTTAGCGACTTTTGCCGTGTAACACAAGGGCATTTTTCATATTGTATGATTAATTGCCATAAATTTAATCAATGGCTTAGCGTTTTTTGCTGTTTTTCGCGTAGGCGATCTCGATCTTGCTGGGTTTTAGGCGTATAATAGCTCGCAATTTTTAGTTTGTATTTTGAAGAACAATGGAGTAAGTAATGTCTAGAAGACTAAGAAGAACCAAAATTGTATGTACTATGGGGCCTTCTACAGACCGTGGTAATAATTTAGAAAAAATTATTGCGGCGGGTGCTAATGTAGTGAGAATGAACTTTTCTCACGGTACGCCTGAAGATCACATTGGGCGTGCGCAACGTGTGCGTGAAATTGCACAAAAATTAGGTAAAACTGTGGCGATTTTAGGGGATTTACAAGGGCCTAAAATTCGTGTTTCTACTTTTAAAGATGGCAAAATTTTCTTAAATGTGGGTGATAAATTTGTTTTAGACGCAGAATTACCAAAAGGTGAAGGGGATCAAGAAGCCGTTGGTTTAGATTATAAAACCTTACCACAAGACGTTGTTCCGGGTGATATTTTATTATTAGACGATGGTCGTGTTCAGTTAAAAGTATTATCAACTGAAGGCGCAAAAGTCTTCACTGAAGTGACTGTCGGCGGGCCTCTTTCAAATAATAAAGGGATCAATAAATTAGGCGGTGGGTTATCTGCCGATGCCTTAACGGAAAAAGACAAAGCAGATATTATTACTGCAGCACGTATTGGGGTGGATTACTTAGCCGTGTCTTTCCCTCGCTCAAGTGCTGATTTGAACTATGCACGTCAATTAGCGGAAGAAGCCGGTCTTAAAGCGAAAATTGTGGCAAAAGTAGAACGTGCAGAAACCGTAATGAGTGATGAAGCGATGGACGATATTATTCTTGCTTCTGATGTGATTATGGTTGCCCGTGGTGACTTAGGCGTTGAAATTGGCGATCCTGAATTAGTGGGCGTACAGAAAAAATTAATCCGTCGTTCTCGTCAATTAAATCGCGTGGTGATTACCGCAACGCAAATGATGGAATCAATGATCAGCAACCCAATGCCAACCCGTGCGGAAGTAATGGACGTAGCCAATGCAGTATTGGACGGTACAGACGCAGTAATGCTTTCTGCTGAAACCGCTGCGGGGCAATATCCTGCTGAAACCGTGGCAGCAATGGCGAAAGTGTGTTTAGGGGCAGAAAAAATGCCTAGCGTAAACGTTTCACGCCACCGTGTTGATCGCACTTTTGATACGATTGAAGAAGCGGTTGCGATGTCAGCAATGTTTGCTGCGAACCATATGAAAGGGGTTGCCGCAATTATTGCAATGACAAACAGCGGACATACAGCGAAATTAATGTCTCGCATTAGTTCTGGCTTACCAATTTTTGCCTTATCTCGTAACCAAGAAACATTAAATCTTTGTGCATTATATCGTGGTGTTGTACCTGTTCATTTCGATCAAGAAAGCCGTACCATTGAAGGATTGAAAGCGGCGATGCAATTATTGAAAGATAAAGGCTACTTAGTAACGGGTGATCTTGTGTTATTAACTCAAGGTGATCTTCTAACCTCTGGTGGAACAAACACTTGTCGCACATTAGTGGTTGAATAATCTGATTTTTTAAACAGAACTTCAACCTAGATTAAAAAAGTTACCTAACAAAAATAGGTAACTTTTTTATTTGATGCCTATCAACTTTAATTGTCATAGCATTTCCTGAATTTTTACTGTGCTTGCTATAATGATGGCATTTAACCTTATCGGGAGAAAGTATAATGAGTGTAATCAGTAAAGAACAAGTATTAGAACGATTTCGTTTTCGTGCCGCAACACGTTATTACGATCCAAATAAAAAAGTGAGCCGTGAGGATTTTGATTATATTTTAGAGCTTGCTCGTTTATCACCAAGTTCAGTGGGATCAGAGCCTTGGCACTTCGTCGTCATTCAAAATCCAGAATTACGTGAAAAGCTTAAACCGGTCAGCTGGGGAATGGCAACTCAGCTTGATGAAGCGAGTTATGTGGTGGCGATTTTAGCAAAGAAAAATGCACGTTACGATTCAGATTATTTGCATAATGCCTTAATTAAGCGTGGATTAACGCCAGAACAAATGGAAAAAGCGAAAGAAAAATACCGCACTTTTCAACAAAATGATATGAACGTGCTGGAAAGTGAACGGGCATTATTCGATTGGACAAGTAAGCAAACCTATATCGCATTAGCAAATATGATGACAGGCGCGGCATTTATTGGTGTGGATAGCTGTCCAATAGAAGGCTTTAACTATGAAGCGGTGAATCAAATTTTAGCCCAGTCAGGCGCGTTTGATCCAGTGGAATGGGGCGTTTCTGTGATCGTTACCTTTGGTTATCGGGCGAAAGAGATTAAAGCGAAATCAAGAAAACCGATGGAAGAATTGGTCACTTGGCTGGAATAAATTGTTAAAAAAAACACCGCACTTTATTTTTTTCTTCGATGAATATTTAGGGCGAACCTTATTGGGTATGTGAATAATGTAATGGTCTAAAATTCCCAAACCCTGCAAAACTTTGTGAAATAGTTTGAGAATATCCCACTTCTCTGCATAATTTACCTAATTTTGCTAGCGATTTTGTCTCTTTTTAGTCGCATTATTCAAATAGAGATCCCCCTAGAAGCTAATGGCATAGATAAACTAAAGTGTGGTGGTTTTTTTATGATTTTTTATATGATGAACGCAATGAATATTCGCTTCTATCTTGCTTTATCAATCCAGTTCAACCAACGAACTGTCGTTCCAGAGTTCTTCTAAATATTCCATTAAACGTTCCTTTTCGTCTTTATTTTTGATACCTGTTATCTCCACGCCTGCCGCACTGGAAAAACGAATACGAACGTGAATATCTTCAAATTTCTCCGCAATCTTTCGAGGCAGTACGTCTTGCAGCTTAGCAATGATTTTTAATTGATATTCTTGGCGTTTTGTGTCGCTTTCTTTCATAAAACGAATGTCTAACTGCTTCATTATATGCTTCCTATTTTATTTGTCCTAAACAGTAAAAATGAAAAAATTTGCACCGCACTTTTCGTTTCAATGAGTTAAGCGGCAAATCGCATTTGCTTTTTAGGTTTTATTTGATGAATGGTATTTGTAATTACGCCAATAATGGGTAAGGCAGACCATTTTTCACATTTTATGCTTTTCATTTTGGCATCCAGCGGTAGAAAAATGAATGCTTTATCTTCATAAGCAACAAACTCATATATGCAGAATTGATGATTTTGTTCCATTACCACTAAATCCCCAATGCTAAGATGATCATTTTGTTCCACCACGAGCATATCGCCCATTTCAATTCCCCACGCCAGCATATTTGGGTTTGTTACCTGAATAAAGCAGGTTTTTTGGGGGTGTTTAATGCAATAAAGATTTAAATCAAGTTTTCTATTAAAGGTGGAATTGAAAGATTTACTATCAGTTAAAAATGGCATTGGCTGATAGGAGAACGAGGTTTGTTGGTTGAGGTAATTCATCTTGATGCTCCGCTTATCATTAAATTCACTGGGTTTTTATACAGTGAAAATAATACTGTTGTTTTATACAGCTCGTCAATACTGTATAAAAATTTTTTTCACATTTTTGTGTTACTGCACAAGATTTAGGGCAAAAAGGAGAAAATAATGAATTTTATTTAATTTAGAAGGAAATATTTCTATCTTTATGTAAATAATATGCGTTAATTTACGATTTTATATTTTCTTTAGTAAAAAATTAGGCTATCTTTACAAGGGCTATGGGGGATCTAATTTTAGATCTAAATTTTAACTCGTTGCTGACCCATTTATTCGGTTCAGCTTAAACACAACATCGTAAATTATTATGAATACATCTCGTTTATATTCTTTGTTTTTTCACGGAAGTTTAGTGAAAAGAATTTCTATCGGTTTAGTGCTAGGCTTACTTTTGGCGATTATTGCACCAAGCTTACAATCAATGCTCGGCTTTAATCTTGCTGAAAAAGCGGGTTTTTTAGGTAAAGTATTTGTGCGCTCATTGCGTGCGGTTGCACCAATTCTTGTCTTTTTATTGGTTATTTCAGCCATTGCGAATAAAAAAATTGGTGCGCAAAGCAATATGAAAGCCGTGGTGATTTTATATTTGTTAGGCACTTTCCTTGCGGCATTAACTGCGGTGTTATTTAGCTTTGCTTTTCCAACAGAAATTGCATTGCAAACACAAGAAAATTCTTTATCACCACCAAGCGAAGTTTCTCAAGTGTTAGGAACCTTAGTGTTAAATGTGGTGGATAATCCAATCAATGCACTGTTTAATGCAAACTTTATCGGGATTCTTTCTTGGGCGATTGGTTTAGGTTTAGTGTTACGCCACGCATCAGACACCACTAAAAATGTGATGAATGATCTGTCTGAAGGGGTATCAAAAATCGTTCACTTCATCATTAGTTTTGCCCCAATTGGGGTGTTCGGTTTAGTGGCTGAAACCCTTGCAGATAAAGGCTTAGGCGCATTATTTGATTATGTGCGTTTATTATGCGTATTAATTGGTGCAATGCTATTTACTGCTTTTGTCGTAAACCCAATTTTAGTGTATTGGAAAACTCGTCATAACCCATATCCATTGATCTGGACTTGTGTGCGTGAAAGTGGTTTAACTGCGTTCTTCACGCGTAGCTCAGCGGCAAATATTCCTGTAAATATGGAGTTAGCAAAACGCTTAAACTTAAATGAAGATACTTATTCTGTTTCTATTCCACTAGGGGCAAGTATCAATATGGCAGGTGCGGCAATCACAATTACGGTATTAACCTTAGCTGCTGTGCATACCTTAGGTGTGGAAGTATCTTTCCCTACCGCATTATTATTAAGTGTGGTATCAAGCGTGTGCGCTTGTGGTGCATCGGGCGTTGCGGGTGGTTCATTATTATTAATTCCATTAGCTTGTAGCTTGTTTGGTATCTCAAATGACATTGCTGCGCAAGTTATCGGCGTAGGCTTTATCATTGGCGTATTACAAGATTCCGCAGAGACCGCGTTGAATTCATCTACTGACGTAGTATTTACGGCGGCGGTGTGTATCTCTGAAGAGGAAGCACAAAAAGGTTAATCTTTTTGTTAAAGATGAAAAGATGTTAAATAAGAAAGAGCGGATTAAATTTCCGCTTTTTTTATAGGTGGCTAGTATGATTACGATTCAAAATGCAAGATTTCAACTTGCTCATCATCAACGCTTAAAAATAGATGAATTATCCATTCAGCCCAATGCCTATTGGAGTGTCGTGGGCAGCAATGGCAGCGGTAAAAGCGCACTTGCATTGGCGTTAGAAGGCAAACTGCCTTTGCTTGAGGGGAAAATGGAAAATCGGTTTCAAACTGTTTGTTCCCTCTCTTTTGAAAAACAGCAAAAAATTGTCAGTGAAACCTTTAAAGATCGCAATAATGACGGCGTAAGCCCTGATGATTTTGGCAAAACTGCCAAACAAACCATTTTTGCAGAAAACGCGGATCTTGCTTTATTTGAAGAATATAGTTCGTTGTTAAAAATTACCGCACTTTTAGATCGCCCATTTATTCAACTTTCTACCGGAGAAAGTCGTAAAGTGTTGCTATGCCAAGCCTTAGTACAACAGCCTGATTTGCTCATTTTAGATGAACCTTTTGAAGGATTGGATCAACAATCGGCTAAAGAATGGAAAGTGTTGCTTGCACAGTTACAAGCAAAAATCGCAATTTTGCTGATATTAAATCGCTTTGATGATATTCCTGATGAAGCCGATCATCTTGCCTTGTTAGAGCATCAGGAAGTGATTTTGCAGGGGGAACGCAATACCATTGCGCAACAAAGCCTTTATCAACAACTTCGCTATGCGGATTCTGCGCAGCATATTCCCTTACCTGAACGTGCGATGCCAGCGATAAAACTTGACGAAAATCAACCGCTCTTTGAATTAGAGCAGGTAACCATTCAATATGGTGATAAAAAAATTCTGGATAAGCTCAATTGGCAAGTAAGGCGGGGGGAAAACTGGTGGATAAAAGGTCCAAATGGCGCAGGAAAATCGACCTTGCTTTCCGTGATTAGTGGCGATCATCCACAATCTTATGCTAATAAAGTGCGTTTATTTGGCAATCAACGTGGTTCTGGTGAAACCATTTGGCAGATCAAACAAAAAATGGGGTATGTCAGTAGCCAATTGCATATGGACTATCGGGTGAATTGCTCAGCGCGTGATGTAATCCTTTCTGGCTTTTTTGACAGTATTGGTGTTTATCAAAAAGTGCCAGATGCTTTGCACATTAAAGCAATGGAATGGCTTGCCCGATTGAATTTAACCGCACAAGCAAATCAGCCGTTTAAATCTTTATCTTGGGGACAGCAGCGTTTATTACTGATTACAAGAGCAATGGTAAAACACCCACCTGTATTGATTTTAGATGAACCCTTGCAAGGGTTAGACGGGGTGAATCGTAAACTGGTAAAACACTTTATTGATCAGCTGGTAATGAATAGCGAAACGCAATTATTGTTTGTTTCACATCAAGAGCAAGATGTGCCAAGTTGTATCACTCATTTATTTGAGTTTGTTAATAAAAATGGCGGATACGACTATATACAAAAGCCAGTGTAATTGTTAGACTTCGGCATAACTATTTATCATTATAGTAGGAGAAAGAGATGGAATTATTAGAGGGGTTGCCAACGGCTGCCATTATTTTTTTAATCTTAGTCGGCGTAGTTTTATTTTCTACCCTTAAAACTGTGCCACAAGGCTATCATTGGACGATCGAACGTTTTGGTCGTTATACTCGTACACTTACCCCCGGGTTAAATTTTGTTGTTCCCTTTGTTGATCGTGTCGGTCGCAAAATTAATATGATGGAACAAGTATTAGATATTCCTTCGCAAGAAGTGATCTCGAAAGACAATGCCAATGTTTCTATTGATGCGGTGTGCTTTGTGCAAGTGATCGATGCTCGCCGTGCGGCTTATGAGGTGAACCATTTAGAGCAAGCGATCATCAATTTAACGATGACCAATATTCGTACCGTGCTAGGCTCAATGGAATTGGATGAAATGCTTTCACAGCGTGATAATATCAACGGACGTTTGTTATCCATTGTGGATGAAGCAACGAATCCTTGGGGAATTAAAGTAACGCGTATTGAGATCCGTGATGTACGTCCACCGCACGAATTAATCGCAGCAATGAATGCGCAAATGAAAGCGGAACGTAATAAGCGTGCTGAAATTTTAGAAGCCGAAGGGATTCGACAAGCTGAAATCTTACGTGCGGAAGGGGAGAAACAATCACGTATTCTCAAAGCCGAAGGGGAGCGAGCAGAAGCCTTTTTACAAGCCGAAGCGCGTGAACGTGCGGCGGAAGCAGAAGCCAAAGCCACACAGATGGTTTCTGAGGCGATTGCGGGTGGAAACACCAAAGCGATTAATTACTTTATTGCCCAAAAATATACCGAAGCGTTAAAAGAAATCGGCGGCGCGAATAATAGTAAAGTGGTATTAATGCCACTTGAAGCAGGTAATTTAATTGGCTCTGTGGCAGGTATTGCTGAGTTGTTAAAAGGTGAAAAGCAGTAAATCTACCAATCATTATCAGGGGCATTTGCCCCTTTCAATACATAAAATAAGGGGATAAGTATGGAATGGCTCGCAACTTGGTCAGTGTGGCATTGGCTTATTTTAGGTTTCGGTTTATTGATTGCCGAAATTCTTATTCCGGGCGTGTTTTTACTCTGGTGGGGCTTAGCCGCGATTATTATCGCTGGTGTGATGGCACTATTTGCAACCTTATCCTTAACTTTTTTAGTGATTGGCTATGCCATTTTAGCCATTATTTTAAGTTTTTCTTGGTGGAAATACCAACACGGTAAAGATCTGCAAGATCAATCACATTCCTCATTAAATCAACGAGATCACGCAATGCTTGGGACAAAAGGGATCGTGCAAGAAATCAATGAAAATGGCATTGGTCGAGGCTATTTTGGCGATACGACTTGGCGAATTCAAGGTAAGCATTTACGAGTGAATGATGTGATTGAAGTGTATAACGTGGAAGGGATCACCTTATTTGTTAAGAAAGTAGAAGAGTAAATGAAACATTTAATTATTTTTGCCCATCCAAATGGGCAGGGCAGTTTTAATCGTAGCATTTTAGACCGCGTAAAGTCCACAAGCGAAAAGCGAGCGGTAGAAACGCAAGTACGTGATTTATATCAGCTTAACTTTAACCCTGTGATTTCGTGGAATGAATTACAAGGGGCGAATCAAGGGATTACGCCAGAAGAAATTCGTTATGAGCATCAGTTAATTCGCGAGGCCGATTTAATCACGCTCGTTTATCCCCTATGGTGGATGGGGTTTCCAGCAATTTTGAAAGGCTATTTAGATCGCGTGTTAAGCCACGGTTTCGCTTACAAGACAGAAAACGGGCAATCCGTGGGCTTATTACAAGGTAAAAAAATGCAACAATTTATTACCATCGGCAGTAATGTTGAAAAATATCAACAGTTTGGCATTGATAAATCCTTGCGTGATTGCTTGGTAGATGGGTTATTTAATTTCTGTGGAATTAAAGATATTCAGCATAAATTTTTTGGTGATATTCATATTATTGATGATAATGCTCGCCAAAAAATGCTTGAAGAAGTGGAACAAATAACTTCACAAAATTTAACCGCACTTTTATCCACTCAAGAAAACTTAAACAGCAAGGAAAGCGTATAATGAACAACGAAAACAGCCTTAACCATTTTTCGTTAATTAGCCGATTATTTGGCAATCTCTTTTACCGTTCACCACAAGATGCCACGTTGCAAAATGTTTTTGCGTGGTTGCAACAAAAAACTCTCAATGAACTGTGGCCGTTAGAAACAGATAAACAAAGCGAACAAGCCCTTGACGCATTGCAAATGAAAATTGATTTAGCCTTATTAGATCAAGAATATCAGCGTTTATTCTGCGGAAAAAATGCTCTTGTGCCAATGAATATTGAGGCTTATGATCTTAAATCGGCTGATTTCATCGCTTTTCGTCAAGAACGGGGAATGCCAGAGCTGGAACAAAGTGCGGTGAATTTTCCGCTAATTTTTCTCACTGCCTCTTGGATTGAAGATAACCTTGATTCCCTTGAAGCTCAACAAACCTTGTTTGCTGAATTTTTATTACCTTGTGCGACTAAATTCTTAAATTTAGTAGAAACCCAAGCAAATTTACCTTTTTATCGCTCACTTGCCTTTCTCTCACGGGAAATTCTTTCTGCAATGGCTGATGAATTGGAAGAACAGTAATCTTAGCGGTTTTATGAAAAACTAGGTGATGTCGTGTAGCCTTATTTAGCCTGAATATTTCATTCCAACCTTTAGAGTAAGAAAAATTTGTGAAAATTTTACCGCACTTTAGATTTGGTAATATTTATGACAAAGGGTGAAAGCGTATTGCTTCACCCTTCATTTTCTAATCATATAAACTCGCATCACTTTCTTGTGGACGGGTTTTAAATCGGCGGTGTAGCCACATATATTGTTCCACACCTTGCAAAATTTCTTGTTCAACCACTTGATTCATTCGAGTGGCAATTTCTATTTCAGTGCTGAGGTTTGAGAAATCCGCAGGGGCAGAAACTGTGACGGTATAGCCTGAGCCGTCCTTATTGCGTAATGGTGCAAAAGGAATAACTTTGCTTTGCGGTGAGGATTTTAATAAGTAATAACTGCCCGTGGTGGTGGCCGCCTCTTTCACTGCAAAGAAAGGGACGAAAACGGCATTTTTTCTGCCGTAATCGTGATCTGGCGCATACCAAATAATTTCACCACGGCGTAATGCTTTGATCATATTACGTAAATCTTTGCGATCGAGCATATCTTTATTAGAACGTAGCCGCCCCCAAGTTTGTAGCCAATCCATTAGTGGATTATCATTTGGGCGATAAACGCCAATACCCGGTGTGTAAAGCCCCAGAATTCTCGCTCCCAACTCAAGGGTAAGAAAATGCACACCGGTCAAAATGACGCCATCTTTTTGGTAGGTTTTTAGGTAGTCAATCCCTTCCACTTTTGACCATTTTTTGATGCGCTTATCCGACCAAAACCACGCCATTCCTGTTTCAATAATGGCCATTCCCGTAGCTTTCACATTCGCTTGTGCAATTTCATTAATTTGCTGTTCACTATAATTAGGAAAGCAAAGGGTGAGATTGCGTTTGGCAATTTTCATTCTTCGTTTGCCAACAGATAATTTAGAAAATAGCCAGCCAAGTCCATTGCCAATTTTTCCTAAAATAGGGTAGGGGAGAAAAAGAATGAGGCGCCAAATGGCTAAACCAATCCAAAATGCCCAGTATTTTGGAGCAAGAAATGCGAGTTGAAATTTTGGAAGTGATGAATTTGCCATAATTAAAAAAGAGCTATTTGTTAAAATTGGTTTAATTAAAGGGCTAGTTTAGCGGAAATTTTAGTAAATAGCATTTATCCTATGGTAAAATCTGCAAAAATTTGTCATTTAATGAAAAGAATGAGGTCAAAATGGCGCAATATTCTACTCAATTTCAACAAGCAAAAGTGCTTGTGCTTGGCGATGTGATGTTAGATCGCTATTGGTTTGGTGCAACGCATCGTATTTCTCCTGAAGCCCCTGTGCCAGTGGTGCGAGTGCAAGAAAATGAAGAGCGTGCTGGTGGTGCAGCCAATGTGGCGATGAATATTGCCTCCTTGAATGTTCCTGTTCAGCTACTTGGTTTAACAGGGCAAGATGAGGCAGGTATCGCACTCTCAACAATGTTAGAAAAGCAGGGCATTGATTGTAATTTTGTGCAATTAGCGAGCCATCCAACGATTACTAAACTCCGTGTACTTTCGCGTCATCAACAATTATTACGCCTTGATTTTGAAGAAGATTTCCACAATGTAAAAAGCGATTTATTGTTGGATAAATTACAAAGTGCGGTGCAAAATTTTGGCGCTTTAATCCTTTCTGATTATGGCAAAGGTACACTTAATGAAGTACAAAAAATGATTCAAATTGCCCGTCAAGCTAAGGTGCCAGTGTTAATTGATCCTAAAGGCACGAATTTTGAACGCTATCGTGGTGCAACTTTATTAACCCCAAATATGTCAGAATTTGAAGCGGTTGTCGGTCAATGCCATAGCGAAGATGAGATTGTGGAAAAAGGCTTAAAATTAATCCAAGATATTGAATTAAGTGCTTTGTTGGTTACCCGTTCAGAAAAAGGAATGACCTTACTCCGTCCTGAACAACCACCATTCCATTTGCCAACAGAAGCGAAGGAAGTGTTTGATGTGACTGGGGCGGGCGATACCGTAATCAGTGTTTTAGCAACGGCATTGGCAGATGGGCGTAGCTTTGAGGAGGCGTGTTATTTAGCTAATGTCGCGGCGGGTATTGTGGTTGGAAAATTGGGAACCTCTACGGTGTCTAACGTGGAACTAGAAAACGCCATTCACGGGCGTACCACCACAGGCTTTGGGGTAATGAATGAGCAACAGTTAAAAGAAGTGGTTTCTCAAGCTAAACAGCGCGGCGAAAAAATCGTGATGACTAACGGCGTGTTTGACATTATTCACCCCGGTCATATTTCTTATTTAGATAACGCCCGTAAGCTTGGTGATCGTTTGATTGTGGCAGTAAATAGCGATGCTTCAGTAAAACGCTTAAAGGGGGAAAGTCGCCCAATCAATCCATTAGAAGCCAGAATGGCTGTTCTCGCAGGACTTGCTGCGGTGGACTGGGTTGTTGAGTTCACTGAAGACACACCGCAACGTTTAATCAGTGAGGTGCTACCTGATCTATTAGTCAAAGGCGGTGATTACAAACCCGAAGAGATTGCGGGTGGCAAAGAAGTCATCGCCAACGGCGGTGAAGTAAAAGTGTTAAATTTTGAAAATGGTTTTTCCAGTAGTAATGTGATTAATAAAATTCGCTCGTTGAAGTAAGGCAACTAGATAGAATGGGAGAGGTATAGGGTAAAAAGTGATGATTTTTTAATTTGATAACCCTAGACCCTCGTTGGCATATTACATTTACCTTGGTTTCAGTTTTGGTAATATCACCTAATCGGGTGAATTAAGGTTTCTAATAAACGCATTGAAAAAACAGAAAAAAAGCTTATGATGAACGCGTGGAATATCCCACGACTTATTAAGAAGGAAAATATTATGGCATTAGGTTGGTATGAACTAAAACAAGCAAACGATGGTCAATTTATGTTTAATTTATATGCAGCAAATTCACAAATTATCTTGACCAGTGAATTGTACAAAACTAAAGCATCAGCATTAAATGGGATTGCTTCAGTACAGAAAAATGGTGCTGATGAAGCTAACTTTGAAATGAGAGTTGCTAAAAATGATAAGCCTTACTTTATATTAAAGGCAAAAAATCACCAAGAAATTGGGCGTAGCCAATATTATGCTTCACAAGAAGGGGCAAAAAATGGTGTAAAATCAGTGATGAACAACGCACCAACTACCCAAATTAAAGATTTAACTGCCTAATTTAAAAGATAAAAGCGAGAGTTTCTCGCTTTTCTTTTATTCCCATTATGGATGATTTAATCCCTTCAATTTCTTCTTGAAAATCCCTTCTAACCTTGTAGGATTTGAGAGAGATGATCAACATAAAAGGAGCAATAAAATGACAAAAAACGTTATCGGCCTTGGTGTCGCAGGCAATTTTGCGGGACATTTAGAGCAAGCGGGTGAGGCGAAGGATTTTGAGCAAGTAGAAACAGCAGAAAGGCATCAGCCGAAAGCGATTTTTCCTTTTTATGTACCAGCAGAGAATTTGGGGGAATATGACTTTTTAGCGGTAAATCCGTTAAGTGCCACGCATATCCGTTTTCCGCAAGCAGGCGCAGATAATTTGCAGATTGAGCCTGAAATTGCATTATTGTGCGATATTCAATATTCTAACGAAAAAGTAACCGCACTTTTACCTTACGCCTTTGCCGCTTATAACGATTGTTCGATCCGCCGTCCTAATGCCAATAAAATTTGTGAAAAGAAAAACTGGGGTGAGGAAACCAAAGGTTTAGCAGAAAAAACGATTCCGCTCACTTCTTTTACATTAGGCAGTGAAATTGATGATTACCGTATTGCTTGCTTTCATAAACGTCGTGGTGAGATGAATACTTATGGCGTGGATAGTCCAGCCTTGGGGTACAGTTATTTTCATCAGAGATTGCTAGATTGGATTGTGGAGCAAATGAATCATCAGCCTGATTTTGGACCAATGAATGATATTGCAGAATTCTTAAAGAACGCGAATTATCCAACCAAAGCCATTATCAGTATTGGTGCGACCCGCTATACAGAATTTGGCACAAGTCATTTTTTGCAGCCTGATGATGTGAGCATTGTGGTTGTGTATAACGGAAAGAAATATACATCGCAACAAATTGAACAAATGGCGGCGCAAGAACGTTTTGCGGAAGATATTTCAGCGCTAGTGCAAAGGGTAGTTTAATAAATTGACGCAATAAAGGGGAACGCTTCCCCTTAATTTGTTGCTTTCTATATTTATACTTTTCGGCGTAATGACACTTCACCGCCATTAAACCGCACTATGCCTTGTTTTGTTTCTAATAAAAGATAACCTTCGCGATCTATGCCTCGTTCAATACCGTGCTGGCTGCCATTTTCGCTGATCATACTCACCGGCTGGTTAAGAAAAGCGTCCCACTCTGCCCAGCGTGAATGGAAGAATGTCATTCCTTCTTGTTCAAACAGGTCAAGATAGTGGTAAAGTCGTTGTACCAAAGCAATGATGATTTCATCACGATCAAAGTGCGGTAGAATTTCCCTCAATTCTGCATAAGGTTGATTAATGTTTGCTTGTTTTGGTAAGGCTAGATTAATGCCAATACCAATAACCAAATTCAGTAAACCATTTTTACGATTGGCGATTTCAACAAGCACACCAGCCAGTTTACGCCCTTGTAATAACACATCATTTGGCCATTTTAACCCAACATTTTGCGCACCAAAGGTTTGTAAGGTTTCCGCAATGGCGATACCGATAACTAAACTTAGCCCATTAAGGGAAATATTCGGTGGAAATGTCCAATAGGCACTGAGGATGATCTGCCCAGCAAAAGGGGAAAGCCAATCGCGCCCCCTTCTTCCTCGCCCTGCATATTGATATTCTGCCAAGCAAAGCTGCCCTTTTTCTAGCTGTTCAAGCTGTTCTAGCAAGAATTGATTTGTGGAATGAATCACGGGTTTAACCACCACAGGATAAGGGGCAAGACGCTGCTTAATATGCTTGGCTGAAAGCAATGGCAATTCGGGTTTGAGCTGGATTTCATCACCATTCAATTCAAAGTGAATACCCAGTTCACTTAACGCTTGAATATGCGTATTCATTTCGCGTTCATCGCAATGTAAAAGTGCGGTCAAATTTTGGCGAGAATTTTTCTTACCATCGGCTAACAACGTTAAAAGCTTAAACATTTTCTTCCCTTATATCGAATTTTTTTAATTAAAAAAATATTTATAATTTGCCATTCCCAAATCAGCATAAACTCTGTATAATCTCGCCGCAATATTTTTTAACATTAACCTCATAAAAAGAGAGAATATTGCTATGCTACGCGTACTAAAAGAAGCCCTTACTTTTGATGATGTGCTACTTGTTCCCGCACATTCTACCGTATTACCAAATACTGCCGATTTATCCACTCAATTAACTAAAACCATTCGTTTAAATATACCTATGCTTTCAGCGGCAATGGATACCGTTACTGAAGCAAAACTTGCCATTTCTCTTGCGCAAGAAGGTGGTATTGGTTTTATTCATAAAAATATGAGCATTGAACGCCAAGCTGATCGTGTACGTAAAGTGAAAAAATTTGAAAGTGGCATTGTTTCTGAACCCGTTACGGTTTCACCAGATCTCACTTTAGCAGAATTGGCTGAATTAGTGAAAAAAAATGGCTTTGCGGGTTACCCTGTTGTAGATAGCAAAGGGAATTTAGTAGGAATTATTACTGGACGCGACACGCGTTTTGTTAACGATCTTAGCCAAACAGTAGAAAAAATGATGACGCCAAAAGAACGTCTTGTTACGGTAAAAGAAGGCACGGCTCGTACAGAAATTTTAGCATTAATGCACAACCATCGCGTAGAAAAAGTGCTTGTGGTGGATGATAGCTTTAAACTGAAAGGAATGATTACAGTCAAAGATTTCCAAAAAGCAGAACAAAAACCAAATGCTTGTAAAGATGAATTTGGTCGTTTGCGTGTAGGTGCGGCTGTTGGCGCCGGAGCGGGCAATGAAGAACGTATCGAAGCGCTTGTGCAAGCAGGGGTGGATGTATTATTAATTGATTCTTCTCACGGACATTCTGAAGGCGTGTTACAACGTGTACGTGAGACTCGTGCAAAATACCCAAATTTACCAATTATTGCGGGTAATGTTGCCACTGCAGAAGGTGCCATCGCCCTTGCTGATGCGGGGGCTAGTGCGGTTAAAATTGGTATTGGTCCGGGGTCAATTTGTACCACACGTATTGTTACTGGTGTGGGTGTGCCACAAATTACCGCCATTGCCGATGCGGCGGAAGCTCTAAAAGATCGTGGTATTCCGGTGATTGCGGATGGCGGTATTCGTTATTCTGGTGATATTGCCAAAGCGATTGCCGCTGGCGCGAGCTGTGTGATGGTTGGCTCAATGTTTGCGGGGACAGAAGAAGCACCGGGAGAAATTGAACTTTACCAAGGACGTGCATTTAAATCTTATCGTGGAATGGGTTCCTTAGGTGCGATGAGCAAAGGCTCATCAGATCGTTATTTCCAAAGTGATAATGCTGCAGATAAACTCGTACCAGAAGGCATTGAAGGGCGTATCCCATACAAAGGCTACCTAAAAGAAATTATCCACCAACAGATGGGCGGTTTACGTTCTTGTATGGGCTTAACAGGTTGTGCCACTATTGAAGATCTTCGCACCAAAGCCCAATTTGTGCGAATCAGCGGTGCGGGCATCAAAGAAAGCCACGTGCACGATGTTACCATTACTAAAGAAGCACCGAATTATAGAATGGGATAAAATGATTTGATTTTTATCTGTTTAAAATAGCGTAAAAAAGCGATGTTAATAATGGCAAATTATAGAGTTATCACCTTGATAGTTAATCAATTAATGATTAAGAGGGAAAATAATGCTAAATAACCGTTATTTCATCGCTTTTATCTATGTGCTTGCCATTGGTTTAGCATTCCCCATTATCCGCTATGTGAGTTTGTCTTTTCACATTCTAAATAATAATGCGGTTAGGCTACTTTCAGCGGGTGTGATATTTGTTGCAATCGTACTATGGAAATATCGCCAACAACTGGTACTCATTGCTCAGCAGCCGAAGTTAGTTGGCTATTTAATCTTAATTGCTGTGATTATGGTGCTTAATATTTATCTTTCTACGGAAGGAATAAAATACACGACAGCACTTACGGGAAGTATCTTTGGCATTATTATGATGCCTGTGGCAACAATAATGGCAGCAATATTCTATCAAGATGAGCGTAATCATTTAGCTTCACGGACTTTTTACATCGGTTCAATTATTGCACTTATTGGCTCATTTGCTTTCGTACTATTGGGGCAACATCAAGGCGAAAGCAGTAATTTAACGACAGGAATTATACTTCTCACAGGTTGGATTATTGTACAACCATTACAAAATCTTGTTGTAAAAAAAGCCGCACTTGTGCTTCACCCGATTGTTATCAGTGCCTCAACAGCAATACTATCAGGCATTATTTATCTTTGTTTAGCAATAGATGATGGCGTCATTATTCAATTAGCAGAAACCTCAGCCACGATGTTAATTATCTTAATCCTTGCCGGAATTTATTGCTTAATGGCAGGAATGTTTTTAGCATTCTATATTGTACAACAACAAGGATTAGTCTTTTTTAATATTCTGCAACTCTTAGTACCGATTTCAACAGCGATTATCAGTTTTATTTTACTTGGTGAAACCGTTAATATGACTCAAGTTATTGCAATGTTACTTGTGATGTCAGGCTGTTTTATCGCATTAAGAAAATAATTTTTTATTTACCCTAATAAGGGTGTAACACATTAAAGGTAAACAATGAACAACATTCACAACCATAAAATTTTAATCTTGGACTTTGGTTCACAATATACCCAGCTTATTGCACGCCGTGTACGAGAAATTGGCGTATATTGTGAACTTTGGGCGTGGGACGTAACGGAAGAACAAATCCGTGAATTTAACCCAACAGGCATTATTCTTTCAGGTGGACCTGAAAGCACGACGGAAGAAAACAGTCCGCGTGCGCCTGAATATGTGTTTAATGCGGGCGTGCCAGTATTAGGGATTTGCTACGGAATGCAAACAATGGCAATGCAGCTAGGTGGTTTAACTGAAACCTCTGAACACCGTGAATTTGGTTATGCTTCCGTTTCTTTACAAAATCCAACCGCACTTTTCACCGGTTTAGATGACGGTGATCATAAATTAGATGTTTGGATGAGTCACGGCGATAAAGTTACCCAATTACCACCGCACTTTCAAATTGCGGGTGTTACGCCAACTTGTCCTATTGCTGCAATGTCCGATGAAAATCGCCACTTCTATGGCGTGCAGTTCCACCCTGAAGTTACCCACACAAAAAGCGGCTTAGCCCTTTTAACTAATTTTGTGGTGAATATTTGTGGTTGTGAACGTAACTGGACGCCAGAAAATATCATTGAAGATGCGATCGCTCGTATCAAAGCGCAAGTTGGTAATGATGAAGTCATTTTAGGTTTGTCAGGCGGTGTGGATTCTTCCGTTACGGCTTTATTATTACACCGTGCTATCGGTAAAAATTTACATTGTGTCTTTGTAGATAATGGTTTGCTACGCCTTAATGAAGCAGAGCAAGTAATGGCAATGTTTGGTGATAAATTTGGCTTAAATATCATTCATGTGAATGCGGAAGATCGCTTTTTAAATGCATTAAAAGGCATTGATGATCCAGAAGCGAAACGCAAAATGATCGGTAAAGTGTTCGTTGATGTGTTTGATGATGAATCGAAAAAACTCAGTAGCGTAAAATGGCTAGCACAAGGCACGATTTACCCTGATGTGATTGAATCTGCCGCAAGTAAAACAGGCAAAGCACACGTGATTAAATCGCATCACAACGTAGGCGGATTGCCGGATTATATGAAACTTGGTTTGGTAGAGCCATTACGCGAATTATTTAAAGATGAAGTGCGAAAAATCGGATTAGCTCTCGGGCTACCTGCTGAAATGCTCAACCGCCATCCATTCCCCGGTCCGGGCTTAGGCGTGCGTGTGCTTGGGGAAGTGAAAAAAGAATACTGTGATTTACTCCGTCGTGCCGATGCTATCTTTATTGAGGAACTTTACAACTCGGGTTGGTATTATAAAGTTAGCCAAGCGTTCACGGTATTCTTACCGGTAAAATCTGTCGGTGTAATGGGCGATGGACGTAAATACGACTGGGTTGTCTCTCTTCGTGCCGTAGAAACCATTGATTTTATGACCGCACATTGGGCGCATTTGCCTTACGACCTACTCGGAAAAATTTCCAATCGTATCATTAATGAAGTTGATGGCATTTCCCGCGTAGTCTATGACGTCAGCGGAAAACCACCTGCGACGATTGAGTGGGAGTAGCAAGTTTTTAAGCTCAAAAGTAGGTATTGATCCTACTTTTGAGGGATAATTTAAATATATTTTTTCAAAGCTGGCATTGTAGTAAATTAGCGTAATTATTTGGATGTCTCTTGTAGAGTTTTTACAGAAAAGTAGACAGACTGACGTATTAAACTGGTTGCTATATATTTGGAGTCGGAAATTGGCGTGGTATCTACGATTTTCAAATTTTTCCATTGATTCAGGGCGTTGATTTTATATACCGTTTATAACAAAAAGGCGAAATCATCATTTCGCCTTTTTTAATGCCATTATTTTGCAATACGTTTGTATTTAATACGATGTGGTTGTAGTGCATCAGCACCGAAGGTTTTCTTTTTCCATTCTTCATAGTCGGAGAAGTTGCCCTCATAGAAAGTAACTTTGCCTTCATCGCCGTAATCCAGAATGTGGGTAGCGATACGGTCTAAGAACCAGCGGTCGTGGGAAATTACCATCGCACAGCCCGGAAATTCTAAGATCGCATTTTCTAAGGCACGTAAAGTTTCCACGTCAAGATCATTGGTTGGTTCGTCTAATAACAGCACGTTCCCCCCAGCTTGTAATAACTTGGCTAAATGTAAACGCCCACGTTCCCCACCAGACAGTTCACCAACACGTTTTTGTTGATCGACGCCTTTAAAATTAAAACGTCCAACATAAGCACGACTTGGGATTTCAAAGTTACCAATACGCAGAATATCTTGTCCGTGTGAGACTTCTTCCCATACTGTTTTACTATCGTCCATTTCATCACGGAATTGATCCACAGAAGAAAGCACCACGGTTTCACCAAGCGTAATATTTCCACTATCAGGTTGTTCTTGCCCAGAAAGCATACGGAAAAGGGTCGATTTTCCTGCACCGTTCGCCCCGATAATCCCAACAATCGCACCTTTTGGAATACTGAAAGATAAATCATCAATTAATGTGCGATCACCATAAGCTTTAGTTAAATTGCTCACTTCGATGACTTTATCCCCTAAACGTGGACCCGGTGGAATAAATAATTCGTTGGTTTCGTTGCGTTTTTGATATTCACCGCTGTTTAATTCTTCAAAGCGCGCCATACGAGCTTTGCTTTTTGCTTGGCGGCCTTTTGGATTTTGACGAACCCATTCTAACTCTTTTTCAATGGATTTTTGACGAGCAGATTCTGCCGCCGCTTCTTGGGCAAGGCGTTTTTCTTTTTGCTCTAACCACGAAGAATAGTTGCCTTCCCAAGGAATGCCTTCACCGCGGTCAAGCTCTAAGATCCAACCTGCGACATTGTCTAGGAAGTAACGGTCGTGGGTAATGGCAACCACAGTCCCTTCGTAATCGTGTAAGAAACGCTCTAACCAAGCGACTGATTCTGCATCTAAATGGTTGGTTGGCTCATCTAATAACAGCATATCTGGTTTTTCAAGCAATAAGCGGCAAAGCGCTACGCGACGGCGTTCCCCTCCTGAAAGATGCTCGATTTTGGCATCCCAATCCGGTAAACGTAACGCATCAGCGGCACGTTCAAGTTGGTTTTCTAGATTATGTCCATCGTGCGCTTGAATAATAGCTTCTAATTGTGCTTGTTCGGCGGCAAGTTTATCGAAGTCAGCATCAGGATCGGCATAAAGAGCATAAACTTCATCTAAACGTGTTAAGGCATTTTTTACATCGGCAACGGCTTCTTCCACGGCCTCGCGTACGGTTTGTTGTGGTTCTAGCTTAGGTTCTTGTGGGAGATAACCAATTTTAATTCCGGGTTGTGGACGTGCTTCCCCTTCAAATTCTTTATCTACGCCAGCCATAATGCGAAGCAGGGTGGATTTCCCTGCACCATTTAACCCTAGCACACCAATTTTGGCACCCGGGAAAAAACTTAAGGAAATATCTTTTAAAATATGACGTTTCGGCGGCACAACCTTACCGACACGATGCATAGTATAAACAAATTGTGATGACATAAATTGTTCTCTTAGCTGTAAAAAGTGCGGTTATTTTACTTGATGTTTTTGTTTTTGGCGAATTGAAAGCGAAAAAAAACCTCCCAAATGGGAGGTAGGAAAGTAGTTTAGCTATTTATTTTGATTATTTTATTTAGGAACTTTATGAATATCAAGCTGTCACTTGACGGTGTATATACTACAAAGAAATTGTGTATAAAGAAATGATCAACTTACATTTTTTTGATGTAAATCACATAAATACTGTTTTTTTATACTATTTAAGCAAGTGAATTTCCAGAGAGCATTTTGTTTCAAATGGGGTTTAGTGATAGGATTCGTTTTTTGAGAATAATTTTTATTAAGGTCAGTTATGTTAAGAAAGTGCTTAAGTGTGTTGGTGTTATTGCCTTTATCTTGTTTTGCCCATCCTCACGCTTTTATTGATATGCACAACAAAGTATTGGTAGAAGACGGAAGATTAGTGGGCTTTTCAATGCAGTGGGTGTTGGATGAAGCAAGTTCCGCCAGTATTATTTATGATTTAGCGCAATCCACTCAGCCGAGTGATAAGCAAAAGTTGATTGATGAGGCAATGAAAAATATTGTGAATGAGCATTATTTTAGCTATCTCTTTGATAAAAATAAGAACAAGATCAAATATAAAGCACAGGCACAGCATTATGGAATGAAATCAAATGGTACACAAGTGATGTACTATTTTGATTTTTTGTTGTCTAACCCCCAACTGCTAAAGGGAAATCAGTTTGAATTAGCAACATACGATCCCACTTATTTTGTGGCAATGACGTATCCAACACTTAATAACAAACAAAGTGCGGTGGATTTTTCACAACTTCCTGCGCAATGTTCGGGCAAAGTAGTTGAACCGAATGTGGATCAGAAGGTGCGCGAATATGCGGCTTCTTTAGATCGCAGTCAGCGTAATGAGGACAGTTCCCTTGGCGAAGTGTTTAGCCAAAAAGTGGAGATTGTATGCAATTAAACAAGCACACAAAAAGAGGGATTAAGTACCTCGCAATATTGCTGTTACTGGTGGGACTGGGGTTTTATGTCTTACCTTATTTGTTTGGTCAAACGATGAGTTGGCAGAAAGCGTTTAACCAAAGTATTTCTGGATATTTACACCAAATCAATCACTATCCCGTGCAAGCGGGGTTAAGCTTAATGCTGATAAGTTTTTTGTATGGGGTGCTACACGCCCTTGGTCCCGGACACGGTAAATTTGTGATTGCCAGTTATTTATCTACCCATCAATCTCAATTGAAAACCAGTGTTCAGCTCACCTTATTGTCTTCTTTAATGCAAGGCTTGGTGGCAGTGGTGGCAACATCTATTCTCGTGGCGGGGTTGCAATTGTCTTCCCATTATTTCAAATTGAGCCAGCTTTGGCTTGAACGTTCTGCGTTTATTTTGATGTTCTTATTGGGCATCTATTGGATTTATCAAAGTGCGGTGAAATTTTTGCACAAATTTCGTCAGAGTAAACGCACTGCTTCACTGGGGAAAATTCATTCTATTAAGCCTACCTCGGCAAAAAATAGACTGGAGAAACCTGTCCAGGTTGCACAAATCCATTGTGATCACGAAAAAGGTTGCAGCTGTGGGCATCAACATTTACCCAGTTCACAGCAATTAGATCACGCCACAAATTTTAAATCCCGCTTGCTTGTGATTTTAACGATTGGTATGCGACCTTGCTCAGGGGCGATTTTTATTCTTTTTCTTTCCTATATGCTCAATCTTTATAAGTGGGGAATCGCAGCCGCGATGGCAATGGCGGTTGGTACAGGAATGACGCTCTCTTTATTTGCGTTGATTGTGCAATACGCAAGGCAAACCGCGGTGAAGTTGGGGCGTTGGTATTTTAGTTCGGAAAATTCGCCTTATGCTGAGATTGTCGTGAAATTGATCGCAGGCGGCGTGGTGATTTTCTTTGCTACGGCACTTTTTTATGGCACAACCTTGCCTATGCGTGGTGGCGCGGTGCTATTTGGAGGATAATCTTTCCGGTGAAAAATAGGGGTGAAAGATCACCCCTTTTTTCTTTTGATTGTCTTATTATTCAAATCAAAGTGCGGTGTAAATAAGCAAAGAATTATACGCCACATAAGCGAGAAATAACATTAGCCCTTCAAGGCGGTTAATCTGCCCTGTTCGTCCTTTGAACCCATAACCAAATAAAAACAGTAAGCCCGTCAAGGCGATCATAACGAGCATATCTCGACTAAACACTTCGGGCGTTGCTTGAATTGGGGTAATAGCACCTGCAATCCCTACTACCGCAAGTGTGTTAAACAAGTTAGAACCAATAATATTGCCCACAGCGAGATCTAATTCATTTTTTCTTGCCGCCATAATAGAAGCTGCTAATTCAGGTAATGACGTACCGATGGCAACAATGGTTAAGCCGATAATTAAATCACTCACACCTAAATAAGTGGCGATATTTACTGCCCCCCATACTAATAATTGCGAACTGCCCATTAATAATGCCAATCCAATGACTAACCATAATAAGGCGGTTTTTAGCGGCATTTGTGATTTTTCTTTGAGTTCATCGGTAATGTCTTGCCCAAGGCTATCGCTTGAATGTTTTGTGCCTTGCCAAATTGTCCAGCCCATATAGAGCGTGAAAACTGCCAATAAAATCACGGCATCAAGACGAGAAATGGTGGCATCATAAATTAAACAAGCAGAAAGTAGGGTAACAAACATTAACACAGGCAATTCTTTTTTTAGCACTTGTGAATTGACGATAATTGGCTTAATAATGGCGGTGACACCTAAAATTAACGCAATATTGGTGATGTTTGAGCCATAAGCATTGCCCAGTGCAATCCCCGGGCTGTGGTTGAGGGCTGAAAGGGCAGAAACAATGATTTCAGGCGCAGAGGTGCCAAACCCAATAATAACAATGCCAATTAATAGGGGCGACATCCCTAAATAGCTGGCAAGAGAAGCAGCACCATCAATAAAACGATCTGCACTCCAGACTAAAATCACTAATCCGATAAGTATAGCGAGAAAAGATAAAAACATTTGCTTGTCCTATAAATGATGAAAAGTAACGGATATTATCATTCTTATGAAAGGTTAATTAGAAAAAATAAAAGCCCATAAGGAGGATATGGGCTTTAAGCTCTTTTGGAATTAAATAGCTTTTATAAAAGGAGACAAATAAAAACTGCCAAAAGAGAAAATTGGCTCCTCCTGCTGGACTTGAACCAGCGACATACGGATTAACAGTCCGCCGTTCTACCGACTGAACTAAGGAGGAATAATTCTGTATCACAAGGAATTGGTCGCAGATGATAATGATCTGTCTTTCCTTTGTCAACAGTGAAATTAAAAAAATGTTGAAAAATTATATTCTTTTTTTATATCCACAGTGCCTGTGGATAAGTCTGTGGGTTCTTATTTGAAAAAATCGCTGATCCCTTGAAAAAACTAGGTGTTTACTGATTAGCAATAAAATTGATTGCAAAATAACATTTCCTTATTTATCAATTGGTTAATAAAAATCTAGAAATTTTTTTAAAATTTTTTTTGATTTTGTGAGATTTCAATCTTGACAAATATAACTCTGTGTAAAACTTAATGTTTTGTTCAAGCCGAAAGGAAAAAATTATGCTAAAATTGACCGCACTTTTCTAATAGGGCGTTTTTTATGAGTAACAAAATTCACAGCAAACCGTTTATTCTGCATTCCGATTTTTCTCCCTCGGGCGATCAACCTCAGGCGATAGAAAAGCTGAGCGAAAATCTTAATGATGGTTTGGCTCATCAAACGCTACTTGGCGTAACGGGATCGGGTAAAACCTTTACCATTGCCAATGTCATTGCCAAACTTAATCGCCCTGCAATGTTGTTGGCTCCGAACAAAACCCTTGCAGCTCAGCTTTATGCCGAAATGAAGACGTTTTTCCCTGAAAATGCGGTGGAGTATTTTGTTTCTTATTACGATTATTATCAGCCAGAAGCCTATGTCCCAAGTAGTGATACGTTTATTGAAAAAGATGCGTCTATTAATGACCAAATTGAACAAATGCGTCTGTCTGCAACAAAATCCTTTTTAGAACGGCGTGATACCATTGTGGTTGCCTCCGTTTCTGCTATTTATGGTTTAGGTGATCCCGATAGCTATTTGAAGATGATGTTACATTTACAAACGGGCGCGATTATTAACCAGCGACAAATTTTAGCGAAATTAGCGGAGTTGCAATATACTCGCAATGATCAGGCATTTCAGCGCGGGACATTCAGAGTGCGGGGAGAAATTATTGATATTTTCCCAGCAGAATCTGATGATCAAGCGGTTCGTATTGAATTATTTGATGATGAAATTGAACGTTTAAGTTTATTTGATCCGCTCACTGGCGCCAATTTCGGTGCCGTGCCGCGTTACACCATTTATCCGAAAACCCACTATGTTACCCCGCGTGAACGGATTTTAGATGCCATTGAGCAAATCAAAGCGGAGCTGGCGCAGCGCCGAGAGTATTTCATCAAAGAAAATAAATTGCTAGAGGAACAACGTATTACCCAACGCACTCAGTTTGATATTGAAATGATGAACGAATTGGGTTATTGCTCAGGCATTGAAAATTATTCTCGCTATTTATCTGGGCGTAAAGAAGGTGAGCCGCCTCCGACGTTATTTGACTATATTCCCGCTGATGGCTTATTGATTATTGATGAATCTCACGTTACTGTGCCACAAATTGGCGGAATGTATCGTGGCGACCGTTCACGTAAAGAAACCTTGGTGGAATATGGCTTTCGATTGCCTTCCGCGTTGGATAATCGCCCATTACGTTTTGAAGAATTTGAACGCCTTGCTCCGCAAACCATTTATGTTTCAGCGACGCCCGGCCCTTACGAATTAGAAAAATCAGGTAGTGAGATTATCGATCAAGTCGTACGCCCAACGGGGTTACTCGATCCTGAAATTGAAATCCGCCCCGTAGCGATTCAAGTGGATGACTTACTTTCCGAGGCTCGCCAAAGAGCGGATAAAAATGAACGCGTTTTAGTTACTACACTCACTAAACGAATGGCAGAAGATCTGACCGATTATTTAGAAGAACACGGTGTGCGCGTGCGTTATTTGCATTCTGATATTGATACCGTAGAACGGGTAGAAATCATTCGAGATTTACGTTTAGGGGAATTTGATGTATTGGTCGGAATCAACTTATTACGTGAGGGCTTAGACATTCCCGAAGTGTCTTTAGTCGCAATTTTAGATGCAGATAAAGAAGGCTTTTTGCGTTCCGAACGATCATTGATCCAAACCATTGGACGTGCGGCACGAAATTTAAATGGTAAAGCCATTTTGTATGCTGATAGTATTACCAAATCAATGGACAAAGCCATTAACGAAACCAACCGCCGCCGTGAAAAACAAATGAAATACAATGAAGAACACGGCATTGTGCCACAAGCGTTGAATAAAAAAGTCGGCGAATTGCTTGATATTGGACAAAGTGCAACCAATAACAAAGCAAAAAGCAAGCAAAAACAAAAATCAGTGGCAGAACCTACCGCACTTTATCAACCAACCAGTACAAAAGAACTTCAGCAACAAATCAAAAAGCTGGAACAACAAATGTACAAACACGCCCAAAACTTGGAATTTGAAAAAGCCGCTACGGTACGTGATCAGTTGCATCAGTTAAGGGAAAGGTTTTTGGTAGAAGAATAATTCTAGGAGAATAAATTATGAAAATATTATTTTTGCATAAGTGGCTTATAGTTGGTGGTATTGAAAGAGTACTAGTTAATTATTTTAAGTTATTATATGATATAGATAACTTAGATATAGATAACTTAGATATAGATCTTCTAATTGCCTTTGAAAAAGAAAAATCTCCTTTTATAGAGGAAATACCTAATAATATAAATATTTCTTATATTTTTAATAAAGATAAAACACTGCAGATAGAACATAGTGAAAAATATAGAAAAAATAATTTATTACATAGAGTATTTTATAAGTTAAGAAAGCTTCAAGATAAAAGCTTTTGTAAAAGAACTTTATCAAATGTTATTTTGAATGGTAATTACGATGTGATTATTAATTTTAGCAATCACTTTGATCCTTATTTAGAATTTAAAAATATATCTGTTCCAATTATTAGATGGCAGCATTTGGCGTTAGATATTGGGAATGTAAATTTAAAAAAAGAAAAAAATATCTTAAAAAATTATACTAAAGTGGTTTCAATTTGTAATGAAATGACTGAGCAAATAAAAAGATATACAGGGTTAGAGGATGAAAAATTATTTACTTTATTTAATCCAATAGATTTTTCTACTATAATTGAAAAATCTTTAAGATCTATTCCAGATATTAAAAAACCTTATTTCATTCAAGTTGCAAGATTAGATAAGATAAAAAGACATAAGGATTTAATTAATATTTATGCAAAGTTAGTTGATTTAGGAATTGAAGAGAATCTTTATATAATAGGTGATGGAGAAGAATATTCTAATTTAATGAATCAAATAAAAAAATTAAATTTGGAAGATAGGTGTTTTTTATTAGGGGAAATAAAAAATCCATATCCATATATGAAAAATGCTAAATTGTTTTTACATGTATCAGAAAGAGAAGGATTACCTACGGTTCTTTTGGAAAGTTTAATTTTAAACGTTCCTGTTATTGCTATGAATTGTGAGACAGGAGTCAAAGAAATTCTCAATTATGGGAAATGCGGAAAACTCATAGAGTTTTTTAATCAAGAAAGTTTCATTGAAGAATGTTTTAAACTATCACAATGTAATAGTTCACTTGAAAAGTATAAAATTGAGATTCGAAAACATTTGTCTTTATTCTCAGAGGAAAATATTAAATATCGCTTTTTGACGTTATTAAAAAATTTATTGAGGAAATAAATATGAAGAAAGTTAAGGTTGCACTTTTAATTAATGAATATTTTGGCGCATTAAATACTGGCTATGGAGGGTATGGATTTTTAGCAAGAAGGCTAATTACTAAATATTTACCAAGCGATGATATACAGATAGATGTATTATTAAAAACAACATCTAAATGCTTTGGGATGTTTGCAAAAAAGCATATTATAGATGGTATAAATGTTTATGAGTTACCTAAAAAGCCTTTTTTTGCTAAGAAATGGTTAAAATCTCAAAATTATGATCTTTATCTTACGATAGAAGTCACTTTTGATTATCCTTTACTTCAAGAAGATTTGAATAAAAAAGTAATATTCTGGATACAAGACCCTAGACCTAAATCAGATTGGGAAGAAATTGAAACAGTAAATTTATTTCCTGAGCCAAATTATTATGATCAAAAATTATATGATAATATACATAATCTATATAAAAAAGAAAGAGTTAAATTTATATCCCAAGCATATTTTTTAAATGATAAAGCGAAAGAATTATACTCTCTTGATAATAATGTAGATATTCAATACTTACCTAATCCAATAGATATTGACTATGAGTTCGATGTGAAAAAATTTCCTAAGAAAAATAATATAATTTTTTTAGGTAGGATAGAGTCAGTAAAAAGAGGATGGTTATTTTGTGAGATTGCTAAAAAATGTCCAGAGTATGATTTTTATATGTTAGGGCAATCATTCCATGATTTTGAAAGAAACTCTTCTATTATGAGTAAGTATAAAAATATTTCTAATCTCCATTTTATGGGACATGTTGATGGTGATGAAAAAAATAACTATTTGAAAAATGCTAAAATCTTAGTAAATACATCTATACATGAGGCTCTACCTATATCTTTTTTAGAAGCGCTTTCTTATGGAACTTTAATTGTAAGTAATCAGAACCCAGAAAATTTGACTTCTCAATTTGGTGTTTATGTTGGAACAGTATTAGGGGATGGCTTTGATTGTGTGGATAAATATGTAGATGCTATTAGAAAACTGATGTTAGATGAGCCATTAAGAAGTGAGCTTGCAATAAAAGCAAATCAATATATAAAAGAATATCATAATATTCCTAGATTTATTTCAGATATGCGAAATGTTATTTTTAATTTAGTAAAGGATAAATAATGGAAACTTTTGTAATTAGCTTAAAAGAAAATAATTATTTAAGAAGAGATCATATTTTTAATCAATTTAGGATATGTCAATTGGATTTTACTTTTTTGATGTGTTAAAGCAATAAAAATAGATGTTTTTATCAGAAATAAGATTTTTGATAAAACATCTACCTTATTGTAAATAATTGTATAAAATATTCAAATTTTATTTTTGAAAAAATTAGAGTTTATATTGAGTGAAGCTATGAAGAAAATAAAATTTCCTCCTATATTTATCATTAGTCTTAAAAATTCATCTAGACGAGAAGTTATTGCAAAACGTCTTCGTAGTTTAAATCTTGATTTTGAATTTTTTGACGCGGTTTATGGAAAGGAATTATCAAAAGATCAATTATCTAAGGTTGATTTTGATTTTTATCCTAAAGAGCATAATTCTCCTAAACCTCTAACATTAGGTGAAATAGGCTGTGCTATGAGTCATATTAAGCTTTATGAACATATTGTAAAAAACAATATTTCTGAAGCAATTATTTTTGAAGATGATGCTATTGTTTCTCTCTATTTTGAAGAAGTATTAAAAGTTGCTTTAGACAAAATATCTTCGGCTAAAGAAATTTTATTTTTAGATCATGGGAAAGCAAAAGTATGGCCTTTTATGCGTAACTTACCTGAACGTTATCGATTAGCGAAATATCGTTCTCCATCTCGAAATTCTAAACGTTGTATTATTAGAGCTACAGCATATTTGATTACTTTGACTGGAGCTAAAAAGCTATTAAGACAAGCCTATCCCATAAGGATGCCTGCGGATTATTTGACTGGGCTATTGCAATTAACTCATATTAATGCTTATGGCATAGAACCTCCCTGTGTATTTGGTAGTTATGATTCAGAAATTGATGAAATAGAAAACCGTTATGATTAAATTAAAAGATTTGCTAAGACGTTGGCGTCTTGCTTTGGGAAAATTTCTGCTAGATAAAAAAATAGATGATAATAGTATACTTCCACCCAAGAGTATTTTATTTCTTCGGCAGGATGGGAAGATAGGTGATTATATTGTTAGCTCTTTTGTATTTAGAGAGATAAAAAACTTTGACGCTTCAATAAAGATTGGGGTTGTTTGTACTAAACAAAATGCCTATTTATTTGAACAAAATCCTTATATTGATCAATTATATTTTGTGAAGAAGAAAAATATTATTGACTATATTAGAAATGGGCTAAAGATAGGCAAGCAATGCTATGATCTAGTTATCGATCCTACGATAATGCTACGCAACCGAGATCTTCTTTTTTTACGTTTAATTGGCGCAAAAAATTATCTTGGCTATCAGAAAGAAGATTATAAATTGTTTAATCTTAACTTATCACAAACAGATCTTCATTTTTCCGAAATATATCGACAGGCATTAGAAAAAATTGCTATTCCAGTTAAGTCAATGAAATATGATATGCCAATGAGAGAAAAAGAGCAAAATGAAGTTATTCAATTTTTGCAAAAATATAATATTGAGAATTATGTTGCAATTAATTTTTATGGTGCTGCGCGTTCAAGAAAATTTTCTGATGAAAATATAACGAAAATCTTATGTTATCTGACAAGTCAAAAAACAGATCGAAAGATTATTATTTTGGGATATCCAGATGTGAATAAAAAATTACTCAATATCGCTTCAGATTTTTGTAATGTATTTGTTTATGATACACAAAATATTTTCCATACAATTGAGTTAATTAAGCATTGTGCATATCTGATTTCTCCTGATACATCCACTATTCATATTGCATCAGGCTTTAATAAACCGATTATCGGTTTTTATAGTCAAGATCAAGTAAATTTTAACCATTGGAAACCAACGTCAAATATAGTTAATATTTTATTCTATGAGAAAGATATTAATGAGATTTCTCCACTGCGGTTTTATGAAGACTGGTTTAAATAATTGAAAGTGAGAGCCTTATTTTCTATGAAAATAAGGCTTTTTTTCCACTATTCGTAATGAAAACGAAACTCTTGTACTAAATCTGCGCTGAGGCTTTTGGCAACAGGGCAGGTGTGAGCCGCGGCTTCGAGCGTGGCACGCGTGCGTTCATCAAGCGCTTTGTTAAGATAAAAATCTAATACAATACGTGCGACTCGGCGTGGGTTGAGCGCCATTTCTTTTTCTACTTCGATGCGTGTGCCTTGCAAATCCACGCCAAGATCTCTTGCTCGAATTCCCATAATTGTCATTGCACAGGCGGCAAGTGAAGCAGCAAGTAAATCTGTTGGTGAAAAGGCTTCACCTTTACCATTATTGTCCACAGGGGCATCAGTGGAAATTTTGTTTCCACTTTGTAAATGGATTAAATCATTGTGCAAATTGCCAGTGTAATGAATCGTTGAAATGTGTGACATAGGAACTCCTTATTAGACTAATTTATAGCTTAATTAGAGTAAAAGGAAAGCTGAGGAAGTGCAAGATATATTATTTTTTTATTTAGAAAAATAATGAGGGAAATTAAAGTGGAATAGGATGAGTTTGATTATTTTGATTTATGGAGAGATTAATAGGATTTTATAAGAATTATCTCTAAGTAACAAAAGAACCTAGAAAAAATAAAATGATACAAAATGCTGTTTAAATCAGATAAACAGCATTTTTATAAGTGCGGTGCTTTTTTCGTAAATTTAGTTTAAAAGCCCAAGTAAACCATCAATCAGTGGCACAATAGGAATAAATAATAAGGTGCTTGTGGTAACAATATTGGTAGCAAAAGACACGTCACCTTTGGCTTCATTGGCAAGAATAGGCAATATGGCAAGAGCAGAAACGGAGGATTGTAGAATCAGCGTTTGTGCCTCAATCGTTGGCAATGGTAGCACGGTTTTACCAATAAAAATGAGAAATACCATAATCGCTGGGGCGATAGCAAATTTGCCGATGAGTGCGGTAATGGTGTCTTTATCAAATTTGAGGCTTTTTAATCCCGCATCATAAAGCGTGATGCCAATATAAATGAGTGAAAGTGGCGTAACCATTGCCCCTATATAGCTTAATGCGCTATGAATAAAATTTGGTACAGGAATATTGATGAGTAAAAAAATGAGGGCAACAAGAAATCCGAGTAACGGTGGAGGTAAAAGTTTTTTCCAGTTAAATAAGCGATGTGGTGATGATTGTGATTGGCTACTATCTCGTGCAATCAGCCAAGCGCCGAAAGTCCAAGTGGAAATGGTATTTAGTACATAATAGACCAAAAAATAAGGCATACTATTTTCACCAAATAATGCAATATTTAAGGGTAAGCCGATAAATATGGTATTAGCGTTTACTATCGTATTAATAAAAACACCTTTCCGCCCTGCACGAATATTGAAGGCTTTTGTCATTAACCACGCAATAATATAACCTAAGAATATTGCAGCAGTACCATAAATTAATCCATCTGATAGCGAAAATAATTTTTCACGAGTAAGGTAACTTAGCACAGAAATAAAAATAGAAGCTGGGAGGGCAATATTCATAATGAGTTTAGAAATATTGCCAGCAAAGCTGTCTGCAAAATAGCCTTTATGGCGTAAATAAAAACCTAATACAATAATCAGAACGATAGATAAGACACTTTCAAGTGCGGTGAGAAAAAGCATTATATTTTCCTCTGTTGGAATAATTTCTTTTTTAGGATTATTTTGAAAGCGCTTTGTGAGATTAATTAATAAAAGCGCCGTCTTTTTTATAAAAATGCCGCCTGATTTTCAGACGGCATAGGCGTATTTAGCGATAAACGGCTTGCCACATTGCGTTTTGCACGCTTTGTACCCAGTTATCACTCTGTTTGGTTGCAACACCATCTTTTATTGCTTGTTTGGCGACGGCGACAGCCACCGTTGCTGACGAAGCGCGTAAATTATCTACTGGGGGAAGTAACGCCGCCCCTAAATCTTGTGGATTGACTTGGCTTGCAACAGCTTCAGCGGCAGCAAGTAACATTCCGTCAGTGACTTGGCTTGCCCCTGATACAATGACGCCTAATCCTAAGCCGGGATAAAGCAGCGCATTGTTACCTTGCCCAATATAGAAAGCCGTTCCGTTATATTGCACAGGAGATACTGGAATACCCGTTGCGATTAAGGCTTTACCTTTTGACCAAGGGATTGCATCTTGTGGCATCACTTCAATACGCTCTGTTGGGTTAGAGAGTGGTAATAAAATTGGACGTTCTACGCCTTCACAAAGTGCTTTGATGACTTCTTCAGTGAATGCACCGTGATCTGTGGAGGTGCCAATTAAAATGGTTGGTTTGACTTGTTTTACAACTTCTAACAAACCAATTTTACCCTCTGAACGTTGCCAATCTGCCACTTCATCAGCAGAGCGCGCATATTCTTGCTGGTAATTCGGTAGATTTGGCATATCATCAGTGACTAAGCCATTAATATCAATGAGCCATACGCGTTTTTTGGCTTCTTCGCGAGAAAGTCCATTACGTTCCATTGCGGCACTAATTTGATCTGCCATTCCTGTTCCCGCAGTTCCCGCCCCATAGACCACAAGGCGTTGTTCAGCGAATGTTTGTTTCGTAACTTTTAAACCTGAAATGACTGCTGCCATAACAATTGCGCCAGTGCCTTGCATATCATCATTGAAAATACGGTATTTTTCACGATTTTCAACTAAGATGCGACGTGCGTTAGAAGGGCCAAAATCTTCAAAGTGCAAGAGGGCATTTGGGAACATTTCACTTGCTATTTTTAAATATTCATTAATTAAGTGATCATAGCGTTCACCACGCACACGAGCGTGTCGATTACCAAGATAAGTTGGGTCATTTAGCAATGCTTCGTTATCGGTACCAACATCTAAATTCACCGCAATGACACGGCTTGGATCGATGCCCGCAGCGGCAGTGTAGACGGCAAGTTTACCAACAGAAATATCCGTTCCGTTCACGCCCCAATCGCCAATACCAAGGATTTCTTCTGCATCAGAACAGACTATGAGATCGACATCCTCTGCGCCAAGCCCTAATGTTTCAAAAGAAGCACGAATATCTTCTGGACGGTTCACATTTAAATAAACAGCACGAGAACGGCGATAATCACGACTCCATTGTTTTATTGCATCACCTACGGTTGGGTCATAAACAATAGGTAACATTTCGGCGAGATGATCGGTAAGAAGACGATAATAAAGCACTTCATTACGATTATGTAGTTGATCGAGGAAAATGTATTTTTCCATTGGTTTTTCATAACGAGAAAGCTGCTCATAAGCACGTTTGGCTTGTTCATCAAGGGTTTCCACGGCAGCGGGTAATCGCCCGGTTAAACCTAACTTATTACGTTCTTCAAGCGTAAAAGCCGTGCCTTTATTGGTTAGGGGATTAGTTAGAATATCAGGGGTATGACTCATTATTAACTCCTTATTTATGAAATAGATTATTTGTCGAGATGTAAAATAGCTATTTGCTACTGAGTATAGACGCATAAATAACAATTTCAAGTGGAGTGAATGTTATTTTTTTTTTTTTTTTTTTTTTTTTTTTTTTTTTTTTTTTTTTTGCAATATATTGATTTTGAAAGGGTTTTTGTATAATTCGGGTTTTTGTTTATTTTGTTTTGTTATTTTTAGTAATGTAATTATTTTCATATGTATTGAAAAAGTAAATGCTCGTTATTTTGCGCATTTATTGTAACTTGGGTGAATTATTGCGTGATAAAAATATTTTGGGATGACCTAAAATAGTTTACAGCTAGAAATATTTGATGATGAGATTAACGCAGATGAAAGTTATTTTGGTTGTACGCTTAAAAGTAAGTAAGCGCACGAAGTTGTGAGTAAATTCGCTGTAATCTGGCTTCTCAAGTGTAACGGCAAGGCTTATACTATCTTGTACTGAATATGCAATTAGCTAGCTTTATTTCTATTACGATTAAAATTCTGACATAAAGAGATACACTATTAGAGCAATTTGGAGTAAACTTTCATTCTAAGACGTATCAATCTTCTTTTTACATCAAAAAATAATTAAAGGATATCCATATAATGAACTCACCTCGTCTTTTCTCGCTTTCACCATTGGCGATGGCGATTACGCTCGCACTTTTTCCTTACTTAGCACAAGGAAACCAAAATGATGCAGAAAACCGCCAAGACGCCGTGGCTAAATTAGCACATTTACCCGAAGCACAGGCTCAACCACATCAATGGCAAGATACAGATCATAATCATATAAATCAGGATAAACTGACGACTTTACGTGCAATGTTAGTGGATACGGGAGTGGATCTTCATACCTTTGAAAAAGACGAAATTTACCCAGAAAGCATTGTTGCTCACGGTTTCTCTTTCTATGATGGTGTTAGTCATCACATTAGTACTCAACTTATCCCAGATATGATAGACGATGGTCCAGAAATGCACGGAACAAAAATGGCGCGTGTATTATTAAACACTGCTGGCGGTGGTTCAATTTATCCAGTACAAGGCTTAGTAAGAAAAAGAGGTGAGCCAGTTCCCCATTGGCGAAACCGATTATTAGCAATGGGGGTGGCGAATGAAAGAAGCATTGCACAAACAGGGCGAGCGGCTCCTGTTGTAGCTAATATTTGGGTAGAAGGTATCTCACAATATGCACAATCTGAATATATTGAAAAAATTGCTCATATTGCAAACCAAGGCTCTTTATTACTTTTTGCAAATGGCAATGAACCACTTGATCCTGCGATTCCTAATGAACCTTATTCCTCTGTCTCAAGAATGCTTGCACCGAATTCTGAGCAACTTGATGAACGTTTAAAAGATAGTGCCATTGCCATTACAGCGATTACGAATGGTAAGCAAAAATATCAGCCTTGTGGAAAAGCGAAAAATTTTTGTTTGGCGGCAAATGCAGATACACCAATCAACTATTTTGATCCGATTCTAAAGCAATGGATTTATGCGGATATTCCTAATGGCACTTCTAGTGCAACCGCTTATGCGAGTGGTGTTGCGCTTGCTATTGCACAAAAATACGATTGGTTTAAAGCAAAAGATATTCGTAACACTCTCTTTACCACGGCAAATGATAAAGGTGAGACCGGTATAGATGTCGTTTATGGTGTGGGTGAAATCAATAAACAAAAGGCGTTAAATGGCTATGGACGTTTTGATGCCCAAAATAATAATGTGCTTGATGTAAATGGTATCGCAGAACGCTATTATTTTGACAATGATATTGAGGGCGATGGTGGCTTCACAAAACGCGGTAATAAAGAACTTGTTCTTAATGGTAATAATCGTTTTCAGGGAAAAGGGGTAATAGAACAAGGAAAACTCACCATTAACGGAACAAATACTGCGCAATTTGAAATTAAACAAGGTGCAACACTCGCAACGGGAACAAGCCTAAATAAAATCTCTACGGGAAGCCTTTATAACAGCGGGCGTCTTGAAGTTATCAATCCTTCACCATTATATATTGAGGGGGATTTTACCAATACGGAAACAGGCGAGATCAATACTGCAATAGGCTCAAGCATCAATGTGAGTGGGCAGGCAATTTTAAATGGCGTAATGCGAGTCAGCCAAATTACTCAGGGCTATGTTCCACAATCGGGGCGGAGAGAAGTGCTGTTGCGAGCAAATGAATTGGTCGATAATGGCATTCGTTTACACTTAGATTCTGCATTAGTTAATATCGCGGATACCATTGCCTTTGATCAAAATAAAAAACAAATCTATGTTGGATTACAACGTAAAAATATTAGCGAGGCACTTGATGATTTAACCCATACGATCACACCACCATCTCCGCCGACGGATACAGTTATAACAAATAAAGAAAAAACGGATACAACAGTTTCCGCTCATTCAGAAAGTGCGGTAATAAATTTAGCAGATTTACCTGAAGCAGAAAAAAACTATTTTCCGAATTGGACAGATACAGATCGTTATCCAACAACCTCATCCTCTCATAAACCAGCTATCGCAATGTTAGTTGATACAGGAGTGGATCCTCGTACCTTCAAAGAAGGGGAACTTTATCCTGAAAGCGTTGCGGCTAAACCAAATCAAACCCCGAGTTTTGAAGTACAACATTACTTTAAGCCAGATGTGAATGATCATAGCTTCCATGGTTCAAAAATGGGACGTATTTTGCTTAATACCGCAGGAACGGGTCAATTATATATCACTCAGGGAGTACGGGCTCCTAATAGTTCTTGGCGTTCAATCTTATCTGCTAGTTATGCTGCAAACCAACGTTTACAACAACAAACTCAAAAGGCTGCTCCCGTTATTGGAAATATTTGGAAAGATTTTATAGAAATACAAAATTATCAAGAGTACGTCAATCAAGTACAAAATATAAAAGAACAAGGTTCTTTACAGCTTTTCGCAACAGGTAACGAAAGCAGTGAATATCACAGTGAAGCCGGTACTCAACCAGGGCGTACAATCATCGCGCTTATTGATAATAATACTGGAGATTTGCTGACCTCACTTAAAGATACAATTATTGCGGTAACAGGTGTGAAGAGCAATGGACAAAAAGTATTTCGTCCTTGTGGAAAAGCTAAAAACTTCTGTATAACATCTAATGTGGATACGCAAATTAGTTATTTTAATCCTGATAAAGGATATCGTGAAATTAGTCGTCCCGGTGGTACTTCTAGTGCTACGGCATATGCCAGTGGAGTAGCCCTTGCAGTAAAACAAAAATATGATTGGTTTGAAGCTAAAGATATACGCAACACACTGTTTACAACAGCTATTGATAAAGGTACCCCAGGTATTGATGAAACTTGGGGTGTTGGCGTAATTAATAAATCTCAAGCATTAATGGGATATGGGCGCTTTGATTCCCAAAATGATAACCGACTTACTGTCAATGGTATTGCAGAACGTTATTATTTTAATAATGATATTGAGGGTGATGGCGGTTTTACGAAATTAGGTGAAAAAGAACTCGTTTTCAATGGTAATAATAGCTTTAAGGGTGATGGGATCATTGAACAGGGTAAACTAACTCTAAACGGCTCGAATCAAGCCAATTTTATCGTAAAACAAGGAGGAACACTCGCATCTGGAACATTAGTTAAGCTTTCATCAAAAGATCAAAAAGCTCAACCGATAACATCTGGTAGTGTAAACAATTTTGGAATAATAGAATCACTTAATCAAACAGATTGGAATATCAATGGTAATTTAATTAATAACGCGACTGGCGTAATTAATAAAGCAATTGGTTCAACCATTAATGTGAGCGGTATAGCAAACCTTGGAGGCATAATGAATGTCGATCAAATTGCTCCATACTATGTGCCACAAAACGGCCGACGCGAAGTATTATTGCGCGCCAATGGGTTAGTTAATAATGGTATTCGACTTAATTTAAATCCTGCTTTAATTGATGTGGCAAACACAATTGTTTTCGATGAGAATAAAAAAGAGATTTATGTAGGATTACAGCGTAAAAGCGTTCAGCAAGCCTTAGAAGATCAAGATACCTCAAATGGGCATTCACCAGAAACACCTGTAGTTAACGATAAAGTCACGCCTCCAACGGAAGAAACAGCTTCTACCGTTGAAACAGGCAATCCAACTGAATCCGAATCAAATGGTCATTCAGAGGAAACATCGACAACTGAAGAAATAACCGTTCCACCAACCACTGAAACGGCTTCTACTGTTGAAACTGACAATACAACTGAATCTGCATCAACTGAACATTCAGAGGAAACATCAACAACCGAAGAAACAACCGTTCCAGCAACCACTGAAACGGCTTCTACTGTTGAAACAGATAATACAACTGAATCTGAATCCAACGGACATTCAGAGGAAACCTCTACAACCGAAGAAACAACTGTTCCAGCAACCACTGAAACAGCTTCTACTGTTCAAACGGACAATGCAACTGAATCTGAATCCAACGGACATTCAGAGGAAACATCGACAACCGAAGAAACAACTGTTCCAGCAACCACTGAAACGGCTTCTACTGTTGAAACAAGCAATCCAACTGAATCTGCATCAACTGAACATTCAGAGGAAACATCGACAACCGAAGAAACAACTGTTCCAGTAACCACTGAAACGGCTTCTACTGTTGAAACAGACAATCCAGCTGAATCTGAATCCAACGGACATTCAGAGGAAACCTCTACAACCGAGAAAACAAGCATTCCAGCAACGACTGAAACGGCTTCTACTGTTGAAACAGACAATCCAGCTGAATCTGAATCCAACGGACATTCAGAGGAAACATCGACAACCGAAGAAACAACTGTTCCAGCAACCACTGAAACAGCTTTTACTGTTGAAACAGACAATCCAACTGAGTCGGTATCAACTGAACATTCAGAGGAAACATCGACAACCGAGGAAACAACCGTTCCACCAACCACTGAAACAGCTTCTACTGTTGAAACAGATAATACAACTGAATCCGAATCAACTGAACATTCAGAGGAAACATCGACAACCGAAGAAACAACTGTTCCAGCAACCACTGAAACGGCTTCTACTGTTGAAACGGACAATGCAACTGAATCTGAATCAACTGAACATTCAGAGGAAACATCAACAACCGAAGAAACAACTGTTCCAGCAACCACTGAAACAGCTTCTACTGTTGAAACAGACAATCCAACTGAGTCGGCATCAACTGAACATTCAGAGGAAACATCGACAACCGAAGAAACAACCGTTCCTGCAACCACTGAAACAGCTTCTACTGTTGAAACAGACAATCCAGCTGAATCTGAATCCAACGGACATTCAGAGGAAACATCGACAACCGAAGAAACAACTGTTCCAGCAACGACTGAAACAGCTTCTACTGTTGAAACCGACAATGCAACTGAATCCGAATCAAATGGTCATTCAGAGGAAGCATCCTCGATAAATAAAAAGAATAAAGCGCAGAGAGCTTATTTAGGGGCAATGGAAGATGCAAGATTACTCGATCGCGTTTTAGAAAAACTCGATCAAGGCTATGCTTCACAGCAATTAAATACACAGCAAAAACAATGGGCAAACCGTTTATTCAATATAGATAGAACACATTTTACTGAATATTTATTCAGTCAAGGGATTCAATCATTAATACATCAGCAGCAAAGCTGGGTTAACCACGAGGCCTTTCAGCGTTTAAATTGGATTGCATCATTTTCACAAAAAAATCATACCGCACTTTGGATTAGTGGTGAAAATCGTTCTGCCTCGCCTGAGGTTAGCCATATTAATACGACTGATCACTTTAATAGTGTGGCAATTAATGGTCTTCTTGTGGAAGGCAAACACCGATTCAGTTTCAGCATTAGTGAGCAGCGGCAGAAATATGAAGAGCATTACAAAGAGGTTGAAAAATCGTTTAATGAACGTGATGTTGCATTCCGTCTAGGTTATGGATATGAATTGATACCAAACTGGACGCTCTTAACAAGTTTTAACTACGGTGTAGGAAAATTAAAATATCAACAACAATTTAATACACAGAACACCCATTCACAAGGCAATACTCAATCTTATGCTTCAACCCTTGGCATTCATTGGTCACAACCTATTAATGCCCAATGGATATGGCATAATATCGCCAATATTGATTACACACATAAACAATTAACACATTTAATGTTAAATGATGATGTGAAAATTAATCGCTTAGTCACAGAGCAGACAAATATTGGTATCATTTCAGAGCTAGAATACAAACTGAAAAACCTTACTTTATTCGGTCGCTTAGCTTTACAAAAAACCTTACATAATAAAAATCGTGGTCGCGTAAGCTATGCTACAACCACAGTGGATATTGAGCAGTCTTATCGTCTCTATCCTGATTGGAAACCACAATTTGGCATTGGGATGGGCTATCAATATCATAATTGGCGTTTTTCTTTATCTGGAGATATGGCTAAAGATCATTATCATCGAGTTAATGTTTCTGTCGGTTATTCTTTTTAGATAGCATATTTGCATAAAGCACGGTTTATCGTGCTTTATGCTTTTTTCCGTTTACTCCGCTTCTCATTATAAAACTCACTTTTTAAGAATACGTTTGCAACATAAGGATTATTGTATTCGCGATATTTTGAGTACATTAAGTGCGGTAAGATTTTGATAAATTTTTTGCTAGAAGACAAAAATAAACCTCGCATTTAGCGAGGTTTATTTGTCGCGAGAAATTATTTCGCGGCTTTTAATTTTTGGTAATATTCTTCATAGTACTGAACCGCATCACCAACATCATCTTGCCAGTAGCTGTTTTGTAATACTTCAGCGGTTGGGTAGATTGCTGGGTCTTTAGTAATTTCATCAGGAAGTAATTTTAATGCTTCAACATTTGATGTTGGATAACCAATTTCTTCCGTTAATTTTGCCGCAGTTTTAGCACCTAACATATAGTTAATTAGTTTGTGTGCGCCATCAGGGTTTTTAGAGGTTGCTGGAATGGCAAGGGTATCAACCCAAAGAACAGGCCCTTCTTTCGGGAATACCATATCTAAAGGTGCTTGTTCTTTTTTCGCAATACGCACAGAACCGTTCCATAATTGACCAACTGTTACTTCACCAGAGATGAATGAGTTAGCTGGGTTGTCAGAGTTGAAAGAAAGTACGTTTGGACGTAATTTGAGTAACTCTTCATAAGCCTGTTTGATAATAGCAGGATCTTGGGTATTTGGATCTTGACCTAATTTTAATAACGCAATGTTAAAGACTTCGCGTGCATCATCAAGTAATTGTACTTTTCCCGCAAATTCAGGTTTCCATAAATCACCCCAAGAAGTGAAATCAGCTCCTTTGTAATCATTGGTGTTATAGGCAATACCCGGCGCGCCTAATAATTGTGGTAAAGAATATTTGTTACCTTTATCATAAGGTTTATCTAACCAGTCTGGGTTTAGCTCTTTAATAACAGGTAATTTGCTGTGATCTAATGGCATTAACATACCTTCACGCGCCATTTTTGACACAAAGTAGTTTGATGGGGCAATCACATCGTAACCACCGGATTCACCTTGTGTTTTTAATTTAGCGTACATTGTTTCATTAGATTCTAGACTTGAAACAATGACTTTGATTCCAGTTTCTTTAGTAAATTCATCTAATAGACCATCTGGCACATATTCTGTCCAAGTATAAAGATATACGGTATCGTTAGCGGGTGCTTTGGTTTCCGCATTCTTTGTTTCTTTATCATTACAAGCTGTTAAAGTCACTGCGATCATTCCGGCTGTGAAAAGACCTGCAAATTTTTTCATTTCTATCATTCTCCTGTTAAGAGGGTTAGAGATATATTTTGTTAAACAAAATACGAATAAAAAACGCCTTGAGGACGTCAAGGCGTATTCTATTTTGTCTATACTTATTTGTGAAGTATTATTTTCCCTTTTGGGCTATTTATCTTTTTTCGCCACAAGCTGACTTAATATGACTAAAGTTAGCGAGAAAATAATCATTATGGTTGCCAGTGCATTCACTTCAGGTGTTACCCCTGTTTTTACCAATGAGAAAATTTTCAGCGGTAAAATTTCGTAGCTGACACCACTTACGAAAGAGGAAACCACAACATCGTCAAGTGAAATGGTAAAGCTGAGTAACCAGCCTGAGACAATGGCAGGCAACGCTAAAGGCAGAATAATTTTTCGCAGAATGGTAATTTCACTCGCACCTAAATCTTTTGCCGCTTCAAGCATTTTGGCATCAAATCCTTTTAAGCGAGAAAAGACGGTAACCACCACATAAGGTAAGCAGAAGGTAATATGTGCCAGTAATAATGACCAAAAACCTAATGAAATGCCGACAATCATAAATAGGGCAAGTAAGGATACGGCCATAACGATATCAGGCGACATCATAACGATAAATAACATTCCGCTCACCGCTTGTTTACCGCGGAAACGATAGCGATATAAGGCTATGGCGGTTAATCCCCCCACAATGGTGGCAAGGGTTGCCGCAAAAAAGGCAATGGTAACAGAGTGCAATGCGGCTTGGATCAGCGTATCGTTATTAAATAAACGCTCATACCAATTCCAGCTAAACCCTTTCCAACTCAATCCATAACGATCAGCATTAAAAGAATTGGTGACCAAAATGATAATTGGGATATACAAATAAGCGTACACCACCAACATAAAAATATTACGCAGTAAACGACTCATTATTCCAACTCCATTTTCTTATTCATTAATTTACTTGCTTTGTAATAAACAAAAATGAGTAACGCCATTAAAATGGTTAAGCCAATACTAATTGCTGAACCAAATGGCCAGTTACGTGAAATTAAGAACTCGCTCTTAATCACGTTACCCACCAGCAATACTTTCGCACCGCCAAGTAAATCAGCCACATAGAACATTCCCATAGCAGGTAATAACACTAATAAGCAACCTGCGATAATGCCCGGCATCGTGAGTGGAATAATCACTTTGACAAAGCGTTGGAAACTGTTTGCTCCTAAGTCTTTAGCCGCTTCTAATAAACGGTGATCTAATTTTTCAATAGCGGCATACAATGGCAAAATCATAAATGGTAATAATAAATAGACTAAACCAATAATTACCGCCACTTCGGTATTTAGAATACGAATTGGTTCGTTAATTATGCCTAAGGTCAGTAATGTACTATTTAATACCCCTTTTACGCCAAGGAAAATTTTCATTCCATAAATACGAATGAGTGAGTTTGTCCAAAATGGTAAAACCACTAAAAAAAGCAAAATTGGACGATATTTTTCCTTAATTTTGCTAATCATAAAGGCAAAAGGGTAACCAATAATTAAACAAATAATGGTGGCAATACCCGACATATAAAGTGAATTCCACACCACTTGGGCATAAAGCGGTTCAAATAGGCGTGTGTAATTCTCAAATGTAAATGGCAATGTATAAAAATCACTGCCATCACGGGTTAAGAAACTGACTGTTAGCACCAATAGGTTAGGCGCTAATACAAACAAAATTAACCAAGCAAAGATGGTTGTAATGGTAATTTTTTGAAATCCCGTATTAGCTGTCTTCATCGTCTAACACAACCTCCCAACCTTCGTGCCAAGTGAGGGCGACCTTTTGTCCTACTGAGTGATCAATATGCGGATCATCTTCATTGAAGAATTCACTCACTAACACTTTCATATCATTATGATCAAGAATAATGCTGGATTCCAACGTCATTCCTTTATAGTTACGATCAGAAACGTGTCCGATAATCGCTTTAGATTGCTCATTTTCATCTAATTCTTCAATCACAATATCTTCAGGGCGTAACAGCACTTTCAAGTGTTGATCTGGTTGAACCGGTAAATCCGTATAGATTTCGCAAATACGTCCTTCAACATTGGCTTTTACGGTTTTTTCGCTTACACGCTCAATCACTTTGGCATCAAAAACGTTGATCTCACCAATAAAGCGTGCAACAAATAAATTCTTCGGCTCTTCGTAAATTTCACGAGGCGTACCGTCTTGTTCAATATTCCCTTTGTTCATTACGATAATACGATCAGACATCGTCAAGGCTTCTTCTTGATCGTGAGTAACGAAAATAAAGGTAATCCCTAATTGACGTTGCAATGCTTTCAGTTCATTTTGCATTTCTTTACGCAATTTATAATCCAATGCAGAAAGAGATTCGTCTAGTAATAACACTTTTGGCTTATTGACTACCGCTCTTGCAATGGCAATACGCTGTTGCTGACCGCCAGAAAGCTGAGTGGGTTTACGTTCAGCCATTTCTTCTAAACGAACCATACGCAAGGCTTCCATTACACGTGGCTTAATTTCTGCGTTTGGCACTTTTTGCATACGTAAACCAAAAGCCACATTCTCAAAAATCGTCATATGTGGGAAAAGAGCATAACTTTGGAATACGGTATTCACAAAGCGACGTTCTGCCGGCACGTCAGTAATATCCTGACCGTCAAGAATAATCTTACCGCCGTTAGGATCTTCTAATCCTGCAATTAAACGTAAAACAGTGGTTTTACCACAGCCTGAAGGCCCTAAAATCGTTAAAAATTCGCCATTGTTAATGGTAAGATTTAAACCATCAATAATCGTTTTGTCGCCATAAGACTTAGTTAAAGAACGAAGCTCAATAATCGGTTTGGTTTGAACTGAATTTTCCACTAGCTTTGGTTTTCTCCCTAACAAGTTGGTTGAACAATCAATAGATAAAAATAAGTGCTAATGATATAGCGAACGCCTTACAATGAAAAGCAATTAATCACATTTTGCCTAAAAAAATTAGGTTGAATTTTGTTATATATCAATACCTCAAGCCAACAGCCTCGTTAGAATAAAATGCAACAATTTTTGTAAGGCGATAAAATGATTATGGAAAACAGCACGCAATATCAAGAAGGATTACTGGAACGTTTTTTAAACTATGTGAGTTTTGATACACAAGCAAAGTTTAATGCCAAACCCATTCCCAGCTCCATAGGGCAAGCAAAGTTAGCCAAATTTCTGCAACAAGAGCTTTTCGCACTGGGCTTGCAACAAATTGAATTAAGTAAACAAGGTATTCTTACCGCATTTTTGCCTTCCAATATTAGCCCCAAAATGCCAACAATTGGGTTTATTAGTCATCTTGATACGTCACCGCAATGTAGTAGCAAACATACCTTACCTGAAGTGATTGAAAATTATCGCGGAGGTGATATTTCTCTTGGCGTTGGTGAGGAATTTATTAGCCCTGTATATCATCCGTTTTTGCAAAAACTGATTAACAAAACCTTGGTGGTGGGTGATGGAAAAACCTTGTTAGGGGCAGATAATAAAGCAGGAATTGCAGAAATTCTGACCGCACTTTATATTTTGCAACAAAATCATCTTTCTCATTGCAATATTCGCCTCGCCTTTGTACCAGACAAAGAAACAGGGCAAGGAATGAAACATTTTCCTTTTGATAAATTTACTTGCGACTGGGCATATTGTCTTGCAGGGGAAGGGGTTGGCAGTTTGGGCTATGAAAATGTGAATGTTGCTACCGCCACCGTAACGCTTTATGGACGCAATATTCAAGCTGGCGTAGGCAAAGATAAAATGCGTAATGCATTGACATTAGCGTGTGAATTTCAAAAAGGCTTGCCCGCCCAAGAAGTGCCAGAAAAAACAGAACGCAAGCAAGGTTTTTTTCATTTAGAAAGTCTAGCGGGCGACATTGAAAAAGTGGAAATGCGCTATTTAATTTGTGATTTTGATAGGGTGAGTTTTGAGCAACGTAAGGCATTTTTGGCGATGATGATTGTGGATTTTAATCGCAAAAAACGTTTAAGAAAGAAAGCACAGCTAAGTATTGAAGATCAATATAGCAATATGGCTGAGATCATTAAACAACAGCCAAAATCGCTCCAACTTGCTGATTTAGCTATGAAGCAATGTGGTATTGAACCTATTCTCACGCCGATTCGTTCAGGCTATCTTGGTGCAAAATTGGCGGAAAAGCAAATTCCTTGCCCAATGTTATTTACGGGCGGATACAATTTTCATAGCAAGCAAGAACTGACGACCCTCGAAGGAATGTGGGACGCAACAAGGGTGATTGTGAAAATGGCTCAGTTAGCCAATAAACTCTGTGGCTAATCAAATAACATTTGCCAAATTTGGCGAATAAACTGCCGTTCAGATTGATATTCTGCTTGCTTTACCACCGCAGGCAAGCCAAGTAAGTTTAAATGATGAATACGGTTGCGTAGGCGAGTGTAGGCATTTTTCAAATGTTCAGAAATATCAACATTTAGCACCGCACTTTTGTTTTCGCTATTTTGGAGTTCTGCCATTGACTCAAAAATCCGCACATTATCTGACCAAATGGTTAAATTAGGGTATTGCGGCGCGTAAGTCAATACCAAATATTGGGCGATAAACTCAATATCCGTAATGCCGCCTTGATCGGTTTTAATATTAAATTCATCAGGATTGGTATGGGCAAGATGTTGATACATTTTCTCACGCATTGCTTTTACGTCTTCCTTAAGTTTGACAAGATCCCGTGGCGCAGAAAGTACCTTGCGGCGAATTTGTTCAAAGCGTTGGCGTAAGGCAACATCGCCATAAACGGCACGGCTTCTTACTAAGGCTTGTTTTTCCCACGTCCAAGCGTCATTAAGCTGATAATTCTCAAAGGCACTTAACGAGCAGCCAAGTAAACCCGCATCACCAGACGGGCGTAGGCGAATATCGATATCATAAAGCACTCCCGCACTCGTATTCATACTAAAAATACTGATGATTTTTTGTGTCAGTTTGAGATAAAACTGATTGCTATCGATCACTTTTCTGCCACCTTGCGTTTGACCTGTTTTGCTACCGTCAAACAGAAAGACCAAATCCAAATCAGATTTGTAGCCCAGTTCAATGCCACCTAATTTGCCATAACCAATGACTAAGAAACCTTTCTTATTAGGCGGAAGATATTCAGGAATGCCAAAGCGCGCAGTAACTTGTTGCCAAGCAAGATCTACAACGGCAGCAATAATGGCTTCTGCCAAATAGGTCAAATGATCGCTTACTTTCATTACGGGCAATGCGCCGAGAATATCTGCGGCTGCCACACGTAACAAGGTGCTTTGCTTAAATTGACGCAGGGCATCAATAAACTGTTCTTCGTCATCTTGCGGTAAACGGAGCAGATATTGCTTTAATTCGCTGGCATATTCGCTGAAATCGGTCGGGTTTAATAATGCGTTGCGATCTAATAATTCATCAAGCAAAATGGGGTGTCGCGCCACTTGTTGAGCAATAAGCTGTGAGTGTGAACATAGCTCAATGAGCTGATTGAGTACTTGCGGATTTTCCACTAATAATTCCAAATAGGCGGTGCGAGTGAGAATTTTATCCACAATATCCAACATTCGGGGGAGCAAGCTTTCATAGGCTTGATGTTGAAACACTTGGGCAAGTAGCATTGGCATTAACTGCCTTAATACGCCACGCCCTCTGGCTCCAATCGGACGGCGAGCCAGTTCGTTGCGAAACTGAGTAAGGCGTTGTAAGAGCGGTGCATTTTCTGCCAATGTTATGCCATTTTGTTGCAGAATGAGCTGAAGGTCTTCTTCATTGAGATCCGTTTCTAAAAAATCGTTCCATTGGCTATTTTCTTGTGGCGAGGGATCATTTTCTGCACCAATTAATTGCGAAAAAACCGACCGCACTTTATTTTGGTGCGATTGTAATAAGGTATCAAAATCCACCCAGCTTGTTATGCTATTTTCCACGAGGACAGGCTGTTTTTGCGTATTCCATTGGGTATAACGTTGCAGAGCAACAATCAGGCGCTGGCGATCCAGCTCTTTTTCTGGCAAAAGCTGAGTTTGTTTGTCGTCAATGGCTTGCAACACATTTTCTACACGGCGTAAAAAAAGGTAAGCATTTTTTAAATCAGTGACTTCTTGAGAGCTAAGTAAAGCGAGTTGTTCCAATTCAGGTAATATGTGAAGCAATCCGTGTTGTTGCAATTTAATTTCACGTCCACCACGAATAAGTTGGAAAACCTGTACAATAAATTCAATTTCACGAATGCCTCCCGCGCCCAGTTTGATATTATCCGATAACCCACGGCGTCGCACTTCCCGTTCAATTTTATGTTTCATTTCGCGTAAAGATTGGATAACGCTAAAATCAATATAACGGCGGTAAACAAAAGGGCGGAGTAAATTTTGTAAGTTTTTGATATTGGGATCTTGCGGATCAGCGCCTAAAATACGCCCTTTGATCATTGCATAACGTTCCCAATCTCGTCCTTGTTCTTGGTAATATTGTTCCATTGCGGTAAAACTTAGGGCTAATGCCCCCGCTTCACCAAAGGGGCGTAGACGCATATCTGTGCGATACACAAAACCATCAGGGGTATATTGATCTAAAGCATTAATCAAACGTTGTCCTAAGCGAGTGAAAAAGACACTATTTTCAATAGAACGTCTTGCGCCTTGCGTTTCGCCGTTAGCAGGGTAGGTAAAAATGAGATCAATATCTGAGGAAAAGTTTAGCTCAAAACCGCCTAGTTTCCCCATTCCTAAAATATAAAGTTGTTGCGGTTTGCCGTGGCTATCCATTGGTATGCCCATTTCAGCACAGGCACGCTGATAAAGCCAATCCCGAGCGGCAATAATAATGGTTTCTGCCAATTGTGAAAGGGCAATGAAAATTTCTTCGACCGTCGCTAAGTTTAAACTTTGACATAAACTTAACTTAGCCATTTCGCGATGACGAAAAAGACGTAATTGGCGATAAAGTTGGGTGTCATCAGTAACTTCTTGAAGTAAGGAATGCAAGGCTTGTTGGTAATAGGCTGTATTTTCTAAATGGGGGAATTGTTGCCAACATTGGTGTAAAAAGTGCGGTTGTTTTTTTAACGTTTCTGCCACAAAATCAGACATTGCAATGCCTTGTGCCAGTTTACCTATTAGGCTAGTCGGATCATTTTTCTGCTGTGCAAGTTGCGTGTAAAGCCCTTCATTATACTGTTCAGGGTAATGCTGAATTAAACAATCTGCCAGTGTTTTCAACGTATCGTCAAGGTGAGGAACAGAAAATGCCATAGGTTATCCTTATCAATCATTAACTGATTGCTAACTATAAAGAAATTTTAAGAATTTTTAAATACATAGATTGCATTGGTAAAGGAAAATTACTACACTGAACGCGAGCTAGAGGCTCAAATTAGTCGGGGTGCTTGATAGCTGAGATCATACCCGTGAACCTGATACAGTTAATACTGACGTAGGAAACTAATTTTTTTGCTGTTCGCGTCAATATTGCTGGTCGTTTTTTATTGGAAGGAAACACTATGCAATTCAAAAAATCTTTTTCTCTTACTTTTCTTACCGCACTTTTTAGCACTAGTCTGATGGCGACACCAAGCTCCGCGCAAGAGGTGCAAGTTTATACTTATGATAGTTTTAGTGCTGATTGGGGCGCCGGTCCAAAAGTGAAAGCGCTGTTTGAGCAAACTCACCCCCAATGTCAGGTGAATTATGTGCCTTTTGATAGCACAGGGGTAATGTTTAATCGGATTCGCCTTGAAGGGAAAAAGAGCAAAGCCGATATTGTGCTAGGCTTAGATCAAACAATGCTTGAAGAAGCGAAAAAGACCTCATTATTTGCAGAACATCAGGTGCCAATGGCGCAACTTTCTTTACCTGAGAAGTGGGAAGATAAGGTGTTCTTACCTTATGATTTTGGTGCTTATGCCTTCGTGTATCATAAAGAAAAATTACCAAACCCACCGAAAAGCCTAAAAGAATTGGTTGATAATCAACAACTTCGCATCATTTATCAAGATCCGCGTACCAGTGGCGTAGGGCGTGGATTAGTGATCTTAATGAATGAAGTTTATGGCGATGATGTAGAGGCAGCGTGGAAGAAATTGGCTCGCCATACCGTTACCGTAGGGAAAGGTTGGTCAGAAACTTACGGCGCATTTTTAAAAGGCGAATCAGATTTGGTGTTTAGTTATAACACTTCACCACTTTATCATCTGTTAAATGACAAGGATGCCAATTATGCCGCGACAGATTTTTCTGAAGGGCAAGTGCTACAAATTGAAACCGCAGCGCGAATGGCAAATCACCCTAACGCTTGTGCTGATGCCTTTATGCAATTTTTGATTACTCCAGAAGCGCAACGCCAAATTTCACAAAAAAATATTATGTTTGCCGTTATTGATGAAAAAATTGAACCGCACTTTGATGCGTTGAAACAAGCACAGCAAAGCAAAACCACGTTGGGAAGTGGCGTCAATACAGAACAATTAAAACAATGGACGAACACTTGGCAAGCCAGCTTAACACAATAATACGCCGTTATTTGCAAAAATTCCCCCTTTCTTCAATGCTTGGGGGAATGGGCGTGATATTGCTATTGGCGACATTTTATGGCTTTACCTTAAGTGCGGTGTTAAATCTTGGCAATCATCAGCAATGGACAGCGCTTTGGCAAGATGACTACATTCGCCACGTTATCGCCTTTAGTTTTGGGCAGGCATTTCTTTCGGCATTCTTATCGGTGAGTATCGGATTATTATTTGCCCGTGCGTTTTTTTACCAAGATTTCCGTGGTAAATCGCTTATTTTGAAGTTATTTTCCCTCACTTTTGTGTTACCTGCTTTGGTGGCTGTACTAGGACTATTAGGGATTTACGGACATTCAGGTTGGTTGGCAAGGTTATTTTCCGCCCTTGAGATTGACTGGAAACCCAATATTTATGGCTTAAGTGGCATTTTAATCGCACATTTATTTTTTAATATTCCTTTAGCAAGCCGCCTATTTTTGCAAGCACTATCAAGTATTCCTAATCAGCAACGTCAGCTTAGTTCACAGCTTAATATTCGCGGTTGGCAATTTATTCGTTTGATCGAATTACCTTATTTACGCCAACAATTTTTGCCTGCCTTTGCGTTAATTTTTATGCTTTGCTTTACTAGCTTTGCCATTGTACTCACACTTGGTGGTGGGCCAGCGTATACCACCTTAGAAGTGGCGATTTACCAAGCCATTTTATTTGAATTTGATTTACCTAAAGCGGCAATGTTAGCGTTGTTGCAATGCGGTTTTTGTGTCCTATTGCTTATGATGAGTAGCTTCTTTCATCGCAAAGATCCTAGCCAGCTCGATTTACGCCAGTTCTGGCGAGAAAAGCAGACAAGTGCGGTACAAATTTGGCAAGTTTTTTGTGTGGGCAGTGTGCTGATTTTTCTTTTTTTACCCTTGCTTTATATGGTGGTGGCAGGATTAGATTGGGATGCGTGGCAAAAAGTGGCACAAAATCCCCAGTTGTGGCGTGCTTTGGGTTATTCCTTAAGTATTGCACTATGTTCTGCGCTATTTGCTATTGTATTGTCAATGGCATTACTCTTGCTCGTGCGACGCTTAGCTTGGCAAAGCCACCGTTATTGTGCCAATGTCATTAGTAATATGGGAATGATCGTGCTTGCGATCCCAACTTTAGTGGTGGCATTAGGGCTGTTTATTCGTTTGCAAGATCTTGATTTTCAGCCGGGGCATCTTCTCCTTATTGTAGCGTTTTGTAATGGCATTTTGGCAATGCCTTTTGTGATTCGCACGCTTTCTGCCCCAATGTATCAAACAATGCAATATGAGCGACTTTGCCAATCTCTTGGCGTACAAGGCTGGCAACGCTGGCGAGTGGTAGAATGGCAAACTTTGCGTTCAGCGATGCGGTATGCTAGCGCATTGGCTTGTGCCTTATCGCTGGGCGATTTCACAGCGATTGCTTTATTTGGTAATCAAGATTTCATCTCTTTGCCTTATTTGCTTTATCAGCAATTAGGCTCATATCGTATGCAAGAAGCGAGCGTAACCGCCTTAATTTTATTAGGGTTATGTGGTCTGTTATTTATGATGATTGAAAAAACGCAAAATGTGGCATAGCGAAAAGCAAGAGCAAAGCGAAAATAGCAAAAAATTGCACCGCACTTTGTTTTTGTTCGATATTGGTTCTTATTACGTTAATGATTTAGGCAAGATAATGATTAAACTGGATACTTATTTTCATTACCCCAATCAAGCGATGCACTTCCAACTGCATATTTCGGCGGGACAACGTGTTGCCATAGTGGGGGCGAGTGGCGCGGGGAAAAGCACGTTACTCAATTTAATTGCTGGATTTGAACTCGCCGACAAGGGGGAAATTTGGCTTAATGGGCAAAATCACACCTTTAGCGCGCCTCATCAGCGTCCTGTTTCGATGCTCTTTCAAGAGAATAATTTGTTTACGCATTTAACGGTGGGTGAAAATATCGCCTTAGGTTTAAAGCCCAGTTTAACGCTGAGTGCGGAAGAAAAAGCACAAGTGGAAAAGGCGGCAAGTGCGGTTGGATTAGGCGATTTTTTATCTCGCTTACCTAATGCCCTTTCTGGCGGGCAGAAACAGCGTGTTGCTTTAGCTCGTTGTCTGCTTCGTGATAAACCGATTTTATTGCTTGATGAACCATTTTCAGCACTTGATCCTCATTTGCGTCAAGAAATGTTGAATTTATTAGAGAATTTATCTCAGCAGAAAACATTGACGTTGCTCATTGTTACTCATCAACCTAATGAATTAGTCGGAAAAATTGATCGCCTTTTATGTGTTGAAAATGGTAGGATTAGTGATAAATCATTACCTGAATTAAAAATTTAGGTCTAAAATAGACCGCACTTTTTGTAATAAGGATAATTTATGACAATCACAAACATTCAAATTCCTTCTTTAACACCGCACCCAACCTTAGAATATTGGTCAGTGTGTAAAGTGGAAGCGTTATTTGAAACCCCTTTTTTAGAGTTGGTGTATCGTGCCGCTCAGGTTCATCGTGAGAATTTTAATCCACGGGCGATTCAACTTTCTACCTTAATGTCGATTAAAACAGGGGGTTGCCCTGAGGATTGTGGTTATTGTCCACAATCGGCACGCTATCAAACAGGGGTGCAAAATCAACAATTAATTAATGTTGATGAGATTGTAGAGAAAGCGAAAGTGGCAAAATCCCGTGGTGCAAGTCGTTTTTGTATGGGGGCGGCTTGGCGTGGGCCAAAACCAAAAGATATTGAAAAAATCACCACGATTATTAAAGCAGTAAAAGATCTGGGGCTAGAAACCTGCGGGACGTTTGGCTTATTGCAAGATGGTATGGCGGAAGATTTGAAAAAAGCAGGATTAGATTACTACAATCATAATATTGATACCGCACCAGAGCATTATGAAAAAATTATTGGCACACGCCAATTTGATGATCGTATTAATACCCTTGGGAAAGTGCGTAAAGCCGGCTTAAAGGTATGTTGTGGGGGAATTGTTGGTATGGATGAAACACGGAAAGAACGTGCCGCATTTATTGCCAGCTTAGCTAATCTCGATCCACAACCAGAATCCGTGCCAATCAACCAATTAGTGAAAGTGGAAGGCACGCCATTGGCTGAGGCGGCGGAATTAGATTGGACGGAGTTTGTGCGTACCATTGCCGTTGCACGAATTGTGATGCCAAAAAGTTATGTCCGTTTATCTGCGGGACGTCAAGGAATGTCAGAAGAAATGCAAGCAATGTGTTTTATGGCTGGGGCAAATTCGATTTTCTATGGGGATAAGCTATTAGTAACAGAAAATCCTGAAGAAGATGGCGATCAGCTTCTAATGGCAAAACTCGATCTTGAACCAGAAACAGAAGAAAATCGTCTGCAACAAGAACAAAATTAATGTAACGATTTATTGACACAATGGCAGCATAGACGCTGCCATTTTTATTGCGATGTCAGTTTAACAAGATAATCCAATGCGCTAAGTACAGGCTAAACCGTTGAGGAAAATGAAATTACGATAATAAATTTTTCTTTCTTAAATCACGGGTAATGCGAATAGCAGTTTCGGTTTCACAGCCTGCATACTCAGCGATTTCTCGGTGTGTCCAATGGTAATCAGGAAAGTTTTCTGTTAAGAAATAAATGCTGTCAATTACACGATCTAAACTTTTTAAATACGCACTTTTAGCAAGGCGATCTTCTGCATCACGCAGTTCATTTGAAAGAATTTGGAATAAAAAGCGAATGGTTTCTGGGTTTTCTAAAAAGAAGGAATCAATATGTTGTGGCGTGATTTTGATAATTTCTGCTTCCATTAATACTTTCGCCGTGCAATGGTATTTCTTATCACCAAATAGGGTACGAAATCCAAAATAATCCCCTGCTTTATAAATTCTCACTAAACTTTCTTTACCATTTTCAAGGGTATGATATAAGCCAATAAGCCCATTTTTTACACAATAAAACGAGTGGGCGGTTTCCCCTTGACGATAAAGCTGAGTGCCTTTGTCAACAGCAACCAAATGATTATATTGACAATTTTTAAAATTCATCGCTTTAAGCATTTTCATATCCTATATAATTTATCCTTGTATTACTCGCAATAGTAGCATATAGCAAGCAATAAAAAGTAAGATCATACTAAGCAATTTACGTGCGGTTTCCTCTTTGATAATGCCACGAAGTTTCATACTGATGAAACTCATAAAAAAAGCACTTAGCACGACAATGAGTACAATGGAGAAACTCACATAGCCAATCTGTAAGGAATGGGGGATAATCACTTCTGGGGTCTTGGTTAAATAGCCGTAAAGATTGCCAATGCCACCAATCACCATCATATAATTGGTATAAACCGCCACACTTTTAATGCTAACACTGGGCAACTGGCTAATTAGTGGCGACATAATTGAGCCACCACCGATCCCTGTAATCCCAGCAATTCCCCCACCTAGAAAGCAGAATAGGCTACCACGTAAGCGATCTTTTTTCTGTGCTTGTTGCTTTTTCTTATTGTTCGGATGCAAAAAGGTTTTTAATGCCAATACAATCAGCGTAATGACAAAGACCCCTATTATCAGGTTATCTGAAACATTAAAGCTGAGATGAAAGCCAAGTTGTACACCAATGATCATACTTAGTGACCAAAGGAGCAATTTTTTCTTATCAATCTCAATATTTAGCTTATAAAAGTAAAACAGATTAATTAACGCTGATCCCATTACGATAGTCAGTGAAGTGGCAGAAATCATTTGGATTGGCATATAAGGGAAAAGCGTATGTAAAATGGGTACCATCAACACCCCGCCACCAATACCAAAAATCGCTGACATCAGGTTAGTTAATATACCGCATAAAAGAAGAATAATGATCAAAGAAAAGGTCATAGTCTATCCTTATGATTTTTCCTTTATTATGAATAATCAAATTAATAATCCTTATGATCGGCATCATAAAAACAAATATCAAAACTCCGTTTTAATATTTTTGTGATCTTGATCTTGTTTTTAAAGTGCGGTGCTTTTCCCCTGTGAAATATTTGCCTATGATAAGGTTGAATGCTCAGTTTTAGTTATTTTTGTGTCGTATCTAACCAGCTTGAACATCGTAATGGCTCAGATTAATCGTTTTTGATTTGAGGTGTCTTTTCACAATAAATAATAAGGATAATTGTTATATGAAAAAATCACTTTCCCTTCTTGCACTTTCACTTATTGCCGCAACAAGTACAGCAAGTGCGGTAGAAATTTATAAAAAAGATGGCACTAGCGTACAGCTTAATGGGCAATTTAGACCAATGCTTGCGCATACCGAAGGGCAACGTTCAGATTTGCGTGATCGTGGCTCGCGTGTGGAGTTTATCTTTGCACAAGATATGACAGAAGAGATACGATTAATCGGTAAAACCAGAATTGTTTTTAATGGAAAAGATGCCAGTGGTAGCAATCATTCAGGTTTTGGTGATCCGCGTACTGCACAACTTTATCTTGGTATAGAACATAAAGCTGTAGGACGTTTATATTTAGGTCGTTTACCAACCAATGGCGATGCCATTATGTTAGGTGATTGGCAGTTAGGCGGAAGCGGACGTAATCCACTTACCGCAGAAGCCAATAAAGGCTTGCATTTCCGTTCTGTAGAATTAGCTGGGTTCCAATTTGGTTCGGATTATTTATTTGGTTCGGCTGAAAAAGGAGTGGATAACTCACCGAAGCATTTAAAAAATGGCTACGGGCTTGCATTATATTATACCAATAAATTGAATGACGACTGGCGATTACGCTTTAGAGCGGGTTACACTCGCGATAATTATGATAGTTATCAATTCTCTGCACCAGATAGCGCAGGAATAAATCAATCTTGGATTGAAAAAAATGTAAATCGTTCTGCGTGGCGTGTGGCGGCGGAAGTGAAATACCGTAATTTAGAAGTTGCTTATAACTATGGTGAATTAAAAGATCTACAACGTGCGAACTACCTTGATCATAATGCAGTAAAAGAAAAAAGACATTTCCTTGCAGCAAAATATTTCATCACACCAAAATTTGCTGGTTATAGCCAATTCCGTTATGAAAAACGGGGTGAAAATGTGAACCACGGTTACACCTTAGGGCTTGATTATCGTCCAATCAAAGACTTAATCACCTTTATTGAATTTGGACGTGATCGTAATATCAGTAACGTGAATGTGCATAATAAATATGTAAATCAATACTACACGGGTTTCCGTTTCTTATTCTAAGGGAGAGCCTATGAAAGCGAGCTTATTTCCAAAGCTAAGCCTATTAACTGCTTGTGTCATCACGGGCAGTGTGAATGCGGCGAATTATGCGTGGGATTTTTTTGAAAATGCACAGCCTCCAGCTTATTTAACCGTTACAAATGGGCAAGTTGCACCGAGTGCGTTGCATTACAAAGATGGGAAGCAGGCGTTGCATTGGCAGTTTGAGCCAAAAGGGCGCTTAGTGTTTTCACAAAATTTAGATTTTTCACAAAATGATGATATTTTACCGCAAACGTTTATGCTATGGCTTTATAATGAAAAAGCCATTAAACAGCCTCTTCACTTTAGTTTTGAACAACAAGGCAAGGTGAAAAAATCTTTTGATATTAATTTAGATTTTACAGGCTGGCGTGGTATTGCAGTACCATTTCGCGATATGCAAGGAGAAAAAGTTGCAAGTTTAGATAAATTAGTTATTCAAGCACCTAATCAAGCTGGAACACTATATTTGGATCAACTTTTATTCAATGTTCCTGTGGATAATCGTTACCCAATTCCTGATTATCAAGCCTCTTTTGTTAATCCTACTGCAAGTACGGCAGTGAATAAAAACTGGAATGGTTTGCTGTTGTATGATCAAATGTTAAGCAAAAATTACCCGCACTTTGATTTTAATAGAAGTCTGCATTCCGATCCGCAAAGCGAAAGCATTTACCAACGTTTTGAGCAAGTGTTAAATGTGTTTACGGATAAACCAAGTGTGGTGGATTTTTCACAAATTTTACAAAAATATCAATCTTTTAATATCAGTGAAAAAGATGGCGTCATTCAAGGTCCAATGCTTGATTTCCCAGCGCGACAGAAGTTTATGAAAAATGATCAAGTGTTTAGCAAGCAAGATCAAGATTTCTTACTTCGTTCTGTGTCAATGCGTGAGCTAGGTAAAGTGATGCTAGAAAGTGCAAAAGCCTTGCGTACAGGCAAACTGACAGAGGAACAACGCCAACAGCTGGAAGCCAAATTCTTGCTTGCCACCCGTTATTTATTTGATCAAGGTTTTGTGCGTGGTAGCAGTATCCAAATTGTTACCCATATGGGCTATCAAAACCGAGAACTTTTTGATGCGTGGTTCTTAATGCATGATTTACTTGAAAAGCAAGGATTGCTTGAACAAGCACAAGGCGCAATGGCGTGGTTTAGTGGAACAGGGCGTATTTTTGAGCCTGATGAACGTATTGTTGAAGCAAATGTGGATATTTTAAATACGCAACTCCAATGGATTATAAAAAGTATTTTACTGTTACCAAATGAACAGCAACGAACAGGCTTGTTAAAACAATTTTCCCATTGGTTGAGTACCACCATTTTACAATCAAAAGGGGTTGCCGGGGGATTTAAGCCGGATGGCTCAATTTTCCACCATTCACAACATTACACCGCATACGGAAAAGACGCCTTTGGTGGGCTAGCCCCTGTGGTTTATGCTATGAGTGATTCACCTTATGCACTTAATCAAGCAGCCCGAGAACGTCTAAATGATGTGTTATATAAAATGTGGGTTTATAGTAAAGATGGGCATATCCCAATTGTTATTAGTGGGCGCCACCCAACGGGAAAATTTTCTGTTGCTGCAGCACCATTTAAATGGTTTGCCTTAGCAGGTAATGAGAAAAATGGGGAAAAAATTAACCGCACTTTTGCAGGAATTTATGCGGCATTATCGCATAAGCCAACCTTTGAACAAGTTCCAGCCATTGCAGAACCCGTAGGGGCTTGGACGATGAATTATGCGTCAATGGTAATACAACGCCGTCATCAAGATGATCCAAGCTTGTCTTGGCTTGCTATTGCACGAGGATTTAGCCGTTATTTAGTAGGAAATGAATCTTACGAGAAAAACAATCGCTATGGACGTTATATGTCCTATGGTGCATTAGAAATTATCCCCCAACATTTTGATGATCGTGGTTATCGTTATGATGGTTGGGATTGGAACCGTTTCCCCGGCACAACAACCATTCATCTGTCTTATCCAGAGCTAAAAGCACAGTTGTTACAACTTCCTGCGGCGGGGCTTGAGGAAATGCTACTTTCCACAGAAACCTATGCAGGTGGAACAGATTTGCATAATAACAGTATGTATGCAATGAAACTGCGTGGACACAGTAAATATCAGCAAGACTCGCTATTTGCACGAAAATCTTATTTCCTATTTGATAACCAAATTATTGCATTAGGGACAGATATTCAGAATGATGATAAACAACATAGAACAGAAACCACCTTATTCCAGCATAGTGTGGCAGAACTTCAACCTGTTTTAGTCAATGGAAATGCTGTTTCGACATTAGGCACAAAACAAGATATTAAACAAGCTGTTACCTTTGCGGATCCTGCCGGTAATCGCTATTATGTGCCAGAAGGACAAAATGTTGTGTTTACTTATCAAGAGCAAGAATCTGTTGATGATCGTGATGACAAACCAACGAAAGGGAAATTTGCCACAGCGGTTATTGATCACGGTGTCGCCCCGAAAAATGGGCAATATGAATATGCCATTCTTGTTGCGGCTAAAAATGATCAAATGCCAGCTTATCAAAAATTATCGCAAACGAATAAACTGCACGCAGTTAAAGATAAGCATAGTGGACAAGAAGCCTATGCTTATTTTGAAGCAGAGCATAATGATGTAGGTGGGATTGTACTTGGAGCAGATCAGCCTGTTATGGTGATGGCACAACAGCAAGATCAATCACTTGATTTATCTATTGTGAATCCAGATCTCGCTTTCTATAAAGGGATTGAAGCGGATCAGGTTAAAGCGGGTAAACAAGCCGAAGTTAGTATTTATTCCCGTCAATGGCGTGAGAGCGCGTCTCAGACGCAAAATTCTACCTTAACGGTAAAAGGTAAATGGCAGCTTAAACAGGCTAGCCAGTGTGCAACGGCAACGGTGAAAGGGGAGACCACATTGATATCTACCCAAACCACAGATGCAACACCTTGCAAAGTGAGATTAGTCGCAGCGAAATAGCGCCTAAAAAACCATAAAAAAATACCGCACTTTTAAAGTGCGGTAATATTTCTTCAAATTTTGATTAAAGCACTTTTACAATACTTTCACAAAGGTAACGAATGTTATCTTCGGTAATACCTGCAACATTGATTCGCCCTGAACGCACAGCATAAATAGCAAATTCTTCTTTTAAACGATCGACTTGCTCTGGTGTTAAACCACTAAATGAGAACATACCGTTTTGTTGTTCAATAAAGCTGAAGTCTTGCTGTGCGCCGTATTCTTTTAATAATGCGACGAATTGGTGACGCATTTCTTTAATACGATGACGCATTTCTCCTAGCTCGGTTGTCCATTCTTCTCTTAATGCGGGATCGGCGAGTACGATCGCCACACTGGAAGCGCCATGCGAAGCTGGGTTAGAGTAGAGTGTGCGGATAATGGATTTCACTTGAGTCAATGCTGTTTTGGCGATTTCCGCGGTTTCGGCAACTAAGGTAAACGCACCAACACGCTCATTATATAAGCCGAAGTTTTTAGAATAAGAACTCGCAATTAATAATTCTTTGTGGTTCGCTGCGAAAGTGCGTAAACCAAAGGCATCTTCTTCTAAACCATTTGCTAGTCCTTGATAAGCGAAGTCAAATAGTGGTAACCAGCCATTTTTAGCAGACATTTCAGCCAGTTGTTGCCATTGTTCTGGGGTTGGATCGATACCTGTTGGGTTATGGCAGCAGCCGTGTAATAACACCACATCGCCTTCACTTGCATTGCTTAAATCAGCGATTAAATTCTCCCAGTCAAGGGCTTTGCGTTCTGCATCATAGTAACGATATTCGCGAATGGTTACGCCCACCGCATTAAAAATCGCATTATGGTTTGGCCAAGTAGGCGCGCTAATCCAAACATTTTGAGCTTTTGTTTGACGTTTAATAAATTCTGCGGCAATACGCAATGCTCCAGTTCCACCAAGGCTTTGCACAGTTTTAGCACGTCCTTGTTTTACAATTTCTGAATGTTCGCCGAACAAAACGCCTTGCGTACGCGCATTAAAATCAGCAACACCATCAATCGAAAGATAATTTTTGGTGGTTTCAGCCTCAAATAAACGTTGTTCGGCTGATTTCACCGCTTTCATAATGGGGGTGTTGCCTTTAGCATCTTTATAGACACCAATCCCTAAGTTGATTTTGTGAGTACGATCATCGGCTTTAAAGGCTTCACCTAAACCTAAAATAGGATCGGCTGGAGCAGCATTAATATGTTCAAACATCGTGATTATCCTTCTAATGTTGTGTTGAATTTGTGGTTAATAATATTATTTCTCTAAGAGAAGAAATCCTGTGTAACGTTATACTTGAGAATTCACCTTATTCGCAAGTATTTATTAGTACTAATTTGGCTTTCTGTCTAAGAAAGCCAATATTTTTTCAAAAAATGCGATGATTATTTAGATAATTTCAATTTGTCTTTTGCCCAAACTAAACCAGATTGATATTCTTGTGGCAGTATTTGCGAAAATTTATCCAGTAAATGCACTAGTTCTTGACGATCTGGATGAGCCAAATTGATATGCCCTAGCTTACGCCCTTCACGCACTTCTTTACCATACCAATGCAATTGACTAAATGGCATATTGAGCCATTGCGGATTATGCGTTGTGCCAATTAAATTAATCATCACTGCGGACATTGTGCTAGTCAGTTCTGGTGTTGGCAAATTGAGTAATGCTCGTAAATGAAGTTCAAATTGGCTGATTGCACAACCTAGTTGCGTCCAATGCCCACTGTTATGCACTCGGGGCGCAAGTTCATTAATGAGTAATTTATCGCCAATGACAAAACATTCCATTGCCATCACGCCGATATAATCTAGCTTGTGCATTATTTTTGCTAACATCGCTTCTGCTTGATTTTGTAATACAGCCTGTTGTGGCTGAGCGCTATCTGCAACGCTATAACGTAAAATACCGTTTTGTTGCAGATTGTGTGTAACCGGATAAAAACGGGTTGCGCCGTCTTTAAACCTTGCCCCCACTAGAGATATTTCACCATCAAAGGGAATAAATTTTTCCGCAATGACTTCGCCATATAAATCTTGAGTGATTTGCGCCTGATTTTCTTCGGTGATGATCCATTGACCACGTCCGTCATATCCCCCAGTACGGCGTTTGACCACAACTTTATCGCCAATTTGCTGCCAAATATCTTGCCATTGGGAGGCGGAATGAATGAGTGTCCAAGGGGAAGTAGGAAGATTGAGTTCATCAAGAAGCGATTTTTGCGAAAGGCGGTCGGCGAGTAAGCCAAAAACGGAACGATTAATAAACTGCGGATGATTGGCTAAGGTTTCTGTCAGAGGTGTGTTTTCCCATCGTTCAATTTCTGCGGTAATTAAGCAGCCTTCTTCCAGTTCAAACACGGGGGCATTGAAAGTCAATGGCACAACCTGAATATCTAAAGGCGCACCAGCATAGCGCAACATTCGTCCAAGTTGCCCATTACCTAACACATAAATAACAGGGTACAAAGCACTTTTTTGCATTATAAAATCCTTGATGATGTTGGTTAAAAAATAATGCCGCATAGAAAGTGCGGGGCATTTTTGCTTATTTTTCTATCTGTTCAGTCGGTGTTTCAGCGTTTTCTTGTTCATCTTCATTTTGTTTTAAAAGACGAGAAATCGCACTTAAATAAGAAATTTCCAGTGTTTCGCGGCTCGTTGCCATTACGCCTTGATCAATCAAATAGCCGTCATTCACATCATAAACCCAGCCGTGTAGGGAAAGTTTTTTCCCCCGTTTCCACGCCGATTGTACAATAGAAGAACGCCCAAGGTTGTAAACTTGTTCGGCAACGTTGAGTTTAGTTAGCATATCCGCACGTTTTTCTGGCGGCAGTTTACCCAATAAATGGCTATGTTTAAACCAAATATCACGAATATGTAATAACCAATTATTTATCAAGCCTAAATCCTGTTCTGACATCGCCGCTTTAATTCCACCGCAGTTGGTATGCCCACAAATGATAATATGTTCAATATCCAACACGTCCACTGCATATTGCACCACTGAAAGGCAGTTTAAATCGGTATGGATCACTTGGTTTGCCACATTACGATGGACAAACAGCTCACCGGGTCCAAGGTTGGTGAGCTTTTCCGCCGGCACACGACTATCAGAACAACCAATCCACAAATAACTTGGCTTTTGATGATCAGCAAGCTCACGAAAATAATCGGAATTTTCCTCTTTCATTCGTGTTGCCCAGCTATAATTATTGGCGAAAAGTTGCTCGATTTTTTTCATTGAAATACTCCAAAATTAATGGATGCACAGTATAACGAATAATAAGACAAGGGTAAATTAAACTATACGAGATAAACAACAGGTATGAGTTGCTGGGCTGAGGGGAAAAGTGCGGTGAAAAATTAACAAAAATTTCACCGCACTTTTTGAGGGCGGCCTAAATAAAAGTTGCCTTTGTGATAGATAGTTATAAATCTTCTTGATTTCTTATAAAATGGCTTATAAGATAAGTTTAAATCACTGATATTGCGTCTAAATGAAAACTTTAATTATCCAACCTAAAGCCTTAAAACAACTGCGTCGTATTCCCGAGCGTTCTGTTATTATTGATAAATGTGAGGAATTAAAGCAATTTCCTTTATGCACCAATGTAAAATCCTTAATTAATCATAAATATCCTTATCGCTTCCGTGTGGGGCGTTATCGGGTATTTTTCTAGTTGATTGGCGACGCATTAAGCGTGGTCTCTATTGAAGAGGTGAAAAAACGCGATGAACGCACTTACTAATATCCAATATATTAACGATGAGCAAGGCAACCCTGCTTTTGCGGTTGTGCCACTTGCAACCTTAGAATGGTTAAAAAGCAAAGCAGGCTTGAAAAATCCTCTTGATACTGGTGTCCCCTATGAGGTTGCTGCTCTTGCACTTAAACAGGATATTTCTGCCGTGCGGGCGTGGCGAGAATATTTGAATCTTACTCAAGCAGAGGTCGCAGCTCGCCTTGGGGTATCGCAATCAGCTTATTGCCAGTATGAAAATGCTACTCGCCTACGCAAAAGCACTAAGCAGAAAATTGCCAATGCGTTAAATCTTCATCTTGAGCAGTTGGATTTTTAATTCTCTTGGGAAAATTAAATGCAAAAGTGCGGTGAAAATTAACAAAAATTTCACCGCACTTTTATGTTTTGAATTGAAATTTAGCTTACAACGTGGCGTCTTTCATCGCTTTCACAAACTGAGCCAATTCGCTCAAGCATTTTTGATGATTATCTAGATTGCGTTCGATAATTTTGACTGTTGCAGAGCCTGAAATAGCCCCGGCTGCACCAAGTTGCAAGGCTTCTTTAACCTGTTGGGGGTGGGCGATGCCGAAACCTTGTAGGATTGATGGGGCTTGCTGAGCTTTAAGTTGTTCTACTAGGGTATCTAAATTTGTTGCATGGCTTTGGTTTTCTGCACTGGTTACGCCAGCGCGAGAAACTAAATAGGTGTAGCCTTCGCTATGTTGTGCTACGCCTTTAATGGTTGCTTCATCCGCATTTGGTGGGCAGATAAACACAGGTTGTATGCCGTGTTTTTTCGCAGCTCGGATATAAGGTTCAGCTGCAAGTAAAGGAATATCTGCCACAAGCACAGCATCCACGCCCACTTCGGCACAACGTTGATAGAAATGATCTAAGCCCTGTGCATAAATTAAATTTGCACATAATAATAAACTGATCGGAATTTCAGGATATTTCGTCCGCACTTTTGCCAGCAGCTCAAAACTTTCTGCCGTACTACAACCTGCATTTAAGGCACGATTGTTAGCCGCTTGAATGACGGGGCCGTCTAATAAGGGATCAGAAAAAGGAAAACCCAGTTCTAACGCATCTGCACCGTTATCGACAAGGGTACAAATAATCTCAAAAGAGCGTGCTAAATCGGGATCGCATAGCGTGACAAACGGCACGAATGCGCCTTCATTTTTAGTATTAAGTTGGGTGAATAAGGTTTCAAAACGGCTCATTACATTTTCCCCTTTTCAGTTAAGATTTTATCCACCGTGAAAATATCTTTATCCCCACGCCCTGATAAATTTACGACGATTAATTGTTCTTTGTTTGGATTTTGTTGGATTAATTTTAACGCATAAGCCAACGCGTGCGAGCTTTCCAACGCTGGGATAATACCTTCGTGTTTGGCGAGCGCTTGGAAGGCATCTAGGGCTTCATCGTCCGTAATACTTTCATATTCTGCACGTCCGATAGCGTGTAAATGGGCGTGTTGTGGCCCCACAGAAGGGAAGTCTAAGCCCGCAGAAATGCTGTAAGATTCTTCGATTTGTCCATCATCGGTTTGCATAATTGGCGATTTCATTCCGAAATAAATCCCCACTTTACCGTGGCGAAGTGGCGCGCCGTGTTGCCCAGTGGTAATGCCTTTGCCGGCAGGTTCAATGCCGATTAAACGCACTTGTGGTTGATCAATGAAATCAGCAAACATTCCAATGGCGTTAGACCCCCCGCCTACGGCAGCGATAATCACATCAGGTAAACGCCCTTCTTTTTCTAAAATTTGGCGTTTGGTTTCTTCGCCGATCATTTTTTGAAATTCACGCACGATAGTTGGGAAAGGGTGAGGCCCTGCTGCGGTACCAAGTAAATAATGTGTGGTTTCATAGTTGGCAGACCAATCGCGCATTGCTTCACAACAGGCATCTTTTAACGAGCAAGAGCCTTTTTCAACGGGGATAACTTCCGCCCCCATCAAACGCATACGAAACACATTTGGTGATTGACGCTCCACATCTTTTGCCCCCATATAAATACGGCAAGGCATATCCAGCATTGCACAAGCAAGGGCCGTGGCAACCCCGTGCTGACCAGCACCTGTTTCAGCAATGATGCGTGTTTTTCCCATTCGTTTAGCAAGTAAAATTTGCCCTAAAACTTGGTTAGTTTTGTGCGCACCACCGTGCAATAAATCCTCCCGTTTTAGGTAAAGTTTCGTTTTAGTACCTTTGGTGAGATTACGACACAGGGTCAATGCGGTAGGACGACCGGCATAGTTTTTCAGTAAATCTTGAAATTCTGCCTGAAATTCAGGATCGGCTTGCGCCGTTACAAAGGCGTGTTCCAGTTGTTTTAGCACAGGGACTAAAATTTCTGGCACATACATTCCGCCAAATTCACCAAAATAGGGGTTAAGCTGGGTTTCTGACATAATTTTTCCTTATGCTTAATAATCTAAAATTTGTTGAAATAATTGCGCGAGCTTGTGGGCGTCTTTCACACCCGCACTGCTTTCAGCGCCTGAATTAATATCTAAACCTAAGCAATGTTGCGATAGGGCAAGTGCGACATTTTCCAGATTAATGCCCCCTGCGAGCATTGCTTTATTTTTTATTTCAGTAGGAATGAGCGACCAATCAAAGGGTTGCCCTGTACCACCTTGTTGCTTGGCAAGTTGGCTATCGAGGACATAGCGATCAATATGTGAAATGGGTTCAATTTGTACTGCACTTTGTTTTTCTACTGGAATGGAAATGGCTTGCCAAATTTGGCATTCAGTAGGTAATTGCTGACGTAATTGTGCAATAAATTCTGCCTTTTCACTACCGTGTAACTGGACGGCAAAAAGCGTTAGCTGAGAAGCAATTTTTACAATAAAATCAATTTGTTGATTTTGGAATACACCGACAAAGCGCAATGGGGCTTGCGTCACAAGTTCTTGCGCTTGACGTAAAGACAATTTGCGTTTTGAGGTTTCAGCAAAAATCAATCCACCATATAAACCACCTTGTTGATACACGGCTTGAACATCTTGAGGGCGTGTTAGACCACAGACTTTATTTTCACCAAATATCACCGCCCTTACCGCATTGTTCAAATCATCACTTCCCATTAGGCTGCTGCCAATTAAAAAGCCATTAACATAAGGTTTTAATTGTTGAACTTGTTGATGAGAATAAATGCCTGATTCGCTAATGATGATGCGATCCGCTGGGATCTGGCGAGCAAGAGGCGGCGTGCGGTCAAGATCGACAGAAAGATCGTGTAAATCACGGTTGTTTATTCCGATAACTTTCGCCCCTAATGCAATAGCACGTTCTAATTCTTGCTGATTAGAGGTTTCTGTTAGCACCCCCATACCTAATTCGTGGGCTAATTCTGCTAGTTGTGTATAAGTTTCATCATCTAACACGGAAAGCATCAGTAAAATCGCGTCAGCTTGGTGATAGCGTGCAAGGTAAACTTGATATGGGCTAATCATAAAATCTTTGCACAGCACAGGTTGGGTAACCTGCTGACGAACTTGCTGAATATAAGCAAAATCCCCTTGAAAATATTTTTCATCCGTAAGCACGGAAATGGCTGCGGCATAATGTTTATATACTTGAGCAATTTCATCAAGGTTAAAGTCGGCACGAATTAAGCCCTTAGAAGGTGAGGCCTTTTTGCATTCTAAAATATAAGCCGGACGTTGATGCGTACCTTGTGCTAATGTTTGATAAAAAGAGCGGTCAGATTTTTCAAGTTTTTTTTCAAACGCTTGCAAAGGGAAGGCTTGCGATTTTGCCTCCACCCATTGCGCTTTATCTTGCACAATTTTTTGTAAAATCGTTGGAGTTTGGTTGTTAATGATCATTGTGTTTTCTCTTGATTATTCTACTGCACGCAATGCGATTAAGGTTTCAAACGCTTTTCCTGAGGCAAGCACAGCAAGCACTTTTTCAGCATTTTGTTTCAAATCTTCATAGCCGAATAATTTCATTAATAAGGCGGTATTCATTGCCACCGCTTGGGCGTGTTCTACTTTACCTTTGCCTTGTAAAAGTGAGGTCAAAAATTTTGCATTTTCTTCTGGCTCACCGCCACGCAGGCTTTCTAATGGTTGCGGCTCAAAACCAAAATCGTAAGGGCTTAGGCTATAACGTTCAATTTTTCCATCACGAATTTCTGCCACTTCTGTTTTGCCGTGGATGGCGACTTCATCTAAACCCGCACCGTGTACTACAATGCTGTGTTTATGCCCTAAACGCACAGCCGTTTCTGCATAAGGTGCAATCAATTCAGGGGAATATACACCTAATAATTGATGTTTTGGGCGAGCAGGGTTACATAATGGGCCTAAAATATTAAAAATAGTACGTGTTTTTAATGCTTGGCGAACAGGTACAGCGTGTTTGAAACCCGGGTGATATTGTTGTGCGAATAAAAAGCAAATGCCAATTTCATCAAGGGCTTGGCGTGCTTGTTCCGCACTAATATTAATATTGACCCCTAATGCACTGAGAACATCACTTGCCCCAGTTTTACTGGATACGCTACGATTGCCGTGCTTGGCCACTTTCAAACCACAAGCTGCCCCCGCAATGGCAGACGCTGTGGAGATATTAATAGTGTTTGCGCCATCGCCACCAGTGCCAACAATATCGGCAAACACATAATCAGGCGTTGGGAAATGGTTGGCATTAGCGAGGACGGCATTGACCGCACCGCTGATTTCTTCTGCACTTTCTCCACGCAATTTTAGCGCAATGAGTGCGGCTGCTAGCTGTTCGTTATTTAACTCACCTTGCAAAATGGCATTAAATAGCTGTTCTGCTTGCGCTTGGGATAAAGATTGTTTATCAAAAAGTTGGTTAAGAAGTTGTTCGGTTTGCATAGGGTATTCCTTTCAATTCTGTTAATTTTATTTTTAAATTTTAATCGTGTATATCTATTTTAGGTTTTCGCCCTAAAGGCGACCTACTTTTCTTTGCTTGTGCAAAGCAAAGTAGGCAAAAGAAAGCACACCCAGCAGTCTTGTTTTTCCTCATTCCAACTAAATTTTTCGGGCGGCGAAAAAAAAGATTTTGTTCCGTTTCACTACACAAAATTACAATTTTTTTCGCCTAAAAATTTAGCTTCCATTCGGACAAGACTGAAGGGAACCCGAAGGTGCTTTGTTTAATATTTCATAATAACTAAAATACAAAGTTTGGCTAACGATGAATGCTGTAACTGAGATCTTTTGCTTCATCACCTGTCATTCCACGAAATCCCCAGCAGTGAGCTGGCTGCTCTTTTATGGTGATCTCGACATCTATGGGAGAAAGGTTGAGTTTATTTTCTAATTCACAAAAAAGCATTTTAATTAATCGTTTTTTAGTAAATTCAGTTCTGCCTTGCATAAGATTAATTTCAATGGCGGTGAAATCTTGACTACGTCCGCTAGGTAGATACAAATTTTCTGCTTCTGTCCCTTGGAAATAAATAAAATGTTTACCCGTTGGAATATCCATTTCAAGATTCAAGCAAGCATAAATAATTTCTGCAAGCTGTGCCTTGCGTGAATTTAGGCGATCTTTTAATCCATAAACAATAATCATCGTGTTATCCTTAATGACGATTAAGCAACCAATTTATTGCGTTTTCTAGCAATTTTCCTCCTTGCACGGTAAGAATGCTTTCTGGGTGGAATTGGAAACCGCAAATGGGTAGCGTTTTGTGACGGATTGCCATAACAATGCCGTTATACTCAGCGTTTACAATAAATTCATCGGGCAAATTTTCTCCCATTAGGGAATGATAGCGTGCCACTGGCATTGGGTTATTTAACCCCGCAAACATTGCTTGTCCATCGTGTTGAATATTGGAAACTTTGCCGTGCAGCACTTCGCCAGAATGAACCACATCACCGCCAAATGCTTCGATTAACGCTTGATGACCTAAACAAATGCCAATCATTGGCACGTTGCCTTTAAGACGTTTAATAAGTGGCAGTAAAATGCCCGCTTCTTGCGGGTTACCCGGCCCGGGAGAAAGAGCAAGGATACTATTTGGCTTTAGTGCCATTTTTTCTACCAGCGCAATATTGCAGTCATTACGATAAATTTGCACTTGATGTCCAAGCGTTCTAAATTGATCCACAAGGTTATAAGTAAAGGAATCAAAATTATCTAAAAATATAATATTTGCCATAGAGTTTCCTTATTGTGCAAGTTGGTTGGTTTGCATAATGGCATTAATTACCGCTCTGGCTTTGTGGCGAGTTTCATCTGCTTCCATTTGGGGATCAGAATCTAGCACTTCACCGCAGCCAGCTTGGATATAAGCAATGTCGTTTTGCACGAAAGCAGAGCGGATCACAATACAGGTATCGAAATTTCCATCTGATGAGAGATAGCCCACTGCACCGCCATAGCTATGGCGTTTTTGTTGTTCCACTTGATAGATTAATTGCATTGCTTTGATTTTTGGTGCGCCTGTGAGCGTTCCCATATTCATACAGGCTTGATAAGCGTGCAAGGCATCTAATTCAGGGCGAAGTTTACCCACCACGCGAGAGACCAAGTGCATAATGTGTGAATAACGATCTACTTGCATTAAATCTTTCACTTGACGTGTACCACTTTGGCAAACCCGTGCGATATCATTCCGTGCTAAATCCACTAACATTAAATGTTCTGCTAACTCTTTTTTATCTAAACGTAATTCTAATTCTAAACGCGCATCCAGTTCGGGATCGATATTCCCTTGAGCATCAAATCCTCTTGGGCGTGATCCTGCAATAGGGTAAATTTCTAATTGGCGAGAATCTTGGCTGTATTTTAATGCACTTTCAGGGGACGCACCAAATAGCGTGAAATCGTCATCTTGCATATAAAACATATAAGGGCTTGGATTATTCACTTTCAATTGGCGGTAAGTAGCAAGACTGTTCGGACAAGCTAAAGAAAAACGGCGTGAAGGCACAATTTGAAATACATCACCAATGTTGATGTGGTGTTTTAAACGGCGAATAATCTCTTTAAAGGGTTCATCTTCAATGTTTACGTTCACTTCCGTTGAAGCAGATTGGAGAGGTAAGTGCGGTTCAATTTTCTGTAATTTTTGCGTAATTTGTACCGCACTTTGTTCTGTGGCAGAAAGCGCATTTTGATTAAAACAGAAGGTTTGGAGTTGAGCTTGTTGGCGTTGATGATCGAGAATCAATAAATTTTCTGCCAAATAGAAAACGTAGTCAGGACAGCTTAAACCATCATTGTGTAGCACAATATTTTCCATTGGAATAAAATTTGCCACTAAATCATAAGCAAATAGACCACCAAGAAAAATGGGTGTTTTGCTTGTTTTGTAAAGCGCGGTTAAGCAACGTAAACCATCAAAAATTGTGGGCGCTTGTAATTTACTGTCTTCATCAAGATCTGGATTGAGTGGCGCAAATTCTGCGATGAGTTGATTGTCTTGCTGTAAAAGGCGTTGTGCCATATGTTGTAATTTTTCTTGTAGCAAAGGTAATAATGCCACACCATTTTCATTTAATGCGTTAAAGGTTACGCATTGACCTAAACAGCTAATTTTTAACGCAGAATTAATTAATAAAAGACTTTTTAAGCTATTTTTACTGCTGATTTCGGCGGATTCAAGTAAGAGTGTATTGGTTTGATCTTGGCATAATGTCGCAAAAACAGCGGTTGGATCGCTGTGATAAGCCACATTTTGTGAAAATACGTGGAGAAAAGGCATTGTCATTGGAATTCCTTTTTTGCATAAAATAATAATGCACTATTAAACTAGTACAAAAGGGTTTTGTCAAGGACTGTTTTCACCAAGAAGGAAATTTAGTTAATTGGCTTATTTGAGCGCTTTCGCTATAAAATAGACAAGAAATGTTGGTAAAGAATATTCCTTACCAACATTTCAAATAAGATGAAGGCTAAATTGGCATTATTTCAAGCTGCCAACCATATCTTCAGGGCGTACCCATTCATCAAATTGTTCAGGCGTGACTAAGCCTAGATTTATGGCTTCTTCTCTTAATGTCGTACCATTTTTATGCGCCGTTTTGGCGATTTTAGCCGCATTTTCATAACCAATATGGGTATTTAATGCCGTTACCAACATTAATGAATTTTCAAGTTGCTGTTTAATGCGTGGGTAATTGGGTTCAATGCCACTTGCACAGTGTTCATCAAAAGAAACACAAGCATCAGCCAATAACTGAGCAGATTGCAAGAAGTTATACGCCATTACAGGTTTAAACACATTAAGTTGGAAATGCCCTTGTGAACCTGCAAAAGAAATGGTGGTATCGTTACCTAACACTTGTGCGCATACCATTGTTAAGGCTTCACACTGCGTTGGGTTTACTTTACCGGGCATAATAGAAGAACCGGGTTCATTTTCTGGAATTAAGATTTCACCAATACCAGAACGCGGGCCTGAAGCCAATAAGCGAATGTCGTTTGCAATTTTGAATAAAGACATTGCAAGTTGCTTTAACGCACCGTGTGTTTCAACAATGGCATCGTGGGTGGCAAGGGCTTCAAATTTGTTTTCCGCGGTGATAAATGGTAAGCCAGTAAATTTCGCAATATATTCCGCTACTTTCACATCATAGCCTTTCGGTGTGTTTAAGCCAGTACCTACCGCCGTACCGCCTAAAGCAAGCTGGGCAAGATGAGGTAAGGTATTTCTCAATGCACGCAAGCCAAAATCTAATTGCGCAGCATAGGCAGAAAATTCTTGTCCTAATGTCAGTGGTGTTGCATCCATTAAGTGAGTACGCCCAATTTTCACCACATCTTTAAAGGCTTCTGCTTTTGCAGAAAAGGTTTTTTGTAAATGTTCAACGCAAGGAATAGTGACTTCCACCACTTTTTTATAGGCCGCAATGTGCATTGCGGTTGGATAAGTATCATTCGATGATTGTGATTTATTGACATCATCATTTGGATGAATAATTGATTTTTCACCTAATTTTCCACCATTGATAACGTGCGCACGGTTTGCAATCACTTCATTTAAATTCATATTGGATTGCGTACCTGAACCGGTTTGCCAAATGACTAATGGGAATTGATCGTCAAGTTTATGGGCTAAAATTTCATCGCAAGCTTGGGCGATTAAATCACGTTTTTCAACGGGCAAAACGCCTAGCTCATTATTTGCGTAAGCAGCAGCTTTTTTCAAATAACCAAACGCCTCAATAATTTCCTGTGGCATTGATGCCGATGGCCCAATTTTGAAGTTATTGCGGGAACGTTCTGTTTGTGCCGCCCAGTATTTATCTGCTGGCACTTTCACTTCGCCCATCGTGTCTTTTTCAATACGAAATTCCATTCTAGTTACCTCAAATGATTGAATTAATAATAAGAAAACGTTTTGAGTTTACCACTTTAGAAGTATGAATGGAATCTGGGGAAAGTTGGCAAAGTTGGGTTTTGTGATGTAGATCATAAAGTGCGGTAAGATTTTTTTGAATTTTTTGGCAGCGGAAAAATTAATGTTTTCTATTTATCGGATTTTTCGTTAAAATTAGGCGTTTAAAAATCTGATTTCATACGGGTAAAAGACGCATTTTTATGGCAAAGCACGCACAGTTTTACATTTTAGACAAAACACAAGCAAAATCCCCATTGTCTGCAATGGAAACCTTGGCTTGTGATTTGGCTGCGCAGGCTTGGCGATTAGGTAAAAAAGTGTTAATTAGCTGCGAAAGTGAAGAACAGGCTTTTCGCCTTGATGAAGCCCTATGGGCGAGAGAGCCAGAAGAGTTTGTGCCACATAATTTATCGGGCGAAATCACTCAATATGCCCCCCCCATTGAAATTAGCTGGGCGGAAAAACGCAACGCACAACGCCGTGATCTATTAATAAACTTGCAAGCCCAAATTCCCGATTTTATTGCGAGTTTTAATCAGATTATTGATTTTGTTCCCGCTGACGAAACGCAAAAAGCCATCGCACGGGAGCGTTATAAACAATACCGTCAATTAGGTTGGCAGCTCAGCACGGAGCAAGCCTGATGAGGTGGAATGCAAAAACCTTTGCTGAACTCAGCACACAAGAATTATTTGCGATTTACCAAGTTCGCACCGCCGTATTTGTGGTGGAGCAACAATGTGCTTATCAAGAAGTGGATCATTGGGATCAAAGTGCGGTGCATTTTTGGCAAGAATTTAACGGCAAAATCTGTGCTTATTGCCGCATTATTCCACAAGATGACGGCATTCATATTGGCAGAGTGCTAGTGGCGCAGCACGCACGGGGCAAAGGCTTAGCCAAAGAATTGGTGCAACACGCATTGGCTTATTGCCAACAACATTGGGAAACAGAACCTGTGCTAATCCAAGCGCAAACTTATTTGCAAAATTTCTACCGCACTTTGGGTTTTCAGCCCACTTCAGCAGAATATTTAGAAGACGGCATACCGCATTTGGATATGAAGTTGGAGAAGAATAAATAATGAAACCAATGACAAAAGAAGAAATTATCGAACAGCAACGGCAATTAGCTATTCGCTTCAAACCTTGGATGGAAGATAAGAAAAAGCGTGAAATTCTCACCTTCCAGCGTCCTAATGGTGATATTGTCGATCATTATCCTGATGGACGAGAAGAAGTGATTAAATATGCGAAATAATTTAGCCATTTTTTATTGTGGTACGAATGGGGCAGGTAAAAGTACTTTGCGTTCTTTTAATCAAGATCAGGTGCAAGTGGTGATTGATTCCGATCATATTGCAATGGAACTCAATCCACAAAATCCACGATTGGCCGATATTGAAGCAGGAAGAAAAGCCGTTGAATTATTTAAGTATGCGGTAAAAAATCAGGTTTCATTTTCAATGGAATCGACTCTTGCAGGAAAGTCTATTTTGCACCGTATGCAGCAAGCTAAATCAAAAGGCTTTTATGTAAGGCTAAATTATATCGGTGTCAATGATCCTGATATTAATGTGAAAAGGGTGCAGGCTAGAGTACGAAAAGGCGGCCATTTTATTGATGAAGCCACAATTCGTAAACGCTACGAAATTAGTCGGCAAAATTTAATTTTAGCCTTACCGCTGTGCGATGAAATATTTATTTATGATAATTCGGCGGAAATGCCAATGCTTATTTTTCATCTTTCTAAAGCGAAAATAATTACGCAGTTTGAACAAGTATTACCTGATTGGTGTGAAAATTTATTAGCAGAATTATTACGGTTAGATTTTAATTTAGTTTAGTTACAAATAGAGAAAAAACAATGACACAAAAATTTGAAATGGCAGATCGTTTTAATCCCTCTGCCGTAGAACAAGCACTTTATAAACACTGGGAAGAAGCGGGCTATTTTAAGCCGAATGAAAACCCGAATGCACCGAGTTATTGCATTGCGATTCCACCGCCGAATGTAACGGGATCATTGCATATGGGACACGCTTTCCAGCAAACTTTAATGGATACGCTGATTCGTTTTCATCGTATGGAAGGGGATAACACCCTTTGGCAAGCGGGGACAGACCACGCAGGGATTGCCACGCAAATGGTGGTGGAACGTAAAATCGCGGCAGAAGAAGGCAAAACTCGCCACGATTACGGTCGTGAAGCCTTTATTGAAAAAATCTGGGATTGGAAAGCCTATTCCGGAGGCACAATCAGCCAGCAAATGCGTCGTTTGGGGAATTCAATCGACTGGGATCGTGAGCGTTTCACGATGGACGATGGGCTTTCTGATGCGGTGAAAGAAGTGTTTGTACGCTTGCACGAGGAAGGGTTGATCTATCGTGGCAAACGCCTTGTGAACTGGGATCCAAAATTGCACACCGCAATTTCGGATCTTGAAGTGGAAAATAAAGAAAGCAAAGGCTCGCTTTGGCATTTCCGCTACCCATTAGCTAATGGCGAAAAAACGGCTGATGGCAAAGATTATCTCGTAGTTGCTACCACACGTCCTGAAACAATGTTGGGCGATACCGCGGTGGCAGTTCACCCTGAAGATGAACGCTATCAATCTCTTATTGGCAAAACCGTGATCTTGCCTTTAGCAGATCGTGAAATTCCAATTATTGCTGATGATTATGTGGATCGTGAATTTGGAACAGGTGTGGTAAAAATCACCCCAGCTCACGATTTTAATGACTATGAAGTAGGTAAACGCCATCAGTTACCAATGGTAAATGTGATGACGTTAAATGCGGATATTCGTGATGAGGCGGAAATTATTGGCATAGATAATAAACCTCTCGTAAATTATGTGGCAGACATTCCAGAAAAATATCGTGGAATGGAACGTTTTGCAGCGCGTAAGCAAATTGTGGCGGACTTTGATGCCTTAGGCTTATTGGAAGAAATTAAACCACACGATCTAAAAGTGCCTTATGGCGATCGTGGTGGCGTACCAATTGAACCGATGCTCACCGATCAATGGTATGTGAGCGTAAAACCATTGGCAGAAGTGGCGACCAAAGCGGTAGAAGAGGGGGAAATCCAATTCGTACCGAAGCAATATGAAAATCTCTATTTCTCGTGGATGCGTGATATTCAGGATTGGTGTATTTCTCGCCAACTTTGGTGGGGACATCGCATTCCTGCTTGGTATGATGAACAAGGTAATATTTATGTGGCTCGCAGTGAAGCAGAAGTGCGGTCAAAATATCAGCTAAATTCTGATATTGTACTCAAACAAGATGAAGATGTGCTAGACACGTGGTTCTCTTCGGCTTTATGGACATTCTCTACCCTTGGTTGGCCACAGCAGACCAAAGAACTGAAAATGTTCCACCCAACAGATGTCTTGATCACGGGGTTTGATATCATTTTCTTCTGGGTTGCACGTATGATTATGTTTACGATGCACTTCATCAAAGATGAAAGTGGTAAACCGCAAGTTCCATTCAAAACAGTCTATGTAACAGGACTGATTCGTGATGAACAAGGGCAAAAAATGTCAAAATCAAAAGGGAATGTCCTTGACCCGATCGATATGATTGACGGTATTAGCCTTGAAGATTTACTCGAGAAACGTACGGGCAATATGATGCAACCGCAATTAGCGGAAAAAATTGCGAAAGCGACCCGTAAAGAGTTCGCTAATGGCATTGCTGCACACGGTACAGATGCATTGCGTTTTACCTTGGCCGCCCTTGCAAGTAATGGGCGTGATATTAACTGGGATATGAAACGCTTAGAGGGATATCGTAATTTCTGTAATAAACTGTGGAATGCAAGCCGTTTCGTGCTGACCAATGATAAATTAGATTTATCTGAGGGAGAGCTGGAGTATAGTCTTGCGGATCGCTGGATCAATTCTCAGTTTAACCGCACAGTAGAAGCCGTGCGTTCTGCATTTGCACAATATCGTTTTGATTTAGCAGCGAATGCCATTTATGAGTTTACTTGGGATCAGTTCTGTGATTGGTATTTAGAACTCACAAAACCAATATTTGCACAGGGTAATGCGGCACAAAAACGCGCGGCAAGTCGTACACTGGTAAATGTATTAGAAAAATTGCTACGCTTAGCTCATCCAATTATTCCATTTATTACTGAAGAGATTTGGCAAAAAGTGAAAGGTTTTGCGGGCGTGAGTGGTGACACCATTATGCTACAACCTTATCCACAGTATGAAGCAAGCCAAATTGATGAGCAAGCAGAGCTACAAATGAGTTGGTTGAAAGAGATCATCGTCGCAGTGCGTAATATCCGTGCGGAATGCAATATTGCGCCAAGCAAAGGCTTAGACGCATTATTACGTCATTTAACGCCAGAACAGCAACAAATTCTTGCCAATAACAGCACATTATTAGCAAGTATGGCGAAATTAGATAGCGTTGAACTGTTAAAGGATGGTGGAGAAGCGCCATTCTCGGTAACCAAATTGGTTGGTAACACAGAGCTTCTTATTCCAATGGCGGGCTTTATTGACAAAGATACCGAGTTAGCACGTTTAACTAAAGAGCTAGAAAAACTCAACGGTGAAATTGCTCGTATTGAAAACAAATTGAGCAATGAAGCCTTTGTGGCAAAAGCGCCAGAGCAAGTCATTGCGAAAGAACGTGAAAAAATGCAAGGCTATCAAGAGGCCATTGCAAAAGTTCAAGCGCAATATCAGGCGATTGAGGCACTTTAATTCATTACATCATATCCCTCTTTTTAGAGGGATATTTTTTTAAATAGTATTTTCTAATTAGAAAAATATGCTTTAAAATAATTGACGATTATCTATTTTCTGTGACTGTTACGCCCTATGAAATTAAATTTCCCTACAATTCTAACCTTATTCCGTGTCATTTTAATTCCATTTTTTATTATGGCATTTTATTTACCATTCTCTTGGGCGCCTTTCTTGACAACAGCCATTTTTTTTGTCGCCGCGACTACAGATTGGTTTGATGGATATTTAGCCAGAAAATGGAATCAAAGCACACCCTTTGGGGCGTTTTTAGATCCCGTGGCTGATAAAGTTATGGTTGCGGCCGCATTGGTGTTAGTCGTGGAGTATCAACATAGTTTTTGGGTAACTTTACCAGCGATTGTGATGATCTCAAGGGAAATTATCGTTTCTGCCCTACGCGAATGGATGGCTGAAATCGGTAGCCGCAGTAAAGTGGCGGTATCTTGGCTCGGTAAAGTAAAAACCGCTTCCCAAATGCTTGCTTTAGGTGGATTGCTATGGCGTTATAATGTATTAATGGAAATCGCAGGAATCGTATTTTTATATATTGCAGCAATTTTAACCGTCTGGTCAATGCTACAATATTTAAAAGCAGCAAAAGATAATTTATTAGACAGTTAAAAAAATTTCACTATTTTATACCGCACTTCATCAAATAATAAAGTGCGGTATTTTTTTACTTATTTTTTATAATAATTCAGTTATCGAAGAATGATAGCCAAGAGTATTTTTATAATGATCAATATTATTGCGTTATTGAGATAGCCATTTCAAAGCGAAATAGGGAATATAGTTTTTTATCCCTAAATTTTTCATCTTGTACTTTAAATCTTCTCATATTGCTTGAACAATAAACGAATAGATAAGGATTGAGCTTTTTTTAGTCGATTAAACTAAATCAAGCAAATTTCTATTTGACTAATAAATTGAAATCCGTAAAATGCACCTCGTTGTTTAGCGAAACAGAAAGTTAGCTAAATGCGGGAATAGCTCAGTTGGTAGAGCACGACCTTGCCAAGGTCGGGGTCGCGAGTTCGAGCCTCGTTTCCCGCTCCAACGCCCGAGTGGTGAAATCGGTAGACACAAGGGATTTAAAATCCCTCGACTTTCGAGTCGTGGCGGTTCAAGTCCGCCCTCGGGCACCATTTAAAAACCAAAATAAATCAATAAGCTAGTCGCCAAGAGCGGCTTTTTTTATATCTCATTTTTACCGCACTTTTTCTTTTGGTGTCTATTTGGTGACTATTTTTAGCCTACCCTAGAAATTCTGATAACCCACCTTTTCCCTTTTTGGTGTCCAATAGTCACCAAATTTCAGATGTGTGAGCGGTTATCTGCAAATCATTTTATGCAAATTTCCCCACGTAAAATAGGAATTCTTTTTATATTTCAATATGATAGCTTTTCACCTTGATAAAATCTGATCTTTTTTAACTGAAAATCACTGAAATTAACTGTAAATTTTTCAGTTAAGATCACATTTACTTTTTTCTAAGATCCCTTTTTCGCCCTAGCTTTAGATAATTTTTGCCTATGAAATTTAACTGAAAAAATGGCAATTTTTTGCATAAAAAACGCGGGTGGAAGAGTGGATTTTTCGTGACGTTTGACGTGGCGTAAAAATTTTCCGTAGCTTGAAATGAAGTATTAACAGAAAAATTATTGCACAGGTAAAAACTTGCCAAAAATGTACATTTATTTTTGTAATTCATTGTTTTTAATATGTATTTACTGAATTTTTGGCAAGTTTTTTAATTTGGATGGCATTAACAGAAGAATTGTTATGCAGGTGAAAACTTGCCAAAAATGTACATTTATTTTTGTAATTCATTGTTTTTAATATGTATTTACTGAATTTTTGGCAAGTTTTTTAATTTGGATGGCATTAACAGAAGAATTGTTATGCAGGTGAAAACTTGCCAAAAATGTACATTTATTTTTGTAATTCATTGTTTTTAATATGTATTTACTGAATTTTTGGCAAGTTTTTTAATTTGGATGGCATTAACAGAAGAATTGTTATGCAGGTGAAAACTTGCCAAAAATGTACATTTATTTTTGTAATCCATTGTTTTTAATATGTATTTACTGAATTTTTGGCAAGTTTTTTAATTTGGATGGCATTAACAGAAGAATTGTTATGTAGGTAAAAACTTGCCAAAAAATGTACATTTATTTTTGTAATTCATTGTTTTTAATATGAATTTATTGAATTTTTAGCAAGTTTTTGTTTATTGAAATATATTATCTCTACTTCTCAATAATCGGCGTGAGTTTACCTTTCTCGCCTAAGGCTCTGCTATTGTAGCCAGTAAACGTGCTGCTTTGATCTGGTGCTGGGCCGCCATTATGGGTATGACTTGCAACAGTATTCGCAAGGTCGGCAACGATTTGAATTGTTTCTTCCATAATGTTTAAGATGTTTTGTTTCCCTGAACCAATGTGAATTTGGCTTGCTAATAGCTGAATTGTAGGGGCTTTCAGTTTAAGCAGAATATCCGAGCAACGTTCTGCAATACCGCTGATTTGCTCTTTTAATTTACCGTCAATAGCAGTAGTCGCATTGCCTGTTGTTACCGTTGTAATGTTACCAACCACACTCAAGCTATAATTTCCGCCTACGTTGATTTGTTTGTCAGCGTCAATATTGCTTTGCGATGTACCGATATTCTTCGTTTCGGTATCTGTTTCAATTACACGCACAAATGAACGATCGGTAATGGTTTGATCTGTTTCGCGAGTTTTATTGCCTGCGGCATCGGTGCGCTCAAACACTTCAGGCCGTTGCTGTTTAAGTTGTTCACCCACGGCAACAGATGGCACAGTTTTATCTTGCGCCAATAAGGTACGCACAAAAGGCATATCAGGTCGCCCATACGCATAGCCAATCTCAACAATCGTTCCTACTTCGGGAAAAGCAAAATCGCCACCTTGCGAACCCGTGCTAGTTACAGGCAAAGGCACGGCTGAATAAGCAGGGGTGTTTGTGTCATCGCTACCATCTTCATTCAGCACTTGCAATTCTACGGCATACTTAGGGCGAAAAGAATCAGCAATATCACCGCCCGAACTTGGATCAGCAACGCCGATTACTTTGGCATAACGTGGCAAGTGATAGCCGCCAGCTAGTTCTGGAAATTCTTTCTCCATCATTTGCCGTTGTGGGCTTTTCTGTTTCGGTTTGCCGCTCTCATCAACACTTTGCCATTGCAAAATGAGTACATCGCCAATCAATTCCGTTTGCGTGATTTTATTTTGATTGACTAACGCCCCCGGGCGAATTGCCGCATAAATTGGCAACGTCATTCGATTGTTGCCCGTGTCTAAGGCTTCGGTGCTGTCGATCTCAATATTTTTACCATACCAACGGCTATCTTGATAGCTCCCCACAAACACTGAACCGTCAGCCCCTTGTTGCCATAAATAATCAGGGACATTGAATAATCGCCCTAAATTATTTAATAACTGATAACCTGATCCCGAATGGGTAAAGTTCGGGATCGGGGTTGTCGCGTAAGGCTTAGGCGGAATTTTAAAGGTGATGCCCGTTTTTTGTTGTAAAAAGGCACATATGTCATTCAAGGTGGCGTGGCGAATTGAACAGTTATGCACACCTTCAAAAATCGCCACTTTCTCACGAATAAAGCACTTTTTAAACTTGGGTGCATCATCTTGGGCGTGTTCAATCACGCCGTTAAAATATTGGTAAAAGTGCGCCGATTCACCCACGCTGATTTCTACTGTTTTCCCCGTTAAATCATCTTCACTTTCAATCACAATAAATCCACGCCCTGCATTATTGAGTTCTAACACTATATGGCAGTGGCTAAGTTCATATTCTTTACCGTCAATCAGGCATTCTTTGATTATTTTCATACTATTCCTTATTTACTGGCCCAATCTTATTGTTAACCGCCCTAGATATTCTTGTTACTAAGCTTTCTTTTTCTGGCTCTTTTGGTTTTTCTTCTATTTTAGGCTGTGTAGGCTTCGCTTCAGGGGCTTTTTCCGTTTGCACTTTCTTTTTCGGTTTAGTTTTACGTTTTTCTTTTTTCTCGCTGACGCTATTAACTTCTTTTAGCGTAAAACTCACCTGCCACGCCATCGCGTCTTCTTGTTCTGTGGCAGAAATTGAGCCGCTAAATTGCACTTCGCGCATATTCACCGCTTCGGCAGAAACGGAAGAAACACGGTATTTGGTTTGCTCGCCTGATTTTTCAGTCGCTTCGGCAAAGTTGAATAAATCTGTAAGCCATTGCTTTTCGCGGTAAGGGATCAAGCCTGAAACAGTCATTTCTTTTGCTTTCACCCCCTTATCTGCTTTCTTCGTGCTGGATTGGCGACCGCTCATATCTGCTTCTTCGCGTTTTACTCTTACGCTTATCATTGGTTTGAGCAAATAAATTGGTTTGCCGTTAAGGGCGAGTTGAATGGATGGTCTAGCACGCTGTAATGAGAATAAATTCATTGGATCATTCCTGTTAAATTTGACAAATCAGCGCCAACAAAAACAATCAGCGCCGTAAAAATATTGTTTGCATTGGGTAAGTTTTGGTTAATTTCCAATGCGATTTGCTCAAGGCTTGCTGTTTTTTGATAGCAATAGGCTTCAACTACTGCATTTAAAAGTGCGGTGGTTTTTTCCAGATTTTTTTGTTCCCGCTCCGCTTTCTTCGCTTTCAGTTGTGCGAGCATTGCCATTGGATCAGGACTTGCTGCCGCGGTTGCATTGGCATTACGCATAACCGCTTGCAAAGAGCGGGAAGATTGGGGCGTAATGTCCGCACTGGGCAAAAATGACGGATTGCCCATAGTGGGCATTTTTACCATTTTTGTTTCATTGAGCTTTTGCTGTGATTTAGCATAATCCAAGGCTTGTTTAAATTCGGGATAAGGTAACAAAACCGATGCTTTTTCAAGTGCGGTAATAAAATCTTCTATTTTTGCCGATGCAACCATCACGGCAAAACATTGCACTTCACCTTTTGGACGGTTTGGATCGCTATAATCGGTAAATTTTGCTTGGATCACTTTCACCGCATTTTCTGGCGATAAATACCGTCCGCTATCCTCTCTAATCCCGTGCGTCCAGTTGTGCAACCCTAATTTTGTCCCCTGTACAGATAGCGAAAAAGGGGAAATAATCCCCTTTTGTGCATTTTGTAAGGTTGCTTTAGCCTGTGGGGGTAATTGTAATTTTTGTTTTTTCCACATTGTAAATCACCTGTTTTATCCTAACTGATAACCTGAAAATCCTCTGGATATTGCCTACGTTTAACTTCACTTTCGTAGGCGGTTTTGCAGTGATGCTTGTCAAAAAATAAACCATTAACAACATTAAACCAAAATCGCCAACGTTTTTTAGGTTTTTTGGCAAGAACTGCACCACGATAACAGCGGCTTGAGAATGTTTCATCTGCTGCGCCACCGGTTAAAGCGTTGCAAAGTTGGTCAATGGCAATCAACACGTGATAGCCATATTTTTTTAATTTATTTTTGTTCATTTAAAAAATCCTCGTAGGTTTTTGTCCATCCGCTTGAATAATCATAATTTAGCGGATCTTCTGACTGCGCTAATGCCATTTTGTGTTGCAGTGCATTTTGTACATTTGCTGTTTTATCTCTCATTATTTGAGTAATCACTGCTGTTAATTTAGCTTTATCAAAATCAGTAATAATTGTGTTATCAGCACAAATCCATTCCGTAGAATAATCACCGATTAAATCTAGGCTTGCTTTAAATCCAAGCAAATTTTGATAAGCCATATCATCGTTATCAAACCACTTTCCTAGACTTTCAACATAAACGCCTTTGCAGTTTTTGCTATCTCGCAATATGTTAATTTTTAGTCTGATTTGTTGGCGTTGTTGGGTGAGTAGCACAGCTTGCTTTACCTCATCAAGCACCCATTTCTCACCGTCCCAAGTATGCTCATTGCTCGGGCGAATAGTAGTTAATTTGAGAATGTCATCATCAACATAAATTAATTGCCCCTTTGCTCGTCCGTCGATCAATTGATTGTACGTATTGTCATCAACGCCGATATATTGATCTGCGTCATAATTAAATTGATTAATCCCTTTAACCAAAAAAACAGATTTATTTTTATCAAAGTAATATTTGATATCATCCTCTTCAACTAATTTTAATTCTTCCATTTTCTCACCTTATCATCGCCCGATCGCTCGAAATGAAAACAAGCCGACATTACCATCTGCTACTACGCTAAAGCCTTCGTTTGTAATATTAGTCGTTGCAAGTTTTACAATCGTATTACCTGTGCTATTAGTATCTGTCGCAACAACATTGAAGACCTCATTAAACGTAATAGGAAATTGAAATTTGCCAAAGTTAGCATTGTCAGCAATAACATAAGTTCCCCATTGTTCAATTAGTCCATTTGGTAGTTTTTGCCAACCATTGCGAGCTAGCTTGCCGCTAAATCCGTCGATAACATTCATAACGGCAACCCAACCACCTTTTCCGTTACCGTAGCTACCGTTGCGACAATAAGCTACTCCTGTATTTAGATCATAATAACGGCTATTGCGCGGTGCAGTGACAATCCCTTCCGGTTGCCCTATGCCATTTATAGATACATCTCCTATGTTTAGCTCACCGCTAATGTGAGAGCGCATCCCCGCAAAATTGTTACTGTGGCAAACAGTATGTTTATCTACGTAATAAATAGCTAATCCAAGATAACTATTGTCATAACTTATCCCGTCATTTTGTTGATAAGTATTACTTATTACAACAGCTTTACTTGTGTTGCTATCAAGAGCTATGCACGGGACATTTTTAGGATCATCTCTACTACCGAGCACACGGTCGTGCATATCATTACATTTAATGTTTATGCCACTAACTTTTTGTGCGTGAATAAATCTGCGATAACCGATTAGTTTATTGTTTGATATTGTCACATCAATGTTATCTAAGTTAATTAAATCGTCGTTATTGTCATAGCTAATATATATTCCTGTTGCGTTATCGGCTCCATTTGCATTAGCAATATTATTGCTAATAATGGTTTGTTTAAGTGCTTTACCGCTTATAAATGCTCCACCCGTCATTATATTGCCCTGGATAAGTGCATTTATAACCCCGCTTAGACTTACCCCAAGATTACCATTTGTTTTAATTGTGTTATTAGCTATAACAATCTCGGACGCTCTTGCGTTATCATCAACACGCTCATCATTTTTAGTTGCTTTGAGCATAGAGATAGCTGCATAGCCATTGTGATTAATTATTGTATTGCCTGTGACTATATATTTAGCAATCCCTCCTCGGTAATCACTCCAAGCATCACGATTAGTTGATAAGATTGCTGCGCCAGAACAACCGGCGAACGTATTATTAATAATTTTTACTTCGCGCCACGCCCCAAATGTACGTATCCCCGCATAAGTCATCCCATTAAACAAGCATTGCTCAATTAACACATTATTTGGACATTGCGCTCTATCATAATCAGAGCCGTGATTGCCAATTCCCGTCATCCAATAACCCAAATTTTCTGAGTTGCTAAAGTGACATTCTCTAATGACTAGATTACTATTCGCGTAACGACTATTTTGAGAGGTATTTTCAATTTGTATAGCTTCGCTGGGGTAACGATTTTTCATATTATCAGTGTCTTGCCAGCACGCACCAAAAAATCCACAATCTTCAATAATCACATCCTCAAAATTACTCAAATCTATCCCGTGTACATTTTTAACATCATATACGTCTACATTTTTAATGAGTAAATTCTTAACTGGGTTGACAGTTATTGCATTGCCCGAACTATCTTTTGTTTGGTCATCTTTAATAAGATGACCATTCATTTTGATTTTTGCATTTTTGATTACGATATTTTTTGCAGTATCATCGTGTTTGATGTGGATTAATCCTAGGGCATCAGTGATTGGGCAGCGATAAAAATCTTTGTTTAGTGTTGCTCCTGAAAAATCTACATCCGTATTAGCGTGGATAATTAGACTATGCTGGAGATTGTAATAATCTCCACTAGCCTTAATTTGCGTATGTTGCTTACCTTTTGCATAGGTCAAAGCAGCATTAATTGCAGGGGAGGCATTTGTTTGCTGTACGCCAAAATACTCAATATAGATTACATTATCGTTAATCACTCTTTTCCAGCGTTTGCCTTTTTCTGTCACAATTACTACACCGCCGTCATCCGATGTGCTGTTATCAGTGAGATCTGCATAAAACTTCCCACTTCCGATTGTTGAATTAGCATAATACCCTTTTAACCAGATCGCTTGTTTATCTTCTGTAGGCTCTGTTTTTCGTAAATTTTCAATGCTCTCACATTCGCCAATATATTTTTGACCGTCATTATTAGAGAGTGTTAAAAGTACTCTTTGAGTAATAGATGATTTCAATAAACGTCTATCGGTAATATTTCCGCGGCTGTCAATATCCGCAATAATCTGTACATAGTGCTGATGATCGGCACGATCGCGATAGTCCGCTTTGCTACGCGTTAAAAACTGGATTTCCGTTTCATAAGCACCTGTAACCGTGCAATGATGCACCACATCAACATAGATAGAACAAGGTAAGTTAGTTGCATTAATTTCCACTTTTTGTGTAATGCTTGTGCGTATGCCCTCAATATAGGAGACACCTGCATTAATGTTGTAAATATTGCCTGTTTTTCTGGTTACTAAAAAACCGTCATCAAAAAATACCGCTCTTCCATAAATATCACGATTCGTTAGGCGAATTTTTTCATCAAGCCCTGATAAACGTAGGGTAAAATCAATTTGCCAAGTATCAGCATTTACATTGATATTTGTCAGTGTTTTGGCATTGCTAAACTCAAGCAAGACGGAGCGTGTAATGCTGTTGCCCTGAATGCCTGCTTTGTTTTTGATTTTTTTGATAGGTTCGGATTGAATAGCACAGGCAAGCAAGTTTTTGCTTTTGTTAATTAAGCCAATAAAATTGTAATCCCAATCACCAATTTCTGTGCCAATCGTTACGGAATAAACCACCGAATTTTGATTTACCACACCGGCTTTTGATATAGTTTGACGATAAACAATATGATTATTCACCGCAGATAAGGTTAAATAATTGTTCAAGTTATTTTCATTGAGATTGGGAATATTGGCGAAAATAAATTCATCAAAAACAACCGTGCCATTATTTACGGTTTGTTGTGCAATATATTGTTCAAATTCAGGCGTTAATAAGTTTGCCATTTTGTTACCTCTTATTTTTATTATTTGGCTTTAAAATGATAGGCACGATAATCACAATCAAAATCACCGTGGAAAATTGTTACTTTATTATTGGTTATCACTTCAAAGGTATATCGCCGACAAGTTCGCCCATATTTACGAATAATCAGCATTAATAAATTAGGATTTTTTGCGAGTTGTGAATCATTTAGGCGAATCTTAATTACATCCCAATTTTCTAAATCAAAGCGTTCTTCAATTTCCACATAACCAATACCCAAGCGTTCAAAAATACGAATAAAACCCGCCTTGCTGCCTGCATCTTTAGCATTTAAAAAGGCATATTTCACTCGCTTACGATAAAGATCTAATGGTTCGCTTTTGAAACGTTCAATATCACGCGCATACGCAATCAAATTTAAAATAGTTTCACTGCATTTTTCTTCGTCAAAAATAGAAAACGGCGTAGATAACATCCTTAAACTATAAGCCCACCATTTTTCAAAAAGTTGAGCAATTTTGTTTAGTTCTCCTTTATCCATCCAAAACGGTAATTTTATTTTCATCATTGCTCAATACTCACGGTTAAAGATTGAATGCGCGGAATGCTTAAATCACTTACGATGTCTTGCTGCCCCCAAATAATAGAAGAAATTAGTGGTTGTGCCTCGTGGATTTCTTCGCCTAGGCGCGACCAAGAAAAACGGCTATGGGGATAAGTTTTGGTTACCTCATAATTATTATTTTCCCGAAAAGCACAGCGGATCATATTTTCTACTTGCACTTTAATTTCATTTTGTTTTAATTCGCTCACATTTTGGCTTGGCGAGAAATAAAGTTTACAGGTTAAACGATGTTGGGTTTCTGGCATTGCAAAACACAACAAATCATCGCCGTGCCCGTGAAACCCCTCATCACGCACATACTGATTGACGCGATCAACAAAGGGCTGACTGGTTACCCCGGTGTCTAGCAATAAATAAGCATTGGCAGTTCCCGGGCCTCTTGGTGCATCGTGTTTAAAATAAATACGATCAACGGATAAACCCGCTATTTTGGCAATCATTCCGCGATAAACGCTATCAATATGATGTTGGCCAACACTTGAAAATTGAGTGCGGTAGCGTTGGCGCAGTTCTTCGTCTGTTTCTTTATCTGCACCGGGCATTAATAGCCATTCATCTTCATTCACTATGTGGCTAATGCCGCTAAGTGGTTCGGGTAAAATACGGTAGTAGCCTGATGCAAGGTTGTAATCACTGCCTGCAAATTCCGCAATAACGGGGACTTTGCCACTGATAAACCCTTGCGGGATCACCGTATCAGCGGTAACAATCAAGCGGAAAATAACGTCATTAATCCGTTCTGTTTGAATAATTGTGCCTTGTGGGATTGTGATAGGGGTTAATTCACTTTGCTTGTAAAAGGTGATAACGCCTTCGGCTTTCGTCGCCTCTTTAAAATCCAACCCCACAGCCCAAGCCTGAATTTGTAGCCATTTTCCTTTTGCGGTTTTCACAAATAAATTGGGAAGGATTTCACTGATTAAATGTTCAGTGAGCCATTTCACCGGCTGAATGGCAACGGCGGAAATTAAACGCCAAAAAGGGGACATTCGGCTAGTGTTGGTGATTAAGCCCTCTTGCTTTGTGAGCTGTTCAAATTCTTGACGAATTTCGCTTTCTTCTGTTGGCAATCCAGCATCAACAAGGATCTGTTTAAATTCATTACTCATTTACATTAATCCCTAAATTAATAGATCCAAAATCGTAAGTTTCAGCGGTTAAAAATAAACGTGTAGGGCTTTCTTCATTAATAATGATTGTTCCCGGTACAAGGCGCTCATCATCTTCAGTCAAAAAAATCATCTGCAAAATAATATCGCGGCGTAAAATCTTGCTACGTTCGGCAATCAGCTGCGTAGCCAAGCCACTTTCTAAAATAGCGTGCTTAATATCCTGCGCAATAGATTGTTGGTTGTAACACAAAGTAGGCACATTGCCGCTATCTAGCGTTAAATCCTCATCGGTGATGAATAAGTCAAAATAATGTTTATCCATAGCTAAATGTTCCTAGAGAGGCTTTTTCTTGCATTTGTTTTTCAAAGGCTTTTGTGTCATTGGCATAAATATTTACCCCACCATAATTCACAGTATGCGTGGTTTGGTTTGAAATGTTTTTGCTTGCCAAAAAGCCTTGTTTAAATTCAGTTTTAGGTTTCACTTCTGCAGGTAACTGTGGCAGGCTTACCGCACTTGTTGCATTGCTGGCCACATTGAGCGAATTGCTCAAGTTCGCCATTTTTTCTGCTTGTGATATGGGTTTAGTTGCCGTTTCAGTGCTAGCAGTTGGCAGTAAATCAATATTCACGCCCGGCAACTTATTCAGCTTATCAATGAGCCAATTCACCATTGCAATTAAGCTGTTTTTTAGGCTGTTATAAGCATTAGTGAAAATATCTGTCAGCCCTTTACCGAGTTTTTTAAAGCTCTCTAGTGGGCTGATATTACCGAAAAAAGCGACCACCTGATCCCAACCGTTTTTAATACCAGTCCACAAGTCATCAAACACAGCAGAAATGCCGTCCCACAATTCACTTAACACGCCGCTAAAGCTGCCCCAAAGTTCAGAAAGCCATTGTGTAAAGGCACTCCATTGTGCAGTCAACCATTCCCAACCCGCTAAACAAGCGGCTTTGATTTTGTCCCAGTTGGCATAAATGGCATAGCCAATAGCTACAATTGCCAGAATAATTAATCCAATAGGTCCAGTAATAGCACGCCACATAAAACGGGCTCCGATACTAACGGCTTTGAATACAGCACTTAAAGTCCATAATGTCGCAGCCCAAAGTTTGCTAATAACCCAATTTAGACCTATTGCACGAGTTAAACCGAGAACGGCTTTCCAAGAGCTTTTGATTGATAAACCAAGCAAAGTAAAAATGCCTTTAAACATTAAAACAGCAGGTCCAAACGCGGTAAATCCCATTACCCCAGCAATTAAATAGCCAATCCAGCGCGCAATATTGCGATAAGTATTTAGCCACTCAAGAAAACCTTTACCAATATTGGCAACTTTATTCAAAATTGGATAAAGCACGGGTTGCAAAGAAGCACCGATAGAAATCGCGATGCCTTTTGTCATTGCTTGCAAGCGTTCCCACACGTCCGTCATTTTGTGTGCCTGTGCGCTTACGGCATCCATTCCTTTTACATTGGCGAGTTTGTCAATATTTGTGCCTAAGCGATCGCTTTCGTCGATCATATTGGCAATAAATTTGTAGGCACCATCACCGCCAAAGGCTTTTTTCAGAATATCCCGATGCTTTGTAACATCACCAAATCTCGTTTTTAATTTGCGTAAAATTTTGTCCGTGCTAAGTAAATTTCCGTTATTATCGCGGAAACTCATACCCAGTTTTTTCTCGGCAGAATTGACACCAAGTAAGAAACTTTCAAATTGTTTCCCTGCCTTGGTTGTGCCGACTTTATCCCCAAGCTGACCAATCACCGCCATTTGCTCGCCAAGGGATACGCCCATTTTTTCTGCTGTGCTGGCAATGGTTTTAAAACCCGCAGCCATCTCTGATGTGCTAGATTTAAAAAGGGTAGTGGCAATCGCCGTTTGTGAAGCCACTTTTTCCGCCCATTGCACTTTTCCTACACTATCTGCCTCATTTTTATAGATACTGTAAATGCGAGAAAGGTAATCTTTGGCACTGTTGGCATCGGTTTTAATTGCCGCTGCCATCACATTGGTGGTTTTGACTAAACCACTTAATTCAATGTCGGAAAGCTCACCGAATGCTTGCTTGATGCCATAGGCGGATTTGACGACTTCAACGGCATCTTTGCCATAGTCCACGGCAAATTCGGTGGCAGTGTTGCGCAGTTTTTCAATAGCACTATCAGCCACGCCAAGGGAAGCTACTTCACCTAAAGCCCTATCCATTTCAATAGCGGGCATTAAGGCGGCTTGCATACTTTTACCCACGGCAAAAAGCCCCGCGCCACCCATTGCGATATTGCTCATTGCTGATTTTGTTTTTGACACAAAATTATCAACACCTTTTGAAACACCTTTGAGCGGGCCAGTCATTTTGTCGGTTAAGTTGATAACAAAATTCAAGCCTTTGATTGTCATTCTTTCACCTTAAAAACATTTGCTAATCCCATTGGCAACCGTCATTGCCATATTTTCCCAATGTCGCTTATCTAACCATAAGGCACGGGCTAAATTTTGAGGGTGGTTGTCGGCGTGGGGTAAATAGTGCATCCGCAACGCGATTGCTTGTGCATAGCCGTTTTGTTCCAGCCGTTCCACCCTCTCAATTAGTTTTTTACTTTAACTTCAATGTCTGCCACAAAGGCTTCATTGACTTTTTCCGCAAGTGCGCCAGCAATGCCCGGCACGTTGATAATTTGCAGTAAAGTGTCTTTATCTTCACGGCTCACCAAGGCAAGCAATAAATCTTTCATTGGCGTGAGTTTGTTTTTTTCTGTCACCTCATTAGTAAAGGCATCATAGGCGGCATCATCACGATTAAAAGTGAGCTCAATACCGTTAAATTCAACAGTAAGCTGGTTTTTAATACCGAATGTTTCAAGTAACTGTGTTGCATCGTTTTTCATTGTGTTTTCCTTTTGGTTTCTTATTGTTGTAAAAATTTGTTGTAGTCGCTAATGCACTGCTTAAGTTGTTCGTGCGCGTTTTGGCATTGGCTCAAATTGTGCTGATAATCCATTAATGCGTGAGCTAAATCGCCATTGGTTTTAATCACAGGCGTAGGCTTAACGCAACTTGCAACAATCGGGCAGGTAATAGGTTGAGCCGTGTTAATGGTTGAGCTCGAACACCCGAATAACATCATCAGGCACAGGCTCATTAGCCCAGTTTTTATGTTTTTCATTGGCCACCTTTAATGCGTTTTTTTGTTGTTTATAAAGTGCGGTGGTTTTTTCCGCTTTTTTGGTAGCAAGTTCAGCCATTTCTTGCAGTTTTAACAAGCGTTGATTTGTGACAATGGCTTGCTTTTTAAATTGGCTCACTTGTTGGGCAAGCAAGCTATTTTCTTGTCTTAAGCGGCTGTTTTGGCTGCTTAAAAATGCCGTCAATAAAACACCAAATAACATCGCCACAGCCAAGCCAACATCTGCAAAACTTAAACGCCCAAACATAAATCACGCTCCTGTTTTCTGCGTTCAACAAGCCCTTTGAGTGGTTTCCCATTGCTATAAACCCAGCGGGAAAACTGATCGCACATTGCAGGCTTATAACCTTGTTTTGCTAGCTTAAACAGGGTGCTTTTTCGCATTTTTCCGCAACCCACGTTATAAGTAATACTCACCAAGGCATCAAATGCCCCTTGTGGCATTGCTTGCCCGTTGGCGTGTTGGTTTACACATTGTTCTGCTTGCGCAATACCTTTGGCATAAAGTCGGGCGATTTCATCAAGGGAATAGGTTTTATTCGGATTGATTTTTTCCACGCTGTTTGTGCTGCCAATTCCCACCGTCAGCACATCACTTGGGCATTGGTAAGGGTTACGCACACAACCTTCCGCATTGGCAATCAGTTGCAAACCTTGTGGGCTTGTGCGTAAATCTTGGCTATATTTTGCTCCCACAATGGCAAGCACGGCCAAAACACCGCACATCACCCATTTTTTAGTGCTTGTTTGCTTGTTCATTGTGGTATTTCCGTTCCATTTCTTGCTGACGTAGTTTTAATTCACGTTGCTTAAAGTAAAAATTCATTGCGATTGTGCAAAAACCAAAAACAATACTGGCAATCGCTGCCGCCTCATTGGGTGATAAACTGCCAACCGCAACCGCAACAGATCCCGAAACAGGGGCGGTATTAGCTTTGAAAAAATTGATAATGTCGTTAAACATTGGTACACCTCAAAAAGATTGGCGAACTCGTTTCTCTTGTGTTTATTATTATTGTTATGTTAATGCCAAACGGTCGCCAAATAGGGTTAGCCGATTAAATCGCGGGTGTCGTAGCTAGAGAGATACGGCACGCCATCAATGCGAACAAAATCGGGGCTAGTTACAAAATATTTGATTTTACGGGTTGCTTTGCTCCCACCTTTAGGATCAATATCTAATAAATCTGTAAGAAGTAATTTACAGCCGAAGGCTTCCACTTTTTGGCGTTCGCTGCCTCGTTTGGCAAAAAACACAAGATCAGTTTCGGGTAAATCCCGATAACTGCCTACGGCAGCCGCAACCATTTTGATTTTGTTAAAGTTTTTTGTATCTACTTCAAGCTCACCTTCGGCGGAAACATCACCATCAACATAATTGTCTGGTACGCCTCGGCTGGTTGCGACTTTCGTATTGTCCGTGATAGAAAGGCTCGCCGCCTCCACGTGGATCGGCTGACCTAACATATAAATATCAAAGTTCATTCCAGAAATTCGTGCGCTCATTGTCTTAATCTCCTAATGTGGTTAAATCTAAGAAAATGTTTACTTCAATGCCTTTCGGACAATCATAAGTACGCACTTTCATATAAATTTTGACTTCGTTTTTATTCATCCAAGTGATCACGATGTCGCCTTCTTTCGGTGGCATACATTCACCCGGGAAATTGATACCTGCGATCGTTGTGGCTTTGCTCATTTCGCGCAATGGCGTAGCAAAATAGCTTTGATGGTACTCGGTGCTAGATGCGGTTGAGTTGAACGAACGATCGGCAATTTTCGCGATGGCCAACAAGCGCACTTTGCGCGCAGCTTTATCAATCACACGTACATTTTCAATGGCTTGATAATCGCCACCTTCAACATCTAATGTGCGACCGTCTGACCAGTAATAGCCGTCATAGTCTGGATACCACATAAACGTAGAAAAGCGTGCTTGTTCAAGGCTTTTTAAGTGTGCAACCGTGATTACATTGCCGTCCTTATCTTTTGGCTTGTTATCCCCAACATTGACTAACGCCCCTGTTTTTACACGAGCAGGACTATCAGCTACAGACACCGCAGAATTTGCCAAGCGCCCAGCCAATGCACCAACGTCATTGCCCATTAAATTAGGCACAAGCATAACGTGATCGGCTGCGATGTCCTGTTGTAAGGTAACGAGCTTAGCAACATACTGATCCCAAGTTTCGCCCTCGCTTTCATCAGCGTTAATACCATCCAGCGCTTGAATAAAGAAAGTGCGGCGTGAAAGGGTATTAAGTAGCTCTTTGTATAAGGTTTGCAAGGCGTTGATTTTGCTTTTATCAATGCCCGTGGTGTAGGTATTCACGCAAAATTCAAAACTTGCTACGCTTTGCGCGGCTTTTACACATTCTACAAAGTCGTAACCGCTTTCATCGGCAACATAAACGTGGGCATACCAATCTGTGTTTGCATTGACCATTGCAGTATGCACCTGTTTTTTTAATTCTGTGGGTGCAGTGCCGAGTAGCTTATCTAAATCGCTATCAGGGGTAACCGCGATCAGCTTGCCTTTATTGGTTTCTCCCACGCCAACAAAAAGTGCGTGGCGTTCAATTTCTTTGGTTGGCCCACTTAATTGATTAAGGGCGTTAATTCGTACATATGGGTACATAGTGATTGACCTCTTGTTATTGTTGTTATTGTCTGATCAATATTCGTCTTTAGATTTAAGCAATAATCGGATTTCTTTTAGAATACTTGGTAACCGATATGCAGTAATAATGGCAATAATGCAAAGTGTGGGTTGTAAAATACCGTATTCCATAATCACTTTTTCTATTTTTCTAAGTATTTTTTATATTCAATCCACGCGTGGAGAATTTCGGGAAATCGCCAAATAACTATCCCAACGAACATAAGTAAAATGAGGATCGCCAAAAGACAGAATTTTTCCATTGTTAAAATCTCCTTGATTAGTTGAATAAATAGAATATAATCACTCATATTCTTAGCTCCTTATTGGTTGAAAGTTAGGTAAGGGGTTTACAACCTCGAATGATTGCCGTCATTCGAGGTTATTTTTTTAAACCTTTTTTCGCATACATTTGTTCAATGCTTTCATCTACTCTTTGCGCATTGCGCTTCTCATCTTCATCCATAAATCTGCGTTGGTCATATTTCACCGGCTCATTTTTCGCTTTCTTTTCTTGTTGTTTGCGTTTTCTGCGACCCGGATCAAGCAAATTCAGCAACACGCCAGCTTGTTTTTCATTGACAGTATTCATTACCTCATTCAATGACGCAGAACGGCGATTTGTTCCACTTTTTATTCTTGCTGCCCACTTTTCTAATAGCTTATGAGCAAGGCTTTTACTCATCTTTGGGCGTTTTGCTTTTGGTTTAAACGGATTTTTAGGCTGATTAAATCCCACTTCTAATAACGCTTGCGCCTGTTTTTCTGTGGCTTTGGCTAAACTCATAAATCATCTGCTCCGCCATATTTTGTACGTTTGCGCTTCACGGTTAATCCGTATTGATGAATGGCTGAAATCAGCGCTTGCCTTGGGTTTTTCGGTGTAATGCTGACACTAAAGCTACTATTTTCTTTAACACTTAAATTTTTTGCTGATGCACGGTTAGCTAACATTCTTTGTGATTTTTGTTTTGCTCGTTCTAAGCGTTTCCCTTGCTTACCTTTAAAATCGGCTTCGTTGGTCTTTTTGGCTTTTTTTCTTGGCGTCCATTTTTTGCCATCGGGATCACTTTGTGCATTTATGTTTTTTTTCGCCGCTTGACGTATTTTTTTTGCTGTGAGTTTAAAAACCTCTTTTCTATCGGCTTTCGTCATTAGCAAGATTTTTAAATCTCGTTTTAATTCCTTTACGCCTTTTGCTGAAAATTTAAACATCACGAACAACCTCAATACTTTGTAAATGCTCTGCCACATAAATAGGTACTGGTGCAAGCTGATATCTTTCTCCATCTACAACAATGTTGCCATCATCCAATTTAACCGCTGTAATGGGTTCTTGGAAGTCAATGGTAAAACTCACATTAGCACTTTTGTCATCAACGATCTGCGTAGTAAAATCGACCTCGCCCATATCAAGAATTTCCCTTAATGGATCATTATGTTCTAGCCAATCATTGATATGAAAAATCAGTTCAAGCAAATTGAGTTGCTCAAAGGCAATTTCATCAAGCCATAAAATCCCCTCGTATTTGAGGTGATAAAGCTCAATACCATCATCAGTAATGTTTTTCCCTTGATCAATAATACTCACTCCATTAAACCAAGCGTAAAATTTACTGTGATAGCTTTTCGGTAATTTGGTTTTGATATATTCCGCAAGTTTCTGATAAAGCAACTTATTTAAAGTAGCCATACATTCCCCCGTTTTTTCCCTTTTAATCGGCGAATGGCAAAGTAGGATTCAGCCAACAGGCTTTTTTGTTCTTGCACTAAAGTGCGCCCTTCGTGAATTTCTCTTGCGGAAAGCGTGAGAAATTCGGGCAATAAATCCGCTTTTGCTCGTGCAAATACTGCTTTTTTGTATTGGGTTTGCGCAAAGTTTTCACCGCCAATTTGCACACTGCTAATTTCACTCACCTGCTTAATGCCTTGTGCTTGATACTGTGCCGCAATGCCTTCCAGTTCTAAATTGACTTCCTGCATTGCTTGGATTAGCACGGCTTTAATCATTTCCACAGGAACCTGAACAGGGATCGCACGTTGCTTCTGAAATTCGCTTACTTCGATTTCACCCCAAAAGCCGTTAGTGCTGATGACGCTGTCATCATATTCAACTGAAACCCCATTAAACATTGGCTTGCTCCTTGTGAGCTAAAGAAGTGCGGAACCGTAACTTTTCAATGACGTGATCAACTGTAAGATGACGCATATCCAAGTTAAGATCCGCACTTTGGTGGAGTTTTTTAAGTCGCATTACAATGCGATCAATCATTGAGTTCACGCCTGCTTTATGGTTATATTCCAAGGCTTTTTGGGCGAGGAATAACGCCAATTCTAGGCTTTCAATATCTTCAACACTTGCCGCGTGAACTTCGCCTTGTTGGTTACGTAAAAACAAGGTGGCAGCGAATTTGTACCATTTCGCCGTTACGATTTCGTGTAAATGCCACGTTTTAGCCACCGCCTCAAACGTGTCAGTAAAGTAAGGCTCTGCACTTTGACCTTGGTGAGCCATTCTTTCAGCCCACGCCAAAACTTGGTCAGCCACAAAGGTCGGCAAGGTACTTCTAAAATTGGCTGGCATTGATTGGTTTTGGGCAATAGCCATTCTCGCCAATCGTGTAGCACCGCCCAAATCGCCAACATCAAAAGCATAGATAATGCAATAGGCAATAACGTCATTTTGATAAATCTCTCCTTTGGCAAAATATTCTTCAACCAACGGCAACCACTTTGGCAAAAAGTGATTGCGTTTATATTCTGCTCGGTCTACCAAGGTTGGGAGTGCACGAATTTTTTCAATGTCATTTTTCAGTGCAATATCTAGCACGTCTTGCTGACTATGCGAAACCAGCACAACAGCTTGCTGTGCAGGCTGATTCTCAAGTGCGGTCAGTTTTTCCATTCGTTTTTGAAATTCACGCATTCCCATTTTTTAATCCTTGTTACTTGTACGTTCCGTCCGAATCTAGCAATTTCACATTTTTAAATTCAATTGCTGCGAATTTGCCTAAATCTTCAACAACATAAGCGGCATTACGGTAGTAACTATCTTTGATTGCTTTTGATTCTTGATCTTCGCGGAAACTACGACGAATACTTCCTTTCTGCACATAAATAGAAAGGTTATCTAGGCTTGTAACAATCGCGGCACGTGCAGGCAGATTAGGAACCATCATTGACGGCATACCACCAAAGGTTTTCATCAATGTCTGTGTATTTAATGCTGCTTTTTCTGTTGCGATTAAGCCATTACCACGGTAAATCGTGCTTGCCTCTTTAGCGACTAAATCCGCTCCAACAAGGAACACAAGATCACCAGCATCACGATGACGTTCGTGCAACCCCTGACGTAAATCATAAGCAAGTTCATCTAAATTTTTATAATCACCCTCATCACCAAAAATGTGGATTTCGTTTGATGTTTTGCCTTCCGTCAGAATTTGGCTTGGCTTGTTATCTCGTGCAAATTGCATCCAACCCTTATTAACATCTTTACCTTGTGGATCAGACGTGTTTGTTGCGACACTTTCACCATAGAAGCCAATTTGAATTTCGTCTAAGGCGATTTGGCGTTGCACATAGTCTGCCCACATTTTGGCAAAGTTTGGAGCAAGGTGTCCCCATTGATCTAAGCGAGCCCAAGGAATCAATACACCTGAATCCATTTCGACACATTGATAAGAGGTACCTGTTGGACTAACTTGTCCATAATTACGGGCATTTTCTTTGCGTCCAGTAATCAGACTTTCTGTAGCACCAAAAATTAATTGTCCAGCAATATCATCTACTTGAACGTAGTTAATTTTGCTTAAAAAATCCGATTTCTTCTGAATATTTCCTAATAAATGAATTGCTTTTGGTGTATCAATGGAAAAAGTTTTTCCAGCGATAACTCGATCCACATCTGCGGCATAATATTCCGCTACTGCTTGTTGAAATTCCTTAAGTACTTTTTCTGTTGCTGCTTTCATTTTTATACCGCCACATTAAATTTTTCTTGAACAGGTTCCCCTGTTGGGATTTGTGTTGCTTCTTGGCTTAACGCATTGAATTTTTTCTCAAGCGTTTGGAAAGAAGTTAAAAGCTGGTTAAATTCTTCTTTTGTTACCCCTTGATTTTCTGCCGCAGGCGTTTCTTTTGATTGTTCCGCCTGTGGTTGTGGTTCTGTTGGCTTTTCAGGCTCTTGCTTGGCGCTAAAGGCAGATGCCACCGCGGTAGCGATCACTGCGCCAAATTTGGCAAGTTGTTCATCGGTCATAAGGATTTCCTCTTTGTTATTGTTATTATCGGAGTGAGTTTGCTCATTGGTTTGAGCGGAAAGCGAAAAGAATTCTTTCAATGCACCAAGAAAGCCGCGTTTCATTCGCTCTTCTTCATTTTCTTTTTGAATAGCGAAATCCATTTTCACGAATTCGCTAAATTGGCTGCCATTCGGTTTAATATTGAAAAAATCTAATTTGGTAGTGCCTACAGAAGCAGGGGAGTCTGTAACGCCTAAGCCATATAAATAGGCTTTTCCTGTGTTTCGGAAATTCGGCATAATCTCTACGCTAGAAAATAAGCCTTGCCCTTCGGCATTCATATTGACTAAATATTGATTCGGAGCAATCACCGCATAAAGTTTGGTTTCGCCGTTCGGTTGATCTTCTGCTTTGAGTTCTAGCACTTGCCCGAAACTCATAAAGCGGCGATGTTCTAGCCATAAATTCGCGGTATATAATTCAGGATCGTAGCTTTCTGCCATTTCGTGCAGTTCTGCAGCGGTAATCTGGCGACCGTCCACGGAATACCCCGATGTCGCCACACAAATAAAACCTGTTTTGATTTTGCTTTCGTTCTTCATTTTTATGCCCTTGGTTGCAAAGTGTTGCAAGCTTTCAATCATTACTTCGGGCATTTTTTCCCAATCTTCAAAAAAAATCACGGTGTAAAATTCGGATATTTTCGGATATAGCACGATTTCGTCTTATATCCGAAAATATCCGAATTCTGCCGCTATTTTTTCCGTTGAAATGGCGAAAAATAGCGGATATGGATACGATCAAAACACTTAGAAAGCGCAAATCCCAACGTTATTCCGATGAAGTGATTTATGCGGCACGCCATTTATATTTGAAAAAATGGACGCCGGCGGAAATCGCTAAAGAGTTGGGGCTAAATTCTGCGCGCCCGATTTATTACTGGGCGGAAAAATACAACTGGCGCAATATGATTGGTGAACAGGGCATTGAAGAACTCATTGCCCTGCGGATTATCACGCTCACGGAAAGAGAGAGTAAAACAGAGCAAGAAATCAAGGAATTAGAAGCCTTGATTGATAAGGATCTGCAATATAAAAAGCAACGTGCAAGCCAAAAACAAAAACTTATGGCTGAAAATCAAAGTGCGGTGCAATTTGACGGAAATTTTGCGGACGCAACAGAACGCAAGAAAAAGCAGAAAAAAGCCAAAAATGACATTTCGCACATCATTCCCGAAATGTTCCAGCCGTTTTTGGATACCTTGTTTTCCTATCAACTGACTTGCCGAGATAACAAACATCATAAGGTGCGCAATATCCTGAAATCTCGCCAAGTGGGAATGACTTATTATTTTGCCTTTGAAGCCTTGGAAGATGCGATTTTAACGGGTGATAACCAAATCTTTTTATCTGCCTCAAAACGCCAAGCAGAAATTTTTAAAACCTACATTATTAAAATGGCACGGGAATATTTTGAAGTGGAGCTAAAAGGCAATCCCATTATTTTAAGCAATGGGGCAGAGTTGCATTTTTTATCTACCAATAAATCTACCGCACAAGGTTATCACGGCCACGTTTTCGGTGATGAATATGCTTGGCTGCGCAATTTTGAAGAATTTAACACCGTGTCATCGGCAATGGCGACGCATAAAAAATGGCGTGAAACCTATTTTTCAACGCCTTCATCAAAATTCCACGGTGCTTATAAATTTTGGAGTGGCGAGCTTTGGAAACAGGGTTCTGCCGAGCGTAAAGACGTGGTATTTCCAAGCGTTGAAGCAATGCGCAAAGGTGGCTGCGTTTGTCCTGATGGGCAATGGCGTTATGTCATTACCATTGAAGATGCCATTGCAGGCGGTGCAGGTGTGCTATTTGACATTGACGCCCTACGCCAAAAATATAGCAAAGCCGCCTTTGAACAGCTTTTTATGTGCAAGTGGGTTGATGATGCGGATTCCATTTTCTCTATTTCCAAACTGCTCAAATGTGCAGTGGAGATCAGAAAATGGAAAGACGTTGATTTTAACGATCCTAATCCGATTGGTCGCCGTGAAGTATGGGGCGGTTATGATCCAGCGCATAGTGTTGATGGGGCGAGCTTTGTTGTGATTGCCCCGCCAATTTTACCAAAAGAAAAATTCCGCATATTAGAACGCCACCAATGGCACGGGCTAAGTTATATGTATCAATCAGAGCAGATTAAAAAATTGGCTGAAAAATACAACTTTACCCATATCGGCATTGATGCCACTGGCGTAGGCGTGGGCGTTTATGAAATGGTGAAAGATTTTGCCCCACGTGCAACCACTGCCATTAATTATAGCCCTGATGTGAAAGCCTCAATGGTGCTGAAAGTCTATGATTTAGTGGATAACGGCTTGATCGAATGGTCGGAGCAAGAAACCGACATTCCAGCCAGTTTTTTAATGATTAAACAAACCACAACCCGAAGCGGTGGGCAAACAACCTACATTGCTGATCGCACTAGCCAAAATCAACACGCGGATGTGTTCTGGGCAATTTGTAATGCGGTTGATCGTAAGCCGCTCAACGAAAACAAAAAACGTAAAAGCGTTTGGAGAATGTAAAAAAATGACGAAAAAAAAGACCGCACTTAAAAAACAGAAAAGCGCACAAGTGAAAACCTTTAATTGGAACGAATTAGATAAAAACAGCCTAACGGGTGCGCCCGCCTTGGATTATATGGGGCTTGGTTTTGATAATACCTATCAATGTTATATTCCGCCAATTAATCGCCAAATATTAGCGAAATTACCACACCAAAACGCCCAACACTGCGGTATTTTAAATAGTCGTGCAAATATGATTAGCAGTGATTATATCAGTGGCGCATTGTCAAAAATGGATATGCGCGCACTATGCTTGAATTTAATTCAATTCGGTGATGTAGGATTATTAAAAATTCGCAATGGCTTCGGGCAAGTGGTTCGCTTGCACGTTCTTTCATCACTTTATTTAAGGGTTCGTAAAGATGGGGGATATACCTATCTTTTAAAGAAATCCTTACAGGATAGCGAAAATAATATTTATCAATTTGACGCGAAAGACATCATTTTTATTAAGCTCTATGATCCAATGCAACAAGTTTACGGCTCACCGGATTATGTGGGTGGTATTCAATCTGCTTTGCTTAATTCTGATGCTACGATTTTCCGCCGCCGTTATTTTAGCAACGGTGCGCATATGGGCTTTATTTTGTACGCCACGGATCCCGATTTAAACGAAGAAATGGAAGAAGAACTCGCGAAAAAAATCGAGCAAAGCCGCGGTGTGGGGAATTTTAAAAGTATGTTTATCAATATTCCCAATGGTTCGCCCGATGGCGTGAAAATTATTCCGATTGGCGATACTGGCACTAAAGATGAATTTGCCAACATCAAAAACATCTCTGCCCAAGATATTTTAACTGCTCACCGATTCCCACCTGGGCTGGGGGGGATTATCCCAAGTAATGCTGGAGGATTGGGCGATCCAATTAAATTGCGGGATACTTACCGACAAGACGAAGTGCTGCCAATGCAGTCCATTATTAGCCAAGCCATTAATAGCGATCCTGAAATTGGAAGTGCATTAAAAGTCAAGTTTTTAGAGACAAAAAAAGTGGAATAATTTTTTATTTTTAATCTGTATAAATGAACAGTGATTTGCTATATTGCTACTATTGTTTAGGTAGATAGGGGTTGTTTAAAAATGGCAAGGACAGCAGATATTTATTGTAATGTGTGTAATTCAAAAGCGATAATCACAAGGACTGATCGAATACACAGTAATTTCAGCAAATTGTACTGTTCTTGCCGTAACCCAGAATGTGGCCATAAGTTCGTTGTGAACCAAGAATTTAGCCACACAACCAAAACGAGCCAACTCACAAAAGATGGCTTGTTAAAATATTTGATTGATCAGCTATCAGAAAAAGATCGGGAAGATTTGAAAATATTGCTAGATGCAGAAAAAAGCCGCTAAAAAGCGGCTTTTTTTTACGCGGATAATAATTTATCGGTGGCGATTTGAGCTAAGAAACCGCTACGGCTTTTGTATTCTGGATGACTAGCAATAAAGGTGTCAATTTTATGCAATAACAAAGCCGGTACGGTAATATTGATTTTTTCCGCTTTACCCATTAAGTGGGAAAGATCAACATCAACAGCGGAAACAATAAACCCTTTATATTCAGGGTTATTGATATGTGCTTCAACGTCTTGCGGTTTTGGAATATCTTCGCCATCCTCAAGCATTCCTTCGATATGCAAAGCAATGGCTTCTTTTGCATTCTCAAAGGCTTCAGCAAAGGTATCGCCCGCAGAAAAACAGCCCGGCACATCTGGCACAGATACTACATAGCCATCACTGACTTTTTCTAAACAAATTGGGTATAACATATTTTCTCCTACTCAAATAAGGGGACTTACAGTCCTGCTTGTTTTTTGATACTTTAAAAAATTTCTCTAAGCGATACCTATTCGTAAGTTTTTACCCAATGCAGATAATGCCTTTGCGATAGTGTCAATTTTTGTACTATGCGATAAATTAGTAATACGTTGCATTTCCTGTGGTTTTACCTTAATTCGTTTTGCCAAATCTACGTTAGATATTTTCTGCTCTAACATCTCATTCAGTAATAATACTTTAGCAAATACACTAGGTGGCAAATCAATAAGAACTTCGCCTTTTCTGGCTTTACTTGGTAATGGTACAGCACGCTGATCTTCAAAATAAAAATCCATTGCCGTTAATAGTGCATCTTTTGCCATATTTACCGCATCATCATAGTCATCACCGCAGGTTATCGCTTCGGGAATATCACGAAATGTGACTGTATAACCATCATCTTCACGTTTAAATTTTGCAGGATATAACATAGCTTACCTCATCTTAAAACAAGCCCCCTTGCGAGGGCTTGGAATTATACTAGACCTAATTGCTTTTTAATCGCTTTTACTGTTCCCGTTTTCATCTCTTTCGAGGGATGTCGGGGTATTGTCGATTGTTTGCCGTTGTAGTAAAGTTTGCTGTGATTGCTACCTTCTTTAACTTCAACGCCTTGCGCTTTCAGCCATCTTAAAAACTCACTTTGTTTCATTATTCCTCCGTGTGTCTTAAGATGAGATTATAATAAACATTTTTGTTTATTTTTGCAAGCAATTTTATAAACTTTTTTGTTTATTTTAATGATGTCCTATACTGATTGAGTTTGGTTGATTTACTCAACAACAAATACAAGATACGCATATCACTGACTTGTGCATAGTGTGCTTCGTTTAATTTTGGGAATAATGTCTGTAATGCGGGATAGACTTCTCCCGTGAAATAATCAACATAGTTTAAAAGTGCGGTAAGTTGGCTTTGCTGTACAGCATTTAACTTTAATGGGGGGCGAATGATCGGTGCAGATGGCATAACCGCACTTTTATTTCTGCGCTCACATTCAATAAAATAACGGCGGATTTGTCGTCCTTTCTCGTTGCGTTCAACCATTCCGAGTTCTTTACCCATATCAAGCGTTATATAATATTCTTTACGTGGTCGTCCCGCGGTGCGTTCAGTAGTAACAATATAATCTTCATCTTGGATAAAGCCGTAGTCTGAAATGCGATCTTTGATCCAATTCCCAAATTGTGTTTTTACTGTTAAAAATTGATGTAGATCACGAGCATTACAAAGTTGTACTGATTGATTAGCGATTTGCCCGTTAAAAACGGCAACTAAATTTGAATTAGTCATTTGTTATTCCTTGTAGCAAATTTTTAAAACTCACCACAAACAAACGCCAATTTGTTGGTGGTGAACTGTTCAAGGTTGGCGTACCGTCCTACAAGATAACGGTGATCTTTCGATCCCTTAAACAGCCCACCATTGGACTTTTTAAGAAATTTCTTAAAAAGGTTGATTTGCTGTTTTCAGTTAAAAAGTCGCTTTAGGCGACTATATTCTCACTGCCCTTGTAGTATATTCAGGAACGCCAATTCCCGACAGTCGATATTGCGACTGCTTTTTTTTAAAATAGCGATCATTTTTTTCGTTGTCAACATTTGTCTTTCCCCTTTTCTTTCTTTTCAGGTATAGCAGGTAAGTCATAAGGCTGTGCATTACGATTTACAGGAATATGACTAAAGGGCTGATAAACCATTTTCACGCCCCCATTGGTTGCCAATTTCTCGCATTTTTAGCATTGATATATAGCTTGTTTTTAAACAATCTAAGCCGTTGTTTGGGGCGAATAAAACCAGCATTTGCCCTTTATTATTTTGATCGGTTTCTTTTCCTGTTTCGTTGTTGATAAAAGGGATACGCTTATCTGTGATATAAACAATCTCTTTGGCATTACGCACACATTGATTAAACCATTTTGTTGAATTATCTACATTGAGCAACATTACTACGGTTTTGTTGTGTAGAACGGATTGTTGGATAGCCCGCATCACAAAAGGCAACGGATTTGAATAAGGCGGATTGCACCAACAAAAACGCCCGTTCCATTCAGTGATCAAAGTGTTTTGTTCTGGGCTGATGTATTTTTTCACTTTCTTGTTATGTGCCATTGCGCACACATCAAGATCAAATTTGATCCCAAAGTAGGCTTCTGCAAACCAAAATACCCACCAGGGTGTCGCCCACAAGTCTTTATCTTGTTTCTCTGTATTAGATTTATTCATAATTATTTCCTATTGGTTGAATTTGATTAATATCAAGAAAACATATCCCAAATTTTTTGTAAAACGCCACTCGTGTCAGACGTAACAGCCTGAACAGGTTGCTTGCTTTCGGTGATAATGACTTCATCATTGATAACTTTTATCGAATGTTTTCGGTTTAAAATAAGTCGATTTCCTTTCAATATCCAATTTATTTGTCGATCATTGAGTGGTTTTGCTATCGGTCTTACTACTTCTTTGATCCTTTGCTCTAAAATTGAGCGTTTTTCTAGGTTACAGTTACTGACACAAGTCCAAGGGCGGGCAAGCCCGCCTAAGTTAGCCTCGCTTCGCTCGTGGGATTCAGTGTGGCGATTTGGATCACCTTTCTTAATAACCCATTTTTTAGTACGAGTAAGAATAGGTTCGTCTAAGGTAAAGACATTTTTCACCCCCTTAATAATTTGGCGTGTTTCGTTGTATTGGTTTGGTTCGCTGGTTTCGCAGTACATTTTCAATGGCACATCTTTGCGTTCGCTCAAAAAGCCGTTTGGCGTTAACGCACTCACAAAAGCGGCATAATCCCCCACATCGGCACAAGCGATTGTGCGTGCAAGAGTAAGATCGTCAAATTGCCACGCTTTTGGATATGCCTTGGCTTGTATGGTTTTGGTTTCTTGTGGTTGGCTTAAATCAAGGTTGAATTGATTGGCTTGCTCACGGGCTTTCGCTTGGGCTTTTTGTGCCGCACGTTCTTCTTTCGCCTGTTGGCTGGCAAGGCGGCGTAATTCTCGCCAAAGGGTGACGAATTTATCGCCGTAGAACTGGAATTGACGAATGTGCCAAATGCTCGCCCAGGCACGTGCATTTGCGGCGAGGTCTTTTAGCAATACATCTGGATCTTCATCGGAATATTCATCATCAAGGGCAAACCCATTAATATTTTTGGAAATATATTTCACGATATAACCCGTTGGCGTGCCTTGGGTTGGGTCGCATTCTTCCACTTTGCAGCGGTGTTCTTCTGCGCCACGTTCATCGCCGTCTTCTTCAAGCGCTTTCAGGCGGAATAGGCGGATCACCTCATCTTTGTGTTCGGGTTGGATATAAAGCAACAAATGCCAGTGTGGTGTGCCATCGTGGTGTGATTCAGCAACACGCATACCATAAAAAGCAATGCGGCGCTTTTTGAGTAACGCACGGTATTTTTTCCATACGTTATTCAAATAGCGCTGCGTATCTTTTGGGCTTGCACCGTTATATTTTTTATTCTCACCGCCTTTAACGTGTTGGGCGTGATATTTACTTGGTGCGGTTAATGTCAGGAAAAGCGCAATATGCCCTTTTTGCTCTGCCCATTCTTCAATGCCGCGCAAGCGGTTCATCAGTTCTTGACGGCGTAAAGCAGGGTTACTTGAGCTTTTCAGATACATATCAAATAATTCTGCTTGTTCGGCAGGATCATCAATATTTTCTACAATCATTTGTTTCAAATAATCGTAGTTTTTCTTAATTTGCTCTTTCCATTCTCGCAAACCATCGTAAGACACATAAAGGCTCACGCCACGGCGTACACTACCGCACGCAATGGCGATATGTTCCACCATTTGACGCTGCACGGTACGCATACGCGTAAACCAATGTTTTTCACACACTATACGGCTAAGGGCGGAATCAACTATATCACCCTTGATTTTCTTTGCGTTTTTACGGCTTTCCCAATGATTGAGGGCAAAGCCCATTGATTCACAGGCTTCACCACATTGTTTATACAGTGCTAAAAAATGTTCATCAATTTCCACCGCACTTAGCTTTTTACCTTGATTGCGCTTAGCAATGCGTTGCACATAGTCATATTGATATTGGCTAAAGGCTCTGGCTAATTGTTTGGCAATTTCTTTTAGTTTGGTCTCTGTGAGTAAATAAAATGGAATGCTTGCTTTTTGTGTTTCTTTTTTCTGCCAAAAAGCATAATTGCGTTGTGCTTTTTCACCGTCATAACTGGCTTCAAATTCTGTGCGATAGCTTTCATCTTTGGCACTTAATTTGATGTCTAACATCAAATCGTCTAGCCATTTCGGGTTTTTGCCCTGAAAGGCTTGCAGCCAAGACACATTACAACGATATTGAGCAAAAACGAGTTTTAAGCGGCGACCTAAGGTTTCTCTAAGCCAAGTGTTGGCGTGGTTGCGTTGCTTATTGCCACAGGCGAAAGCGATAGAACCATCATCTTTCACACTGCGATATTCACGCAAATAGAGCTTACGAAAGGTTTCACGCTGACGCGCACGGGGAAATTGTTTTAAGTATGCTTCGACAAACTCATAATCTTCTGGCACGGTATCAAATAATTCTAACTGTGCCGCAGTAAGTTGTTCATCGGGATCGCGTTGTGGCTTATAGGGAATAGGTGGCGACACCTGAAAAAAAGGTTCAGGGCGATTGTTCGCTGTGGAATTGTTAGAAGGAAGTAATGACATCACAACCGCCCTGAAAATGGATTATTGACTTACGCTTAACGCTTTGATTTCTTTAATTTCTGCCAAAATAGCTTGTAGCGTGTTAGCGCAATCATTCAGGCTATTGACTTCTTCATTGTTTAATTCGCAGTGTTGCAAGGTTTCAACCACTGCTTCAAAGTTGCGGCAAAGTTGTCCTTTTGCGCGTTTCCACGTACCTTCATCGGTTAAAATCAGCTGATAAAACACAAAACCATTATCACTAAAGACAATTTGATAACGGTTGGAAAGCTCAATAATGTGTTGGTGTTGAATGGTCATTGAGTTGCTCCTTAGTGAATGACGCGTGCCAAACGCATTAGGCTGACTAAATCAGCGACTTCTTTACGGCATTGCGCCGCTTTATTGAGAAAATACTGCTTTCTTGCTCGTTCTCGCTTGGCGTAAGTTAAATAGGCGTTATGGCTATCTTTCCAATAAAACATCGCACCGGCGACAACGTCTAAATTAAGCTGGTTTAAATTAATTGCTGTGGTGTTTTTCATTGCGTAACTCCCGTTGTTTTAATTGTTTGCTGCTTGTGTATGTTTCTAATGCGCTTTCGCAAGGTAATTTCTCGGCTAAGCGGCGAATGTAACGAATGGCTTTTACAATTTTTTTAAACCCTTCATCACTGTAATTTTCTAGCTGAAAGTTGGAATGGTAAGGGTTGCTTAAATCGCTCTCTGATGTACCGCCGATAGCAATTAATAACTTTTTATCTCGCTCCGAAAGAGCATTGAATGCTCGCGTTATCGGATCAGCCATATTCAACATTTTAAATAATTGATTAATGCCCCTTTGATTTACCTCTTGGGGCGTTTTTTCAATTTCGGGAAAATCGGTAAACGCCATAATCAATGCTCCATATTTTCGCGGTGATGAGCTTTGCACTTTTTCCTTTTGGAAGTGCGACAATCTGCCGCATTCCCAAAGGCATCAGTTGAATTGCTGGTTTATTTTGTGTTGGGTGGGTTTGTTTTGGCATTGTCATCCCCTTTGCTTTTGCTGTATCCTTGTGCATAAATCGCCATTAATTCGGAACTTAATTCAAAGAGGTCATCATATGTCTTACCACTCAAACAAAAACGAACAAACGCTTCACCAACATCTGAATGAGCTTGAAGTGAAAGTGCTGTTTCTTGAAAAGCTAAATCGCGCACTGATTCGCGCACTGGCTCGAGTGCAGCCGCGTGATGAAGTTGATGTGCTTGACGCCCTTGAGCAAGAGCTTTCCCACGCAAGCGACGTAATTGCGCAAACGTCCCCCGAATTGGCTGATGTGTTTGATCGCTACTTGGCTGAACTTCTGGGCGAGCCACATTCTGACGCTTAGCTTTTTGTTTCATCATCTCCGCATCAAAACGCATTGAGGCTTGTCGAAATGCCTCAAGCTCTTGCGGACTAAATACAAGGAAATTAGGATATGTACGATCCGAACTATGATGTTTATATAAGCCAACAACTTTGTAGAGCAATTTATCATTTATTGACAGCTGATCAGCGTAGCCGTGCAACGCCTGAATCGCTGGAAATGCTGCTTGAATTTGACGTATTTGCTCGCAATCAGAAGGGCTATGCCACAATGTATCAAAAGGTGCATAATGGACTTGCACGGACACTACACTTTTATGGATCTCTGCTAACTCCATCCCAGCGTCAACAGCTAGTTTCTCAACAAGATAAACTCTTGTCTGAAGTGCCTGCAGGCGCAACTGAAGCTGATAAAAATATTCACTCAAAGTTGTTACATCTTCGTTTGAAGGGTTATGTTGATTAGTCATTGTTTTTCTCCACCTATAAAATTTTCTTTAAAATCCCACCGCACTTTGATGAGTGCGGTTTTTGTTTTTCCATCTTTCACGTTTTGCAATTTGCTTATCGTTACTTTCGTAGCAAGCCTTGCACCAAGAATGGAAACCCCATTTACTTTTATTGCAACGATAGAAAAATTCTTTGTCAGCAGGGTAAAACTCACCACAACAAGAACATTTCAATTCGATACCTAATTCCGTTTCAATAAATTGGCGTGCCATATTTATTCCTATTGCTGTATTGGTGCGGTTTATATCAACCCGCCCATTTGACGAGTGGCAACCATATCAATAAACCACATTGGCTTTATTTTTCCTTTTTCCCGCTCGCGCGGAATGAGCCAGCCATTCTCAAGAGCATATTGCACTTGGCGCGGGGTTCTGTGATAAAGCAGAGCAAATTCTTTTATGGTTAAAAAGCGCCGCGCCCTTAAATTGGCTTCAAGTTCTGGTGTCAGTACTAATTCTTCTTTACATCTTCCCATCAGGCATTCTCTCCCTTTCTTCGTTTCATTCCCTCTAACACTAACGTTAGCCCCATATTGGTAAATGTCCGATTTTCTTTAGCGGCTAATTCCTTTAGTTGCTCAAGTTGTTCTTCTGTTAAATAGAACTGAACCTTTCTCCTTGTAGCTGATTGCGTTTCTTGCATATAGCACCCCTTTATGCTTTGTGATATGATTTCAAAATACATCAAAAAGAGTTCTCTTGTTCTCTTTTGTGGTTAAAATTGACCATAGAGATAATATAATGGTTAATTTTGACTTGCAACTTATTTTTTATGGTTCTTTTTTATGATTAAGGAAATTAAGGGCGGAAAAGCCGTTATTGATAGACTGCAAAAAGCCTATGGATTTGCTAAAAGAAAAGATTTTGGCGAATACTTAGGAATTTCGCCAAATACCTTTAGTTCTTGGGTTAAGCGAGATTATTTCCCTGGTGATTACGTTGCAAAATGTGCAATGGAAACAGGGGCAAGATTGCAATATTTGATTTATGGAGAAGAGCCAATTTTTGATGAAATTAGCGACTTGAAATATTTTCATACAATCTTGCTTGAAAATGGAAAATCTTTCATAAAAGGCGCGACACCTTTATTTATCAATCTGTTACCGAATTTAGAAAGCCGCGAGGCTTACGACAATGTTTTTGGCATTGTGGAGAACAATTTGACGTATTTCGCCACAAAAGATGTTGGCAATTTAACTGACGGGGAATACTTCGTCATCGTGGAAAATTCCCACTTGATCCGCTATATCACCGTGCTACCAGCCGGCAAAATCCGTGTGGACGGCGGGAAGTTTTCTTTTGAGTGTGATGTCAATGATATTGACATCGTGGGTAAAGTGATTTTGAAAATGGAGAAGATGCGGTGACATCTCCTAAAGTATTAAAAGTTCTAGAATACCCCCACAAGATAGATTTTTGGTATGAACTTGAAGATGGGACGAGAGAACGGATAATTAGTTACTTAGTGGGTATTGCAGATTTAACTCCTGACAGTAGTGATGATGATTGGGAACCCGCTTTTGTTTTAAATGATGATCTTGATACAAAAGACTATTATCTTGTTGCATCACGTCGCATTACTTCAAAAGTGAAAGTAAGGTCTGGAGATTATTTTTATCCTGAAGAGATAATTACAAAACAATTTCTTAATGACCTAGAAAATGGAAAATATGATAAAAAATTGAAGAATTTCAACGATTATGATTCTAAACAAAAAATTATTTGGGATGGTAAGCCTTTTGATTTTTCTTATCCATACCAAGGTGGCTTTAGAAAACTTCGATTAGACCATATTCTTTATAACCCGGAAAAACAAGGTATTTATTGGAAATGTTTTTGTTATATGAAAAAAACTACACGAACATTTAAACAGGAGAGTTTCAAAAACGCTGTGTTTATTAATGATAAAGAATATTCTATGAATGATTTTTATATTGAATTTTTGAAAGTTAATCCTGAAACTGGGGAGATTTTGGAATGAGATTAAACATTAAATTCTATTTACTATGCTTGGCATTATTATCATCAATCGCTTATGCAAATCAAAGTAATTATGAAAAATTATTTATCAAAAATTCTATCAATGATTTAAAGCAATGGGCGCTTTCTGCAAAGAAAAGTAATTTTGTTGGAGATACTTATTCAGCTGATCAGATTTATGCTGATTATACAAATAATGAGCTTGCAGCGAATAAAAAATATAAGAAACACCCAATTAGAATTAAAACAACGGTAAGTAAAATTAAAGAAGATGTTTTTGGCAATGCTTTTATTGTTTCAGAACTAAAAAAAGCCACATTAGGACAGGCTTATTTTAAAGTTGATGAAAAAGATGAGCGTGTTTTAGCTTTATCAAAAAATGATAAAGTTGATCTAATGTGTAAATTTGATGAGTTTACTCTTGATTCATTGAACTTCAAAGATTGTTTGTTTACGGATCAGTATTTGGACAAAGTGCTAGCCCCTGTTTCTGAACGTTTGCAGTCAGAAACTTCATCTAACTACAAGCCTAAATCTCAAATGGAATTTGCTCTTTACACAATAAAATCAGCTATGCCATCAACTTTATTGGAAAAATTGTGCACGCAAGATCTGAAAAATTGCAGTATGGATAATATGAGCAAAACTAAAGTATTTTCTAAGAAAGAGAAAGAGCAAATAAAACAGGCTGTAGAAAATATGGAGAAAATATTAAAAGAAAATGAAGAATTAATGCAGGATTTGCCTAGATTTCCCAATGTAGAGTAAGTATTTTATTCATTATTAAAATGTCAGTACGAAAAGACCCTAGCAAAGGTGGCAAGTGGCTTGCTGATTTCTACCAAAATGGCAAACGCATTCGCAAATGGTTTTTAACCAAGGGTGAAGCTATTCGCTATCAAAATCAGCATAGTCAAAAGCACGATAAATTAGATGATATTGAATTGGTTGTTGCAGAAGGGCCAACACTTAAAGAGCTGATAACGGAATGGTATGATTTGCACGGTCAAACCCTATCAGACGGTGAAAATCGCCTAAACAAATTGCTAAACCTTGCCACTAATCTAGGTGATTTAAAAGCGGAACAACTTACCAAAGATGTTTTTGCGGAGTATCGTAAATCACGCCTTGCAGGGAAATTTTCCAAAAATCCCAAACGCCCACCGAAAGAAGCCACGGTAAACCGCGAACACGCCTATTTGCGTGCTGTGTTTAATGAATTGCGAAATCTTGGCAAATGGAAAGGTTCAAACCCATTAGAGGGCGTGCGCTTGTTTAAAGAATCTGAAACGGAACTTGCTTTTCTTTATACTGATGAAATAGAACGGTTGCTTATTGAATGTGATAATTCTCGCAATAAAGATTTGGGGCTAATTGTGCGCATTTGCCTTGCCACTGGCGCACGTTGGAGCGAAGCAGAACAGCTTACTCAATCGCAGATAATGCCTTACAAAATCACTTACATCAACACGAAATCAAAGAAAAATCGCACGATACCTATAAGCAAAGAACTTTATGAGATGCTGCCTAAAAAGCGCGGACGTCTATTTGATGATGCTTATGAAGCCTTTGAAAATGCGGTAGAGCGTGCCAATATTGACTTGCCAAAAGGGCAATCAACCCACGTTTTACGCCACACTTTCGCCAGTCATTTTATGATGAACGGGGGCAATATCCTTGTGTTAAAAGAAATACTAGGGCATTCCACCGTTGAAATGACGATGCGCTATGCACATTTTGCCCCATCGCATTTAGAAAGTGCGGTAGCACTCAATCCATTATCTAATCTAAAAAGGGATTAATTTTTTCAAAATCCCTTGTTCTTTTTGGTGGCTATTGGTGTCTATTTTTGTTTATAATTGTTTATCTTTGTGTAAAATTGTTTATTTAATTTGGCGACTAATCAATAACTTATTGATTTTATTTGGTTTAAAAAAGTATTTAAAATCCCTCGACTTTCGAGTCGTGGCGGTTCAAGTCCGCCCTCGGGCACCATTTGAAATCAACTCTTAAGTAGAGTTTAAAGTAAGATTTGATCAATTCTAGATACTCTCTTCTATGTAATTAATTTCAGTCAATACTTTCTTATCCATTTTTCTTGTATAAGTGAGTATGATTATGAACACTAATCAATTTTTTACCAAAAAACCATTCATCATTACCATAGCCTCAACCAAAGGCGGTTCAGCAAAAAGTACAAATGCGGCGAATATTGGTGCATTTTGTGCAGATCACGGGTTAAAGACCTTATTAATTGATACCGATACGCAACCGACACTCAGTGCTTATTTTGCTTTAGATTATGTCGCACCAGGTGGTATCCATGAGTTTTTGACCTATCAAGATGTTGATCCCGCCCATATTATTTCAAAAACAACCCTGCCCAATTTGGATTTAATTCAATCCAACGATCCCACAAATAATGTCAGCCAAATGCTACGCAATGCTCCTGATGGTGCAATACGGTTTAGTTTTTTGCTGAAAAAGCTCAAAGGCTATGATGTGATTATTGTGGATACACGCGGAACACGAGATATTACGGTAGATATGTCTGTACTTGCCGCAGATTTATTATTTTGTCCTATCTTGCCACATATTTTATCCGCAAAAGAATTTCTTCGCGGCACGATAGGTATGTACCAAGAATTGCAGACCTTTGAGGCATTTGGGTTTTCGCTCCCGCCGCTCAAAGCGGTGCCTAACTGTGTCGATCATACCAATGATGTGAAATTTGTGCTTAGTCAGCTAAAACAGCTTTTTGAGCAAAACTTAAGTGCTGATAAAACCCTCCTTGATTTTCATATTCCTGACAAAGTCGCTTACCGTGAGGCGGCAACCTATTCATTGCCCGTCTATCGACATAGCAAAGCAGAGTATGCCGTAATTCAGGCACTGTGTATGCATTTGTTGCCTCAATTTGCCCATCAATTTGAGCAAGGTTTAGGAGGACATAATGCGTAAAACGAAAAAATCCCCCGCTGAGCTTTATTCGCTTGAGGCAGAATATTCCGTCATTGGCGGGTTATTGATTAATGCGGATTGCTTTGATGATGTGGCGATCATTCTCACCCCTGAAGATTTCTATATTGTCGAGCATCGCTATATTTTTGAAACTATTGCGTCACTGGTTAACCAAAATAAAGCCATTGATATACTCACAGTATCGGAAGCTTGCAAAGAAAAAGGCAGGCTGGAAGATGTCGGGGGGATTGCCTATTTAGCTGAAATAGCCAATAACACGCCATCCGTTGCCAACATTGTAGCTTATGCAGAGCTGGTCAAACAATATAGTCGGCAACGCCAATTTTTAGCCTTGGGGCAGTTTATTTTAAGTGAAATGAAGGAGCCTAAGAATGCGGAAAATTTGGCAGCACTTGCCGAGCAGATTGAACAGCGATATACGAAAATTTCGTTAAATCAAACAGATAAAAGTGCGGTGCAATTAGCGGACATTTTTTCGCAAATGTTCGATAAGATGGAGCAATCTACCTTAAGTGCGGATCCTGTTACAGGCACACCATTAGGTATTCAACAAATTGATGAATTGACCACTGGCGGGCAAGCGGGGGAACTGATTATCATCGCTGCTCGCCCTGCGATGGGAAAAACGGCACTTTCTCTCACGGCCACTGCAAGTATTCTGGATAAGCTGACGGATCAGCCCGTGTTTTATTTCAGTCAGGAAATGCCAGCTGACCAGTTATTACAACGTTTTATGGCAATGAAATCACGAGTGAGTTTGCAAAAAATTCGTCGAGCAACCGAGCTTGAGGAAGAAGATTGGAGCAAAATTACGGATTCTGCGGGCGATATTAAACAAAACTGGGACAAGCGATTAATTATTGATGATGAGGGGGCATTAACGATCCCTCGATTACGCAGTAAAGTACGTCAATATAGCCGACAATATGGCTTGCCTGCAGCGGTTTTCATTGATTATCTCCAATTAATGCGAGGTACAGGCAGAGTAGAAAACCGACACCTTGAAATCACTCAAATTTCAGGGGCATTGAAAGCCTTAGCCAAAGAATTAGGGCGTCCTGTTTATGCCCTTTCACAACTCAATCGTAGTTTAGAACAACGTACCAATAAACGCCCTGTCAATGCAGATTTACGCGAATCTGGCTCGTTAGAGCAAGATGCTGATGTGATCCTATTTATCTATCGTGATGAAGTCTATCACCCAGAAAGTGTCGATCGGGGGCTAGCTGAAATCATTATCGGAAAACAACGTAATGGCCCATTAGGGAGCGTGAAATGCCGTTTTTATGGTGAGTTTAGTTTATTTGAAAATGAAATGAATTTAGGTGGATATCGCAATGAATATTAAAAACAAAAAATTATCAGATGCTGTGGCACGGAATTTAAATGTCGCACCAATGGTGAATACCTCGCCTTCTTATGTAGGGGCGGCTGCGACGCATTACCCTACAACCTCTCAGTACATTACAGTAACTTTGGATAAATTACGCCCTTATGAGCATAATCCACGCAAAACCCGTAATCCTAACTTTGAGATGATCAAAGAATCTATTCGACGTCGCGGACTCGATCATAAGCCTAATATTACCCAACGTCCAGGTGAGCCGTTTTATATCATCGCAGACGGGGGGAATACGCGGATTCAAGCCTTAAAAGAGCTATTTAGTGAAACCCAAGATCAGCGTTTTTGGGCGATTGAATGCCTATATAAACCTTGGAAAGGGGAGACAGCGGACAGTGTGGAAGCCGAACTCGATTTGCTGATCGGTCATTTAATTGAAAATGATACCCGTGCAGATTTAACCTTTATAGAGAAAGCGTTAGGGATTCAGCAGGCGAAGGAGTATTACGAGAAAAAGTTAGGAAAACAGCTTTCGTCTAGAGAATTATCAGATGTTTTAGAAAATGACGGTTACATTATATCGCATGTTTTAGTAACAAAGATGGAACGGTGTATAAATTATCTGTACCCTTTTATTCCTGATGTATTGTTTAATGGATTAGGTCATAGCCCAATAGATAAGTTGCTAGCCATTCGCAATAACGCTCTTGAGGTTTGGCAACAATATCAATTTGATACAGAAATCACGTTTGAAGCTATTTGGAAAAATAGTCTTTCTCGTTGTAATGATGATCACCCATTCAATGTGAAGACCTTTCAAGATGCCTTAATTAATGAGATGACGGATGCCCTTGAGGGTAAAGTCAGCTATGAAATGCTCTATGTGGAAGTGGATCTTGATGAGCGTAAATTCCAAAAATTAGCGAAAAAGCAGCAAGAAATTGATGCACAAATTCAGCATAGTGAAGAAGATGTGGCGAGATTTCAGCAACAGCAATTGGAAAAATCCCTTTCTGAACCTGTTCAAGACGTTGAGATGACCGAATCAGAAAGTGCAAGTGCCATTACATCAATCTTTGATGAACGTGCCGAAAACGCAGAAAAAAATGACCGCACTTTTGTAGAAGATGCCAGCCACGATAGTTTAGACACTGAAGCCGTCAATGACATTGTGAATACCGAAACAGTCTATGAGGTTTCTCGTTCTGAACCAACCCAAGATCTCGCCCAGCAATTTGTCCAAAATTATGGCATTACGCCAGGAATGAGCATTCAGGCTCAACGTGAGCAGCAAGCTATTGCAAATGGGCTAGAGTTTGCTTGTGTTGGTCGTCAACCTGTTGCGGATATTTGGCAAGTGTACCCAAGTCGCCAACATAAAGCGGAAGCCTATTCACTTGCCTTAGATATTGCCGAGCAGTTTGAGCTTGATGAACTCGTTGAACACGTTGTAAATGAGCCTGTCGATTACAGCTTTCAGATGAAAGCCGTCGAAGATTCCTTAAAAGATGATACCCAACGTACCATTTATGAGTTGCTCAGTATGTTGCAAACACAGAATCTAGCCTATTCGGAAGCCTGTTTTCTTGATACGGCATTATTGTTAGGTTCGGCAGATCGAGAACCTAAAATTGATGATGTCACCTTGGTGAAATTATTTCGACTCATTCGTCTTGTTCGCTATTTGCGGGCTTCAGCTTAATGGAGGCGTTATGCTTGATAATTTAAATAAAGTGATTTTAGACCACATTGTCAATAATATCCGCGAAGGTAACGTGAATACCTGCCATCACCTTGGCTTTTCAACGGCAGAACTCAGTGAAATCCAACAGTTAAGCATTGATGAAATGTACGATATTGCTCAATCTAAAGTGCCGATTGCAGCGATTAGTATCGATCACAGTGCCTTTTGGAAAATGGTCAAAATGGCACAAGTCAATTCGCAGGAACGAATGATTATTGATAGAGCCTTGCTCCTTGGTGCGTCTATCCAGATGTTGAATGCCTACTTTGGTTTGAGTACGACGAAAGTCTCAGCAAGACGCAGTTTGCTGGGTATTCGTGAAGAGCCAGGACGAAAAGCCACGGCCACTGATGAGCAAAAGACGCTTTTATGGGAATTATGGTGTCAACATAAAGGCAGTATTCAGAGTTTAGAGTCAATGGAAGGTCTGGAATTATTAATGTTGTTTGCGGAAGAAACGCAAATTAATTTGACGGCGATTTGGCGTGCGGTTGAGCCTTGGTATCGTAATAAAAAATAAAATAAAAAATCCCCAAATGTGTGAGTGCACGTTTGGGGATTGGCGAAAAATCGCCTTGGCATTCTTCTTGTATAAAATGCAGAAGCATTATAACGAAATATAGACCCAAAACAATCGGAATAATTAAATACAGGTTTTGGAGAATTAAACATGACAATTTTTGAGCAAATCACCACATCGCCTAAAACAGAGCAGGGATTACTGTTTTTTGGGAATCAGCACGAAACCGTGCCAACACGGCTACTTTATGATCCTTATTTAACCCCACGAGCCAAATTTGCTTGGCAACTGATCAAGCATAAAGCTAGAGAGTTTCAAGGGGGATTATTTCCGTCTTACGAGGTGTTAGGAAAACTGCTTTCAGATAAGCCTTACTTGAATGCGAGCCTATCGCGTAAAACCGTCAGTCAAACCTTATTACTGCTACGCCTGACAAGGTGGTTGACTCTTTGTGAAACCGTGCGTAATGAATTAGGGCAAGTAAAAGGGAATGTCTATTTACTGCACGATGAGCCTATTCCCATATTAGATGCGATTCAACTTAATGAAGATTATTTACATTTGCTCCATTCAGCCACAAAACATAAAGACGTCATAGTGAGAGGGGTTGCGACGCATATTGTCGATAATATTCTTTCAGATAAAACCCAATGGCACTATGTTTCACATATTGATTGGATGCAAGCCCGTTATCAAGATTATTGTTCTCGTCTCGGAAGTGAAAAAGAGGCTGATTTTTCTCATTTAAATTTAGATACTGTGCAGCAGAATTTGCTGAGTTCCAATAAGGAACGCAGTCAAAACAGCAAGGAACTCAGTGAAAAAATGATCAATTTACCGAGTTCCATTAAGGAACTCAGTCAAAATGAGCCAAGTTCCAATAGGGAACTCAGCCAAGAAAAACAGGCTAAGTCATTGATTTTATGCTCAGTTCCATTAAGGAACTTAGCAAATGCTACGTACAAGTACAGTACGGTATTTATAAATAAATACTGTACAGGTACACCAGAGGAAATTGACTGGACACTCAACTTAAACGACTTTGAAAAACGGGCTGTAGCCAAAGCGATGGAAGGGCTTGACCTAGGGTTGTGTCAAGCCATTTTGTTTGAAGCGGGCGAACGTCTTGCAAAAGGGACCATTAAGAAACCACAAGGGTATTTGCTAAGCCTAGTGAGAAAAGCCCATTTAGGACAATTTAATCCCTATTTACTTGAACAACACTTAAGCCAATGTCATACGCCAGTGGTGAATCAATCAAAACCACAAGTGATTGTGCCAGAGCAAGAACAAACGATATCGTCTGTGCCAACACTTGAACAACGTCAAGCTAGAGCGGAAATGATACGGAAATTTAAAGCACAATTGTTGAATTAAGTGCAAAAAATAATCAGTGAAGAAGGGTTCTTCAAAGTACAAAAAACAACCAGTGAAGAATGGGTGCACAAAGTACAAAAAATAAGCACTGTGCAAGGGTTGCACAAAGTACAAAAAATATCCACTGTAAAGGGGCTTTGCAAAGTACAAAAATTAATCACTGTAAAGGGACTTTCCAAAGTATAAAAAATGAACACTGGAAAGGGACTTTCCAATGTATAAAAATTAATCACTGTCCAGGGGCTGGACAAAGTACAAAAAACAACCAGTGAAGAAGGGTTCTTCAAAGTACAAAAAACAACCAGTGAAGAAGGGTTGCACAAAGTACAAAAAATAAGCACTGTGCAAGGGTTGCACAAAGTACAAAAAATAGCCACTGTAAAGGGGCTTTGCAAAGTACAAAAATTAATCACTGTAAAGGGGCTTTCCAAAGTATAAAAAATGAACACTGGAAAGGGACTTTCCAAAGTATAAAAAATAAACACTGGAAAGGGACTTTCCAATGTATAAAAATTAATCACTGTCCAGGGCTGGACAAAGTACAAAAAACAACCAGTGAAGAAGGGTTCTTCAAAGTACAAAAATCAACCATAGAATAAGGAGTATCTATATGACAACTACCGATCTTCAAAATCAACGACCAGGACCATTACGCAGTGCACCTGAAATTACTATCAATACCCATCATGCTTCTAAATTATGGGTGGGGCGTGCTGCGGTGCGGAATGAACAAGGCAAAATTACCCGTGCAGGGATCATCAGTATGCCGAATTGCTTGAGTTTATTAAGTCAAATTCAACGTGCGGCAACGAATGATGATCCTTATGCGGATGACTATCTACTACGGTTTGAAACCAAAGTGTTAGGTTATCGTCAGGAAATGCAGCAATTGGTTGATAAGGTAAATTACCTTTATCGTGAACAAATCCCAGCGGCATTCCATATGGAAAATTCAGTATCAGTAGAGCCCGCACGTTATGCACTGACCTTTAATTCTCAACTTGGCTATCAATTAATTTTCCTTTTTTTGAAATTTGATGAGCTCGCTTGTGCGGTAATGGCCGCATCTCATATTGCCTTAATGACGCGTAGCGAGGCTTCAGATTGGATTGAAGCTGGGGCAAAACTCATACGTCAATGTTTTGGCTTAGTTGAAAATTATCGCCATTCAGGGATTACCCGCCGCGATGCAATCGAAAATAACGCACGTTATAAAGCTGCAATAAAACGGATGAAATATGAATTATCCCCTGAAATTTTATCTGGTGAAAAACGTGCAAATTTTGCTCCAGTCATAAAAAATGCCTCGTCATCTGAAGCTGAACCAGAACAAGATGAGTTTGTTGAGAATGGCTCAGAATAAAAAAACATCATAAGAATGGCACAAGGTTTAGGTAATGATAAAGATGAAAAATGAATTAATTCCTAAAAATATGTATCGGGATCTCGCGGTACAAACTCCACTGAATTTAGTAATGAAACAATTTTTTAGCGAAGTAAATAGTGTAGAGGATTGTGAGCAATTACAGCTCTCTCTTTATCAAGTGAGAGAGCATTTAATCAGCCAACATCAAGATATTGTCAAAAAATTAAGAAGCAATGAGATTACAAAAGCCTTAGGGTTTCGTTTAATGCAAGATAAAGCCTCTTCTTCAGGTGGGCATTTTTTACGTTGGCGTATCACGATTGGACAAGCGAATCAATCCGCTGAAAAAGGCGGGTTGATTTGGAAAGGACTTGTTGAAGATAGTTCGGTATCTGACGGCATTAAAAAACGTATTGCTCAGATGGAAAAAGAACGCTTGGTGTTAAATATGCAAATGTCGGTATTAAATTCGATGATGCGACAATTATCCGCAACCATTGATAAATTAACCGAAGTTGAAGATATCACTCAAGGTGAAATGTCGCCTAATTAAAAAAGTTTGTAATGGTTGGATTTTTGAGTTTGTACTCATTGGATTTTCAAGGTTTGTACTCGCTGGATATAAAAGGCCTTTTAAAGGTAAGGGGACAAGCCCCTTACCTTAACGAAAAATGGCATTACCTTTGGATAGGTTATAGATAACAATCACTGATTAATAGAGGAGTATTAGTAATGGAGCATCAAATAGATTTTAATCATTTTATTGATATAACGTACAGCATTACATCGTGGGAAGATTCAAAAAGTATACAACAAGACTTATTGTTAGGTGAAAGCCGTAATTTGGCACTTTATACTTACTTAAGTTCCCACTATGGGGATAGTGCAGATATATATGATTTTTCAAATGGAAAACAGGTTTTTGCATTTTATTTAAGCCAGAATAGATTTCTTTCCCTAGTTGAGCAATTTAATTTACCAATTGAAATAAAGTTAAATAGAAGCAATGATAAGTGTAAAGATGAAATACTAGATGGTACTTATATCGGTTTTTATCTGGTAGATAAAAAATAGAGTAGTTAGGTAATTAATTTGACACGTTATTTATAATGGAGGTTGTTATGTCAAAGATAGAAATTTCATTCACAATTAAAGTAAACCATAGCAGCTCAATAATTATTTAAAATTGAAATTGAATTACCCCCTTTATTCCTGACTAAAATCACGTTTAATACAGATAACGTCAATTATCAATCATTTGTGAGGACAACATTATGGCAGGGATTAATAAAGTGATTATCGTGGGTAACCTTGGTGCAGATCCTGAAGTAAGAACAATGCCGAATGGCGAAGCGGTTTCCAATATAAGTGTGGCAACTAGTGAAAGTTGGATAGATAAGAATACAAGTGAAAAACGTGAATTAACCGAGTGGCATCGGATTGTGTTTTATCGTCGTCAAGCTGAGATTGTGGGAGAATATTTACGCAAAGGCTCGAAAGTCTATGTAGAAGGGCGTTTAAGAACCCGTAAATGGCAAGACCAAAGTGGGCAAGACCGATACACCACAGAAATTCAAGGTGATGTGCTTCAAATGCTAGATAGCCGTACAGATCGAGGTCAAGGTAGTAACCAATATGCTCAACCTACACAGCCTGTGCATCAAGCTCCAAGAAACACTTCACAATCAACGCAAGCACCACAGTCAGATATTAATGACATGCCTTTAGACGATGATATTCCGTTTTGAGTTTGCTAATAATTTGGAGCTGATATAATGAAAACATTAAAAATTACAACTGCACTTTTTATATTGGGCATTATCTCAGGTTGTGCTGAACTTTCTGCAATTAACCACAAAGTAGGGGATTGGGCGGGAGAAATTAATCGTACGCTCAATGCGGATAAACAACAATTCTCGGATACCTTAACCTCCAAACGAGATATTGATACCCTATACGTACGCATTAAGCGTAATGTGGGGTTTGAAACAATGGAAGAAATGTTAAAATGCGATCCTGAATCAAATAAGAACTGTGCATGGAAGAAAAGCGCAATTGCCGAAGGCGGCTATGTCCATGAAAAAACGCCAGGCGTTTATTATCGAATGGCAGATTCCTTTGGCAAAGAAGGTCGATATTATGCTGAAGTTATCTTAGAAAAAGAGGGCAGAAATACCCTTATTTCTTGGAGGGTGAAAGGTTCTCAAGACTTTGCTAATCAAATCAAAGCAGATATTTTAAAAGCAGTTAAATAGGTTTATTTGCTCAAAAACCTCAGTGTTGCCCAATCTTGATGATTGGGCTTTTTTATTTGCTCATGAGTCCGTAAATGTTATGATTGAATGTAGTGAGGTATAGGAGGCACTATGGATAGAATAAAGTTTGATCAAAATGATACTCAGAATTACCCTATAGAGAAAAAACTTTTTGAAGAAAAAACGCATAAATCTAAGTTGTTTAATCGCCGAAATGTTTCTGGTGAAATTAATCAGTATGCCATTTGTCCCGCTTGTAATGGACCCGTACAGGTTATTGGACTTTACAAAAAACTGCGTAATACTGATAAACCTTATGGTAAGCATATCAATTATTCCTTGTCGGGATTAGCCTCTTATTATCAGGAAGATTATGATTATTGCCCCTACCGTGCTAAACGGCAAGAATATAATAAAGAAACTAGAAAAGCTGAAGTCAATCCTCTTGTTCGTTCAATTATCCAAAAGCTTGTCCTAAACTTTGATCGTATGATTTATCTCATTTCTAAATACACGGGAATATATATAAGTAAATCATTTGCACGCATTTTATTGAATGATTACTTTGATAGTAAAGCTTATCTTTATCCTGGCTCCACTCTGATAAATATTCCTTTTATGCTAATGTATTTTATGCGAGCGAATACATTGTTTTATCGAAAAATTGATCTTAAAAGCCGTTTGGCTCAGGCTTTAGAAAGCTGTCAAGAGCTTGCAATTGAGAATGGTAAGATATGCAATAACACAAATGGTTATCAGAGTTTGGAGTTTTGCTTTATTGCTCATGAGACTAAGTTAAATCAACATACATTAATTGAAACACTGCTATTTCAAGTAATGCTAAATAATAACCTCATTTATGAAGATAAGTTAGAACTGGAGCCGAAATATATTGAAAACCTTATCCATTTTGATCAAACTAAATTAAGTGAAAAAATAAAGGAAAATAATAAATCACTTATAAAACTAGCCAAAGAAGTTGCTAAAGAGAAGGGTTTTACTTTTTAGAGATGGTGAGAGGGAATTTCTACTATCTTAGAGATTTCGTCCCACCAAGTTTCAGGAATAGGTGGAATAACGTTTTCGTTTTCAGCAAATTTTAAGCATTCAAGTAAGGTGGATAAGTTAAGGGAAAAATGATGATAATTGTCCTGTAATGAAAAAATAATAGGCTCGTCACATTGATGGCATTCAGGTGATTCACCATTATTAAGAATAGCTCGATTTGATAATGCGTCATTTTGATATTTGTTCATTAATCTATCTCCTAGTTAATAAGAATTGAATAATGCCCAAACTTTATCATAGGAATAGAACAAAGTTCGGCATTAAATCAATTTAATAATCAGATAAATAGGAGGAGAAGTTTAAATCAGATAAGAACAATTTTGCAAAAGCGAGCCTTGGAGTGTATTTGAACAAAAATCTCATTATTGCCTAATCTTGATGATTGTTTTATTTATTTAGATTTAGATAGAATAAAAAATTGTGAGTTAATATTGTTATTGATTAAATGAAACCATTAAAAATGTTATTTAATGGTAATTAGATGAAACTATTTCTATGCGAAAAACCCAGTCAAGGACGGGATATTGCAAAAGTGCTTGGTGCAACACAAAAAGGGGAAGGGTATTTATCAACCGCTGATGGCACAATCGTTGTGACTTGGGCAAGAGGGCATTTAGTCGAACAATTTTCGCCAGAACAATACGATCCTGCACTTAAAGCGTGGCGATTAGATACCCTCCCAATTATCCCTTCCCAATGGCAAGTTTCCCCTAAACCTGATGCAAAAAAAGAATATAAAACCGTGATGGCATTGCTGAAAAAAGCACGCACGGTGGTGATTTCAACTGATATTGATCGAGAAGGGGAAACGATTGCCCGTGAGTTATTGGACATTGCGGGCTATCGTGGACATATTCAGCGGCTATGGATCACCGCACTTGATGAAATTAGTGTGCGTAAAGCCCTCAGCCACCTTAAAACTAATGAAGAAACCTTGCCACTTTATTATGCGGGGCTTGCTCGTAGTCGGGCAGATTGGTTAATTGGAATGAATTTTAGTCGAATGTTTACCCTTTTGGCACAGCAACAAGGTTATCAAGGTCCGCCGCTTTCGGTGGGGCGAGTGCAAAGTCCTACATTGGCTCTCGTAGTGAATCGAGATAAGGAAATTGCTCATTTTGTCCCGACCTCGCATTATGCCTTGATGGTGCAAGTCTGTGGAGCCAATACGCAGTCTTTTGAGGCGAGTCTTTTGGTTCCTGAAAAATATTGTGATGAAGAGGGGCGTTGTTTAGAGATAAAGGTTGTTCAGCAGGCAGAGCAACAGATTCGTCAGGCGGGTCAAGTGCAAGTGAAGAATGTAGAAACAAAGCGGGAAAAAGAAAGTCCGCCGTTACTTTTTGCATTAAGTGATTTGCAGGCAGAGTGTAATCGCCTCTATGATTTAGGAACACAACAAGTGCTTGATATTGCACAATCCCTTTATGAAAAACATAAAGCAACCACCTATCCGCGTACGGATTGCGGTTATCTCCCTGAAGCACAATTACTTGAAGTGCCTCAGGTCATCAGTAGCCTAATGCAGTCAGATCCTAAGTTACAGCCTTTACGAACACAGCTTAATTTGAGCCAAAAATCCCGTGCGTGGAATGATAAAAAAATTACCGCTCACCACGGGATTATTCCCACAACACAGCCCGTCGATATTAGCAAAATGGACGAGAATGAGTTTAAGGTTTATGACTTAATTCGTCGTCGTTATCTCGCTCAATTTCTACCGCACTTTGAAGTGGATAAAACCCAGATTCAGCTATCTTGTGGAGAGCATCAATTCATTGCTAAAGGTCAAGTGATTGTGGTTGCAGGGTGGAAAGCATTGTTTCGTGCTTCTAAAGAAGCACAGGGAGAGAAACAAGGTTTACCAATACTGAATAGTGGGCAAATGTTGAAAGTGATGAATACGGAAGTAAAATCACTTAAAACCACACCGCCTGCACACTATACAGAAGGCACATTGCTCACGGCAATGGTGAATGTCGCCTGCTTTGTTACCGATGAACGGCTAAAGAAACAGTTACGCGAAACAGAAGGACTGGGGACAGAAGCCACTCGAGCCAGTATTATGAAAACCCTTTATGACCGCGGTTATATCAAGAAGAAAGGGAAATCCATTGTGGCGACAGAGGCAGGTGTGATGTTGATTGATAATTTACCGACGGTATTAAAAGATCCTGGTTTAACGGCATTGTGGGAACAAGCCTTAAACCAAATTGCTGAGAACCAAATGAGCTTGCAGGGATTTATGCAAAAGCAAGAACAGTTTATTCGCCATCTTATTCAAACCTGTGGACATCAAGGCGTTAAAATGGGCAATATAGACATTAAAAAATGTCCACAATGCGGTAAGCCACTTAGAAAAATGAAAGGGAAAAATGGGGATTTCTGGGGTTGTGCGGGCTATCCACAATGCAAATATATTGAATCAAACGCAAAGAAAAAATCTTCTGCCAGAAAAGCAGCACCGATTAACCTTTCTCAACAATTTGCAAATTTGCGTCAGTCCGTCAAATAAGGTAGTATGGCAGGCAAAAGTAAGCCGTTTTAACATTGTCGGTCATCAATGTTGTGCCGAAATACCCTTAGCACTCTGAAAAAGGGTTCTGTGATATTGGGAGTGTGTATTTTTATCTTTTTATTGACAATCGCGTGATTGCTAAGTCGTTATCGCATTTTATTAAGTGTTATTACGACTTAGCAATACGTTGCTTCTTTATCCTAGCCAGAGCCCACTGGTGAAAAATTGGGTGCCCTTTGTATCGATTGAGATGCCTCCGTTATACTGATTAAAGACCACAATGTAATCAGGTAGATGCGATAGGAAATCAAACATTGTAACGAAGATGGGAAGATTTCAATCATCCATTTATATTGGTCTGTCATTCACACAATTTTTTCAAATTGTTATCTTAAAAAGTAAATAAGCCATAAGTGAATTGTTCATTTATGGCTTATTTACTTATGGAACAAAATTCTTTTTTATTAATATTTAATTCTTTCTATACGGGAGAGGCGATTTTGCGGTTTAATGTGGGCATTAAGTCGCTACGTTGTAGCCCTTAGAAGTTGCCAAACACTTGAAAGAGCAACGGACTAGCCCGCAGTGGTAGTTGTGTTAATACCAGCCGAAATGTCATCAGCATTCTGAAAGATGACGCTGTGAAAACAGGAATGCTGCCTCATCTGTTTAACCCTGGCGGGGAACATTTTTCCCGTGTTGGGTAAGGATGTTTCTCCGCTTTTTTTATTTTTACTTTAGGAGAAACATTATGTCTAACTCATCTACACAAAAAAATTTCTTCAACCTTCATACTCAAGGTTTAGGCTACTTGAACAATATCCGTTTAGTGGAGCCGAAAAAAGGAACGCCTTTCTACTCTTGCGATATTGCTGCATTAGTAGGGGAATCATCTCAGCCTGAATACCGTTTTTTCAACTGTAATGTGGTTGGAAAAGATACGGAAAATCTGGTTAAACGTTGTCAAGATGCTGTAAATGCTAACAAAAAAGTCTTGGTCGCCTTTGTGATGTCAGACCTTTGGTTTGATACTTTTACCTATCAAAAAGACGGTAAAAATCACAAGAAAGGTGATACAGGCGTGGCATTGAAAGGTCGCTTGATTAATATCAAAATGATTAAAATTGATGGTGAACTCAAATATTCTAGTTCTACTGAAGCAAAAACAGAACATGTTGAAAATGCCAACGTAGAATTATCAGCACCACAAGCTTAATCATTATACTCAACGGAAAGACTGGCACATTTGTCAGTCTTTTTCTTTATCCTCATTTTTCTTTTTAGCAGGAGAATACAATGAAACAAGGTATTTATGTTAACGGAAAACCTGTCTTCACTCAGATTGCTCATGGCAATGTGAAAAATATGGTTGTCTCATCACAAACCATCTCAATAGAGAATGGACAAGTGTCAATTCAAGCACCACAGCTTACCATTGATGGGCAGGTGATTGTGCTTGAAAAAGCACCCGTTTTACACATTGAAGTCTTCGGTAATGTGAATCATATTGATGCAGGCAATGTCACCGATATTGCGGTAACAGGTAATGTCGAACGCATTGAAACGGTCAATGGTGATGTGTCTATACACGGCGATGTGTCTGGTAGTGTTAAAACCGTGAATGGTGATGTGCAAGCACAACGGATACAGGGAGCGGTCAATACGGTTTCAGGTGATATTTATCGCGATGATTAACCGTTGATTGCCTGTTTTAACATTCACTCAACCCCACATAGGGAATGATGTCCCTTGTGGTGTCGTTCCCTTAATTTTATGAAAGGCGGTGAACGATATGATTCACAAATTTTTTAACAAAATTCCAGCGAAAACGTTGCAATATATTGCGGAGGATTTTCGTAAAGCGGGAACCATCGCTGGCGTTGGATTGATTGGTTTTGTCTTAGCTAAAGATAATATTGATGAAATAGAGGCTTTTGTACTCTTAACTGTTGGTATTACCTTTTGGTTATTAGGTTTGCTTCTCAATTATGTGGCAGATATAATGTTAAAAAAGGCACATAAACCAGTCAAACGCACGAAGCAACATCGCTAAGGAGGCTTGTATGAACTGGTGGTTATTAGGTGTATCAAGTGTTTTAGTCCTGGCAGCAGGTACTTTTACCGCTTTGGTATATTGGGCGAATTGGGATCTGATTTCTGGAAAAAACGTGAAAGCAGATAAACAAGCCAAACCCCGTTAACTCTTCACATTAAATCAACCTATTTTTGAATAGGTCGATTCCGACTTATACCCATAGGGGAATATTTTCCCTTGTGGGGCAGATATTCCCTGTTTTATTAGGAGAATATCTTATGTCACTTAACACGTATGCAAAATTTGTTCCAAATGTCTTTTTGGCGAAATGCCCTGAACCTCATCAACGAGGGGATATTGTCACGCTAACCAGTAAATATGGGAAAGAAACGAAAGTAGAAATCTACAACCTTGTGAAACAACAAGATGACTTCTATTTTTATTCTTTCGTGCGTTGTGATGGATTAAACCGTCAGACCTATGCACTTAAAAAAGCTGCACACTATCAAACGGTGGCAGACAATGCTCAAACGCGTAGCGAACAGTATTGTGACGCTGCAAATGAAGGACGTGAGTTTTTAAGCCTCGGTGAACCCATTAAAGTGGGACATCATAGCGAAAGACGACATCGTGCCTTAATTGAGCGAAATGCCAAACGTATGGATAAAGCGGTCGAAGAAATGCAAAAAGCCGAGTGTTATGAGGATAAAATCCCTTATTGGCGAGAGCGTGCAGAAGTCATTGATTTATCTATGCCAGAAAGTCTTGCGTATTTTCAGGTTGAATTGGCAAAAGCCAAGGAAAATCATCAAGATTTGAAGGATAACCCAGAAAAACGCGAGCATAGCTATTCCCTCACTTACGCCAAGAAAAAAGTCAATGAATTGGCGAAAAAAGTTGAGCTAGCTCAGCGGCTTTGGGGTTAATTGCATTTATCTTTAACATTAAAAGTGCAGTGAAAATTGACCGCACTTTATTCACCCATAGGGGAAACATTCCCTTATGGGGTGTTTCCCTTTCATTTTTTTATCAATTAAGGAGAAACACCATGACAACATTAACGGTAAACCAAGTTTTGGAAGCGGCTCAAATTTACGATGAAACCGTAAAAAATATTCAGCAACGATTCATCTATTTAACCTATAAACTCTGCGATCGTGTCAGTGAGTTGACGCATCTGTCCTCAGTGAAAGGGTTTTATCGTCAATTATCACAATGTCAACGTGAGATTGAATGTGATGAATCAATGAGTATGGATTTTGCGTGTATTCAGGCGTTTGAGCCAGAACATGCTTGTTTTCAAAAAACAATGCAAAACCCAGCCTTTATTCAACAATGTCAACAATTGTTAAATGGCAGTCACGCACTTTTAGCCTTTGGGCGTCCATTTGAACTCAAACCAACGCACTGGGATTTTCAACTAATTTCAGAGCAGGCGTTAGAGGCAATGGAACAAATCAATGCACAAATGCGTAATTTCTCTTTTATTTCGCCAGGTAAAACCTATTTGGTTAACAGTTTAGTCATTGAGCTTGAAAGTATTATGCATAAAGCCCAGTGTATTATTGACCTTGTGAAACAACGTGGTTTTGCTGAAGTACCACAAAATCCGTGGGAGTTGTTACAGCAATGGAAAAAGCAAGTTCATCGTTTGCTCAATGATGCCTTAATGCTCATTGAACAAGAAAAAGGACAAGTGGCTTTATCTGTGCAGGTAAACTAATTATTACACTATCTTAACCCTAGAGGGAAATACTTCCCTTTAGGGTGTGTTTCTCTCTGATTGATTATTTAGGAGAAACACATATGTACTGCAATAATATTATGCCTGAACTCTATCTCCATTCTGTTAGCCAAAATTTAGCAGACTGGGAGGGCATTCTTTATCACTTTAATGCCACAATTGAAGATAGCGAGGTTTGGGAAGTGGCTCGAGGTTGTGAGGAAATTCCTCATCTTGGCAATATTTACCAAAGCCTCGTTATTGGACGACTCGAAAGTCTCTTTTTTGAACAGATTAGTTTAGAGGAGGGCGATGAGCGAGTTAAGGTATTCACCTTTGTAAATGGTTTCGACAGCCATTTTTGTATTGATGGTGAAGCGATTAACACGCTTAATGCGTTTATGGCAAAAGTGGAAGAAATCAAATCCACATTACATTAATGTCCAAGTATGGCGAATGTTCGTCGTACTATATCCCATAAGGGAAACTTTCCCTATGGGAGGTTTTCCTTGAAATTTTGAATAAAAATTGAGGTGAACTTATGAACAATGAAAAGGAATATTTACCTAATTTATTGATAGGGTTATTTTTTATTTCAGCCGTTATTTTACTTTCACTAATCGTTATGTTGATATATGAGAACGTGACTGGAGAGGCTATTTTTTCTCGTTCGCCAATACAAGAAATTTGTATTGATGATGTTACTTACTTAAGGATAAAAAATGAAGTTTTAACGGTAAAAGTTGATACTGAAGGTAATCCTGTTCTATGTAAGTAAAATTAACTCACTAACCATAACCCGTTTATTGTGTAATAAACGGGTTTCTTATTGCCATTTATTCTCTAAATGTATGACTTAATAGCAAGAATGCTATGCGTTTATTTATTTCTATTGCCAGAATAAAAAATTATTCCACTTCCATTTTATCTTCTCCATAGTAAAGCAATAATTCATCAATTTAGCTTTGGAGAAGAACAATGAAAAAATCTTATTTTTCACTTTTAATTATAGGGTGTGTGAGTGTGACAATGATCGGTTGTGTTCAACACCCTCAACAAGGTTTATCAACGGCTACTGAAACACAGGGCTTGCCCGAGCCAGAAGTGGTTATTGGACAAAATACCTCTCCGCCTTCAGTGAAATTTGAGCAAGTTATTGTGCCAGATATTTATCAAAGCTTAGATGAATCTAAAACACAAATAATCCGTCAGGGTCGTTATACGCTTGTGAACACTTCACCAGAAGAGGGACAGAAGTATTTACTGGAACAGATGGTGACGGTAAATATGTTGCCAAAGAAAAAAAACCTTAATGTGGTAACCGTTGAACAAGGTTTAACACGCACCTTGTCAGGCACAGGATTGCGTCTTTGTGCAGGTTCTCATTTTAATCAAACAGCGTCGCTCTTTTCGTTACCGCTCCCTAAAGTTCATCGTCAATTTGGACCAATCAAACTTCGTGAAGCCCTCCAAATGTTGGCAGGTCCTGCCTACGCAATGACGTTAAATGCGTTTAATCGTACGGTGTGTTTTACACCGCGTGATAAGCCTATTGATGTGGAAACCAAACGTGTCGAAATCATTTCAACCACGACAGAAACTGAGGTGATCAATGAATAAATTGGCTCAGTGGGTTTCATTGTCCATATTGGGGATAGGCATTTCGTTTCAGGGAAATGCGGATCCCTTAACGCGTTCTTCGTCGTTACTTTCAGCAACATCAAGCCACACGACACCCCTTGAAAAGCAGCTAGATACACATCCCCTCACCCAATCCGAATTACAACAGAAAGCCCAGGAATGGGGATTGACCACTGAAGAATGGCAACGTTACCTTGAATTACAAAAAGGGGAGCGGGGAATATGGTCGCCGAATCTTGACCCCTTAACGACCTTGGGCATTGAAGCAAAAACCGAGGAAGAACGTACCCGATATGCTGAACTCTTAGCCCGTAAGATGTATGAACGTGTTGAACGGGAGCTTGCATTTCAGCGTGCCTATGATAAAGCCTTTGCCAAACTTTATCCTAATGAATTGCCGTTTGAGGTTGAACCGCATATTTCACAATCGGCTGGACGGGTGATTTATTTTACCCGTTTAGACAACTGTGCAAAATGTGAGGCGGATGTGAGCCGTATTCTTTCCCATGTAGGGAATAGCACCCCTGTCGATATTTATATCGTCGGCGGGAATGATAAAGCGATTCAAGCGTGGGCGAAGAAACATCACATTGATCCGATTAAGGTGAAAAAACGGTTAATTACCCTAAATCACGATACGGGGTATTGGTTGCAGTATGCGAAAGGCAAAATGCCCGCCGCATTTCAAATTCAACAGGACGGACAATGGCAATCACTCGTTTATTAGTGGGTATTTTTCTGTTGTGTACCTGTACGGTTTCGGCACAGGCGTTTAGTTTTGGTCAAGACATCGATCAAGATATCCATAATGCGGCACGACATTATCAAGTGAGTGAGGCGATGTTAAGAGGTTTAGTAAAGATGGAAGATGGCTGGTATGGAAAACGTTCGCCAACAGGGGCATTAGGCGTTGGACAGTTTACGCAAAAAACGTGGAATTGGTTAGCACAGAGTACGCGAGGGAAAATGCTTGGAATGCGATTAATTACGCCCTCCAATCGTGGCACAAAATCCGATCCGCGGCGTCATCGCCGCACAAATACCTATGCTACAGCCTTATTAGCCCGTTGGCATTTAGAACAGTTTGCCTTACGTGGCATTAAACCGACTGATGAACATCTCTATCTTGCTCATAACATTGGTTTGGAGGGCTTACATCGAGCCTTGTTAGGGCGTGCGAATGCCGAAGATATTCGCAATATGCGTCGTAATGGTATGCGTAAAGGTATGTCGGTTGCGCAATTTCTTGCGTATCAAGGTCAGCGTTATCGACTGCATAAACAAATTGCGAATAATCTAATCCATTTAAACGAACAAAACTACGCTTGGGTTACCCCTAAAAGTGCGGTGAAAAATCAAGGGATTTTTTGGGTTGAACCACAAAGTACACAGCTTGTTTGGATTGAGCCAAAATAAACGATAAGAGAAATTTACGAGATTTGAAATATGATGAATAAAAAAATTGCTGCCATTATCAAATTTATTTTCAGCGTTGGGGTTTGTTTTCTCGTCGTTTATGGTTGTGTATGGCTCTATTTTTTCTCACCTGACCATTTTGAGACAACGATAGCTCAATTAGCTAGATTGCAAGGTTACCCTTTAGCCTATCAAGCCTTATTTAATCAGATTTATTGGGTTACGCTACTCATTAGTTTGAATTTTGCGGCGATAGGTTATTTCATCTATGTGTGTTTTTTAAGGAGAAAATAAATGAACCGACTTCGTTCGCTCATGTTGAGTGCGATGTTTGTTTTCTGCACAAGTACCGTTTCGGCAGAATTGCCCGTTATTGCTGATTTAGGTGGTGAAAGTGCGGTGCGTTTTTATGAAGGAATTCAGCCTGAGGCGGATGAAAATACCTCCCATTTCCCGAATGCAATTCCCGATACCATTAGTGAGGCCGATATGCTCCCTGTGGTTTCCCATCGTTTAACCCCTGGCAAAGTTAATCCAATAGCCCTTGACTTGACAGGAATGTCGCCACTGTTTTTAGTGGGAGTAGATAACTTATCTCGTCAATGGCTTAAACAACATTATGACGTATTATTAGCCAATCAAGCAGTGGGATTAGTGGTGAATGTAGCAACCCTTGAGGAATTGACCGCACTACGCGAGCTTGCCCCAAATTTGCCATTATTACCAACCAGTGCGGACGATTTAAGCCGCCGTTTGAAGCTGAATCATTATCCTGCACTAATCACTGAAACAGGAGTATCACAATAATGGCATCGAAGTATTTATTAGAAGGGCTACTGCGTCCCCCTGTGGAATTTTATCCCGCTGCGGCTCACGCCGCTTGTGCCTATATTTGTGCGGTAGCACCTTGGTCTCTTGCCTTAAATCCGATGATTGGCTATGGACTTGCCGCAGGCTTTGGCGGGATCAGTTATTTTCGCTTTCGACAAGGGTGGCGTATTGTGCGTTACCATAGGAATTTAAAGCGATTACCTTATTATGCGTTAACTAGTCGTCAAATTCCTGTTAGTCAGAAATTTTTATTTCTTGGTCGAGGATTTGAATGGCAACCTGAACATACTCAGCGATTATATGATTGCTTTTCAGCAGAGGGAAAAAAATACCTTCGCCCATCTAAACTCTTTCTGCGTGCTAGAGAATATGAAAAACATCACGATAATGTGATCACCAAGTTCACCACCTCAGATTCTCCTTTTAATCCCGTCAGACCCTTACCGCCTGTTGAGGGAATTCCCGCTATTCACGGGATTGAAGTCAATGAAATTGATGTGATGCAGCCGTTAAATTCACGCGGTGGGCATACAGCAGTTTTTGGCACGACGGGGGTAGGGAAAACCCGTTTTGCTGAGGTCCTTGTTACGCAAGATATTCATCGAGGAAAAACGCAAGCCGAGCGTGAAGTGGTTGTCTTTTTTGATCCCAAAGGCGATCCCGATATGTTAAAACGGATGTATGCCGAAGCGAAACGGGCTGGGCGTGATAAGGAATTTTATATGTTCCATTTGGGCTATCCTGAACGTTCAGCACGCTATAACCCGATTGGACGCTTTGGGCGTGTTTCAGAGGTTGCAGGGCGGATTTCAGGGCAGTTAAGTGGCGCGGGTAATTCTGCCGCCTTTAAAGAATTTGCTTGGCGTTTTGTCAATATTGTTGCGAGAGCCTTGGTTGAAATGGGGGAACGCCCAAATTATTCGCAAATTTCTCGTTTTGTACAAAATATTGATTCTCTGTTTCTTAATTATGCGAAAACCTATTTTGATGCCCGTGATCCTGCACTTTGGCCACAGCTATTAAGCATTGCCGCAGGCGTTGATGTAAAAAATTTATCCTTTGGTATGAAAGACCGCCCACTGATTTGGGTGATCAATCAATATATTTTGGAAAATAAAATCTTCGATCCTGTGCTTGAAGGATTGGCGACGGCTGTACGTTATGATAAAACCTATTTTGATAAGATTGTGGCGTCATTATTACCGCTCTTGGAAAAATTGACCACGGGGAAAATCGAAGAGTTATTATCGCCAGACTATACGGATGTGAATGATGAACGACCAATTTTTGATTGGGAAGAGGTGATACGTAAACGGGGCATTGTGTATGTTGGGCTTGATGCGCTTTCTGATGCCACGGTTGCAGCGGCGGTAGGTAATAGTATGTTTGCCGATCTCGTTTCAATGGCTGGACATATTTATAAGCACGGCGTAAATGAAGGATTACCTGAGACATTTGGCGGTTCAAATAAACCCGTAAAAATCAATTTACATTGCGATGAGTTTAATGAGCTAATGGGCGATGAATTTATCCCCCTTATCAATAAAGGACGTGGGGCAGGTATGCAAGTGACCGCCTATACCCAAACCATTGCCGATATTGAAGCCCGTTTGGGCAATCGTGCCAAAGCCGAGCAAACTATTGGTAATTTTAATACTTTGATTATGTTTCGGGTTAAATCGCCTGAAACCGCAAAATTGCTTACCGATCAACTGCATCGGGTGACGATTTTACAGAGTATGGTTACCTCTAGTGTGACCGACTCAAGCAATCCTGATGATGACAAAGCCTTTACCTCCAATACAGGAGAGCGGATTTCACAAAAAGAAGTGCCATTATTAGATGTGGCGAATGTCACCAACCTCCCTAAGGGGCAAGCATTTATTCTGATGAACGGGAGTACGTTATATAAAGTGCGAATGCCACTGCCTGCCATTGATAAAGACGATGTGATCCCCGCTTCGATGCAAGAACTTTTGGAGAAAATGCAAAAGCATTACCATGTGGCGACAAATTGGTGGGAGCCTGCGTTTAAGGAATATACTCCCTCAAAAGATATTGCGAGTTCATTTGAAGAGATGATTGCAGAAGAACGCATTGCCAAGGTAGAGGTGGATTGGGGTAACGATATAGATATGCCCGAAGAGGAAAGTGATGCCATTAGTCAAGTGGATACCGATGATGATATAGGAGAAGAAGAATGATGTTTGAAAATGAAACCAATGTGCTTGATTTACCGAATCAATATATTAATTTTGAGGAAGCCTTTGCGGTGTCAAGTGGGCTACCAAATGCTGAAGCGCTGCTTTTTTATCTCGAGCCCTATTTAAATAAATGGGTCGAAAGCCAAGATTCCGTGCATCAATTTGCCACAAAGTATGCCGATGAGGGCATCTCACTGTGGACAGCCAGTGATGTTCCTTTACGCGAAGAAGATATTGCAAAACAACGAACCTGCTTTTATTTGGTGTCAACGAAAAATGAGCAAGGTTACGTCCTTATTCACTGTCAGTTATCGCATAAGGAAGCACTTCAGTGAGTGAACAAACCTCAAGTTCAAGCAAGAAAAAGGGGCCTTGTCATACAGTTTCAGCCTTATTGGCTGCATTGTTTATCTCTCTATTATTAAGCATTCTCTTTGAATGGTTAGGGATTGCCTTTATTTGGCCTGAACAAGGTCATCGGCATAGCCAAGCGATGATGATTCAGGAATTAGGCTGGATTTCAGAAAGTGCAACACGCAGCCTCTTTGGTTATTCGCCGAGTGAGCTTGCCAATACTATTACCCTCACTTTGCATGATTGGCTATTTGTGAAAACTGGGTTTCAGCCTTGGTTACAGTCACCCAACAAACACAGTGATTGGGAATACTTGATTTACCATTATACGCGAGCCTATTTAGAGTCCATTATTTATGTGTCGATTACCTTTGTTGTGCGGTTGATTGTGATTATTTTTACCAGTCCGTTGTTTCTATTAGCCGCCTTTGCAGGTTTTACGGAGGGATTAATGATGCGTGATTTGCGTAAATTTGGCTCAGGACGAGAATCAAGTTTTTTGTATCACCATGCAAGACGCTACATTAAGCCTGTGATGATAGGCTCTTGGGTACTTTATTTGTCCATTCCTGTTTCTGTTTACCCGAATATTATTTTAATTCCTGCCGCATTTTTATTTGGTTTATCTATTTGTATTACGGCAGCGAGCTTTAAAAAATATTTATAACGTCGCACTGCATAGAATGAAATTTGAAGGAAATAGGAATTATTTCCTTCAATATTATTATGTCGTTTAATCTGAGTATCAGATTATTTATCTTTTTCGTGAGCCTCAACAATACCTTTGACGCTGTATCTATTTTTTCCCTAAAAACTCTCTCAATTCTGAATAGAATTTCTCATTAAATTCCCATTGTGTTTTTGGCAACCTTAACCCGAATCAATTTAAGTTAAGGAGTTGTCGATGAATCCGTTAGGAAAAAAGGTTTTATTTGCCGTATCAATGTCAATGATGACATTAACTGTGCAGGCTTCTGAAACTGCACAGTTAGCTCAAGCTATCAAGCAGCTTGAGGCTGCTCAGCTTTCACTTACGCGTGCCGAGGTACTCGCTCAGACCTCGGAGAAAAACCGTGAATATTTTGATTATCAGGCTGCACGTCGAGATATTAATGCGATTAAAAGTGGCATTAATCAATATATTAATCCAACACGTGCCATTCCTCGCGATCCCAACGCCTCTCGTCGCTTGCAAGAAGATTACACCAAATTAAGACATTAAGGAGGATAGTATGGCAAGTGATTATACCCCGCTTAAGGCTTTTGAAATTGCTAGTGGCTTGAATGCTACTGAGCTTCGTGCCTTCTTTGCGATTATTTTCGTGGCATTGTTGCTATTTGCTTATGTATGGGCAATGAAAAAAGGTTACAGCGGGTTATTCAGTGGGTTTAAGGGGGACATCTTTGACTACTTAAAATTGATTCTGAAAGGGGCAGCAGTGTTAATTGTTGTCGTGATATTTTTCGTTTCTGAGAGGTAATTATGACTCTTTTTCATTCTTTTTTTCAACAAGTAAAACGCTCTTGGCAATGGGGAACACAGCGTTATTTGGCTTTTTCAGTTCTGTGTTTTGGGGCTGTGCAAAACGCCTTAGCCGCAGGACCTGACGCATCCAAAATTCCTGATTTTAAAATTCCTGGCGTGGATAGTAATACGACCGATCCGATGGAAATTGTTTTTATTGTGCTCAAATCATTAGTCACCCTTGCAGCAGTATTATTTTCAGCTTGGTGTATCTATGCCGTCGTTAGAGCCTTAATTAAAACTTATACGCAAGCAACAGATGAAAACGATAAAAAAGGTTGGGGTCCCTTTATTACCGCTTTGATTATTGGTTTTATTCTGATTTTCTTCTCGCTCTGGTTAGTGAAGATGGCCGTTGGACTTTTTTAATCTTATTTTGCTTACCCTTTGCTCACAGGATAGGGATATACCATGTCAAATCAAGAGGATATTCAATTTTTACCCACCCGACTTAATCGAGAAGCTACCGTGTACGGTGGGATGACGGTACCTGAATTTGGTATTGCAGCAGCGATCGGATTTGGGATTGGGTTGTTTTTGGGGCTTGTGCTGTGGGCAATTGGGCTGTCTTGGATTCTTGCCCCTGCTTTTGCGATGTTGATGTGCATTATTTTTGTACTGATTGGCAAAGTGGTGTTCGCACGCTTAAAGCGAGGAAAGCCTGAAGCCTATTTAAACCGTCTGATTGAAGAACGCATTGATTCGCTTTTAGGCGGCAATAAATTTATTCGACGTGTCGGCTTTTGGGCCACTCGTCGTTCTTCAAGAGGAATGTTCTAAATGAGTAGATTGAAAAGTGAACTGAACCATAAAGATCGCCAATTAACCGTCGCCAAAATTGCGATAGTTTGCATCACCATTATTTGTTTTGCCTTAATGTTTATTATTTACACCTTCCCAAGCACCTTAAAAATCTTACTCCCCCCTGATTTAAGGGCAGGCAGTCAGCGACCTTGGTGGGAAGTGCCTACATCAACCGTGTATGCCTTTGCCTATCAAACCTTTCAGCAGCTTAATCGTTGGACACTTGATGGGACACAAGATTACGAAAAAAACATTGAAGCACTTAAGCCCTTTTTAACTCCCTCTTGTGAAGCCTTTTTGCAACAAGATTATGAGGATCGACAACGTCATAGTGAATTGCGTGATCGTGTGCGTGGCGTCTATGAAATCCCTGGACGGGGATTTAGTGATGAGCGTGTTATTGTCCACAGCCGAGATAGTTGGACGGTGAATTTGGATTTAAGTGTCGATGAGTATTACAAAGACGAACCTGTCAAACGTGTCTTAACCCGTTTCCCTATCAGTATTGTGCGAATGGATATTGATTCGCAGCGTAATCCTTGGGGGTTAGGTTTTAACTGTTATGCCTCAATACCCTTACGTTTAGAGGCAAGCGAGAGTGAGGAGAAAAAATAAATGAAGCGAAAAACCTTACGAAATTTGACCGCACTTTGTTGTGCTGTGATTGCGTGGAATGCTCAAGCCGAAATCTTAATGAAGTGGCAACGCCTCCCTTTGCCGATTGATTTGCAGGTGGAGAAAGAACGGGTCATTTTGGTCGATAAAAACGTCAAAGTGGGCTATCCAAAAGCCTTGGAGGGGAAAATCCGTTTACAATCCACAGGTGGGGCGGTCTATCTTAAAGCCTTAGTACCTTTTCCTACCGCACGGTTACAGCTCAAAGATATGCTGACCAACGAAATTATTTTGCTAGATATTACCGCAAAAGAAAAGGTGGCCAATCCTCAAGAAACCGTTCGCTTACTTTATGAGGGAAAATTAGAGAATCAATCAGGCAGTCTAAATCAAGATGAAGAGGCAGAAGAGCAAACTTCTACCTCTCTTCAATTACCTGTACCTGCCGCCCTGACCCGTTATGCCGCACAGATGTTTTATGCCCCATTGCGAACGGTTGAGCCCGTTCCAGGTATTCGCCAGATTGCACACGGTCTGCCGTCAAAAATCACGACCTTGTTACCTGCTTATCCTATTACAGCCACGCCACTGATGAGCTGGCAACTGGGTGATTATGTGGTCACCGCCATTCGCCTACAAAATCAAGGCGCCTCACGTCTTGACCTCGACCCACGTGAGTTGCAAGGGCGTTTTTATGCGGCGACCTTTCAACATCATTGGTTGGGTGGCAGCGGTTCAACAGAAGATACCACAACCCTTTATTTGGTCACGGAAGGGCGACCAAATCAAGCCCTCATTCCTGAATCAAAAAAATACGCACCACCTAAAAAAGTTAAACGCACCAAAATTGTGGTGAAAAAAGTGATTGAGCAAACCCGTTCTGCAACGGTGAAGGAGGCACAAAATGAAAGCCAATAAGCTGTTTATTGTCATTGGTGCGATTATTTTTCTTATGGTCGGCGGTGTGTCCTATCTCTTATTTAGTGGTTCATCATCGCCTTCAAGCACAAAACCCAGTGTGTTGGATACCGCACTTAAAGATCTCACGCCTGAAGAAATCCGCCAACTTGGTTTAGAGGGAGATACCAAAAATGATACGGTTCGCACGTTAATTGGGGCGGCGAAAGAAAGTAACCGTCGTTATGAGAAAGTGATCTCGCAAAATGAAAAAATCCTCAAAGAAAATGAAACCTTGCGTAAACGTGAGCAAGATGTCCAGCAACAAGTCGATGAGGCGGTACAAAGCAAAACGCAAGAGCTACAAAATATGGTCGCGATGCTTCGCGAAGAGATGTCGCAGTTAGTACAAGGTCGCACGTCGTCTAATGAGTCAACCACGTATCAAGGTAATACAACCAATGGGATTGGCGTTGAGGAGGATACGGCGTTGCCTATCGGAAATGGTCAAGTGGGAACAGGGACAGAGGAAAACGGACAGCGCGTGGAATGGGTTAATCCTGATGATCAAATCGAAGATGAACGTAACCCCGCTAAAATTGGCTTCCCAAACCTTAATGCATTCAATAGCACATCGGGTAAGAAAGGATTACCTTTTATTTCAGGCAGTGATGAGAATGATCGTGGCACAACCTCTTCAAATTCATCAAGTGGGAAACAAAAAAGTAAAATTGCGGTTTACACGATCCCTGAAAATTCAACGTTGATGGGATCAACGTCAATGACCGCCTTGTTAGGGCGTATCCCAATTGGTAATGCGGTGAACGATCCTTACCCTTTTAAAGCCATTATTGGGCGAGATAATTTAATTGCTAATGGCATTGAACTGCCAGACATCGAACAAGCCATTGTGTCAGGGACGACAACAGGGGATTGGACCTTATCTTGCGTGCGCGGCAAGGTCAAAAGTTTGACCTTTGTATTTAGTGATGGACGGATTGTTACCCATGGCAACCAGGGCAAAGGGGATGAAAAAATTGGCTGGTTATCCGACCCGCACGGTATCCCTTGCATTCCTGGTGAGCGGAAAACTAATGCTCCTGAATATTTAGGCACGCATTTCTTATTGGCTGCCGCGGGCGCAGCCGCACAAGGTTACTCGCAAGCTCAAACTACAACGGTGGTTGATGGCAATACGGTTGTCGGTGCGGTAACGGGACAGCAAGGCAAATATGTGGTAGGCCAAGCACTTGGGCAAGGCATTCAAGAAACCGCAAATTGGTTTAAAGAGCGTTATGGGCAGAATTTTGATGCCATTTATGTACCACCTGGACACCCTATTGCTATCCACATTGATAAAGCCATTGATATTGATTACGACCTCAACGGACGTAAAGTGAAATATGCCCAATTTTCTCGTTCCTCTCAGCTTGATTAAGACTTCAATTAAGGAATTTGCTATGAAAAGAAGACAAATTTTTACCGCACTTATCACGTTTTGTGTATTGTCCGCTTGCTCAACTTCACAAAAAGCCTTATTGCCAACAGGTGAGGAAACAATGCAGGCGATTTGGAATAAAGGCGGCAGTGGCGCACAGTTACAGGTTTATCGTGATAGTAACAACCGTCAGCTTGATCCTGTCAATTATATCGGGTTTAAAGAACAACAGGATTATACCCGCACAGCGGAAAATGAAATTAAAAACCTTTTTCCCAAGCTCCCTAATCCAGATTTAATTATGTATGTGTATCCTCATTTATCGGCATCAGGTGAGCCAATGCCGATCCCAGGGTATTCCACGGTGATCCCCTTTTATAGTCGCGTACAGTATGCTCAACCAGGTGAACGAACAAGGGGGTTATAATGGGCGTATTTTCAGACGTATTGGCTTCCTTTTTTCCTGATAAGGTGGAGGCTTCTCGTACAGAAAAAAGCGAGGACGTAGAGAAAAACGTTGAGAAGGAAATGCATTCCTCTGAGCATTCATCTGGGTTTTCAGTGCCTCATACCGTGAGGCGGAGTGGAAAATTAACCCAAGCAGCACATCATCAGCGACTCTATAGCAAACAGCCCTCTTTTGTAGATTATCTGCCGTGGGGCGAATTTTTAGAACAAGAAGGCGTGATGTTATTAGATGATGTTCGCAGTGTTGGCGTGGTATTTGATGTTAAACCTATTGGTACGGAAGGGCGTGGCGAAGACTATTTAAGTCGTGTACGAAGCCTTGTTAAAGACGCACTGCAAGACAGTTTTGATGAATTAGATAATTACCCGTACGTTGTGCAGTTTTATTGTCAAGATGAACAAGATTTACGTCCTTATGTGGAAAGTCTGAAAGACTATATTGCCCCTGATATTTTGCAAACTGCGTTTACGCAAGAATGGCTGAAAAATACGGCAAAGCATTTAAACGATATTAGCAAACCTGGGGGCTTATTTGTTGATGATCGTATTACTAACACCATTTGGTCTGGACGCATTCGTCGTACCAGAATGGTCATCTATCGTTATGTGGGGAAAAATGAAGAACAAAGCGCGGTAGAAAGTTTAAATAATGCCTGTGAGCGAGTAGTTGGTGCATTAACGACCGCGGGGCTTCACTTAACACGCCAAACAGGCGAGCAGATCCATCAATGGCTTCTACGTTGGTTTAATCCCAATCCTGCGATGGCTTTTGATCTTGATAATGGTAGCTGTTATGACAAACTGCATCAACCAACAAGCGATGACTTGCCGTTTGTTGGGCAAGATTTTTCTGAAAATCTCTTTTATAACCAACCTGAAAGTAAAGATGACTATTGGTATTTTGATGGACTACCGCATGAGGTAGTGGTTGTCGATAATTTAAGAAATACCCCCGCCATTGGGCATTTTACCGGTGAGGTACGACGTGGTAAGAATATTAATGCTTTATTCGACTTGTTGCCTGAATCGACCATTATGGTTACAACCATTGTGGTGTATCCGCAAGACAAATTAGAAGCCCATCTTGAACGAATTAGCAGCCGTGCGGTAGGCGAAAATTATGAATCGATTTACCTGAAACAAGATGTTAAAACCGTGATGGAATACCTCAAAGATGGTCACAAGCTCTATCAAGCCAGTCTGGCTTTTTATCTTCGTGGTAAAGATGAAAAAGAACTCAAGCGACGTTCTCGTGAGCTTAGAACCATTTTATTGAGTAACAATCTTGTTCCCGTCAAAGAAAATGCTGAAATTGCGCCGTTGAACAGTTATCTCCGTTGGTTGCCAATGAATTTCAATCCACAGTTGGATATGAAAACGCATTACTATACCAAGTATTATTTTGTACAACACCTTTCCAATATGTTGCCTGTCTTTGGGCGTGAAACAGGCACTGGACACCCTGGCATTACCTATTTTAATCGCGGTGGTTCACCCTTGGATTTTGATCCCATTAATCCGAAAGACAGAGCCAAAAATGCCCATAAATTGCTGTTAGGACCAACAGGGTCGGGAAAATCAGCCACATTGAATGCCCAAATGGCACAACTGATGGCGGTACATCGACCACGTCTCTTTGTGGTTGAAGCAGGAAACTCCTTTGGCTTATTTGCCGATTACGCCCAACGTTATGGTTTAACGGTCAACCGTATCTCTCTTGAGCCGAGCAGTGATATTGCCTTACCGCTTTTTTCCGAAGCCCATAAACTCCTCGAAATGAACGTCGATGTTGAGGCAGTTATTGATGAGGAAGAGGAGGACGAAGAAGGCAGTGAGCAACGTGATTTATTAGCTGAAATGGAATTGACTACGCGCTTAATGATCACGGGCGGTGAAATGAAAGAAGATGACAAAATGAGTCGTGCCGACCGTGCCCAAATTCGTCGCGCCATTATGATGGCCGCAGAAAAAACCTATGCCGAGGGGAGACAAACCCTCGCGGGTGATGTAAGAGATGCGTTAGAGGCGTTGAGTCAACACCCCGATACCCGAGAAGAACGCCGTGCAAGATTGGCTGAAATGGCTGAGGCAATGGATATGTTTTGTACGGGAATCAATGGGAAGTTTTTTAACCGTGAAGGGGAGATTTGGCCAGAGGCTGATATTACGATTGTGGACTTAGCGATGTTTGCGCGAGAAGGCTATGAAGCAGAACTTGCCATAGCTTACATTTCCTTAATCAACCATATCAATAGCCTTGGGGAAAAATACCAACACAGTTTTCGTCCTATCGTTAATATTACCGATGAATCCCATATTATCACCGTTAATCCCTTGCTCGCCAAGTTTTTGGTAAAAGGGTCAAAAATGTGGCGAAAACTAGGCATTTGGTTGTGGCTGGCCACACAAAATATGGAAGATTTTCCGAAAGAGGCCGCGAAATTGCTTAGTATGATTGAATGGTGGGAGTTGCTGAATCTCACCAATGATGAAATCGAAGAAGTAAACCGTTTTCGTCGATTGTCGGAGGCTCAAAAACTGATGTTATTGTCAGCGAAAAAAGCCGATAAAAAATATACCGAAGGCGTGGTGCTGGCAACGAATATGGAAGCCCTTTTCCGTGTTGTGCCACCGAGTATTTATCTCGCTTTAGGAATGACTGAAAAACACGAAAAAGCGCAACGACGTGCCATTATGGCAGAACATCAATGCAGTGAACTAGATGCAGCGCTAATTATGGCGACACAGATTGATAAAGCAAGAGGAATTGAGAATGTCGAATACAAGCATTAAGCCATCTTATACGGGCCTCTTATTTCGAGCTGACCCAATTATTCGATCGTTTAATATTGACCCAATTTTAAATGATTTATCTATGCTCAGTGAGCTTATTATTGGCAGAGTAGGTAAAGTACACCAGTATATTTTGTATCCTCATCGTGTTTTTAAACGGCGTGCTTGGCATATCAAAATTATGGGGGAGAAAGGGGTAACTTATCTGTTGCTCAATATTGTTGGGTATTATCAATTTATCAATGATAACACGGCTACGCGTCTCTCTATCACTATTGCCGATGATGTTGACGCCTTTTGGTTTGCCTATGCCTTGAGCGAAAGGCTTGCTGTTCCTCCAACGATTCCGACTGGACTATTTGGAGGAGACGCACAATGAAAACCCGTTCAAAAACACGCAAAATATTGACCGCACTTTTAATCGGCGTATTGCTCTTTTTTAGTGTGCTTTTGCTTGGCGTGGTATTGGTTACCTATATGCCAGGACTGAATCTAAATCAATGGTTGCAGGAAACCGCCAATGGGTGGATAGCTTGGCGATTTTTCTTGTATGTCGTGGTGATAGGATTAATGTATCGCATTTATCGTGTTCGTCCATTCTCCGTTAAACTTTGGGGATTAGTGATAGCGGTATTCTTCACCGTTGAAGGGCTGAATTTTCTGTATCGATTATAAATGGGAGAATAAGATGACGTTTAATGTGGATAGCTATCTTGAATATTTTCTCACGTTATTGGGTTGGATAATCAACAATGGTTTATTTGGATTGCTTGCCAGTACAGGCTTATTTATTGCGCCTTTAATTGGCGTACTGATTAAAACGTGGTTAGAGGTGAAAAAGCAAGGGGCAGATGAAGGGAACAAAGGCGAATTACTGATTGATTGGCTAGGCATACAATTTTTTCCTGCAATGTTGGTGATTGTGATTACCCTTGCCCCGATGTTGCCGATTTCGCTGAATAATATGGCTTACAATGTGGAGCAATCGAAGCATTGTGGCTATAAAGTGCCGTTAGCACCTGAAAAAACAGGTTATGCCAGTATGGTGAGTGAGTTCGCCGATAAACAAGCCAAAGTACCCTTGTTGTGGGGATTAGTACACGCCATTAATAAGGGGATTTTGCATGGGGCGGTTTCAACCATTCCTTGTAAACCTGACTTACGTCAAATTCGCTTTGAGGTGCAACACGAAAAAATTAACAACCCCGCACTGCTGACCGAAGTCCGTCAATTTGTGCAACAATGTTATTTGCCTGCTCGACGCAAAGTGTTGGATAGCCAAGTGGCAATGAATGCCGCACAAGCCCGAGAAGTAAGCTGGCTTGGGGGGAAAATTTTAGTGAACAATAGTGAACTTTACCCTCGTTATCGAGCGATGCAACCGATGCAACGTTGGGCTTATGAACCTAACCGTGATCAGGGATTACCCAATACGGGTGAGGGCGGTTTTCCTCATTGCGATGAATGGTGGGCAGATAGCCAAGTAGGGCTAAAAGATATGCTACTTTCGGATATGCGACAAAATTTATCGGTGAAATTAGGCGAGCTGTTTACTGATTCGAATATTCAAGATGAGGCGTTACTTCGCACTTTATTACGCCCTGAAAATATTAATATCTCAAGAGGGAAAACCTATGAAGGGTACGGTGGTAGTTTAGATTCTACGCTAACCAATAACGTTTCTTCAGTGGTGTCTGCATTGGGGATTACTGCGGGTAGCCTTGCCGCTTACCCAGGTTTTGATGCAATGCGTAATGCGTTGCCTATGATCCAAGCCTTGCTGATTATGGCAGTGATTATTTTGATGCCGATAGTCATCATATTCAGTGGCTATTCCTTAAAAGCGATTGTAACGTTGATGTTTGTACAATTTGCTTTAGTGACCGTGTCATTTTGGTGGGAATTGGCACGTTGGTTGGATTCGTTTCTGATTAGCATTTTGTATAATTCTCCTGGCCATCAATCAGAAATAAGTTGGGCGTTTCTACAAAATAGCCGTGATGATGTGATTATGAGCTTTGTGCTGGGAATGATGTTCTTGGTTTTGCCCGGTGTTTGGGTTGCGGCAATGTCTTGGGCAGGTGTAAATTTAGGACGGTTAGCAGATAGTTTTCATAAAGGTTCTGAACAAGTCCAAAAAAGTGGTTCTAATGGACCAAAACTATTACCTGGGGGCTCCAAATTAAAGTAAATTACTAATAAAAAAAATAGCAAAGCTGTTAAGTTAGGGCTTTGCTATTTTTGTTTAGTCTATTCGGCTACCGTTTGAGTAATATCCATATCCTGAATGACCGCTTCTATAACCGTTATCGTCATCATCATTATTCACCGATAATATTTTATGAATAATATCTTTTACTTCTTTTGGAAGATATTGAAATGCAACTAAGAGTGCAAAACAGAGGATCAATGCAAATAAGTGATAGGTTATATAAAATAAACCGAAAAACAGGCTGAAAATACCGAGTACAATCATAACTTTCACCCATTTCGCCACCTGCCAATGCTTAAATTTGTTAATCGCATTTTCTGTCTTATCAACGAATTTTGTAAAACCTGTCATTTTCATTTTTGCCTCCTGTTATTGGGCGTTATCCATTAATTTTTTTGAATAAATAATTTTATTATCTTTATCTTTAAGAGTATAACTGAGAACCGTTCCTGTTAAATTGTCTAGCCCATCGGCAGAATTAAACTGAATGTTTACAGATAATACTACGTTTCTATTGATATTACCAAATTGGTCTTTTCTGTGTTGTATAAACTTTTTAGCTTCTGCTTTAGGCATTTGAATACCGTCAATTACTTCTGGGTTAGATACATAGAGATTGATTCGTCTTGGTAAGGTTTTGGTATAGTGAGTAATTAGCTTCCCATCTATATATAAATGACCATTCATTAACGGTTGATAAGTAAACTGATTTTTTTCAAAATCATACTCTCCAAATTGAGTATCAACTAAAATCGTAAACTCAGGGGAGGACGGTGCTTTTTCTACCAAGGTTTTCAGTTTTTTCCCAGCTTCTTCCACTTTATCTTGGAATTCAAACTCATCATTCTTATACTTATGGTAAGTTTGTTTATCACTATATAGCAGCCACTCTTCAGCAAGCGGTTTAAAATCTGTGATATTATTTAAACGCAATGATTCAATCAATATATTGTCATAATTAAATTTTTTTACTGCTGCAAAAGTTGAAAGGGGTATGAATAAAAAGGTTGCGATAACTAATAAAACTAATTTTTTTTCCAAGAAAACCATTTCTTCCTCCTTGCTTGATTAATAAGCGGTTGAGTTGATAGGTTATAAGTGTTAGATATTAATTTATTTGTGGTATACAAAAAATTTGTAATTTTTATATTCCTTTACTCCAATCAACAACTTTTAACCCTTCTACTTTTGAAAACTCTTTAATATTATTTGTTACAATAGTTAAGCCTAAACTTCTTGCATGACCTGCAATCATAGCATCGTATGGACCTATAGGTTGCCCTTGCTTAGCTAATTCTGCTCTTATTTGCCCACTATGGTATGCCGCCCTTTCATCATAATTTAGAATAGTCAATCTTGAGCAAAAAGACTCAATAATAGATAAATTATGAGCTACTTTAGCACTCTTTTCTGCACCATAAATGAGTTCCATTAGGGCAATTGAACTCATACAAATCATAGCCTGATTCTCATTAAATAGAGGTAACATATGCACAGGTTTATTTTTTATCGTAAAAATGGCTATATTAGTATCTAGCATATATTTTAGCATTAGAACGATTCCCTTTCTTGCATCTTTGGTTGCTCTCTATCAAGCATAAAATCATCTGATACGGTATGCACATCATTGAACCAACTATCCCAAACTGTATTGATTGGAGTGATAATACGAGTATTGCCCTGAACAATAATATTTACATTTTTTATTTTTTCGGGCAATTCTGCAGTTTTAGGGATTCTAATTGCCTGACTTTTATTGTTCATAAAAATAGTTGCGGTTACTATACTCATACTAATTTCCTGCTTGTATATGATTTTTGTATATACTATGCGATATGTAATGTATTGTAAAGTAAAAAGCACATAATTTAGACAAAATTAATTATGTGCTTTATTATTTAGTGTTGTTATTTTCTAAGTTCTACTTTTAAAGACCAGTTCGCCGAATCTGTGTTGAAGCGAAGTTTTGTTTAATCGCTTTTTTTACATTACATTCGATAGAGTCGTCATATTGCCCATTCTTGTAAATGTCAACGCTAGGGTTATCAATTGTATTAGTTCCTCTACCTTGAAGAAAGCCAACACGGTAAGAAATCCCGTTATTTTTAAGTTCCATTACATTCGTAATAAACCCTGAACCTACTGAAATTTCAGAGTTTTCATTGGCGATGACTTGTTTGATTGGATTTTTAAAACTAAATTGACCATAAGTGTATTCATAATCACTGCCAACTTTTTTCACCATAATGGGTTTACCATCTGTTGCCGTGCAAGAAAAAATAATACTGCTATTATTTGCAGCAAGGGCATTAGTAGAAAAAAGTGCGGTTAAAATAATGCTTAAAAAAAGAGATTTACGCATAAGAAGCTCCTGTTATTTGAGACATAAATAATGTATCAATGAATGATTAAAAATGCGACTATTTTTTAGCTTGTTTTATTCAGGATATAATCAGCCTCTTGATTCCGACGTCGAGCATTCATTCCGCCATTATCAACTTGTCGTCTTCTGATTGCATTGGCTAATGCAGTCATATCACCTGTATTAGCTGAGACGTTTGCTGCTTTTACCACAGACTCCAATTTACTCAGAGAACCATAATTGTAAGCCATTGAGGTTAAAACAGCTTGTGCATTTGGGGGTAATTTATCCCAAGTCTCGGCAGAAACGTTTCTTCTTGCAATATTTGCAAATTCTTTCGTTCTTCGGGCTAAATCTCGCTCCGCATCTTCTCTGGTTACGGTCATTCCAGCTTGTACTTTGATCACCGTACCATCCGCTTTGGTAATGGTATCTGAGCCGTAGCCTAAACGCTGTGCATTCATATCCCATTTTGCTGTACCAATAAATCCTTCAAACTTTCTCAATAGATTTGTCGCTTGATCAAGAGAGGAACCATTGATGGGGGCAATCGGTTTATAATTGCCAGAATAGTTTCCGCTTGCGTTATAAGGCGGTCTATAAGGCACAACGTTGTTCACAATCGGAACATCTAGGGCAATATTTCGGCGAGGTAAGGCAATATCGCCTGCTTCCATATGATCTTCTGCATTTGGCGTGCCGTAAGCTAAGTCATTGACACGTTTATCCACGTTGTCATAGCCCTCTCCATGATTGCCAACATTGGCTTCGCGGTTGAGTTTGTTTTGGATCACAACAGATGCGGTGTTACTGGTGATCATTTTTTGCATATCCATTTCAAGTTTGACTTGAGAAATTTCTAAGTCAATTTTATTTAAGGTTTTTTCCAACTCTTCTTGTGCATTCTTATCAGCGGCCACATAAGGCTCTCGCATTCCTGCGAGTATTGCTCGACGTGCTAGCAACATTTTTTCCATCACTTTGGCTGTCGCGATTTCGGCACTCAAACGTTGGCTAAGCACTTCCACGTCGGGATCTTCGCGTAAGGCTTCAATGAGTCCCCGTGTAACAGGAATGGTATTGGAACTCAGTTCAGCTAGCATTTCTTTACTTGGTGTATCCATATTCAGCACTTGTTCAAGTTTCTCTACGGTTTGCACATTTTCTTCTTCAATCGCAGGCGCCAGCCCAACACCCGCTTTTGAGCTGGTTTTCGGACCACAATCTTCAGTACAGGTCGAGATGGATTGTTCACCAATGGTTCGGGTTAAAAAATCAGAGAGTTTTTGTGGTGAGTCAAAGGTTTGGCAAGTCGCCCCTGTACAAGATTGTCCTGTAAGTGGACTTTCATCTAAGGCATTGCGGTTATGTAAGAGGTTGTAACCTGCTTTAGAGACATCTTCAATCAATTTGATTTGTTTTTGATTTTCGCCTCCACGTTTTTGGCCTCCAATCCATTCCTTGCCATTTTTCCCTTTATTGTCTTCTGATTTTTTCTGTGCTTTTTGTGCATCGGGTTCGGTGGCCACAATGTCTTTATAATTTTCCAAATCCGCCGATTTTGCCCAACGCCCATTTAGGGTATAGTCAGCAAGTTGCTTGGACATCGCTTCACAACTGGTTTTTAGACGATTAAAATCAAGCCGTCCTTGATAAACGCCATTAGTCAGAATGTCATAAAGCTGCGGATTGGCACGCTGAATAACCATCGCAGGAAGACTGGCTACCGCCCCTTTTGCCGACTCCATCACGTTTCCCATTAAATCCTTAAATCCCTCCGTGATGCCATTTAATTGGTTTTTTACGGTGGTTTTAATGTCAAAATTACCGCACATTAAATTGGCTTTCCAGCCGATCCCAAATTCAATGGCTTTTAGGGATTTTGCTCGTGTCGGTGGTGTCATATAGCCTGAACCGCCGCCGATTTGATAGTAAATTTGATCGGATAAAACAGAGTCGGATTTATTGAATTGAATGTTGTCTAACAGGGAACTCTCTGCATAAATGGGAGATGTACTGAGTGCGAAAAGTACCGCAACACTGACTTTATTGAGTCGTTTCATTTTGTTTCCTTTTATTCGTTGTCGTTATACCAATCAATACTGTATAAAAAGGTTTGTCCACGACGCTTACAGCATTTATAAGGACGCCATAACGCCCAGGCATAATTGCCTTTTTCAGATAACATTGTTGGCGGGGTATCAGGGAATGCACTGCAAGATTGTTGCATCTCAGGGGAGAGTTGTTGCCATTTATGATTATTGGCATTGCCTTCTTTAACGGGTTTAGGATACCAAGTGCCTGCACCGCCTGTTCTCGCAGCAGGCTGATAAATATGGAGTTGTCCTGTGCGGGTAACAATGTCGGCAACACGCTGTGCAATGACGGCTGATGCCTTATAATCATCCACTTGGGTTACCGCACCACCGCGAGGAAAAATATTTCCCCACATCTCCGCCCCTGAACGCACTTCACGCATTCCTGGCGTGAGGGCTTCAGGGTAAAACATCTCGGGCAAATTTTGTCGCCAAGCAAAGTAATCAAGACTACTTAAAAAATACGGCATAAATGGTGTTGTTTGGGTTTGGCAATAATAACCTGTACTTTTTAACAAATTACCAATCGCCCCTTGAGGGTGGCCAAGTGCAGTAGCATTTTTAAAATTAAGCTGGCTGTAATTTTTTTGTGGTGAGCGATATTCCCCGCCTTTAACCCCTTGAGACATCACATTCATTTCTGACCACGGATTTTGTCCATCGTGGTTATAGGCTGAAACCACCATTTCAGGCAAAAAGTGGCGTACTTTTGTTGAAGTGCGAACTTTGCAACCAAAATAAGTGCAGAAGAGCCAGAAACAGGTACCAACCACCTTGTATTCTAAGCAGCTAGTTGAGGCGCTCGATGCCATAATGGTTGCGGTATTGATTTCGCCTTGTGCTGTTGTAGTAAAAGCAAGTGCGGTACAAAGTGCGGTCAGTTTTTGCGGGATTTTTATTGTCACGTTATTTTCCCTCTTTTTGATTTATCCATTGTTTCCAAAGTTGAATGGCATACTGAACATCAGTGACACCATAAATAACACCTTGACCAAATTGTGGGCTGTCAAATAACACCGCGGGCACTTTGCGAATGCCCATTTGCCAGCCCATGATCACGCCTTGATAAGCCTGCTGTAATTCGCGGATTTGGGTTTGGCTATCAGGACGTTGAAAAAACGCTTTAGCTTGATATTCCGCTTGTGTAGGATTGGTACTTAAGCCTTGGCTAAGCTGGTCTTCCCATTGTTCGACGCGGTCGAGATGGTAAAGGTGCTGAGCTAATTGGACATTTTGAATGGGATAGGCTTGTGTGCTGAAAACCGTGATATTGACTTCGCGTGGAAGTTCAGCCCAAGCAGCTATACTGATACTTAAACATACAAGGAGCGTTCGCTTTATCATGACCTTTTACCAACTAAAAGAGAAATAGCCCAACCTTAGCGAACTTCCAAAATGAACTGAATAATTAATTCTCTTTGAAATAGAAACAATTATTGTGCAAAGAAACAGCAAAAAAGGATTTTTTTATGGGAGTGAATTTTGTATGATAAGGGCATTAAGTCAGCTACTTTGGTAGCCCTTAAAACGTTGCAGAACACCTGAAATAGCAACGGACTAGCCCGCTGTGGTAGTTGTGTTCATTGCCGAAATAACCTCAGCATTCTGAAAGAGGTTTCAGTGATTACACTGTGAATGTGTCTTTTATCTCACCTGTTCAGGGAAAAATGTCCCTGCAGGGCGTTTCTCCTTGAACCTATGTTTAACTTCAATGGAGAATGCATTATGAGCAATTCACTTCCTTTCGATCCCTTTGGATCATCTCAACAACCCGAAAAAGCCAAAAAATCTTTTTCCTATGTTTTAGGTCGGGGTTTAGGCAAAGCCGTGGTTTTTGCACGCAACAAACTATCAGGCGTGAGCCAAGCAGTTCATCACAGTATTGAAGACGATGTTCAGCGACGTTTGGCTGAGCAAGAAGCCTTTCACGAAATGTTGCAACAGCAACAGGAAATTTCGTATTGTGAAGAAATCGAAAAACTTAAGCGGCGTCATTTAAAAGTCGTTCTCTCAATGAGCTTAATTGGCTTACTGATGGGGGCGGTGTCTGCGGCTATCTTATTTTGGTATTACTAAACTGACATTTAGTTAACCTTGCTACGTCCTTTGGGGAAACATATTGCTTCCCACAAGGAGGTTGTGTTTCCCCACTATTTTTAAGGAGAAACACAATGAGAGTGCAAATTTTATTCTCAGCAGTTGGAGATTATATGCCGAAATATCAGCATCTTGATACGAAACCCCAGCAAGCCTTGATTGATGAAATTATTCAGCGAGCTAAGGCTGTTTGGGCAGCTCGCCAACCACAAGAAAGTGCGGTGCGATTTTTACAAAAAATGCCAGCACAACATGGTTCACATTTTCGTTTTTTGGAGGTGACTCAAAAAGATGAAAATACCTTGTTGGTCTCAGGAGGGCGAACAAGATGAAAGCCAAGCTAAAAGCATTATTCCATCATTTACAGACAGTAACGTTATTACGCTTAAGTGATGATTTACGCAAAGGGGCTTATCTGATGGGACTTGGACTTGTAGGGATTATTTTATCCTCTGACAACGTTTCTGTCTTTGAAGGGATTTTTCTCTTTCTTTTTGGTGCAGTTGTTTGGATAATAGGTCACCTTTGTGCTTATTATGCAGATGTTAAGTCAAAACATATGCAAGGAGAGAAAAAATGAATTGGGCACTATTTTTTACATTAGGTTTGTTTACGCTCTTTATAGGCACGTTTGTTGGGCTTTTATATTGGGCAAATTGGGATTTGATTAAAGCAGAGTTTTCAGAAGATGAAGCACCTGTTGACAAAAATCCTGAAAATAGATCAAATTAACCTTTCAACACTGATCTTAATCGTATTATGATAAGATTTTCTACCTTAAGGGAAACCTGTTTCCCTTGGGGATACGTGTTTCCCTTTTTATTTTGGAGAAACACAATGAAACACTTTTACACACGTCTAATCAATACCGTTAATGCGACTTATTATGAAGTTGATGAGCTTATGCAGGAAATTGCCTGTGAATGTGGTTATTTGGAAAAGAGAAAATTTTCTTTTACCGATGTTCAGGCCATTGAGAAGGTCATTGCACAAACCAGAAAAGACGCGTTAACGTTGAAACTGATTAATTATCCGAATCCGCTTCTTGATTCAGGGGAATTTTCGTCAGCCTTTTTTCAGCGTTTACCGTTGAAATACTTAAAGGCTCGTTGGATATTTTTTAAATATCAATCTGTTCAGGAAATTGATCGATTTTACAAACTATGTGATGAGTTAGTTTACTAATCATTATTTTTATCAACCCAATAGGGGAAACCGCCCTATTGGTGCTGTGTTTCCCCTTTTTCTATTTTTAGGAGAAACACGATGAATATTTTACACACTTATTTTGACAATAAATTGGTTGAAGCAGGCTTTCCAAGTGAATTAACCATTGAAAGTTCGCTTTCTTATAGCCAAGGCGATGGCGTGGCTTTTTATGGTCGGCTTTATTCTGAGGATTGGATTAATTTGTATCAACACATTTATCCTGAGCAAACAGAGAAAGCCTATCGCCGATTTGCATTTATTGCCGAATATATTGGGGCGAATGAGTATTTCAATGTACTTGACATTACGCGTAATCATTTCGGTTATCGTTATTCACATTTTAATACGATGAGTCTTGATGCCTGTCTAGCGGAAGAGGCGTTTTGCTTTCAAGATATTCGCAACAAAGATAAAGCCATATTCAGAGAAATCTGGGACAACTTTATTGTGGATTTAAGCGAATACATTAAAGACACCTCAACCATGTTGGAACGTCTTGGGTATCATTTGCTGGAAGAAGAACCTTTGCACAAAGGTTGGCAGGCTTAACGCAATTACGTCAGCCTCAATAAATTGACTGACTTTTCAACCCAATCGGGGAACATTCCCGATTGTGGGGCTGTTCCCTTTTTCTATTTAGGAGAACAGTAATGAACAATTCAACACAGAAAACAGATATTTACCAAGAAATTACCGATCGCATTATTAGCGCACTTGAAGCGGGCACGGTTCCTTGGCTAAAACCTTGGAATAACCCTGAGGGTAATTTAGGTATCCCTCGTAATGCGGTATCAGGACGATACTATCAAGGAATAAATATATTACTTTTATGGCTTGCGGGTGCAGAAAATGGCTATCGACAATGTAAATGGATCACCGCTCGCGCGGCCAACAAATTAGGTGGCTATGTGCGTAAAGGTGAGAACGCGACGATTGTGGCGAGCTATTGTCCGATTGAACGTGAAAAATGCGACGATGAGGGTAACCCGATTTGTGATGAAGAAGGAAACCCTGAAATGGAGCAGTTTGCCATTTTAAAACGTTATCCTGTTTTCAACATCGAACAATGTGACGGTTTGCCGAAAGTAATGTTTGATCACGTTCAAGAACGTACAGTAGATGCTGAGCTGACCCAATACCAGATTTACGCAGATATTCGCAAAATTATCGATGGTATGTCGCTGACAGTGAATATCGGACCAAGTCCTAACGCTTTTTATCGACCGAGTGCCGATAAAATTGTGATGCCTGAAATGAAGCAATTCCATTCAGAGCAGGATTTTTACAGTGTGCTTTTGCACGAAATGACGCATGCCACAGGGCACGCCTCGCGTTTAAATCGAGAAGGCATTGCCTCAGGTAAAGCCAAATTTGGCAACAAAGTCTATGCGTTTGAAGAACTGATTGCTGAAATGGGCGGGGCATTTTTATGTGCACATCTTGGGTTTAACCAAGTTCCACAAAATGCCGCCTATATTCAAAGTTGGCTCAAGATTTTGAAAGAGGATAATCGTGCCATTCTCAAAGCCTCAGGGTTTGCCCGCAAAGCCTGTGAATATATGCTTGAGACGCTTGATGTTCAAAAACAATATGAACATTACTATCCTGAAGCAGCGTAAACCATACGGAGTGGCATCATTTAATGATGCACCTCTTCCTTTCAACCTTTAAAAGTGCGGTGAAATTTTACCGCACTTTTTCCCAATGGGGATACATTTATCCCTTTGGGGTGGTGTATCCCTTTTATCATTTAACTTAAATAAGGAGATACACAATGCCAAATTGGTGCGAAAATTCACTTGAAGTCTCAGCTCAAGATTCTGTTATGCTGAAGTCGATTGTTGAGAAAGTTCTACGCTTCGATCAAGAAGAAAATCAGCAGGTGGTTGATTTTAACTTGTTAATCCCAATGCCTGAAGAAGTGAATATTGTTTCTGGAGGATATGGTTGGCCATCATTTCAATTATTGGGGTTAGATAGGTTACAGCAACTGACCGATGAGCTAATTGATGAATTTATCAAAGATGGCAAGAAAGCGTTACGACTATCTTTATTATCACGAGAGCGGCACTGGACTGTGGGTGATTTTATCCATTGGCTTAAGTGCTATCCTAACGAACAGGATTATTTTCAGTTTGATTTAGCCTTAGGGCAGCAATATATTGATAATCAGCTTAAATATAATGCGCCTACTTGGTATGAATGGGCTTATGCAAATTGGGGCGTAAAATGGAATGCGGATACGCAATGTTGCGATGATATACTTGATGGGCAGACGTATTTTTGTGTGAGCTTTAATACCGCATGGTGTCCACCTTCAGAATGGTTTACTGAGCTTACCCATCAGTTCCCTGAAGCAAGTTTTCGATTAGTCTATTTTGAACCAGGAATGCTATTTGCGGGTATTCAAAGCTCCGATGAAACAGAGACTTGTCATTGCGAATATCCTGATTCAGTAGAGAAACTTTTCAATATTGCAATGGAGTTTGGTTATTCGAAGGACGATTTTGAATTTGACCGTGAATAATGGTGATAAAAGCACTCAGTATTGAGTGCTTTTTTACTGTAGAAAGTTAGGTTTGAGCTTTGCGCTCTAAATGAAGATTGATGTTTGCTAATGGAAAAAATAATTTGTGGGTATCTTTAGAGAAAGGGATGAATCCAAATTGTTGATAAAAATCTACCGCACTTTGATCTTTGGCATCAACAATTAATGCGTAAGCCGCAATATCCGAACGAATAATGCGTTTTAATGCGTTACCGAGTAAGGCTTTTCCTAAACCATTGCCTTTTGCTTGCTTATCAATGGCTAAGCGACCAAGTAACACCGCTGGAACACTAGGGTAACGGGGCAGTTTTTTATTAAGGTTCTCGGGGAGATCAACAAGAGGAATGCTTGCTGAGGCTAAAGTATAGTAACCTAAAATACGTTTGTTTTCATCAATGACAGCAAAGCAAGAGGCGATACGCCTTTTGATGTCTTGTGAAACCTGTTTTTGTAAATACTGATTTAACGGTGGAACGCCACAATCAAATTGATCGCGTAGATAGGCTTTATCAAATGCAGTGATTTTGATATTGGAGAGCATTATTCCCCCAATAATGAGGTGCTTAAATCAAGTGCTTCTTGCATTTTTTTATTTGGCATAGGCGGTGAAATCAATGCTTCTGCAAAACACTGCTGATCAGCGATGGAAAGGTGAATAAGTTCATTTTTTTCCACTGTTTTTTTTGCAGCCGACAGTGCTGCACTAATCACAAAATCACTTAAACTGCGTCCTTCAAGGGTTGCGGCACGCTTTAATAAGGCTTGTATCTCAGTATTAATTCTTGCTTCAAATCTCGCTGTTGCTGGCATAATGTTATCCTCTTTTTATGTGTTAATTGTACGGTGTTTGTACGGTGGGTTCAAGTGCTAAAATGAAAGGATGAAAGTATTTTTGTCGTAATGATTGACTCTTCGTAGCTTTAATTATTTTAGAATAATGCCTTCGCTGAAATCTGGTTTCTAGCTAGGTGCAAATGAATTGGTGCATTTCTCATCTTTGTCAGTTTTTTTCTGCTATTAATAAATGCTTGCCAGTTTGTTAGTGACTCAAGGTAAATGTAGTCGATAGTAGTGATAATAATTGGATTTCTTAAGGTTTCTAATTGCTTTATGATGATATTCAATTCTTGAAAGTTTGAAACATCAATACCTAAAATATCCTTGTCATTTAGATTAGGGGCTTTATTATTTAAGTCAAGTAGTGAATTAATCAAAACTACGCTTTTGATTTTTGCTATTTTGCTTAAGAGAGTTGATTTTCCTGTTGCAATTTTTCCAGAAATAATCACCAATATAGAGCTAGTGATACTATCAAGGTGTTCTTCTAAATATTTATTAAAACGAATATTAATAAGACTATTTTGAGTAAATGCCACATTCAGTTTTAAAATGTTATAGTTAATGATATCCCTCATTACCGTTTTTAATTATATTAAGTTTTATATTTTCTCCAAACCCATGTCCAAACCCATGGTACCATACTTTCACTCGTATTAAGGATTGCATCGGTCTTTTTGATAGTCGTGCTATTTTTACTCTGTTCGATGATGGCATTATGTAGCTCAATGTTAGGTTGCCGACCGCGATATTTTCGTTGCTTTCGAGCAAGGGCAATACCTTGATGTTGTCGCTCTTTACGTTTTTGATAATCGTTATAGGCAACACTGACCACGAGCTTAAAAAACATATTTTGCAGTGCTGAAAATAAATCAGACATCAAAAAGTGAGGATCAAATACGCTAGCTTGTCCCCCAATACTTTGTGAGAGGGTATTCATATCAAAGACCTCAGGAACCTGAATTTTTGCCCCTTTCGATTGTATGGCATCAATCAGCTCAAGGGCTTTTTTCGGCTCTAATCGTGTTAAACGAGCGATACTCTCAGCAATCACGACATCATTTTGTTGTAAATCCCTAATCAATCTTGCAAGTTCTGGGCGTTTTTCCCATTCCGTTGTGCCTGAAATTTTTTCACGATAAACCGCAACCACATAAAATCCTTTTTGTTTTGCGTCCTCAATCAATTTATCTTGGCGTTGTAGGTCTTGCTCTTCGGTTGAAACCCGCATATAAATTCGTGCGAACATAAAATACTCAATATACCTTCATTAAGGTCATTTTTTTATGACCCTGTTATTGAACCCCATTTTCGGTCTAAATGACGGAGGTATTTAATGGCTTTTTGCCAGTGTCATTGAGGTATACCCTAATGACGGTCACTATTTTGCAAAATATCAGCGGATTTTAGGAGAATTAATTATTTTGAAATTTCAGAGAGTTTTGGAGAGGAAAAGTCACTTAGGATAAATATACTGGAACAGGAGGAATGAAATTACATAGCAATGAGAGGTTTTATTATCATTATAACCCTTCTTTTTTCAAGTTGGGTTAATGCTCAAATTCAAGCGGGCCAAATTTGCCACGCTGATCCTGAAGTGACAGCGTATAACTATGCGGGTGTATGGGAAAAATTTGAAGATGGTTGGATTTGTAACTATTGGCAGTTTTTATCAGAAGATGAATGGGAAGAAGTGATTATAGAGGAAGAAGGAGTGGACGCAGAAATTGATGAATAAAAATAAATCCTAATTTTATGAAGTGGGGTTAAGCAAATTTCACTACAAACGAATTAAGCATTCGAAGCTGTTTGCAGTGAAATAAAATGATATCAATGGCATTGAAAAATTTGGAGTTAAGCAAAGCAGATACTCCAAAATATAGGGCAATTGGCTTTTATCCTTGAAGGAATGTCAATTTTATTTTAATTTTTCGCAGAATTTAGGCTTAATCTCCGTCAGCTCCTTTTTATATTTGCCTTCATAAAATATAGGTTGAATAGCTATTTCATCAAAAAATGCCAAAACCTCTCTCTTTCCAAGTGCAACTTTTGATGACTGAGTAGCATTCCCTTTAAGAATTTGTTTTGCCTCATCGGTGACCTCATCTAATCCAACATAGGGGGCGGAGCTGTGAGTTAAGTTTTCATCAATAATAACAAAATTATCCTTAATTCTGTGTTTGACCAACTGATTCATAAATAATTGTTGAGAACTGAGCGTAATATCAATAATGTTACGAGAAGCTTTTGTAATAACTCCTTCCCCCCAGTCAGTCAAGCCACCTTTTTTATTGGTCTTTGGATTGATGGTTTTCTTGGATGATAATGTACCAATAGACAAGATTTTGACTTGATTTATAGGGTGTTTAAAAAAGATTTCGGCTTCGTGCAATCCAATCAGACTTGGGCTATTGGCAAACAGCCCACCATCAATATATTCATTTTCTCCAATACAATGGCGTTTAAAATAAATTGGTGCTGCCGAAGTTGCTAGTGCCACATCAACAATCTTCTGTTTCCAATCTCGCTTAAACGTATCGTGATGAGCTGTTTTAAATGTGACAGGAAAGCCTGTTGTATAATCTACAGCTGGAATAACTACTGGATGTTTTAAATCTCCGATTAAAGCATCACCAAACCAATCCAACAAAATATTTTTCAAAATACCCGAATTGTATTTGGCTTTAAATATCTCGGCAAAATTTAATCGAGATTGTTTCTTAAAAATCTCTTCGCCCTTATCATCAAATATTTTGGAAATTTTTTCAGCAGGAATTTCATAAGCTAATGCCAATGCAATAATACCACCAATCGATGTACCTGTGATTAAATTAAAATAATTGGCAATACAATCATTTGGATTTTTAGTTTTTAAATGGTTTTCCAACTCTTTTAATACTTCAGCAGTATATAAACCACGATAACCACCACCAGATAATGACAGTATTTTAAAATCAGATTGATCTTGCATATTTTTCTCCACAACAAGGGCAGTTTACGTCTGCCATAATTAACATATCATTGATTTTCTCATTTTGATATTCAGAGTTGTAACGGGTTTGGTAATTATTTTTGACTATACCAGTTTCGATCCACTCCAATATCATATTAATACCCAATGAGCATGCCATCATTCCACCAGATACGGCATAGGGTGTAAATGCTGAACAAACACCAAAGCGTTGTTCTTTGTTTAAATTTCTAATTGGTAAAGTGTTTTCAAACAGTCCATTAGCAGATGTTCCTAAGCATTGAATGCAGCCACCTTGATGATTTTGCAATTTTGCATCACACCAAAAGCCTTGTACACATTCTCCATTGCCAAAAATCCACAAGTGCAATAAATTGGGACGATATTCTAATGGTATTTGTTGTACTAATTCATTGAGATATTCTTGTACTTCAATACTACCTGTTGCATCCACAATTAAGTTTACTGGATGATCTATAAAGTATTGAAAGTTATAATCACTAATATTATTAGTCTTGATGTTCAATTTTAGTGTTTGATTAAAAGTTTGCCTTTGTGCATATTCTTTAAATGCTTGGGATTTACTTTTTCCAATATATTCTACACCTAATAAATGTCGCCCAATGTTATCAATTCTTAAAATATCATTATCAATAATAGTAAATTCATTATCAATACCAGCACCGATTTTAATCAAGGAATCTGCCATATATCCACCAATTGCTCCCAACCCAACTTGAAAGACCTTTTTATTTAACAAGCCATTCTGTGATTTATCTGGTAAATTTCTTAAAACACTAGCTTTAAAATCAATTAAATTTACCGTATAAAAGACCACTTTTTGAATTAAATATTGATTATCTAAAAACGGTTTTAATAATTTATTTTGATGATCATTCCATTCAAATGATGCTCCCATTAATTTTTTTTGCCATTCAATCAATATGTTTATAGGTTTTCTCTTGTATTTCTTATTGATGCCTTTCAAATATTCTCTTAATTTTTTGTAAGCATCATTATCCCATATCTGGATAAAATCTAAAAATGACTGAGTAGTAACTTGATTATTTTTAAATAGTCCTGAAAAATTTGGGTTGCTTTTGTTATTGATTTGCAGATAGAAAATATCATTTTTACCTTTTGAGTTTAAGAAAATATAATTTTCTTTACTTTTAACAATGTGCCAAAAATAATCTTTATCATTAGTTAAGGTACTCAGTGCAATAACCATTCCTAAGAAATCCTCTGAATACTCTTGAATGTATTTATTTTTATCCAATAATTTAACAAAACAACTCGTTAAATGTTTCTCAATCGTAAGAATAAAATTGCCAAGATCATTTCTTGGTATAATTTTACTATTTTCTATGAAATAACAAACATAATACAGCTTATTATTTAAATAAGTAATTTTTATTTTTTGTAAATGAGGTATAGGCTGAACAATATGTGGGAAATCTTTCTGTAGGAGTAATAGTTGATTTTCTGTTATGTAAATTTTAGGAAAGTCCAACAATGCTGAATTAGGAAAAATTAAAAAATATTCAAATTTTGTATTTTTTACAACAATTTCTTTTTTATAACAAATGCTTTCATTGCTTAATTGGCTATTTTTAAAACCCGAAACCGAGATTGGTTCATATTGGTGATAAGACAATTTTTCAATAATTTTATTGCGATAATTCATCTTTTTTTACTACCAACTTAAAAAATACATTATTAATACAAATATTTAGCCAATCGTTGCTGTGAGCTTCACTACTACAAATCCAAAACAAGTGAATGTTTCTATCATAGTAGCTATTTTTAGGCAATTCACTCCAACTATTCAAATCTGTTTTTGATGGTTTTGGATAAATTTCTGGGTGCGTGTGCCATTCTCCCAAATAATGCCATTGATGATTGGATTGTTTATTTAATTTTTTCAATGAGTTGAAATTGTAATCAGCTGATTTTTGTGTACGAATACATAAAAACCGACTGATTTTATCAAATGGTGTAGGCGTGGTAATTGCTTTGACCCAAAAAGCATTCTCCCAAACCAGTCCAACAAGCAGCCCCAAAGATTCGGGCTGCCTGCTTGTTTTTTGACGATATGCAGTTAATTGAGTGATAATATGGTTATCTATACGCACAATAAAATCACTATCAACTGCTTGCCATTCTGTATAATCCATCAGCCTTGTCTTAATGGAACTTGTGGAGTAATTTTTGATTGTACCAATGGTTGTGTATCAAAAACGGGGGGCCGAGAAGTCTCAATCAAATTCTTATCTTGTGGTATTCTGTCACCCCACTCATTTGTGATGAAAGTTAGAACTTTGGTTTTGTCAGAATTATTTAAACCTGCCATAAAATTTTTATAAAGCTTATCAGCATCTTGACTGGCTTCAACTCTTTGTTGTTCTTTCATTCGGTTAAAATCTTCACTTTCGTGCTCTTCAATGTTTTCATAAACATCTCCATTCAAAGCATTTGGCAATTTTTCTAAAACTGATAATAATGCTAAGTCATCACGATATTGATAATATTGATAATACTTACAGGCAATAATCATCAATAAAATAGAACTTGGCTGAAAAGATTTATCTGCAAATTGCCAATCACGCCATGCTTTTAAATAGCGGCAAATTGCTCGTAATTGCTGACCGTTATTTTCAAAAGACTTTAATTTATCGGTAAACCATTTGCGAATCAGTTCGCAGTCGCTTTCTTGCCAAGTACCATCTCGTCTTGCCATATGGATCATTTGAATATTTTTATCCATTAAAGATTCTTCAGCAAATGATTTGATATTAAAATCTTCAAATACCCACTCAGAATGATTTAAACTCTCATGAATAGCAGTCGCACTTTCCAGCGATAGTTGTAATTCATTGCGTTCTTCTAAACTATCAAACATATCATCAGGAACAGCATAAAGTGGAATGTCCATATGGGCATTATTTTTGATTTTAATGCGAATACATGATGAGGGCGCAGAAGTATCTAACTGCCAATCATTATATTGACGACATAAATCTTCCACCATCAATTCTACTTGCGCAAAGTAATTTTTAGCTTGTTCGCTTGCACCATCATCAGGATTAAACCCTTCAAATGCACGAACAGGCAAATACACTCCATAATCAAAATCCATTTCTTGACCTTGTTTGGCTGGTAAATTACAAGTGCCATACGCCCATGACCCTTGAATGCGAAATTTTGGGGCAATATTAGCAATTCCTTGTTGTTCCAAAAATTCCTTGATTTGGGTCTTTAAGTGGCTTTTAACAACTTTTTTAACATCATTAAAAAAGTTTAAATCCTGTTCTGTGGGGCTAATTTTTTTCTTAAAACCAATCTCTCTGTCTACAAAAACACGATGAAGGTTATTTACATAATCGTTCATATTTCACCTATAAATAAAATGACATACTTTATGCCATATATGGGATTATCAGTGATAAATTTCAAGTCAATTAGACTCTTGATTTATGTTTCTTTTTGTAAAAAAAACACTATCTTCCTAGACGGTGTTTCCTTATCATCTCAAAGAAAATTTCATTGTGCATTTATTGTATTGGCAACATCATTAAACCAGACAATATTACGAAAACCCCAAAAGGGAAAAGGCATAAGATAAATCCCCTAAGGGATTTAAGGGTAACCTTTCCAAGGGGAAAGGTCTTTCCCGAAAAGGCCAAAGGGCTAAATGGCCCAAATGCATTTTCTAAGCATATTTCTCCATTAGCTCTATCATTGGTTTGTATCTATCTTGTTTCCGAAGGTGTTTTTTTACGCTATATACAATACCCAATTCATTATTTCCGTTCTTATAATGTACATTACCACCTTTATCTAGCATTAGTTTTAGTACGTCTAATCTATCGGGGATCCCTCCCGTCATTGCCAGCGGGATCACATTATCCTGATTAGGTATATTTGGATCTGCCTCCGCTTCCAACAATGCGATTGCTGCCTCTGCATTTTTTACTCTCATTGCGTAATGTAATGGTGTCATATCCATAGATATCTTGTGCATTTACTGGTACGCTTTTTTTATAAAAAATTCTATCGTTTCTCTGGGGGGATATGCAGGATCGAACCCCATTAAAAGCTGATGTAACCAATTCCATTTATCTTCATTTGATACCTCTAGATAATCCATACCATTTTCTTCAAACATTTTTTGAGCTTCTCTAACCTTCCCTTTTTTAAAAGGGGAAAAAATATTCAAGAGTAATTCTCTTTTTGCATCTATAACTATTTTCCTAATTTTCGTAAATTATCTCGATAATGTTTTTATATCATCTAAAAGATTAGATGCAATTTCATTTTTCGGCATCTAATTTTTACAACTTCAATTATCAAATTTCCCAACCATTTATTTCTCTTGTTTTGTTTTCTTTAAGTTTCTTAATTTTATATTCTGTAAAAACTACTTTTTTCCTCCCAAATTATATTTATAAAAAAAATAAAAAAATATAAGGAGTGGCATATAATATGGAATGAAATAAGTTATAGTTACCTTATATATTGAATTCAATATTGAGATATCTATTCTTTCAAGTTTAAAACAAACATACAAACTACTAAAAAATAACATAAACAAGGATATTTTTAATATATTAAGAATATCTTTAATTATTTCTTTCATTATTTTCCTCCTTGTTTTGACTTTCTTCAAGAGTTTTATCGATGATTTTTTGAAGTCCCTCAACAATAAATGGCTTACCTGGTACTGATGGAATCATTTCATCAAGAGCTTTTCCCTCCATACCTGAAATCGAATTTTTCCCTAAATTACTTTCTCCAGTTACCGCTTTATCAACAAGGCTGTTACCAATCACCATAGCACCTATTGGCATGTTTCCAAATAGCAATCCTTTTGATGTATCGCCTATCACACTATTAGCAGATTTATATAAATTCTCTTTTATGAGTGATTTCGGATTATTCTCTTTTGTGTAATCATAAACTTCACCACCCAATGAAGCTAATCCTGCTGCAGATCCATTCGCTATTGTGGTTTTCATTGGAGCATTTGCTGCCGCTTTAAACGACTTATCAAGATAAGATTTACTGTTCATTGTGAGTTTTTCTAACATCACTTTTAATTCACTCTCTGTAAATGCACCCAATGCAATTGCTTCATTTGAAGCCATAGATTTTGCTAATGTTTCACCTGTTGCCGTTAAAGCTTTATTCGTTGTTGAAAGGACTTTTCCGCTAAGTTTTAATCCTCCTCCAACTAATAAATCTTCCCAAATAACAGGTTCAGTAATGCCTTTTGGTGAAGTGACATAATTAATATAATCTCGATTGACAATGTCACTGCTATATTGACGTGATCGATTTCCTTCTGCAATCACGCCTAATAATTCATTTGAATAACGCTGACTTGCTGTTTTATCTAAGCCATTTAAACGTCCGATATTGCTTATGTTATTCACGTTATTTATTGAGTTTGTGTTGTTTACATCTGGATAGTTATAGTTAAGGCTACCAAACATTTTACTGTCTTGATATTGTCTTTCTGTTGCTTGGAACATATTGACTTTTTCGCTATATAAAACCATATCTGTACCATCTTTCCATTTTATGGTTTCATTTTTATCTGCTTCTGCTTTTAACGCACTATAAGCAATGCCTAAACTTTCTTTATAACCAGCAAGATTATAAATTTCGTTATCTTTTAAAACAGCATTTATTCCCAGTTTGGCGATTTTATTTTCCTTATCATCAACCATTGCTGAAGCAACCAATGTTAATCTTTCTTCCCAATAAGTATCTGTGCCGCCTTTCTCGCTAGCTAATTGTTTAGCTAATTCTTTGATTTTTTGTTGTTCACTTGGATGCAATTGTCGATTATTCCAATCCGTATTTGCTGCTGCAGTTATTGAGCTCACATTGCCATTACCCACAGCCGCACCAATGGCTAAGCCAGCTGTGGCATTAACAACCGCTTTGCCTGCTTTGCCAAATTTAGCCTCTGTAGTTTCACCCAGTTTTTCAATAGCTGGTGCAGCAAGGGAGGTGGTGCCAGCCGCAGCTGCACCACTGACATTGCCGGTGAGTAATCCCCCAGCTGCCGCGTGTAATGCTGCTCTGCCTACACCGCCTTCTTTCCAAAGGTTATAGCGTGTTTGGTTTTCATTAAGATAATCGGTTAATTGGGTGAGTTCACCTTGTAGTTTCGCACGTTCTTCAGGATTGGTGCTGTTAGATAACGCCTTTTCAACCTGCGATTTGCGGGCAGATAAAACTTCATAATTTTGTACCGCACCTAATTGTTCTGAAGCCCAAGCAATACCTTGTGCGGCGACTGGGGCAAAGTTTTTGGTTACGTCTTGTTGAATGGCTAATTCTTTACTTAACGCCTCTTTATCAAAGTTATTTTCAATCGCCCCAGCATTCGCTTGGGCATTCTCTGTAGTAATCCCCGTTTTGATATCTTTCAGCGTTTCTTCAACAGATTTGCCTGTCAGTGATTGCTGTGCTTTTTCATCACGGATATGAAGATTGGTGGTGTTTATGCCACTTTTTGTTAGGCTAGATTGGCTGTCTTTTTCATAACCAAAGCCAATGCCTTGATTGACTCGACTTGCCCGCGAACCATCTTCATTTAGGATAATATTGTCATCCTTATCTCTGACCTGACGACCATCCCAACCCCCGTTAATATCGGCTTGAACACCTCCACCAAAAGCACTTCCGCTGTAATTTGAATGGTTTTGAATATCAGAATAGGAGAGTGTGCCTGTTTCAAAACGGTTTTTACCCTCTGCTTCCGCCTGTGCGGTGGAGGTGATTAAACCACCTTTAAAATCCGTATGATTCCGTACATCAATGTGATAACCCTCATCACCAGCAAATAACCCTGATTGTTCTTGTACACTGGCATAATCAGCGTTCATTTTTGAACGGTTGAAGCTGGCTGAGTCAGAGAAGCCATAACCAACAGTGACTTGACCACTTACATTCATTTATTGTAGATATCAAATTTTGTTGATACTTTTCCAGCTATTTTAGTCACATTATTTATAGCTGCGTAAATATTCAGTAAATAAACTGATGTGCCAAGATTATCAATTGTAATCTTATTTTTTATCCTCATTATTCTTTATTATTTTTCTTTGCTAACCCCAAAAAAGACCATAATTTGCCAAGAATTAGATATGCAAAAGTCAAAAATATAGCTTTTGGGATTGCTCTATAAAATATATTTACATCAAAAAAAAATGAATTATTAAATAAATAATCAATTATCTTCAAAAGAAAATAAATAATAATTAATGAAGTATAAAAGTAGACGTAAAATAAAAAAAATGGTTTTATATAGCTCTTTATGAAGTTAAACATTATTTTTTGTCCTTGTTTTCTTTATATAAATCAGTATTCTCTATAACTCCACCAAGTAGTGAACTTCCTAGTAGGATAGGGAGTTTTGCTTTTCCCCCAGCATTCCCTATGCTTACGGCTTTATAAGCTACTATTGTTCCAGCATCTTTTTTTAATATGTCAGAAACTATTTCTTGATCTGTTTTACTACTATCATTTGCGGATACAATGCCTTGATACATTGTTCCTAAAGATAATTGAGTACTTAAATTCCTTCCCGCCAAAACACCAGAATATATATAATTCATCGCCGTTCCTTCAGGTGTAGCATTACCATTGTAAATATCAAACCCTGTGGATACTGTCCCGCCTACAATAGCTTCTGTGGCATTTGGATGTGCAGCTGCCCATTTACTGACTGAATTTAATGTACTTCTTGCACCATTAATACCCTTTGTCAATATTTCACTATTTTTTAGCCCAGAAGCAGAATGAGAGATCACATTACTCCCCGTTCTCAACGCATTCCCGCCATGCCACATTAATGGTAAGCCATAAACCGCTTCTGCTGTCTCAGGAGAGATTCCTGTCATCTGGCTTAATAATTTCGAACCATAGGTAGAATAGTTTCTCCCTGTTAATAGACTGTTTACTCCAGCATTTGCTTGGTCAACACCATATGATGTACCGATTGCGCCTAATGCCGCAGCACCTCCACAAGCTAGCCCTGAACTGCCTGCACAAGCTGTAATTGCTGAGGCAGTTGAACTAGCACTAATTAACGCACCACCAGTTGCTTGCAAAGCTCCGCCAATTCGTGTACTCACACCATAGGTTTCATTAGTTTTTGAAGTTTTATCAAGCAATTTATCACTCATACCGTAAGTAAATAACGAATGGGGTACAGACATTGTTTCATCTGACGGTGGTAAACCAACTACCATTTCTTTGAGAACTTTTTGCTGTTTTAATAAGGCTCTTTCTTCCGCATAAGCCTCACTACTACCGAGTTTTTCTAAATTTTTGGCTTGTTCATAGATTGGATTTTCTTCTGATAACTGAGCAGAACAATGAACTAAGGCACAAGCCGCAATCGTTAAACGTTGCTCTTTTTCTTTATCACCTTGTGATAATTCCTTAATTCGTTTCATTTCATCTGGATGCAGCTGTCTGTTATTCCAATCCGTATTCGCTGCTGCACTCATCGCACCCACATTGCCATTGCCTACGGCTGCACCAATGGCTAAGCCTGCTGTGGCATTAACAACCGCTTTGCCTGCTTTCCCAAATTGAGATTCGGCTTTATCACCGAGTTTTTCAATCACTGGAGCTGCAAGGGACGTTGTGCCAGATGCTGCGGCACCGCTAACATTCCCCGTTAATAACCCACCTGCGGCAGCGTGTAATGCCGCTCTGCCTACACCGCCTTCTTTCCAAAGGTTGTAGCGGGTTTGGTTTTCATTAAGATAATCGGTTAATTGGGTGAGTTCACCTTGTAGTTTCGCACGTTCTTCAGGATTGGTGCTGTTAGATAACGCCTTTTCAACCTGCGATTTGCGGGCAGATAAAACTTCATAATTTTGTACCGCACCTAATTGTTCTGAAGCCCAAGCGATACCTTGTGCGGCGACTGGGGCAAAGTTTTTGGTTACGTCTTGTTGAATGGCTAATTCTTTACTTAACGCCTCTTTATCAAAGTTATTTTCAATCGCCCCAGCATTCGCTTGGGCATTCTCTGTAGTAATCCCCGTTTTGATATCTTTCAGCGTTTCTTCAACAGATTTGCCTGTCAGTGATTGCTGTGCTTTTTCATCACGGATATGAAGATTGGTGGTGTTTATGCCACTTTTTGTTAGGCTAGATTGGCTGTCTTTTTCATAACCAAAGCCAATGCCTTGATTGACTCGACTTGCCCGCGAACCATCTTCATTTAGGATAATATTGTCATCCTTATCTCTGACCTGACGGCCATCCCAACCCCCGTTAATATCGGCTTGAACACCTGCACCAAAAGCAGTTCCGCTGTAATTTGAATGGTTTTGAATATCAGAATAGGAGAGTGTGCCTGTTTCAAAACGGTTTTTACCCTCTGCTTCCGCCTGTGCGGTGGAGGTGATTAAACCACCTTTAAAATCCGTATGATTCCGTACATCAATGTGATAACCCTCATCACCAGCAAATAACCCCGATTGTTCTTGCACACTGGCATAATCAGCGTTCATTTTAGATTGGTTGAAACTAGCGGAACCAGAGAAACCATAACCAACAGTCACTTGACCACTCACATTCATCTGTTTGCCCTCATAACGCATCGTATCTTGCAGGCTTTCAATGTTAAGGTTTTCCGCATCAACCGTAATGCCGTTGCCTCGCACTTGAGCGCCACGAAGGGTAGCATTCCCACCGCTTTGAATGACCGTTTGGCTATTTTTATCGCCAATATGACTCGTTCGCCACGTTGTTTCATCGCCATTGCCGTAGCCTTTGCCATAATTACCGCCTGCGGTAATCCCAAAGGCAAAACCATCAGAGCCATAACTCACCGCTACACCTGCATTAAACCCACTGGATTTATTTTTGCTGCGTTCTTGGTGGGTTTGTTTGGCTGCGAGAAAATTCACTTCATCTTCAGCAAGGAAGGAGGTACCTTGTTTGCCCGATACATCGGACCCTACAATGTTAATGTCTGATTCTTTGCCTGCCCCGGTGGCTTGGATAGTCACTTTCCCACCTGCATTGACTTCACTGCCCGTTGTACTGTTGCCTTGGGTATCAGTGGTTTGCACATTTTTTTGCTCGCCATAGGTAATAGATACGCTGGCATTCATCGCCCCTTGAGCCAGATTGCCATTCGCCATTTGGCTTAAGGTTTGCCCCGCTTTCATTAAGCCTTGCCCTGCTCGATAGGCACTCCAAGCGGTATTAGCCGTTGCCATCGCATTCACTCGGTTATTTTTGCTTTCACCTATTTGTTTAGCTTGTTCCGCTACAGCAATGACATTTTGCACTGCTTGCACCACAGGAATATTTACCGCAATGGTGAAGCCTTTTTGTTCCATGGTATGTTTATAATGGCTGTCATATTTGTCATCGGTTGCCAAAATATCGGCTTTTTTCGAACCGATATTCACATCACCCTCAAGGGAAGAGACCGTACTACCTTGTTGACGATAATGTTCTTGGGCGAGTAGAGTTGTGTTTCCTTTCAGGCTTCCCACTTGACTGCCTGTGGCATAATATTTCGTTTGGTCATTTTCTGTGGTGTCTTTTTTGCTTCCTACGGTAAAACCAATACCACCGCCTGAGCCTATTAGACCTGATTTTTGTTTACTATAAAAATCTTCTGAATAAACACGGTTTTCTGCTTCTTGAATCCTTATATTCTTGGCTTTGGCAATAAGATTATTTTCCGCTACAACAGAAGAACCTTGTATCGTGAGATTTCCCTTATTTGTATTAAAGGTAACATTTTTGCCATCAATGATTGAGCCTTCGGCTAAATCATTATTGTGTGCGTGTTTACGGATAATGGTGGTTTTGCTTAAGAATCCACTTGTTGTCCCTTTTGAGCCTGAAGAAAGTTGCTCTTTATTACGTCCTTCTTCAATGCGAATATCGCTGTTTGAGGACAGATTTACATCACCGTTTTCGCTATGGATTTCTCCTTGGTGAACGACAGTGCCCTGTTCACTTGCAAGGGTGATATTGCCTCCTCCATTCAGTTGAGAGCCTACTTCTTGTTGTTGATTTAGACGATAGTAATTATCCGCATCCGCATTGTAATCCGTTTTATTTTTTGTAGTGATGGTGCCAATATCAATCTGTTTGGCTTGAACAAGCATTTCACCTGCACTATTGAGTACAGCACCTTTAGTGGTAACGCCTTGCGGGCTGTAAATAAACAATTTGCCAGTTTTATCTTTGACATTAATGCTGGCGAGATTATCTAAATTAGTGCGCTCAAATTCATTACCAAACCTATCTTGATAGGCTCGACTACTTGTTGTACTTGCGATTTCAACCCCTGTTTTGCCAACTAATGTAGCACGACTTAATGCTTCAATTTTACCGCCCAGATTGACTAATTTTTGTTCTGTGAATAAATTAACGGAATCCCCCAAAACAAGCCCTTGGTTATTGATATTCTTGGCTGAAAGTGCAGTCAGATTTCGCCCGGCAATGGTTCCCGTGTTGGTAATATCGCCATTGAGGCTTCCTACAATTTCTCTTGCTGAAATTAACGCCCCTTGTGAACTCACATCAAGGTTACGGGAAACAAGGTAAACTTGTGGGGTGAGAACAGTCAGCTTTTTACCACTTGGTAGGGTGATTTCTTTATTCACAAACCATACCATATCTGAGGTTAGCTCTGCCATTTGATCCGCCGTTAATCCTACACCGGGGATAAGATTAAATTTTTGGGCATAATAAATACCGCTATCCATTAAGGCTTTGTATTGCTCATAATCCGTTTGGTGATTGTCTAAAAAGCGTCGTCCAGTAAGTTGATTAATTTGTTCGTTTACCAAGCGTTGTTCATAATAACCATCACCTAATCGTTTCTGTACATTTTCGTGATCGTAACGCAATACGTTAAACATATAATCAGAGCTGAGCCATTGTTTACGGTCAGTAAAGCGTGGATCGGTTTCCACTAAATAGCCATTCGGGGCATCATGGTTGATTTGATAAAGGCTTGCTTGTGGAAGACGAATATCCACTAAATGGGTTTTAATGGTTGGTATTCGGTCATTTCCTAATTGTTCTGGGTAGTGGGCAACAACCTGACCAGAAATAATTTCATTCTGTGCCGTTGTTGATACATTTTTTAATGCAATGTCCGTACTTTCTGCTTGAGAAGCAATGTTTACGCCAGAGCCATTAACTGGGGAACCAATATCATTTAATACCAAGTTGAAATTGAAATGCTCCGTTGGGTGAACATCTTCATACTTTAGACCATTATGATGGTAATGATAGTAACGCGTTTTTCTTTTTTTCTTTCTGATACGGTATTCAATACGATAAGTCCCCTCATCATGGCGATCGATATCACCAATTAAATCTTCATTAATCAGAGTAGACGTTCCAGAAGAGAGATTATCGCGTAGATTTTGTGTAATCACTTTATCATCAAGAAACAACCGATCACCGATTAACAGTTGACTGTATTGGTTATGAAGATTTTTCCCAGATAGATACAATGAACCACCAATAAGAATTTTACCTGGATCGCTGTGTTCTAGTGTTGTTGTTTCCGTTGTACGGTTATACCACCAAGAATACCAACCAAAACCCGACACTTTTTTGCCGTTATTTAGGCGAAAGTAGGAATGTTGATCACTGCTTCCATTATTAACATAATATACGCCATCATAAATTTTCCCATTTGTATTGGCTCGATAGCGAGTACTACTATTTCCCAAAGCGTGTTCTTCAAAATATTCTTTCTCTGTTTGAATACCCGTTTTGATATGTAAATCATGGTTAAATAATCTTTCAGTACGAATATCCCCATTACCCAATGCCTCAATGGTTGCACTGCCATTGTCGATTAAAGTCGCTTTGCCCGTTGCTTGATTATGCTCATCAAGCTCACTACCAATAGATAAATTTCCAAGGCTTAATATGAGACTATGATCTTTATTCACTAAAGTATGGATACCGAGATCGAGCGTTTCTCGAGCGGCTATCGTTGCTGATTTATCACCCTCATTTAAATTATTTAATTGATTGGCTTGAATAGCGAGGTGATTACCATAAATTTTACCCGTACCTAGATTATTCAATATTCCCGTTTTAATTATATTTTCAGTACCATCAATGAGCCCATAGTTTGTCACTGTATTGGTATTAATTAATGTCCGTTTTGATGAAATCTCAGCCTCTTTATTGTTCAGGAGATTTTGGGCTGTAACCATTGCTTGGTTTCCAACAATTAAAGGGGAATTATTGACAAAGCTCCCCGCTGTGCTGAAGGTGAGATTATTTCCAATTTGGAATGCGTGATTTAAGGTAAAATCATCTGTTAATTGGATAACTGCATTCCCAGCTGTTTTAATGGTTCCTTCATTAAGTAAGGTTTTCGCCGTTATATTGAGCTGTCGCCCTGCCTCCATCAGCCCATCTTGATTATCAATAACCAGTTGGTGCTGTGGGGATAAAATAGAGACCGTGTCCCCACCTAAAATCTCACCATGTTGATTATTGAGCATTTGTTCAACCTGTGCGGAAAGATTTTCAATGACATAAATCCCCCCATTCTGATTATTTAATTGGGAAATATTGAGTTGAAGCCGTTTTCCTTGCAGCCCCTGTGTTGGTGTTGTTTGTGTGGCTTTTGTTTGTTGATTATGGAATTGTTGGGCATTCACCGTTAATTGATTATCCGCACCAATCAAGGAACCTTGAGCAGATAAGGTTCGATTATCAACTTCTGTTGCAGCTACACTGACATTCCCACCCCAGATTGTGCCTTCTTTATTATCAACTTCTAGAGCTTGAATTATTGTATTTTGTTGTCCGTTGATATTTCCTTTGGTATTGAGGAGAGATTTTGTATTAACTGTTAAATTTTGCCCTGTTGCGATACGCCCTTCGGTATTATTTAATTGAGAGATTTGGTCTAGTAATACTTTCCCTAATCCAATAATACCTTGATTAGCTTGCTGGGTAAAACGGTTATCTAATGACGAAGAATGCGTATTAACTGTAAGATGTGCATCACCGCGTAATAACCCTTGTTGATTATTGATTTTTCCAGTATTTAACACAGCACGTTTAGCAAAAATTTGTCCTTGCTGGTTATTGAGCGATGCTTGTTGTGTATCAAGCATCAATATATCTTTGCTACCCACTGTACCTAAAACGTTGTTAATGGCGTTTGAAACTAAAGCTAACGTGTTATTCGTAAAAATTGTGCCATTCTCATTATTGAGCTTGCCGGTGTTGAGGTTTGCCTCAGAGCCGATTATTGTGCCTTTCGCATTATTTAACGGATTCGTATTTATGTTCAGTCTTTTATCCGTACCAATAAAGCCATTAGTATTATCAATTTGGTGGCTATTAATGGACAAATCACCTAATGCAATGAGCCCCTTGGTATTATCATCAGTATGGGTATTTTTATTCGATATCTCACCATTTTTTGTATTGATAGTGGCATTACCAATGCTTTGAATTAGTCCATTGTCATTGGTTAAATCTCCGCTTTCTATATTTAGATTATCTCCAGCAAAAACTAACCCTTGTGTAGAATTAAATTGATTTTTAACACGAAGCGTAAATTGCTTACCCGAAATAAAACGTCCAGCGGTATTATCCACGTTATCAGCGTCAAGGGTAAAATTTCCTCCTACACTTAAGGTGCCACCTTGATGGGAAATCGTATTAGCATTTAAGCGAAAATCCTCTGTGCCAAACTGCTGCCATTGTGCATTCTGCATATTTAAATCTTTTTGCGTTGTTTGAATACGCTGTGCAGTCAGCTGACTATGTTCAGTAGAAAGGGTTTGTGGCGTAAAAATTGTCAATTTTTCCACCGCACTTAACTGACTATGATTGGCTGTGACATCACCATTATTGGCGTGGAGAGAAATCCCATAAGCATTATTTTTGCTGTGATCTAAATTAATTGCTTGAGCCGATACATTAAGTTTACCAGAGGCAACCTGTTGCCCAGCCAGTTGAGCGATATTTTCCGATTGAATATCAATAGTTGCCTCTTGTGCAGATTGTGAGGCTAATTGGTGGGTTTCCTTATTCTCTGCATTCGTGGTGATCACACCGGCAGCAATAATTGATTCTGGCGTTGCGTTAATGTTAGCGGCTTGGTAATGAATGTCTCTTCGTGCTAAGGTTGTCCCCGTTTGGCTTAAGGTATTTTTTGTTTTTGCCTTGATAGCACCTTGGCGAGCAATAAGTTGCCCATCTTGTTTGATACCCGTATTTGAATGTAATTCAATATGTTGCGTTTTTGTTTCAATACGCCCTGTATTTTCAATGTCGAGTTGACTTTTGGCACTGAGTTGTTGAGCGGCGCTGAGTATCCCTTTATTGACAATTTTCCCTTGTGAGTCAATCACTAAATTCTCCGCGCTCGCCCCAATATGCCCTGCATTACGAACGCCTAGCCCTTGTTCTGTGCCGACAAGATGAATTTTTCCTGCATACATCCCACCAAGTTCACTCACATCTAAGGCAAAGTGCGGTGCGTTTTCACTGAGATTTTGGCTATCTATGCGGGTAATTTGTAGTTCACTATCGGCATTGGCAATCTCCGTTTGTTTGATGGTGTTTTTTCCTGTTACCACGTTGAGCTTTTTGCCTGCCCAAATGCCCGCATTGATTTCTGCTTCTTGAGCAAGGATATCTGTATAATCTACACGGCTGTTATCTAAGCCTCGACCACTGACTTTCATTTTGCCTTTTTCGACCTGAAAACCTGTTACACGTCCCTCTTCAATTATCGGTTTGCCGGTGGTCATTGTGGAACGGGTGGCGTTAATCGTACCACAACCATCGCAGTGTAGCCCATTTGGGTTGGCGATAATTACTTCTGCTTTTTTCCCTGCCACTTCAAGATAACCCTTCAGTTCGCTTGGATTTGTGGAGGTGACTTCATTGAGAATGACTTTGGCTTCACCACGAGCAAGGTAGGGGTTGCCTTGTATTAACCCAGCTTGTTGAGTTTGTGTGACCTTGTGGCTGTTATTAAGAATCGCCCCTTTTTTATCCACGTTAAAATCTTGGTATTTATTATGGGAAAGCCCTTTGCTATTTGGGGTTTGAATATTGACTTGTGGCAATCCATTCGCAGTTTGCAACACAATGGGTTGCTGATTTTTAGGGGCATTAGGATCGGCTTTGATAATTAAGGTTTCTGCAAATGCCGAAGGGGAAAAGACAAAACCCAATGCACAGAATAAACAAAAGGTGAGCGGTTTTAATGTGGCAAAAATCGGCAAAAAACGTACCGCACTTTGTTTTTGAGGCATTTCACTTTTTGCTTTACCTTCGGTTTTTGCTAGTTCTGAAACCACGATAAGACGTTGCAGCGTTTTGCTAAAAATGACACGGAAGTGATGTTTATTCATAAGAAAATCCTCGTTTAAGCCTAATGCACTAAATTAAAAGGTTAAGCCAATATTAAAGCCTGTTACGCTATGCGATGTTTTAAAGCCACTTGGTTTGCTTAATGGGCGTCCAATAAACACATCATAATAAAAGTGCGTCCAACCTCCGCGTAGTCCAAGGGCCGTCCCCATTAAATGATGACCAAGACGCATTTCTTCATCACGCCCCATCACTCGGCCGCCATCAAGCGCTAGATATAGCCAATGCCCTTTATTTGCCACATTCCAACTTAGTTCATTACGCCATAGCCAACCGCGTTCTCCTGATAAGGTAAGCTCGCCATCAAATCCACGTACTGTATAACGTCCCCCAATACTGAATCTATCTTGTTGAATAAGCGGGGTTTTATTCCATTGTGCAGACCAGTTTGTATTAAATGCTAGGAGTTGCTTTCCGATATAGAAAGGATAATTAATGTCCACTGAGGCGGTAATAATTTTAGGGCGAGAAGTACCGTTTCCCCAATATTCTTCAGGGGCTGCCATTGCGTGGCGTACACCTGTTCCCCATTTAAATCCTGCAGACAGTTTCAGTGTTGCCGCTTTAATATATTCAATATGGCTAAGATTGATTTGCCAACCCGCCATTCGACGACGTTGAACCCCAATTTCAGCCCCATCAATGTAGTTTTTCGAGTGGCGAGACCAAAAGCCACCAGAAAGAGTGGTTTTACGCACGGCATCACGATAAAGCCGATAGGCTAGATTCAAATTAGTTGTTTCGCTACGCCCCGCATAGAGGTAAGTATTATCAAACGCCCCAAAAACATCTTGATGGTAATCCGTTTTATACAGTGAGGCAGAGAGCATCCAATAACCAAAAGGAACAGAATAATAGAAGCCATAGTTTCTTGTTGCTCGGCGACCGGGATCATCACTATGACGTTTTAAGCTATGTGTGAAAGTGGTATAAAATAAATCATTAGCAGAAAAAAGATTATCCCACGAAAGGGTAGCAGAGCCTTGCCATTTCCCCGTGGATTTTGAACCAGAATCATCTAAATTGAGGCTCAATCGGAATGGAAACTGCTGTTGATAGGTGATTTTAATATCGCTTTCACCAATTTGAGCGTTATTATCGGTGGGAAGAATTTCGATATTTGCATCAGCCGTTGGCACACGCTTGAGATTTTCTAATGATTGCTCAATATCGCGGAGATTAATTAAATCTCCCTGCTTAAATGCCAATGCGGTTTTCGCTGTCAGTTTACTAAACCAAGGAATTCTGCTTGCATCCGCAATAATGGTATGGCGAACTTGCCCAGGAATAACGGTTAAAGAAAATATGCCTTGCGTTAAATCTTGTTCGCTTGCCACCACTCTGGTCGTGATATAGCCTCGCTCAATCAGATTATTTTGCACTTGCTTCATCAAAATCCCTAATCCTTGAGACCCGAAACAATGCGGTAATTTGAGATTTAATTGTGCAATGGCTTTATTTAATACCCATTGAAATTGGCTCGGTTTTACGATGTTATCGGAAGAGTAATCGACTAGGGAAAGCTGTTGAATGGGATAACAAGGGGATTCATTAAAGGGAAGTGCGGTAGGTTTTTCTGAAGAAATTTCCATTCTCACATCCGCATCAGAATGAAGGCGTTTGCTTTGTTGTTGGATTTGCTCCTTTTGGCGTTGTTGCTGTTGGGCATCAATATGATTTAATTCTGGAGACGGTTGTTCTACCGCAGATAATAATGATGAGAAACTACAAAACCAAATCAATATCGCTGTTTTTTTCATAGCTAGCCCTGCAAAAATAAAGAAACCGTAAAAATCAAGAATAAATTGTATTTTAATCTTAAATAGTTTATTCGAAAAGGAATAAAAAGTGAAGTGAGTTGATAAAGTCAGAAACGATATGGTTAGTTTATTCGAGAATGGTTATCTATAGTGATTCAAGCATTTACGCTTAGGATTTCTATGTCGATCAAAATTTTTCTTGAATATAGTGTAGCAATCGTTCAAGAGTGAAACTCAATGGTCAAAAGCACGACTTTTTCATCTTGGAATTTGGGAGAGTTTCATATTGCGATATGCCTTTGTTTCGGTTACATATCTATTTGCATTTTATTACTAGGCTATTTCATTTTAATGTTTAATTCATTGATACAACGATTTAAATCGAAATCAAATATACTCAACGTTACGAAAGAAGATTCGATAATATCCCCAAATATAGACGGTTGGATTACGCCTTATTCAGCACAAACTTTACTTAATACGGAATTACGGCAGCGTTATCTTGGTTTACTCTGGCAACAAGTTTCAATGACAAGAGAAATGTTTGAGCATTTGTATCAAAAGCCCATTGAACGTTATGCCGAAATGGTCCAGCTATTACCTGCCTCAGAATCACATCATCACGCCCATTTAGGCGGTATGCTAGATCACGGTTTAGAAGTGATTTCGTTTGCGGCTAAGTTACGTCAAAACTATGTTTTACCATTAAATGCTGCACCAGAAGAGCAAGCGAAACAGAAAGATGCTTGGACTGCAGCCGTGATTTATTTCGCCTTAGTCCACGATGTTGGCAAATCTATTGTAGATATTGAAATACAGCTACAAGATGGGAAACGCTGGCTTGCTTGGGATGGCATACCAACATTGCCTTACAAATTTAGATATATTAAGCAGAGAGATTATGAACTCCACCCTGTATTAGGGGGATTTATTGCAAATCAATTAATTGCAAAAGAAACTTTCGATTGGTTGGCAAGCTACCCAGAGGTATTTTCTGCGTTAATGTATGCAATGGCAGGACATTATGAGAAAGCCAGCGTATTGGCTGAAATTGTACAAAAAGCAGATCAAAATAGTGTTGCATTGGCTTTAGGTGGTGATATTACTAAATTGGTTCAGAAACCCGTTATTTCTCTTGCGAAACAACTTATTTTGGCTTTACGTTATTTGGTTTCACAAAAATTCAAAGTGAGTGCCAAAGGTCCGGGAGATGGTTGGCTTACGGAAGAGGGATTGTGGCTAATGAGTAAAACCACCGCTGATCAAATTCGAGCTTATTTGATGGGGCAGGGGATTAGCGTACCGAGTGATAATCGTAAGTTGTTCGATGAAATGCAGGCTCATCAGGTTATTGAAAGTACATCAGAGGGGACTGCGATCTGGTATTGTCAGCTAAGTGCAGACACAGGTTGGAAACCAAAAGATAAGTTTAGTTTATTACGCATTAAGCCTGAGATAATTTGGGATAACATTGATGATCGCCCAGAATTATTTGCTGGAACAATTTGTGTTGTAGAAAAAGAAAATGAGTCAGAGGAAAAAATATCAGATACAATAAATGAAGTACTGGATGCTACACCAATAAATAAAAAAGAAAATAGAGAACTTACTTCAAATTTACAAGAAGAAAATACCGCACTTCAATCGCTGAATTCATCTCAAAATTCTGAAGCAGTTGTAGAACATCGTGATAATAACAGTGTTGATTTTTTACTAAATATGTTCAGCGATAACAATGAGCAACAAGTGGTGAATATCCCCTCTGCTGACGCTGAAGTTGGAACAACAATGATATTAAAATCTGAGCCAGAGAATCTGAATACGCATATCGACATTGAAGCAAATGCTATTCCAAAGCCTCCAATACCTCCTACAAATAACGACTCGCATTTCAAATCCGAAGGGCAGAAATTTGTGGATTGGTTAAAAGAAAAACTTATTAAAAATCAACTTACTTTTAATGATCGCACAGCAAAAGTCCATATCGTTAAGGATTGTTTGTTTATTGTCAGCCCAAGTTCCTTTGAACTCTATTTACAAGAGAGAGGGGAGCCTTATAATGAAGAAAATGTAAATAATTTACAATATGAATTTCAAGCACTCGGCTTGCATAGAAAGCGAATCATCAAAGATGACACCGTAAACTTTTGGCGCTGTAAAGTGATAGGTCCGAAAAAAGAATCCTTCTTAGTGGGCTATCTTGTTCCAAATACCCGCTTATTTTTTGGTGATAAGATTTTAATCAATAATAGACATCTATTACTAGAGGAGTAAAGCTATGCAAAATACCAGCACAACATTTGAGCTATTATTACAACAATTTTTTTTCACAAGCATTTACGTTTAGATACGAAGAAAAGCTATGAAAAAGCAATTCGTCAATTATGTAGGCATTGTGATGTGCTTTATCCGAATGAAATCACTCGTACTCATTTGCTTAATTGGCGTAATACCGTTGTAGGAGAAGGGATTAAACCAATCACTTGGAATAGTTATTTACGGCATTTAAAGTGTGTTTATAAATTTGGTATTGATAATAATTTACTAAGTTACCAGGAAAATCCATGTAATAATTTATTCTTAAGAGAGGGGAGAGCTAAGCGGAAGGTTTTGTCTAACACAGAGCTCTTGAAATTGGACTTTCTTTTAAAAAGTGAATATAATTTGCCCGAAATATTGACCCCTATATGGTTTATCGAAACATTAATAAAAACATTTAGATATACAGCAATTCGACGAGCCCAACTAATAAAACTGAAGGTCAGTGATGTAGATTTACCTAATCGAATTATTTATGTATCACCAGAAATAAATAAGAATCATCATTCTCACTCTATTCCTATTTCAGACAAGTTATTTCCCTATATTCAGAAACTTATTTTTGAGTTGAAACGAGTAAATCAAACAAATGATAGTCAGTTATTTAATTTGAATTTATTTTGTCCTGTTGTGAGGGATAGGCATAAAAAAACAAGTGAACATCAAATAAGCTATATATTTAAAGTAATATCACGCACTATTGGATTTAATGTATCTCCTCATCGATTTCGGCATACTGTTGCTACAAATCTGATGAGGAACCCTAGTAATCTGTATGTAGCTAAGCAGCTATTAGGTCATAGAGATATTAAAGTAACATTAACTTATATAGAAGATGATGTAGAAATGATTAGGGATGCCGTAAATTCAGCAATACTATAAAAAATTAATATCCAGCCTTTACAAACTTTAGAATTTGTGTAAGATCAGAACATCTATTGAATGATAGATCTTGTGGTAGTATTGGCTGGATCTTCCACATAAAGAACTATTTTAGGTTAATGGGCTACACAAGGGATTTAAAATCCCTCGACTTTCGAGTCGTGGCGGTTCAAGTCCGCCCTCGGGCACCATTTAAAAACCAAAATAAATCAATAAGCTAGTCGCCAAGAGCGGCTTTTTTTGTATCTGAAAATCAAAGTTGGGGCTTTCCCTATGTTGAAACTCACTCCCTTTCAATGGTCATCATTTAACTTTTTTGGTTTTTATTGCGCTTATGGTGTAATTGTTCCATTTTTACCAATCTGGTTAGCGCAGTATGGCTATGATGTGGAATTAATTGGCACATTGATTTCCCTTGGTTATCTTTGCCGTTTTGCTGGCGCAATCTTTTTTACTAAAAGTGTTCATCATCTCGATCAGCTTATTCCATTAAGTCGTCTTCTTACTTGGCTTAGTGTATTGGTTCTCATCGCTGTCGCTTGGGCAGTGCAGTCTATTTGGTGGTTAGTTCCCATTCTTGCGTTATTTCATATGTTGAATGGGGGAATTATGCCGGTTTGCGATACCATTGCAACGAGTTGGCATCAACAGTTAGGAATGGATTATGGTAAAAGTCGTTTATTTGGTTCGCTTGCTTTTATTATTGGTTCAATTACTGCAGGCTATTTGCTCGGTTGGCTAGGTAAAAGTGCCATCATCGGTATTATTATTGGCTATCTCGTTTTTTGGGGGCTGGGGATTAGTTTAAATCCTACGCAAAGATTTAATCAGCAGGAAAAACAAAACACGACAGTAAGCGCAAGCTATCGAGAATTATTGCGAAATCCAACAACGGTCAGAATGATTATTGCCACAGCGCTTATTCAGGGTTCACACGCGGCTTGTTATGCCTATGGCACAATTTATTGGTCTGCAAATGGCATTAGCACTTCGCAAATTAGCTGGCTGTGGAGCTTGGGGGTAATCGCTGAAGTGGTCTTTTTCTTCTTTTCTAAACGTTTTTTTAGGACTTGGAAGATTCATTATTTGACTTTATTTTCAGCATTAGCAGCGGTTATTCGCTGGACAACCCTTGCGTATACGACAAATTTTACTTTGCTGATTTTCGCCCAAATATTGCACGCATTTACTTATGCAATGGGGCATTTTGCGATGATTCGTTATATTACCTCTCAGCCAAGTGAGAGAATTCCGAAATTGCAAGGCATCTATTTTGCAAGTTCTAGCTGTATTATGATGGCGCTTTTTACGTTCATTTCTGGATTAGTTTATCCTGTTTCTGCGCAGATGAGCTTTGCCTTAATGGCAATTTTTGTTCTGCCTGCAATTTTCCTTGTACCAAAGACCTTTTCAAATACAGCAAAATAAAAAAGATAGGCAATAGTGCCTATCTTTTATTTCTTAAATTTACTTTCTCACCACATTCAATGCGGAGAAGCTTTGTGCTACAGGCATTATTTCAATACGGTTAATATTAACGTGAGCAGGTTGTTGATAGATCCATAATACTGTATTAGCAATATCTATAGGTTCAATGGCTTGCACATTTTGATAGACGCTTGCTGCTTTCTGGTTATCGCCTTTAAAACGGACATTTGAAAATTCTGTACCACCGCATAGGCCGGGTTCAATATTGGTGACGCGCACATTGGTACCTGCTAAATCAGCACGCAGATTTAAGCTAAATTGTTCGACAAAAGCCTTAGTTGCACCGTAAACATTACCGCCCGGGTAAGGATATGTCCCTGCGATTGAACCTAGGTTGATAATATGCCCTTGCTGGCGTTCCACCATTTGAGGTAACACTTTTCGGGTGAGATAGGTTAAACCGATGATATTGGTATTAATCATTGTTAGCCAATCGTCAAAATTTGCTTGATGGGCTGGCTCTAAACCCAGTGCTAGCCCCGCATTATTTACTAAGAGATCAATGCAACGAAAGGCTTCAGGTAAATTAGAAAGTGCGGTATTAATTTGTTCTAAATTATTCATATCCATTTGTAATGGAAAGAAATTTTCGCCTAATTCTGCGTGTAGTTTTTGCAGTTTTTCTAAACGGCGAGCTGCACCAATAACGTGATAGCCTGATTTAATGAATACTTCGCACATTGCTTTACCAAAGCCTGCAGATGCGCCTGTAATTAATACTGCCATATTATCCCCCTATTTAGTTCAGTTGTGTTAAATATCCCTTACCTAAGGCATTCATTTGTCGCATAATCCAACGTTGTCTTTTTTGTACAAAAGCACTGGGTTTATTTGCCTTAAATAAGATTGGATTAGGTAAGACTGCCGCTAATAGGGCAGCTTCTTGTTGATTAAGTTGTTTTGCCGATTTTTTGAAATAGGCTTGGCTTGCCGCTTCTACGCCAAAAATACCATAGCCAAATTCGGCAATGTTTAAATAGACTTCTAGAATCCGTTTTTTCGACCATAATTGTTCTAGCATTAAGGTCGTTGGCAATTCAATGGCTTTGCGTAGCCAGCTTTGCCCGTGCCATAAATATAAATTTTTCACAGTCTGCTGTGAAATGGTTGAACCACCTCGTACTTTTGTAGATTTTTTATTATATTTCAATGCGTTATTAATCGCATTCCAATCAATACCGTGATGTTGCGCAAATTTTTGATCTTCTGCCGCAATCACGGCCAACTGCATTTGCCACGAAATGTTATCCAAACTCATCCATTGATATTTAATAGGGTAACTTTCCCCATTTAAAAGATGGCTGACTTTCTGCTGTGCCATATAGGAAGAGAATGGCACAGGCACAATGCGAAACAATAAGGTAATCCCTAAAAAAGCAGCAAACACATAAAGCGAATAGCGCAATATCCTTTGTTTTATGTGTTGCAACCATTTTTTATTATTATTCTTTCTGCCCATCAAGCTGTTCTTTTACCCATTGCATAAATTCAGGTGGCATTGTTTTGATCATATTTGATCCTCTTGTAATTGTTGCCGCGCTGGTATTTAAGTTTTGTTGAATTTCTCGTTGTGAGCAACGTTTATCTAACAATTGTGCCACAATTTGTAATCGAAGTCCTACTGCATCACGTTCATCAGCCGTGAGTAATAGGGTGAGTAATTCTTGTTCTTTATTCTGTGCAAACGCGGTGCGTAAAATCTCGATAAATGCCTGCCATTGATCCATATTTTTGCTCACATACATAGCGTTCTCCTAGGATTAAAACGTTTCACTGTGCTATTAAACTACTTCACTAGTATAATCTATTCTGCTCCGCTTGGGTAAATTTTTCTGTCTTTTCACCTTGTAGTAACTGGTAATAATAATCGTACGCTAAGACATTCTGCACATAACCACGGGTTTCATAAAATGGAATGGTGGCGATAAATTCTGCCATTGTCATTTTTCCATTTGCACGAGCGAGCCACTCATCTACACGTTTTGCGCCAGCGTTATAAGCCGCTGCAATTAAAATGCGATTATTGCCATATTTCTCGGCAAGTTGGTTAAGGTGAGTTGTGCCAAGCATAATATTATCAATGGGATCAAACAGTTGGCTTTCTTTTTTATACGGTAGCTGAGCTTGCTCGGCGGTGAGTTTCGCTGTGCTGGGTAAGAGTTGCATCAACCCGCGCGCATTAGCCGAAGAGGTTACATTGGCACGCCAAGCACTTTCCTGCCGTGCAATTGCCATTGCAAAAGTGCGGTGGATTTTTGGGGAATTTTGATGATTAATGAATAAATCAAACCAATTTTGATAAGCATTAGGTAAACGTAAGGCAATATAATCCCACGCTTTTGCTTGAATTGTGGCGTCTACTTGCAAATCAACCCATTGATTTTGTTCGGCATATTGTGCTAAGGCGAGCTTGCCAGCAAAATCTGTGTTATCTAATAATGCACGCCATTCGCGCTGAATATTGGCGTGATCATTTAGCTGCTGCAACTCATTAATACGACTAAATTGCTGGGTGTAGTTTGATAAGTTTTGCTCATTTGACGAGAATGTTTTCATTGCAGGTTGATAAGCAATACCCAATCGCTGTGCGGCAAGCATTGGATAAAAGCCACGTGCATTTTGCTGCATCTCTTGCCAAATCTGTATGGCTTGTGTGGTTTTGCCTTGCTGAAATAAGGCCTCACCTTGCCAATAACGCCATTCATCTTTCTGCTTGCCTTGTTCGGAAAGCAAATTCAACCAAGGTTGAATCGCTGTTTTTTTACGCAATGCAACACGGATACGACGCTCGGTTTGTTTATCTTCTTTTAAGGCTTGTACGGTTTCATCTCGCCATTGCTGAATGGCGGGATTTTCACTATCAAAAAGCTGACTAAGCAAAATGGATTGCCAGTATTGTCTTTGTTCTGGGGATAAATTAAAACGCGTTGCCCATTGTTCTAATTGGGCAAAAGGTGCGCTGGCATTCAGCTGATTTTCCGTAATGCTTTTAATAAAACGAGGCATTAATGCAAGTAGAATTTGTTTATTTTCATCATTAACGGGCAAATTTTCCACATAAAATGCGTTAGACGAAGAAAGCAATAAGCGCGGTGATTTCAACAAGCTAGCTAAATTTTCAAGCCAAATTTTTAATTCAGCATTTTGCGTAAATGCTGCCAATTCGTTGATTAAGACACGATTTGTTTTTTCTACGGCTAATAAGGCGCGCTGTTTGATCAAATCGTCATTAATAATGCCCTGTTGATAGGCTTGCATAAAAAGCGTTTGACATTGGCTGGGCGAGTTGTTTCCTGTGAGCCATAAATTTTTTATCCTTGTTGCAAGTGCGGTGTTTTTTTGTGCAGTTTTTTCAGGTGTAGTCAGCGCTTCTGTTTGTGTTGAAGGCATTTTTTCTTGTGCGGTTAGCACAATGCAAGATGACTTGCTCTCTTTGGGCAGCATTGCGGTATTAGATAAAATCGCCTGCCAATTTTGAGCATCGTATTGCTGTTGCAACCAATAATGAGGCAAATTGTTCAACGGAAAATCAGGATATTTTTTCGTAAAATCAAGAATTTCATCAAACGATAAGGCTGCTTTCTTCGCGATTAAAAACTGATATTCTGCATAAGGCAAGAGTGGGTAATCTTGCAATTGAGCCAATAATGCCTTTGCAATGCCTAATGTCGTTTCGCTTTGTGAAAGGGCTAAATATTGTTGAAGTTTACGATAGATTTCTCGTTCATCTGCCCGTTTCTGTTGGTTTAATAACAGGGTTTTTGCGAGATCTCTATCTTCATCGTGTGCATTGCCTTGATTTATCTTTTGTGCATCAGGGGTTTCTTGTGCTTTTGGCTGCGTGTGTTGTGCGACTGAATGTTCTGAAAGGGGAGATTGCTCAGCATTCCCCCATACAAAAAGAGAAAGTGAAGATAAACTTAAGGCTAGCAAAGTTTGAGTAAATTTCATAGTATTCCTTGAATAGAATCAAAATTGGGTAAAAAAACACCGCACTTGAGTTTTGCGATGCTTCCTCTTTTCATCAGCACATTTATAAATAAAAGCCCGAATAAATCGGGCTTGAAATCTTGTTTAATGTTAGACCGTACTTGGCTAAAAAAGTGCGGTGACATTTTTAACGTTTTTTACGGCAATTCATCAATATCGTCTTTATTCACTTTTTGAATAATCATATGTTCGCGTCTTAAGCCGAGATCATAGGCGATACTGATAGCAATATAAATGGTTGAGTAAGTCCCAAAACCAATACCGATTAAGAGCGCTAATGAGAAACTATGGATCGTAGGACCGCCAAATACAAACAAGGCAATCACCACAAACAGGGTTGTGATAGAGGTCATTAGGGTTCTTGATAAGGTTTGAGTGAGTGAAATATCAATAATCTCTACCGTATCAATACGGCGAATTTTACGGAAATTTTCACGCACACGGTCAAATACCACGATACTATCGTTCAAGGAGTATCCCACCACCGATAAAATGGCTGCCACAAAGGTGAGATCCATTTCAATTTGGAAATAAGAAAAGATCCCAAGCGTTACAATCACATCGTGTGCAAGGGCAACGATTCCCCCTGCTGCTAAACGCCATTCAAAGCGAAACGCAATATAGGCAAGCAACATTAATAAGGTGATCAAGGTGGCATAAATTGCGCCTTGGGTGAGTTCTTCGCCGACATTTGGACCAACAAATTCCACGCTACGAATTTGGATATCATTATCCAATTTGCTTAGCATTTCTTTAATTTGTGTCCCAATATCTGCACCACCAGCAGAAGCGGAAAGACGGATCATCACATCACGCACGCCACCAGTGGTTTGTACTAATGGGCTGTCGATACCATTTTCTTTTAACGTTGCACGGATTTTTTCTAAATCAGCAGGTTGGGAAAAATGCGTATCCACAACCGTACCGCCAGTAAAATCCAGTCCCCAGTTAAAGCCTTTGGTGACAATGCTTGTAATACAAAGTGCGGTAATAATTAATGAGAAAACATAGCCTACAAGGCGGTATCGCATAAATGGGATAAGCTTGAATGGTAAGATGACCCCTTTATATTCATTCACTTTTTTATCTTTTGCAAATAAGCTCATTATCACCACCTTAAATAGATAATTTCTCAACGCGTTTGCCGCCGTAAAGTAAATTTACCAGCATTCGAGTTCCTGTAATCGCAGTAAACATTGAGATCGCAACCCCTAAGGAAAGGGTGATTGCAAAGCCTTTAATTGGCCCAGTTCCCACCGCATAAAGCACGATAGATGTTAAAATTGTGGTTAAGTTAGCATCAAAAATACTGCTAAATGCGCCGCTGTAGCCTTCATTGATTGCCTGTTGAACGCTACGTCCATTACGTATTTCTTCTTTTATTCGCTCAAAAATCAATACGTTAGCATCCACAGACATTCCCACAGAAAGAATGATCCCTGCAATTCCCGGCATTGTGAGCGTTGCGCCGGGAATTAAAGACATTAAACCAACGAGTAAGACCATATTGGCAAGCAGTGCCATACTTGCAAATAAACCGAAAACTTTATAGTAAATCAGCATAAACACGACAGTAATGGCTAAGCCCCAAAGCCCCGCTTGTAAGCCTTGTTCCACATTTTGTGCGCCAAGTGATGGTCCGACCGTACGCTCTTCTACAATTTGGATCGGGGCAGTTAATGCGCCAGAACGTAATAACACGGAAAGATTGAGCGCTTCATTTGGGCTATCAATGCCCGTAATTTGGAATTGGCTACCAAAACGCCCTTGGATTGTTGCTACATTAATCACTTCTTCGTGTTTAGTGAGAACGGTTTTGCCATTTTCATCTTTTTTACCGCTGTCTTTATATTCTACATATAAAGTTGCCATTGGTTTTTTCAGATTCATTTTGGTGGTTTGCGACATAATATCGCCACCCTCACTATCTAAGGTAACGCTGACTTGTGGTGTCGCGGAATTTTGATCAACGCCTGATGACGCATTGACAATATGCTCACCCCCTAATACTGCACGTTTGTATAGCACCACTGGGCGACCATTACGATCAAATTTCACTTCAGAATCTGAAGGCACCATTCCACGCATCGCCGCATCAAGGTTGGCATTTTGATTGACTAAACGGAATTCTAAGGTTGCGGTGGCACCTAAAATTTCTTTTGCGCGTGCCGTATCTTGAACGCCGGGTAATTCCACTACGATACGCTCTGCGCCTTGGCGTTGAATGACGGGTTCAGAAACACCCAATTCTTCCACACGGCGACGTAAAATACTCAAATTTTGCTCAATCGCGTGATCGCGTGCTTCATTTAATGCCGCATCGGATAAGGTTAAAGAAAGCGTATTGATTGAAATTTCACGAATATCTAAATTGGGGTGTGCTTGACGCAATGAACGTTGAACCGCTGAAAGTTGATCAGGGTTTTTCAGGGTAACCACAGTGCTATGATTTTCCCCAGCACGAATACTGGTATATGGATATTTTGCTTTACGTAATTCAGCTAATAAACTGTCTTGCAATTGCTCTTGACGTTTTGCCAATGCCGTGTTCATATCCACTTCCATTAAAAAGCGTACACCACCACGCAAATCTAAGCCCCATTTCATTGGTGAACCACCAATATCTGAAAGCCATTTTGGCGTCGCTGGGGCAAGATTCAGTGCCACAGAATAACCATTGCCTAATTTTTCGCTAATTTTATCTTTGGCAAGAAGTTGGTCATCGGTGTTATTAAAACGAGCAAGAATTGAACCGTTTTCTAATTTAATGGATTTTGTGGTGAGATGATTTTCGCGAAGAAGAGCTTGCACATTGCTAAGAGTTGTTGTATTGGCTTCTTGTCCACGAGTTCCTGAAATTTGAACGGCAGGATCTTCACCGTAAAGATTTGGAAGAGAGTATAAAACACCAATGGCGACCACGAGGGTCACCATTATATTCTTCCATAAAGGGTAACGATTTAACATAACTTTCCAGTTCCCTTGCGGAAATAGTTAATAATTAAAGGCTTTTTAATGAACCTTTTGGTAACACTGCAACGATAAAATCACGTTTAATGGTAATTTCTGTGCTGTCATTTAAGGCAAGAACAACGTAATCGCTTTCTGCCCCAATTTTGGTGATTTTACCGATAATACCACCTGAAGTAAGAACTTCCGTGCCTTTTGCTAACTCAGCCATTAATTGCTTATGTGCTTTATTGCGTTTTGCTTGTGGACGATAAATCATAAAATAGAAAATCAATCCGAACAGAACGAAAATAAATAACATTGACATTGGGCTACCTTGTTGAGCTTCCATCTTTAATCCTTTTTGTTAGTTAATGAAAATGTAGGGCGTTAAAATAGCATAAAATCCTTGTATTGACAAAGCGCTTTTACAAAAGTGCGGTGATTTATGGCAAGGTTTTTGCACAAAAAATTTGAACAAAAAGCACCGCACTTTATTTTTGTAGAATGTATAAAACCTACCAAAATGTAGGTTTTATTTTCATCGTTAAGTGAAGTGGTATTCCTCTTTGACACGCCAACGATGTAATGGGATACACGCTAATTTTTTCGGCGTTCCGCCATCACTTTTCCCATTGCCGTTAATTCTTCTTGCGGGATATGGCTTTTACCGAGTTCAAATAACGGTTCTTCAATGGCAATATGATTGTCGTAACCCGCAATAAATTGGGTGATGAGCTGTTCGGGAATTTGTGTAATTTCGCCTTTTAGCAAGGCGTCTAATTGCACAGACAAGCTTGCCCAGTTTTGATGCAAGGTTTCGTGTTGGCTTGCTAAGCGTGCCACATCTGCTTTGGCTTGCGGGCAGTATTTTAATAGCGCAGGGAAAAAATCCTTTTCCTCATCATCGTGGTGTAGCGGGGCTGCAACATTGAAGTAATTCAAAATTTGCTGTACATCTTTTTGCACCGCTTGAATGTTGCCATTTTTCTCCAAATAACTAGGCAAAATATTCAGCTGACGGCAGAACATTTTCACTTTGCCGTGGCAGGCGTAAAGCATTTCAATCGGTTCATTCCAGCTAGCAAATTGTTGTGGTTGGAGGTTAAGCATTTTATTCACCCTGTGCGTTATTCGGTTGTGAATTTTGTTGTACCTCACTTTGCAATGGCGGAACGGGCTTACCAATGCGTGCATAGAAATCTTGCACAAATTGTTCAAATTCGTTTTTATCAATCGCTTCACGGATTTGTGCCATTAAGCGTTGATAATAACGTAAATTGTGAATGGTGTTTAATCTTGCCCCTAAAATTTCACCGCACTTATCTAAATGGTAAAGATAGGCTTTGGTGTAATTTTTACAGGTGTAGCAATCACATTCTGGATCAAGCGGGCTGGTGTCATCACGGTATTTGGCATTACGAATTTTCACAATACCGTCGGTAACGAATAAATGCCCGTTACGTGCATTACGTGTTGGCATTACGCAATCAAACATATCAATACCACGACGAACGCCTTCTACTAAATCTTCTGGTTTCCCAACACCCATTAAATAACGGGGTTTATCCGCAGGAAGTTGTGGGCAAACATATTCTAAAATACGGTGCATATCTTCTTTTGGTTCACCAACCGCAAGCCCACCCACGGCATAACCATCAAAACCAATATTGACCAAGCCCTCAACGGACACTTTACGCAATTCTTCGTAAACGCCCCCTTGCACAATGCCGAATAAGGCATTTTTATTACCGAGTTCATCAAAGCGATCACGGCTGCGTTTTGCCCAACGAAGTGACATTTCCATTGATTTTTTAGCATAATCAAAGGTGGCTGGGTAAGGGGTACATTCATCAAAGATCATCACGATGTCTGAGCCTAGATCGTATTGAATTTCCATTGATTTTTCAGGAGAAAGGAAAATACGTTCACCATTAATTGGATTTTGGAATTTCACCCCTTCTTCAGTAATTTTGCGTAATTTGCCTAGACTGAATACTTGGAAGCCACCACTATCCGTTAAAATGGGACGATGCCAGTTCATAAAATCGTGTAAATCGCCGTGTTTACGCATAATGTCTTGTCCCGGACGTAACCAAAGGTGAAAGGTGTTGCCGAGTAAAATTTCTGCCCCTGTGGCGCGCACTTCTTCGGGCGTCATTCCTTTTACTGTGCCGTAAGTGCCAACAGGCATAAAGGCAGGGGTTTGTACATCAAATTCCCCTTGTGGGCGTTGAAACGTCATTGTGCCACGGCGTGCCGTGCCATCGGTTTTATGAAGTTTAAATTTCATTGTCATTATGTTTCCTTTTCGAATAAACAGTTCGAGGGTGATTAGATGGGATTTAGAAAATTAATCTAACCCCGTTACATTTGGGTTTTTGCTAATAAACATTGCATCACCATAGCTGAAAAAACGATAGCCATTTTGCACCGCATTTTCATAGGCTCGCATTGTATGAGTGTATCCAGCAAAGGCTGAAACCAGCATAATTAGCGTACTTTCAGGCAAATGGAAATTGGTGATTAAGGCATCCACCACGAGGAATTTTTTGCCCGGATAAAGAAAAATTGAGGTATCCGAAAAATACGGCGCAAGCAGTTGTTCGTGCTGATTTTCTTGGCTAAACAATGCGGCACTTTCAATAGAGCGTACAGAGGTTGTCCCCACCGCAATCACACGCTTGCCATTCGCTTTGGTGGCTAAAATGGCATCCACCGTTTCCTGCGGCACTTCTACATATTCTGCGTGCATTCTGTGGTCTTCAATATTTTCTACCCGTACAGGTTGGAATGTCCCTGCACCAACGTGCAAGGTAACAAAGGCAAAATTTACCCCTTTCGCTTTTAATTTTTCCAATAGATCATTATCAAAATGCAAACCCGCAGTGGGCGCGGCTACTGCGCCGGGTACTTTGTTATACACGGTTTGATAGCGTTCTTTATCGGCATCTTCATCAGGGCGATCAATATAAGGTGGCAGTGGCATATGTCCAATTTGTTGCAACACGTCTAAAAGTGCGGTGCGTTTTTCTGCTATTTCTAGTTCAAATAAACTCTCGTGACGGGCTTTCATTATTGCTTTAATACCCTTACCTTCGCCTAATTTATCTTCGCCGAGAAACAGTTCTGCACCTTCTTTGGGGGCTTTAGAAGAACGAATATGTGCCAGAAAGCGATCTTCCGACAAAATGCGTTCTACCAATACTTCAATTTTCCCCCCACTGGCTTTACGCCCATACATTCGAGCGGGGATCACGCGAGTATTATTAAAAATTAATAAATCCCCTTCGTTGATCAAATCCAGCACATCAGCAAAAGTGCGGTGAGAAATTTCACCATTTTCACCGTTTAATGTTAATAAACGACTGGCAGTGCGTTCGGCTTTTGGATAACGGGCGATTAATTCATCAGGTAAATCAAAATAAAAATCTGAAACACGCATAATTTTTCATCATATTATTAAAGATTAAAACAGGGCGTAGTCTATTGGGATTTTGTAGATTGCACAAGGAAAATCTGTGAAAGAGGGGATTTATTGAAAGGGGAAGGGCTGGGGGATCCAGCCCTTTCATTCGTTATCGTTGGCGGTTGTAGCTTTTTTCCGCTCCATCAAATTTTTCTGCCACATCTTTAGCGACCGGGGAGAAAATTGACGAAGTAAGGGTAACGAAAGAGCAAGCTAAAAAGCCGGGAATAATTTCATATAAGTTGGCGATGTCTTGCCAGTTTAAGGCGTGCATCAGTGGTTTCCACGCCACAACAGTGACCGCGCCTGCTAACATTCCCCATAATGCCGCGTTGGAGGTGATGTTGCGATTAAAGAGGGAAAGGATTACTAATGGACCAAATGATGCGCCAAAGCCTGCCCACGCGTAGGAAACTAAGCCCATCACTTTTGAATGGGGATCTTGTGCAATGACAATGGCGATAAGGGCAATGAGTAATACCATAACGCGGCCAACCCAAACTAACTCGGTACTTGACGCATTTTTGCGTAAGAAACCGTGATAGAAATCTTCGGTAATAGCGGCGGAACACATTAAAAATTGTGCCGATAGGGTACTCATAATGGCAGCGAGAATGGCGGATAGCACAATGCCCACGATCCAAGGATTAAAAATGGCTTTGGAGATCTCAATGAAGACAGATTCAGCGGAATCTAAAACGATACCTTTGACTTCAAAATAAGCTAAGCCAAAATACCCCACTGCACAAGCACCACCTAAGCACAGGATCATCCACGTGATCCCGATTGTACGCGCTTTATCAAGGGCTTTTACGGAATTGGCTGCCATAAAACGGGCTAAAATATGGGGTTGTCCGAAGTAACCTAATCCCCAAGAAAGGGCGGAAATCACACCAATACCTGAAACATTATAAAGCCAATTAGAATAAGGAATGCCCGTTTGTTGTGATTTTGCGGCTAAGGCAAGGGTGATTTCTTCCCAGCTAATGTTGAGTAACACAATCACTGGGGCGAGTAATAGGGCGAAAATCATCAGTGAAGCTTGAATGGTATCGCTCCAAGAGATCGCTAGATAACCGCCAATAAAGGTATAGGCGATGGTTGCCACCGCACCAAATATCAATGCGGTGGTGTAATCAATACCTAATAAACTTTGGAACAATTTTGCTCCCGCCACGACACCTGAAGCACAGTAGATGGTGAAGAAAAACAAAATTACCGAAGAAGAAAGAATTTTGAGTGATTTGGCTCGTTTAGGAAATCGCATTGCAAAATATTCAGGTAAGGTCAGTGCATTACCGTAATGCTCTGTGAATACTCGCAAACGTCCTGCTACAATGCGGTAGTTCAGATAAGCGCCGACAGTTAACCCGACAGCAATCCACGCTTCCGACAAGCCTGTAAGGAAAATCGCACCGGGTAAGCCAAGTAGCAACCAACCAGACATATCTGAGGCACCAGCCGACATTGCGGTAACAAAGCTCCCCATTTTACGTCCACCTAAAATGTAATCGTTAAAATTTTTGGTGGAAATATAGGCGTAAATTCCAATCCCTAAAATAATAACAAGATACAATCCAAAAGCTGTGTAGATTTGATAATTCTGCATACTTTCTCCCTATAAAATTATTGTTCTTCAATTGCCATTAGGGTAGCGTTGCCCCCTGCGGCAGAAATATTCTCACTGCGTGAAAATTCGTTATATAGCAAGGTCAGATCCTGATTGACTGTCCAATCATATAAACAGAAAATCGCAGGATTATGTTGTGCAAACCGCTGACGTGTTTGAGTATCAATCGGGGATACGAACACAGCTTTTTGCAAATGCTGCCCTTCTTTTAGGATATGTAGATGAGGTAATTGATAGCTCAACAGTGGATTATCTTTTTCTACAACAACATTAAATCCTGCTTGTTGTAACCGCTGATAAGCCGCAGTTAAACGAGCGTGGTTTTGACCGAGTAATAAAACAGAGGTGGTTTTATAATCAATGCTATTTAATTCCCCTGTAATACTAGGCAATACATTGTTTTTTGCAAGTACTGATGAATAATATTGTGATGTTTTGGTTAAACGTTGAACATAAAGTTCTCCACCAGCTTTTGGGCCTGTTCCAGATAAACCGTGTCCCCCAAAAGGTTGAACGCCGACCACTGCACCCACAATATTACGGTTAATGTAGAAATTACCACAGGCTAAATGCTGTTGTACAAATTCAATATTTTTGGTAATACGGCTATGACAACCACCGGTTAAAGCATAGCCTTTTGCATTGATTTTTTGTAAATAATCGCCTAATTCTGTTTTTTTATAACGAACAAAGTGAAGAATTGGTCCGAATACTTCTCGATTAATTTGCGCTAAATTATCTATTTCATAAATAGCAGGCGCAACGAAATGCCCGAAAGTGGATGATGATAACTCAAAATAACGGCGAGAAAATGACCGCACTTGAGTTTGATAATTGACCAAATTTGCTTTCGCTTCTTCGTCTATAACAGGGCCAATATCCGTATTAAGCTGCTCTGGATTGCCGATAACCAATTCTTTCATTGCCTCAGTAAGCATTTGATATAAGCGATCAGCAATATCTTCTTGCACCAATAAAATGCGTAAAGCTGAGCAGCGTTGCCCTGCAGAATCAAAGGCAGAGCTTAATACATCAGTAATGACTTGTTCCAATAAGGCGGAAGAATCTACCACCATTGTATTTAAACCGCCTGTTTCAGCAATTAGCACAGGGTGATCTTGCCGTTGTATAAGCTGTTTATTGATCAAATGTGCCACTTCTGTTGAACCGGTGAACATCACGGCATTAAATGGTTGAGCCACCAATGCCGCCCCTAAATCGCCAGCACCTAAGGTTAGTTGTAAGGTTTCTTTTGGCACGCCAGCTTGATGTAATAATTTCACGGCATAATAAGCAATCAGCGAAGTTTGTTCCGCAGGTTTGGCAATCACATTATTGCCAGCTGCCAAGGCCGCAGCAATTTGCCCAGTAAAAATGGCGAGCGGGAAATTCCAAGGGGAAATACACAGTACATTGCCGAGCGGTGGGGCGAGAGCATTTTTGCTATCTAACAAACGGATTTGTTCTGCATAATAGCGTAAGAAATCCACTGCTTCGCGCAGTTCACCAATGGCATTTGGTAACGTTTTTCCTGCTTCTTCAATGGCAAGGCGCAGTAACAAGCCGGTATTTTCTTGATAAAAATCCGCCGCTCTTTCTAAAATTGTTGCGCGTTCTTCTACGCTTTTTTCTTGCCAAATGCGAGATTGCATCGCCGTAAAAACGGCTGGCACATCATTTGGCGACATAAATGTGGAGGTTGGCAACATTTGTGCGGTATCCGCCGGTTTTCTGCCTTGATAGTGTTGCGCGGCTTGCACGGGGACGGCGCAAAGCGATTGCACATCGGTATACTCTGCTTGATTTAATTGATCTTGTAGCGTGCGAAGCTGAATTTCATCGCTTAAATTAAAGCCTTGTGAATTACGGCGATGCGGGAAAAGATCCGCAGGTAATTTAATTGCTTTATTTGGCTCACCATTAAAACGGGAAAATTTTTTCCAAGGGGCTTGAACAAGTTCATCAATAGAAATGTCACGATCAACAAGTTGGTGAACAAAAGATGAATTAGCACCATTTTCAAGTAATCGTCGTACAAGGTAGGCTAATAGGGTTTCATAGGTTCCCACTGGGGCATACACACGAACACGGCGGTTAAATTGATGCTCACCGACAACGTTATCGTAAAGCGTTTCCCCCATTCCGTGCAGACATTGAAACTCAAATTCTTTACCTTTACCTAATTCAGCAATAGTGGCTAAGGTTTGGATATTATGAGTGGCAAATTGGGGATAAATGACATCTTGCGCGTCTAATAATTTTTTTGCACAGCTAATATAAGAGATGTCCGTATGCACTTTACGCGTATAAACAGGGAAATCTTGCACACCTTCTGTTTGCGCCCATTTGATTTCGCTATCCCAATAGGCACCTTTTACCAAGCGTATCATCATTTTGCGTTGGAAACGGCGGTTTAATGCAATGATATAATCTAAGACATAAGGACAACGTTTAGAATATGCTTGTACGACAAATCCTATGCCGTTAAACCCTTCAAGATCAGGATCTTGCAATAATTTTTCGAGCAGATCTAACGAAATTTCAAGGCGTGCCATTTCTTCCGCATCAATATTCAAACCGATATTGTATTGTTTTGCCAGAACAAAAAGCTGTTTTAAACGCGGGTAGATTTCATTCATCAAACGATCTTGTTGCGAACGAGAATAACGCGGGTGAATTGCCGATAATTTTACCGATACGCCATTTGCGTCATATACGCTACGCCCCTCAGCCTGTTTACCCACAGCGTGAATGGCATCCACATAATCTTGTAAGTATTTATCTGCATCTTCCATAGTCATTGCTGCTTCACCAAGCATATCAAAAGAAAAACAATAGCCCATTTTTTCTCTTGTACTAATATTTTTCAGGGCTTTTTCTATCGTTTCGCCGGTAACAAATTGTTCACCTAAAATGCCCATCGCTTTTTCAATGGCTTTTTTCATTACGGGCGCAGAAAGGCGGGAGAAACTTTTCATCAAAGCAGAAGAAAGTGCTGTTTCATCTAAATTAGCACTGATTTTATTGCCAAGCATCAAACCTAAGCTCGCTGCATTGGTAAAGAGCGAGCCTGATTTTTTTAAATGAGATTGCCAGTTACCAAGTTGAAGTTTATCGTTGATTAACTCATAACGCGTTTGCCCATCGGGGATGCGTAAGAGGGCTTCTGCTAAGCACATCAAGGCAATCCCTTCATCACAGCCTAAGGAAAATTCGTGCATTAATGCATCAACGCCATAATGTTTTTGCTTTTTACTACGGATTTTGCTGATTAATTCTCGGGCGAGTTTTTCAATGGATGATTCTTGTTGTGGTGTGAAATCTAAGGTTTGGACTAGTTGGCTTACTGCAGACTGTTCTGTACAGCTATAATGCGCACTGATTATTTTACGAAGTTTGGGTTCTACACTGGGTAGAGGAGAGTAGTGATAGCTCATAAGATGCTCCATATAAAATTTGGCTTTATTTGTTAATGGAATGTTAAAGATTGTAATCAAATTTTAAAAAGAAGGAATATGAAATGTTGAAAAATGTGATAGAGGTCAAAAAATAGTCTTTAAAGTTGGAGGCTTATTCGTAGAAAAAGATGACAAAATGAAAGTGCGGTGATTTTTTGTGGCATTTTTATGGAGATAAGGTGAAAAAAAAGCCCTTTCTAGGAAAGGGCTGAAAATATTTGGAGTCATACTTTTTAGGGTATGCAGAGGATTATACGAATAAAAATGTTATTTGCAACATTTTATTAACAAATTTGTAATAAAATTTTAAAATTTAAGTCGAGCTAAGAAAAAGGCGAGCTAATTTGCTCGCCAATGGAAGTGATTATTTGCTCTCAGCGTGAGGGTTACGCGTGTTGGTGTTCACCAAATTTCGCATTAGTAAGGCATAATTCAAATCCAAATCCTCTGGTACATCGAGGAAAACAAAATGCCCATCGCCTAAGGCGGCTTCGACTTCTTCACCTTTGCGATTAAGCATACGATTAATTTTGAATACGATATTGCCTTTTGGGGTCATTAATTCAACCTCATCACTAAGTAAGAATTTATTTTTTACTGCCACTTCGGCCAAACCGTCTTTACGTACACCGGTGAATTCACCAACAAATTGCTGACGCTCAGAAATGCTATAACCATAATCATAATTTTGGTATTCATCGTGCGTATGGCGGCGTAAAAAGCCTTCTGTATAACCGCGATGAGCAAGGCTTTCAAGCGTATCCATTAAGCTTTCATCAAAAGGTTTGCCCGCAGCCGCATCATCAATGGCTTTACGGTAAACCTGAGCTGTTCTCGCACAATAATAGAAAGACTTCGTACGCCCTTCAATTTTTAATGAATGCACACCAATTTGAGTGAGTTTTTCAACGTGTTGCACGGCGCGTAAGTCTTTGGAATTCATAATATAGGTGCCGTGTTCATCTTCAAAGGCAGACATTTTTTCTTCTGGTCGTTGGCTTTCGGCAAGTAAGAAGACTTTATCTGTGGTTTGTCCTTCACCTAAGGTTGGGGCAACATTCTTAATGGGAATTTCATTACCAACAATATTACCCACTTCATCTTCTTTACCTTCTTCTACCGAATATTCCCAACGGCACGCATTGGTACAAGTGCCTTGATTTGGATCTCGCTTATTAATATAACCTGAAAGCAGACAACGCCCAGAATACGCCATACACAACGCACCGTGTACGAAAATTTCAATTTCCATATCTGGCACTTGTTGGCGGATTTCGGCAATTTCATCAATGGAAAGTTCACGCGATAAAATCACACGAGTTAAGCCCATTTGTTTCCAGAATTTGACCGTTGCCCAGTTCACGGCATTGGCTTGCACAGAAAGATGAATGTCAATATCAGGAAAATGTTCACGCACAAGCATAATCAAACCGGGGTCAGACATAATTAAGGCATCTGGCTTCATTTCCACCACAGGCTGAAGATCTTTAATAAAGGTTTTTAATTTGGAATTGTGTGGGGCAATATTGACCACCACATAGAATTTCTTACCTAAAGCGTGTGCCTCATCAATCCCAATTTTTAAATTGGCGTGGTTAAATTCATTGTTGCGAACACGCAAGCTATAACGTGGTTGTCCTGCATAAACAGCATCTGCACCATAAGCAAAAGCATAGCGCATATTTTTTAATGAACCTGCGGGGGAAAGCAGTTCGGGTTTGAATGTGGTTGTCATAAATTTCTCTTTGTGTCTGATTACAAGTCAGGCATTCACTCAAGGCAAATGCGTAAAGGCGGTTATTGTAGGGGGATTTTGTGATTTGTAAAGTCAAGTGCGGTGGAAAATTTATCAATTTTTTCACCGCACTTACAGAGGAGATTATTGTTGTTCTGGCGTTAAGGTTTCTTCTAGGATTGGCGGTAATATTTCATCATTCAGCCAAGTCTTATCTCCCTCTTTTTTAATTTGAATGGTGTAATTATCGCCGTTTTCTTTTAAATAAGGATTAAGTTCTCCTTCAGGATAGAGCCAATCATTAATTAATGACCAAGAAATAGATTGTTTATCTTTCAATAAATTACCTTTAAATAATTTATTCGCGATAGAAAAATAAAGATCAAACTCTGTTTTCTGCCATTTTTCTAATAATAAGGTTGAGGTGGTTTTATCTTGTTGCTCTTCTAAAATGCCAGATTTTAGATTGAGTTTTCCTTCAAAAGGGGTAAGTGAGGTGGAAGGATAAGTATCTATTTCTCCACTTAATGTTGCGTTTTCAATATTAATAGCAATATTTTTAATTGGTTGATAAACGAGTAAGTCCGTATCCTCATCGGTATTAAGATATTTATCACAGGCAGCTTGATAAATAAGATTGCTACAAATATTAAGCGGAATCAGTGTTCCAACATTTGTTACGCTAAATGGAAGGCTAAATTTTCCATTTTTTAATTGAAATTGCTCTTTTTTATTAATGTAGCTTCCTAGTGTGAGTTCAATATTTTCATTATCTTGTTTTTCTTCAGATATAGCACCGCTTGCTCCGATCGTTATTTCTTTAAGTTCGATATTATCATCTAAAGTAAATTCATCTATTTTAAATAACGCTTGTTGTGATTGGTTGTAATCTTGTGCTAAGGTTTTTAAGGCAGAAATAAAGGTGTTTTTCTCTTTTTCTACTTGCTTAGCTTCTTGTTTCGTTTCTGGTGATTTGGCTTTGGAAAATAGTTGAATAGTTGATTTTAACAATGCTAGCTGCGTGGCAAGATTTACATTTTTATTGTTACCCTCAAATTGTATTCCTTTGATTTGAAAATGTTCATTTTCACCTTTGTTTTGACAAGATTTTAATGCAAGTGCATAGTTACTTTGTACTTGAGATAAGTCAGAAAAATTCCCTTTTAAGAAAGATGAGAAATTATCAAAAGAAACGCCCTGATCTTTTTCTTTATGTGCAAAGGTTAAGTTTTCAAAATTAAAACTAAGTTCACTTTCTTTATTTTGAAAGAGTAAATCTAAAGCTTGGTCGATAATTTCTACTGTATTGAGTTCATTTTTATTGTTGAGTAAATGCAATAATTTTACATAGCTAAGTTGATTGGGAATCTCTTTTTGTGAAGCATTAAGCGCAACATTTTTGAATTGAATCGTAGAATGTTTAGGGTTTTTATCTGTAATAGTTAGCCCATCAGCATTTATTTTAGCACTTAAGTTATAATTGCTACCAGCATCAGATTTATCTAAATTAAAATCTAATTTTTTTAATTTGATATTCGTGTTGTCCCCATTTAATAAATAGACATCCCCATCTTTAAGTTGAATGGAAATATTTTCAATATCATATTGATTATCATCAATAGGAATAAGTGTTGCATCAGCAATAAGATCGTGAATCTTTGAATTAGCATCATAATTAAAGCCAGACAAATGACTTTGCACGTCCATTAGATGGCTTTTAGGTTCAAAATTCAGATCAATAACAAGTGTTTGTGATTTATTGGCAAGATCGCGAAATTGTGTATGAATATTTGATTGGAAATAATCACCAATCACGGAAAATTTACTTGTGATATTGTTTTTATCAATAGTGACTTTAAAATTTTTATTTAATTCTTTTACAAAACTTGGGACAAGGGCTGAATCAGCAAGCACAGCAAAAGGCAGTGCGGTAAGTTTTGTTTGAATCATTTCACTTGATGTGTTGGTACTATCACCAGAGAGTTTGAAAATAAGTTCGCGACTGAAGAAATTTTTCTTTTTTTCAACCACGTCTAATTGAAATTTATTTTGCAATGAATAAGGGAATTTTTGCAGAATGTAATCAATTTTATGATTGGTGTAAATTTGTGCGCCTAAAGCTAATGTGGCAGCAATTAAGGATAATGAACCAACAATTTTTACTTTTTTATTCATAGACTTTCCTAACTTTAGGGATTGATTTTCTAAAAGTATAGCCGATTTATCGGCGAGCGATAAGAGCTTTGCTATGAATTTGTTTCATAAAATAATGAAATTTTTAAAATTGACACTACAGTGCTTTCCCATTATCTTATAGCCGTAAAGCAGTCTAAACGTATAAAAATGAAAAGGAAGAATGTATGAGCTATGCAAAAGAAATTGATACATTAAACAACCATTTATCAGGCATTAACGGCAACATCAACGTATCATTTGAATTTTTTCCGCCAAAAAATGAGAATATGGAAAAAATTTTATGGGATTCTATTCATCGTTTGAAAGTCTTAAAACCTAAGTTTGTTTCGGTAACTTATGGGGCAAATTCAGGCGAACGTGATCGTACTCATAGTGTCGTGAAGCATATTAAACAAGAAACGGGCTTAGAAGCCGCACCGCATCTGACTGGGATTGATGCCACCCCAGAAGAATTGAAACAAATTGCCCAAGATTATTGGGATAACGGCATTCGCCGTATTGTCGCATTGCGCGGTGATGAACCGGCAGGATACGATAAAAAACCTTTTTATGCCTCTGATTTAGTGGAATTATTACGTTCTGTGGCAGATTTTGATATTTCTGTGGCAGCCTATCCTGAAGTGCATCCTGAAGCAAAATCTGCACAAGCGGATTTAATCAATTTAAAACGTAAAATTGATGCGGGAGCGAACCACGTTATTACCCAATTTTTCTTTGATATTGACAGCTATTTACGTTTCCGTGATCGCTGTGCTTCTATCGGGATTGATGCCGAAATTGTTCCCGGAATCTTGCCAGTAACGAATTTTAAACAGCTACAAAAAATGGCAGCGATCACCAATGTGAAAATACCAGCTTGGTTGGCTAAAATGTATGAGGGATTAGATAATGATCCTACAACAAGAAACTTAGTGGCAGCCAGTGTAGCGATTGATATGGTACGCGTATTATCTCGAGAAGGCGTGAAAGATTTCCATTTCTATACCCTTAACCGCAGTGAACTTACTTACGCTATCTGTCATACCCTTGGTGTGCGTCCAGAGTAAACGTATTAAGCAGAAATGGGGGAAACCTCATTTTTGCTTCTTTATGGTATAAAATTCTCTTAAAAAGCACCGCACTTTATTTTTATACGATTTTTGCGATTTATGGCTAATTGTGTTATTTTTCTGCAAATTTTATTTAAAAGGAAAAGTAATGAAAAAATCAGTTTTATCCGTAGGATTGCTTGCTATTCTTGGTGGTGCTTGGTGCGGTGGTGCGTGGTACACAGGAAAAATCACCGAACAAAAATATATCGACTATATTCAATTTAGTAATCAACGTTTACAGCAATCTTTTGCTGACACAGGCTATTCTGTGCAAATTAAAGATGCCGTTTTAGATCGTGGCTTTTTTAGTTCAAATGTTCATTATCAGCTAGAAATAAAAGACGAAACCTTCAATGAAGTCATTCCTTTTGTGGGAAAAATTTATCACGGCCCTATCACCTTAAATGATTTTTCTTTTGCATTATTTTCTGCGGATACAGAAGTAGAAAAAACGCCAGAGACACAGGCTTATTTTGCAGATAATGGAAAAAATCCATTGAGAACAGTTGTAAGAATGAGTTATGGCCAAGCATTAAAAGGAAAAATTGACTCTGATGTTGTTTATAAGCTGGAAGAGAATGGCGAGATTAGTTGGAATATAACAGGTAAATTTAATTTAAATCAGGAAGGATATGGAAAATCTGAAATCAATGCAAGTAAGTTTTCTTTTCTTGATCCTAAAGGAGTACGCATTATTGCGGAAAATGTAGAGACTGAAGGCGACTTTTTACCAACACAATGGAAAAATATTTATCAAGGAAAATCCAAAGTTACTATTAAAAAAATTGCTGTAAATAAAGCCTCAGAAAAAGAAGAAATCACTTTTGATAACATTAACGCTGAAGGGAATGTTAAAGTTAAAGAGAATTTCTTAGATATGGACTTTGATTATGATGTTAAAAATATTTCCATAAATAATAAACCAATTACAGGATTGAAACTGGCGGGGGAAATCAACCATATTTCTGCTGACGCATTGAATCGGTTAAATGAGCTGAATGAAGATAATCGTGCTAATACTCAACTTTTTGAGCAAGTTCAAACAGAAATTTTGGCAAATCAGCCTGTGTTGAATATTACAAAACTTGAACTTTTTAATGATAAAGGTAAAGCATTAGACGGAAATCTAGAAATGGCTTTGAATAAAGATGCGCCGTCATTAATTGAAAGCAGTAAACTTTTCAAGGCATTTAATAAGTTTCAAATTAATGCCAAGTTAGAGAAAAAAGGTGTCGTTCAATTGGCTACAAACTTATCTGAGGTGTATGGTCATATTGAACCAGAGCAAGAAATTGAAAATACTATCCAGCATTATTTTTCTGATGCCGAACAGCATAATCTGCTAGTGATAAAAGAGAATAACGCCACGTTTAACCTCTTTTTGGATAAAGAAAAACAAAAACTCATTTTTAATCATCAAGAACTCTCGGAGAAAGAAGTTGTAATGACATTCTTCTTACTAATGATGAATATGCGTTAATTTAATGATAAAAGCCACTTGGGAAATGAAGTGGCTTTTTATTTTTCAATAAAAATAACTTATCAAATTTGAATAAATTCTATCTTAAGTAAAATTCTGCATTTTTCCCTTGACAGTATGTTGAAAGAACGTTAGAAAAATAACATCTTATTAACAAGTTAGGGGTGTTTTATGCTAACTTTTTCTTTAACCAGCGAACGTTCTCTTCTTTGTTCTTTACCGCCACCTGCGGAGTTAAAAAAACAACAACGTATTTGGCTTGTTGCGGAGCAAATGCGTCAGCATCCAGATATACAAGAAGTGGTGGTGGGAATGAATAACTTCACCTTGTTTTATCATTTTGACATAAATCCAACCGCACTTGAGCAACAAGTTTTGCACTATTGGCAACAAAGCGAGCAGCAAATTCAAGTCCGAGAAAGTCGATTAATTGAAATTCCTGTGCATTATGGTGGGGAATTTGGCGAAGATTTATTTGATGTTGCAAAATTTCATCACACCACACCAGAAGACATTATTCGACGCCACACAGCCCCTACTTATACGGTTTTTATGATGGGCTTTCAACCGGGATTTCCCTATTTAGGTGGCTTGCCTGAAAATCTTCATACGCCAAGACGCGATCAACCTAGAATCAAAGTTCCCGCTGGTTCAGTAGGTATTGGTGGTAGCCAAACAGGGGTTTATCCCTTTACTTCACCGGGAGGATGGCAATTACTTGGGCGAACAGAAATGCCATTATTTGATATTCGGCAAGATCCGCCCGTGTTATTAATGGCGGGGGATAACGTAAAATTTGTAGTGGAGAGTATAACGCTATGATTTACATTGAAACGATGTATGGATTTGCCCATATCCAAGATCTAGGGCGTTTTGGTTTTCGTAATTTTGGCATTGGACACGCAGGTGCAATGGACGCATTGGCATTACAGGCGGGTAATCTTTTACTGAAAAATGAGCCTAATAGTGCCGCCATTGAAGTAACCTTAGGTGGTTTTAGTCTTACTTTTGATTGCGATACGCCTTTTTGTTTAACGGGGGCGTTGTGCGAAGCCTTTCTTGATGACCAGCCGATTTATTCTTATTGGCGATACACCGCAAAAACACGTCAGCGTTTAACGGTCAAACGGCTCACAATGGGGAACTATCTTTATCTTTGTGTCGCTGGTGGTTTTAATGTGCCAAAAGTGCTAGGCGCTTACAGCACAGATCTCAAAGCAGGATTTGGTGGCTATCAAGGGCGCTTACTGCGTGCGGGAGATCACTTAGCAACAGCAAAACGTGATACTTTCCTTTCTTCCATCAGTATTGAACCGATTGATTTCACAAATAGCATTCATCTTGTTGCTTCATCAGAATTTACGGCGTTCACGGTGCAAAGTCAGCAAGATTTGCAACATCAACCTTGGCGATTAGAAAAAAATAGCAGTCGAATGGGGTACCGATTTCGTGGTGAGCAAAAACTCAATCTCACCCAACCGTTGGAAATGCTTTCTTACGCCGCACCAATGGGAACAGTGCAAGTACCGCCAGACGGAATGCCGATTATTTTAATGGCGGACACCCAAACTACGGGCGGTTATCCTAAAATTGCTTGTGTAATCGAGGCAGATTTGGGGCGTTTAGCGCAAACACCATTAGAAAGTGCGGTGCATTTTTCTGTCATTTCTCATCAAGAGGCACGGGAACGTTATCAACAAAATCAAGATTATTTAGCCCAAATAAGGAGAAAAGTAAATGAAACACGTTGATTTAAATGTGGATTTAGCAGAGGGCTGTGGTAATGATCAACGCTTATTACAGCTTGTAACATCAGCCAATGTCGCTTGCGGTTTACACGCAGGGGATTTTAACGAAATGCGAAAAGCGATTCGTTGGGCGAAAGAAAATCAAGTACAAGTCGGCGCACACCCAAGTTTTCCCGATCGGGAGAATTTCGGTCGCACGAATATGCAGCTGCCTGATGAAGTATTGAAAGCCTGTTTGCTGTATCAGCTTGGCGCAATTAAAGCGCTTTGCGAAGCGGAAGATGTGCCACTGACTTATGTTAAACCGCACGGTGCCTTGTATAACCAAGCAGCCAAAGACGAAGCACTGGCGACGTTGATTGCACAAACCTTAAAAGCTTTTGATCCCAAACTTAAATTAATGGGTTTATCGGGAAGTTTAATGTTGAATGTAGCAGCGCAACAAGGCTTAGGCATTATTTCAGAAGTGTTTGCCGATCGTCATTATCTTGCTGATGGTTCATTAGTGCCTCGTACTCGCCCAGATGCAATGGTAGAAAGTGATGATGAGGCGATTAGCCAAGTACTACAAATGGTGCTACAAGGTACCGTGCCTAGCATTGAGGGAGTCGCCGTGCCAATCAAAGCGGATAGTATTTGTTTGCACGGAGACGGTGAACACGCCATTTCTTTTGCCGAAAAAATTCGTCAGGCTTTAACAGAACACAACATTCAACTGAAATCAAATTAAACCTAAAACAAACGAATAACAACAATATACAGGAGTATTTTATGATAAAAAACCGCAGTGCATTATTAGGTGCCGCTTTTCTGATGGCAACTTCTGCGATTGGACCCGGCTTTTTAACTCAAACCGCAACTTTCACCCAAACTTTATTCGCGAGCTTCGGATTTGTGATTTTACTCTCTATTCTGCTTGATATTGGGGCGCAATTAAATATTTGGCGTATCGTTGCCGTCTCGGAGAAAAAAGCACAAGACATTGCTAATGCGGTCTTGCCGGGGGCAGGTTATTTCTTAGCAGTATTAATTGTAATGGGTGGCTTAGCATTTAATATTGGTAATGTCGGTGGCGCTGGCTTGGGGTTAAATATCCTGACAGGCTTGCCTGCGGAAACTGGCGCGATTATCAGTGGAGCAATTGCGGTTGGTATTTTTCTTTTTAAAGAAGCGGGAAAAATAATGGATCGCTTTGCACAAGTGATGGGCTTTGTGATGATCGCACTAACAATCTATGTTGCGCTTAATGCCCAACCACCAATTGCTGAGGCTGCGGTTCATACCTTTATGCCAGAAAAACTTGATGTGATTGCAATTGTCACTTTAGTTGGGGGAACGGTTGGAGGATATATCACTTTTGCTGGTGCGCATCGTTTACTTGATGCAGGGATAACGGGGAAAGACGCCTTAAAAGAAGTCAGTAAAAGTTCTGTTTCTGCCATTTTGATCGCATCAATTATGCGCGTGGTGTTATTCCTTGCTGTGTTAGGCGTGGTCTCGCAAGGTGTAAAACTTGATCCAGCTAACCCCGCCGCAACGCCTTTTTCTCACGTGGCAGGTAATCTGGGTTTAATTATTTTTGGTATCGTGATTTGGGCAGCGTCGATTACTTCTGTCATTGGGGCGGCTTACACCTCCGTTTCTTTCTTAACCACTTTCTCACCATTTATTGCTAAGCATAGAAATTGCTGGATTATTGTCTTTATTGTTATTTCTACCGCCGTGCTTGCAACTATCGGGAAACCTGCACAAGTGCTTGTTTTTGTTGGAACGTTAAATGGTTTAATTCTGCCAATCTCACTCGGATTAATTTTACTCGCAGCACATCGTAATAAAATTGTCGGAGACTACAAACACCCTGTTTGGATGACGGCAGCAGGCGCATTAGTGGTGATTTTGATGGCAGTATTAAGTGTAATGACCTTATCAAAATACATTGGCAACCTAATGGCGTGATGGCGACTTGAGCATACAAAAAGTGCGGTGAAAAATCACCGCACTTTTTTTGGGGCGTGATCGCGTTTAAAATTTTGCTTTCCAATAACCGAGCCACTCTTTTAGGGCTTGCATATTCGCAGGCATTGCACTGGCTTGGGGAATAAAGTGCATCAGGGTTAAGCCATAACTTTCAGGGGTAATGCCATTGCCTACGCTTGCAGGAAGAACACGAAATCCTTGTTTTTCAAATAAGAATTTTGCACGTTGCATATGCCATTGATTTGTTACCAAAATAATACGTTGAATATGCGCTTTTTCTAATAAAGTCCGCGTAAATTGTGCGTTTTGAATGGTTGTTTGTGCTTTTTCTTCTAGCCATTGCGTTGGGGTATGGAAAAAATCTTGTAGCTCTTTTGCCATAATTTTAGCCTCCGAATTACCATTTGGACTTGCACCAGTAATCAAAATAGGCAATTGGGTTTGTTGATGTAAATAAGCAGCATAACGTAAGCGTTCAAGAGGAATGGCAGGCACAGCAAGCGGACCAAATAATTCGTTACTATCTCGTAAGCCACCACCTAGCACGACGATTGCTTGTGCTGTTTTGTAATCGGCAAGGCTGAGTGGGGGTTCTTTAACTAGGCTATCTTGCAATTTTTGTGCGGTATAGGGAATACTGAACACATACAACATTGTAATGCCTAAAACACTGCAAATAAGGCTCAGTTTTTTGTATTGTTTTCTCGCAAAAAGTAAAGAAAAAATCCATAAAATCAAAACATTAAATGGCGGAAGAATGAGGGCTGTAATAAGTTTGGTGAGTAAATACATAAATAATGTTGAGTTGAACAATTTGCTGTTTAGCATAAAGGGCTTGTAATCTTTTGTAAAGATACTCAATCCTTTTGGAACTCTGGCGGATTCTGTTTTAAAATAGCCACTTTACGCTGATAAGCAGCTTTATAGGAAAGATGGTTAAACAATGAACGAGATTTTAGTTTCTCTGAAACAAGATTTAAAGCAAATCCTTGATGTGATCGTGGATAAAAATGATGTGTTGTATTTTGATTATCCGCTCCATCTAAATGTGGGGGATTTGCTCATTTATGCGGGAACAGAGGCGTTTTTTCAGGATTATCAAATTCATATTCGATTAAGACGTTGTTTACAAAGCTTCGATCTTGATGAAGTAAAAAAATATGTCAAGCCGACGACGACCTTAGTGTGCCACGGCGGTGGTAATTTTGGTGATCTTTACCCCGCAATTCAGGCAATGCGTGAGGCGTTGGTGCAAGCCTTTCCGAATAATCGCATTATTGTTATGCCACAAACCGCCTATTTTTCTCACCCGCAAGCAAAAGAAAAATCAGCAGCCATTTTTTTTGCGCATAAAGATTGTTATTTATTTGCACGTGATCAAGCCACTTATCAATTAATGAAAGCACAGTTTTCTGATAAGGTGTTTTTATCGCCTGATATGGCACATCAACTTTATGGTTCAACATTGTTGCAAAAGCAAAGTGCGGTGCAAAAATCGGCAGAAAAAACCTTATATTTTTTGCGTAAAGATATTGAAGCAAGCCATTTGGAAAAAAATATCCAAGCCGCATTGCCTACAAGTGCGGAAATAAAAGATTGGGAAGATATTCTTACCACTCAAGATAAATATTATGAACGTATTTGTAGCGGATTGGCGAAAATAGCCAATAAATATCATCAACCTTGGTTAAAAAATGTTGTTAATAATTTATGGTATCGCCATAGCTTGGCGGTAATTGAACGTTGCAAGGAGATTTTTCAAGGCTATGATTTAGTGGTAACAAGCCGATTACACGGGCATATTTTTTCTTGTTTGTTAGAACTCCCTAATGAAGTTTGTGATAATTCTTATGGTAAAAATTTAGGCTATTATCATCAATGGACGCAAGATATTGATTTTGTGAAAGTTTATGAAGAATAAATCCTTTACAAAACTGCTGATTACCACCTTCTTAACCACGGGACTCACAATGGTGAGTTCCTTTTTACTGGCTCGTTTGCTTGCAGTGGAAGAACGTGGTGCATTGCAGCTTTTTATTACTTCTGTTACCTATGTGGTTACGATTGCCACGGGGGGAGTAGGGTTTTCTCTTGCACTTTGTATGCGTAATAACCAATATCATCATTGGCGTTATTATTTTGCGGCTTTTTTATTATTTTCACTATTTGTATCCAGCCTTGCGCTTTTATTTTTTAATATTACATCATTTCATTATTTATTTATTTTAAATGTTGTTTTTACCGCTATTTTTACGATTACCCTAGAAAAAAGTAAAATTGATGCTAATTTATCTCTTTATCGCTTACTTTCTTTGCAACAGCCTATTTTAGCCGTAGGCCTATATGGCGGGTATTATTTTCTTTTTGGTCAGCAACATTTAGAAAAAGTGGCTCAACTCTTAACAATTTTAACATCAATACAGGCTTTATTTGCACTTTATGCCCTAAATAAAATAGAAAAGCAAGTTAAGCAAAAAATGGAAATACAAAAGATTATTCCAACTAATTTCTTTAAAAATTGGTTAAAACAAAACTTACTACAAGTTTTTGGTGCGACAACAGTGAATTTAGACCGATTTCTAATTGTCGCGTTAATGGGCAATTATACCCTAGGTTTATATACTGTTTGCATTGCTTTTGATGCTTTGCTAACTCGTATTATCAATATGATGGTGGATTATTATTATTCAGGTTTACTTAATAACCTAAATCGTATTCGTGCCGTGTTAGGGCTTATCATATTAATGGGAATTAGTGCAGTGATTATTGTGCCATTTTTAGCAGAGCCAATTATTCATTTATTTTTTGGTAATGCCTATGTTGAAGTTGCGCCTGTGTTATTATGGTTTATTATTAATTCATTATTAGCGGGGCTTTCTTGGCTGTTATCACAAAATATGCTAATTTTAGGTAAGCAAGTCTTATTATTTACCCGCCAAATTATTTCTATCCTTGTGTTAATTGGCTTATTTTTTATTTTCAAAGAGCAAGGGGTATATGGAGTGGCTTACGCGTTAATTGGCGCGAGTTTAGTGAGATTGATGATTTCACTGATTTACTATTATAAGTTCCCAATAAAAGTAATTAATTAAGTTGGATAAAATGAAAAAATTTCTTATTTCTTTAGATAAAGATCATCAACGCCGAGAACTGTTTTTTTCTCAGCCTGATACACAAGATTTTACGGTGTTTAGTGCCATTAATACGATGCAAGAAACGCCAGAAAATCTCACCGCACTTTATGATCAAGAAAAATTTTTACAACGCTATGGAAGAAACGTAACCAAAGGGGAAATTGGTTGTACATTAAGCCACTTGGCGGTATATGCTTTAATTGCCAAGGATACAAGCATTCAAGAAGATGAATATTGTTTAATTTGTGAAGATGATGCGTTGTTTAATCAAGATTTTCAATGTCATTTAACGGCATTGCTTAAAGAAAATATTCAGGCAGATATTATACTTATTGGACAATCAAAAATTGATCATTTCAATCATTCAGAATTAGAAATTAATTATCCAACCACCTTTTCCTTTTTACGTCATCGTATTTCTGGTACTGGGTTTTCTTATTCATATCCTTACCGTAATTATTTTGCCGGTACGGTCGCTTATTTAATTAAAAAATCTGCAGTAAAACCTTTCTTAGCAGAAGAAAAACCCTATTGGTTAGCCGATGATTATATTTTATTTGAAAATAAATTTTTTTTAGATACACAAGTTATTCGCCCTTTATTAGCCATTGAAAATCCAACATTAATGAGTAATTTAGAAGCGGTGCGTGGCAGTGCCAAACATTATTTTTGGCAAAAATTAATGAAATATCCATTGAAAAAATTACTTGCCATTAAGCGTAATCTAATAGGTGGAAAATAATGTCTGCGCTAGCTAATTTATTTTATCTTTATGATCCTTGGCTATTTCATTTTTTCCGAATGGCATTTTTTGTTGGCAGCATTACGCTTTTTTACTTGGCTTATCAGGTGTTAAAAAAGCAACGTTCACAAGGCATTTTTATTCCTTTAGATAGTTTAATCGCAATTATTACGTTAATTGCGTTAAGTGCAATTCCAATGTGGCTACACCAAACGAAAGATTATTCTGTTTTATTACAATACAGCAAAACCCTTATTTTGTTTATTTTTGCTATTGGAATTTATAATGTTTTTTATTTTAATAAGCAGGGGAAAGGCTTGCTTATTCGGGATTTAAAAATTGGTATTATTATTCAATGGATTGTTGGCATTACAGCATTAATAGGAATTGGGTTTATGGTAGAGTTGGCGATTTCAAGCCATATCCTACTGCCACGTTTTTATGGTTCAGAACAAGAATATCGTTTATATAATCTGACTTCATCGGCGTTCTTCCAATTAAGTGCTTTTTATCTATTTTTGTTACATTTCTTACTGGCTTACAACAAAGTGCAGAATAAATTAAGTGCGGTGTATTTATTTTTAATTTTATGTATTGGGCTTATTTCAGGAAGAACATTTTTATTGCTTTCAATGGTAAGCATTGCCATTTATTTTAAATGGAAATATCTTCCTGCTGTACTCTTATTTGGATTGCTCTGTTTAGGGTTGGCATTCTATTGCCCTGAAAATCCTTATGTCGCTCACGCATTAGAACCGTTAATTAATTTACTAAATCATCAAGGGCTGACTAGTTCATCAACAGATACATTAATGAAGCGCCATTTATTTATTCCCGAATTAAACCAATTTCTATGGGGTGATGGACAATATATTATGCCAAATGGAAAATATTATGGTCTGACAGACAGTGGTTTTTTACGCCAATTACTTTATGGTGGAATAGGGTATTTAGCCATTTGTTTTTTATTTACCGCCTATTTTGTGCGTAAAGTTGCATTAAATTGGTTTAATGGGAGCTGGCTATTTAGTTTATCTACATTATTGATATTTTCCGTATTAAATATTAAAGCGGATACTTATGCTTTCCCGGGAATAATGTTAGTGCTACTAATGTTCTTATCTTTATTTGGACAGCAAGGGAAAAATCTCTTCTTATTTAGAAAAGAAGGAAAACAAAATGTTTAGTATTATCGTGCCATCTTATAATCGGCAAGAGGAAATTCCAGCCTTATTAGAACATTTAATTCAGCAAACCGTGCATAATTTTGAGGTCATTATTGTTGATGATTGTTCTAAAGAAAAGGTGATTATCAAGAAAGATTATCCTTTTAAGGTAACCGTTATTCGTAATGAGCAAAATCAAGGGGCAGCAGAAAGCCGTAATATTGGGGCAAAAAATGCAACGCAAGATTGGCTATTATTTTTAGATGATGATGACCGTTTTGAAAAGCATAAATGTGAAATCTTAGGAAAAAAAATTGCAGAAAATCCAGTGATGAATTTTATTTATCATCCTGCAAAATGCGTAATGGTTAATGAAAAGTTTAGCTATGTTACGCATCCTTTGACACAGCAAAAAGATCTCAGTTTAGAAAATATGTTATTAGCCAATAAAATCGGTGGAATGCCGATGATAGGGATTAAAAAATCTTTCTTTTTCGCTTTAGATGGGCTTTCAACCCAATTAAAATCGTTGGAAGATTATGAATTTGTATTAAAAGTGATTTCATCACCCGAATTAAAACCGTGCTATGTCGATCACGCTTTAACTGAATGTACATTTCATACTCAACGTGCGAGCGTTTCAACGAATTTAATCAATACGGAACAAGCGATTGCATTTATTCAGAAAAATTATGTGAAAACGCCTATTCAGCAACAACGCTTTGCAATAAATTCACTTTATATGCTTGCTTATCCTTATATTATGAATTTATCACGCAAGGCGAGTATTTATTATTGGAAAATGTTTAAATTAAGCAAGAATATCAAACCATTGATTATTGCAATCATTATTTTTATTTCACCGAAATTAGCCATTCATTTGAAAAGGTTTATCTAATGAAATTTTCAGTTTTAATGTCCTTATATATAAAGGAAAACCCACAATACTTGCGTGAATGCTTAGAAAGTTTGCGCGCACAAACCTTGCCCGCAGACGAAATTGTTTTAGTGTTTGATGGCGCAGTCACGCCTGAGCTAGAAAGTGCGGTGCAAAAATTTGTGAATTTTTTACCGTTAAAATTAGTTAAATTACCTGTAAATCAAGGGTTAGGTAAAGCATTAAATGAGGGGTTACGGCATTGTACCAATGAATGGGTGTTGCGTATGGATACGGATGATATTTGTGATCCCCAGCGTTTTGAAAAACAAATCAATTTTATTAAGCAACATCCTGAAACCATTATTTTTGGAGGGCAAATTGCTGAATTTGGTACGGATATTCAAGACATTGTAAGCTATCGTAATGTCCCCACTGAGGCGAAAGAGATTGTTGATTTCACGAAAATGCGTAGCCCCTTTAACCATATGACCGTGGCCTACCAAAAAGCAGCGGTATTGGCTGCGGGAGGCTACCAAGATATTCAGGAAGATTATTATTTATGGATTAATTTGGTGGCGAAATATCCGCAAAATGTCGCTAACTTGCCTGATATTTTAGTTTATGCGCGTGTAGGGAATGGAATGGTGTCTCGTCGCCGAGGCTTAGCTCAAGCGAAATGTGAATGGAATTTATTTAAATTAAAACGGAAAGTTCAATTACAATCGCTTATTTCGGGATTTGTCGTTTTTTTATTACGGGTTTTACCACGTTTATTGCCTGTTTCATTATTGAAATTGGTATATAAATTTTTACGTAAATAATGTTTTATTTTTTAAGGAAAGCCAATGTTTAGCAAAAAGTTAATAGTGACTTCATTATTTTCAGCCGTTTTATTATCAGCCTGCTCAAGTAATGATTCCATTAAACCCGTGGGGGAAAATGCGCAATATAATAAGCCTCGTACATTAAATAATTTTGATGATTATGTACAGTTTTTAAAAGCCAAAGCCGCAGGGCAAGGAATTTCAAGTGCGGTGCTAAATGCACAACAAAATATTCAATATATTCCTAAAGCAGTGGCATTGGATAAACAACAAGCGGGGAAAGTAAAAAAACGTGATCCTAGTGCGCCAAAAGTGGTTAATCCTAATGGTGTAACCCGCTACCTTAATCGAGTGCTAACGGCAAATAAAGTGAACATTGCGGAAGAACGTTATTGGCAACAGTTACCACAATTAGAAAGTGCGAGTAAAAAATTTGGCGTACAAAAAGAATATTTAATGGCACTGTGGGGAATGGAAAGTAGTTTCGGTTATTATCAAGGCTATTATGATGTGCTTTCCGTATTAGCAACCCTTGCTTTTGATGGACGCCGTGAGCCATTATTCAGTAAAGAATTTATTGCGGCAATGAAAATGTTAGAACGTGATCATATTCAACGCCATAAAATGAAAGGCTCGTGGGCAGGCGCAATGGGACAAACACAATTTATGCCAAGTTCTTACCTTAGCTATGCCGCAGATGGCAATGGTGATGGTGAAAAAGACATCTGGAAAAACCATTATGATGTCTTTGCTTCTATCGCCCGTTATTTACATACGGTGGGTTGGGACGACAAATTACCTTGGGGCGTAGAAGTACGCTTAAATCACTATATTAGCCCAAATTTAACAGGCATTGAAACGCACAAAGCGCGTTCATTACAAGATTGGCAAGCTCAAGGCGTTGAACTCAAATCCTTCAATTTAGAAAGTACGCAAAATCTCACCGCACTTTCTCATACAACCTTATGGCTGGTGCAACCAGATGGTGAAAATGGACGTACTTTCTTAGTTTCAAACAATTTCCGCACCTTGCTTGACTGGAATCGTTCTAATTATTTTGCGGTAAGTATAGGAATGTTTGCCGATCGTATTCGGGCGAAAGTGGGGGGATAAGGTCAGTATTTTCCCTTCTTTTTCTAAGAAGGGAAAATTTTATCCTTTCATTGCCTTAATATGCGATTTTAAAGTCTGCTCAATTTCATAAATCCAATCTAATTCAAATTGGGTGAAACCTGCTTGAATACGGGCATCTGTGTTGATTGCACCTTTAAAAATCACAATACGATATTTACGCAATAAATCGCTGAAACATTGCATTGCATCCAGTCCTCGTTTGGCAGAAAGGGCGTGATACCAATGGTTACCAATAGCAACGTGACCAATTTCATCACGCAAAATAACATCGAGAATTTTCACCGCATCAAAATCTTTGCGTTGTGCGATTTTTTCTTGCATCACTGGTGTGGCGTCTAAGCCTCTTGCTTCCAAAACACGCGGTACTAATGCCATTCGTTCCCAAATATCGTGTGCGGTAGCCTGTGCCATTTCCCATAATCCCGCGTGTGCTTCAAAATCGCCATATTCATAACCTAAGGTTTTTAAATGATTGTTTACTAAAGTAAAATGCGTGCTTTCTTCATAAGCAACGCGTAACCAATCACGAGTAAAAGCCAACCCTTCGCCTAATTCTTTTTCCGCTTCACGGGCAAAACGCCACGCTGCATCTAAGCCTAAGTTAATCGCATTAAATTCAATATGAGCAATAGCGTGTAATGTCGCTGCATAGCCTTCTTGTGTGGCAAAAGAACGTTTTGGCACAGCGTGTGGTGCAACCAATTTGGGTTTATCCGGAAACGTAGCCATTTCTTGATCTTTTTTTACCACGGGGAAATCCGCCAATTCCGCTTGTTCAATGCGAGGTAACAGTTCGCTATATAAGGCGTTTACTTGTTCACATTTTTTCGCAGGATCTTTTTCTTGCAAGGCTTGTGTAACCTGTTCCCAAAGTTGTGTGATTAAAAGTGCGGTCATTTTTTTCCTTATTTTTCACTAAATCGAATTAAACCTTCTTGTTGAGTGGTGGCAATTAAACGCCCTTGGCGATCGAAAATTTGCCCACGAGATAAGCCTCTTGCGCCGAAGGCGTTAGGGCTTTCAATGGCATAAAGTAGCCAATCATTAAGATCACCGGCACGATGAAACCAAATAGAATGATCAATGGTTGCCAATTTCATTCCTGCTTCTAAAAAGCCTTTTTGATGTGGGTGAAGGGCAGTGAGCAATGGATGAAAATCAGAGAAATACGCCAATAAGCATTGCTGAATAGCGCGATCTTGTGGGACTTCACCGTTCGCTTTCACCCAAACATATTGTTCGGGTGGCAACACCTTGCCTTGAAAAGGATTATTGATGTATTTGCTACGAATATCAAAAGGCCGGTCGGCAGTAAATTTCTCACGAATTGGCTCAGGAATATATTGTACCAGTTTTTGCAACGCCACATTTTCAGCAAGAAAGCTATCTGGCTCACCCACATTTGGCATTGTCGTTTGATGATCAAAGCCATTTTCCTCCATTTGGAATGAGGCAGTAATATGGCAAATCGCTTGATTATGCTGAACGGCCTTCACTTGCATTGCCGTGAAATGATGTCCTTCGCGCAGCACTTCCACATCGTAAATGATTGGGTAGAGGCTATCCCCGGGCGCGAGGAAATAAGCGTGGCAAGAATGTAATAGACGATCTTTTGGTGCAACTTGAATTGCCGCAGAAAGTGCTTGTGCTACCACCTGCCCACCAAATACTTGACGTAAACCTAAATCTTGGCTTTGTCCACGAAAGAGAAAATCATCAAATCGCTCCAATTTGAGCAAGTCAATAAGTTGGTTGAGTACCACAGACATTTTATTCACCTTTTTATAAAAAATAGTGCGGTGTATTTTACGGGAATTTTTTCTTAACGCTAAGAGTCTTTTTCCTTATTTTCTGGCATTATTTAATGTTTTTTAACTGTTACTGTGGTATATTTCGCCAAATTTATTTTACGCGTTTAGGTAAAACCAAATTATTATTTAATTCGCTTAGGAAGAGTGTTTATGAAAAAGTCGGTATTCCCTTTGAAAAAGGTTCAAGTTTTATTTTTATCGTTAGTGGCAGGAAGTACGTGGGCTGATTCCTCTCAGTTACAAGGTGTTATTCGCAAAGCCTTTGAAAAAGATCCTAAAGTATTAGCAGCACAAGCCAATCAAAAAATTGCTAATTCTAAAGTAAAGCAGGCACAAGCAGGGCATCAACCAAGATTGTCTGTATTTGCTCAGCAAAATATGCATCAAAACCATCGTTATACGGAAAATAAGTCATCTAAATTTACGCCAGGGGCGCAGCTTTCATTGAATCTTTATTCTTTTGGGGCGGTTGAAAAGCGTGTAAAACAGACGGAAAAAGCAGAGCAGACTTATCGTTATAAAATTGATGAAACCCAAGAAACGTTAGGTTATACCATTACTGAATTATACCTAATGGCATTACGTGCCTCAGAAACATTGAATGTGCTAAGACAAAGTTTAGTGCGTATTGATAATATATTAAATGATATTGATGTAATCGCCGATTATGATGAAGGACGCCGTTCGGAATTTGTACAAGCTCAAGCAAGAAAATATGCTATTGAGCAGCAAATTAATAGCACCGAAAGAGAATTAAAAACAATGGCGGATAAATTGAAACGCTATTCAGGTCGTTCTATTGATATTAAAAAAATTTCCGATCCTTTTAATGGATTAAACACGGAAAAACTTGTTGCAAAGTATTCCTCAGATAAAAATATTCATCCAACTATTCAAGTTTCCAATTCTGAAATTGAAGATGCTAATGCAGAATTAGAAGCAAGAAAAGCAGAGCGTTTGCCAAAATTAGACCTTATTGGTCAGGCAACGCGTGATGATCAAGTCGTTTATCTGAATATGTCTTGGGATGTGTATAACCCAGAAAGTGCTTACCAAGTGCAAGAGCGAGCAGAGCGTTTGTTGCTAGCGGAAAGTAATTTAGAACAAGCAAACCTTGATATTGAAGAGCGTAAATCGTTAGCTTTATTGAATTTATCAGAATATCAAACTCATATTAAGACGTTGAATAATCAGATTAAAACACAAGAGGAAGTCATAGAGTTCTATAAGTTGCAGTTTTTAATTGCTAAAAGAACTTTGCTCGAATTGTTGAATGCAGAAAATGAATTGCTTTCCGCACAGTTAAGCAAAGTGAATTCTGAATACCAATTACGTCATTCTGTATTAGATTATCTTTCTTCTCAAGGTACATTGAGAAAATGGGTTAATGGAAAATAATTAAATGAAACATATTATTGAACATCTAGCGCTGGCAACTCAATTATTAGGTTCGCCACTATCCGTGGCAACATTAAGTGCGCATACCATTCGCAAAAGCGGTAATAGTGCGGATTTTTCAGCACTTTGTGAATATTTAAGAAGTGAAGGCTTTGATAATAGTATTTCAGAAAGACCGCTAAATGAAATTCCGTCATTAGCTATGCCAGTCGTCATTTTGTTGAAAAATGAAGAGGCAGCAGTATTAGTTGAAATTAAGGAAAATAAGGACGGAAAACGATACTATCGTTTAGCTCAAGAAAGTGGATTATTTGTAGATTTAGCAGAAAAAGATCTGAATGCGAAATATTTAGGTTACTGCTGGTTTATCAAACCAAAATTGGCTCAGGATACACGTTCTGAGCTGCCAGAGTATGAGCTACCAAAATCTTGGTTTTTCCGCATTATCTGGCGGTTTAAAAAATATTACTATCAAGTGATTGCTGCTACCTTTATGATAAATATTTTGGCGTTGATCAGTTCACTTTATGTAATGAATGTTTATGATCGCGTTATTCCGAATCAAGCTTATGAAACTCTTTGGGTGCTAAGTATTGGTGTATTTTTAGCGATTTCTTTTGAGTTTTTAGCAAAAACCTTACGAGGGCATTTAACAGATATTGCGGGGAAAAAAGCCGATCTTATTATTAGCTCGATGCTATTTAGGCGAGTAATGTCGCTAAAAATGCAAGATCGTCCAGCTTCTTCGGGATCTTATGCAAATAACTTGCGTGACTTTGAGTCTGTTCGTGAGTTTTTAACCAGTGCCAGTTTGCTGACCTTGGTTGATTTACCTTTCTTATTATTATTTATTACTGTTATTTTCTTGATTGGTGGGAAATTGGCAATCGTTCCAAGTATTTTAATTCCACTTGTTATTCTGATAGGGGTGCTTGCTCAGTTCCCATTGTCAAAAGCGATCAATGAGTCAATGCGTGAATCTTCACAGCGTCAAGGTTTGGCAGTAGAAGCAATTGAAGGGATTGAAACGCTGAAAAATAACAACGCAATGTTATGGGCGCAGAAGCGTTGGGATTTCTTTACTGCGAAAAGCTCTTATTCTTCAATAAAAGTAAAAGATATTAGTAACTTCGTAGTCAATCTTGTTACTGCATTACAGCAATTAAATACAGTATTTTTGGTATTGTATGGTACTTATCTCATTCATGCAGAAGAGGTGTCTTCACGTATTACAATGGGGGCATTAATTGCAGCGGTTATTTTATCGGGACGTGCTTTAGCACCATTGGGGCAAATTGCAGGTTTAGCTATTCGCTTTCAACAGGCTTGGGTTGCCTTGAAGGGGGTTGATGCAATTATCCAACGTCCTATTGAAAAATCTTCAGATCGTGATTACGTTAGCTTAAAACAAGTTAAGGGAGAATTAAATTTCACTAATGTGGCGTTCCAATATAGTGATGAAGATGCCCCTGTACTGAAAAACTTTAACTTACGGGTTCAACCAGGTGAAAAAGTGGCAATTTTAGGAAGAATTGGTAGTGGAAAATCCACCGCACTTAAATTAGCGGTAAACCAATATCGTCCAACTGAAGGAAGTATTACCTTGGATAATATTAACTTACAACAGCTTGATCCTTATTATCTGCGTAATCAAGTATTATTACTAGAACAAAACCCGCGTCTATTTTTGGGGACATTACGTGATAATTTAGATATTGCTCGTACAGATAGTTATCCTTCAGATCAAACTTTATTATTGGCATTACAGCGTTTAGGTTTGATGAATTTTATTCGTAGTCATCCTCGTGGTTTAGATATGCCGCTAGGCGAAAATGGACAGGGCTTATCTGGTGGACAACGTCAAGCTATTGCTTTGGCGCGAATGATGTTAAAAGATCCAAAAGTTGTCTTATTAGATGAACCAACACACAGCTTCGATCAACAATATGAATTACAAGCCTTGAATGCTATCGCACAATGGGCAGCGAATCGTACTTTAGTGGTGGTTACGCACCGTTTGTCTGCATTACGTTTGGTAAACAGAGTTGTCGTTGTTGAAAGCGGTAAAATTGTGATGGATGGTCCTAGAGATGCGGTCTTAAAAAAACTGAGTGAGCAAAATAATCCACAAGCTCAAAATTCTCAAGCAGTAACGAAAAATGGAGAGTAGAGAGAGTAAATGAAAAATAACAAAGAAAGTATTGTAAATAGCAAAGATTTACATTTATTGACTGATTTACACGCAGCAATGCAGGAAGAAAAGCATCAGAAAACCTTTGCTATTTTATGGTTACTAGGCGCTTTCCTACTTGTTTTTCTTATTTGGGCGTATTTTAGTAAATTAGAAGAAGTAACAAGAGGGCAGGGAAGTATTATTCCTAGTAGCCGCGAGCAAATTATCCAAAGTTTAGATCCCGGAATTTTGAGTGAAATGCTTGTAAAGGAAGGGCAACAAGTGGAAAAAGGACAAGTTTTACTAAAACTTGACGATACGAGAAGTTCCGCCGTGTTACGTGAAATTCAAGCTAAAGTGGATAATCTTGAGGCAATTTCTATTCGCTTAAAAGCAGAAATTGAAGGGAAAAATCCTACATTTCCTGAAAAGCTTCCTTCCGATATTGTCAAACGTGAGGAGGGCGTTTATAAAGCGAAAAGAGAAGCGCTTTTTGCCGCAATTAAAAGTTTAAAAGAAAGCAAGAGACTTCTTGATTCTGAAATTAACATTACAGAGCCGATGGTAAAGAAAGGGGCGGTATCTCAAGTGGAATTATTGAGAATGAAACGTTCATCATCAGAGCTTAAATTGCAAATTTCAGAACGCGAGCATAAGTATATTAATGATGCTAATGCAGAGCTTGCGAGAGTACAAGGTGAATTGGATCAAGCAAAAGAAAACCTTGCAATGCGAGCGGATCCTGTTGAGCGTGCGCTTATTCGAGCTCCATTAAAAGGCGTCATCAAAAATATCAAAGTGAATACGATCGGGGGAGTTATTTCAGCAGGTCAAGATATTATGGAAATTGTGCCTATCGAAGAAAAATTGCTGGTGGAGGCTTATATTAATCCAAAAGATGTTGCTTATGTACATCCCGGAATGAAAGCGGTAGTGCGGTTAACAGCCTATGATTATGCTATTTATGGTGGGCTAGATGGCGTGGTTACTTTACTTAGTCCCGGTACGTTACAAGATAAACGTGCAGGTGATGAGTTAAAGCTTAATCCTAATGCTTCATTTTATCGCGTTTTGATTGAAACAGATGGTAGCCATCTTACAGATAAAACTGGAAATACATTACCAGTTCTTCCCGGAATGGTTGCCACTGTTGATATTAAAACCGGTGAAAAAACAGTGTTTGAATATTTGACAAAGCCGATAACAAGAATGAAGCAAGCATTACAAGAGCGGTGATAAAAGTTATACATTTTTTGAGTGTTTTATCTACTTTTTGGTAGCGTATCATTCTCTTTCGTGAGAAAATGGTAAACTGTTGTATCTTTTCCATCCAATTATCAATGGAATGGTTATCTTTTCATCTAGAGGAAATTTTATGAAGCTAAAACAAGTTTTTGTTTTGGGGATGGTTTCTGGCATCGTTGCCTGTTCAGGTCAAACGAATACAGCATCTTCATTAGAGCATTGGAATAATGTAGAAAATATTCCATTTGCAGTTCCGTCATTAAAAGAAAATCAAGCGGTTGTAGTATTTTATCGTGAGAATGATTCTTCTAATTCAGCAGCGAATATTTTTATTGATGGAGATTATCAAAGTTCTTTATCTCACAATACTTATTCCGCATCAACGATATGTGCAAATAAACATTCTTTTACATCTTCATTAAGTAACTCAAATGGATATTGGAATCGAGATAAAGGAGAAACTTATATCCTGCCATCTCATTCTGTAACCTATCTCAAAATCGGTATATCTAAAAACCAACTTCCAATTCTTCGAGAAGTTCCCGCAGAAGTTGCTAAAGAGGAACTAAAAAATCTTTCATTGTCTACAAATACGATTTCTCGCGTTGTTTCAGTAGCAAATTGTAATGAGTTTATTGTAGATAATATGCAAATTAAAGCGAGTGCATTATTCCCTATTAATAAATCAGGGTATAAAGATATTCAACCTAAAGGTAAAAATGATATTAAGGATTTTGCTCAAAAAACCAAATCCTTTGATTCTAATCAAATTACAAAAATTGTCGTAGAAGGTCATACTGATCCAGATGGTTCAGATAGCTATAACCTCAAGTTATCTCAAAAACGAGCAAATACTGTTCGCCAGCTCTTATTAAAAGAGGGCATAGCTCTACCTATTGAAGCTATTGGATATGGAGAAAAAGAGCTAAAAGTTGCCAATTGTCGTGCTACAACTTCTTCAACATCAGAAAGAATTCGTTGCAACCAACCGAATCGTCGTGTTGAGATTTCAGTTCTAGGCAAGAGTAAAGATTAATTAGGAGAGATTTATATGTCGATTACAGTGAAAGTATTAAATGCCAAAAAAGTTCTTAATAGTTATAAGTTAGAGCAAGGTAGTAAAATCATTCTTCAAGGAAAAGATAAAGTAAATTATCAGCTTATTGATGATGCCACAGGTTTTGCACCACAGAATATTATCGCTAAGCGTGTTGGTAGTAAATTAGAGATTCTATTAGATGATGGTGATACATCTTCTGATATTGTGATTGAAAACTATTATGGCGCTAAAGATCCTGAACAGGTAACTAACTTAATTGTGGGTAAAGCGGAAAATGGTCTAATTTACGCTTATGTGCCTGAGTCAGGTGAGAAAAATGATGCGGTCAGCCTTCTTGTAGATAATGAGGCCGCGCCACAAGCACTTGGTGGAGAAGAGATCAGCCCTTATTGGGCGTTTAACCCTTGGTGGTTGTTAGCGCTTGTGCCTTTAGCTGGTATTGCTATTGCTGCGGGAAATCACGATGGTAGTGGAAGTTCTTCTTCAACAGACACCACCGCACCAAGCCAACCAACGGTAAGCGTGCCAGAAGCGACAGATGGCGTGAATGCCAATGAAGCCCAAGACGGTGTTGAAGTAAAAGTAACCCTTCCAGAGGGGGCTAAAGAAGGTGATGAAATCACTGTGACAGTGACCAAACCAGATGGCACAACAGAAGACATCACACACAAAGTTACCCCAGAAGAAGTGGGACAAACAGAGATTCCTGTCACCATTCCTAAAACCAGCCTTCCAACAGATGGCGGTTATGATGTGGCAGTGAAAGTGACAGACAAAGCGGGGAACGAAAGCCCAGCGAGTGAGCCGACACACTTTGATTTAGATACCACCGCACCAAGCCAACCAGCGGTAAGCGTGCCAGAAGCGACAGATGGCGTGAATGCCGATGAAGCCGAAGACGGTGTTGAAGTAAAAGTAACCCTTCCAGAGGGCGCTAAAGAAGGTGATGAAATCACTGTGACAGTGACTAAACCAGATGGCACAACAGAAGACATCACACACAAAGTTACCCCAGAAGAAGTGGGACAAACAGAGATTCCTGTCACCATTCCAAAAGCTAGCCTCCCAACAGATGGCGGTTATGACGTGGCAGTGAAAGTGACAGACAAAGCGGGGAATGAAAGCCCAGCGAGTGAGCCGACACACTTTGATTTAGATACCACCGCACCAAGCCAACCAACGGTAAGCGTGCCGGAAGCGACAGATGGCGTGAATGCCAATGAAGCCGAAGATGGTGTTGAAGTAAAAGTAACCCTTCCAGAGGGCGCTAAAGAAGGTGATGAAATCACTGTGACAGTGACTAAGCCAGATGGCACAACAGAAGACATCACACACAAAGTTACCCCAGAAGAAGTGGGACAAACAGAGATTCCTGTCACCATTCCAAAAGCTAGCCTCCCAACAGATGGCGGTTATGATGTGGCAGTGAAAGTGACAGACAAAGCGGGGAATGAAAGCCCAGCGAGTGAGCCGACACACTTTGATTTAGATACCACCGCACCAAGCCAACCAACGGTAAGCGTGCCAGAAGCGACAGATGGCGTGAATGCCGATGAAGCCCAAGACGGTGTTGAAGTAAAAGTAACCCTTCCAGAGGGCGCTAAAGAAGGTGATGAAATCACTGTGACAGTAACCAAACCAGATGGCACAACAGAAGACATCACACACAAAGTTACCCCAGAAGAAGTGGGACAAACAGAGATTCCTGTCACCATTCCAAAAGCTAGCCTCCCAACAGATGGCGGTTATGATGTGGCAGTGAAAGTGACAGACAAAGCGGGGAATGAAAGCCCAGCGAGTGAGCCGACACACTTTGATTTAGACACCACCGCACCAAGCCAACCAACGGTAAGCGTGCCAGAAGCGACAGATGGCGTGAATGCCAATGAAGCCCAAGACGGTGTTGAAGTAAAAGTAACCCTTCCAGAGGGGGCTAAAGAAGGTGATGAAATCACTGTGACAGTGACTAAGCCAGATGGCACAACAGAAGACATCACACACAAAGTTACCCCAGAAGAAGTGGGACAAACAGAGATTCCTGTCACCATTCCAAAAGCTAGCCTCCCAACAGATGGCGGTTATGATGTGGCAGTGAAAGTGACAGACAAAGCGGGGAATGAAAGCCCAGCGAGTGAGCCGACACACTTTGATTTAGACACCACCGCACCAAGCCAACCAACGGTAAGCGTGCCGGAAGCGACAGATGGTGTGAATGCCAATGAAGCCCAAGACGGTGTTGAAGTAAAAGTAACCCTTCCAGAGGGGGCTAAAGAAGGTGATGAAATCACTGTGACAGTGACTAAGCCAGATGGCACAACAGAAGACATCACACACAAAGTTACCCCAGAAGAAGTGGGACAAACAGAGATTCCTGTCACCATTCCAAAAGCTAGCCTCCCAACAGATGGCGGTTATGATGTGGCAGTGAAAGTGACAGACAAAGCGGGGAATGAAAGCCCAGCGAGTGAGCCGACACACTTTGATTTAGACACCACCGCACCAAGCCAACCAACGGTAAGCGTGCCGGAAGCGACAGATGGTGTGAATGCCGATGAAGCCCAAGACGGTGTTGAAGTAAAAGTAACCCTTCCAGAGGGGGCTAAAGAAGGTGATGAAATCACTGTGACAGTGACCAAACCAGATGGCACAACAGAAGACATCACACACAAAGTTACCCCAGAAGAAGTGGGGCAAACAGAGATTCCTGTCACCATTCCTAAAACCAGCCTTCCAACAGATGGCGGTTATGATGTGGCAGTGAAAGTGACAGACAAAGCGGGGAATGAAAGCCCAGCGAGTGAGCCGACACACTTTGATTTAGATACCACCGCACCAAGCCAACCAACGGTAAGCGTGCCGGAAGCGACAGATGGCGTGAATGCCAATGAAGCCCAAGACGGTGTTGAAGTAAAAGTAACCCTTCCAGAGGGCGCTAAAGAAGGTGATGAAATCACTGTAACAGTGACCAAGCCAGATGGCACAACAGAAGACATCACACACAAAGTTACCCCAGAAGAAGTGGGACAAACAGAGATTCCTGTTACCATTCCAAAAGCTAGCCTTCCAACAGATGGCGGTTATGATGTGGCAGTGAAAGTGACAGACAAAGCGGGGAATGAAAGCCCAGCGAGTGAGCCGACACACTTTGATTTAGACACCACCGCACCAAGCCAACCAACGGTAAGCGTGCCAGAAGCGACAGATGGCGTGAATGCCGATGAAGCCCAAGACGGTGTTGAAGTAAAAGTAACCCTTCCAGAGGGCGCTAAAGAAGGTGATGAAATCACTGTAACAGTGACCAAGCCAGATGGCACAACAGAAGACATCACACACAAAGTTACCCCAGAAGAAGTGGGACAAACAGAGATTCCTGTTACCATTCCAAAAGCTAGCCTTCCAACAGATGGCGGTTATGATGTGGCAGTGAAAGTGACAGACAAAGCGGGGAATGAAAGCCCAGCGAGTGAGCCGACACACTTTGATTTAGACACCACCGCACCAAGCCAACCAACGGTAAGCGTGCCAGAAGCGACAGATGGCGTGAATGCCGATGAAGCCCAAGACGGTGTTGAAGTAAAAGTAACCCTTCCAGAGGGGGCTAAAGAAGGTGATGAAATCACTGTGACAGTGACTAAGCCAGATGGCACAACAGAAGACATCACACACAAAGTTACCCCAGAAGAAGTGGGACAAACAGAGATTCCTGTCACCATTCCAAAAGCTAGCCTCCCAACAGATGGCGGTTATGATGTGGCAGTGAAAGTGACAGACAAAGCGGGGAATGAAAGCCCAGCGAGTGAGCCGACACACTTTGATTTAGATACCACCGCACCAAGCCAACCAACGGTAAGCGTGCCAGAAGCGACAGATGGCGTGAATGCCGATGAAGCCCAAGACGGTGTTGAAGTAAAAGTAACCCTTCCAGAGGGCGCTAAAGAAGGTGATGAAATCACTGTGACAGTAACCAAACCAGATGGCACAACAGAAGACATCACACACAAAGTTACCCCAGAAGAAGTGGGACAAACAGAGATTCCTGTCACCATTCCAAAAGCTAGCCTCCCAACAGATGGCGGTTATGATGTGGCAGTGAAAGTGACAGACAAAGCGGGGAATGAAAGCCCAGCGAGTGAGCCGACACACTTTGATTTAGACACCACCGCACCAAGCCAACCAACGGTAAGCGTGCCAGAAGCGACAGATGGCGTGAATGCCAATGAAGCCCAAGACGGTGTTGAAGTAAAAGTAACCCTTCCAGAGGGGGCTAAAGAAGGTGATGAAATCACTGTGACAGTGACTAAGCCAGATGGCACAACAGAAGACATCACACACAAAGTTACCCCAGAAGAAGTGGGACAAACAGAGATTCCTGTCACCATTCCAAAAGCTAGCCTCCCAACAGATGGCGGTTATGATGTGGCAGTGAAAGTGACAGACAAAGCGGGGAATGAAAGCCCAGCGAGTGAGCCGACACACTTTGATTTAGACACCACCGCACCAAGCCAACCAACGGTAAGCGTGCCGGAAGCGACAGATGGTGTGAATGCCAATGAAGCCCAAGACGGTGTTGAAGTAAAAGTAACCCTTCCAGAGGGCGCTAAAGAAGGTGATGAAATCACTGTGACAGTGACCAAACCAGATGGCACAACAGAAGACATCACACACAAAGTTACCCCAGAAGAAGTGGGGCAAACAGAGATTCCTGTCACCATTCCTAAAACCAGCCTTCCAACAGATGGCGGTTATGATGTGGCAGTGAAAGTGACAGACAAAGCGGGGAATGAAAGCCCAGCGAGTGAGCCGACACACTTTGATCTTGATACAACTGCACCAGCAGCACCGACGTTATCTCTTGAAAAAGACAGCGGAGCGAGTAACTCAGACAACATTACGAATGATGGAACAGTCATTGTAAGTAATGTTGAAGATGGTGCGGTAGTGAAATACAGCACCGATGGTGGTAAGACTTGGAAAGATGTAACAAATGGTCAGTTTGAGTTACCAGAAGGTGTTTATACTGAAGGTCAAGTCCAAGTGAAACAAGTGGACGGAGCAGGTAATGAATCAGCGGTTGCGAAATTGCCAGCGACGACGGTAGATACAACTGTACCTAAAGCACCAACGCTAGCGTTAGCGAATGATACAGGTAGTGATACGGCAGACAACATCACAAAAGATGGAACCGTGATCGTTTCAGGTGTTGAATCAGATGCGAAAGTAGAATACAGCACAGATGGTGGTAAGACTTGGAATGAAGTTACAGAGGGTAAATTTGTTTTACCGGAAGGCTCGTATGAGTCTGGAAAAGTGCAAGTACGCCAAACTGATGCAGCGGGTAACGTCTCTGAGGTAGGCAAATTATCGGCAACAACAGTGGATAGTACTGCACCAGCAGCGCCGGCATTATCCCTTGAAAAAGACAGCGGAGCGAGTAACTCAGACAACATTACGAATGATGGAACAGTCATTGTAAGTAATGTTGAAGATGGTGCGGTAGTGAAATACAGCACCGATGGTGGTAAGACTTGGAAAGATGTAACAAATGGTCAGTTTGAGTTACCAGAAGGTGTTTATACTGAAGGTCAAGTCCAAGTGAAACAAGTGGACGGAGCAGGTAATGAATCAGCGGTTGCGAAATTACCAGCGACGACGGTAGATACAACTGTACCTAAAGCACCAACGCTAGCGTTAGCGAATGATACAGGTAGTGATACGGCAGACAACATCACAAAAGATGGAACCGTGATCGTTTCAGGTGTTGAATCAGATACGAAAGTAGAATACAGCACAGATGGTGGTAAGACTTGGAATGATGTAACAGAGGGTAAATTTGTTTTACCGGAAGGCTCGTATGAGGCTGGAAAAGTGCAAGTACGCCAAACTGATGCGGCGGGTAATGTCTCTGAGGTAGGCAAATTATCGGCAACAACGGTGGATAGTACTGCACCAGCAGCACCGACGTTATCCCTTGAAAAAGACAGCGGAGCGAGTAACTCAGACAACATTACGAATGATGGAACAGTCGTTGTAAGTAATGTTGAAGATGGTGCGGTAGTGAAATACAGCACCGATGGTGGTAAGACTTGGAAAGATGTAACAAATGGTCAGTTTGAGTTACCAGAAGGTGTTTATACTGAAGGTCAAGTCCAAGTGAAACAAGTGGACGGAGCAGGTAATGAATCAGCGGTTGCGAAATTACCAGCGACGACGGTAGATACAACTGTACCTAAAGCACCAACGCTAGCGTTAGCGAATGATACAGGTAGTGATACGGCAGACAACATCACAAAAGATGGAACCGTGATCGTTTCAGGTGTTGAATCAGATACGAAAGTAGAATACAGCACAGATGGTGGTAAGACTTGGAATGATGTAACAGAGGGTAAATTTGTTTTACCGGAAGGCTCGTATGAGGCTGGAAAAGTGCAAGTACGCCAAACTGATGCGGCGGGTAATGTCTCTGAGGTAGGCAAATTATCGGCAACAACGGTGGATAGTACTGCACCAGCAGCACCGACGTTATCCCTTGAAAAAGACAGCGGAGCGAGTAACTCAGACAACATTACGAATGATGGAACAGTCGTTGTAAGTAATGTTGAAGATGGTGCGGTAGTGAAATACAGCACCGATGGTGGTAAGACTTGGAAAGATGTAACAAATGGTCAGTTTGATTTACCAGAAGGTGTCTATACTGAAGGTCAAGTTCAAGTGAAACAAGTGGACGGAGCAGGTAATGAATCAGCGGTTGCGAAATTACCAGCGACGACGGTAGATACAACTGTACCAGCAGCACCGAAAGCAACTTTAGATGATACTGGAGCAAATGCGAAAGACGGCATTACTAGCGACAATACGGTTGCAGTGAGTGGCATTGAGCCGAATGCGAGCTGGGAATACAGTGTTGACGGCGGTCAAAACTGGATAGAAGGCACAGGCACAGAATTCTCGTTAGAAAACGACCGCACTTATCCAAAAGGGGATATTCAAGTCCGTCAAACAGATAAAGCAGGTAATGTATCGGATGTTACAGAAGTAAATCCAGATAAAGCGATCACCGTAGATACGACAGTACCAGGCGATAGCAATAAAGATGGTGTAGCCGATGATAAAGATACGAATGCAGGCGCACCAATGGTAGCTATCCAAGATGGAGCGGGTAACCCAGATGAGATCAATAAGGAAGACCTAGATAACGGCAACGCCAAAGCGAAGATTACCTTCCCAGCGGATGCGGGTTACCAAGAGGGTGATACATTAGTGGTGACGAAGCCGGATGGCTCTAAAGAAAGCATAACCTTAACGTCAGATAATATTGTGAATGGTGTAGAGGTGACCTTTAAGCCACAACCAGGTGTAGAGAATGTAGTGAAAGCACAGGTGACAGATGCGGCGGGTAATAAGTCAGCGGAAGGTTCAGACAGCGCGTTAGGTAACTTTAGCGATGCACCGACATTTACGATTACAGATAGCATCACGAAATCTCCAGATGTAGCGAATGCAAAAGATGGGGATATCACGTTCACAATTAAAGCAAGTGAAGCTGTGGATGGTTTTGAGCAGTCAGATGTAAAAGTAACAAATGGTACAGTGAAGTCTTTTGTGGCTGGAGCTGATAACACCTATACCGTGGTTGTGACACCGAATGATAACTTAAACCCAGCGGATGTCGTATTAAGCATTGATGCGGGTGCAGCGACGAGTGTAGCAACCAATGCGGCAACTGCAGCAGCAAGCCATACCCAATCGGTGGATAATAAAGCACCAAATGCACCGACAGCAACTTTAGATGATACTGGAGCAAATGCGACAGATGGCATTACGAGCGACAACACCGTTGCAGTGAGTGGCATTGAGCCGAATGCGAGCTGGGAATACAGTGTTGACGGTGGTAAAAACTGGACAGAAGGCACAGGCACAGAATTCTCGTTAGAAAACGACCGCACTTATCCAAAAGGGGATATTCAAGTCCGTCAAACAGATAAAGCAGGTAACGTATCGGATGTTACAACAGTAAATCCAGATAAAGCGATCACGATAGATGATGTGAAGCCACAGGCACCAAGCATCACCATTCCAGAAGCAACAGATGGCGTGAATGCCCAAGAAGTGGCAGATGGTGTACAGGTTGAAGTAACCTTACCAGAGGGAGCGAAAGCGGGTGATGTGATTGTATTAAAGGTAGCACATCTGGATGGTAGTTCCTCAGAGGTATTATATCCTGTTGAAACAGCAGTGAAAGCGGGTGAATCAGTAACGGTAACAATAGATAAAGAGAAGTTATCGAAAGACGGTAGTTACACGGTTAAAGCACAAGTCATTGATGCGGCGGGTAATGAAAGCCCATTGAGTAATGTTGAGACGTTTAATTTAGATGCAACAGTACCGGGAGATAGCAATAAAGATGGTGTAGCCGATGATAAAGATACGAATGCAGGTGCACCAATGGTAGCTATCCAAGATGGAGCGGGTAACCCAGATGAGATCAACAAGGAAGACCTAGATAACGGTAACGCCAAAGCGAAGATTACCTTCCCAGCGGATGCGGGTTATGACGAGGGTGATGTACTAATCGTGACCAAGCCAGATGGCACCGTAGAGCGTATAGACCTTACAGAAGAAAACCTTGTGAATGGTGTAGAGGTGACCTTTAAGCCACAACCAGGTGTAGAGAATGTAGTGAAAGCACAGGTGACAGATGCGGCGGGTAATAAGTCAGCGGAAGGTTCAGACAGCGCGTTAGGTAACTTTAGCGATGCACCGACATTTACGATTACAGATAGCATCACGAAATCTCCAGATGTAGCGAATGCAAAAGATGGGGATATCACCTTCACAATTAAAGCAAGTGAAGCTGTGGATGGTTTTGAGCAGTCAGATGTAAAAGTAACAAATGGTACAGTGAAGTCTTTTGTGGCTGGAGCTGATAACACCTATACCGTGGTTGTGACACCGAATGATAACTTAAACCCAGCGGATGTCGTATTAAGCATTGATGCGGGTGCAGCGACGAGTGTAGCAACCAATGCGGCAACTGCAGCGGCAAGCCATACCCAATCGGTGGATAATAAAGCACCAAATGCACCGACAGCAACTTTAGATGATACCGGAGCAAATACGACAGATGGCATTACGAGCGACAACACCGTCGCGGTGAGTGGCATTGAGCCAGATGCAAGCTGGGAATACAGTGTTGACGGCGGTCAAAACTGGACAGAAGGCACAGGCACAGAATTCTCGTTAGAAAACGACCGCACTTATCCAAAAGGGGATATTCAAGTCCGTCAAACAGATAAAGCAGGTAACGTATCGGATGTTACAACAGTAAATCCGGATAAAGCGATCACCGTAGATACGACAGTACCGGGCGATAGCAATAAAGATGGTGTAGCCGATGATAAAGATACGAATGCAGGCGCACCAGTGGTAACTATCCAAGATGAAGCGGGTAACCCAGATGAGATCAACAAGGAAGACCTAGATAACGGCAACGCCAAAGCGAAGATTACCTTCCCAGCGGATGCGGGTTACCAAAAAGGTGATACATTAGTGGTGACGAAGCCGGATGGCTCTACAGAAGACATAACCTTAACGTCAGATAACATTGCAAATGGTGTGGACATCAGCTTTACGCCACAACCGGGTGTAGAGAATGTAGTGAAAGCACAGGTGACAGATGCGGCGGGTAATAAGTCAGCGGAAGGTTCAGATAGTGCGTTAGGTAACTTTAGCGATGCACCGACATTTACGATTACAGATAGCATCACGAAATCTCCAGATGTAGCGAATGCAAAAGATGGGGATATCACGTTCACAATTAAAGCAAGTGAAGCCGTGAATGATTTTGAGCAGTCAGATGTAAAAGTAACAAATGGTACAGTGAAGTCTTTTGTGGCTGGAGCTGATAACACCTATACCGTGGTTGTGACACCGAATGATAACTTAAACCCAGCGGATGTCGTATTAAGCATTGATGCGGGTGCAGCGACGAGTGTAGCAACCAATGCGGCAACTGCAGCGGCAAGCCATACCCAATCGGTGGATAACCAAGCACCAGCAGCACCAAGCATCACCATTCCAGAAGCAACAGATGGCGTGAATGCCCAAGAAGTGGCAGATGGTGTACAGGTTGAAGTAACCTTACCAGAGGGAGCGAAAGCGGGTGATGTGATTGTATTAAAGGTAGCACATCTGGATGGTAGTTCCTCAGAGGTATTATATCCTGTTGAAACAGCAGTGAAAGCGGGTGAATCAGTAACGGTAACAATAGATAAAGAGAAGTTATCGAAAGACGGTAGTTACACGGTTAAAGCACAAGTCATTGATGCGGCGGGTAATGAAAGCCCATTGAGTAATGTTGAGACGTTTAATTTAGATGCAACAGTACCGGGAGATAGCAATAAAGATGGTGTAGCCGATGATAAAGATACGAATGCAGGCGCACCAGTGGTAACTATCCAAGATGGGGCGGGTAACCCAGATGAGATCAACAAGGAAGACCTAGATAACGGTAACGCCAAAGCGAAGATTACCTTCCCAGCGGATGCGGGTTATGACGAGGGTGATATACTAATCGTGACCAAGCCAGATGGCACCGTAGAGCGTATAGACCTTACAGAAGAAAACCTTGTGAATGGTGTAGAGGTAACCTTTAAGCCACAACCGGGTGTAGAGAATGTAGTGAAAGCACAGGTGACAGACGCGGCGGGTAATAAGTCAGCGGAAGGTTCAGACAGCGCGTTAGGTAACTTTAGCGATGCACCGACATTTACGATTACAGATAGCATCACGAAATCTCCAGATGTAGCGAATGCAAAAGATGGGGATATCACATTCACAATTAAAGCAAGTGAAGCCGTGGATGGTTTTGAGCAGTCAGATGTAAAAGTAACAAATGGTACAGTGAAGTCTTTTGTGGCTGGAGCTGATAACACCTATACCGTGGTTGTGACACCGAATGATAACTTAAACCCAGCGGATGTCGTATTAAGCATTGATGCGGGTGCAGCGACGAGTGTAGCAACCAATGCGGCAACTGCAGCGGCAAGCCATACCCAATCGGTGGATAATAAAGCACCAAATGCACCGACAGCAACTTTAGATGATACTGGAGCAAATGCGAAAGACGGCATTACTAGTGATAATACCGTTGCAGTGAGTGGCATTGAGCCGAATGCAAGCTGGGAATACAGTGTTGACGGTGGTAAAAACTGGACAGAAGGCACAGGCACAGAATTCTCGTTAGAAAACGACCGCACTTATCCAAAAGGGGATATTCAAGTCCGTCAAACAGATAAAGCAGGTAACGTATCGGATATTACAACAGTAAATCCAGATAAAGCGATCACCGTAGATACGACAGTACCGGGCGATAGCAATAAAGATGGTGTAGCCGATGATAAAGACACGAATGCAGGCGCACCAGTGGTAACTATCCAAGATGGGGCGGGTAACCCAGATGAGATCAACAAGGAAGACCTAGATAACGGTAACGCCAAAGCGAAGATTACCTTCCCAGCGGATGCGGGTTATGACGAGGGTGATATACTAATCGTGACCAAGCCAGATGGCACCGTAGAGCGTATAGACCTTACAGAAGAAAACCTTGTGAATGGTGTAGAGGTGACCTTTAAGCCACAACCAGGTGTAGAGAATGTAGTGAAAGCACAGGTGACAGATGCGGCGGGTAATAAGTCAGCGGAAGGTTCAGACAGCGCGTTAGGTAACTTTAGCGATGCACCGACATTTACGATTACAGATAGCATCACGAAATCTCCAGATGTAGCGAATGCAAAAGATGGGGATATCACGTTCACAATTAAAGCAAGTGAAGCCGTGAATGATTTTGAGCAGTCAGATGTAAAAGTAACAAATGGTACAGTGAAGTCTTTTGTGGCTGGAGCTGATAACACCTATACCGTGGTTGTGACACCGAATGATAACTTAGACCCAGCGGATGTCGTATTAAGCATTGATGCGGGTGCAGCGACGAGTGTAGCAACCAATGCGGCAACTGCAGCGGCAAGCCATACCCAATCGGTGGATAATAAAGCACCAAATGCACCGACAGCAACTTTAGATGATACCGGAGCAAATGCGACAGATGGCATTACGAGCGACAACACCGTTGCAGTGAGTGGCATTGAGCCAGATGCGAGCTGGGAATACAGTGTTGACGGTGGTAAAAACTGGACAGAAGGCACAGGCACAGAATTCTCGTTAGAAAACGACCGCACTTATCCAAAAGGGGATATTCAAGTCCGTCAAACAGATAAAGCAGGTAACGTATCGGATATTACAACAGTAAATCCAGATAAAGCGATCACCGTAGATACGACAGTACCGGGCGATAGCAATAAAGATGGTGTAGCCGATGATAAAGACACGAATGCAGGTGCACCAGTGGTAACTATCCAAGATGGGGCGGGTAAGCCAGATGAGATCAACAAGGAAGACCTAGATAACGGCAACGCCAAAGCGAAGATTACCTTCCCAGCGGATGCGGGTTACCAAGAGGGTGATACATTAGTGGTGACGAAGCCGGATGGCTCTAAAGAAAGCATAACCTTAACGTCAGATAATATTGTGAATGGTGTAGAGGTGACCTTTAAGCCACAACCAGGTGTAGAGAATGTAGTGAAAGCACAGGTGACAGATGCGGCGGGTAATAAGTCAGCGGAAGGTTCAGACAGCGCGTTAGGTAACTTTAGCGATGCACCGACATTTACGATTACAGATAGCATCACGAAATCTCCAGATGTAGCGAATGCAAAAGATGGGGATATCACGTTCACAATTAAAGCAAGTGAAGCTGTGGATGGTTTTGAGCAGTCAGATGTAAAAGTAACAAATGGTACAGTGAAGTCTTTTGTGGCTGGAGCTGATAACACCTATACCGTGGTTGTGACACCGAATGATAACTTAAACCCAGCGGATGTCGTATTAAGCATTGATGCGGGTGCAGCGACGAGTGTAGCAACCAATGCGGCAACTGCAGTGGCAAGCCATACCCAATCGGTGGATAATAAAGCACCAAATGCACCGACAGCAACTTTAGATGATACTGGAGCAAATGCGAAAGACGGCATTACTAGCGACAATACGGTTGCAGTGAGTGGTATTGAGCCGAATGCGAGCTGGGAATACAGTGTTGACGGCGGTCAAAACTGGACAGAAGGCACAGGCACAGAATTCTCGTTAGAAAACGACCGCACTTATCCAGCAGGGGCCATTCAAGTCCGTCAAACAGATAAAGCAGGTAATGTATCGGATGTTACAACAGTAAATCCAGATAAAGCGATCACGATAGATGATGTGAAGCCACAGGCACCAAGCATCACCATTCCAGAAGCAACAGATGGCGTGAATGCCCAAGAAGCGGCAGATGGCGTACAGGTTGAAGTGACCTTACCAGATGGCGCGAAAGCGGGTGATGTGATTACCTTAACGGTGAAAGATGCCGAGAATAATCCGCAGACGGTTACTTATACGTTACCGAATGATGTGAATGCCAATGATAAAGTAACGGTAACTATTCCAAAAGAGAAGTTACCGACAGATGGTGATTACAGTGTTAATGCGAAAGTAACAGATGTAGCGGGTAACAGCAGTGAACCAAGTAATGATGTATCGTTCAAGTTAGATGCGACAGTACCGGGCGATAGCAATAAAGATGGCACAGCGGATGTGAACGATGAGAACGCGGGTGCGCCGGTGGTTGCTATCCAAGATGAAGCGGGTAACGCGAATGAAATCAACAAGGAAGACCTAGATAACGGCAATGCCAAAGCGAAGATTACCTTCCCAGCGGATGCGGGTTACCAAGAGGGTGATACATTAGTGGTGACGAAGCCGGATGGCTCTAAAGAAAGCATAACCTTAACGTCAGATAATATTGTGAATGGTGTAGAGGTGACCTTTAAGCCACAACCAAGTGTAGAGAATGTAGTGAAAGCACAGGTGACAGATGCGGCGGGTAATAAGTCAGCAGAAGGTTCAGACAGCACGTTAGGTAACTTTAGTGATAGCCCAACCTTTACGATTACGGACAGCATTACGAAGACCCCAGATGTGGCGAACATTGAAGATGGTAACATCACTTTCACGGTGAAGGCGAGTGAAGCAGTTGAGGGCTTAGAAGAGAGTGACTTTGCGGTTGAAAACGGCACTATCGTAAGCTTTAGCGGCAGTGGCACGGATTACACCTTAGTAGTGAAACCGAATGAAGGGTTGAACTCTAGAGATGTGAAAGTGTCCTTACCGGCGGGTGCGGCACAAAGTGTAGCAACACACGCAGACAGTGCATCGGCTGAGCGTACACAAGAAGTGGATAACGTGAAACCAGTAGCACCGACAGCAACTTTAGATGACACAGGCGCAGATGCGACAGATGGCATTACGAGCGACAACACCGTTGCGGTGAGTGGCATTGAGCCAGATGCGAGCTGGGAATACAGTGTTGACGGCGGTCAAAACTGGACACAAGGCACAGGCACAGAATTCTCGTTAGAAAACAACCGCACTTATCCAAAAGGGGATATTCAAGTCCGTCAAACAGATAAAGCAGGTAACGTATCGGATGTTACAACGGTAAATCCAGATAAAGCGATCACGATAGATGATGTGAAGCCACAGGCACCAAGCATTGCGATTCCAGAGAATGCAGATGGCGGTGTAAATGCAAAAGAAGCGGCAGATGGTGTACAGGTTGAAGTGACTTTACCAGATGGCGCGAAAGCAGGTGATGTGATTACCTTAACGGTGAAAGATGCCGAGAATAATCCGCAGACGGTTACTTATACGTTACCGAATGATGTGAATGCCAAGGATAAAGTAACGGTAACGATTGAGAAAGATGATCTACCGAAAGATGGCACTTACACCGTTGATGCGAAAGTGACAGATAAAGCGGGTAACGAAGGACCAGCGAGTGCGCCAGCATCCTTTGACTTAGATACAACAGCACCAAATGATACTACAACTCAAATTACGAATATTACTGTAGCAGGTGATAATGAAGTTGATGGTACAGAAGCACATCAAGCGACGGTGACAGTATCAGGTCAAGTAACCGGCGAGTTTAAAGTTGGTGACAAAGTGGTTATTACTGTTGATGGAAAAACGCACGAAGGAAAAATTAGCGATGCTGACGGTCACTTTAGTGTTAAAGTGCCATCATCAGAAATTAAAGCGGATGCGGACAAACAAGTTGATGTAACAGTAACAGCAACAGATGCAGCGGATAATCAAGGTGAAGTAAGTGCTTCACAATCTTACAGCGTGTTAGCTGTATCGAACCCAACGATTGCGATTACCGATGATAAAGCGGCAGAAGTCATTAATGGTCAAGAGGGCAATATCACCTTTACCTTAACACCAAGTGAAGCGGTAACAGGCTTGGCTAATGATGACCTAAGTGTGACGAATGGTGAGATTGTAGGGTCATTAAAAGATAACCAAGATGGCACTTACAGTGTTGTGGTGAAACCATCGGCAGGCTTGAATCCAGGTGATGTCACCTTAACGGTTAAAGCGGGCGCTGCGACCAGTGTAGCGACAGGTGCGGAAACCTTGGTTGCGAGTGGTTCACAAAAAGTGGATAACCAAGCACCAAATGCACCAACTGTTGCGCTTGAGAATGACACAGGAACGAACGCTACAGATAACATCACCAGCGATGGAACGGTTGTAGTAAGTGGTATTGAGGCTGGTGCGACGGTGAAATACAGCACCGATGGTGGTAAGACTTGGAAAGATGTAACAAATGGTCAGTTTGACTTACCAGAAGGTGTTTATACTGAAGATCAAGTTCAAGTGAAACAAGTGGATGGAGCAGGTAATGAATCAGCGGTTGCGAAATTGCCAGCGACGACGGTAGATACAACTGTACCTAAAGCACCAACGCTAGCGTTAGCGAATGATACAGGTAGTGATACGGCAGACAACATCACAAAAGATGGAACCGTGATCGTTTCAGGTGTTGAATCAGATACGAAAGTAGAATACAGCACAGATGGTGGTAAGACTTGGAATGATGTAACAGAGGGTAAATTTGTTTTACCGGAAGGCTCGTATGAGGCTGGAAAAGTGCAAGTACGCCAAACTGATGCAGCGGGTAATGTTTCTGAGGTAGGCAAATTATCGGCAACAACGGTAGATAGTACAGCACCAGCAACTCCGAAATTAACTCTTGAACAAGATACAGGATCATCTTCTAGTGATTACATTACTAGTGATGGCGTTGTAAATATTGGAGAGGTTGAGCCAGGTGCTAAGTTAGAGTACAGCTCGGATAATGGTCAGTCTTGGACGACAATTACAGATCCGCATTTCACACTTCCGGCGGGAACTTATGAAGCGGGAGCTGTTCAAGTGCGTCAAACCGATGCTGCAGGTAATGTCTCTGATAAAGGTTCTTTACCTAAGACTATTGTTGATAACAATATTAATGCTTCCATTACGAATATTAATGTTGCGGAAGATAATAATGTGTCATTAACTGAGGCAGCTATTAGCGTTACGGTAACAGGTAAAGTAACTGGAGAATTTTCAGTAGATGATGTTGTTACGGTATCCTTTGGTGGTTTAAGTTACACAGGAAAAATTATCAATACTGATGGTGATTTCAGTGTAACCGTACCGGGAGATGGATTGGCTGCGAATAATACTAAGTCGCTCACTGTTTCTGTTCACGCAACAGATAAAGCGGGCAATTCTGGTGATTTCAGTGCAACACAATCTTATACTGTTGAAGATGCATCAGTGGTTATTGAACCAGGTCAATCTGCAACCAACGATAATGAGGTGACAGAAGCAAGTGGCGTGAATAACAATATCCCAGGCGATCCAAATGCAGGTGGCAAATTAGTTGCAACTCAAGGTTCTGAGAGTGTGAATTTTGTTCCACAATCTTCTGTAACTGGTACTTACGGTACGTTCACATTAAATGCGGATGGTACTTGGAGTTATACCTTAGATAATAATCGTCCAGCAACACAGGCGCTGAATACGAATGATACTGTTCAAGACAAACTCACTGTAACAACAGTAAAAGGTGGCTCTTATGACATTGTTGTGAATGTTCAAGGTGCAGATGATAAAGCGGTTATCAGTGGTGATACGACAGGCGTCGCTAAAGATGGCTCAGGGGCGAGCAATACCATTGAAGCAATACCAGCAACAGGTAAACTTACTGTTACTGATGTGGATAATGCGGATACGTGGAATGCAGAAAATGGTAATGGTGCTAATGGTTATGGCTCATTTACGATTGATGCACAAGGCAACTGGTCATATACCGCAGATCAAAGCAATGCAAAAGTAAATCAATTAAAACAAGGTGAAACCTTGACAGATACTTTCACTGTCACAACTGCAGGTGGCGATCAACAAGTTGTAACGGTTACGATCCAAGGACAAAGTGCAACAGCAGTGCAACAAGTTGGCTTAGTGGATGACTTTACTGATGACTTTGGTAATGAAACAAATCCACATAATCCACAACAAGAGGCAAGTAATGTTGCAGACTTTTATCCAAATCGAGATGCAATGCCGTACGAGGGTGATGTATCTTCTGGTTCAGGTAATGCGGCGTTAAGCAAAGCAACAGGTTTAACTAATGATGCTACACCAACATTGACCTTTACGTTAGATCATCCGTTGGATAGCAATCAAACTATCGTGGTGAAACGCTATAAAGTGGGTAGTGAGCTATCAGGTGGACAAGAATACGATGAAACAGAGATCCCATTCTCTGAATTGAAAACCACGGATGGTCAAACTTATACCTTTACTGATAATTTAGCGGAAACCTATGGTCAAGATTACCGTTATAAAGTTGATGTGCTTGAGACTATTGATGGAGTACAAACTAATGTAGCTAACAAAGCGTTTAATTTCCGCTTAGATACCCTTGTGGAATCTATGGTTGTAGAGAAATTTAATAGTGATACAACTCAAATGGTATTAAAAGCAGCAGGTAATTCCGAAAAAGCGGCGACTATTACTTTTGAATATGTAACGGGTACAGGCGCAAAAGCAACGGGAACAGCCATTTATAATGAACAAGATGGAACATATACCTTTGATATGCCAAACTGGAATCGTTATACCAATGATGGTGTTAAATTAACAGTCGTTGATGCAGCTGGTAACGTTAATACGCAGAGGGTAATGGTAATTCGTAACTTATTTACGGAATTTAGTACTGAGTTAGGTCCGGATACGGATAATCACAGCTCATTTGATGATTGGGTCATGACCGCAAACCTTAATTGGAATGAACAAACTAAAAACGTTGCCACACACGCTGATGGCGGGCTTACTGCAAGTGAGGGTAATGATACATTAGTGATTGGTTTAGAACAATTTGGTGGATTTGGGGTTACTAACGGTTCAATTGGATACGCACCTGCTATTTTAGGAGATAAAACAGACCTTAAAGTAGATACTGGTGCTGGTGATGACCATATCCAAGTGCGTGGTGATACGCAAAGTTTTTATAACAAGCAGTTCACTATGGGTGAAGGCAATGATAAATTCTCAGTAGATAAAAATATCCTAGCTGGAGATTACACCATTGATATGGGTAATGGGCATAATATTGTTTCTATTGGCGGATATCAGGTTGCAGCGTCAACATTAGTTACCACTTTTGGTGATGGTAATGATGTAATGACGACAGGATCTAACTTAGATGGTAACACCACAATATCTTTCGGAAATGGTGATAACACCTTAAATGTGGGCGGGTATATCACAGGTACAACAAACATTTCATCAGGAAATGGTAATGATCGTATTGAAGTTGGTTCTAACATTGATGGAACGGCAACCATTTTCCTCGGTGATGGTAATAACTCTGTTTATACAAAAGGGTATATTAGAGGAACAACATCAATCACTGCGGGTGAAGGTGAAGATATGATTTTCACTAATGATTATATTGGTGGTAAAACATCAATCAATCTTGGAGCTGGTGATGATATTGTGTATGCAAATACCTATATTGATACAAGTGGAGAAATTAACCTTGGTGAAGGTAATGATGGTTTAGTTGCCAACAAGGACATCAATGGTACTCATATTATAATGGGGGCAGGTGATGACACTCTCCGCGTTGGTGAGGTTAAAGGAAGCACCATTCTTGATATGGGTGAAGGCAATGATACCGTTGATGTTGAAAAAGCCTTTGGTTTTGGATTAAATTCCCCAACTCTAAATCTAGGGTCTGGTGATGATATTGCAACCATTGGTGGAGATATTGCTAGTAACGCCAAGATCGATGGTGGTGAAGGCAATGATATTGTGAAAATTAACAGCTCAAATCAAACAGATGATATGTCTGCATTTGCGAATGTAGAAATATTAGATTTTAGTGGCGCAACAAATCATAAGCTAACATTATCACTATCTGATCTGACTTCAGATAACATTACCAAAGTCTATATTAAAGGTGGTAATGAGAATGTTACTATTGACTTTGGCGATAATAATGATACGAAGTATGATGCTGGTAACAATAATGTTCGCTATAAAGACAGTGGTGGGTTAATCCAGCAGAACTGGAACTTCTGGGAAAGAACTGGTGTAGAAAATGTCGATGGGCATCAATATGATGTTTATACCTATCGTTCTTCTACTGGCGAAACTAGCCCTGAACAAGTATTGATTGAATCAGGAATTAATATTATTTAATTCTGGTTTCAATAAAATAATATAAAATTAAACCGCACTTTATGAAGTGCGGTTTTTTTTATATGCATATATTTAAATAAGATCTTTTATAAAGATAGCGAAAAAATCATTCAAATTTGATACATTCTTCCTCATCAGGATAGAAGTTATATTCAGTAATATTCTCAAGTGTCCGTTCTTCCTTGTTTATATCCTTATCCGACATTCCCTCAACATAAATTACTTTATTATGAGAAATAAACTTAAACCGATATTGATTTGTTTGATTTAGTTTGATTAATTTGGGGTTATTGCATCTTTTACTGAGTTCGTCGTACTCATATTTAACAAGCAAATAGTTAACATTTTTATCTGGTAATATTTTTTCTTTTAGTATTTTTTCTAAATAATATCGGTGTGAAACAGAAGCATAGAGTATGGGAAATAGAAGAAATAATGTATAAACTATATTTAATATTATATCATTAGAGTTTTCTTTATTAGATAATTTAATGTCAATTACAATGATAGCGATAGCGATTGGAAGGAAGAAAATCATAAAGGCAATAGTGGTGGCATAGATGAAAGAGAGTGCCTCTATCGTTATTGAGTAAAATAATTCACGGAATATTGGGTATTGCTGTATTGAATTAAGTGTTAAATCTGATATTGCTTTATCTATTTTAGAATCATATGGGGACATTAATATGGGTTTTATTATATAAAATGCCGTAGCCAATAGAGCGGTACTCATAGAAGTCATAAGCTGATATTTAAACTGATATTCACTAATAAATAAAGTGATATTTTTATTTTGTTGTATAATCCACAGTGCCGCTAGCACATTAATAATGCTTAACGACAGTATTCCAGTTATTGGGTTAAAAAAACGGGTGAGTTGTTCTATGTTAAAGTAGAATGAGAAATATCGCATTACCACAATATTAAGAATTATTGTAAAAATTATAATCCAATCGTTTATTGAACAGACAATATATTCTTTATTATCATCTTTATCATTGCTGTAAATACATAATGTGCATAAATTCGTAGCGATTTCATCAGATAATATCTTCATAATGATTTCCTTTTTATTGATGAGAGGTGTGAATTATGAATAACGCGATAAAGATAATCAATATATAAAAATTTGAATGGTATTTGTTAGATAAAACTTAAGATTTATATAAAGCGATATTGAATAGATAGAAATATGAGAGAAGATATTGGTTTATTAAGTGCGGTACAAAAATTTAAAATTTTCCGAAAATTTATACCGCACTTTTTATTTTACTCAAACACTGCCCAAATCGGTGCGTGATCAGACGGTTTTTCCATTGCACGAATATCTAAAGCGATGCCTGTATCGGTACAGCTGTCGATCAAATTATTACTTGCTAAAATATGATCAATACGTAAGCCACGGTTATCATCAAAGCCTTTGGAACGATAATCAAACCACGAGAATTTATCATTTGTCGTTGGGTTTAGGTGGCGGAAAGTGTCTGTTAAGCCATAGGCATATAAACGGTTATACCATTCTCTTTCTTCTGGTAAGAATGAACATTTTCCTGTGCGTAACCAGCGTTTGCGGTTTTCTTCACCAATACCAATATCTAAATCACTTGGGCTGATATTCATATCTCCCATAATAATAATTGGATTTTCTTTATTATGATCTTGTTCTAAATAACGTTGTAAATCCGCATAGAATTTTTCTTTCGCGGGGAATTTTGTTTCGTGATTACGGCTTTCTCCTTGTGGAAAATAGCCATTGATCACGGTGAGCAAGCCAAATTTTGTTTCCATCTCCGCCATAATAATGCGTTTTTGGGCATCTGCTTCATCAGTAGGGAAGCCTTTGTGAATGGCTTTCGGTGCTTGTTTTAATAAAAAAGCCACACCATAATGTCCTTTTTGTCCGTGATGGTAAACGTGATAACCAAGGTGTTCGACTAAGGCATAAGGGAAATCCTCATCCGCCACTTTAATTTCCTGCAGGCCTAAAATATCAGGTTGATACTGTGCTATGATGGCTTCTAATTGGTGTGGTCTTGCACGTAGCCCATTGATATTAAAAGACATTACTTTCATTTCATTTATTCCTAGTTGTACATTTAAAAAATTAAGCTGGCATTATACTAAGGTTTAGCTCATTTAAAAAATGATAATATTTTTTACCGCACTTTACTTTGTTCGGCAATCTGTTGATTTATATCATTAAATATGGCGCGAAATTTCTTTATGATAGACACGTTTATTCGTCAATAACAGGGAAGCAAATGACAGTAGTATGGTCTTGTTTAGTCAATGAACAGAAAGAATTAATTGAATGGGAAAATCACCAAGGAAAGGCATATCTTGAAAATTACCCCCAACTTATTGATTATGCACAGGCGTTGCTGGCTTCCAAACGCGATAACGTGCATTTCTATTATCAAGCTGATCAGCAATGGCTTAATGTCAGTTTACAACGTTATAAGCAAAGGTTTACCTTACTTACTGCGCAACAAATGCCGTTGCCTTTTGAGCTGAGTAAACGAGAACTTGAAATTTTAACCTTGCTCAGTAGTGGGCTAAGCAATGCGGAAATTTCTCAACAGCTTTTTATTAGTGAGCGTACTGTTGCCAAACACGTTGAACATCTTTTTCAAAAAACGCAGATTGACAATCGGACGAGTTTAGCGGTGTTTGCTATCACAGAAAATCTGTGTTGTTTGCCAACCCCGGGGGATTTGCCCCAATCTCTTTTAGCAACCTATGAAATTGAAGAACTCGCTAAGGGTAAAAAACTGTCGAAAAAAACACCGCACTTTATTCATTCCGCCATTTCTCGTCCTATCACCATTGGCGTGCCTTATGTGGAGCAAGGTATTGGGCAATGGGATACGCAGGAATTATGCAACGGTTCACAGTTAGCGGTCGAAATGATCAACCAACAAGGGGGAATTCATGGGCGACAAGTGCGGTTAGAAACTGTCGGATTTCGTGTTGATGATCCCAAAAGTATCCAACAAGCTTACCAAACATTGTTTGATAAAGAAGTGGATGCGATTTCGGCAAGCTATGCTTGCTATTCCCCTGATTTACACGAATGGATTGCAAGCAAGGGAATTCCGTATATTCATCTTGCTACTCATAGTGATTTAGGAAAGTCGCAACATAGGCAAATTAAAAATATTTTTCAAGCCTGTGCAAGTGATATTAATTATGGCGCAGGTGTTGCGCGTTTTATTCAGGCTTATCAATATCATTATCCGCAAGTTGTGAAAAATAAAAGGATTTTAGTGGTTACAGTAACGTGGCAAAAAATTGATATTGGTATTGAAAATCTGATTATTCAACTGCGTAACGCACATTGGTATGTGGAAGTGCTAGCATTAGAAAAATCATCTGATGTTTTCAATGTGTTAATGAAACAGGTTCATCATATTGATCCCACTTTAATTGTGTTTGCCTCTTATTTTGCTGAAGATATTCTCGCTTTTTATCAATGTTTTATACAGAATCCAATTAATGCAATTATTTATAGTATTTATGCCCCCTCTGTATTTTTACCACAAGAAAAGCAATGTGAAGATGTGTTATGGGCAAGTACAACGGGATTAAGTATGAATTATGCGGGACAAAAATTCCGCCAACACTATCAGCAATTATTTCACCACCAACCGAGTTATTCACAAGCCAGCGTGGCTTATGATCAAATTCAAATTCTCGCGAATGTTTGGCGGCATAGCCCTTCCCCAAGAGCCTTTAGAGAAGTCATTAATGGCATTCGATCCTTAGCGTATACTGGGGTAAACGGTACTTATTATTTTGGTGGTGAAGTTCAAGCTGGGCTTACTTATCCTGATAATACAAAAGATCTTTCAATTAGCCAGCCTCATTTATTATTCCAAATTCAGCAAGGAAAAAGTACCGTAATTGCGCCCGATGTTTTTGCTGAATCGGTATTTAGATTGCCTCATTGGTTCCGTATTTAACGGTTCTTTTTTGCGTTATATCAAATTTTACTAATCCTTAAGAGGTAAATACGTAACTTTACGTATTGAGTACTTCGATGCCCACCTTATAATTTCTTTCATTATTCTACCTATTTTGATGTATCAATTTTATGTGGGGGGGCTATGGCAAAATTAAATAAAAAATTTGTATTAGGCAGTTTATTTGGCATATTGCTTGGTGTTGGCGTGTTTGCTGGATCGCAATACGCAATGAAAGCAACCAGTAGCACAGAATTTTGTGTGAGCTGCCATTCAATGGAAATTCCCAAACAAGAATGGGAAGGAAGTGTGCATTTTTCAAACCGCAAAGGCGTAAGAGCGGAATGTGCGAATTGTCATATTCCACAGGATTCCGCATTCCATTATGTAAAAACGAAAGTGATGGCATTAAAAGATGTGTGGAATACCTTTGTGGTGGATAAATTACCAGATCAAGACGCTTATGAAACCCATCGTTTAGCAATGGCAAAATCAGTTTGGGCAGAGATGAAAGCAAGCGATTCGGTTACGTGTAAAAGCTGCCATAATCAAGAGGCAATGGTGTTATCCGAACAATCTGAGGCAGCTCAGAAAATGCATAAAATTGCACAAGAAACCAACCAAACCTGTATTGATTGCCATAAAGGAATCGTTCATTTTATGCCTGAAATGGAAGTGGATAACAATGAAGCAAACAGTGAATTAGCAAAACACAGTGGGCAATTTTCGACTGAAGATAAAACCCTATATAGCTTAGCGATGGCAAATGCAACGTTGCAAGAGGGGGGAACGATTCGTTTAATGCCTTATGCTGAATTAACTGATTGGAATACGGCTGATGAACAAGTTAAAGCCACATTAAGCGGTTGGCAACAAGAAGGGGCAGAAAGTGTCGTATATATGGATTTAGGCAAACGTATTATGGTGGCATTATTAGAAAATGTTGCCCAAGAGAAGATTCAAGTGATTCGTTCTGTTTATGATGAAGTCACCGCAGCGAATTGGAAAGAAATTCGTTTACCTATTGTTGTACCAAAATCAAATTTAACCGCAGATTTAACCGCACTGAATCAGTTTGGTAAAAACTTAAATGAAACCTATTGTAGTGGTTGTCATGCGCCTATTTCTGCCGATCATTACACAGCAAATCAATGGATTGGTGTGGTCAATTCAATGAAAGATCGCACCTCGTTATCTGATGAGGATGTACGCACATTAACAATTTATTTGCAGCGTAATGGTAAAGATATGGCTAACTTATCGCATTAGTATCGTAATAGTGGATTAAAATCAGGCAAGCAAATACCCATTATTGTCGTTTTAATCCACCATAAATAGTTTCCTAATAGGAATAAATACTAACCACTTTTGTTAGTATTAGGCTGACTCCGAGCTTGTGAACCTAAGTCGAAAGATATGGAAGCAATGCCTGCAACCTGTTTGCACAATGGTATAGTTAGAAATGATTATGCCACTCGTTTTAGAAAGGTGTCGTAATTTTAATACCCACTATCTAATTACAAGTGCGGTAGAAATTGAAGTAATTTTTCTGAGTAAATAGATTTGTGGATCGTCATTACTAGGGTTAAAAAATGAAAAAACAAGACAATATTAATGCAAGTCGTCGCGATTTCATTAAACATTCTTCACTTGGCCTTGCAGGAACATCTTTAACGGGCGGTGTTGTTGGCTCTTTAGTTACCTCTCAGCCAGCCCTTGCAGCCGAACAAACAACGGTTGTTACAGCCGCTCACTGGGGGCCATTAGGCGTTGTGTTAGAAGACGGTAAAGTGGTTAAATCTGGGCCAGCCATTCCTTCTCCACTTGTTAATGAATTACAAACTGTTGTTGCGGATCAACTGTATAGTGAAACACGCGTAAAATATCCTATGGTGCGCAAAGGATACCTAGAAGGAAATAAAGATACGACATTACGTGGTAGAGATGAATGGGTACGAATTTCTTGGGATAAGGCATTTGAACTTGTCGCAAATGAAATGAAACGCGTGCGAGATAGTTATGGCCCAACTGGCATTTATGCGGGGTCTTATGGGTGGTATAGCTCTGGTGCGTTGCATGCAGCAAGAACATTATTACACCGTTATTTAAATGTAACGGGTGGCTTTGTTGGTTCAAAAGGGGATTATTCTACTGGGGCAGCACAAGTGATTATGCCACACGTTTTAGGCACGATAGAAGTTTATGAACAGCAAACAAGTTGGGATGTCATTTTAGAAAGTTCTGAAATTGTCGTATTATGGTCGGCAAACCCACTCACCACATTGCGTATTGCTTGGACCTCCACCGATCAGCAAGGTATTGAATACTTTAAGAAATTAAAAGAAAGCGGGAAACGTATTATTTGTATTGATCCTGTAAGAAGTGAAAGTTGTGAATTCTTAGGTGCGGAATGGATCCCAATTAATACCGCAACAGATGTGCCATTAATGTTAGGTATCGCCCATACATTGGTTAGCGAAAATAAACACGATAAAGCCTTTTTACAAAAATATACGGCAGGCTATGATAAATTTGAGGAATATTTGTTAGGCAAAGCCGATGGACAGCCAAAAGATGCCGCTTGGGCAAGCAAATTAACGGGTGTTCCTGTTGACGTCATTAAGCAATTAGCCACTGATTTCTCCACTAAGAGAACAATGCTGATGGGGGGATGGGGAATGCAACGCCAACGTCATGGTGAACAGAGCCATTGGATGATGGTTACCCTTGCCTCTATGCTCGGACAAATTGGCTTACCGGGTGGTGGATTTGGTTTCAGTTACCATTATGCAAATGGTGGCGCACCAACGGCAACAGGCGGTATTATCGGTTCGATTACCGCAAATCCATCTGCACAAGCTGGAGAAAAAACGTGGTTAGATGAAACATCAAAAATGTCTTTCCCAGTAGCGCGTGTCGCTGATGCCTTATTAAATCCCGGAAAAACAATCCAATACAATGGTACAGAAATTACCTATCCTGATATTAAATTGGTTTATTGGGCGGGCGGAAACCCATTCGTACACCACCAAGATACTAACACATTGGTTAAGGCGTTTTATAAACCGGAAACCTTCATTGTTAATGAAGTCAATTGGACACCAACAGCACGTATGGCGGATATTGTATTGCCTGTTACCACAAGCTATGAGCGTAACGACTTAACAATGTCAGGCGACTATTCAATGATGAATATTTATCCGATGAAACAAGTTGTCTCTCCGCAATTTGAAGCGAAAAATGATTATGATATTTTTACGGAATTAGCGAAACGTGCCGGTGTAGAAGCACAATTTACCGAAAATAAATCGGAAATGGATTGGTTAAAAGGCTTCTACCAAACCGCATTTGATGCGGCACGCAAAAATCGTGTATTAATGCCTAAATTTGAAAAATTCTGGGAAGAAAATAAACCGATTACCTTTAAAGCAAGTGAAAAAGCGAAAAAATGGGTTCGTTATGAAAATTTCCGCAATGATCCCTTACTTAATCCACTTGGCACACCATCAGGTAAAATTGAAATTTATTCTGATGTGATCGCCAAAATGAATTATGATGATTGTAAAGGCTACCCAAGTTGGATGGAGCCAGCCGAATTTGCGGGCAACACAACACCAGAAGCGCCCCTTGCTTTGGTTACACCACATCCATACTACCGTTTGCATAGCCAGCTTGCTCACACATCATTACGCCAAAAATATGCGGTAAATGATCGCGAACCCGTGCTAATTCATAAAGATGATGCGGCAGTGCGCGGTATTGTTGATGGCGATATCGTTCGTATTTATAATCAACGCGGACAAGTGCTTGCTGGTGCTGTTGTTACTGATGGTATCATCAAAGGAACAGTCGCCTTACACGAAGGGGCTTGGTACGATCCAGCGGATCTTGGACAATCGGATAAACCATTATGTAAAAATGGTTGTCCAAATGTACTGACCCGAGATGAAGGCACATCAAAACTGGCACAGGGTAATTCACCAAATACCTGTATTGTACAAGTGGAAAAATTCACTGGTGAAGCCCCTGCGGTTACAGTCTTTAAACAACCAAAACAATCAGCTTAATCACTGAGTAAAAATGAAAATCAGCCTCTAGGGGCTGATTTTTTTCGTCATAATTAATTGCTGTTTAGCGTTGAAATAAGCCCACATTGGTTTGGCTTACTGTATTCTCTGTGTCAAGCCAGCCTATATTATTGGAAGTAAGTAGCTATCAAGTGCGGTTGTTTTTTTGCGAGTTTTACATAAATAGGTTTTAAGTTATGGGAGAAAATTTCTCGTGGTTATAAGCTAAAAGCGTATTATTGCTTTTTCTACCCCAAAGTTTCGCAAAACAAAACCCAGCGATAGGCTGAGTTTTATGGTGATTAATGAAGTGCGGTACTTTTTTTATGAATTTCCAACAAATTTTCTTCTTGCTTAGGCATTTGTAGATAAAAGCCTTGTTGTTGGATTTTTTCGAGAACTTCTTGATTATCTGCGTTGATTAAAGACTTGTCTCCTTTAAGATTAAATAACATCACAAAAATAGGTGTGCCGAAATTATTGCGTAGCGTTTCGGGAATGGCGGAAAACTCATCGCGTTTCGCGATGTATAAATACATTCCTGCTTTTTTCTTACTTTTGTAAATCGCACAAATCATAAGCGTTTCCTAGTCTTCGGCTTGTTGTTTGTTTTGGCGGGATTGTTTCCATTTCCAAAAGACAATCAGCGCAACGACGGCAATAATCACATAAATAACAAATTGTCCTTTCTTGATTTGCTCATTGAGCCAATCTAAATTACTTGCCCCAAAATGACCTAAATAGACCCAAATTGGCACAGAAATAATCGCAGCAAAAAAATCAATCAGGACAAAGCGGATAAAACTAACGCGGCGGGTAATACCTGAAACCATATAAATTGGCGCTCTTAATCCGGGCAGAAAACGGGCGGTAAAGAGAACACGGTTGCCGTATTTATCAAATTGGGCGCGCACCATTTGTAAGCGTTTTAAGGTGAGTATTTTGCGAATTGGGCGGAAACGTAGGATTTTTACGCCATAAAGGCGTCCTAGCCAATACATTGTGCTGTCGCCAAGTAGCACACCCAATATACTGACTACCAGCATAATATGTGGATTGGTATAGCCTAAGCCAGAAATCACCCCGCCTGAAACAAGGGTGATGTCTTCAGGAATTGGCACACCAAAACCACAGATAATTAAAACAAACAGCACCGCGAAATAGCCATAGTCAGTAAAGAAGTTGATTAAAAATTCCATATCAAACCCGCATTTAATTTGCCACAATGGTGAAATTCAAGATGCTGATTATTGTAACTTTTTTTGTGAAAATAGCCATTAAAAATGTGGAAATAAGTGGATTTCTATTTGCCTTAAGGGCGGGCATTGATTATAATTTGCGACCTCAAAGATTCCTTTGAGCTTGATTTTATGAAATCGCTGGGTCGCCTGCGATTTTTTCGATTAACTTTTTATTAAAGAGAATACAATTATGTCATTCAAATTTAACGCTGAAGTGCGTACAGCGCAAGGTAAGGGTGCGAGCCGCCGCCTGCGTCATAATGGTCAAATTCCTGCAATCGTTTATGGTGGGAATGCAGAACCTGTTTCAATCATTTTAAGCCACGATGAATTAAACAATGCTCAAGTACACGATACTTTCTATTCAGACGTGATCACCTTAGTGATTGATGGTAAAGAAGTGGCAGTAAAAGTGCAAGCAATGCAACGCCACCCATTCAAACCGAAATTAGTTCATATCGACTTTAAACGCGTTTAATTCCGTATTGAATGAAAAAGCACCTTTTTTAAGGTGCTTTTTTGTTATCCCCGTTTTAGAATGTATATTCAATTTTTGCCCAATAAGTACGAGGCATTCCAAGCACGGCAAAACTGCGGTCATATTTTCCGCGCTGTACTTGCCAATAATGCTTATTGAACAGATTTTCTACTCCAGCTCGAAGGATAACCTCTTGGTTTTGGGACATTTTGAAACGATATTTTGCCCCAAGATCTATGGTGGCATAAGACGGAAATTTATAGGTTTTTGCGTAATCTTGGTAAGATTTTCCATAATATTGCACTGCACTACTTAATAACAGATTTGGTGCGAAACTTGGTTCCCATTCTATGGCTGATTTGGCAATAATGCGTGGGCTTGCCACTTGAACGCCGCTGATGATTTCCCCCGCATAGCTTGAGAAGTCAATGAGATCGCCTTTGTTGTAAGTGATGCCGAAACTTGGTCGTAAGCGACCTTTAAGTAAATTTGCGTAAAGGTTAAATTCAATTCCACGATTACGTTCTTTGCCCTGCTCCTCTCCGGAAGTGCGGTGATATTTTGTGGCAGATTTTGCACTGATGATACCAGGGCGTGTGATTTGGTAAAGGCTAAGGGTGGTGGTGAAGGTGTCCCCCCAGTTTTTTCTTGCTCCCAGCTCAATTTGACGGCTTACGCGTGGATTAGTCATTGTGCCATCTTCATCTACATAACCAGGTTCAAGATCTTCTAAATAATTTCCATAAAGGACAAAATTGGAATTAGGCACCCAAGCAAGGGTAAGCATTGGGCTAAAGCGGTGCGATTTGCCGTCTGTTTTTATGGATTTTTCTCCTGTTATTGTGTTGGTTTGATAGTTGGTTTGTTTAATCCATTGTAAGCGACCGCCTAAGGTTAAACGAATTTGATCGTCAAATAGCCCGAGCGTATCCGCTAAAGCAAGACTGTAAGATTTTAATTTTTGATCCGTATTGCCTTGGGCTAGAGGTTTGAAGTTATCCACTTGAGCAAAGTGAGGGGCGTAGAGATTGCCACCAGAAAATGCTTTAAGCACAGGGCTTTGATCAAAATCTCGTTCGCGTAGTACCGCATCAAAAGCTACATTCCAATTATGGCTTAATGTGCCAGTAAAATGATTCCCTTGTAATTTTAAATTTCCGCTGGTAGTGCGAGTGATAAAATCCATCGCACGCATTTGGCTGATTTTATAATCACCGTTAGGTTGAATATGGGTGGCAAGAATTTGTCCAAAATTGCCGTAATAATTTGATGTCATATGTCCAATGCCGCCAGATAAAGTCATCTCATAAGGTAAGTCATAAGAAGCAGTAAGCATAATGGTTTGATCCCGCGTGGTTTGTCCTGACCAAGTAGGGATTAAATTGATCTGACCATTTGGTGCGGTTGGTAAGGCATAAGTGAGATTTTGAATATCTTGCACCCTTGCGCGCCCACCCTGTGTGGCACGTTTGGCATAGAGATAATCCAAATCAACGCGTAATTTTTCACCACGATAATCGGCGGAAATGGCGAATTCTTTATTGCGTTCATAATAATGATCGCGCGCTGTATCGCCATCACGATAGAGTCCATTAATGCGAATGCCCCATTCTTTATTTGCCCCAAAACGGCGACCAAAATCAAAAGATTCTTGTAAACGGGAATTGCTAAACCAAGTAAAGCCAAGACGATTGATGTTTTTATCAGTAGCGTGTTTGGTTTCAATATTAATTGACGCGCCTGATGAACCTTCAGGATCCATTCCCACAGTGGCAGTAGAGGCACCTTTAATTAGCTGGGCTGAGCTGACAGCAGCGGTTGGGGAATTGTAAGTGGAATATAATCCTGCTAAGCCGTTTAAACTAAATTGACGGGCATCTAATTGTAAACCACGCACATAAACGCCTTGCAAGGTGTTAGTTTCACCACCAAAATTCATTACAGAAGCATCGGTTTTTGCGATTGCATCAACAATATTGCGAGGCTGGCTATCAGCTAGTGCCTGTTCATCATAATTTGCTACGGTGATAGGCGAGGTAAAGGCAAGTTGTTCGCCTAAAAGGCTTAAATTGACTTCTGATTTGAGCTTATTGGTGGCTTTGAATTTTTCTAATTCAGTAACCACATTGATTTCATCTAACGATTGGCTCGTTTCAGCTGAAGCGGAAAAAGAAACCCCAAAGAAAAGTGCGGTGTAAATTGTGCTTAATTTTACAGGAATGGAATATTGCATAAATTTCTCATTGATAATATGTTGGACTTGTAAATGAAAGAAAAAAGTTATTTCTTTGCATTTGCCTATAAAAACAGGGGGGATTATAGAGTAACTATATTGCTCTTATCAATGAGAATTATTCTTGTTTATAGGTGGATAGCCATTCGCATTCCTTTATCCGCACTTTCATAGACCAATGCAATCAATTTCAGTACGTCAATGGCTTGTTGCGCCGTAACCTGCAATGGGGCTTGTTCGGTGAGAACGGCGTAAATGTTGTCGTAATAGGCTTGGTAGTTGCCACGTTCGCTCTCTATTGGGCTACGAATAACAATGCCGTTGATTTCGGTATGGAGTAATCCCCAGTTTGTTTCTGGTTCAGCATTCCAATCGCCTTGCGGTTTTATGCCTTTGAGCAATAGGGCTTCTTGGTTATCCATTGTGGCTTTGATGTAGCTCCCTTTCGTGCCTTGCAACATAATGTAAGGGGCAGGTTCGCGGGCGCATTTGGTGGAAGATAGCACCACTTTTTTGTCCGCATAATAGAAAATAATTTCAAAGTTATCTTCCGATTTTGCACCTGCGCGTTGTGCTTTCATATCTGCATAAAGTGCGGTGGGAATACCGAATAAATCTACGCAATGATCGATCAAATGTACGCCTAAATCATAAACTAGCCCAGAGCCAAATTCACCGGTTTCTTTCCACGCTTTGCTATTAGGTTTTTGGCTGAACCGTTCGTAACGCATTTCATAATGCACAATTTCGCCTAACATTTGATTTTCAAGCAGTTTTTTCACTGTTAAAGCACCATTATCCCAACGGCGATTTTGGTAAACTGAAAGCATCACATTATGCTGTTTGGCAAGCTTATCTAGCTCTTCTGCTTGCGCAGGGTAAACCGCAAGGGGTTTTTCTACGATGACATTTTTGCCTGCCAAAATAGCTTGTTTTGCCATTTCGTAATGGGTGAGATTAGGCGTGGTGATTATCACCAAGTCAATTTCAGGGCTGAGTAATTGTTCAAATTGATGTACCACTTGAATATAAGGATACGCGTGTTTTGCATTTTCACTGTTACGCTCAAACACTTTACGCACTTGAAAACGTGGATCGAGATCTAAAAAAGGCATATGAAAGGTTTTGGCAGACATTCCAAAGCCTGCAATGGCTACATTAATGATTTTTTCCATTTGATTTTCCTATTGAATTGCTTTTAATTTTTGCAAAATCGCCTGTTCGGGTAAGGCTTGAATTTTACGAATACGTTGAATAAGTAAGAATGCTGCCACGGTTAGGCTTACCACAAAACCTACCCAAAATCCTGCTGCACCGATGCTTGGCATTAGCCAATCGGTTCGCGATAACAGATAGCCCAGCGGCATTCCGATGCCCCAATAACAAAACATTGTGATGTATAAAATAGATTTGGTGTCTTTGTAGCCACGCAATGCCCCTGCGGTGATTACCTGAATGCTGTCGGAAAACTGGTATAACGCAGAAATCAACAATAAATGGCTAGCGATTAAAATCACGTCTTGATCTGAAACGTAAATTTTAGGAATTTGTTGATTAAATAAAACCATAATGAGTGCAGTAAAACAGGCGAGGCTCAGTCCCACAGCAAGCGCTGAATAGAATACTGCTTTTGCTTGTTGCAATAATCCTTCGCCCAAACGTTGCCCCACTAAAATGGTGGTTGCCATACCTAAGGACATTGGCAACATAAAAATAAAGGAACTGGTTGTCAGGGCAATTTGATGGCTAGCCACCACATCTGTTCCAAGGGGGGAGAGCAAAAGGGAAGAAAGGGCAAATAATGCCACTTCACAGAATAACGCAATACCAATAGGGAAGCCTAAGCCTAGCACTTTTTTTAATGTTGTCAGATTGGGTTTTTCGATCAATCCGTTAAACACGTTCAAATCACGCTGGCTTCTTGCGTGGCGAGAATAAGCAATCATCATTATACACATTGCCCAATTGACTATTGTTGTCGCGATCCCACAACCTACCGCACCGAAAGCAGGCACGCCAAATTTACCATAAATAAATAGGTAATTGAGCGGAATATTGAGCAATAACCCAGCAAAAGTAATCACCATTGCTGGTTTTGTTTTTGCAATGCCATCATTCAGGCAGCGGAAATTTATCATCAGTAAATAGCCGGGTAAGCCCCATAGCATAATATGCAAGTAATCAATCGTGATATGGGCAAGTTTAGGATCCATTCCCATATGGCTGACAACATAATCGCTAAAATAAATGATAAGACCAATAGGAATGCAGCTTAATACCACCACCCATAAGCCTTGATGCACATAATGCGCAATGCGATGACGTTGCCCTGAACCATTAAGATAAGAAATAATTGGCGGTAAAGCGAGCAGTAAACCGTGTCCGAGCAAGACAAGTGGAAACCAAATTGAACCGGCGACAGAAATTGCTGCCATATCTGTGGCACTTACTCGCCCAGCCATAATGGTATCGACAATGCCCATTGAGTTTTGGGCAAATTGCGCCAGTAAAATAGGAAAAGCGATGGCGATTAACTTTTCCATTTCTTGGCGATGACGTTGAATGAACTTAAATAACATAAAAATATCCGAATTTGTTATATACTATTGCAAGTTTTACCGAATTAGCGGTGATGATTATTAAGATAAGAGAGTTAATTATGTTTACAGGAATCGTGCAGGGTGTTGCCCAAATTCATTCTATTGATGAAAAAACACATTTTAGAACACAGGTGGTGAAAATGCCACAGGAATTAACGGAAAATCTGGAAATTGGTGCGTCTGTGGCAAATAATGGCGTATGCTTAACGGTCACCAAAATCGAAGGTGATTTAGTCAGCTTTGATTTGATGACCGAAACCCTACGCATTACCAATTTAGGCGAATTGCAACAAGGGGATTGGGTGAATATTGAGCGTGCGATGAAAATGGGGGACGAAATTGGCGGTCATATTTTATCTGGCCACGTTTACACCACTGCAAAGGTATCGCAACGCATTGTGTCAGAAAATAATTTACAAATTTGGTTTGCGTTGCCTGATCCTAGCTTGATGAAATATATTCTCACCAAAGGATTTATCGCCATAGACGGGATAAGCCTGACGATTGGTGAAGTAAAAGGCGATGAATTTTGTGTGAATCTTATCCCTGAAACACTTCATCGCACCTTGATTGGCAAACGTGAAGTGGGGGATTTCGTGAATATTGAAATTGATCCGCAAACCCAAGCCATTGTAGATACCGTGGAACGCTATTTAGCCAGCCGAGGTGAATAAAACATAACAAACCTAAAGTGCGGTGGAAAATCGTGAAATTTTTCACCGCACTTTGATCGGCGGCATTATATGCTAGGATATGAGCGGTTTGCAGCGGCAATAGATGGGGGCAATATGCAAAACGATTTTTGGCATTCCGCGCTTTTTTCCATAAGCGTGACTTTACCGACGTTATTATTGTTAATACTTGGTATCGGATTACGAAAACGCAAAATCATTGACGATAAATTTAGCCAGCAAGCCACTAGCGTGGTATTCAAAATCACCTTGCCCGCCTTACTTTTTCTTAATGTATTTAAAAATCCCATTGCGCAGTTGAATGAACAACTCGTTATGATTTTGGCGTGTGTGTTCGGAACCTTATTGCTATTCCTTTGCGCGGAGATTTTTGCAGCCAAATATGTGCCAGAAAAACGCGAACGTGGCACCTTTGTGCAAGGGGTCTATCGTGGAAATTGTAGCATTTTAGGGCTGGCGTTTTGCCTAAATGCTTATGGTGATGCAGCATTAGTGCCAGCCACCATTTATGCAGCGACTACCGCGATTATTTACAATGTGTTAGGTGTGATTACTTTAAGCCGCTCCCTTTCAGATGGGAAAGTGCATATTCCACGAATGATCTTAAACGTGGTAAAAAATCCCTTAATTATCAGCATATTATTAGGCTTTTTAGCCAGTTATTTAAAATTGACTATTCCTAAATTTATGCTCACCACAATTCAATACCTCGCCACGATGACGTTACCGCTCGCGTTAATTTGTGCGGGGGGCAATATTGAATTAAAGGCCTTGTATAAAATTTCTGGGATTTCTTTATGGGCAAGCGTTGGGCGTGTGATTATTGCACCGATCTTTATGGTGTTACTGGGCAAATTATTTGGTTTTAGCGGGGTAAATTTAGGGGTGATTTTTTTGATGAATGCGACACCAATGGCGGCTGCGGCTTATGCAATGGTGCGTGGAATGGGCGGCAATGCTAACACGGCAGCCAATATTATTGGCATTACAACCTTTGCATCAATGTTTATTTCCGCCTTGGGTTTAACCATTTTGCATCAAATGGGCTGGGTGTAAGAATAAAGCGAGATGAAAAGCAAAATGAAAGCAAAAAGGGCGAAAATCTTCGCCCTAAAATTTATTAAAAAATCACCGCACTTTATGGATTAAGCGAAATCTTCACTGAACAACATTCCCCTTGTTGGAGCGGTTGAGTAATTCTTGCAGTTTCCAAACAAACCATTGTTTTATAACCAATTTCACTAATGCCACTGGTGGATGTATGCCAAGGATTCCATAGCACGACATTACTTGCATTATGATGTGCAACATTAATGGTGCGTGCGTCCCCTTTATCTATAATTTGATGAGAAACAGGGGATTGCACTTTATAAATGCAATCAATGTGCTGATTAATTAAACGTGGAGAAGGCACATTTTCTTGTTGTTGGGTTAAGGTATTGAAACATTCGGTAGGCAAGTTTTGCACTTCCACATTAGCCACATCGCTCAAATTAAAATAACTGTGTAAGGCTAATTGAGCAGGCTGTTGAGCATAATGTTGGAAAATAATTTCACAATCTTGGCTGAAGATCATTGTGGTTTTTGCTTCGATCAAATGATCAGATGAAAATAAGCAAAATTCCAACCGCACTCTATTTTCCTCAATTTTATAATCGCTGAGTTGCCACAAACTGATACGGGCGTAACCGTGTGCAGGGGATTTTGCTCCACCAAACCAAGGGTAGCAAATTGGCACGCCACCGCGAATGGCATTGCCTAAGGTAAAGGGTTCAATTTCACTGAGCCAAAGCACCTCTTTTGACGTTCCTTTCGGCTGCCAGCTAAATAAATGTGCGCCTTGCAAGGCAATTAACGCTTTTCCTACGCGGTGTTCTAAAGCGATCACAGGGATTTCATTATATTGTTGTAAACGTAATTCTGGGGTCAGTTGTTTAATAGTGGTTATTGTTGTCATTCAATGCTTCTCCTTTAATTAGTTTAATGGTTTACTTCTTCCCGCAAAAATTTTCCGTGTTGTAGGAAAAGGGTGCGGTGGGTGAGTTTACCCAGTTCAGGATTATGCGTAACCATAACGATAGTTCTACCTTGCTGATTGAGTTCTGTGAGCAAATTCAGCACCAGTTTTTCATTTTTCTCATCAAGGTTTCCAGTGGGTTCATCGGCAAAAATAACGGGGGGTTGATTCACCAATGCTCTGGCAATACACACCCGTTGTTGTTCACCGCCAGAAAGTTGGCTTGGGCGGTGATTCATACGGTGTGCTAAGCCCACTTGTGTTAAAACCGCTTTTGCTGCCTCTTCATCAATCACACTGTGATAATGTTGTGCGAGCATCACATTTTCTAAGGCGGTGAGATAGGGAATAAGGTGAAATTGTTGGAATACTAAACCTATCTTTTCCGCACGGAAGCGTTGACGTCCTATTTCGTCTAGTTCTGCGGCGTCTACTCCATCAAGAATTACCTTGCCTTCTGTTGCCGTATCTAGCCCAGTGAGAATGTTCATTAACGTTGTTTTACCTGAGCCTGATGCGCCCATTATGGCGACAAATTCCCCTTGAGCAATATGAATATTAATGTCTTCAAGGGCGGTAACTTGCCCAAAGCGTTTATATAAATGTTGGGTTTCTATCACATATTTTTTCATTTTATTCGCCTTTTAAAACGTTGGCTGTTTGAATTTCTAAAGCTCGGCGTGTTGGCACAATCACGGCAATAAACGCCACCGTGAGCGAGAGCAAAATCGTGATCGGAATCACAGGCAAGCGTAAATCAATATAAGCTTTAAATACGGTGATACCAAGAATTTGGGCAAGCAAATAACCTAAGATTAGCCCTACCACGATGGCACAAAATGCGATAAGCAAAATTTCTGTGCCAATTTGTTTAATAATATCTTGCTGTCTTGCGCCTAAGGCTTTTTGTAGTGCAAATTCTTTTGCTCGTTCACCTACAATGGCAATTAAGGTAGTGTTCACGCAAAGGGTGGCGAGAATGAGAATGACCACAGAAATCAAGCCCATTAATCCTTTGATTTTATCTAAAATCTGTCCTTCTGAAGCGGATACTTTAAGAATAGGGCGAATGGCAAGATCAGGATAGCGTTGTTGTAATTGGTGAGCAAATTGACTGACTTGTCCTTGATCGTTTTTCACATTTAGCAAGGCATTGGTGATCAAGCCTGTTTTATCCAGCCATTGTTGTGCAAATTCCAAGTTTACAATCAACATATTATCTGTGGCATCACCACTTTCTACAATGGCTTTAATGGTGAACTGATGCTTTTCCGCCCCTTTATTTAAGGTAATTTTATCGCCAAGATTAAGGTTTAACCGTTGTGCAAGCGATTTACCGATCATCGCATTGCGATCATCAAAATTGACGCCAATGGCTGATCCTGTGATTTGCCAATAAGGCGAAAGCGTGTGCATTGCATCAAACCATACGCCCATTATTACCACTTTTTCTAAATCAGCCCGTGCCACGCCATAAAGATACGGGCTGGCTGCGGTAATTAATCCTTGTGGAGCTTGACGAAGAATTTGATCAAGGTCTTTTTCGTTCATTAAGCCACTGCTGTTTGAACCAATGTAAAAATTCGCCCCAAAGGTGCGTAATTCTTGGCTCATTTTGGTGTTGATGTCAAAATACACCGCAGCCATTGCCGTAACAATACTTGCACCTACGGTGAGTGCCGCAAAAATGATCATCACCCGTTGTAAACGTAACCGCAGTGCATTGATAATTAAACGCCAAAACATTGTACGTTTATGGATTAAATGGGCATTATTGGCGACCATATAGCACCTCCACAGGATAGAGTTGCGCAATACGATGTGCAGGGAACCACGTACCAATTAGGGCAATAATAACGGACAGGACTAACACGCAAGGCACTACAATCCAAGCAAAGTCTAATGGTGCGCCAAATAGGGTAATACCGATAAATTTGGCTAACCCCCAACCTGCCACGCAACCTAATGCACCACCAAGCAGGGCGCTGATAATGGCTTCACAGTAAAACAGTAAGACAATTTGCCATTGGTAAGCTCCAAGTGCTTTCATTAAACCAATTTCTTTACTACGTTCGATAATGGTGGTGGTCATCAGTGAAGCTATCCCCATTGCAGCAGCAACGAGTGCGGCGACCGTAACCACTGCAAGTAAGAGCTGGATTTTTTCAATGACCACGCCTTCTGAGGCGGCAACTTGCCAGATTGGGCGAACCACTGCGCCAGAAATGGCTTCTTCTAATTGATGCGAAATAGAAGAAACATAAGCGGTGCAATACCAGCGATCATATTCTTCCGCCGCTAACGCATCAGGGTTATCGCGTGCTTTACGTGAAAGTTTATTTTCAGGTACGGTCAGGGCGGAAACCTTAATGCCTTGTACCTTGCCAGATAAATTTAATAAATTTTGCACCGCACTTAGGGGTAACACGATTTGCTGTTCTTCCGCACCACCTGTGGTTAAAATGCCGACAATATGAATGCTAAGGGTACGTTGGGTTTCACCTTCGTGATAACTTAGCTGAATTTGATCACCGATTTTCCATTTTGTGCTGTGCGATAATTGATTTCCCAAAAGTGCGGGAATATTTTCAGCAAAATTATTCTGACTATCGTCCACCCATTGTCCTTCAACTTTCCAATAAGGGCTAATAATGCGTTGCCCTGTGTGGTAATCTTCTTCATCAGGAATGGCGATTTGATGGTCAAAAAAAGTGCCTAAAATGTCTATATTATGGGTATTGTTTTGCGTTAGATTATGCCCCTCGACGTCTGCACTGAGCAGAGGAGCAAAGCCCACAATATTATTACGCCAGAAAATATCTTTCACATTGGGCAATTCTTTCTCATCTAAAAAATCCTGTGTGGAAAGGCTATTGCCCCCATTAATTTCAGCCGAAAGCACCGCACTGCTGGCAGGTTCAATCAAAATATTTGCTCCATAAGATTTCAGCTCACGCGCCATCTTATCGCCAATATCAATAGATACCGCAAGCAATGCAGAAACAAGACCTGCGGCGAGAAAAATAGTCATAATAGCGAGCAGTTTACGTTTTAACCCGTGTCGCCAAGATTGTAATAACATTCGACTGAGCATTATGGATTTTCCTCTTTTGCCACATAATTTTCAGGGTGATCACGGAACGCATTGAGATTTTGCTCGTTAGCAAAGAAGTAAGTTTTGCCTGCGTAATTATACTTATGTTCCGCCGTGGTATTTTTCAATGTTGTGCCATCCACAGGATCTTTTACGTCTAATTCCACAATGGTAGAAAAATAGTTCAAGCCATCTTCAAGACTTTTTTTGCTGATGATGACGTCCGTATCCGTTTGTTGCCAATCTTCAATTGGCACAGGATTACACCCACCGGGCTTACCGATGGAAGGAATAAACATTCGTACGCCACAACCAACACAAACCACTTGATCGCCTTCCATTACATAGCCTTGATCGCCACACAAAATACAAGCATCAAACACTGCCGCCAAGCTGAGTGTTTTCGTTGAGCGATTGATAATGAAAAAACGTACCGCTTTACCATCGCTTGCAATCCACACGAAACGGTGCAGTTTTCCGTCTTTCACCTGTTCGATAGGAATATGAATCCTGTTTTGTTTATCCAGTGTTACCACTTTAGCTTCAGAAAGTTGCGGTGGGCGAGAGGCAATTTGATCCCAATAAAGTTGCGCAGATAACATCGTACATAAGGCAATGCCTCCCCATAACAAAGTGCGTTGGCTCGTTTGCAATATCGCCAATTTTTTACGTTTTTCAATAGGCTGATGCGTCTGTTTTACTACGGCTTTATTGGCAAAATGTATTTTAATGGTAAAGAAAATCAGGCTTAATGCGGTAAGTACCGCGATAAAATAATTGGTATAGCTGATTAAATTGCTGGATTTTGCTACAAAACTTAACCGCGCTTTGGTCAGATCAATCACTTGCAATTTCATTAAGCCAAGTAACACTTCGCCTGTTAAAGGCAAGAGTAAAAAGAGGGTAGTGAGAGAAATCAGCAAAAAGGGAAGTGCGGTACATTTTTTTGCTGTTTTCGTTTGTTTTAATAAAAGGTAGAGCCAAAATGCAAATAAAAAGCAAAAAATAAGGGCAAAAATCACCGCACTTAGATGTAGGATAAAATCCGTATTAATCACGTCTGTATTGGTAATCGCCGAAATATTGGGATCTCTTGCCCACAGCATTCCAGCGGCAAGACAAAGCATAAATTGGCAAAAATAAGCGAATTTACTTGAATGGAAAAAATGGACAAGATAGAACAGCACAAAGAGGGTCATTAAGAAAAGGTTTAGTCCTAGCTTAATTTGTTGGTTAGTTGGTAATTGTAAATATCCCATTACACCACAAATTAATCCTAAAAGAGAAAGTCCTATGATGGATTTGAGTTTAATATTTTGATAGTTAAGCCAGTTTATCCCTAATAATAATGAAATTGGTAAAATGGCTTGTAGTAGAAAGACAATGTAATAGTTCATAGCTTTTTAGATTTATATTGTATTTTAGTTATTTTAGGTGAATACATAGGTTCACCTCTACTTTTTTTGGATGTTTATTTATATCGTTGCATTGTTTTTGGACGGACATACAAGTCCGCCCTTACGGTTATGGAACTCTATTAATATTATTCCGTTGTTTTGGGCGGACACATAGGTTCGCCACTACGATTATGGCTCTCTATTAATATTATTCCGTTGTTTTGGGGCGGACACATAGGTCCGCCACTACGGTTATGGCTCTCTATTAATATCATTCTGTTGTTTTTGGGCGGACACATTGGTTCGCCACTACGGTTATGGAACTCTATTAATATTATTCCGTTGTTTTGGGCGGACGCATAGGTCTGCCCCTACGGTTTTGGGAGCTTCGTTAGAAATATTGTGTGATATTTTGTATTTACTATATTATTTTGTAAATTATTGTAGGGGTGGACCTATGTGTCCACCCATTACCTTACCATCAATTCTGAAATAAGCTATCATTATTCCAATTATATGGATTACATTCTATATATTCAGCAATTTCGAGATAGGATTTTTCATTCCTTATAATATGCTCATAATAGCTTCTTTGCCAAAGTTTTCCCTCAAATGGTTTCCAATGATTGTTTTTGACATTTTTTATATAATTGTTTGTTGTCATTGTTTTAAACCATTGCACAATGGTTGGAATACTGTATTTTTGTTGTTCTTTAATGTATAAAATAAAGTGAATATGATTTGGCATCACGATATATTCTAAACATTCTACATTAGGAAATTTCTTTCCAAGTTCTAAGTACCAATATTGGATCATTTTTCCAACATCATTCATTAGCATTTTATGATTTTCGATATTACCAAATAGGCATTCTTTATTGTGAGTACAGACCGTAATAAAGTAGAGTCCTATTTGTGAATAGTCATAATGTTGTAGCCGAATTACTTTTCGTTTTGTTTTTTCCGTTACATTAGTCATTTTTATTTTGAGATATGGGCGGACACATCGGTCCGCCCCTACGGGTTATGTAACTCAATTTGTATCATTCTGTTTTCATTTGTATCATTCTGTTTTCCGGGAGGACATATAGGATCGCCCTTACGGTTATGGAACTCTATTAATATTGTTTTGTTGTTTTTGGGTGGACGTATAGGTCAGTCCCTACGGTTATGGAACTTTATTAATATTATTCCGTTGTTTTGGCGGACACATAGATCCGCCTCTACGCGTTATGTAATATTCAAATATTCTAGGGAATGTTAATAAGATATTTCTAGCATTGTAGGGGCGGACCGATGTGTCCGCCCAAAGACTAGATATATTATTTTCTAATTTATCCGAGTGCTATGATATAAACTACTTCAATCCAGTAAATTTAAACTCATAGCTTACATCAAAAGGTTTCCACCAGCGACCTACTCCTGTTTCGCTGTCAGTATGGCGGTGCATACCTGCTTTTGATGGCGGATCGATATGATAGGTTACTTTGTAGTTACCCACGCCCATCATTTTTACGTTTGCGCCATAATGCGGGCCATCGCCGGCTACCATTGGCATAAATGTACCTTCTTGTTTTTCACCCGTATCGGTGTTTACAAGGGTATATGCAATGGTTAAATATGGCATCCATTCACCTTCACCAAAGCCATTGTCGTTGCCTTTAGTGGCGTGAATATCCGCTTCAAGGTGAATATCTGAATCTTTAGCAGATAATCCCATTCCACGTGGTTCCATATCAATAGGTTGTAAATAAACGGCAGCAATTTCCATACCGTTCATTGTTACCGCTTCACCAATTGGGTATTCTTTGAAGGCAAGGGCGGAAGGTGCGGTTAAAATTCCCGCTAATAAAGTGGCTGCAACAAATGTTTTTTTCATAGGGACTCCTATCTGTTAAGGGGTTAAAATCAACATTAAGCCTGTTTTTTGCTTTGATATTTCATATAGAATAAAGCAAAAACGGCGGCGATAAGTAAAATAGCCTGAGGCGTTAGGGTTTCAACATAAGGATAAATGCCGAGCCACGAAATTTCTGGCACATTGGCAACCAGCGTTGGCTCAAACAGTTTTCCTTCAATCAGTTCTAGTACCGATTTTCCTGCGAAAATAAATGCCATTAAATACATAAAAGATCCCGTAAACATAAAGAACGGTTTAAGCGGTAATTTAACGACAGAATAACGCATAATGACATAGCAAATAGCAAGCACCACAATGCCTGCGACAATGCCCGCAAATAAATAGACATAGCTCATTGCGTTAGTGGCATCTCCCGCCAACGCATAATAAAACAATACGGTCTCCGCACCTTCGCGATAAACCGCAAGAAAACTGGTGATCCATAAACCGATAAGTGATCCTGTGGTGAGAGCGGCGGAGAGTTTCCCTTCTAAATAGCGTTTCCAATTTTGCGCTTCAACTTTGGAAAGTAGCCAATAACTCATCATAAATAGCATTATTACTGCAATCATCATCGTAAAGCCTTCGAGTAATTCTCGACTTGCACCCGAATTAGAAAAGACCAATTGGAAAATCGCAGCGGTGATGACACTTGCAGTTAAGGCAACATAAACGGATTGTTTAATCACAGGCAATTTATCTTGATGATTATTTTTCACTAAATAAGCCACAATGGCCGCGACAATCAATAAGGCTTCTAAGCCCTCGCGCAGCATAATCAAGAAACTGTAAAGAAACATTGTCCAATCGCTTTGCTGATTACCTTGCAACATTTCCACAGCTTTAGTTAAGTTTTGCGCTAAACCTTCTGCTTGTTGATGAAGCTGTTGTGCAGGCTGGTTGGCTTTCATCAAGCTGACTAAACGGGTAAAATAGCCCTCAATTTCGGTTTTGAAATGGCTATCACGAGAGCCTATTTTATTTTCCATTCCACTGTTTTCAAAAATATCAAAATAAGTGTCTTGCACAGCAAGAATGGCTTTTTTACTTTCTCCCTTTTCAAATAAGGCAATGGCATTAGTAATACCTTGATTAACTTGGCTTGCCACGTCCGCCCAATTTTGATTATCAGAAAGAGCTTGCGAATTTTGCACCGCACTTTGATTTGTAGCTTGCGCTGTTTTCGTGGTTGGAAGTTGAGGAAGTTGTTCTTCGATATCTTGTAATAAGGCGGTGATTTGGTAACCCAAGGCATTAATTTGTTCAGGCTGTTCACTTAATTTGATGAGATCGTAAAATTGCTGATTGATACTCGCAGAAATAGCGGCAGAACGGTTTTTACGAATGGACATTTCCATTTCGCTGTTTTTATAGCCATCGTATTGGGCTTGCTGAATAAGTTTTTTTGCTTGGGCAAGATCACCTTTTTGGTACGTGCTGATGGCTTGTGCGAGTAGATCATCAATGGTTCTAAAACTTTCCTGCCAATAAGGATCAATCTCATTATGCTGATAAACATCGTGCTGATTAGAGGCGTTGAGCTGATGACCTTGTTCTAAAACAGGCAAGACGAATTGCAGATCTTGTTTTAGTTGGCTGATTTTATTCTGCACTTCAGATAAGGGTTTATCTTCACCGATCATTTTACGGATTTCACCAAAAGCGGCTTCCATTTGGTAACTTTTTTGCGCAGAAAAGTTAATGCGAATTGGCCCTTCTAAATTTTCAAACACTTCAAAATAAGCCATTTGCACTTCGCTGCGCGCGTCATCAACTTGCTTTTCTTGGTAAAGCTGAGCGGTTTTATCAAGACGATTTTCGATGTCTTGAATCCATTGTTGATAGTTTTCAGATGCCGAGGAGAAAGAAGTGAAAAAGATCAAAGCTAAACATAATAGATAACGATAGTAACGCAAAAGCCCCATTTTTATTCTCTAATCTAAATAAAAGTTATTCTTATTTCCATAATATTATGCCTCTATTGAAATATTTATCAAGTAGAAAAAAAGAGCATTTTGTCTTTCTTGATAAAGATCAAGTAATTCTTGCGGATTAATCCTTTGATTTTTAATTGAACTTCCGTTAGACTGTTTTCCATTAGTCGGGGTGCTTATTTAAGCTGAGATGATACCCGTGAACCTGATACAGCTAACACTGACGTAGGAAACTAATTATGAACGATCTTCTTTTTTTATTAAATTCTTACCGCACTTCTATTATTGCTTTTTTCAATCACGTTGATTTGTGAGTGAACGATGAAAGCGATCGACATTTCCGATCTTCAACTTAACTTTGCTGAGCAACCTTTATTTTCGCATTTTCATTTTACGGTATCGCAAGGGGAATGGGTGGCATTGCTTGGTGCATCAGGCGTGGGAAAATCCACTTTATTGCGTGCTATTGCAGGGTTAGAACATCAGGCGATTACACAGGGTAACATTAAATGTTCAGGGAAAATTGCTTGGCTTGCACAACAGGATAGTTTGTATCCTTGGCTTTCGATTTTAGATAATGTTCAGCTTTATCAACATCTTACTCATAGCAAAACGAAAAAAACGGAAGAAAAAGCACGGGCATTATTAAGTGCGGTGAAAATGGAACAACATTTGCACAAACCTTGCTATCAACTTTCCGGTGGACAACGTCAGCGCGTTGCACTGGCTCGCACATTAATGCAGGAGGCGGAGATTATTTTAATGGATGAGCCATTTTCTGCTTTAGATGCGGTAACCCGTTTGCAATTACAGCAACTTTCACATCGTTTATTAAAGGATAAAACCGTACTGCTAATCACCCACGATCCGCAAGAAGCCTTATTGTTAGCAGATAAAATTTATATTTTACGCCAGCAACCTGTTCAGCTTTCTGAACCTATTTGCCCGCAAGGTAATGCACCACGAGATTTTTCACAAGAAAAATTATGGCAATTGCAGCAATATTTGTTTGCGCAATTAATGGAGGAACAATAATGTTGGCGTGGCAAAGTTTATTCCGAGCATTAATGATGACGTTATTTTTTGCCTTATGTTGGCAAGGGGCAATTTTCGTCTTTTCGATCCCTCATTATTTATTGCCTGAACCCATTTCCGTACTTAATGAAATCTCTTCACAATGGGGATTATTGTTTATGCACGGCAAAATTACCTTATGGGAAATTTTGTTAGGATTGGTGCTAGGTTTTTTATTTGGTTTGCTTTCTGCCTTATTGCTTGCTTCTTCACAAACACTTTCTGCTTTTTTGTTACCCATTTTAATTGCTTCGCAGGCGATTCCTGTTTTTGCGATTGCCCCTTTATTGGTTCTTTGGTTTGGTTACGGCATTGCATCAAAAATCGCAATGACGATTTTGATTATTTATTTTCCTGTTACTGCTAGCTGTTATGACGGCTTGCGTAACACCCCAAAGCAATGGTTGGAGCTGGCTCGAACAATGGGGATCTCATCACAGCAATTATTATTTAAAGTCCGTTTGCCAGCAGCCTTACCCGCGTTAGCTTCAGGGTTGCGAATTGCCGTATCGGTTGCCCCCATTGGCGCGATTGTGGGCGAATGGGTGGGTTCATCGCAAGGACTTGGTTATTTGATGTTGCAAGCCAATGCACGAATCCAAATTAGTTTAATGTTTGCGGCGTTGTTTATTTTGGTTGTTATCGCACTCTTGTTGTATTTCGTGATAGATAAATTGCTTCACCGCATGATTCCTTGGGTCTGTCATTTACGTTAGGAGAAAAAATGAAAAAACAATGGTATTTATGCAGTTTAATTTTAACTTTAGGGGTGAGCGTTAGCGTGCAAGCCAAAGAAAAATTAACCTTATTATTAGATTGGTTTGTGAACCCTGATCATGCCGCCATTATTGTGGCGCAACAAAAAGGCTTTTTTGCAGAAAATGGCTTGCAGGTTGAAATTGTTGAGCCAGCCGACCCCTCGATGCCCCCTAAATTAGTGGCAGCTGGGCAGGCGGATTTGGCCGTGGATTACCAACCTCAGTTGCAAATGCAAGTGGCGGAAGGCTTGCCTCTGGTGCGTGTCGGCACATTAATTTCAACCCCCTTGAATAGCCTCGTGGTATTAAAAGACAGTGGTATTGAACAAATTGCCGATTTAAAAGGGAAAAAGATCGGCTATTCAGTCAGTGGTTTTGAAGATGCCTTGCTTGGTGAAATGCTAAAATCTGCAAGTCTTTCTTTAAATGATGTGGAATTGGTGAACGTGAATTGGTCGCTTTCCCCTGCGTTATTCAGTGGACAAGTAGATGCCGTTATTGGCGCATTTCGCAATTTTGAGCTAAATCAGATGGATATAGAAAAGAAACCCGGTAAGGCGTTTTATCCAGAAGAACAAGGCGTACCCATGTACGATGAATTGATTTTAGTCGCCAATAGAAATCAGCTTTCTAGGCAAAAAATCCGTGCATTTTTGACCGCACTTGAACAAGCAAGTGTTTATATCTTAAATCACCCACAACAAAGTTGGCAGTCATTTGTCAGTTATAAGCCGCAAGATTTAGACAATGAACTTAATCGTTTGGCTTGGCGCGATACTTTACCACGCTTGAGCTTACGCCCGAGTGCATTAGATAATGCGCGTTACGAAAAAATGGCAAAATTTATGCAGCAACAAGGGTTGATTAAGCAGGTGCCTAAATTGTCTGATTATGCTATTCAAGTTGAATAACATCGAATAGAAAGGGCGGTGATTTTCCGCCCGTTTTTTATGCAAAAAGTTTAGGAATTTGGGTTAGCTGTTCGAGTTTATAATCGGCTAATGACCAACGAGGATCATTGCGTTCCATTCGGGCAGGGATAACGGCACAGTGCATTGAGGCAGCTTTCACCGCCGTCATTCCTAGCACGGAATCTTCAATGCCTAAACAGGCTTGAGGGTCGATCTCTAATTGATGTGCAGCGTGTAAATACACCTGTGGGTGCGGTTTGTTGTAATCTAATTCCGTGGCAGAGGAAAGATATTGGAAATAGCGCGCAATCCCACAGCGTTCGGTGATTTGTTCTAATAAATAACGGGGTGAAGCAGAGGCAACCGCCAGTTTACAACCAAGTGCGGTGAGTTTTTCAAGGGTTTCTGGCACATTGGGCATTAACGGTTTATTTTCCAAAATCATTGAAATGGCGCAGTCATTCATTCGCTTTACCATCTCTTCAACAGGAACAGGCATTTGTTGATAGCGTTGATAAACAGTTTTGATAATGCCCGCCGCAGGCATTCCTGTTAGCGCTTGCATTTCTTGTTGGCTGACAGCAATGCCAATTTGATCAAATACGTCTATGCCAGCTTGTTTCCAAAAGGGTTCTGAATCAATTAATACGCCATCCATATCGAAGATAACTGCTTGAAATTTCATAGATTCTCCTTGAATAATTTGTCAATAACAGCATTCGTGAGTGCCACATAGTGGGCTGAAAAACGATGGCTAAAATTTAATAAATAATAAAGCTGATAAAGCGGTTTACGTTGTACATAGCCCTCATCAATAGGTAAAGTGCGGTGATAATTTTGGTAAAATTTTTCTGGGAATGGTTGAAACAATTCGCTAAATGCGAGATCGCATTCGTGATCGCCCCAGTAGCAAGCTGGATCGTAAGTAAAAGGCTTGCCAGTTACTGTTGCACAATTTTCAATCCAAAGATTACCGTGTAATAGCGCAGGCTTTGGTTGATGTTTGGCTAAACGTTTGGCAACAAGGGCAACCAACTTATCAATATCCGCAAAGTCTAAGCCTTTTTCTTTACAGATCTGTAATTGCCAGCCAATGCGCTGTTCGCTAAAAAAGGTTGCCCAATTATCTGACCACCCATTTGGTTGATACACTGGCCCAAGCCAAGTATCGAAATCAAATCCGTAATGCTCAACGTTTCCCCATTGATGAAGTTGAGCTAATTGGGGCGCGAATTGTGCCATACTTTGTTCAGTAGGGGAGGTGAAAGGAAGGGCTTCTAACAGTAAAAAACTGTGGTTTGGCGAACAGCCTACACCGTAAACTTGCGGTACTTGAACACAGCCCGTTTTGGCTAGCAACGCCAATTGATCCGCTTCGGCGCGAAACATAGAGCGGTAGGATTTTGTATTGATTTTGACAAAAACAGGCTGGATGCCATCATCAATAATCCAAGCTTCGTGCATTTCGCCCGTATGCACTTTACGTTTTTGCTTGATAAAATAATACGCACCAAGATGTTCGGCTAAAACTTGAGAAATTGATTTCCACATAAGTCCCCCTATATTCAACTTGTACCACGTCTTGATCGTAAAGAAAATTGGCAAAATAATCTGTGATGAACATCAAGTTTTTTATTTGCGGATCAAAAAATTTGCGGTAAGGTAGCCCAGATTTACATAAATAATTTATTAAGGAGCAAAAATGAAGTTATACGTTTATGATCATTGTCCATTCTGCGTGCGTGCTAGAATGATTTTTGGCTTAAAGAATTTGCCCGTGATAGAGCTAATGCTATTAAGTGATGATGAAGCAACGCCAGTTTCCTTGATTGGAAAGAAAATGGCGCCAATCTTGATTAAAGAAGATGGCACAGCAATGCCAGAAAGTTTAGATATTGTGCATTATGTGGATCAAAATTATGGCAATCGCTTGTTACCAGATGATGAGGTGCGTAGCGATCTGCAAGCGTGGATGAAAGCAGTCGGCAGTTATTATAATCATCTGTTATTGCCACGTTTTGTGCAGTTAGGCTTGCCTGAATTTACTACCCAAAGTGCGGTGGATTATTTCGTGAAAAAGAAAACAGAAAGTATTGGTGATTTTGCTGAAAATCTTGCGAATTCTGCGCAATATATTGAAAAACTGCAACAAGATTTTACCGCTCTTGAACCATTGATTTTGTCAGAAAATGGGGTAAATAATCAGCTTTCGATGGAAGATATTTTGCTTTTCCCAATGTTACGCAACCTCACTTGTGTGAAAGGGCTTGTTTTCCCGCCAAAAGTGAAAGCCTATGTGGAAACGATGGCGAGCTTATCGCAAGTTGAATTATATTTCGATAAAGCCGTTTAGTGTTGTAAAACGCCGAGGAAAATCGGCGAGAAAGTTGGTTTTCAACGCAAAATAGCGTATGATCACGCGCTTAAATCGAAAGCCATACCAAAAGCGATTCGATAATAGAGAAAGCACGGTGCGGAAAATACATTGTAGGTATAACAAAGTGCGGTGCTTTTTTAGTTTATTTTTAATTTAATCAACAAGTTACCTCTCGTATGGGTAACCACTGTATAAGGATTTGATATGCCAATTATTACTTTACCCGATGGCTCACAACGCCAATTTGATAAACCCGTTACAGTGCTTGACGTTGCACAAGATATTGGTGCAGGTTTAGCCAAAGCGACTATCGCAGGGCGTGTGAACGGTGAACGCCGTGATGCGTGTGATCTGATTGATCAAGATGCCAAGCTAGAAATTATTACCGCCAAAGATGAAGATGGACTGGAAATTATTCGCCACTCTTGCGCGCATTTATTAGGACACGCGATTAAACAGCTTTTCCCTGGTGTAAAAATGGCTATCGGGCCAACCATTGAAAACGGTTTTTATTATGATGTGGATTTAGACCGCTCTTTAACGCAAGAAGATCTTGACGCCATTGAAAAAAGAATGCTTGAACTAGCAAAAACCAATTATGATGTGGTGAAAAAACGCGTAACTTGGCAAGAGGCAAGAGATACTTTTGAACAACGTGGTGAGCCATATAAAATGGCGATTTTAGATGAAAATATCGAAAAAACAGCCACCCCAGCGCTGTATCACCACGAAGAATATATTGATATGTGTCGTGGCCCACACGTACCAAATATGCGTTTCTGTCATCATTTCAAATTACAAAAAGTGGCTGGTGCATATTGGCGTGGTGATAGCAAAAACAAGATGTTACAGCGTATTTACGGCACGGCGTGGGCGGATAAAAAACAACTTGCCGCCTATTTGCAACGTTTAGAAGAAGCAGCAAAACGCGATCATCGTAAAATTGGTAAAGCGCTTGATCTTTATCATATGCAAGAAGAAGCACCGGGTATGGTGTTCTGGCATAATGACGGTTGGACGATTTTCCGTGAGCTTGAAACTTTCGTGCGTACTAAATTAAAAGAGTACGATTATCAAGAAGTGAAAGGGCCATTTATGATGGATCGTGTTTTATGGGAAAAAACAGGGCATTGGCAAAACTATGGTGATTTAATGTTCACCACCTCATCAGAAAACCGTGAATATGCCATTAAACCAATGAACTGCCCCGGACACGTGCAAATCTTCAATCAAGGCTTAAAATCTTACCGTGATCTGCCAATTCGTATGGCGGAATTTGGTTCTTGTCATCGTAACGAACCGTCAGGTTCATTGCACGGATTAATGCGTGTGCGTGGTTTTACCCAAGATGATGCACATATTTTCTGTACGGAAGATCAAATTGAAAGCGAAGTAACCAGTTGTATCCGTATGGTTTATGATATTTACAGTACGTTTGGTTTCAATAATATCCAAGTGAAACTTTCTACGCGTCCAGAGAAACGCATTGGTTCTGATGAAATGTGGGATCAAGCAGAGCAAGGTCTAGCAAATGCCTTAAAACACAATGGATTAGAATACGAAATTCAAGAAGGTGAGGGCGCATTTTACGGGCCTAAAATTGAATTTGCTCTGCGTGATAGCCTTGATCGTGAATGGCAATGTGGCACAATCCAGCTTGATTTTGCTTTACCGGGTCGTTTAAATGCGTCTTATGTTGCGGAAGACAATGATCGCCGAACTCCAGTAATGATTCACCGTGCGATTTTAGGTTCATTAGAGCGTTTTATCGGCATTATCACCGAAGATTACGCGGGTTTCTTCCCACCTTGGCTTGCTCCAACTCAGGCTGTGGTGATGAATATTACCGATAGCCAAGCGGATTATGTAAAAGAGGTGGTGAAAGCCCTTTCTGATGCGGGCTTGCGTGCTAAAGCGGATTTACGCAACGAGAAAATTGGCTTTAAAATCCGTGAACATACCTTAAAACGCGTACCTTATATGTTAGTTTGTGGCGATAAAGAAATTGCCGAAGGCAAAATCGCTGTGCGTACTCGTAAAGGGGCTGATTTAGGTACGTTCACCATCGCAGAATTTACTGAAATGCTGAAACATCAAGTGAAAAACCGAGAATTGAAATTGCTTGGTGAGCAAGAGTAGAAAACCGCACTAAATATTACAGCAAAAATCACCGCACCTTTAAGCATTTTACTTAGTGCGGTGGTTTTTTTTTGAGATTTTATCTATTTTTATATTTTTGCCGATAACTCTCTCCCCATATAGCCATTGCATCAAGCACGCTTTTTAGGCTTATTCCGTCTTCTGTAAGAGTATATTCCACCCGTGGTGGCACTTCCGCATAGACTTTTCGCGTTAATAACCCTTGGCTTTCCATTGCCCTTAAATTAGCCGTTAGCACTTTTTGTGAGATGCCGTTTAAGGTTTTTTTCAATTCACCAAAACGCTTTGTGCCAGATAATAATTCACGAATAATCAATACACGCCAACGTTCACTCATCATCATTAATGTGATTTCCACTTCACAATCGGGTAATTTTTTATCTGTTTCTTTCAACATTTTTCCTTATTTTTCAATATAAGTTTCCTTTAAGTAACTACTGCACTTTTGGGTGCTTACTTTCTTTTTATTTGCTAAAGAGATATTATCACGCTCAATAAAAACGTAACAGAACTATTTTTAGTTATCATTAAACAAGGAGAAAGAAAAATGAAACTAGCAGTAATTGGCGCAAATGGTAAAGCAGGGCGTTTGATTGTCGCAGAAGCGGTAGCACGCGGTTTTGATGTAACTGCGGTGGTTCGCAATGAAAATCACAGCAGCGCACAAAATATACTGAAAAAAGATTTGTTTGATTTAACCAACGCAGATCTTGCAGGATTTGATGTGGTTATTGATGCCTTTGCCGCGTGGACACCTGAAACATTGCCACAGCATAGCAGCTCTTTAGCCCATTTATGTGATATTTTGGCAGGAACAAATGTTCGTTTGCTCGTTGTGGGTGGCGCTGGTAGCCTTTATATTGATGATAGCTTAACGGTGCAACTTGTAGATACGCCAGATTTCCCCGTTGAATATAAATCGTTAGCCCAAGCAATGGCAAAAGCGTTAATGGAATTGCGTAAACGTGATGATGTGAAATGGACATACATTAGCCCAGCTGCGGTTTTTGATCCTGAAGGCAAGAAAACAGGTCATTATCGTTTAGCGGGTGAAATTTTTACGCTAAATGAACAAGGTGAAAGCTATGTGAGCTATGCCGATTATGCCATTGCGATGCTTGATGAAGCAGTAAAAGGGGAGCATATCCGTCAGCGTATTTCTGTTTTTTCATAATTTATAAGTCAATCATCTTGTCATTTGAGTTTAGAATAAGATAACAGCGCCGTTATAAAAAGCGGTGCTTTTAATATCAAACAATGGCATATAATGAAAGTGCGGTCAAAAAAATGAAAATTTTTGACCGCACTTGATTTTTGATGAAGTCTCATCATTCCTCTTTATGAGCAGAGGAACAGCAAGAGGTTAGCGGCTTATTTTTGTTTTGCAAACACCATTTTCACCATTTGCCAGAAGAAAGCTAATGCCCCTAAGCCGAAGATAACATCGCCTACGATACGTACCCAGCGTAAGGTAACAAAAAGTTCTTGTTGCATAAAGGCTTCGCCACGCGCATACCATAACCCGTGTACCATATTAGCGTGAGCTTGAATAACACCAATTGGTAGTAGGCTTGAGATAATCATTACAACTAACCCCAGATTTAAACTCCAGAAACCAAATTTCATCAATTTATCATCAAATTGGTGGGTTGGGCGTAAGTAACGTACGATTAAGAATACAAATCCTAAGGCAAGGAAACCATAAACACCAAATAAGGCGGCGTGTGCGTGTACTGCGGTGGTGTTTAACCCTTGAACATAGTAAAGCGAGATAGGTGGGTTGATTAAGAAGCCAAACACACCTGCCCCTAACATATTCCAGAATGCAACAGCTACGAAGCAATAGATTGGCCATTTTAAACGTTCCATCCAAGGGGCTTTTTGTTGCATAGACCAATGTTCCCAAGCCTCATAACCGAGTAAAACTAAAGGAACAACTTCTAATGCAGAGAATGAAGCGCCTACCGCAATAATAGGGGTGGTTGCTCCAGCAAAGTAAAGATGATGGAAGGTGCCGGGGATACCACCAATAAGGAAAATCGAGGCAGAAGCAATCGTGGAAACGGTTGCTGTGCGGCGTGAAACAAGCCCTAAACTGACAAAAATAAAGGATAGTGCGGCAACCGAGAATACTTCAAAGAAGCCTTCCACCCAAAGATGCACAACCCACCAACGCCAATATTCCATTACAGATAAGTGAGTATGTTCTCCGTAAAAGAGGGCTGGTCCATAGAATAGCCCGATTGCAATGACAGAAGCAAAGAACAAGGCGAGTAAATTTTTATCTCCCGGCTGTTTAAACGCATTGATTGTGCCACGTAGCATTAGCACTAGCCAGAACAAAATACCGGCATATTTTACCGCTTGCCAGAAACGTCCTAGGTCAATAAATTCATACCCTTGATGACCGAACATAAAGCTTAATTCTTTTGGAATTTGATGTGCAATGGCTAAATAACTTCCGGTAAAGGAACCGACAACCAACACCACTAATGCCCAAAAGAGGATATCTACGCCTAATTTTTGATATTTTGGATCTTTACCGCCATTGATAATTGGAGCTAGGAATAATCCGCCCGCTAAAAATGCCATAGCAATCCAGAACAACGCACTTTGTACGTGCCAAGTACGAATGAGGGAATAAGGAAGGTAATCTGATAATGGGATACCATAAAAATCCTGACCTTCAACCGTATAGTGTGCGACGATAGTCCCAAACGTAACCTGTGCAATAAATAACGCCACAACCGTAAATAAATATTTACCAAGCGCTTTTTGTGAAGGGGTGAGTTGAATTTTAGTTAGCGGATCAACGGCATCAGGAATTGGATCTTTCTCATCTTCTTTTTTCTTAAATGCCCACACCCAAACCATCATACCAATGCCTAAAATCAGGAAGACAACACTGGCAATAGACCACATAATATTTTCTGCGGTTGGCACATTATTAATGAGTGGTTCGTGTGGCCAGTTATTGGTATAAGTTGCCTCTGTATTTGGACGATTTGCCGAGGCAGTCCAAGCTGTCCAGAAGAAAAATTTTGTTAAATCTTGACGATCTACTAATGCGGGCAAGGTGTTATCTTTCATCGCAAAATGATCGCGAGTGAGTTTGAACTGCGGATCATCACCATATAGCGAAATATAATATTGTGCTGTTTTTTCAATGGATTGCTGACGTGTATCAGATAATTGTACAACACCATTTTCGACTTTGCTGCCTCGATATTCACGAGTAAGACGCGCTTGTAAAATGGCTTTTTGATCGTCATTTAATTGATCAAAATTTTTACCAAATTCTTTTTGTGCTGTAATATCTAACCAGTTGGTCAATTCACGGTGTAACCAGTCAGCCGTCCAATCAGGCGCTTGATATGCACCGTGTCCCCAGATTGAGCCAAGTTGCATTCCCCCAGTCGTTTGCCAAGCAGTTTGACCTTGCAAAATATCATTTTTAGTAATTAGGGTTTCACCATTTGCATTGATGTATTTTTCAGGAATAGGCGGCGCTTCCCGATAAATATCTACCCCAAAATAACCTAGAATAGAAAATGCTCCGATAAGCACAACGATCAACGTGTACCAGAGCTTTTTATATTGCCCCATAATCAATTCTCCATACATAAAAATAGAATAAACCATAGCAATCGCATTGCTATTGTGTGCTAAGGATAAATGGTTATTTCTTTACAAAAAATAACACTCAACCTTAAATATCGTATTAATACCCGACTAATTTTATCAACTATTTTATGTGTGCGTGATCTAAATGCGATTTTCTTGTCTTAGATCAAAATTTATTAGCCACTTTTTGACAGCAGGCTTCCATTATGGCAAGTTTGACATTTATTGAGATAAGAAAGATTTTGCATCGCATTTTTTCAGAATAGTGCTAAAATTTTCTGCGTTACAGCAATCTTTAGGCTAGTACACCATTATTTTGATATTGATTTATAGAAGGAAAAGTTTATGAGTACATTAACGATTACATTTACAACAACCCGCATTTTCGCTCACGATTTAGTTTCTGAACTATTAAATATCGGTGCGGTATCGGCAGAAGAAACGAAACAAAAAGGCGAAGATGTAGCAGAAGTTGTTGCCGTTTTCGGTGAGAATGTTGAGACACAAGATGTTATCGCGGCTTTAGCAGAATCAGGCATCACCAACATTCCTTATGTGGTGAGCTAAGAATAAAAAACCTGTTTATGCAAGTAAGCAGGTTTTTTTAGTTTTGTTATAGAATCTAATGAAGCGTGAATTTACTCTCCACTAATTTGGTTTATGGTGGAAGCCTCCTAGAAGATTGTCGGCTTGCGTTTCCTGTATTTATATAAAGTTTAACCTCTTCGTTTTTACCCTTTAAAAAATATTATATGTCAATAAATTTTAATTTATTGTAAAGCCCTTTTTTACATAAGTTTACGCAACCTTTTATTTTTCTTTATGACTAATCCAATGTTAGGCGATATGCCTACTTATTTTATTATTTAATTTAACTTATAGGACTCAAAAAATGAAAAAACTGTTTGCTGAATTTTTCGGAACATTTTGGCTTGTGTTAGGAGGCTGTGGCTCAGCTGTGTTGGCGGCGGCATTTCCTGAACTTGGGATTGGTTTTGCAGGTGTTGCATTGGCATTTGGTCTCACCGTTTTAACAATGGCATTTGCGGTGGGGCATATTTCAGGTGGACATTTTAATCCAGCTGTTACATTAGGCTTAGTGGCGGGTGGACGTTTCCACGCTAAAGAGGCATTTGGCTATATTATTGCTCAAGTTATCGGCGGGCTTTGTGCTGGTGCGGTACTTTATGGGATAGCTTCAGGTAAAGCTGGGTTTGATGTCACAGCAAGTGGCTTTGCTTCAAATGGTTTTGGAGAACATTCACCCGGTGGTTATTCTTTAACGGCAGTTATTCTTGCGGAAATCGTTTTAACCGCATTTTTCTTAATTGTGATTCACGGCGCAACAGATAAACGTGCTTCAGCGGGGTTTGCACCTATTGCAATTGGCTTAGCCCTCACAATTATCCACTTGGTTTGTATTCCTGTGTCCAACACATCGGTAAATCCTGCGCGTTCTACTGCAGTAGCGTTATTCCAAGGCACTTGGGCTATTGAGCAGCTATGGGTATTCTGGCTTGCGCCTATCGTAGGTGGAATTATTGGTGGTGTAATTTATCGTACATTATTAGAACAAGAGTAACTCACAAACTTAGGCGGCTAGAATTGGCCGCCTTTTATTTTTACTCAAAAGTTGGAAAATTTTAACCGCACTTTATATTTTGTATTTTAGTCTAATCCAATAATTTTCCAACGATTGTGGCTTTTTCCTTCAATTTTTCCTTGTTTCACTTCGCGGATATAATTCATCATCATATTTTGAATTGTGCCATTTTCCTGTCCTAATGCCACTTTAGATTCCCATAATAATGGAATTTGTTGTCCTTCAAAAATTCCGCCTTTTTTGATTAATTGTCCAAAACGATAAGAATTCATTCCCACTTTAAGTTTCATTTCATCAGTCACTGGACGACCATCAGCCAAACGAAGGTTTACAATTTTATGACCTTGCTGGTTACGCAAATCAATTTGATAATTTACGCCACCAAATAAATCAAAAGTAACGTATTTAGATTTAGCTCGTTTGGTATTATAGCGATAGATTTTATCACCCGGTTCAAGGGTATCAAAATAATCTGCAGACCATTCCATATATTGTTTGAGTTGTTTTCCTGTCATCTCATAAACGCTAACATCGCCGCCAGCATAGCGATAATTGTAAATAATGTCTTTTTTCTTAATATCTCCTTTTTCTAGGCGAACTTTCTGATGATCAAAAGCAAAGGAAACAACATCCGCTTGGCTATAATATTGTTCTACATCGTGGATAAAAGAAGATAACCCCGTATCTTGAGAAAAAGCAAAAGAGACGCCATAATTTTCACCTTGAGGTACCATGGTATTTTCTGTTTGACCAATAATCACATTATTTAAACGGCGTAATTCATCGTGGTAAGGTTGATAAATTTTAATAATATTTTCATCAGCTTGGAAATCTTTTACTGGCACTGTTTTTGCTGTTTTATTTATCAGCTTTACGTGAGCGTTCTTAATGTCAAAGGTAAGATCTACTTCTGAAACGACAGTGCCATAACGATGAGGTTCTGTAATCAATGTATCCTTAATAGTTACGTGAGGAATATTTTTATGCATATGTCCTGCAATAATCACATCAATGCCATCTACTGCATTGACAAGATCAGCAACTCCCGTATCTGGAATGTTATTTTCATTTTCAATGCCCATATGAGCTAAAACCACAATCGCATCAACCCCTTTCTGTTTTAATTGGGTAATTTGTTTTTTGGTTTCTTCAATTGGGGAAGTAAAAATCATTTGATCGAGATAGCCTGTGTCTAGCTCAAAAGTGGCAGACATTGGCGTAGTCAATCCAATTACACCTATTTTTACCCCATCTTTTTCAATTATCGTCGTTGGTGTAAGATAACGGCGACCATTTTTATAGTAAAAATTTGCCGTTAGCTTTTGCGCCCTTATATCTTTTAGGATTTCATCTAATGCGGTCATACCAAAATTGAATTCGTGATTGCCTAGAATGAAAATATCATATTTCATTTGATTAAGTATTTTAGGAATAGGATGATTTTTATAATACTCAGGTGTTTTTGCGAATACTTCTACTTGATTATCTTGAATCGCATCACCAATATCTACCAGAACAACATTAGGATTTTTTTTGCGGACTTCATTTACATAAGTGGAAATTTGAGCATAAGAACCTGAATAGTCGGCAATATCTGCGCCATAACTCCAAGGTACAACTCTACCATGTACGTCTGAAGTACCTAAAATTTTGATATTTACCTCTTTCGCAACAGCAATACTTATAGAAGAAAGAGTAAGAATAGTGGTGAGAAGTTTTTTCATCGTGTCTCCTAGTAATATGAATAAAAGCTGACTAAATTTTGGCAAAAACATAGAAGATTATCAATAGGTTAAATATTTTATTAGTTGGTAAGGACAAAGTTTGGAGGGGATTGCTCGTGTGAAAGTCAGTCGCTACTTTTAAGGAAAAGCCGATCTTATGATCGGCTTAGATAAAATTTTCGGTTAAATTAACCAATCACTTTCGGTAAATAACCCGCTTGGATTAAAAATGGGACATTCATAATTAATAATCCTAATAACAAGGCAATAAATAAGCTTATATTTCCACCTAGTACACGGTATGGCATATCAGGATAGCGTTTCCGTGCTTGCCAAGCCATTCCAACGGGTAACACTAAACCATAGAAAGTAAACATTTGTCCTGCATAACCTAAGGCCGCAATAAAGCCATCTGGATAGAATAAAGCAAAAGCAAGTGGTGGAATAAAAGTCAGTAAACCAAGTTGGATGCGATTTGCTTTGATGTTTACACGTTTTAATAAATCGTCTAAGCAGTCAAACAGTGATAATGCCACGCCAAGGAAAGAGGTAACTAATGCAAGGGTTGAGAATGTTCTTACCGCACCGCTAATTAATGAACTCCCCGTCGCTTGGAAGGTGGCATTGATTAACCCATTTAATGTCGGATCATTATTTACAATTTGCACAAATTCAGATTGTGGAAAAACGCCGTGCGTTGCCATTTGCCACAAAATATAAGCCACTAATGGGATTGCTGTCCCTCCAATAATGGCAATACGTAAACGGCGAATATCACCATCTAAGTATTTGTTTATGCTTGGAATAATCACGTGGAAACCAAATGAGGTGAAAAATACAGGGCTTGCAGAAATGATTAAGAAATCTTTTAATGGCATTGCAAGCAAGTTATCCGTTGTAACTAGCGGTAACATCATACCTAATACAAGTAAAAATGCCGCAAGTTTAATTAAGAAGAGTAAGCGTGTTAGCGCATCAACCGCGCCTGTACTAATCACGATAAAGACACCTAATACCAGCGTAAATAAAACGATGGATACAGAAGTGGCGTTATCCCCTAAAAATGGCATTAGCCCAGCAAGTAATGAACCACCGCCTGTAACATAAGCGGAAAGAATAGCATACATAAAAATAACAAGGGAAAGAGTGGCAAGTACACGCCCAGCGATACCGAAATATTGCTCAGCCAGTGTGGCGATCCCTGCATCTTTGCGTTCCGCTTTTTGATACACTTCAACAAATAATAATGCGCTGTAAGAAAGTAAAATCCAAAGTGCGAATAATAATGCAAGGGTATAACTAAAGCCCATCTCCGCCGAGGTGAGAGGCATTGCTAGCATTCCTGCACCTATTGTCGTTCCAGCGACAAGTAAGGCACTGCCAAAAGTCTTATTTTTCATGATATTTTCCTGATTAAGTTTAGTAAAAGTGCGGTAGATTTTATCGTATTTTTATTGAAATGTAATTATATTTTTACATAGTGTTTTTATTTCTTTACAAGTGAGCTGTGAGGGAATTGCTAATGTAATATTGAGAAGAGGTAGGAAAATATCTTTCCGTGTCAAATTGTTTTTTCTTTGTATTTAACAATGGGGGCTTACTGAATGCGTTATTTCCTTTTGTTACATTATAAAATGTAGAAGATCACTTCCGATCTTCTACATTCAACCAAAACTAAGCAGCAAGTCTTACGGCTGTTTACCAATATATGCCAAGATACCGCCATCAACGTATAAAATATGACCATTGATGAAGTTTGAGGCATCAGAAGACAAGAATACTGCTGCACCTGCGAGATCTTCTGGCGTTCCCCAGCGAGCAGCAGGTGTTTTAGCGATGATAAATTGATCGAATGGGTGGCGTGAGCCGTCAGGTTGTCTTTCGCGTAATGGTGCTGTTTGTGGTGTGGCGATATAACCCGGGCCGATCCCGTTACATTGAATATTTGCTTCACCAAATTCTGAACAGATGTTTTTGGTGAGCATTTTTAATCCGCCTTTGGCAGAGGCATAACCCACCACAGTTTCACGGCCTAATTCACTCATCATTGAGCAGATGTTGATGATTTTACCGTGTCCTTTTTTAATCATTGAAGGTAATACGGCTTTTGACATAATGAATGGGCCAGTCAAATCGATGTCGATAATTTTACGGTAGTCTGCTGCGCTGGTTTCTAGCATTGGGATACGTTGGATAATCCCCGCATTGTTTACTAAAATATCAATCACGCCCACTTCATTTTCAATTTTAGCGACGTGTTCTTTTACCGCATTTTCGTCTGTTACATCAAATAAATAACCCTGTGCGTCAATGCCTGCTTCTTTATAGGCAGCGAGACCTTTTTTTAGGTTTTCTTCGTTTACATCATTGAATACAATTTTTGCACCTGCCTGACTGAGTGCTGATGCGATAGCAAAGCCGATACCGTATGATGCCCCTGTAACTAAGGCGATTTTACCTTTTAATGAGAATTGCTCTAAAATATTTGACATAGTTGCTCCTTAAACTCCTTAAAATGAGGTTGTCATTGAAATTTATTATTTAGACTTTGTAATTTTAAAATTATTAAACCATTATTTCAATTTTATTATAGCGAATTATGAGAAATAGAATGTGATGTAGTTCACATTTTTGTGAATTGCACCGAATTTTTATGCCTTATGAGGTTTTTGATGAAAAATTTGAGTAAATAATCAGCGATTTTATTTTTGAACTCTATTTTTTGTTTAATCTCTCCTCACTCTTTTTAGTCAGTGAATTAAATGTTGAATAATAAAGTGCGGTAATTTTTTTAAAAGTTTTTAAAAATAGAGGATTTTTTAATTTTTTATTCTCTTTTTTATCCTAATTGTTCTCTCTTTATATAAAATCTATTAGAATGCAGTCTTTCATTATGAGGAGAAATTATGATTGAGCAAATTATCAGCAACGTGGAACACGCCTTAACGTGGTTTGTCGAAACATTTGATGGCCCTCTTTGGGATATTACCGTAATTACCCTTTTAAGTGTCGGCATTTTCTTTACCGTGACGACAGGGTTGGTGCAATTACGTTTATTTCCACAGAGTTTACGTGAAATGTGGTTTGGGCGTGCTTCTACGGGGGATTCTTTAACACCCTTTCAAGCCTTTGCAACAGGGCTAGCGAGCCGTGTGGGTGTAGGGAATATTGGCGGTGTTGCCACAGCAATTGCGATTGGTGGTGAAGGCGCGGTGTTCTGGATGTGGGTAACGGCGTTGATTGGTATGTCCAGTGCAGTGGCAGAGTCGTCTCTTGCTCAATTATATAAATTAAAAGATAAAGATGGGGTGAGCCGCGGTGGACCTGCTTATTATATTGTGCAAGGCTTAAAATCTCGCTGGCTGGCAGCGTGCTTTGCCATTGCGTTAATCTTTACCTTTGGTTTTGCCTTTAATGCGGTGCAATCTAATGCCATTGTTGAAGCAACAGGTAATGCGTGGAAATGGAATCCAAATTACGTAGGAATTGGCTTGGTGATTTTAACCGCCTTAATTATTTTTGGTGGGGTGAAACGTATTGGTAAAGTATCGGCTCGTATTGTACCGATAATGGCACTGTTCTATTTAATTATGGCAGTAATCATTATGGGAATGCATATTGAAATGATCCCAACTGTGATTGCTAACATTGTGCATAGTGCCTTCTCTTTTGATGCAATGGCTGGCGGTATGTTTGGGGCGATTTTCTCTAAAGCAATGCTAATGGGAATTAAACGTGGTTTATTTTCTAACGAAGCAGGTATGGGATCGGCCCCAAATGCGGCGGCCACTGCGGATGTTAAACACCCGGTGAGCCAAGGGTTAATTCAAATGCTTGGCGTGTTTGTTGATACCATTATTGTATGTTCTTGTACGGCTATCATCATTTTGCTATCAGACAATTACGGTGGTGAAACGCTGAAAAGTATTTCTCTTACGCAAAAGGCTTTACAATATCACGTGGGTGAATTTGGTTTGCATTTCCTTGCTTTTATCTTATTGCTATTTGCATTTTCTTCTATTATTGGTAACTATGCCTATGCAGAAAGTAATATCCGTTTCCTCAAAAATCGCCCTGTAGTGGTGTTTCTTTTCCGCTTAGTGGTGTTATTTTTCGTGTACTTTGGTGCAGTGAATTCAGGGAATGTGGTATGGAGCTTCGCCGATACGGTAATGGCCGTGATGGCATTAATTAACTTGGTGTCTATCGTGTTGCTTTCCCCGATTGTTTGGACATTATTAAAAGATTATCAACGCCAAATTAAAGCAGGCATTCGTGAGCCAGAATTTAAAATTGAAGAACATCCCGCGCTTCTTAAACGTGGCGTAAATCCGGATGTTTGGAAATAATTATTGATGTAAGTATGAGGTTGTTTGATGTCAGCACAACACATTGAATTTCAAGAAAAGGTGCAAGCCTTGCTAAAACAGCATAAAGGTGAGCGAATTATTAGCTTTGAATATGAAAATCAGCGCTATTGGCTTAAACAACCTGAACAACTTAAAGGTGTCTGGCGTTTACTTAAACCGCAACCCAAAAAAGCTTTTCAAAACGAATTGAGCACCTTGCAGTTTTTAGCTGAAAAAAAAGCACCCGTGCCACAATTAATGGCATTTGGCGAAGATTTTTTAGTACTAAAAGATGCGGGTAAAACCATCAGCTATTGGGTGGATAAACCCGATCTCAGTTCAATGCAGAAGCTGGCTATTTTGGAAGATGGGGTAAAAGCCTTAACGGATTTGCATAAGAAAGGTTTGGTTCACGGCCGCCCAGCGCTACGTGATATGGCGTGGCACGAAGGTAAGGTACAGTTTATTGATTTTGAATCCCGTTCTAATCAGACGAATTTAAATTGGCAAAAAGTACGAGATAGCCTTATTTTTATTCACAGTCTTGGGCGTTCAGATAGCATTTCTGATGAGCAAATGCGTTTAACCATCGAGAAATATCAACAATACTGTGAATCTGATATTTGGCAACGAACGGTTTCTTTTTTGCGAAAAAACCGTTGGCTGTATTATTTATTGTTACCTTTTAAGCCTATTGCAAGAATGGATCTTATTGCGATTTATCGTTTATTTGAAAACACCTTAAACAACTAAGTGCGGTGCTTTTTTACAAGTTTTTTTGATAAAGCCTTGCTATTTGTTTTTCTATAGGTATAATACGCCACATATTTCGGACGCGGGGTGGAGCAGCTTGGTAGCTCGTCGGGCTCATAACCCGAAGGTCGTTGGTTCAAATCCAGCCCCCGCAACCAATTCATAGAAAGTTCAGTAAAAAGAACCCCAATTTTGGGGTTTTTTTGTACGAGCAATTTAGATGTAGAACTGGGCTGATAGCCCTTTTTTTACGTCCTAATTTTGTGTAGGAGGCGTTAATTGGCAACATTAGAAGAAAAATTATCTGATTTACTCAAGGATTCTGTACAGGATTTAGGCTGTGAACTTTGGGGAATTGAGTGCCAGCGTATGGGAAGATTTTTAACCGTGCGTTTATATATTGATAAAGAAGGTGGCGTAACCGTTGATGATTGTGCAGATGTGAGCCGTCAGGTCAGCGCGATTTTAGATGTGGAAGATCCGATTGCGGATAAATATAACCTTGAAGTCTCTTCACCGGGGCTTGATCGTCCATTATTTACCTTAGCGCAATATGCTCGCTTTATTGATCAAGAGATTATCGTGCATTTACGTATTCCTGTATTAGAACGCCGTAAGTGGCAAGGAAAATTAGCGCATATTGAAAATGATATGCTGACGTTAATGGTTGATGGACAGCCTCAAGTATTGGTATTTGGTAACATTCAAAAAGCCAATGTGGTACCTAAATTTTAAGTTTATATAGGAAGAAAAGAAAAAATGAGTAAAGAGATTTTATTAGCTGCGGAAGCAGTATCAAATGAAAAATTGTTACCTCGTGAGAAAATTTTTGAAGCTTTAGAAAGTGCGATTGCTCTCTCTACGAGAAAAAAATATGAACAAGAAATTGATGTGCGTGTAGTGATCGATCCAAAAACGGGTGAATTTGATACATTCCGTCGCTGGTTAGTGGTGGATGAAGTAACCAATCCAACAAAAGAAATCACCCTTGAAGCGGCACAATTTGATGATCCTAATGTACAGGTTGGGGATTATGTGGAAGATCAAATTGAATCTGTGGCGTTTGACCGTATTACAATGCAAACCGCACGCCAAGTGATTAGTAGCAAAATCCGTGAAGCGGAGCGTAACAAAATCGTTGAGCAATTCCGTTCTAATGAGGGCGAAATTGTGACGGGAACGGTGAAAAAAGTAAACCGTGAAAATATTATTTTAGATTTAGGTCAGCAAGCGGAAGCGGTGATTTTGCGTGAAGATATGTTACCGCGCGAGAATTTCCGCCCGGGTGATCGTGTGCGTGGTGTGTTATACCGTGTTAGCCCAGAAAGCAAAGGCGCACAGCTTTTTGTTACCCGTGCAAAACCTGAAATGATTATTGAATTATTCCGCATTGAAGTGCCTGAAATCGGTGAAGAGCTGATTGAAATCAAAGGTGCAGCACGTGATCCGGGTTCGCGCGCTAAAATTGCTGTAAAAAGCAATGATAAACGTATTGATCCTGTTGGGGCTTGTGTCGGAATGCGCGGTTCACGCGTGCAGGCAATTACCAATGAATTAGGCGGAGAGCGTGTTGATATTGTGTTATGGGATGACAATCCAGCTCAGTTTGTGATTAATGCAATGGCACCGGCGGATGTGACGTCTATTGTTGTTGATGAAGATAATCATTCTATGGATATTGCGGTTGAAGCGGAAAACTTGCCACAAGCCATCGGACGTAATGGACAAAATGTACGTCTAGCCAAACAACTGACAGGTTGGACATTAAATGTAATGACCACAGAAGAGCTTAATGAAAAACATCAAGCTGAAGATAATAAAGTGCTTAAACGCTTTATTGAGGCATTAGAAATTGATGAAGAATTTGCTCAAATCCTTGTAGAAGAAGGGTTCACTAGCTTAGAAGAACTTGCTTATGTTCCAGTTAATGAATTAACAGCAATTGATGGGTTAGAAGATGAAGATCTTGTTGAGGAATTACAAACTCGAGCTAAAAACGCCTTGACTGCTGCGGCATTAGCGGAAGAAGAAGCGTTAAAACAAGCGCATATTGAAGATAAATTATTAAATCTTGAAGGAATGAACCGCCATCTTGCGTTCAAATTAGCAGAAAAACAAATCACGACCTTAGAAGAATTAGCGGAACAAGGTGTGGATGATTTAGCCGATATTGAAGAATTAAGTGCCGAACAGGCCGCAGATTTAATTATGGCGGCACGTAATATTTGTTGGTTCAGTGAAGAATAAAGAAGGGTGTAAAAACTATGGTAGATGAAGTCAAAAAATCGGATGCACCGAAAAAATTAAGCATACAACGCCGTACTAAAACCACGGCAAATACCACCACAAGTACTGGTAAAAATAAAACAGTACAAGTAGAGGTACGCAAAAAACGCACTGTTCCAACAGAAGCTGCAATTCGTGCGGAAGAAGAGGCTCGCTTAAAAGCAAAACAAGAAGCTGAGAAGAAAGCGGCTGAAGAGAAAGCAGCCGCAGAAAAAGCACAGAAAGAAGCTGAAAAAGCGAAAAAAGAAGCGGAAAAAGCAGAGCAGGAAAAACGTCAGGCTGAACAAAAAGCAAAAGAAAATGCGGATAAAACCGCAAAAGACAGCGCGAATAAAGCAATTAATGAAGAAAAAGAACGTCTTAAAGCCGAAGAAGCAGAGCTTCGCCGTAAAGCGGATGAATTAGCACGTCAAAAAGCAGAAGAGCAAGCCCGTAAAGCGGCAGAAGAAGCGAAACGCTATGCGGATTTAGCAAGTGCGGATGAAAAAAATGAAATTTCTGAAGATTATTCAGATTATCATCTGACTTCAAGCTATGCGCGCGAAGCAGAAGACGAAGAAGAGCGCCGCAATGAAAATCGTGGTCGTGGTAAAAATAAAGTTGTCAAAGCGAAAAAAGGCGGACGTGAAGACGACAACAACAAAAATGAGCGTGAATCAAATCGTCGTAATCAAAAAGACATTAAAGGTGGCAAAGGCGCGAAAGGTAAGCAAGGCAAAAAAGGTAGTAGCTTACAACAAGGCTTCACCAAGCCCGCAGCACCAGTAAACCGTGATGTGGTGATTGGGGAAACCATTACCGTCGCGGAACTTGCGAACAAAATGGCAGTGAAAGCCACTGAAATCATCAAAACAATGATGAAAATGGGCGAAATGGTTACCATTAACCAAGTGATCGATCAAGAAACAGCACAGCTTGTAGCCGAAGAAATGGGACACAAAGTGATCCTACGCAAAGAAAATGAGCTAGAAGAATCTGTATTAGGCGATCGTGATGTGAATGCTGAAAAAGTAAATCGTGCGCCAGTGGTAACTATTATGGGACACGTTGATCACGGTAAAACTTCCTTACTTGACTACATTCGTAAAGCCAAAGTGGCAGCTGGCGAGGCGGGTGGGATTACCCAACACATTGGTGCTTACCACGTTGAAACAGATGATGGCAAAATGATCACTTTCCTTGATACCCCGGGACACGCCGCCTTTACCTCAATGCGTGCGCGTGGTGCAAAAGCAACGGATATCGTCGTGCTTGTAGTTGCCGCAGATGATGGCGTGATGCCACAAACCATTGAAGCAATCCAACATGCAAAAGCAGCCGGTGTGCCAATCGTTGTGGCGGTGAACAAAATTGATAAGCCTGAAGCAAACCCAGATCGCGTGGAACAAGAGTTATTGCAACACGAAGTAATTGCAGAAAAATTTGGTGGCGATACCCAGTTTGTTTATGTTTCTGCGAAAAAAGGAACAGGGGTGGATGAATTACTTGAAGCCATCTTATTACAATCTGAAGTGTTAGAACTCAGTGCCGTGAAAGATGGAATGGCAACTGGGGTGGTGATTGAATCATATCTTGATAAAGGTCGTGGTCCAGTCGCAACCATCTTAGTTCAATCAGGAACATTACGCCGTGGTGATATTGTGCTTTGTGGTTTTGAATATGGCCGTGTACGTGCAATGCGAGATGAAAATGGTAAAGACATTTCAGAAGCAGGCCCATCAATTCCAGTAGAAGTATTAGGCTTATCTGGTGTGCCATCTGCGGGTGATGAAGCCACTGTGGTACGTGATGAGAAAAAAGCCCGTGAGGTGGCATTATATCGTCAAGGTAAATTCCGCGAAGTGAAATTAGCCCGTCAGCAAAAAGCGAAGTTGGAAAATATGTTCAGCAATATGGCAGAAGGCGATGTGGCAGAATTGAACGTTATTGTCAAAGCAGACGTTCAAGGTTCGGTAGAAGCGATCGTTCAAGCCTTGCAAGAGCTTTCAACCGCAGAAGTGAAAGTGAATGTCGTTGGCTCTGGCGTGGGCGGAATTACCGAAACCGATGCAACTTTAGCTGCGGCATCTAATGCGATTATTGTTGGTTTTAACGTTCGTGCCGATGCGTCAGCACGCCGTATCATTGAAAATGAAAATATTGATTTGCGTTATTATTCAATCATTTATGAACTACTTAACGAAATCAAAGCAGCAATGAGCGGTATGTTACAGCCTGAATTTAAGCAAGAAATTATCGGTCTTGCAGAAGTGCGTGATGTATTCCGCCATCCGAAATTTGGTGCAATCGCAGGTTGTATGGTTACCGAAGGTGTGGTGAAACGTAATAATCCAATCCGTGTATTACGTGATAACGTGGTGATCTTTGAAGGGGAATTGGAATCTCTCCGCCGTTTCAAAGATGACGTCGCAGAAGTGCGTAATGGAATGGAATGTGGTATTGGCGTGAAAAACTACAACGATGTGAAAGTTGGCGACCAAATTGAAGTCTTTGAAGTGGTTGAAATTAAACGCTCAATTTAATGAATGAGAAAGTGCGGGTGTTTTTATCCGCACTTTTACTTAACACAATAAATGGGATAGGCTTTTCGTCATAGGTTACACCTTAAGCGAGGCAAGCATTATCCTCTTTTTATTTATAGGAAAAGGAAATGACAAGAGAATTTAAACGCTCAGATCGCGTAGCACAGGAATTACAAAAAGAAATTGCAGTCATTTTACAGCGTGAAGTCAAAGATCCTCGTATTGGAATGGTTACCGTTTCTGATGTAGAAGTATCGCGCGATTTGGCTTATGCAAAAGTTTTTGTAACCTTTTTATTTGATCAAGATGAAAGTATTATTGAAAGTGGAATGAAAGGGTTAGAAAAAGCTGCACCTTATATCCGTTCATTATTGGCGAAAGCGATGCGTTTACGGATCGTTCCTGAGTTACGTTTTATTTATGATCAATCTTTGGTCGAAGGAATGAGAATGTCTAACTTGGTGAGTGAAGTGATTCGTGATGATCAAAAACGCCACCAGCCAGAACCGCATAACCAAGAAGATGCCGACAAAAATAATGAGTAGAGCAAAAAATAAAGGTCGCCACATTCACGGAATTTTTTTGTTAGATAAGCCACAAGGGGCAAGTTCTAACCAAATTATGCAACAAGTGAAATGGCTTTTTCAGGCAAATAAGGCAGGGCATACAGGGGCGTTAGATCCCCTCGCTACGGGGATGTTGCCCATTTGTTTAGGTGAGGCGACCAAGTTTTCGCAATATTTGCTTGATTCTGATAAGCGTTATTTGGTCACGGCGAAATTGGGGGAACGTACAGATACCTCTGATGCAGATGGACAAGTGGTGCAACATCGAGAAGTGCGGGTGGAAATCTCAGAAATTTTGACCGCACTTGATCAATTTCGTGGCGAGATTATGCAAGTGCCGACAATGTTTTCAGCCTTGAAACATCAAGGGAAACCGCTATATGAATATGCGCGAGCAGGCATTACCGTGGAACGTGAACCACGTCCCATCACCATTTTTGAACTGAAATTTATTGATTACCAAGCTCCTTATTTAACGCTGGAAGTACATTGTTCTAAAGGCACTTATATTCGCACTTTAGTTGATGATTTAGGTGAAGTGTTAGGTTGTGGCGCACACGTAACGATGCTTCGCCGCCTTGCGGTGGCGGATTATCCGCAGCAAGCGATGATGCGCTTAGAAGATCTTGACGCCTTAAGCGAACAGCAGGATTTAAGTTTGCTAGATCAGCATTTATTACCTATCGACAGTGCGGTGAAATCCTTACCCGCTTTGCTTTTAACTGCTGAGCAAAGCCGAGCCGTAGGCTTTGGGCAACGTGTGAAGTTTGATAATCTCCAACAGATTTACGGACAGGTGCGGTTATTTTCTGATAAACATCAGTTTTTAGGTGTGGCAGAAGTGGATAAAAATAACGTTATCCGACCAAGCCGAATGGTCGCATTAGATTTATTATAAAGATTAAAGGGGCAAACGCCCCTTTTTTATTTGTCTTGATTTTATTTGGAAAATTATTCCACTTTAACAATCCAACCTTCAGGCGCTTCAATATCACCAAATTGAATGCCGGTCAGTTCGTTATAAAGACGTTGGGTGATTTCGCCAACTTCTGTTTCTGAATAGAAAACGTGGAAGTTATCGCCATATTGAATTCCGCCAATTGGCGTAATCACTGCCGCTGTTCCACAAGCCCCAGCTTCTTTGAATTGGTCTAATTCATTAATATAAATATCCCCTTCAAGGGTGTCTAAGCCAAGACGTTCTTTTGCCAAATAGAGCAGAGAATATTTCGTGATACTTGGTAAAATTGATGGGGAAAGCGGGGTAATAAACTTATTATCTTTCGTGATACCAAAGAAATTTGCTGAACCCACTTCTTCAATTTTAGTGTGAGTGGCGGGATCAAGATAAATACAGTCACTAAAGTTACGCTGTTTGGCTAATTTGCCCGGATAAAGGCTTGCTGCATAGTTTCCACCCACTTTAGCCGCGCCAGTACCTTGTGGGGCTGCACGATCGTAGCCAGAAACAATAAAATTAGTCGGTTTCATTCCACCTTTGAAATAGGCACCGACAGGACAACAGAAAATAGAAAAGATGTATTCTTTTGCAGGGGTTACGCCTACATTATCTCCCACGCCAATCACAAATGGACGTAAGTAAAGTGTTGCTCCTGTGCCGTAAGGGGCAAGCCAAGATTGATTCGCTTTGACAACTTGTTTACAGGCATCAATAAACATTTCAACAGGGACTTCAGGCATGAGTAAACGTTGGCAACTTTTTTGCATTCTTAAGGCATTTTGATCTGGACGGAAAAGATTAATTGAGCCATCTTTACAGCGATATGCTTTTAACCCCTCAAAGCATTGTTGTCCATAATGTAATGCGGTTGATCCCTCGCTAATATGAAGCACATTATCTTGGGTGAGTTCCCCTTTAGACCATTCTCCGTCTTTCCAGTGAGCAATATAACGATAATCTGTTTTGATATAGCCAAAACCAAGATTTTGCCAGTCAATGTTTTTTAGTGTCATTTTATTTCCTTATTAATGATGTTGTTACAACAGAATGGTTTTAATCTACACCATTATTTAAAACTTGCAACAATAAAAGTGCGGTTATTTTTGAATTTATTTTTTCTTAGAAAAAATACGATGTCTTCTGTACGGCTAACAAGGAAATCTATTTCGAGGAAAAGTGAAACTGTGGTAGGATCTCGCACATAAAAAAACACCGCTCAATTGAGCGGTGTCTAACCTAATTAGGTCAAAAAAATATACAGGAAGTGAAATGAGTAACTAATCAGTTACTCTGTTCGGTTTCCCGAACTATGCAAACACAACATCATACTTAAGTCGAAACTCTTAACCAATAAGGAATTACCAATCATTAAGTATGTGCGTATTGTAGTGAGATGTACGGACGAGAACAAAGGATATTTTTTTATTCCTTGCATTAAAAAAACTAATAGATAAATCAGTGAGTTAGTATAACTGATTATTTTTCATTTGAGAAGAATTTATGTATAAACGTTTGCCTCCCTTGAATTCACTGAAAGCTTTTGAATGTGCGGCTCGCCATTTGAGTTTCACAAAAGCAGCGGATGAACTCTTTGTGACCCAAGCAGCAGTGAGTCATCAAATTAAATTATTAGAAGATTTTTTAGGCATTGAATTATTTAAACGTCAGCACAGAGCGTTAGTGCTAACTGAGTTAGGACAGATTTATTTCAAAGAAGTGACAGAAATTTTACGCCGTTTGTCTGAGGTTACGCAAAAACTAATGACGCAGAAAAATGAAAAACATATTGCGATTAGTGTACCCCAAACCTTTGGCATTCAGTGGCTTGTGCCTCGTTTAAGTGGGTTTAATGCCCTTTATCCAGATATTGAAGTTCGCTTGACAGGCGTGGATCAAGATGAAGGATTGCTGAACCGCGAAATTGATATTGCGATTTATTATGGACGTGGCGCGTGGGAAAATCTGCAAGTGGAAAAATTAGCAGAGGAAAATTTGCTCTTGCTTGCCTCACCAAAATTATTGGCTAAACAGCCGGTATATTCAGCAGATGATCTTAAAAAACATACGCTGATTCATATTCATACCCGTGATAACTGGCAAAATATGGCGAATCATTTACAATTAAAAGCGTTGGACATTCAGCACGGCCCTATTTTCAGCCATACTTTTATGGCCTTGCAAGCTGCCGTACACGGACAAGGCATTGTACTCGCTAACCGTGTGCTAGCTCAGCAAGAAATTGATCGTGGTACACTGCAAGTGGTGTTACCAATCCAACTCAAAGATCCAAAATCTTTTTATGTAGTTAATCAATTAGATAAAGCGAATGATGAGCAAATTCTCGCATTTCGCCAATGGATAATTAAAGAAATAAGAAACAATAATGAATAAACTTGCCTTATATTGCCGTATTGGCTTTGAAAAAGAACTTGCCGCCGAAATTACTGATAAAGCAGCCGAACGTGGTATTTTTGGCTTCGCCCGTGTTGAGCCAAATTCAGGTTATGTGATTTTTGAATGTTATCAGGCTGGTGAGGCGGATCGATTGGCACAAGAACTGCCTTTTGACCAACTGATTTTTGCTCGCCAAATGATTGTTGTATCAGATTTATTACAAGATCTCTCACCTGAAGATCGCATCAGCCCTATTTTATTGCAATATCGCGAAAGTGAATTGGCGAAAAAGCTCAAAAATAGCACGGAATTATTTGTGGAAACCGCCGATACTAACGAAGCAAAAGAGCTTTCGGGATTTTGCCGCAAATTTACTGTGCCACTGCGTAACGCGTTGAAAAAAGAAGGCTTTTTACAGGGCAAAGGCAATCATCAACATACCCTAACGTTGCACGTTTTTTTCTTGCAATCAACAGCGTGCTATGTAGGGTATTCGTACAACCATAATCATTCGCCATATTTTATGGGCATTCAACGGCTTAAATTCCCCGCAGAGGCACCAAGTCGCTCGACCTTAAAATTAGAAGAAGCCATTTTAACCTTTATTTCTAAACAAAAAGAAAGCCAATACTTAAATGAAAATCAGTATGCGGTCGATCTCGGTGCTTGCCCAGGAGGATGGACGTATCAATTGGTTAAACGTGGTTTATTTGTTTATGCGGTAGATCACGGCAAAATGGCAGCGAGCCTACACGAAACGGGGCGCATTGAACATTGTGCTGAAGACGGTTTTAAATTTCAACCACCGAAACGTCGCCGTATTGATTGGCTAGTATGTGATATGGTCGAACAGCCAAGTCGCATTGCACAATTAATTACAAAATGGTTCATTAATGGGTGGTGCCAAGCCAGCATTTTTAATTTAAAATTGCCAATGAAAAAACGTTATACGGAAGTGAAAGAATGCCTAGCAATGATTGAACAAGCCTTAGATCAACAAGGAATGAAATTCAAACTTAAAGCAAAGCATCTGTATCACGATAGGGAAGAGATCACCGTTTATCTCTATTTACTGCCTTAATTAAAGTGCGGTGGAAAATTCATAAAAATTTCACCGCACTTCTTGCCTTTTAGCAAAATCCCCCTATAATTTAAAACTGTATAAAAAAACAGTGGTGATGTGATGGATATTTCAGAATTACTTGATGGATTAAATGATAAACAACGCGAGGCAGTCGCCGCCCCCTTGGGCAATTACTTAGTGTTAGCTGGCGCGGGTAGTGGTAAAACGCGAGTGCTAACTTATCGTATTGCTTGGTTGATTGCGGTAGAGCAAATTTCTGAAGGCAGTATAATGGCAGTCACCTTTACCAATAAAGCCGCTGCAGAAATGCGTCATCGAATTGAGCAAACATTGGCGAAATATTCATCACAACGCATAATGGGAATGTGGACTGGCACATTTCACAGTATTGCACACCGTCTATTACGCGCCCATTATGCGGATGCTGGGCTACCACAGGATTTTCAAATTTTAGATAGTGATGATCAGCAACGTTTGATTAAACGCTTGATTAAGCTACATAATATCGACGAAAAAGCGTATCCGCCGAAACAGGCTTGCTGGTATATTAATAACAAAAAAGAAGAAGGTTTGCGTCCGCATCAACTTGATGATGAGGGTGATATTCAAGAACGCACTTGGATTAAAATTTATCAAATTTATCAAGATGCTTGTGATAGAGCGGGCTTGTTAGATTTTTCTGAATTATTGTTGCGAGCGTATGAATTATGGCTGAAAAAACCGCTAATTTTGCAACGTTATCAGCAGCGTTTTTCGCATATTTTGGTGGACGAGTTTCAAGATACCAACAAAATCCAATATGCGTGGATCAAATTATTGGTGGGAGAAACGGGTAAAATAATGATCGTAGGCGATGACGATCAGTCTATTTATGGCTGGCGTGGCGCACAAGTTGAAAATATTCACCGTTTCTTAGAAGATTTTCATAATGCACAAACCATTCGTCTTGAGCAAAATTATCGTTCTACGGGCAATATTCTCAACAGTGCCAACCATTTAATTGCGAATAATAGTAACCGTCTTGGTAAGGATTTATGGACGGAGGGGGAGCAAGGCGATCCTGTTGGGATTTATGCCGCCTTTAATGAAATTGACGAAGCTCAATTTGTGGCAAGCCAAATCAAAATCTGGCTCGATGATGGTGGAAAATTAGATGATTGTGCTATTTTATATCGTAGTAATAGCCAATCTCGTGTTATTGAAGAAGCCTTAATTCGCGCCCAAATTCCTTATCGAATTTATGGCGGATTGCGTTTCTTTGAACGGCAAGAAATTAAAGATGCCTTAGCGTATTTACGTTTGATCGCCAATCGCTTTGATGATGCCGCCTTTGAGCGAGTGATCAACACACCAGCTCGAGGGATTGGCGATCGAACCTTAGATGTGTTACGTCAATTAACCCGTGAGCGACAAATTACTCTATGGCAAGCCATTCAAGTTGCCATTCAGGAAAATATGTTAGCAGGACGGGCAGCAACCGCTTTATTGCGTTTTACTGAATTAATTAATTCCTTACAACAAGATAGTGCAGAAATGCCACTATTTGCCCAAACTGATTTTGTCATTAAACACTCCGGCTTGTATGAAATGTATAAGCAGGAGAAAGGTGAAAAAGGTGAAGTGCGGATCGAAAATTTGGAAGAACTGGTAAGTGCAACTCGAGAATTTATTAAACCAGATGAAGCGGAAGAAATGACAGATTTAATGGCATTTCTCACCCACGCCTCTTTAGAGGCTGGGGAAGAACAGGCTTCGCCACATCAATCTAGCGTACAAATGATGACATTGCATTCCGCCAAAGGGTTAGAATTTGCACGTGTGTTTATGATTGGGGTGGAAGAAGGTTTATTTCCGAGCTTCCGTTCTTTTGAAGAACCGGGGCGTTTAGAAGAGGAACGCCGTCTGGCTTATGTTGGCATCACCCGAGCCAAGCAAAAACTTACCATTAGCTATGCGGAAAGCCGCCGATTATATGGCAAAGAAGAACGCCATATTCCTTCTCGTTTTATTGAAGAATTACCAAAAGATTGTATTCAAGAAGTGCGTTTACGAGGCACGGTGACGCGTGCGTATAATCGTGCTGCCGTCGGTTCGTTAAATAGTCATAAAGCCAAAAATGATAGCGAATGGCGAATGGGACAAAAAGTTAGACACGCTAAATTTGGTAATGGCACAATTATTAATGTGGAAGGTGAAGACAATAACACCCGACTACAAATCGCTTTTCAAGGAGAGGGGATTAAATGGCTGATTGCGGCATTGGCGAAGCTAGAGAAGTTATCCTAAACACAAATTAAAAACTCACTAAAAAGACACCGCACTTTGTTTTTTATGAGTTTATATCATTCTCTAACATCAAAGTGCGGTATTTTTTATGCAATATGTAATTGCTTAGAGCGAATGTTTGTAAGGCAGTAGGAGCAATATTTCCCCTCAATTAAAAAAAAGTGAGGGGCTTTTTGATTTGTCTTAAAAGCTGGAGTAAGCCACTAACTCATCAAGGTGCAAATTTTTATGACTAAATATAATCAACAAGTTAAATAATAAATCGTTATCTTAAGCATAACTAACATTTATTGCCGACTTGTCAGCATTTAGCCAAAATAACCCATAGAGGAGCATTAATTTTATTATCTAATTTAACGTTTGATTGGCAAAATTTCTTTTGCATAACAATGAAAGTTATGCTTTAATTTTTGAATAAAATTTCACTATATGTGATTAAATATTTATTTAGTGGTAATTATGGAAGGTCAATATGCCAATGATGTTTAAAAAATCAGTACTTGCTGTAATGTTAGGGGCTTTAGCTGCTGGTCAGCTTTATGCTGCCGAAGTGCCAGAAGGAACGCTTTTGGCGGAAAAACAAGAATTAGTATGGAATGTGGGGGCTAATCCAGCAACCTTAGATCCACAAAAAATAGAGGGCGTTGTTGAAACAAATTATGCTCAGCAATTATTTGAAACTTTAGTTATTTCTGATGAAAAAGGAAGGATAAAACCCGGTGCGGCAATTTCTTGGGAACATAGCAATGATTTTAAAACGTGGACCTTTCATTTACGTCCAAATGCAAAATGGTCTAATGGTGATCCTGTTGTTGCAGGGGATTTTGTGTATGCTTGGCAACGTTTAGCTGATCCAAATACCGCTGCACCTTATGCAACCTTTTTAGAATTTGTGCAATTAAAAAATGCAGCTCAAGTTGTATCAGGTAAGCTACCTGTAAGCGAATTGGGCGTTGAAGCAAAAGATGAGCATACTTTAGTCCTTCATTTGATAGAACCTGTTCCCTATGTTGATAAATTAGTTGAGTATATCGTACTTGCACCAGTAAATAAAAAAGTGATAGAGCAGTTTGGCAGTGAATGGACTAAACCGGGTAATTTAGTTGGAAACGGGGCATTTATTTTAAAATCAGCTGTGGTGAATGAAAAAACGGAATTAGAACGTAATCCATATTATTGGGATAATAAACATACGCGATTAGACAGGGTAACTTTATTACCTATTGTGTCTTCTTCAACTGATGTGGCTCGTTATCGTGCTGGTGATGAAGATGTGACTCATGGTGAAATGCCAATTGAATCTTATATAAAAATTAAAAATGATTTGCCTGATGAACTTTATCATACGCCATTACTTTGTACCTATATGTATGAAGTCAATATGCAAAAATCACCATTTAATGATGTTAAGGTACGTAAGGCATTATCTTTGGCGTTAGAACGTAGCCTCTTAACGGATAAAGTATTACAACAAGGACAGAATGTTACTTATAGCTTTACTCCAACGTTTATTAATGGAGGGGAAAAGATTACAAAACCAGAATGGGCTAATTGGTCACAAACACAGCGTAATCAAGAGGCAATAAAATTATTAAAAGAAGCTGGATTTGATAGCAACCATCCTCTGAATTTTAAGTTGTTGTACAACACTTCAGATAACTACAAAAAATTAGCCAGTGCAACACAAGCCATTTGGAAGAAAAATTTACAAGGTATCGTAAATGTTACCTTAGAGAATCAGGAGTGGAAAACTTATCTCGATTCTTTACATCAAGGTGATTTTGAGGTTGCGCGAGTTAGATGGTGTGCAGATTATAATGAAGCGACGACGTTTCTGAATTACTATCTATCTAATAGCACAAATAATATCTCTTCTTATAAAAGTGCAGAATATGATAGATTGGTTTCTTCATCATTTAATGAGCCAATGGAAGAAAAAAGAGCAGAAATTTATGCACAGGCAGAAAAAGTGTTAGAAAAAGATACCGCACTTATTCCTGTATATAATTATGTGTCTCCTCGTCTGATCAAACCTTGGGTAAAAGGTTTTGCGGTACAACATCCGGGGCAAAATTATTATCTAAAAGATGTTTATATTATTAAACATTAAGCGGTAGCCCAGAACCTATTACAGCAGCATTTTAAACTAATACAGCGAGACATTGTCTCGTTGTATTGTTTACATTATTTTCAGCATACGTTTTTTTGAAGCATTAAACCTACATCACTTTAGATAATACACATTTTTTTCGTTATTTTCATAAATGAAATGTGTCAATGAATCTCAAATAAGACAATTCCCAATGATTTCGCAATTTCTTATTTACAAGTTTAAAAAATTCCTTTATTAATTAAGACCATTTTATAAAAAATCAGGAGTAAATATGCACACTTTATTTAAAAAATCATTACTGTCGGCGTTATTAGGATTGTCTTTATCAGTAGGGACTGCAATGGCGGCGAATGTGCCAGAAGGCACGCAATTAGCGGATAAGCAAGAATTAATCTGGAATGTGAATTCAAACCCTGCCACCCTTGATCCTCAGAAAATGGAAGGCGATGTTGAGGGGAATTATGCACGTCAACTATATGAAACATTAGTGATTTCTGATGCGAAAGGGCATATTATACCCGGTGCGGCGAGTTCTTGGGAACACAGTGACGACTTTAAAACGTGGACATTCCATTTACGCCCTGAAGCGAAATGGTCTAATGGCGAGCCGGTGATGGCTGGTGATTTTGTCTATGCTTGGCAACGTTTAGCCGATCCTAAAACAGCCTCACCTTATTCAAGCTTCCTTGAGTTCGTTAAATTAAAAAATGCTGATCAAGTGATTGCTGGCAAACTTTCACCCGCTGAGTTAGGTGTGGAGGCGAAAGACGATCATACGTTAGTGTTGCATTTAACGGAATCCGTTCCTTATGTGGATAAATTGGTTGAACATTATGTACTAGCGCCAGTGAATAAACACGTCGTAGAACAGTTTGGTGATAATTGGACAAAACCCGGGAATTTAGTTGGTAATGGGGCGTTTGTATTAAAATCCGCGGTGGTTAATGAAAAAGCGGAATTAGAACGTAATCCATATTATTGGGATAATGCACATACCGTATTAGAAAAAATCGTATTATTGCCGATTGAATCCGCTTCAATAGATGTCTCTCGTTACCGTGCTGGTGATGAAGATATGACAGGAAAAGAAATTCCAATTGAGCTTTATGCCAAAGTCAAAAAAGAGTTGGGCGATGAATTAACACACGCCCCGCAACTTTGTACTTATCTTTATGAAATTAACACCGCCAAAGCGCCATTTGATAACCCTAAAGTGCGTAAAGCTTTGTCTTTAGCGTTAGAGCGTGAAATTTTAACGGATAAAATCTTACAACAAGGTCAAAAACCTGCTTATATTTTTACCCCACCATTTATCAATGGCGCGGAAAAAATGGCAAATCCTGAATGGGCGAATTGGACACAAGATCAGCGTAATCAAGCTGCGCTTAACCTATTGAAAGAAGCGGGATTTGATAAATCACACCCATTAAGTTTTAACTTATTGTATAACACCTCAGACAACCATAAGAAATTGGCGAGTGCAGCACAATCTATTTGGAAGAAAAATTTACAAGGGGTTGTCAATGTAACCCTAGAAAATCAGGAATGGAAAACCTATCTAGATACGCGTCATCAAGGTAATTTTGATGTAGCGCGTGCGGGTTGGTGTGCCGATTATAATGAAGCGAGTACGTTCTTAAATTATTATTTATCTAACAGTGCAAATAATACAGCATTCTATAAAAACGCTGCTTATGATGCCTTGATTGCTTCCGCATTTAACGCACAAAATGATGAACAACGTGCTGAAATTTATGCACAAGCAGAGCAAATATTAGACAATGATACTGCACTGATCCCCGTTTATCATTATGTGCAGCCTCGCCTGATTAAGCCTTGGGTGAAAGGTTTTGCTTATGCACATCCTGCACAAAATTATTATTTAAAAGACGTTTATATTATTAAACATTAATCTTTTTGCACCCGCACATTGTTTACATTATTAAGTGCGGGTGTTTTTTTCGTTATTTTTATCTTTATGGGATAACATTATGCTTAAATTAATTTTTCGCCGTATCTTAGAGGCGATCCCAACCCTATTTATTTTAATCACGGTTTCTTTTTTTATGATGCGACTTGCCCCCGGTAGTCCATTTTCCAGTGAAAAAAATTACCCCCCAGAAGTGATCGCAAATATCGAAGCAAAATATCACTTAAATGAGCCACTTATGGTGCAATATGGGATTTATTTGAAAGATTTAGCACACGGTGATTTTGGCCCTTCCTTTAAATATAAGGATTACACGGTTAATCAGCTTGTTGCACAATCTTTCCCTGTTTCCTTAAAGTTAGGTTTTTCTGCCTTTTTAATCGCACTAATATGTGGCATTTCTGCTGGCGTGATTGCGGCATTAAAGCAAAACAAGTGGCTAGATTATTTAATAATGACCTTTGCAATGACAGGCGTTGTTGTACCGAGTTTTGTTGTTGCGCCGTTGTTAATATTAATTTTTTCGATTACGCTGAAATGGCTTCCCTCTGGCGGCTGGGAAGGGGGACAGTTAAGTAATATTATCTTACCAATGATTGCGCTTTCTTTATCCTATATTGCCAGCATTGCTCGAATTATGCGTAGTTCAATGATTGAAGTATTGCATTCAAATTTTATCCGTACGGCAAAAGCGAAAGGATTACCGATGTCGCGTATTATCTTAAAACACGCGTTACGTCCCGCGTTATTACCTGTGATCTCTTATATGGGGCCGGCATTCGTTGGGATTATTACCGGATCAATGGTGATTGAAAGCATTTTTGTTTTGCCCGGAATTGGTCAGCTTTTTGTTAATGGCGCGTTAAACCGAGATTATTCTTTAGTACTCAGTTTAACCATTTTAGTGGGAACATTAACCATTGTTTTTAATGCCATCGTCGATATTTTATATGCGGTGATTGATCCGAAAATTCGTTATTAATGGAGTGCTGAAAAAATGATAAAAACAAAAGAAAATCAAGCACTGATGGAAAAATTGGGCGAGCAATTAGAACAGGTTGAAGGACGCAGTTTATGGCAAGATGCAAGACGCCGTTTTTTCCGTAATAAAGCGGCGGTGATGAGCTTATTTGTGCTATTTTTAATTTTACTTTTTGTCACCTTTGCGCCAATGTTAATGCCTTTTAGCTATGATGACACGGATTGGGCAATGATGGCTTCACCGCCAGATGTTGAATCAATGCATTATTTAGGCACAGACGGATTAGGGCGAGATCTGCTGGTTCGCCTTGCCATTGGTGGACGAATTTCCTTATTAGTAGGGATTGCCGGTGCATTTATCGCCGTTTTAGTTGGTACGCTTTATGGGGCAACAGCGGGTTATGTGGGCGGCAAAACCGATGCCATTTTAATGCGTATTTTAGAGATCTTATATTCTTTCCCCTTTATGTTTTTTGTGATCCTATTGGTGACCTTCTTTGGGCAAAATATTTTGCTTATTTTCGTGGCAATAGGAATGGTCTCTTGGTTGGATATGGCGCGTATCGTGCGTGGACAAACGCTCAGTCTCAAACGTAAAGAATTTATCGAAGCAGCGATTGTATGTGGCGTTTCGCCTCGGCAAATTGTATGGCGACACATCGTTCCAAATGTGTTAGGCGTTGTCGTGGTTTATGCCTCTTTACTCGTGCCGGGAATGATCTTATTTGAATCCTTTTTAAGTTTCTTAGGGCTAGGTACGCAAGAACCACTTAGTAGCTGGGGCGCATTATTAAATGATGGGGCAAAATCAATGGAAGCCACCCCTTGGCTATTGATTTTTCCAGCGGTTTTTTTAGTAATTACATTATTTTGTTTTAATTTTATTGGTGATGGCTTGCGTGATGCGCTTGATCCAAAAGATCGATAAGGTGAGAAAATGAAAAACGAAAAACACCCTCTCCTTGATGTACAAGATTTAAGAGTCACCTTCAAAACACCAGATGGTGAGGTTACCGCCGTGAATAATTTAACCTTTACCCTCAACGCAGGGGAAACCCTCGGTATTGTTGGGGAGTCAGGCTCGGGCAAATCACAAACTGCCTTTGCATTAATGGGATTATTGGCGGATAACGGTAAAACCTCTGGTTCTGCTCGTTTTAATGGAGAAGAAATTTTAGGTTTATCCTCATCACAATTAAATCGCTTAAGAGCGGAGCAAATTGCGATGATTTTCCAAGATCCAATGACCTCGTTAAATCCTTATATGAAAATTGGCGAGCAGCTAACCGAAGTGCTGGTCTTACATAAAGGGTACAGCTATAAGCAAGCCTTTGAAGAATCTGTAAAAATGTTAGATGCGGTGAAAATGCCAGAAGCACGTAAACGAATGGCAATGTATCCACACGAATTTTCTGGCGGGATGCGTCAGCGTGTTATGATCGCAATGGCATTATTATGCCGTCCAAAATTATTGATTGCTGATGAACCAACCACCGCCTTAGATGTAACAGTACAAGCACAGATTATGACCTTATTAAATGAGTTAAAACACGAGTTTAATACAGCAATTATTATGATTACTCACGATCTCGGCGTGGTGGCAGGGAGCTGTGATCAAGTGCTGGTGATGTATGCGGGAAGAACAATGGAATATGGCTCAGCGAAAGAAATTTTCTATCAGCCAACGCATCCTTACTCCATTGGTTTAATCAATGCAGTGCCACGCTTAGATTCTGAAGAAGATAAACTCTTAACGATTCCGGGCAATCCACCGAATTTATTACATTTGCCAACGGGCTGCCCGTTTAGCCCACGTTGCCAATTTGCCACGGAACAATGTAAAGATAGCCCATTATTAGAGGAATTTGCACAAAATCGTTTACGCGCGTGTTTTATTGCTCCTACTCAGCTGCTAAGAGGAAATTAAGATGAAAAAATTATTACTTGAAGTCGAAGATCTTAGCGTACATTTCAACGTGCAAAGCAACGAAGGCTTTTTATTTAAGAAAAAGCAAACCTTGCACGCGGTAAACCACGTCTCGTTTAAATTATATGAAGGAGAAACCTTAGGCGTGGTAGGCGAGTCTGGCTGTGGAAAATCCACTCTTGCTCGTTCGATTATTGGTTTGGTGAAATCCGCAGGTGGCAATATTTTGTGGCTAGGTAACGATCTCAGCCAACAAAGCGAAAAACAGTGGCACAGCACGCGTAAAGATATTCAAATGATTTTCCAAGATCCCTTGGCATCACTCAATCCAAGAATGACGATTGGAAATATTATTGCTGAGCCACTGAAGATTTACTTCCCGCATTTATCTGCACAAGAAGTCAAAGAGCGTGTGCAAGCAATGATGTTAAAAGTAGGCTTATTGCCAAATTTAATTAACCGCTATCCACACGAATTTTCGGGCGGTCAGTGTCAGCGTATTGGCATTGCTCGTGCATTGATTATTGAGCCTAAACTGATTATCTGTGATGAACCTGTTTCTGCTCTTGATGTTTCCATTCAAGCACAGGTGGTCAATTTACTTAAATCGTTGCAAAAAGAAATGGGGTTATCACTGATTTTTATTGCACACGATTTAGCTGTGGTAAAACATATTTCTGATCGCGTTCTGGTGATGTATTTAGGTAATGCGGTGGAGTTGGGGACTTATGACAAGGTCTATCACGAAACCAAGCATCCTTACACCAAAGCGTTGATGTCTGCTGTGCCAATCCCAGATCCGAATTTGGAACGAGGTAAAAAAATTCAGCTACTCGAAGGTGATCTCCCTTCCCCGATCAATCCCCCTTCTGGTTGCGTGTTTCGTACTCGATGCCCATTAGCGGATACAGAATGTACATTAAGCAAACCGCGTTTAACGGGGAATAATCAGCATTTGGTTGCTTGCTTTAAAGTATAACTGTGGCAGTTGAAATTAAAGTGCGGTATTTTTTCAATAGATTTTTTATCGTAAAAATCAAAGAAAAAGCACCGCACTTAATAATCGGATTAGTTTAAATATTTAAATACCTTGATAACCTTTACAACCCCAGCCACATTGCGAGCAACCTCTGTTGCGGCATCAGCTTGTTGTTGAGTGAGGTTTCCCATTAAGAACACTTCACCGTTTTCTGTGATGACTTTTACATCAGTGGCTTTTACCCCTGAATTGACAAAGAGTTTGGATTTAATTTGGGTGGTGATCCAGCTATCTTGACTGATTTGTCCAAGAGAGATAGGGGAACCTACTCGCAGTTCATTATAAACTTCAGAAACATTATCAACACCTTTGGCAAGCCCTGTGGCAATTTCTTTTAGATTTTCATTTGGCACTTGCCCGATAAGTAGAATCCTTCCGCCATATGAAACCACATTGATTCGAGCTTCGCTATCAAGTTGTTGATCTTTATTAATGGCGTGTAGAACTTTTTCTTCAAGGGTTTCATCATCAACCTGTGTTCCCACTGTTCTTGGATCGGTGGCGACTTTTGTTGCTACGGCTGTTGCCCCAACAATGCCGGCAACCGTGGCGCTAACGCAGCCTTGTAGTAAGAATGCGCTGCCGAGAATTAGGGCTAGTTTTTTTAAATTCCTTGTTTTCATTGTTGTACTCCTTTTGGGTTGTAAGCGGTTGAGTGCTAGGAATGAGAAAAAAGCGTGTGGTCAATTAACTCACAAATCGTATTAATAATAAAGAGATGATGCTCCAAAATACGGCTTTCTTTTACTGTTGGTGCGGTGATTTCCAAATCCTGTTCTGTCAGAAAGCCTTGAATATGATCGTTATTCGCGCCCGTTAATGCGATGACACTGATTTCTTTATTTAGTGCGGAATTAATGGTATCTAGCACCATTTCTTCATTACCAAAAGGGGAAAATACCACCAACAGATCCCCTTGTTGTGCGACGGCATTAAATTGGCGTTGATAAAATTGCTGTTTAGGGCGATCGGCGATAATGGCGGAGCCAATCGCATTATCTAAACTCAATAGTACAGAGGGAAAGCTCGGGCGTTCTAATTCATAGCGATTGAGTAAATTCGCCACCAGAAATTGTGCATTGGCGTAAGATCGCCCTTGCCCGCAGACAATAATTTTATTACCACGCAATAAGCAGGCGACGATGTTTTGCACGGCTTGAAAAATTGCATTGGGCAATAAGCTTGAGGCTGAAATCTGGGTTTGTATGCTTTCGCTATAAAGATCTTTTATTTTATCTAACATTGTGATTTATCAGGCTTATTCATCAAGAAAATTGGGAATCCATTGTAGGTCTTGTATTGTATTACCAAATGCCACTAAATCAAAACGACAATCGGTATCTTCGAGGCTACAATCTTGTTTAGCCAGCCACATATTGGCGGCATCTAACCATTTTTGCTGTTTTTGCCAATCTACGCTTTCCACCGCAGAGCCAAAAAAATCATTTTTTCTTTGCCGCACTTCGACAAACACAATGGTATCGCCATCTTGCATAATCAAATCAAGTTCACCACATTTAAAGTGTTGGTTGGCGGCAATAAATTTTAGCCCTTTGGATTGTAAAAAAAGGCGAGCTTGTTGCTCAAAGCTCGCCCCTTGATGACGTTTAGATTTAAACATAATTAATTGCTTAATACCACCACGGAGGCATTTTGGTATTGATACCACGTCATTTCTCGTTCGATATTACAGTTCGGACCCGCACTTAATTTACCGGTTAAACCGTTGATATTGAATCCCGGAACTTGACGTAATTCATTAAATTGATTGATTAACAACCACGCATCAGCACCCATAGCATATAAACGCATTAAGGAGTAATCACCATTGGTAACGCTTGCTACTTTTTTATATTGTGCAGAATCTACATCTTTAAAGAAGGGAATATCACTAAATTCTAACCCATCCATTAATAAGCGATATTCAGGCGTATTGTTTGAGGAATTACTGCGTGAACTTGCGAATAACTTCAGGTTAATATTGCTATTATCAATTGCCAGTTTAATATCACTAAGCTGATTGTTCGTTGCCACAATATATAACGCTTGAATAGGTTGGCTTAAGCCTGATTGGAGCGTATAAGTGATGTCATCGGCATTATTATAAAATTTAATATTGGCATCTGTACCCGAAAGTTGTTGCCAGCGGGTGTTAAATGCAGAGGCCGTACGGCGACCAAGATCGCTTTGTGGCACAATGATAAATGGGTTTTGAATACCTTGATCCCAAATGCGATTTGCGGCAGATTCAGCTTCGTCTTCAGGCGCTAAGCCATAATAGCAGAGCTGACCAATCGCTCGAGAATTTTCAGTAGAATTTAAGGTAAGCACGTTTAGCCCTTGCAATAAGTCAGGGCGGTTGGTTAATTTATCTACATTTTGTTTTAACAACGGACCGACAATGGTATTAATTCCCTCTAGTTTGGCTTGTTCAATGATATTTTCCACTGGCGTAGCAAGGGTATCAAAAACTTTAACCTGAATATCCGAATTCCCTCTTGCATCATCAAATCCGCGTTTAATGGTGCTACCAATGATCTGCGCATCGCCACTTAATGGAAGCAGTAGGGCAATTTGGTTTAATTGTGTTTGTTGGAAATTAAATAACCCTTGCAATTCTGTTGGGAAGAGATAACTTGCGCTATGTCTTGGATAAGCCGCTTTCCAGCTTTGTAAGGCTTGGCTTAATTGTGCTGGGTGATTTAAGTTATCATTATATGCTTTAGCTAATGCTAACCAGCCACCTAATGCGGCACTGCCTTCTGCCGATGTGTTGTTAATTAAGCCACGATTTGCATTACGTAATAATGCCCAAGTGCGGTCATTATTTTCTTGTTTTCTTTGGCTGTCTGTTAATAGGGAATCAATTTGAATACGCGCTTTCACGGCATTCATAATTTGATTACGATTTTTTGCCACGCGTGCAACCACTTCATAGTAACGTGCTTTTTGCGAAGGGCTTAATAAAGCAAGATCAATCGCTTTTAAACGGCTATCCGCCGCTTTATTATTTCCTTTCACTGCCGCAATATGCGCTTCAATGATCGCTTTATCAAGTAGCTGTTCTTCATTGAGATCGTTTAATTCTGCTAACATCGCTTGAGCTTGAGGGATTTTATTCTCACGCACTAACACACGTGCGGCAAGTAATTTATAGGTTTGTTGATCTTCAAGATTTTGCGTGCGTTGAATTTGATTGATGTAATATTCAGAACTGGCATTTGCATCGTTTTTCAGCACATTTGTGAAACTGTTTCCGAATAAATTGGTACAGCCTGCTAAGAGCAATGCAAATAAAAAAGGCATTAATTGATTTTTTAAATTAATGCGTTGTAATAGAATAGTCATAATTACTCCGTTGTTGAAAACAATCTCGGGGATCTTACTTATCTCAATAATTAAAATCAAATAAAAGAAGTAAAAATGGACAATTTAACTGGAATTTTATATATCGTGGCAACACCCATTGGCAATTTGCAGGATATTACGCAACGTGCCTTACAAGTATTGGAACAAGTGGATTTAGTTGCCGCTGAAGATACCCGCCATAGTGGTTTATTGCTCAGCCATTACGGCATTAAAAAGCCTTTTTTTGCACTGCACGATCATAATGAACAACAAAAAGCCGATATTTTATGCGAAAAACTGTTGCAAGGGACAAGCATTGCATTAATTTCTGATGCGGGTACGCCACTGATTAGCGATCCGGGCTTTCATTTAGTCAGAAAGTGTCGCCAAGCGGGGATTAAAATCGTCCCAATTCCCGGCGCGTGTGCGGCGATTGCGGGGCTTTGTGCCTCAGGCATTGCGTCTGATCGTTTTTGCTTTGAAGGCTTTTTGCCTGCCAAATCCAAAGCACGTTGCGATAAATTAGAAAATCTTGCAAAAGAAGACCGCACTTTGATTTTCTATGAATCCACCCACCGCATTTTAGATTGTCTTGCGGATATAGAAAAGGTGTTCGGTGCAGAACGTTATGTAGTGCTAGCACGAGAGCTGACTAAAACGTGGGAAACGATTTATGGTGATGAGATAGGGGCATTACGTCAATGGGTCAGTGACGATCCAAATCGCAGCAAAGGCGAAATGGTGCTGATTGTAGAAGGCAATGTGAAGTGCGAGGAGGAAAGTTTTTCACCACAAGCCATCAAAGCCTTAGCACTTATCGCAAAAGAACTTCCACTCAAAAAAGCCGCGGCTATTGTCGCCGAGCTTTATGGTTATAAGAAAAATGCGTTGTATCAGTTTGGGTTGGAGAATTTGTAACGTGATTTTCGTACAAATTTATTTTCCCTCAACCCTATAATCAACGGGGAATTTCGGTATAATGCCCAAGTTTATTATTACAGGATAAAGGTTATGAGCCAGTTTTTTTATATACACCCAGAAAATCCGCAGCCGCGTTTAATTAATCAAGCGGTGGATATGTTGAAACAAGGCGGGGTGATTGTTTACCCGACGGATTCAGGCTATGCCTTAGGTTGTATGCTCGGTGATAAGCACGCAATGGATCGCATTGTGCAAATTCGCCAACTGCCAGAAAATCATAATTTCACTTTGGTGTGTAGCGATTTATCAGAGCTTTCAACTTATGCCACGGTGAACAATGTGGCGTATCGACTGATTAAAAATAACACACCGGGGCGTTATACCTTTATTCTCACCGCCACGAAAGAAGTGCCACGCCGCTTAATGACATCAAAACGTAAAACCATTGGCTTACGCGTGCCAGATAATCAAATTGCGTTAGCCTTATTGAATGCCTTGGGCGAGCCGATTTTATCTTGTTCTTTAATGTTGCCCGGGGAAGAAGGTATTACCCAATCTGATCCTGAAGAAATTCGCGATCGTTTAGAACATCAAGTGGATTTAATTATTAACGGTGGCTATTTAGGACAAGCGCCGACAACCGTGGTGGATTTAACCGACAACACGCCAGTAATCTTGCGTGAAGGTAGTGGTTCAATTACGCCATTTATTTAATCTTTTCAAATTGTTAGACGCTTGGGAAAGCGACAAGAGGAAATATGAAATCAACATCTTATTCGCAACGCAATGCCACCAAAGGAATGCGTTTTGCTGAAAAAAATAACACTGAAAGAAAACGTACAGACAAGCCTTTCGTATCAAACGTAGAAAGCAAAGAAAAAAGTGTGGTAAAAAAGACCGCACTTTCTGTGGCGCATAAAGTCGAAGGGGAAAAATTACAAAAAGTATTGGCGCGCGCAGGACAAGGTTCTCGCCGTGAAATTGAAGCGATGATCGCCGCCAATCGGGTCAGCGTAAACGGCAAAATGGCAACACTCGGTGATCGCGTTGTGGTAAACGCAAATTTAAAAATTCGTATTGATGGACATCTGGTGAATTTACAACAAGCACAAAAAGAAGTGTGTCGCGTGTTGATGTATTACAAACCCGAAGGCGAACTCTGCACACGCCACGATCCTGAAGGCCGTGCCACCGTGTTTGATCGCTTACCACGTTTGACAGGTTCGCGTTGGATTGCTGTTGGGCGTTTAGATATTAATACCTCAGGTTTATTATTATTTACTACGGATGGCGAATTGGCGAATCGCTTAATGCACCCAAGTCGAGAAGTGGAACGTGAATATTCCGTGCGCGTATTTGGGCAGGTCGATGAAGCAATGATCGCCCGTTTACGCAAAGGGGTTCAGTTAGAAGATGGGCCAGCCAATTTCAAAGCCATTAAGCCAATGGGCGGGCAGGGGATGAATCAATGGTTTGATGTTACCCTAATGGAAGGGCGTAATCGTGAGGTTCGCCGTTTATGGGAATCGCAAGGCATTCAAGTGAGCCGTTTGATCCGTATTCGTTACGGCAATATTAAATTAATGAAAACCTTACCGCGTGGCGGATGGGAAGAAATGGATCTCACCAATGTCAATTATTTGCGTGAATTAGTTGGGCTTGAACCAGAGACGCAAAGCAAATTAGATGTGACTAAACAACGCAGACGAGCCAAAACGGGGCAAATCCGCCGTGCAGTGAAACGTTATGCGGACATCAATAAACGTTATAAAAAAGCCTAAAAATGTAACAAAAAAGCACCGCACTTTAATCAAGGAGTGATGATGAAAATTCAGCAATTACGCTATATCGTTGAAATCGTAAATCAAAATTTGAATGTAACGGAAGCAGCAAATACCTTGTTTACCTCGCAACCGGGGATTAGCAAACAAGTGCGGTTGTTGGAAGATGAATTAGGCTTAGAGATTTTTGAGCGTAACGGCAAACATATCAAAGCACTTACCCCAGCGGGCAAAAAAATTGTCGCGATTGCGCGAGAATTATTGGTGAAAACCCAAAGCATTAAAGCCGTCGCAGATGAATATACGCAGCCTAATCACGGCGTGTTACGCATCGCCACCACCAACACGCAAGCGCGTTATATGTTGCCTTCTGTGGTAGAGCGGTTTTCCAAGAAATATCCTGATGTGAGCCTGCATATTCATCAAGGTTCACCCACGCAAATTTACGATGCCTTGCTTTCGGGAGAAGTGGATTTAGCGATCACCACGGAAGCGCAATATTTATTTGATGATTTGGTTCTATTGCCGTGTTATTTATGGAATCGTTCGGTGGTTGTAAAACCGGATCACCCTTTGGCAAAATGTAAACATCTCACTATTGAAGAATTAGGCAACTATCCACTGGTAACCTATACCTTTGGTTTTACGGGCGTTTCTGATTTAGATTATGCTTTTAACAGCGCAGGATTGTTGCCGAATATTGTGTTTACCGCGACCGATGCAGATGTGATTAAAACTTATGTCCGATTAGGCTTAGGGGTTGGCATTATGGCTTCAATGGCACACACGCCAGAAGATAACGATCTGGTTGCCATTGATGCCAGCCATATTTTCCGTTCGAGTATGACGCAGATTGCGTTCAAACATAGCATTTTCTTACGTAATTATATGTACGATTTTATCAATATGTTTTCACCGCACTTAACCCGCCCAATGGTGGAGCAAGCGGAGCGTTTACACGATAACAATGCGGTAAAAAAATTATTTGATGACGTGATGCTAGAAGTTCGCTAGTTTGTTACCGCCACTATTTAGCAATACGATGCAGGTGAATTTTGAAGGTAAAGGATATCCCTAAATAGAGATAAGGAGCATTTTATGAAAATTGTTTTTCTTGATAGCACAGCCATTCCAAAACACATTCCCATTCCACGCCCAAATTTTGAACATCAATGGGTGGAATATGCGCATACTTCACCAGAGCAAACCATTGAACGGGCGAAAGAGGCTGATATTGTCATTACTAGTAAGGTCGTGTTTGATCGCGAAACAATGAAACAGCTCCCTAAATTGAAATTAATTGCGATCACAGCTACGGGTACAAATAATGTGGACTTAGAGGCAGCCAAAGCACTTGGGATTGTCGTGAAAAATGTTACAGGTTATTCTTCTGTTACCGTGCCTGAACACGTTTTGGGTTTAATTTTTGCCTTAAAACACAGTTTAATGAATTGGTATAAGGATCAACTCAGTGCAAAATGGGCAAATAGCAAACAGTTTTGTTATTTTGATTACCCCATCACCGATGTAAAAGGCTCTACCTTAGGCGTTGTAGGCAAAGGCAATCTGGGGAAAGAAATCGGCCGTTTAGCTGAAGCCTTAGGAATGAAAGTGATTTATGCGGAACGCAAAGGGGCTACAACAGTGCGTGAGGGATATTTACCTTTTGAGCAAGTGTTACAAGAGGCGGATATTGTTACCTTACATTGCCCTTTAACGCCAGACACCACAAATTTGATCAATGCGGAAACCTTAAAATTAATGAAGCCGACGGCGTATTTAATCAATACAGGGCGTGGGCCTTTAGTGGATGAAAAAGCCTTAGTGGAAGCATTGGAAAATGGCACAATTGCCGCCGCAGCGTTAGATGTATTAGTGAAAGAGCCACCTGAGAAAGATAACCCACTTATTCAAGCGGCAACGCGTTTACCAAATTTAATTATTACCCCGCACATTGCTTGGGCATCGGATGGTGCGGTGGAAATTTTGGTGAAAAAAGTGACACAAAATATGGAAGAATTTGTCGCAACAGGCAAATAATTTTATTGCAGGACGACATTTCCCCTGTTCAGCAGGGGAAATTTTGATAAATATTTATGATGAATTTACCGATTTCTTTATTTATTGCCCTACGCTATTGGCGTGCGAAAAGTGCAGATCGCTTTGGGCGATTAGTCACCAATCTTGCGATGATGGGCATTGTGCTAGGCATTATGGCATTAATCATCGTGCTTTCGGTAATGAATGGCTTGGAAAATCAGCAAAAAAAACAAGTGCTTTCCACGATTCCCCACGCCATAATGACGCCAAAATCGGGGAATTTATCCCTTGCTGCGCCCATTCCCACAATGCCAGCTTTCGTACAGCGAGCGATTCCTATTAATACCACGAATGTCATTTTGCAAGCGCCACAGGGCGTGAGTGCAGGACAAGTGATCGGTATTCAACACTTTTCTGATGATCCCTTATTAGCACATTTTCAGGCGCAGACTTTTGAACAATTATTGCCAGCAGGTGAATTTAAATTGCTGATTGGTGCGCAATTAGCACAAAAATTGCATTTACAGATTGGTGATAAAGTGCGTTTAATGATCACCGAAAATAGCCAATACACGCCCTTTGGGCGCGTGCCAGTACAGCGTTTATTTACCATTAGCGATATTTATTTTGCTTCAGGGCAAAATGACACAAACGCCGTGTTTGCCAATCTTTCAGATATTGGTCGATTGATGCGTATTCCGCCACAGCAAATGCAAGGTTATCGCTTATTTTTGGCTGATCCTTTTGATATTACCAAACTTTCTCAATATTTCAGCCCAGAGAAATGGCAGATAGTCGATTGGCGTAGCCAGAAAGGGGAATTTTTCCAAGCAGTCAAAATGGAAAAAAATATGATGGGCTTGCTGATTAGCCTGATTATTGTGGTTGCCATCTCAAATATTGTTACTTCGCTTAGCTTAATGGTAGTGGATAAACAAGGGGAAATCGCGATTTTGCAAACGCAAGGGTTAAATAAATCTCAAGTACGCAGTCTGTTTATTTGGCAAGGGTTATTGGTTGGGATTACTGGAACGCTGATTGGCACGCTGCTTGGTGTGCTAACCACGTTAAATTTAGATTTCCTTATGGCGTGGTTTAATCCAGAAAATATTCGTTTGCCAACAGAACTCAATTATTCACAGATTGTGATTATTGTTGCGCTATCCTTATTATTTTCTTTATGTTCAACCATTTATCCAGCTTACCGCGCAGCACGAATTGAGCCAGCAGAAGCATTGCGCTATGAATAATGTGATCCTATAGTGCGGTGCTTTTTTACGCGATTTTAATGATAAAACAGAAAAAACGAGAAAAGAATGACAGAGAAGCAAATTTTACTCAGCTGCCAACAGTTAAGCAAGGTTTACCAAGAAGGGGAAAACCGAACGTCAGTGCTAAAAGAGGTTACTTTTTCAATGGAAGAAGGCGAGTTAGTGGCGATTGTGGGCAGTTCAGGTTCAGGCAAAAGTACGTTATTACATACGCTAGGTGGCTTAGATCAGCCAACCAGTGGGGAAGTGTTCATTAAAGGGCAATCTTTGCAGCAAACCAGCGCCGACGAATTAGCAAAATTACGCAATCACTATATGGGCTTTGTTTATCAATTTCATCATTTAATGGCGGATTTTAGTGCGTTAGAAAACGTGATGATGCCAATGCTAATTGGTAAACAATCGCGTAGTGAGGCACAAGATCGTGCAGAACAAATGCTACAAGCGGTTGGCTTATCTCATCGCATTAAACATCGTCCTTCTGCCTTATCTGGTGGTGAGCGTCAGCGGGTTGCCATTGCCCGTGCTTTAGTGAATCAGCCCGCTTTAGTGTTAGCCGATGAACCCACAGGGAATTTGGATCGTAAAACCACGGAAAGCATTTTTGAACTTATTTTGAAATTAAACCAAGAGCAAAAAATTGCCTTTTTATTGGTGACTCACGATTTGCAGTTGGCGGCGAAATTGTCTCGCCGAATGGTGATGCAAGACGGCGTATTGCGTGGAGAAAGCTAGATGAACGCACCTTTTTTTATTAGCTGGCGTTATCAGCGAGGGAAGCAAAAAAACCGTTTGGTTTCGCTGATTTCAATGTTTTCTACCCTTGGTATTGCACTGGGCGTAATGGTATTGATTGTGGGGTTAAGTGCAATGAACGGCTTTGAACGTGAGCTGAATAAGCGAATTTTAGCTGTTGTGCCACATGTTGAGATTTCAGCCTATTCTGAACAGGGCGATAGCACAGCAATAAAAAATTGGCAAAATTTAACCGCACTTTTAAAACAGGATCCTAACGTGGTGGCAAGTTCCCCTTTTGTGAGCTTTACCGCATTGGTAGAAAATGGCACCAAGCTAAAAGTGGTGCAAGTCAAAGGGGTTGAAGCCGACAAGCAAGATCAGGTGAGCGCCTTAGGGCAATTTGTATTAGGTGATGGCTGGCAGCGTTTCTCCCGTGAAGGGGGATTGGTATTAGGATCTGGCATTGCGCGTGAATTAGCGGTGAAAGAAGGAGATTGGGTTACCCTATTAATTTCGCAATCAGATGGCTCCGATCATTTTACTCAGCCAATGCGTGAGCGTATTCAGATTACAGGAATTTTACGCCTTGATGGACAGCTCGATCACCGCTATGCGTTAATTCCGCTTGCCACCGCACAGCAATTTTTGGATTATTCGGCGGATGAAGTCAGCGGGATAGAACTTAAGGTGCAACACCCTTTTGCCGTGCAACAGTTGAATTATCCTACCTTGCAACAGTATCCACAGTTTTTATCCGCGCAAAATTGGATTAGCCAATTTGGCTATATGTATCGCGATATTCAGCTTATTCGCACCGTAATGTATTTAGCGATGGTGCTAGTGATTGGCGTGGCTTGTTTTAATATTATCTCAACCTTGATTATGGCGGTGAAAGATAAGCAGGGCGATATTGCGATTATGCGCACGCTCGGCGCAAATGATCGCTTTATTAAACGAATTTTTATCTGGTATGGTTTACTGGCTGGAATGAAAGGCTGTGTAATTGGGTTAGTGCTAGGTTGCATAACGGCATTAAATCTCACGCAATTAATTAAAGGCATTGAATTTTTAATTGGCAGAAAGCTACTTTCTGATGGTGTGTATTTCGTGGATTTTTTACCGAGCGAACTACATTGGCAAGATATTGCCGTGGTTTTTTTGGTGGCATTAGTGTTAAGTTTAATTGCCAGTTTGTATCCAGCAAGTCGGGCAGCGAAATTACAACCTGCACAAGTTTTAAGCAGTCATTAAAAATTTATTAATAATATCTTTAAACTAGTTTACTAGTACAAAAATGCGTGTTACATTGACACGCAATTCAGTATTCGCAATACGAATAAGCAAGTGATGATCAAAGACAAATCAAGATGTAAGAGAGTGATGTATGACAAAAAGCAAAAATGATATTTATATTGCTAACGACGATACCCGAATTGGCAACGTAGAGCAGGTGTTACCACCTATTGCGTTAATTGAAAAATATCCAGCAAGCGACGTGGCAATTAACACCGTAAAAAAAGCTCGCCAACAAGCACACAATATTATTCATCGCAAAGATGATCGTTTGCTTGTGGTTATTGGGCCTTGTTCTATTCACGATCCGAAATCTGCATTGGAATATGCACAACGAATCAAAGCAATGCGTGAGAAATATCAAGATAGTTTAGAAATTATTATGCGTGTCTATTTTGAAAAACCGCGTACAACCGTAGGTTGGAAAGGATTGATTAACGATCCTTATCTCAACAACAGTTATGCGTTAAATGATGGCTTACGTATTGCGCGCAAATTATTGTTGGATATTAATAATTTAGAAGTGCCAGCAGCAGGCGAATTTTTGGATATGATCACACCGCAATATGTTGCTGATTTTATGAGTTGGGGGGCAATCGGGGCAAGAACGACGGAATCGCAAGTTCACCGTGAATTAGCTTCGGGCTTATCTTGTGCAGTGGGTTTTAAAAATGCAACCAATGGTGGTGTACGCATTGCTCTTGATGCGATTGGTGCAGCAGAAGCCCCGCATTATTTCCTTTCGGTAACAAAATTTGGTCATTCTGCCATTGTTTCCACTAAAGGAAATGCAGATTGCCATATTATTTTACGTGGTGGCGATAAAGGACCAAATTACAGTGCAAAAGATGTCAATGAGGTCTGTGAAAGTATTGAGAAGAGCGGTCGTATTCCACACGTTATGGTGGATTTCAGTCACGCAAACAGCAGTAAGCAATTTAAAAAACAATTAGAGGTTTGTGCTGATGTGTGTCAGCAAATTGCACAGGGTTCAAATCAAATTTTTGGTGTGATGATTGAAAGCCATTTGGTAGAAGGCAGACAAGATCTTGTGGATGGTAAAGAATTGGTTTACGGACAAAGTATCACCGATGCTTGCATTGGCTGGGAAGATTCAGAATTGGTATTGGAGCAACTTTCAAACGCTGTAATCGCTCGTCGTCGTGTAAATCGCTAATTGGATTTTTGTAGAGAGAAAGGCTGAATTGAGAAAATTCAGTCTTTTTTATATTTTTCAGGTAAGGTTATTTTTTGCGAGGCAGATCAAATTTCGAGAATTTTCGCATAAAAATGACTAAAAATTTGGTGCTATAATTCACCGCACTTTGAAATTGAAAGGACATATTAAAAGGAGTTAATGTGAAATTAGATGAGTTAGCTAAACTTGCTGGGGTTTCCAGAACAACGGTAAGTTATGTTGTCAATGGTAAAGCAAAGCAATATAGAGTGAGTGATAAAACCATTGAAAAAGTGCAATCCTTAATCAAGGAATATGATTTTAAACCTAATGCAATGGCAGCAGGGTTGCGAGCAGGGAAAACCAATACCATCGGCTTGATTATTCCTGATTTTGAAAATATGAGCTATGCCAGAATTGCTCATCAGCTTGAGCAAAAATTTCGTGAAAAAGGTTATCAACTCTTGATCGCTTGTTCTAATGATAATCCAAATAATGAAATGGCTTGTGCCAAACACCTTTTTCAGCGCAAAATTGATGCGTTAATTGTTTCAACCTCATTACCCACAGAGAATGGGTTTTATCAGCAAAGTAAGGTGCCTGTATTTGGTTTTGACCGAAAAGTCAGCGCGGATAATGTGGTTAATGTGCTATCTGATGATAGGAATGATGCTTATCGTCTAGCGCAAGATTTATTTAAACAGCAATCGTTTAAAAATGTTCTCTTTTTTGGGGCGCTGCCCGAACTTCCAACCAGCAAGGAACGTGAAGTAGGATTTTGTCAGGCATTAAAAGAGCGGTCGGAAAATTCAGCAGAATTTCTTTATAGCGAGCAATTCCACCGAGATTCTGCGGCACAAACCTTTGAGCAATGGCTTGTCACAAATCCCTTGCCAGATGCCTTATTTGTTACCTCTTTAACCTTGTTACAGGGGATATTCCAAGTGCTATTAAGGCAGAATAAAGGCATTCCACAACAATTAGCCATTGCTACTTTTGGCGATCACGAAATGTTAGAACTATTAGCCAATAAAACTCTCTGTGCAGTGCAGGATCATAAGAAAATTGCGGATAAATTGTTAGATTTAGTGCTAGAACGCCTTAAGCATAAATCAACCCAAGAAAGCTTACCTGCACCGAGTAAGATCTTGCGAGATTTAGTTTATCATTGCTAATCAGAGAAAGGCGGTGGGGGGAGCGGTTCTGGCTTGCCTAAAAAGTGCGGTTCTTTTTCAACAAGAAGATCTAATACGGCTTGCAAACGAGCAAAAAACTCACGGAAGCGGACAAACATATAGCCGCTCGGATAGTCTGCCGCAAAACAGATCGCATCAATATTATGGTATTTGGCAATAAACAAAGCCCGCTCACAATGAAAGCGCTGTGTAATGATGGTGATCGAATGGGCTTTAAAAACCTGATCAGCACGGATGACGGAATCTAAGGTACGAAATCCCGCATAATCTAAATACATAAATTCCTCTGGTATCCCCATTTTTATGAGGTCTTTAAACATTGTTCGTGGCTCATTATATTCCATTGTGCGGTTATCCCCACTTAGTAGCAAATAATCTACTTTCCGTTCTTTAAACAGGTTATTCGCCGCTAATAACCGATAGGAATAGAATAAATTTGGCGTATTTTTACTGAAATATTTTGATGTACCTAACACCAATCCATAAGGGCGATAGGGCAATTTTGCTATATCGGTATAAATACCTTGACGAACATAAAAGCCAATGGCTTGATCGACAAGCACAAGCAATAAGCTACAAAGAAAAATGAGGAACAGGCTATACCGTAGAACTTTTCTAGGCAGGTAGCGAACCCATCGAAAAGAAAAAAGGTAACGGAAAAAGGATTTCAGCATAAAATTCGTATTTTTTTATCTTTTGCGTATCAAAATAATAAAAAAGACTAGTAAATTCAAGCAAATTTATTCTAAAATACGTCTAGAGGTTTAGACGTCTAAAAATCTTGGCGAGGTATAAGGCTAACGGTAGTCTATGTTGCCTAACCTTTGCAAGATGGCATCAATGGAATAATGGACTAGGTAATGGCAGTACAAACAGCAACACTTTTTACTCAAACACCACTCAAACTCACTTTAGCTGGACAGCTTGAGCATATTGATGTTGCCTACCAAACCTATGGCAAGTTAAATGCGGATAAAAGTAATGCCGTGTTGATTTGCCACGCATTAACGGGAGATGCAGAACCCTATCACCCTGATCCCAACCAAACAGGTTGGTGGCAGAACTTTATGGGCGAAGGTTTGGCATTAGATACATCAAAATATTTTTTCATTTGTTCTAACGTGCTAGGTGGTTGCAAAGGGACAACAGGGCCTTCTTCGGTAAATCCAAAAACACAAAAGCCTTATGGCAGCCAGTTTCCGCATATTCTTGTGCAAGATATTGTAAAAGTACAAAAGGCGCTGCTCGATTATCTTCAAATCCCACATTTAAAAGGCATTGTTGGAGGGTCATTTGGCGGAATGCAAGCCACTCAATGGGCAATAGATTATCCGGATTTTATGGATAACATCGTAAACCTTTGCTCTTCCCTGTATTTTAGTGCAGAAGCTATCGGCTTTAATCACGTTATGCGTCAAGCCATTATAACTGATCCTAATTTTAATAATGGCGATTATTATGAGGGTGAGCCACCTATGCAAGGGTTATCTATTGCGCGAATGTTAGGAATGCTTACCTATCGTACTGATATTCAGCTTGCCAAAGCCTTTGGGCGTGCGACGAAAGTAGAAGGGCAGTACTGGGGAGACTATTTCCAAGTAGAATCTTATCTCAGTTATCAAGGGCAGAAATTTCTCGATCGTTTTGATGCGAATAGCTATTTGCATTTGTTGCGTGCCTTGGATTTATATGATCCCGCCTTAGGTTATGAAAACACATATCAAGCGTTATCACGCATTACCGCACGTTATAGCCTAATTGCGGTGAGCAATGATCAGCTTTTTAAAGCGGTGGACGTGAGAAAAAGTAGAGCAATGCTTGAAGACGCAGGGGTAAATTTAACTTATCACGAGTTTCCTTCTGATTATGGACACGATGCGTTTTTAGTGGCTTACGATGCTTTTGAAGGACTTATTCGTCAGGGATTAGAAAGCGAGTAATGCTTAAAATCGCGAAAAAATTAAGGGCTGAGAAATATCAGCCCTGATTTTTATCTGAACAGAGATTAAATTAAATTACTCACAAAAATAACTAAAATAATCAATGGAACGACATATTTTACATAGTTGAACCAAATGTTGGTGAAAGTAGAATTTGGTTTATCAGAAAGCTCTTTTTTTGCTTCCTCTTTCAACACAAAGCCGACGAAAATCGCACAGCCAAGTGCGGTGAGTAAAAAGAGAATATTTCCACTCACATAATCAAAAGCATCAAAAATACTTTTTCCAAAGAAGGTGACGTCTTTCAGTAAGTTATCGCTCAAAATAGATGGAATATTACCAAGTAAGAAAATTCCTCCAAGGGTGAGCATAATTGCTTTGCCTCGGCGCATTCTGAGTTTTTCTTGTAGTGCGGTGATAATCACTTCATAAATCGTGATAGAAGTGGTTAGTGCCGCAATGAGCAATAAACTAAAGAAGATAATGGCAAAAATGCGTCCAGCCCACATATGTGAGAACACAATAGGTAAACTTTGGAAGACAAGCGTTGGACCAGCATTGGGTTCAATACCAAAGCTGAATAACGATGGAAAAATCATAAATCCTGCTAAGACCGCAATAATGGTATTGGTAAAGCCAGTGATCACGGCAGTTTGTACTAAATTTTCTTCTTTACTGAGATAGCTTGAAAGGGTAATTAGCACGCCAAAACCTAAGCTAAGTGCAAAGAAAACTTGACCTAACACCATAATAAATAACTGCGGTGTAATTTTAGAAAAATCAGGTTTGAGATAATAAATAATGCCTTCTGCTGCGCCGGGTAAGGTGATGTTGCGGATAACCATTCCAATAAGGAAGATAAACAATAATGGCATTAAATATTTTACCGAACGTTCAATCCCACCGATAATCCCTTTCGCTAAAATAACATAGTTAATGGCGACAAAAATAAAGGTATAAAGGGCAATTTGTAGCGGGCTATTGCTAATGCTCTGTTCATAGAAGGTTTTGGCATACTCTTTGCTAATGGTGCTAGAAATATCAAGGCTACCAGAAATCAAGCTAATGATATAATTCATCACCCAACCGCCGAGTACCATATAATAAGCCATAATGCCGAATGCTCCGAGCAAGCCCATATAGCCAATAATTTTCCAATATTTTGAATGGGGTTTTGCGGTCAGTTTATCTTCAAAGGCATCAATGGAATTGACACGCAAACGGCGACCAATGACGTTTTCCACTAAGATCATCGGGATACCAATCACGATCATTGCTACGCAGAATAATAAAACGTATGCACCGCCGCCGTTTTCACCAACTAAATAAGGGAAACGCCAAGTCGCGCCAAATCCTACGGTTGCACCAGCCACAGTCATAATATAGGTTAAGCGGCTTGACCAAGTTTGTCGTTCAGATTTTTTTGTTGTCATAAATTACCTTAATTTTCAGTTTTGTCTTTGTATTCACAAAGATCTTCAATAATACAAGAACCGCAGCGAGGTTTGCGTGCAATGCAGGTATAACGCCCGTGCAAAATAAGCCAATGATGCACATCAACTTTAAATTCAGCTGGAACAACCTTGAGTAATTTTTCTTCTACCTGTAATACGGTTTTGCCGGGGGCAAAGTTTGTCCGATTACAGACACGGAAAATATGGGTATCTACCGCAATGGTAGGCTGACCAAATGCCGTATTTAACACCACATTCGCGGTTTTTCGCCCAACACCTGCTAAGGCTTCAAGTTCCTCACGCGTTTGCGGAATTTCACCATTGTGTTTTTCGATCAGATCACGACAGGTTTTAATAATATTCTCAGCTTTACTATTAAATAGACCAATGGTTTTAATATAGCTTTTTAAGCCATCTAATCCAAGATCTAAAATCGCTTGTGGTGTATTTGCCACAGGGAAGAGTTTTGCGGTGGCTTTATTCACCCCTTTATCTGTTGCCTGTGCAGACAAAATTACCGCGATCAATAACTCAAAAGGTGAATGATAATTCAATTCCGTCGTTGGATGAGGATTTTGATCCCGCAATCGCGTTAAAATTTCAATACGTTTTTGTTTATTCATTGTATTTATTGTTTTTTATCATCAATCAAGTTTTTCATCGCCAAAATTAACCCCAAACCAAGGAATGCCCCGGGAGGTAAAATAGCGAGTAAAAAGCTACTGTTTAGCTCAAAAAGATTTAAATGTAATGTGGTAGCCCAGTTGCCAAGCAGATTTTCCATTCCCATAAACAGTTTGCCTGTGCCTAACACTTCACGAATTGCCCCCAGTATTAACAAGCTAAACGCCATTCCTACGCCCATTGCAAAGCCATCAAAAAGTGAAAGCCATACACCATTTTTTGACGCAAAGGCTTCTGCACGACCAATGACAATACAGTTGGTGACAATTAAAGGAATAAAAATCCCTAAAGATTGATAAAGCGTGTACGTGTAAGCATTCATCATTAACTGCACAATGGTTACCGTAGTAGCAATAATCATCACATAAATAGGAATACGAATGGCGTGTGGAATATGCTTGCGGAATAGCGAAACCACTACATTGGTACACATTAGCACTACAATGGTCGCAATGCCTAAACCAAGGGCATTTGTCGCCGAGCTAGATACCGCAAGCAATGGGCAAAGCCCTAAAAGTTGCACAAGTGCGGGGTTATTATGCCAAAAGCCTTGCTTAAATAATTCACCCCATTGGCTTTTTACTTCGCTTATTGGCAGTTGAGATGGTGGTGTTTCCGCAGTGAAATCCATCTCATTTCCTAAAGTGCGGTGGGTTTTTTCACGATTTTCATTCATCAGTTTTGCTCCTCTTTCACCGCATTCACCTTCATTTGTTGTAACAAAGGTAAGGCAGAACGCTTGATTTGATTGACAATCGCGCGTGGCGTAATGGTTGCCCCAGTAAATTGATCAAATTGCCCACCGTCTTTTTTTACCGCCCAATCATTGAGATTATCGGTGCTAATTTTTTTGTGATTAAAGCTCAGCACCCAATCAGAAATACGTAATTCAATTTTATCGCCTAAGCCCGGTGTTTCTTTATGTTCAAGTACACGCAAGCCTAATACTTCACCTTGTGGCGTAATGCCAACAAGAAAACGAATATTGCCTGAATAGCCGTCTGGCGCAATGGTTTCATAGGCATAAGCCACTGGCTGATGATTTTTCTCCACGACACAGATTTTCTCAATACGCAAGGTTTTTGCTTGAGCAAAATGAGGCTCATCGCAACTGGTGAGTAAATCGTTATCATAGCTTTGCGGTGGAATAATTTGTGCGAGCAATTCTGCTTGTTGGTTGGCGATTGCTTGCGTAATAGGGGCTTTTGTTAAGAAATACACCGCAGCAGAAAGTGCGGTACAAATTAACGCAATAACACCTAAGATCACGCCATAGCGGAGGCTAATTTTTACCGTTTGCATTGCTTATTTCCTTCTATGTCCAGCCACGCGCGGGCGCGTGTAGTGATCAATGAGTGGCACACAAATATTTGCCAATAACACAGCAAATGCCACACCATCAGGGTAGTTACCATTGAAGCGGATCAGGCACACCAGTAAGCCAATAATCGCACCAAAAACCAGTTTACCTTTTGGGGTAATGGAAGAGGTAACAGGATCGGTTGCAATGAAAAATGCCCCGAACATCGTTGCACCACTAAACCACTGCCATAAAGGGCTTGGCACATAAGAAGAAAGCAGCCAATGTAGTCCACTTACTAGTAACATTGTGGATAAAAAAGCCGTTGGAATTTGCCAATGAATAATTTTTTTCCAAATTAAAAAGAGCCCACCGAGTAAGAAGAAAAAATTCACTTGTGCCCAACCTAAACCAAGGTTGAGTTCCCCTTTTAACGGCAATACTTGTGCAAAAATCGGTGATTGATTGACTTCACTTATCGCCATATTGATTTTGCTTGCCGTTTTGACGGAATCTAACGGCGTGGCTTGAGTAATACCATCAATGGAATTGGTTAATTGATGTAGGTTGAAACCATCTGTGGTGATGCCGTGGAAAATCAACTGATAAGCATCTTGCAGGCTAGGCGGTTCATTTAATAGGGTTACAGGGGGAAGCCAAGCAGTCATTTGCACCGGAAAGGAAATGAGCAATACCACATAACCGACCATTGCAGGGTTAAACAAATTTTGCCCCAAGCCGCCATAAACGTGTTTGCCGAGTATTACGGCGCAGAATGTGCCAATTAAAATCACCCAATAAGGCGCATAAGGCGGAATTGCCATCGCGAGCATTAATGCCGTTAGCACGACGCTGAAATCACTAATGTAAAACAGGGTTGGTTTTTTGCGTAAGCGAGTAACGATAAATTCCAACACTAACGCAAAGGAAATAGCGAGTAGGCTTTGAATCAACACACCAAAACCAAAATAATAAACTTGTGCCGCGAAAGCGGGCAACATAGCCAGTGCAACCCACAGCATAATGCGAGCAGTTAATTTGCCCGAGTGGGTATGTGGCGAACTCATCATTTTAAACATTGATAAACCTTATTCTTTTTCCTTGGATTGATTTTCTTTTGCCTGTTTCTTCGCTTTTGCTCGTGCAATTGCTGCCGCAATAGCCGCTTTTTTCGGATCAAGTGCGGTAGGATTTTCTTGCGTTTTTTCAACCGCACTTTGTATTGCCGCGTTTTCGTGATTTTCTATCACACCTTGTGCTGCCGTTGAGGCTTCGCGGTTTTCTATCGCACTTTCGCGGTGTTCGCTTTCCATAGTCCCTTGTTTTTCAACAAGTGGCTGCGTCGCGTGGGAAGATTGTGCCGTGCCATTCTGTGCTTGTTTCTTCGCTTTTGCCCGTGCAATTGCCGCCGCAATAGCGGCTTTTTTCGGATCAAGTGCGGTGGGATTTTCTTGCGTTTTTTCAACCGCACTTTGTATTGCCGTTGCGTTTTCGCGGTTTTCAATCACACCTTGTGCTGACGTTGCGCTTTCGCTGTTTTCTATCGCACTTTCACGGTGTTCACTTTTCACAGCCTCTTGCTCTTCAACAAGTTGCGACGTTGCGTGGGCAGATTGTGCCGTGCCATTCTGTGCCTGTTTCTTCGCTTTTGCCCGCGCAATAGCGGCTTTTTTCGGAGCAAGTGCGGTGGGATTTTCTTGCGTTTTTTCAACTACACTTTGTGTTGTCGTTGCGTTTTCGCGATTTTCAATCACACCTTGTGCTGCCGTTGCACTTTCGCAGTTTTCTATCGCACTTTCGCGGTGTTCACTTTCCACAGCCCCTTGTTCTTCAATAAGTGGCTGCGTCGCGTGGGCAGATTGTGCCGTGCCATTCTGTGCCTGTTTCTTCGCTTTTGCTCGTGCAATAGCCGCCGCAATAGCGGCTTTTTTCGGATCAAGTGCGGTAGGATTTTCTTGCGTTTTTTCAACCGCACTTTGTATTGCCGTTGAGTTTTCGTGGTTTTCAATCACACCTTGTGCTGGCGTTGCGTTTTCGCGGTTTTCTATCGCACTTTCGCGGTGTTCACTTTTCACAGCCTCTTGTTCTTCAACAAGTTGCGACGTTGCGTGGGCAGATTGTGGCGTGCCATTCTGTGCTTGTTTCTTCGCTTTTGCTCGTGCAATTGCCGCCGCAATAGCGGCTTTTTTAGGATCAAGTGCGGTGGGATTTTCTTGCGCTTTTTCAACCGCACTTTGTATTGCCGTTGAGTTTTCGCGGTTTTCAATCACACCTTGTGCTGACGCTGCACTTTTGCGGTTTTCTATCGCACTTCCACTATTTGTTTGAGTTGAATTTTCTGTGGTGTTGGTTTTTGCGTTTTCAGGTTGTGCATTATGGCTTGAGGCTTGTTTTCTTGCTTTGGCTCGTGCGAGTGCGGCAGCAATAGCGGCTTTTTTTGGATCAACTGTGAGATTTTCCGCAGAATTTGTGTTCTGTGGATTTTCTTGCATTTGATTTTCTGATGCAGCACGTTCTTGTTCTGCTTGTTGGCGAGCTAAGCGACGAGCTTTGCGTTGCGCCATAATACCGGAATTATCTGGTTGAAGCTGACCTTTTTCATCCACAAAGGTTTTTACATTTGGACTTTCGTTGTCCGTTTGTTTTTTGGCTTTTAGGCGCGCTAATGCCGCTTGAACAGGATCTATGCCGTTTTGTTTTGCGATTTCTTCACGACGCGCTTCGGCAGCACGTTGGGTACGCGCTTTGCGGGCTTGTTCTTCTTTCTCTAAACGTGCTTGGCGCGCTTCAAAGCGTAGTTTGGCTTCGTGGGATTTTTGTGCTTGTTCTTTGATTTCCCAAATTTTTGCTTTTTCTTGACGGAAATATTGGATAAGCGGAATGTGGCTTGGGCAAACATAGGCACACAAGCCACATTCGATACAATCTTGCAGGGCATATTGTTCTGATTTTTGATGATCTTCACTGCGTGCAAACCAATAGAGTTGCTGTGGCATTAAATGCACAGGACAAGCATCAGAGCAGGCAGAACAGCGAATACAAGCTTGTTCAGGTTCGGGTTCGGCATACTCAAAATGATCAGGCGCAAGTAAGCAGTTGGTGATTTTTGTAACTGGCGCGCTGAGATTTGGCAAAATAAAGCCCATCATAGGTCCGCCCATAAACACGGGAAAACGCCCATCATATTGGTAGCCGACTTGTTGCAATAGTGCAGAAATAGGTGTTCCCAAGCGTACCCATAAATTGCCTTTGTGGGGGATTTTATCACCTGTTAGCGTTACCACCCGTTCAATTAAAGGTTCGTCATTTATCACCGCTCTTTTGATCGCAAAAGCGGTGCCAACATTGTGCATTAGTACGCCAATGCTGGAAGAACGCTGTCCTCTTGGTACTTCAATGCCGGTTAGCACTTGAATAAGCTGTTTTGCCGCACCAGAAGGATATTTTGTGGGAATAACACGAATTTCAATATCATTTGCCCCTTTTAAGGCGTGTTTAAGGGCTTTAACGGCGTTGGGTTTATTGTCCTCAATGGCGATGACCACTTTTTCGGGGCTTAAAATATAGCGTAAGATCCGTATTCCTTCGATGATCTCGTTAGGATAATCTTGCATTAGCCGATCATCACAGGTGATATAAGGTTCACATTCTGCACCATTGATAATCAGCAGTTTTACTTTATTTTCTGCCGATTGAATTTTAGCCGCAGTAGGGAACACGGCACCGCCTAACCCCGCAATGCCGGCGTGATAAATTTTTTCGATAAGCTGTTCTGGCGTTTGGGTGAGAAAATCCTCAATCGGGTGTTGTGTACGCCATTGGTCTTTACCGTCTGCCTGAATTTGAATGGTTAGCTCAGGTAAGCCAGAAGGGTGAGCGGCAATATAAGGGGTAATGGCCGTAACAATGCCTGAAGTTGGGGCGTGTACGGGCAGATTACGCAAGCCTTCACCTAAGGTTAATGGCTGACCCTTTAGTACCTTATCCCCTTCTTTTACCAACAGATTTCCCGCATTGCCTGCGTGCTGTTTAACTGGTACATAGTAGGTTTCTACCAACGCCGCTGGGCGAATTGGGACGTGATTAGATTGTGATTTCATTTCAGGCGGATGAATTCCTCCTGCGAAATCCCATAATTTTCCAGAATTAAAATGGGTTAATACATCAGCCATTATTTTTCCGCTCCCTGATTCTTTGAGTTGCGGTTTGCGGTAATATCTAACACCGGAATGGTTAAGCTGGGATCGAATTTCCAATCCCAATGATCAATATCTTGTTCTATTTTTATCATTGAAATGCAATCTGTCGGGCAAGGCGCAACACAGAGTTCACAACCTGTACAAAGATCTGGAATGACGGTGTGCATCGCTTTATTGGTGCCAATAATGGCATCAACGGGGCAGGCCTGAATACATTTGGTGCAGCCAATACACATCGCTTCGTGAATCAGTGCGACTTTTGCGGCGTTATCTTCTTCATCAAATTCTGTTGCAGGTACGTCCACGCCTAATAAATCGGCAATTTTAACCACTAATGGCTGCCCACCTGGAATACATTTGGTAATCACATCACCTTGTGCAATTGCTTCAGCATAAGGTTTACAGCCGGGATAGCCACATTGCCCGCATTGGCTTTGTGGGAGCAGTGCATCAATTTTTTCTACGATAGGATCCACTTGCACTTTCAGTTTGATTGAGGCTAAACCTAAAATAGCACCAAAAATTAAAGCAAGCACGCTGATAGCGAGAAGGACATAATATAATGTTGTCATTTTACATTCTCACTATGCCAGCAAAGCCCATAAAGGCAAGGGACATTAGCCCTGCTGTAATCAAGGCGATAGATGCACCGCGAAATGGTATTGGCACATCTGCAGCGGCAAGGCGTTCACGCAAGGCGGCAAATAGCACCAACACAAGGGAAAAACCGAGTGAAGCGCCAAAACCGTAAACCACGGATTGGGTTAAATTATGGGCTAAATTGACATTGAGTAATGCCACGCCTAACACCGCACAGTTGGTGGTGATAAGGGGCAAAAATACACCGAGTAGGCGATAAAGGGTTGGGCTTGTTTTGTGAATGACCATTTCAGTAAATTGCACCACCACAGCAATCACTAAAATAAACACTAAGGTGCGTAAAAAATTGCCATTAAATGGCGTCAGTAAGTAGCGATCAATTAAATAAGAGCAAAGGGAGGCAACGGTGAGTACAAACATTGTAGCAAGCCCCATTCCAATGGCAGTTTCGATTTTTTTCGATACCCCCATAAAAGGACAAAGCCCTAGGAATTTCACTAGGACAAAGTTATTAATAAGTGCGGTGCTAATAATTAATAAAATATAGTCAGTCATCGGTTCATTATCCTTGCTTTCATTGCATTGTTATGATTTTTATATAGTTGAAAGCCAAGTTGTCAGAAAAAATCTCGCTCGCTATTATCCTAGTTTCTTGCTGGGATAACAATAGAAAATTTTAGGTAGATGTTGAATTTATAGCGATTATGACGTAGGCTTACGTTGTATTTTATCTATTCAATAAAGGAAAGAAAATGCTAAAAGAAGAAGGGTATGATGCGTTTTTGGCGGAAAGGATTGCAGAGGGAATTGCCGCCGCGGAGCGGAGGGAAGTAATGTCTTTGGAAGAATGGAAAAAACACACCGATGAATTATTAAAACGAAAAGCCCTAGAATTAGACGCTTTAACTCGAGAAGAAGAGCTAGAGTTAGGATATGTCAGCTAAAAAGCTAGAGATTACTTTACCTGCCATCAGACAGGTTGATGGAATTCTAACCAATGTATCAGACTATACTGGCTCTGTAAAAAGCGCAGAAAAATTAAATTCTGAGCTACAAAAAGTTTTCCAACGTATTGCATTTTTTTCCCAAAATTGGCAAGAAAAGAGGTGATGAAATGAGGGAGTTATTTTGCTACCATTACCCCATTGTCTATCGTGAATATGAAGATCGTGTCGAAATTATTACAGTTATTCATTCTCGCCGAAAATATCCCCTTTTATCTTCTTAAATTTTTTGCCAAAAACGCCGCAAAATTCTCCACTTTAAATTCAAACCCCGCGTCTATCAGGTGAGTGGGGCGAATGCGTTGGCTGTCTAATAATAATTGTGAGCGATCACCTAAAAGCCAACGTAATATAAATGCTGGCATGTTAGCGCAATGAGGGCGGTTAAGGAAATTTCCGAGCTGTTGGTTGAAATCCTGATTGGTGATCGGTTGTGGGGAAGCGAAGTTGAAGACGCCTTCATATTGTCTATTTTCTAATAAAAATAAAATTCCCGCGATCATATCTTGTAAGCTGATCCAAGCCCAATATTGTTTGCCGCTACCCAGTTTTCCGCCTAAACCTAGGCGATATAACGGTAATATTTTGCTTAATGCACCGCCGTTTGGACTTAATACCATTGCCGTGCGTAATAAACAAACGCGAGTGTTGGCTTGCCTTGCCGCGACTTCCCATTGTTGGCATAGCAGGGCGGGAAATTGTGTGCCAGCAGGTGTTTTTTCATCAATCCAATGATCTTGGTGATCACCATAGAACCCCGTCGCCGATCCTGAAATCAAGGTGTGAGGCGGACAATCGCTTTGATTGATAAGTGCGGTTAAATTTTGTGTTAAATTTACTCGGCTTGCAAAAAGTTTGGCTTTTTGTTTGGTTGTCCAGCGGTGATTGAAAATAGGTTCACCGGCTAAATTAATGACGGCATCAAATTCATTGAGATTTTTTAATAACGCAAGATGAGCAATTTGTTGCACTTCATTTGGAAACCGTTCGGGCTGAATGTTGCGTGTTAAAAGGCAAATTTTATGTCGTTTGGCGAGAAGTTGCGGGATCAAGGCTGAACCAATCAGCCCTGTGCCGCCCGTGAGTAGAATGTTCATTATAGGCTCGTTTCAAATAATTCTTGCACTCGTTGCATTAACGCTAAAATCGCCGTGCCTGAGGTCGGTGTGATAAAAATAGTATCATCTCCAGCAATCGTGCCAAGAATGCCATCGGCTTTGCCCACTGAATCTAATAAGCGAGCGATAAGCTGTGCTGCGCCGGGGCTGGTTTTCACCACGATCAAAAAATCGTTATGATCGATGTCTAATACCAAGTTTTTTAATGGGCTGCTTGACGTTGGCACGCTTAATTCAGCGGGTAAACAGTACACCATTTCCATTCGGCTGTTGCGCGTGCGCACTGCACCAAATTTGGTGAGCATTCGAGAAACTTTAGATTGATTAATATTATTAAAACCGAGCTGTTGTAGGGCGTTTACAATTTCCCCTTGTGAACCGAAACGTTCTTGTTCGAGCAAGGTTTTAAATGTAGCGATTAAATTATCATTTTTGTCTGTTGTCATCGTTTTAGGCTTCATAATAAGGTTGTATTGCAAATATGGGCAGGAATTTTGCATAAAAATTCAATTTTTAGCAAGTTGAAAACACCATAATAGAAAGGAAATTCAACAAGGTTGAAATAAATTTTTTAAAACTTTGAATTAGATCTCACTATTGAATTTCTCTGTTTGAATTTGCTAGGGGATAAGTCTAAAATTCAACTAATTTGATTTATAACCAAAAAGAGGAGTATTAGATGAAAGTTGCAGTTTTAGGTGCCGCAGGCGGAATTGGTCAAGCCTTAGCATTATTGTTAAAGTTACAGCTACCAGCTGGTTCAGAATTATCGCTTTATGATATTGCCCCTGTTACGCCCGGTGTCGCCGTGGACGTTAGCCATATCCCAACCGCGGTAAAAGTGCAGGGGTTCTCAGGTGAAGATCCTACACCCGCGTTACAAGGCGCAGATGTGGTGTTAATTTCTGCGGGGGTTGCACGCAAGCCGGGTATGGATCGTTCAGATTTATTTAATATTAATGCGGGAATTGTGCGTAATCTGGTTGAAAAAGTTGCGCAAGCTTGCCCGAAAGCCTGTATTGGGATCATCACAAATCCAGTCAATACAACAGTAGCTATTGCGGCAGAAGTGTTGAAAAAAGCAGGTGTTTATGACAAACGTAAATTATTTGGTGTTACGACACTTGATGTTCTTCGTTCTGAAACTTTTGTGGCAGCGTTAAAAGGACTTGATGTATCTCGTACAGCTGTGCCAGTGATTGGTGGACATTCAGGGGTAACCATTTTACCGCTATTATCTCAAGTGCCGTATGCACAATGGAAAGAGGAAGAAATTGCGCCACTGACAAAACGTATCCAAAATGCCGGAACAGAAGTGGTGGAAGCAAAAGCGGGCGGCGGTTCTGCAACCCTTTCTATGGCACAAGCCGCGGCACGTTTTGCCCGTTCTTTAGTAAAAGGTCTGAGCGGTCAAACTGTGGTGGAATGTAGTTATGTAGAGGGCGATGGTAAATACGCACGTTTCTTCGCTCAGCCAGTTCGTTTAGGTAAAGAAGGGGTTGAAGAAATTCTGCCAATTGGTGAATTAAGTGCTTTTGAACAAAAAGCATTAGAAGATATGCTACCAACATTACGTGCTGATATTGAATTAGGCGAGAAATTTGTTAATGGCTAATTTTTAGCTAGAAAGTAAAAAAGGGCATTTTTTGTGATGCCCTTTTTTAATGGCGGTGATGGGCATTATTTCACACTTTGCCCCAAATGAATTTCATAACCCAAATTAATAATATGGCTTTGCACAGGGAGGCCTTTTAAACGGTTTAGTAATTCTTGTGCGGCGATCTTGCCAATTTCTAACCTTGGCGTAATCACGGTTGCGAGCTGGGGGGTCATTGATTGTCCGACATCGTGGCCGTGAAAGCCAGCAATCGCCATTTCCTGTGGGATTTTAATCCCTAATCGTTGGCATTCGAAGATAGCCCCTATGGCTAAATCATCATTGGTACAAAAAATTCCATTAGTGTCAGGATATTCACTCAAGGCTTGGCGAAGTAAATGTGCGCCTAAGGTGAAAGAAGAGGGTTCAGAGGTAATTAAACTATGTGGCGTGAGACCGTGCTTTTTCATTGCATTTTCATAGCCTTGCATTTTTAATTGGGTGCGTTTATCCATTCGAGCAGTAAAATATACGATCTTGTTATGACCATAATGGATCATCGTTTCTACCATAGATTGTGCCGCCGCCACATTATCAAAGCCTACCACTTGTTGAATACCCATTTCGCTACTATCCATAATTTCAATCACAGGAATATTGGCGACTTCCAACATTTTTAGGGTTCGAGGGCTATGATGATTTTCCGATAAAATCAAGCCGTCCACATTATAAGAAAGTAGGCTTTCAATACGTTGTTCCTCTTTTTTTTCGCTATATCCGTAGTGTGCAACCATTGTTTGATAGCCCGCTTTGTCTGTAATTAGCTCAATGCCTTTTAGCACTTCAGCAAATACTTGGTTTGTTAGTGAGGGGAGTAATACACCAATGGCAAGGCTTTTCGCATTAGATAAAATATCTGGCGCACGATTAGGGATATAGCCAAATTGCTCAATCGCCTTGGCAATTTTTTGCTGGGTTTCTGGTGCAACAGAATCGGGCTGACGTAAATAACGGCTAATCGTCATTTTCGTTAAACCAAGATGCTCGGCAATCATTTGTAATGTAGGGCGTTTTCGTCTATTCATTAGTGATATTTATCAGCAAAATAATAAGGCACATTTTAACTGATTTAAGACAAAAATTTCACAAAAAATCACTGCACTTAATAAATCAGCGTATAATAACCTCATTCACTCATCAGTTGATGGTAACGCGAGGATGCTATGCAAAAAGAAACTAAGCAAAAAGAAACAGATCTTACCGATGTACAAAATGCGCTAGATCAAACGGTGGCAGAAACCATTCGTTTAACACAATACAGTCACGGCGCAGGGTGCGGTTGTAAAATTTCACCAAAAGTCTTAGAAACCATTTTACATTCAGAAATGGAAAAGTTTGTTGATCCAAATTTATTGGTTGGCAATGAAACCAAAGATGATGCTGCTGTTTATGATATTGGTAATGGATTAGGCATTATTAGTACAACGGACTTCTTTATGCCGATAGTCGATGATCCTTTTGATTTTGGGCGTATTGCGGCGACTAATGCCATTAGTGATATTTATGCGATGGGAGGCAAACCGATAATGGCAATTGCTATTTTAGGTTTCCCAATTAAATTGTTACCACCGAGTGTGGCAAAACGGATTGTTGAAGGTGGACGCTTTGCTTGCCAACAAGCCGGTATCGCCCTGGCTGGTGGGCATTCTATTGATTCACCAGAACCCATTTTCGGCTTAGCCGTAACGGGAGTGATTTCTACGGACAAAGTGAAAAAGAATGCTTCTGCACAAGCAGGCTGTAAACTTTATTTGACTAAACCATTAGGCATTGGTGTTTTAACCACAGCAGAGAAAAAAGGTAAGCTTAAGCCAGAACATAAAGGGCTTGCCAGTGCAACGATGTGTCAAATGAATAAAATCGGTAGTCAATTTGCTGAATTGGAGGCAATCACCGCGATGACGGATGTAACCGGTTTTGGTTTGCTTGGCCATTTAAGTGAGATTTGTGAAGGTTCACAGCTCAAGGCTAAAGTGTATTTTGATAAAATTCATACCTTAGACGGCGTGATTCGTTATATTGAAAAAGGTTGTGTGCCGGGTGGAACAGGGCGAAATTTTGAGAGTTACGGACATAAAATTTCACCTATGAATGAGCGACAAAAAGCGGTGTTGTGTGATCCGCAAACTTCAGGTGGGTTGTTGATTGCTGTGAAGCCAGATGCAGTGGCGCAAGTAATGGCATTGGCGCAGCAAGAGGGGATTGAATTGTTTGAAGTGGGAGAACTCACTGATCAAGAACAGCAGTTTTTGATTGAAGTTGTGTAGTGCCTAAAAGAAAAATCCCTCAAATAATTGAGGGATTTTTTTATGTTTATTTTACTTGATCCAGTAAAAATTGGGTCAGCAAGTTTACAGGACGACCTGTCGCCCCTTTGTTTGCGCCTTGTAGCCACGCTGTGCCTGCAATATCTAAGTGCGCCCACGTATATTTTTTTGTGAAATTAGATAAAAATTCACCTGCGGTAATCGCACCGCCCCAACGCCCACCAATGTTGGCAAGATCAGCAAATGGAGATTTAAGTTGTTCTTGATATTCTTCGCTTAAGGGTAAACGCCAAGCTTTATCGGCACTTTGTTGTGCGGCATTTAATAGCTGTTCTGCGAGATGATCATTTGGCGACATTAAACCGCTGTTGTGCTGACCAAGTGCCACCACACAAGCCCCTGTGAGGGTGGCGACATCAATCACTAACTCAGGCTCAAAACGTTCTACATAAGTGAGCGTATCGCACAGCACTAAACGTCCTTCTGCATCGGTATTCAGCACTTCAACGGTTAAACCACTCATTGTGGTTAAAATATCGCCGGGGCGATAAGCATTGCCGTCGGGTAAATTTTCACAGCCAGCTAAGATACCAATCACATTTAATGGCAATGCTAATTCTGCTAATGCGTTCATCACGCCATAAACAGACGCAGCGCCTCCCATATCGTATTTCATTTCGTCCATACTATCCGCAGGTTTTAAGGAAATACCACCTGCATCAAAGGTTAAACCTTTACCCACTAAAACAATTGGTTTGGCTTGTGGATTAGGGTGATTGCGGTATTCAATAATGGAAAGTTGAGCTTCATTCTTACTGCCTTGAGATACCGCAAGATAGGCATTCATTCCAAGCTCTGCCATTTCTTTTTCACCCAGTACGGTGGTGCGAATGTGCGGTGATTTTTCGCTGAGTTTTTTGGCTTGCTCGGCTAAATAGGCTGGATTACACACATTAGGTGGGCAATTTGCCACATCTTTTGCTAAGGCAACACCTAATGCAATGGCTTGGCCTTGCTGAATGGCTTTTTCAGCCTCTGTAAGCTGTACCGATTCAACCGCAAACACCACTTCCTGCAAGACGGAATGTTTATCAGATTTCTGGCTTTTAAATTGATCAAATTGATAAAAACTTTCAGCAATGCCTTCCACTGCAAATCTCACATTCCAATAAAGATCACGTTCGCTGATTTGCACTTCCGTTAAAAAGTTATGCACTTGTTCCGCATTGGTAGCCTTTACTGCTTGAATAGCACTTTTGATGACTTGTTTATATTGGCGAACGCTAAGTTCTTCTTGTTTACCACAACCCACTACAAAAATGCGTTCGAGATTTGCGTTAGATAAACGCAAGGTAACCACTTCACCGAGTTTGCCTTTCATATCACCTACACGAATAAGTTGGCTAATAGCGCCTTGGCTTAATTGATCAAGTGTTTGTGCTGTGGGAGAAAGTTTTCCTTCTTCAAACACAGCAACGATAACATTACCTGTTACCGCAGAAAGTGCGGTTTTTTTTACAGTATATTTCATTTGTTCCTCACTAATTTACTGCCTTCTGTTGAAAAATACGTTATTATACGCCATTCAATTTGAAACGACTTCTATAAAAATTGCAAGCAAAATAACATAGGCAATACGGTGATTTTAACAAGATATTTAACGAAAGAAGTATTAAAAAGCCAAATGGCGATCCTGTTCATTTTACTTCTCATTTTTTTCTGCCAACAACTTGTGCGTGTACTTGGTTCGGCTGCAAACGGAAAAGTGCCGGCAGATTTGGTATTTTCCTTATTAGGATTGGGGATGCCGACAATGGCACAATTAATGTTGCCTTTGTGTTTATTCATTGCTTTATTACTTACCTTTGGTCGCCTTTATGCAGAAAGTGAAATTACGGTAATGCGTGCTTGCGGCGTAGGGCAACGTTTATTGGTAAAAGTCGCATTAATTTTATCTTTAGCCACTGCGGGATTAGCAGCTTACAATGCGTTGGTTCTTTCGCCTTGGGCATTACAAAAGCAAAGCCAAATCGTCAAAGATGCAAAAGCAAACCCAACAATGGGGGCGTTAGCAGCAGGGCAGTTTATTTCAGCGAATAGTAGTGATTTGGTTTTATTTATTGATAAAGTTCAAAATAATACCATTGAAGGGGTTTATGTTTTTCAAATGCAAAATAAAAAAAATGAAAAACCCTCTGTCATTATGGCTGATCGTGGTGAACTCACCGCGTTACCAAATGGTGATCAGGTGTTAAACCTCACCCATAGCCAACGCATTGAAGGGAGTGCCGTGTTACCTGATTTCCGTATTACCGATTTTGAGCAGTATCAAGCCTACTTAGGTTATAAAGCCACAGAAAATGAGACTGATGATGCCGAAACTTTGCCCTTAAGCCAACTATTAAATAGCACGACGCCAGCGGGTAAAACAGAGCTTCATTGGCGCATTACACTTATTTTAGCAGTTCCTATTATGGCATTAATCGCGGTACCACTGAGTCGTGTTAATCCTCGCCAAGGACGATTTGCCAAAATTTTACCCGCACTTTTACTTTATCTCATTTATTTTTTATTGCAGAGTTCTTTTAAATCAGCGGGGGCAGCTGGGAAAGTCGATGCAAGTGTACTTATGCCAGTGGTAAATTTTAGCTTTTTGGCGTTAGGTATATTATTGAATGGCTGGAACAGTGCCTTTATGTACAAAATTCGCTATCAATTATTCAAAAAACGTGCCTAAGGAATAAAAATAATGATGAATACATTAGACCGTTATATTGGAAAATCCATTTTAGGGGCGATTTTTGCCACCTTGCTTACCTTAGTTGGACTCTCAGCAATTATCAAATTTGTCGAGCAATTTCGTAGCGTAGGGCGAGGAACTTACGATGTATTACACGCGGGACTTTTCACGGTATTAACAATTCCAAAAGATATTGAAACCTTCTTTCCAATGGCAGCACTACTTGGTGCATTAATTGCCTTGGGAAATCTAGCTAGTCGTAGTGAATTAGTGGTCATGCAAGCGTCAGGATTTTCACGCTTAAAAATTGGTTTTGCCGTAATGAAAACCGCCATTCCCTTGGTGATCATTACAATGATCATTGGTGAATGGGGGATTCCTCAAACGGAACAATTTGCACGAGATATGCGTGCTAAAGCGATTTCTGGCGGAGAAATGCTTTCCGTTAAAAATGGTGTATGGGCAAAAGATGGCAATGATTTTATCTATGTGAGACGAATTACCGACAACGTAAAACTCAATGATATTTATATTTATCATTTCAATGATAAACGCCAGTTAGAACAAGTCAGCCACGCGAATCAAGCAGAATTTAAAGAGGGCAACTGGCAATTAATGCAAGTGAATAAATCACAAATTGCTACAGACAAAATTACAACAACGAATTATCTTAACGAAGCGTGGCAAACCACCTTAACGCCTGATAAATTGGGCATTGTCTCCTTACGTCCAACCTCACTTTCTATTTCAGGGCTGGCAGATTATATTGCGTTTATGAAAGAAACCGGACAAGACGCAAAACGTTTTGAACTCACTTATTGGCGTAAACTCTTCCAACCAATTTCCGTTGGGGTAATGATGTTACTTGCCCTTTCTTTCATTTTTGGTCCATTGCGTAGTGTTACAATGGGTGCAAGAATGATCACCGGAATTTGCTTTGGCTTTTTATTTTATGTCGTTAATGAGATTTTCGGCCCACTCAGTTTAGTTTATAATGTGCCGCCAATTGCCGGGGCATTAATGCCTAGCGGGCTATTTATTCTTATTACTTGGTGGTTATTAGCGCATAAACGTTAATACTAAAGTGCGGTATAAAAAAGAGCCATTTTTATAATGGCTTTTTGATTATTTATAACAGGAAATTTTATGACAGAAAACAATTCACTCACCTTGGTAACACATACGCTTTCTCAATGGAAAGATTGGCTGATTGGTTTTATTCCTAATATTGTTTCAGCCATTATTTTACTTACACTTTTCTATTTTTTAGCCAACATTCTGAGCAAAGTCGCACTGCGCATCTATAGCCGTTTATTCGCAAAAAACTTGCGTGCGGCGAAAGGCATTGCCATTGGTGTGAAAATACTGATTTGGTTTTTAGGCATTATTCTGGCGTTAGAAGTATTACACCTTGCCTCATTTCTAACTCACTTACTGGCTGGTGCAGGAATTGTGGGCATTATCGCCGGATTTGCCTTTAAAGATATTGCATCTAATGCGTTTTCAGGCTTATTAATTAAATCAGAACAACCTTTTGATATTGGAGATTGGGTAAATATCAACAATTCAATTGGTAAAGTAATGAACATTGGTTTAGTTACCGTAGAATTAATGACCATTGAAGGGGAAACCGCCTTAATTCCAAATCAGATGATTTATAGTGGCGAGTTTTTTAATTATTCTAAATTGAAAAAACGCCGCGTGATTTTATCTACGGGCGTGTCTTATGGTGATGATCTGGATAAAGTTCGCCAAGTTACCTTAGCATTAATGCAAGAGTGGGATTTTGTAATCGATAAAAATGACATCAATTTCTACTTTACTGATATTGGTAGTTCAACCTTTGATTTCGTTATTCGTTTCTGGGTAAATTTTGTAACCTATGAAGATTATTTAGAATCCAAAAGCCAAGCAATTATGGCGTTGAAAAAACGCTTTGAGCAAGAAAATATCAGCATTGCCTACAACGTAACTACGCTTGATTTTGGCGTAAAAGGCGGTGTGAACTTGTTCGATAAAACTCTTCAACTCAATGACAATCGCGCAACCACAAAAGCACAATAACGAAAAACCAAATGTGAGCCTATCTTTCAACGATAGGCTTTTTTATCCCAAGTAAAAATTTTACTGTATTTCTTTCTACAAAGTGCGGTGAAAATGCGTGAAATTTACACCGCTCTTTAAAATTGACTAAAATTACTTCACTCATCATTAAATTGACAAATTTTACTTGCAAGCAAAAATCAACTCCGTATAATTCATCACATCTAAAGCATAACAAATGCTTTTACCTAAATATCTCTTTAGCCAGTGTGACGAAATTGGTAGACGTAGCGGATTCAAAATCCGCCGCCCTTAAAAGCGTGTCGGTTCGAGTCCGACCACTGGCACCATTAAGAATTTCATATTAAGTCGTAAGTTAAGCCTTTAAAATTAATAACTTACGGCTTTTTTCTTTTCTGATGAATTATCCAAAATATCATTTTTAGCATCAAATTTTGTCGTGTTTAAAAGGCGGTATCGTAGACAAAAAATGATCTGCCCCTCAAGAGTTGGACTAAACAACCAACTGATCAAGGTGCAGATTTTTTATGACGAAATATACTCAAGGTTTCAAACAACAAGTACTCGACTTTTATCTTCAAAATGGAAAAAATCGTTCGCTTACTCGCCGCTATTTTCAGCTTACCAAAAGCACATTAGCATGCTGGATTGCAACATTTAATCATAATGGAATCAATGGATTAGCTGCGTTAGGTAAAAACGCTGTTATTCTGTTGAATTTAAATTAAAGGTCATTCAAGCGATCAAAAAAGGACAATGTTGCGCTGAAGCCGCGTGCTTTCACTTTGATATCCCCAATTCCGGGATAATTAGCCAATGGCTGCAAACCTTCAAAAAATAAGGTATAGAGGGAGTATTTCCCAAACCTAAAGGTTGTTCAAGTATGAAACTAACATCGACTAAAATGCCACCGAAGCCCAAAATAGAAGAGGAGAGCTTGCGTTACCCAATTTTGGAATGAGAAGCGGAGAATGCAATACTAAAAAAGTGGCAGGAATTCAACCAACAAAAATGCAGAAAAAGCTGTCATTGTAAATACCTTGCGCTCGCGTTTTGCGTTAGTGCCTTCTTTTATTATCTCAAGTCAAAGGTTGATAAAAATGTAGTGATTTCACAGCAAATAGAGGTTATTTATCGCAAAAATGACGAAAATTATGGGGAGCGTCGAATTACCTTAGAATTAAGAATATTTATGGCTGTCCTAGATAACTAGGCTAAACTCCCTTTAACTAATTGTTTTAAAATAGAAATTTGAGATTTTAAGTTACTGTTATTAAAACGCCATTCGCATTCCTTCAAATAAAGCTCAAAATGCGCTTTAGGAATACCGTTAAACTTGCGTAAATGGCGTTTCGCCTGATTCCAAAAGTTCTCAATTCCGCTAATGTGATTTTGTTTTTCTGCAAAGTGTGTACTGTGATTGATGCGAAAATGGTTAAATTCACTCACGTCAAGTACATCATAACTTCGGTAGAAATCAGTGTAAACAAGGCTATCAGGCTTTACTTGCTCGCGAATGATTGGCAACAATGTCGCAGATTGGGTATTTGGCACCGCGACGGTGTAAACCTTACCATTGCGCTTTAAAAGCCCAAATATATTCGGACGTAAAGATGTCGGTGATCATCAATTATTCGGTATATTAGGATGTGGCAAATCACAAATTGCTTATGCCAAAGTGGCGTTAAATATTGTTGATGTGAATACTTCCGAAATTGTTTATTCGACACAAGGTGCGGGAGAATATAGCTTATCTAACAGAGAAATCATTGGTTTTGGTGGTACTTAGGGCTATGATTCAACACTTAATGGTAAAGTACTCGATCTTGCTATTCGTGAAGCAGTAAATAATTTAGCCGAATCTATCGACAATGGTGCTTGGAAACCCAATCCATAAAGAGGTAGCAAATGGTGCGTAAATTGTCTAAATCATCTTTACTATTTAGTATGGCTATGCTCTTAGTCACTTGTGGAATACATCAAAAGTCGATGTATTACTGGAAAGATTATAATAATGCTGTATATAACTATCTTAAAAATAATAATACTTCTCTCTAACGCCACTTGGGGAATGTTAACAGCAACAACCTATCCATTATCAGAGGCTGGTTATTATGTTTTTCCTGTTGCCGTCGTTAATGAAACATTTAAGCAAAATGGGCTAACCAATGCAGCAGATATCCATAATATTAAGTTAGATAAGCTACATTCTATTTTTAATAATGATGCAGTACTATACATAACAGTAAAAGACTATGGAACACGTTATCAATTAATTCAGAGTGTAACAACCGTTGAAGCAACTGCGAAGTTAGTTGATGCTAAAAATGGTAAAGAATTATGGTATGGAACAGCTATCGCATCTGATGCGGGTCAGAAAAATAATAACGGTGGATTAATCGGCGCGCTTGTTGGGGCTATTGTTGATCAAGTTGCTGGGACATTACTAGATAAAGGCTATGATATCGCTCAGTTAGCAGGGGCTCAGTTATTATCGCCAACAAAACCAAATGGGATTTTATATGGCCCTCGCTCCCCCAAATATAAAACAGAAATCAATAAATAGCTTATGATATTAAAGGGCAGAATTATTATTCTGCTCTTTATTTTAAACCTGCCATACCAACATCACAAAAAACAATAATGATACGCCCATTTCAACCATTCCCACTTGCTTTACTGAAAGTTTATATTTAGGAAGAATTAAGGCGCGGAGAAATGGTGGAAAAAAGGCGAGTGCTAACCCATATTGCTGGCATAAGGCAAAACCTAATATACAAAGCAAATGAAAAAGAATGGAAATTTGTAAATATCGAGGATTTTTGCGTTCACGCATTACAGATTTAACATAAAGGGTTACACCTACAAAAAATAGGCTTGGATATAGCGCCACCCAGTAGATTTTATGATCGAATTGCGAGTTAGCGAAATAATACGCGGCCATTCCAGCGATCGCAAAAATAATAATCCCTGCAAAATCATTAAGTAATGCTCGCTCATTTTTTTGTTTTACATAATAAATATTCACTGCCACAAAAGGTAACATTGCGAGTAAAAAATAGAATATATGCCAGTTATGCAACAAGGCAGGTAAGGCAAAAAGTAAGCTAGCTGTCGCGTAAATTAGCGTCCATTTACGATAAAATTCAAGATTTCTGCCTTTAAATAAATTTAAAAAAGGATAGGTCATCAAATAAAGAGAGAACCACGCTAGCAAAAGAAATAAATGGCGTGTCATCGGCGTGGAGAGCAACATTCCGTATAAAAACGGCATTAATGCCATCACGATAGCACCGTGTTGATTGGAAATAAGCAATTTCATAATAAATTTTCTAAGTGCGGTGAAAAATTACCAAGAATTTTAGCTATTTTTACGTACAATCGCTATAATCTTTGCGAATTATTTTTATTTCATAGAAAGGAAAAAACGATGACAACTATCCAACGTTTTCACACCAATGAACGCCTTGCTGAAATGTGCATTTACAATGGCGTAGCTTATTTGGCGGGGCAAGTGCCAGAAAATACTCAAGGCAATGCCTATGAGCAAACCAAAGAAGTGCTAGGTTTGATTGATAAATTGCTGGCGGAAGCGGGTTCAAATAAAAGTAACATCTTAAATGCACAGATTTTCTTGGCTGATATGCAAGATTATACGGAAATGAACCGAGCTTGGGATGAGTGGGTGGATCGTCATAATCCACCAAGCCGTGCAACCGTAGAAGCAAAACTCGCACTGCCTGAGTGGAAAGTGGAAATCGTCATTACGGCTGCGGTTTAAGCAAGGTTAATTCCACCAGTAACGGATTATGATCGGAGCTGGTGGTTTGCATCGTGCGTGCAGACTTCACATTAAAACCGCGTACAAATACCCAATCTAGCGGATTCGCTAAAAAACGTAGCCTGTCATCTGGCTGAAATGAGACAGGAACTAAACCATAAAGTGCGGTGAGTTTTTTAATTAAATTTATCCGCCCACTATTCCACGCATTGAAATCCCCTGCCAGAATAATTGGCCCTTGATGCGATTTAATCAGTTTAAACATTGCTTCTAACTGCTGTTGATAGCGAACTGGGTTAAGCTCAAAATTGACCAAATGTAAATTAATCGTTAATAAAGATTGCCCATTCGCCAACGGAAACCTCATCGCATTCCCCACTTTAGGAATACGAATCCAAGGCTCGACAGAGGAACCCGCACAGAAAGATTGTGGCTGAAAATGGCTCATCAGCATTACCCCAGATTGCTTCCCCAAATAAGCAAAGCTACTGGCATAAAGTGCGGTAGGAAATTGCTGAGAAAATTGCTGTGCTAAATGTTGCTCGCTAGATACCTCTTGCAAAAAAAGAAAATCGGATGCTTTCGCAAAGCGCGAAAGTGCGTTTTGCCAACCTTTATCTTGCCCTTTGTGCATATTCCACACTAACAGACGAAAATTCTGCTGCTCAATAGGTTTAACAGATTGCTCGGTATAAAAACAGGTCACTGCGCTATCCAGTGCTTTACGCTGATAAGCCAATGGGCTTTTTGTATGAAATTGAATTTGCGGAACAGGATAAATTTCTAGGCTATGCCACAAATAGCCCAAACCAAGCAAAATCATCCCTAATAGGGCAATAAAAAAGGATTTTAGTTTACTCATTTTGATGTATTTTGAAAATTTGTGCTTTCTAAATAATAGCAGTTTACTTATACTACGCCAATTAATTTGGCTTATTCTCCATCCCTTTCCTTTATCAAGTGGAGCAAAATGAGCCACTTTTCTTAGCAAAATTCTTTATTATTTTGATTAAGGCTCTTCAATGAACGTTTATACCTACATTTGCTTTCTCTCTGCCATTTCTATTTTGATTGGTTTTATTACGCAGAAAATTAATGACAAAATTCAATATACCATTGCCATCACCGCCACCTCAATGGTTGCTTCTCTGATTTTGTTAATAATGGGGCATTTCAATTTATTGCACATTGATTCACTTGCCAAGGGCGTGATGGAACAAATTGATTTTAAAAGCTTTCTGCTCAACGGGATTTTAGGTTTTCTTCTCTTTGCCGGGGCGCTAGGCATAAAACTCCCCGTAATGAAAAGCCAAAAATGTGAAATCACCATTCTCGCCTTATTTTCTACTTTCGCCTCCACATTCCTTATCGGTTCAAGTTTTTATCTTTTAACTTACATCCTTGGCTGGGAAGTGGATTTTATCTATTGTATGTTGTTTGGCGCATTAATTTCGCCTACTGACCCTATTGCCGTATTGGCGATTATCAAAAATCTCAAAGCACCAAAAAAACTTTCGATGAAAGTAGAGGGAGAATCCTTATTTAATGACGGTGTGGGTTTGGTGATTTTTACCACTATTTTTGCCGTCGCATTTGGGGGCAAACAGCCAACAATCGCCGATGTCAGCGAACTCTTTTTTATGGAAGCAGGCGGCGGATTATTATTTGGCTTAGTTCTTGGATTAATCGCACACTTTCTTATTTCTGCTACTGATGATGGTAGTTTAGAAATTCTCCTTACGCTCACCATTCCTACGGCGGGCTTTATGATTGCCGATTTACTTGAAGTTTCCGGCGCATTAGCAATGGTGGTGTCGGGCATCATTATCGGTAACTGGACAAGACACACAGGATTTTCCAAACAAAGTCAGCACTATTTAGATCATTTTTGGGAAATGATCGATCATTTCCTCAACTCCCTTTTATTCCTGTTAATTGGTGCGGCAATGTTATTAGTAAATTTCACCTATCAAGGCATTATCCTTAGCTTGATTGCTATTCCATTGTGTTTACTGTGTCGTTATATCAGTGTATGGACGCCCTTTAAATTTCTCAGTATGAAAACCACATACAATCCATATACCTTACGCATTCTCACTTGGGGCGGTTTACGCGGTGGGCTTTCACTGGCAATGGCACTTTCTCTTCCCGTGGGTAGCCTATATATCCCTAAAATTGGTATGAACGTGCGCGATTTGCTCTTAGTGATGACCTATGCCGTGGTAATGTTCTCCATTCTCGTCCAAGGCACAACCATTGAAACAATGGTTCGTAAATCTAAAGAAGCCACCTTACAAGCCAGAGGCTATGTAGGGTTAAAGCCTGAGCATAAAGAAGAAAAAGAGGCATAAAAAAGATAAAAAAGAAAGGCTAACTCAAGTGATCTGCCCCCAAAAAGTTAGACTCTATTTTAATTCAAGGGCTGAGTTCTGTATTTCACGGGGCTTAGTCCTTTTAGCTTCACTTGAATACGCTCATTCTTGTAGTAATGAATGTACTCGTAAATCACTTTTTCAAGCTGTTCAAAGGTCTCAAACCGTTTGCCAAAGTAACATTCCGTCTTCAATCGCCCGAAAAAGCTTTCCATCGCGCCATTATCAAGACAATTGCCTTTTCTCGACATACTTTGCTTAATCCCGTGTTTTTTCAATATTCCACACCAAAGTCATAGTGTTTTTAGCTGTTTTTTTGGTGTCCCAAAGTTAAACCGAAATTCACATTCTTTCAAGAATAACGGAAAAGATTTCTTGTCAATTTTGTTATATTTTCTTAGTACTCGTTTAGCCTGATTCCAGAAATTTTCAATCCCATTAATGTGATTTTTTGCTTCTGCGAAATGCGTTGAATGATTAATTCTGACGTGCTTAAATTCGCTTATATCTAGCACATCGTAGCTGTGATAGTAATCGGTATAAACAACGCTATCAGGCATAATTTTCCTTTTAATTACAGGGAGTAAGGTGTTAGCCTTAGTGTTTTCAACAATAACCGTATAGACTTTTCCTTCTCGCTTCAGCATTCCAAAAACAGCTGTTTTATCCTTAGCACCTCGCCCCTTTTTTCTTTTTTTCCCGATAAAATCGCTTTCATCAAGCTCGATTTCACCAGCAAAAATTTCATTGGCATCTTGGGCTAAATGGTTGCTAATCACCTCCCTGATTTTGCGATAAAAGAGGGCGGCTGAATTAGGGTTAATTTCCAGTAAATTTGCTGCTGAACGAGCCGTCACTTCAAGCACAAAAAATTCTAGCTGTTTTTTCTATATAGATTTCTTGAGTTTACAATGAGTTATCTTCATTTTTATAGACTAACATATGCTAATCTAATACAGCCTCTTAAATTATTAGTTAATGTACCAACGTTATCCCAACACCGCACCACTTAAATCAATAAATATTCCTGCAATTGTTGCGCTCATTAAATTGGCTAGTGTGCCTGCAATTACTGCTTTTAAGCCGAGGCGTGCAATATCTGAGCGGCGGGTTGGTGCCATACTGCCAATGCCACCAATTAGCACGGCAATTGCGCTGAAGTTAGCAAAACCACATAAGGCAAAGGTGATAATGGCTTTGGTTTTATCACTAAGCTGAACGACAGCATCAGGTTGTAGATATTGGGCAAATTCTAGATAACCAACAAATTCATTGACAGCTAATTTCATTCCGATCATTTGCCCTGCGATTTCAGCATCTTGCCAAGGTACGCCAATAATAAAAGCAATAGGTTGGAATAAATAACCGAGTAGGCTTTGTAAGGTCAGATCGCCATAGCCAAACCAGCCACCGATACCGCCGATTAAGCCATTTAATAATGCAATGGAGGCAATAAAAGCAATCAACATTCCCCCTACATTAATAGCGAGCGTTACCCCTGATGCAGCACCATTTGCAAGGGCTTCCACAATATTATTGGGTTTGTCTGTTTTGACGTTTTCTTCTAATCTATCGCTGAATTTTTCTGTTTGTGGATACATCAATTTAGCAAACAATAATCCAGCAGGGGCTGCCATAAATGAGGCGGCGATTAAGTAGGTAAGTGGTACGCCCATTCCTGCATAGCCGGCTAATACCGATCCAGCGATGGAAGCCGTTCCGCCTACCATCACAGTAAAGAGTTCGGATTCAGTCATTCGACTAATAAATGGTTTCACAACCAGTGGGGCTTCCGTTTGTCCAACAAAAATATTGGCTGCCGCAGACATTGATTCTGCTTTGGAGGTGCCGAGTGCTTTTTGCAAGCCGCCGCCAATAATTTTGATCACCCATTGCATCACACCGATGTAGTACAATACAGAAATTAATGCAGAGAAGAAAACAATAATCGGTAGCACTTTGAAGGCAAAAATAAAGCCGATATTGCTTGGATCAGCAAGGTTACCAAAAAGGAATGCAATCCCTTCATTACCGTAATTAATGACTTTGCTCACGCCTTCAGCGGTGCTAAGTAGAGCATTTCTTCCAGCGGGAACATATAAAATGAGTGCAGCAAAGCCGATTTGTATGGCTAATGCACCGAAAATAGTGCGAAAATTAATGGCTTTGCGATTGTTGGAAAACAGCAATCCAATGCCAAGCAGGACGAAAATCCCGACAATACTGATAATGAGATCCATAGTTACGCTCCTTGATGAATGAATTTAGATAATCGTAGTCATTTTTTGTATGCCGCATTGTTTGGCAAATTCTGCCAGTGCCTCGGTTTCTTCTATCGTAGGAATAAAAGGGGTTAAACCAGCCTCGTCTCTTGCGCCTTTGCTATGCACGCGAATGATTTTGAATAATACATCGGGATAATCTCGCAATAGCTGTGCTGCTTTTTCCACTAAGCGATAGGCATCAAAAAAATCTTTGATAAAAACCAACCGCACTTCTTCAATTTTTGAGTGCGGTAATAATTTGGCAAGATTTTGCCAATTTCGGGTGAGATTTTCTGTTTTGATATGTTGCGTTGTGGGGATAATTTGATTTGGCACCTTGCCTTGCTGATTTCGCCGTTCAAAGCAGAGTGTTTGCAATCCTAAGCCATCACCTTTTAGGTCAAAGAGAAATTTATCCGTTACGGCAATTAAGGCTTGGGTGCTGTCATAATCAAAGAAGCCACTACTATCAAGATAACAGGTTAGACCTTGTTGGCGTAAAGCCTGAAATAAGGGAATCAATTTTTTATGATGAATGGTGGGTTCCCCGCCAGAAACGGTAACCCCACGAATAAAAGGCACTGCATCCATTACTTGATCATACAAATATTGCAAGCTAACTAATTTCACTTCAGTGTTCTTTCTTGGAATTGTTTCAGGGTTGTGGCAATAAAGGCAATTTAATTTACACCCTTGTAAAAAAATACTGGTGCGATTACCTTGCCCCTCTACATTGGAAAAGGGAATGATCCGATGTAGAGGCACATAGATAGTTGATAGGGTAGCATGTGTAACCATTATGAATTCGATGTTACGTTTTCTTCATCACGTAATTGGCGATCAAAGACATTCGCACAATCGTCTGTTCCTGCACCATACCAAGTGGTGTCGCGTAATACTGCTTCGCCTTTGCGATAGCGTTCAACCTCACTTTTCTTCACTAAGTAGCCCGTTACGCGAATGAGATCGGTATTTTTCAGATAAGTTGTAATATAACGATAGCCTAGTGCAAATGCTCCTTCGATGATATCGACAACCGCATCTAAATGATCGGTATAGGTTTGATCGAATGCAAAAAGATCACCTGTTCCCGATGGGAAATATTTATGGAATGGGGCAGATTGTTTTAAATGCGCAAGCAAAGTAGGCTCTTCACCCACGCGAATACGGTGTGCTGGGGTATTCATTTTGTCTTCTTCGTGATTGCTTGCCCCGACTTGTGCGTGTAGTAAATAATGCTGATGAGTACGTTCCACATAAAGCCCTTTATGAGCATTATTCACTGCTTGTAATTTATCCATAATTAATGTGGCAATTTCATCACCACGTTGGCTTTGCCCAAAGGTTTCATTGATACCTTCTTGTTGTAAAAGATGGTTCACTGCATCGGCTAGTCCAACAATCGCAATCATACTCGTGAAGTTTTCACGTTTGATAAATTCTTCTTGTGCCAAGAAGCTACTTTCAAAGAAATTGCTTTCTTCGATCAAGAATTTATGCCGTTTATCCATTGTGGAAAGGGCGAGTTTTGCTACTTTAGGTAACAATTCGTTCACCATTTCATCTACACTTGAACAAGCACGCCCAATCGTGCCTAATCTCAAGCGAGTGAGTGTATAAGCACCACCACATTCAGGCAGTGCATTATAACAACTTGCGATACCATATTGTTCACCTAGATCTTCAATGTAGTAAGCGTCATTGGCAAAAGACGGTTTTGAGACTAATAAACAGGCTTTCGCTGCAAGTTCTGCAAATTCACGAGAGGTTTTTTGTTTGTCATAGCGAATCGTCATATTCGGCGTGGTGTTTTCTAACTCAATGACAGCCTGTAAAATTAAACGCCCCGCTTTAGTATCATAAGGACCAATATTGGCGTGGCAGAATGAATCCGCAATAGTTTTATCAATATGGTTTAAGAAACGTTTAATTTTAATATAATCTTGTTTTTCATCAGTAATGAATGGCTCGAGCAACGTATCTAAACGGCCAATATAAACAGGGTAAGTGGTAATAGAAGGAACGTGGGAATAGAGAATAAGCAATCCATCTAGCACTTCATCAAGATCTTTGGGTGGAGGTAAGTCAAGGAATTTACAGCCTTTTTGAATATACACATTATAATCAGGCAAAATATAACGCGGACGATAAATAGCATAACCCTCACATAAATCACAAATCATATGATTTTGAATGTATTCCCATTCTTCTTCGGTGTAACCTAATAAATCAATGGGGTTAAATAATCGCTCAGCAATATTGCCTAAGCTCATTAATTTTTGATGATAAGTGAGGTTTTTCGCTTTAACCACATCGAGAATATCTTGTAGTGAGGCTTGCATGGGTTGCTCCTTGTATAAAATTTATGCTCAGTTGGCAATCATTCTACCTAAGGAAAGGACGCATTACCGTGATTTAGATCACAGACTTGAGGAATAATGTAGATAGTTAAAAATAGCGTTATTTCAAATAAAAATAAGGCGGTGTGGACAGCCCCTTATGTACCATTTGTACAGCGTGGTCGCTGTTGCCTTGTCTTATTTTCATTTTAAACGACTAGAAAAGAGCTGAACAAAAAATAGGTTCAGCTCTGAATAGCGGATCGCGTGATGTTGAAATAACATTGCATTGGCTTGATTTGCCGTAGGCTGTGCGTTAGTTACTCAAATATAAATAATGATAGCTTATTGATTTGGCTCAAGCACTTCAATTTCTGCATTGCTGTGCAATCCTCTTGGAAGTTGGCTTCCTTTGCGTCCACGTTCAGCACGGAAACGTTGTAAATCTTCCGCTTTAAGGGTGATTTTACGTTTGCCTGAGTGGAAGACCAAGTTAGCTTGCTCAGAAATGAGTAATAATCGCACCAATAATTCAGAACGATCTTTCGCATTTGTCGCAGGAATAGAAATAATTTTGTTGCCTTTTCCTTTGGATAATTCAGGTAAATCTTGCACAGGGAAAATCAACATTCGTCCTGCTGAAGTTAATGCAACGAGTAGTTGTTGATGTGCCTGTAAGGTTAAAGGTGGTAGTACTTGCGCGTTTTCAGGAAGTGAAATTAATGCCTTCCCTGCTTTATTTCGAGCCACTAAATCACTAAATTGACAAATAAATCCATAACCCGCATCAGAAGCCATTAAGAGTTTTTGATCCTCATTTTCCATTAATACTTGGCAAACGCTTGCACCTGCGGGTAAGGTCAGTTTACCTGTTAGCGGTTCGCCTTGTGAGCGTGCAGAAGGTAAAGACAGCGGATCAAGCGCATAGCTACGTCCTGTGCTATCAAGAAATACAACAGGCTGATTACTTTTCCCATAAGCGTGAGCAAGGTAGCTATCACCTGCTTTATAGCTGAGGTTCTGGGCGTCAATATCGTGTCCTTTTGCACAACGCACCCAACCCATTTGCGATAAAATTACCGTAACAGGTTCGGCTGGGATCATTTCATTTTCTGCAATGGCTTTGGCTTCAGCACGCTCTATAATGGGTGAAAGGCGAGGGCTGGCAAAGGTTTTGGCATCTTGTTGAATTTCTTTTTTAATTAATGTATTTAAGCGACGTTCTGAAGCTAAAATCTGTTCTAAATTCAACCGCTCTTGCGCTAATTTATCCTGTTCAGCTTGTAGTTCGTGTTCTTCCAATTTGGCTAATTGGCGTAAGCGTAAATTTAAAATGGCTTCGGCTTGTTCATCAGTTAAATCAAAACGAGCCATCAGTTCTTGTTTCGGCTTATCTTCATTACGGATAATGGCAATCACCTCATCAATATTTAAAAAGGCAATCATCAAACCTTGTAAAATATGTAAGCGATTTAGCACTTTATCTAAACGATGTTGTAAGCGTTTTGTGACGGTGCTACGACGGAAACTGAGCCATTCAGTAAGAATTTGTAACAGATTTTTGACAGCAGGTTTGTTGTCCAAGCCAATCATATTCATATTAACACGATAGCTTTTTTCCAAATCGGTTGTGGCAAAAAGGTGATCCATTAAGACATCACAATCTACTCGATTAGAACGCGGAACAAGCACGATTCGAATTGGGTTATTATGATCGGCTTCATCACGAATATCTTCAACCATAGGCAATTTTTTAGCGGTCATTTGCTCGGCAATTTGGCTAATGATTTTCGATGGAGAGGCTTGATGTGGTAACGCTGTGATGACAATCTCACCGTCTTCTTTTTTCCACACGGCACGCATTTTAATTGAGCCACGCCCTTGCTCATAAATTTTTCGGATATCTGCTTTGCTGGAAATAATTTCCGCTTCCGTTGGATAATCAGGACCTTGTAATACGGTCATTATTTCATCTAAATCCGCGTTGGGATTATCAAGTAGCATTATTGCGGCTTCGGCAACTTCATTCAGATTATGTGGTGGAATATCGGTTGCCATTCCCACCGCAATGCCTGTTGTGCCATTGAGCAAAATATGCGGTAAACGTGCGGGTAAATACTGTGGTTCTTCTAATGTTCCATCAAAATTGGGTTGAAATTCCACTGTCCCTTGTCCAAGTTCACCTAACAGGATTTCAGAAATTTTAGACAGACGTGATTCGGTATAACGCATCGCTGCGAACGATTTCGGATCATCGGGCGCGCCCCAGTTTCCTTGCCCATCGACGAGCGGGTAACGATAAGAAAAAGGTTGTGCCATCAGCACCATTGCTTCATAACAAGCGGTATCGCCGTGCGGATGGAATTTACCTAATACGTCCCCGACAGTACGTGCAGATTTTTTATATTTCGCGCTGGCATTGAGTCCCAATTCCGACATCGCATACACAATACGGCGTTGCACAGGTTTTAATCCATCACCAATAAAGGGCAATGCACGATCCATAATCACATACATTGAATAATTTAAATAGGCACTTTCGGTGAAGTTTTGCAGTGGCATTTGCTCAATGCCTTCGTAATTAATTTCTGCCATAACGTTGTTTTTCTCTTATATTCGTTAAAATTAAAGTGCGGTGTAATTTTGGGTTATTTTTTAATGTTTAAATCCAGTGGAAACATCCGCATCGGGGTTACGCTCGTGATAAGGTTCGTCTTTTAATTTTCCACTGAAAATTTGTGGATTTTCCTCTCCACTGACTATTAATACCCCTTTTGCCCCTTTTTCTGTACGGAAAATGGAATGATCCACGAAAGGATAGAGGCCGGGTACGGGAATCGTCGTTTCCGCCATCATTGCGCCACCAGCAGGAATCAAGGTGGTTTGCACATTGTGATTTTGTAATGAACCGCCTTCCACATACACGGTATCAAAAGGTTTACCAATCAAATGAAAGGAAGAAACCTTATTAGGGCCGGCGTTACCTACATAAAAACGTAGTTTTTCGCCCACTTTTGCTTTTAAGGCGTTATCCCCAAGCATCGAACCGTAATGTCCGTTAAAGACCACATAATCAGGGAGTTCATAGCTTGCTTTTTGCATACTAAAAACCTGTAAGCCCGCTTCGCCAAATTCCCCTTGCGTATAAAATTCGTTTTGGACAATATAAAATTCTTTATCGACAGGGGGTAAACCAGCTTTAGGCTCAACGAGCATTAAACCAAACATTCCTTTACCAATGTGTGTTGGCGCGCCCGGCATTGCTGCGCAGTGATAAAGATAAAGCCCGGGCGATAGCACTTTGAACTGATAAATGCTGGTATGTCCCGGTGCCGTGTTGCTTGCTAATGCGGTGCCTTCAGGAGCAGCCGAAGAATGAAAATCAATGCTATGTGGTAGTTTGGCATTGATTGGGTTGGATAAATGCACTTCCACCGTATCGCCCTCACGCACACGGATAAAAGGGGCGGGGGTTGAGCCATTATAGGTCCAATATTTGAATTGAACCTTAGGCATAATTTCCATAATTTTTTCTAACGCTTCTAGTTTTACCACCACCCGTGCTGGGTAATCGCGTGTAATTGGGGCGGGGACATTCGGTGCGGTAGTGAGTTCTGCTTCAATTACAGGTAATGAGGTGGAATTTTGCTTTTGCTCTGCGGATAAAGGGGCATTTTGCTTAATACTGTTCTTTAAAGTTTGAGTAAAATCAAGCAAAGATTCTTGTACCACATTTTGTACTGTGGTGGTTAAATTTTCAGCTGAATTTTCTACCGCACTTTGCATATTTTTTGCCACTTCTTGCATTGCCTGTTGCAACTGCGTAAGGGAATGCTGTAATTGTGCGTTTTGTGCTGTGCTTGTGGCATCATCTGCATTTTTTTCTGCCTGTTGTGCTTGCTTGATTGATGAAGATGTGCTTGCCGTATTGATTTCATTGGCGGCAAATGCAAAGGGAATATTGGTAAAAAGTGCGGTGCATAATAATGCAGAAATGGTTTTTTTCATCGCGATTCCTTATACGCTAAGATCAACTTGATCACCTTTGGATTGTAGCCAGCTTTTGCGATCTTCTGCGCGTTTTTTAGCTAACAACATATCCATTAATTCAAAGGTTTCTGTTTGGTTTTGCTCATTCTCTTGATCAAAGGTGAGCTGTACTAAGCGACGTGTATTGGGATCCATTGTGGTTTCCCGCAACTGGCTTGGGTTCATTTCCCCTAACCCTTTAAAACGTTGTACATTGATTTTCCCTTTCTTATTTTTGAGGCGATCTAAAATCCCTTCTTTTTCCCCTTCATCAAGGGCGTAATAAACTTCATTACCGATGTCAATGCGATAAAGCGGTGGCATTGCCACATAAACGTGGCCTTCTGCCACCAGTTTCGGGAAATGGCGTAAGAACAGGGCGCAGAGTAGGGTAGCAATATGCAAGCCGTCAGAATCCGCATCGGCTAGAATACAAACCTTGCCATAACGTAACTGAGAAAGATCGCTATTGTCTGGATCAATTCCCAATGCCACAGCAATATCGTGGACTTCTTGCGAACCAAGAACTTGATCGGCGGAGACTTCCCAAGTATTTAGAATTTTCCCTCTAAGCGGTAGAATGGCTTGATATTCACGATCTCGCGCTTGTTTTGCTGAACCGCCAGCAGAGTCTCCTTCAACTAAGAATAATTCAGTTAAGGCTAAATCTTGTGAGCTACAATCTGCTAATTTCCCCGGAAGGGCTGGACCGCTCACTTGTTTTTTGCGCACCACTTTTTTTGCTGCTCGTAACCGCCGTTCAGCAGAGCTAATCGCCATTTTGGCCAGTTCTTCCGCTTCTTGTACATTTTGGTTGAGCCATAAACTAAACGCATCTTTTACCACACCGCTGACGAAAACGGCACTTTGACGGGAAGATAGACGTTCTTTCGTTTGTCCTGCAAATTGCGGATCTTGCATTTTGATAGAAAGCACATAAGCACAGCGATCCCAAATATCATCGGCGGTAAGTTTAAGCCCTCTTGGTAATAAATTGCGAAATTCGCAAAATTCACGCATTGCATCGAGCAACCCTTGGCGTAAGCCATTAACGTGCGTTCCGCCTTGAATGGTGGGAATTAAGTTTACATAACTTTCACCTAATAAATCACCGCCTTCAGGTAACCAGATTAATGCCCAACTTGCGGTTTCTTTTTCTGTTTCAAAATTTCCAACAAAAGGCGAGGCGGGGAGTGTGGTATAGCCTTCTACGTTTTCTGTTAAGTAATCGGATAAACCGTCTTGATACAGCCAAACATCTTCTGTGCCGTTTATTTTATCAATAAAGCGAATTTCTAATCCCGAACAGAGAACCGCTTTGGCACGTAATAAATGGCGTAAACGGCTAACAGAGAAGTTACTGCTATCAAAATATTTTGGGTTAGGCTTGAAATGCACAGTCGTGCCAGTTGTACGGCGTCCACAAGTGCCAATTACCTCTAATTCTTGGACTTTTACACCATTTTCAAAGGCGATTTTATAGACCTGTCCGTTACGTTTAATTTGAATATCCACACGGTCAGAAAGTGCATTCACCACAGAAATTCCCACGCCGTGCAAACCGCCAGAGAAGGTATAGTTTTTATTAGAGAACTTTCCTCCCGCGTGCAATTTAGTAAGGATTACTTCAACACCAGAAACCCCTTCGCTAGGGTGAATATCCACCGGCATTCCACGTCCATTATCAATCACTTCAAGGGATTGGTCTTTATGTAAAATCACTTCGATTTTTGTGGCATAGCCAGCAAGTGCTTCATCAACACTATTATCAATGACTTCTTGCCCTAAGTGGTTTGGGCGAGTGGTATCCGTGTACATTCCGGGACGCAGTTGAACGGGCTCGAGATCTTTTAAAACGGTAATTTCATTGGCGGAATAATTCGTTGTCATTGGGTTTTCCGTAATTTAATAATAAAAATTGCTAAAAGTTTAGCAAAAAAACCAACTGATACAAAAGTGCGGTTGGTTTTTTTGCTTTTTTTATTCGTTACCTAAAACGCCTAAATTCCAGTTTATTGCCTCTTTAGGGCGTTTTTCTTGTAATAAGAAATGTTGGTTAGCTTTTGCTTGGGGTTGCACCACCGTGCCTGATGGGGTAGAGAATGCAATGCCACCTTTTAACAATTGTTGCATTGATCCTGTATTAATAGATAGCCCAGTGAAACCTAATTCCATACCATAGCCTGAGGCGATCCAAAACTCAGAATTTTGACGCACGAGAGATTTATGCTTATTGGCAATGACAATATGCACTAATACTCGATCACCAATGGAATTCAATTCCAAATTGCGAATTGTACCCACTTCAACCCCTCGATACATAACAGGTGAACCCACGGTGATATTCATTGCATCTTTGGTTTCTAAAATTAATGGGAAACCATCACCATATTTATTGGTTGTTGGCACGGATTGTGTTAAACGAAATTGATTGCGTATTTTTCCGCTACCCGCTTCGACATCAATATAAGGTTGTAATAAACTGTCTAAATTTTCAATGCCACCGGCGGAAATTTGTGGTGAAATGAGACGGAATTTACTGTTTTCTTTCGCAATCATTGCCATATATTGGGGATTAATCAATGCGGTGGCAATGATTTTGCGATCTGCGGAAAGCTCGATGTGATCCACTTCACCAATGGTTAAGCCCATATAACGTAATGGCATTCCTTTGCTTAGATTTGTGGCATCACTTGCAGTGAGCTTAATGATTTGTCCAGCAGATTTGGCACGCATTTCATTTGGGTAAAGAATTTTATTCCCTGAACCGCTGTTATCAAAGCTAATTGCTCCTTTTAGAGTGCGTGCAATAGGCGTTGCTTGGATACTGATTCCTTTTGGCGTAATGTCCACCTGCGCAGCACTTTCCACCCAGAATAGGCTTTTATTGGTCAGTAGATCACGATTTTTAGGATAAATGAAGACATCGACATCAAAATGATCTTTTTTCGGATGAATGGCCAGAATTTTACCCACTTCATATTGGCGATAAAGCACAAGAGAGCCTTTATCAATACTCGGTAGTTGTGAGGTGGTTAAGGTAATCGTTGGGGTGAGATCATTGCTCACAATCCCCGCTTCTGCATTGCTGAGATCACGGTATAAAGGGAAACTTTCAGGCAATTTTCCAGATTGATGACCCGCAACAATACGAATGCCACCTTGAAGCCATTTTTCTGGCGTAGCTGCTTGCATTTTTATCCCATCAGCACCAAGGCTCACTTCAAAATTCGAGGCAGCAATAAACAGCGTATCTGGGTGGATTAAATGGCGGTATTTACTTGCAATAGCAATGTTAAAATGCACATTATCTTGTTCGATAGATTGGCTCACAATTTCACCGATGGCAAAATTATTATAATAAATTTGTTGCCCTTCACTAATATTATAGGTTTCTGGTGCGGTTAAGGTTAGCACCAGCGTATCAGGTTGTTTAAGTAAAAGCTCATTCTCTTTGATGACATTAAATTGCGTCTGTTTTTCACCGCTACCACTGACGACATCAAAATATTCGCCCCGTAATAATTTTTGCGGATCTGAGAGTTCATTTAAGCTAAATTTTGTGTTGCGTAATACTATTTCGGTGTTAGTTTTGAATAAATTTTCAGCACTAGGATCAATAAGTAATTTGCCCTGTAAAATTTTCTCATTATTTTCCACCGCACTTAACTCAGAAAGTAAACCGATTTGTGCATCTTGTGAATATACAGCGGTTTTACCTGCTTTTAATCCCGCTATATTTGGCATAGTGATATTAATTTCAATGCCACGTTTGGCTGCTTGTAAGTTGGCATATAATCGGTAACTGGTATTATTTTCCGCTTGAGGACTATTTTGTGGGGAATCAAATGCCACCGCACCTTGAACAACCGCGTTCAAACTATCTACCTTGACATTAATGCCAGACATACCAATATTGGCGTTAATCCCACTGATGTTCCAGAAATGGCTGTCTTTTTTTACAAATTGCGTATAAGGCTTATCGATCACAACATCAATTTCAATTTTCTTTTGATCTTTTGTGAAACGGTAATCATAAATTTTCCCTACGGGCATTTTTTTGAAATAGACAGAGGCGCCAATAGAGATCGAGCCTAAGTCATCAGCAAGTAAATGAATAAGCAAATCGCCTTCAGTAACTTGAGCTATCGGCCCTTCATCTTCTGCCACAAATTCATCTTCTGATTCACCATCACCGGGTTGTAGAGTTATGTAGTTGCCAGAAACCAGCGCATCAATACCTGAAATACCGGCTAAAGAAGCACTTGGGCGAACTAACCAAAATTTGGTGTTTTGGCGTAAGACCGTTTTAGCTTCGGGGTAGATACTTGCAGCGACTTCGACTTTTTTCAGATCATCTGTGAAATTCACCTTTTTTACCACCCCGATCTGCAAGCCTTGATAGCGAATTTGCGTTTTCCCTGCGACTAAACCATCGCCATTATCAAAGGTAATTTTGATACTAATCCCTTGTTCTTGTATTATTTGAAAGAACAAAATCGCTCCAATACATAAGGCAATAAACGGCAACAGCCAAAAAGGTGAAATCCGTTTATTTTTATGAATAGTGGCTTGTACCTGTTGATAATTTTCTTCAATACTATTTTTGTTTTTTTCTGTCATAAATCTTCCAAAGTAAACGACTGTCAAACTGTGAAGCTGAAATCATTGTTAAAAATACGGCTGCACCAAAATAGAACGCAGCAGGACCAACGGAAAAATTAATAATCTGTCCACGAGCAACAAGGGACATCATCAAGGCGAGTACGAATAAATCTAACATCGACCAACGTCCAACAAAATGCACGAGATGAAACAGACGCATTTGCCATTTTATAGATTGGTGAATATTGAAATGTACACAAATTAAGAGATAAAGCAAAATAAAAACTTTACTGATTGGGATAAAAATACTGGCTGAAAAGACAACGAACGCCACAAAGTAACTGCCCATTTCAATAAACGTCATTACCCCAGACATCAAGGTATCCGCACTTGGTGCGCCATTGACATAAACCACCGACATAGGCAATAAATTAGCAGGGAAAAGCATAATAATCCCCGCAATTAAGGTTGCCCACGTGCGTTGCAACCTAATATTTGCAGAAACTTCCGTGATGGTGAGGCAACGCGGGCAACGCTTACGATGTTTGCTATCTTGATAAGGTTCGGTAAAAGTATAATGACATTCCAAACACACGCAAGGTGGTTTCTTGGGCATTGCTGTTAAAAATCTGTCTTGTGGATAAAAATCATTCCATAATGCATTAAGATTGAGCTTAATAAAGAGCAGAGTAGTTAAAAGTGCGGTGAAAATAAAGGCAATTAAATAAATATCAAGACTAAGCGTGGCGTATTCTCGCACTTTAAACATTGTTACTCCTAAGGCAACCAAATACACATCAAACATCACCCAAGGTTTAATGTATCCCAACGCAAGCAAAATATTACGCGGCTTAATGCCGAATATTTGTGAAAGACGGAGTAAAATAACCAAAATCGCAAAAGAAATGGGCATAAATACGGCACAAAGAAAAATTAAAAATGCCGTATATGGATAGCCTTCCGTTGCCATTTTCCATACCCCTTGCCATATTGATGCCTCTACCCGTGTACCCAGTAAATCAATACTCAATAAAGGATAGTTCAAGGCAAAAGGCATTAAAATTAACATAGATAGCGCAATCATTGAGCAACGATGTAAACTCCAACGGCTGCCCGAATATAGCACTTCATCACAGCGAGGACATTCTGCATATTCGCTTGCTTTCAATGTTGGCACAGACACCGTGGCATCGCAATGAGAGCAACGTGCAATATGCTGTTTGGCGTAATCTGTGCTGTTTAACGGTTTAGTCATTAAATACGATAAGTGAAAATAAAATCGCTATTTTATATGGATTTAAATGGTTTTCAAAGTGCGGTGATTTTTTACGGAAAATTTATGCAAAAAGTACCGCACTTTGTTTTTTATTGAAGTATCAGGTAAAACTCGATCAAAAAATTGCCATTTTCTTCTAATTTAAGCTAGAATAGCGCAGATTTTTTTATTCAAAATTAGTGGTATGTGAGATTACACAATGACAGAAGTGCAGAAATTAACAAATAACAAAGAAATTATTGCTTACCTTGCGGAAAAGTTTCCGCGCTGTTTTTTCCTTGAAGGTGAGGCAAGACCGTTGAAAATCGGGATTTTCCAAGATTTAGCCGAAGCCCTTGCTGATGATGAAAAAGTGAGCAAAACCCAATTGCGTCAAGCATTGCGTTTATATACAGCAGGTTGGCGTTATTTATATGCTTGTAAAGAGGGGGCTGAACGCGTTGATTTGCAAGGTAATCCTGCAGGCGTATTAGAAAAAGAACACGCAGAACACGCCGCACAAAAATTAGCGGAAAGCAAAGCAAAAGTAGCGGAAAAACGTGCTGCGGAACGTGCGGCAAACCCAAAAAACAATAAAAAGCCAGCTCGTCCGAATAGTAACAAAGCGAATGGCAAAAAAATGAATAGACCTAATTTAGTTGCAGTAGATCTTGCTACTTTAACGCAAGGGGCGACAGTAAAAGTCAAAGCAGGAAATAGCACAAAGCGTGCCGTGGTTTTAGAAGTGGTGAAAGACAATGTACGTGTTGAACTTGAAAATGGTTTAACAATCTCTGTCACCGCAGAGCGCTTATTTGCATAATTCTCTTTGTTTATTGAGTTAAGTAAAGAAGTCATCATTGTGATATTTACTTTGATTAGGACATTTGAATGAAATTTAATAAAAGAAAAGGCTACTTAGCCGGTTTGCTGCTAAGTGCCTTATTTGTTAATGCGGATCTTGCCGTTGCTGTTGCCCCTAAATTGAAGGCGGCAGATATTGTCATTCCAGAACCAACTGAAACGAACCAGTTGGTAACAAAGCGCGTTGCAACGCGTTTAACCCAATCTCATTATCGTAAGTTTCAGTTAGATGATGACTTTTCGCAAAAGATTTTTGATCGCTATTTAAAAAATTTAGATTTTAACCGTAATACGTTCTTGGCTTCAGATGTAGCAGAAATGCGCGCTAACTATGGCGATAAGCTAGACGATCAGCTTAACCAAGGTAAGCTAGATATGGCGTTTGCGATGTACGATCGAATGATGAAACGCCGTTATGAACGTTATAAATATGCCTTATCTCTTTTAGATAAAGAGCCAAATCTCAGCACAGATGATCAAATTGAGATTGAACGCAAGGATGCAGCTTGGCCAAAAACGGAAGAAGAGGCCAATGCACTTTGGGCGCAACGCGTTAAAAATGACATTATTAACTTGAAGCTCAAAGGCAAGAATTGGCGTGAAATCAAGAAAACCTTAACCAAGCGCTATGATTTAGCGATTCGCCGTTTAACACAAACGAAAGCTGATGATATTCTTCAAGTATATTTGAATGCCTTTGCGCGTGAAATTGATCCACATACCAGTTATCTTGCACCAAGAACGGCAAAAAGTTTTAATGAAAGTATGAATCTTTCTTTAGAAGGGATTGGGGCAACATTACAGTCGGAAGATGGCGACACGATTATAAAGTCCTTGGTCGCTGGTGCGCCAGCAGATCGCAGTAAAAAAATTAAGCCGGGAGATAAAATCGTAGGCGTTGGGCAGGCGAAAGGGGAAATTGAAGATGTTGTCGGTTGGCGTTTAGATGACGTGATTGATAAGATCAAAGGGAAAAAAGGCAGCAAAGTTCGTTTAGAAATTGAGCCAGAAAAAGGTGGCAAATCCCGTATTGTTACCCTTATTCGAGATAAAATTCGTTTAGAAGATCAAGCCGCCAAATTAACCGTTGAAAAGGTGGAAGGTAAGCAAATTGCCGTTATTAAAATTCCAAGTTTTTATCTGGGCTTAGCAGAAGATGTGAAAAAACTGCTTGTGGAAATGAAACAGAAAAATGCACAAGCATTGATCATTGATTTGCGTGAAAACGGTGGCGGTTCATTAAAAGAAGTGGTTGAATTGACTGGCTTATTTATTACCGATGGGCCAGTGGTTCAGGTGAGAGATGCTTATCAACGCATTCGTATTCACGAAGATCCAGATAATACGCAAGCGTATTCAGGGCCATTATTGGTGATGATTAATCGTTTTAGTGCCTCTGCGTCAGAAATTTTTGCCGCGGCAATGCAAGATTATAACCGAGCTATCATTATTGGGCAGAATACCTTTGGTAAAGGCACGGTTCAACAAAGTCGTCCATTGAATTTTGTGTTTGATTCTGAAGAAACGCCAATGGGACTTATTCAATACACCATTCAAAAATTCTACCGTATCAATGGTGGAAGCACTCAGTTGAAAGGGGTTGCGCCAGATATTACTTTCCCTTCAGTCATTGATTTGAAGGAATATGGTGAAGAAAAAGAGGACAATGCATTACCTTGGGATAAATTACCACCCGCTCCTTATTCAGAGGCAGGAAATGCAAGAAAAGCCGTTAATGCGTTAGAAGCCCCGCATATTGCTCGAATGGCAAAAGATCCTGAATTTATAGCCCTTAATGAAGATCTTAAAGTATTGGATGCACGCCGTGAGCGTAAATATTTATCATTGAATTTTGCAAAACGTAAAGCAGAAAATGATAAAGATGATGCAAAACGCTTGAAAGACCTCAATGCACGCTTTAAACGTGAAGGCAAAAAGCCATTGAAGAAACTGGATGATTTGCCGAAAGATTATGAAGCACCTGATTTCTACTTAAAAGAAGCAGAAAAAATGGCGGTGGATCTCATTAATTTTGATGAAAAACATCCTCTTTCGGAAAAAGAGGTTACGCCGAAAAATAACTAAATTTCTCACCGCACTTTTATAAGTGCGGTACTTTTTATTGTGATTTTTATATTTAAGGACTCTAGAATGTTAAAAACGACTTCATTTAAGTTAGCTACATGCGCGGCTTTATGGACGTCTTGTACTTATGTGGGAACAGCTATTGCGACAAACCCGGTTCCTGTTGTGAATGCTGGGCAATCTTCAATGCCTGTAACGGTAAAACTCACCAATGAACAGCTTTTACTTGAACGAAAAGCAATTGCTGAGAAAATTTCAGCAGAACGTAAAGCAGAAGAAGATCGTCTAAATGCAGAACAGCAACAGCGTTCAGAACAGCGTTTAACGGATATTATTGGCACACAACCGTTAATGTTTAAATCTGCCGTTGCCAAAATTTATACACAAAATGATTATATTTTGCTATGGGAAGATAAAAAAGCGGAGAAACAGTTTTTACGCGAGTATGCAGCATTAGTTGCGAGTGGCATTTCTCGTCAATCTGCACAGAATTTAGATCGTATTTACAATGCTGAAGGCAAAGATCGTTTGATCTATGATATTTTGCTGACTGACGCTTTCCTTGATTATCTTTATTATTCACAAAATGTCTTAAAATCTGCACAGAAATGGTTGTATTCTCCAACAGCGTATAAAAGTGCCGAACCGACTGATCAGGACATTTACCGTTGGTTAAGTGCGGTGAAAAATAATCAACATTTTGAATTTGTTGCGCAGCTTGCGGGGAAAAATAGCTTATATCGTCAAACTTTATACCAGCTAGAAGCGTTAATTTCTTCAGGAAAAATAGATCCTAATCAACGCTATAAATTGGCGATCAACACGCAGCGTTTAAGAATTTTGCCTGAGTTTAATAATGGACTTTTTGTAAATATTCCAAGTTATCAGCTTAATTATTATCGTAATGGTAAACTGGTGATGAATTCACGCGTTATCGTAGGTAAACAAGCACGTAAAACCCCTGTGATGTACAGCAAGTTAAGCAATGTTGTGGTCAATCCACCTTGGACACCCACAACGCGTTTAATTAATGAAGATCTTGTACCAAAAATCAAACGCGATCCGGGCTATGTGGCTCGTAATGGTTATACGATTACAGACGGTTCTGGGCGTATCATTGATCCGCATTCCATTAACTGGGAAGCAATGGGCAACAAATTCCCTTATCGTATTCGCCAAGCACCGGGGGATAGTGCATTAGGGAATTATAAATTTAATATGCCAAGTGCTGATGCGATTTATTTGCACGATACACCAAACCATAATTTATTTAACAAAAAAGATCGTGCCTTAAGTTCAGGCTGTATTCGCGTTGAACAATCTGATCAGTTAGCCAGTATTTTATTGAAAGAAGTCGGTTGGTCTGATGAGCGTAAGCGTAACGTGCTGGGTAGTAAGAAAACCACTTCTGCCAATGTCGGGTCAGACAATCCTGTTTATCTTTATTATGTAACGGCTTGGATGAATGGTGGGAAATTACATACCTTGCCAGATATTTATGGTTATGATGTTGTACCAAATCTAAACTATGTAAACTGGAATGCGGTAAAAAAATATTTGATGTAATTCCTGGCACATTGAAAAATGATTTTTATTAAATTTTTTTACTTTTTTATGAACTAATTAGAAAGTGCATAGTCAAAAAGTAAAGAATTGTAAATTTAGCGTAAAGAATTATTAATATGAGTGACATTAATCAGCAACGCCGTAAATGGCTTTCCCTTGGGGGGATTACTTTAGGTATCTCGTTATTACCAAACTCTGTATTAGCAATGGTATCAACAGCGAAACCACGCATTCTTAACTTTAGAAATATTAATACGGGTGATCGTTTCACAGGGGAATTTAGTCCGACAAAAGGGTTCTCTACGGCAAGTCTGAAAAAGTTGGATTACTTATTACGCGATAAACGTAATAATCAGATCCGTCGAATGGATCCTAAATTATTTAATAAGTTTTACCAAATTCAAAGTCATTTAGGTTTGCGCAATACAGAAATTCAGATCATTTGTGGCTATCGTTCGCCTGCGAGTAATGCTGCAATGCACCGAAGAAGTCGTGGTGTTGCAAGTAATAGCTACCATATTCGTGGACAAGCAATTGATTTTCGTATTGATGGTGTGCCATTAGCGCAGGTTAGAAAAGCCGCAGAAAGCCTTAATAATGGTGGTGTAGGGTATTATCCTAGAAGTAATTTCGTGCATATTGATACAGGGCCTGTTCGCACTTGGCGTGGAAGCTGATTTACACTATTTTTTATAGAAAACCGCAAGTAAGTTTGCGGTTTTCTTATTTCAATTTAAACAGTTTTAGTAAAGGAAATAAAATGAATATTGAAATTATCCCAGTTACCGCATTTCAACAAAATTGTTCAATTATTTGGGACGATGAAAAAAATGCCGCTATTATTGACCCAGGTGGCGAGGCAGAAAAGCTCATTAAACGCATTGAAGAATTAGGCTTAAATTTAAAATTAATTTTGCTCACTCACGGACATTTAGATCATATTAGTGCGGCAGAAAAGCTGAAAAATCACTTTAATGTAGAAATTTGGGGTTCGCACGAAGCGGATCGCTATTGGTTTGAAGGCTTACCACAACAGGCAGAACGCTTTGGAATGCTATTTGAAACCAATGCCTTTTTGCCTGATCGCTGGTTAAATGAAGAAGGGGAAGTCATCAAGGTGGGCGATTTTAATTTTGAAGTGTTACATTTACCGGGGCATACACCGGGGCATATCGGCTTTATTGAACATAACAAAAACATTGCATTTACTGGTGATGTACTCTTTCAAAACAGCATTGGACGCACAGATTTCCCCGGCGGCGATTATCAAACCTTGCTGAACTCAATTAAAGAAAAACTTTATCCGTTACCTGACGAAATGATCATCATTGCAGGCCACGGAAATTACACGACTATTGGCAAGGAAAAGAAAAGCAATCCGTTTTTGCAGGGAATGTAGCTTTATCAAAGCAAAAAATTTAGGCATTAAAGAATGCCTAAATTTTTGTATCAATATCAGAAACTCTTATCGAACAACAGATTAATATTTTTACTTTGGTAGGAATACAGGGAAGGAATATCACTTACTTGTTTCTTCCAACTTAATTGTAATTTAGGGGTAATTCCCCATAAATTCCAATCTCGCTTCCATAGCATTAATTGGGCTTGGTAAATTTTGTCAGAGCGTATTTTCCCTAAGGGCAATATGCCACCTAATTTGGCTTCCGCTTTGTATTGGCGTTTCGCAAAAGAAAAAGATAAGCGCGAAGAGATACCTTTTCCCCATTCTTGCCCCCAGCCTAAACGCAGCGTTTTTATGTCTGAATTATATTGACGAACCAGCGTCTTTTCACGATTAAAATCAATACCCGTATAAAAATATTGGCGAGCATTGCGCAGCCATAATGCTGTAATAGAAGCAAGCTGATTAAAACCATTTGAGCCGGGTTGTGAAAAATAACGTTGCTTACTATATTCAAGTGCCGTAGAAATCTGCCAATTTGAAGAAAGCCAACGAGAAAGTTCAGCGCGTAATCCCTGTTCCCATTGATAGCGGTGCTTCCCTACCCAGCGGCGACCATAAAAAGGCAAAATTTTCCAATTTTGCACCGCACTTTTATTCATATAGCCTAAATAAGTGCGGTTTAAAATATCGTTATAATCTTTATTATCCCAATAATATTTTCCCCATAATGTATTTTCAAAATAGGCATAATGATTGGAAAATAAATTATATTCTTTAGAAAGATTAAAGCGATAAGCGATACCGTGCGCAGATTGCGGTAACATTTCTTTTGATTTTATAAAACCTGTATTTTCTATTTCTTGAGTGCGAGATGTATTATTAACATTAGGATCACGCAAATAATTGAAACTCAAGTTACTTTGCCAGTCAGAATGTTGTTCAATTGCATTCAAATACTGGTCAAGTAAATGTGCAATAGTCGCTGGTAAATTTGGTTCAGCTTTGGCTTTCTCAAACTGTTCTTTGGCAGCAGTTAATTGCTGATCGGCAAATAGGGTTGTCGCAAGTTTAATTCTTACAGGGTTTAAATCAGGATTTATGGCAAGAATTTGACGAAAATAAGAAATAGCCGTTGCATAATGCTGTTGTAATTTTTCTGAAACGCCTTGAGCGAATAAAACTAAAATATCATCTTTTTGTTCAAATTGCTGATAAATAGGTAGCAAGGTTTCGATTGAAGCATTATTTTGTTGCAATATCGCTAAATTTAATAAATGTTCTGCCAGGTTTTTATCTTGTTTAATTTGTTCAATTGGTACTTTAATTTTTTCAGATTTTGTTGGCTGAATAAATGGCATTGATTTTACTGGCTTTTCAGGTTGCGCAACATATTGATGTTGTTCTGGCTGAAAAGTATTTTCGGCTAAAATAGGAAAAGGTAATAAGCTAATTAAAAATAGTTTTTTCATTGTGAGAAACTCGAAAATAAAGGAAAAGCCACTGTAAGCAGTGGCTTGATTGAGATTAACGTTCGCCAGCGAATACGGCGCTTATCGTTGGGTATGCTGAGTAGCTATGATTTCCGACCTGAACTTTTCCAGCTACTTGTGTTGCATCTTTACCCATAAATTTTCCTTGGTAGTAGCCTTCATATTTTATATTGATTAATCCAATATTATTTAAATAATCAGGGTCAGGTTGATTCATAGTAAAGTGTGCGTTGCCATTAAATTCTAAAATACCATTGTCTGCAGTAATCTTTGTATTTTCTAAATAAATATTTCTATCTTGTGTAGAATAAGTTATGTCATCATTAATACTAACTTTTCCATTGACTTGTTTATTAATAAAATCAGCCGTAAGAGTAAAAGTGCTTTCACTATTGCGGGAATTATCCAGAGTAATTAACGCTTTTCCGCTATATTTAGCCGTTCCTTGAACTCGTTGTAAATCTTCTAAGGCTGTCATTCGAGTTGGATTACCTCCATAAGCGATTTGATATAGCTCGCCATTTTTATAAGTAACGGAATAACCTGCGTCTTCTAAATTATAGTTATAATTTTTATAAACATTGAGTTCTGGTTGATAGTTAGTTGTATGATCTTGGATCATTTCTACATAACTCGTAATGTTTTCACTGCGAGTACCATCTGCCGTGATATTGCCATAAACCTTATTATTATCTTGTAGTGATGTATCACCATAATAATTAGGGCTGCCAGTTATAATGATACGTTTATCCACAAATCTTCCATTTTCTTCCTCCCGAGCTTTGCGTGCTTGTTCTTGCTGTTCAAGATCGGAGTTAGTCGCATAAGTGCCTTTAGTGAGTTGATTATATTGCGCTTCTAAATGTCGGTTTTTATCTTTGAGATGAGAAATTTCTTGTTCTTTTTCGTTGATTTTTTGTTCGGCTTCATTGCGTTCTTGTTCTAATTGATTACGGTGTTCATAAACATTTTGTAACTCCTTATTGGCTGATTCAAGGAGCATATTGGCATAGTCGGCATCAGCCTGAGCATTTTTCAATTGGTTTTGAGCTTCAGTCAGTTTTAGAGATAATTCTTGCAATCTATTTTGATCGATAACAGATCGCTCTTTCAGTTTATTTAGCGATTTTTCAGTCGCTTGTAACTCTTTTTCTAATTTTTCTTTCTGGCTATTGGCAAGGGAAAGTTGCTTTTCGGCTTGTTGCAGCTTTTCTTTGGCTAAGGTTTCTTGTTGAGAAAGTTGGTTAATTTTCTCATTTGTTTGACTAAATTTCTCTTTTTCCGCTTCTAGTTGTTTTTGTTTTTCTGAAATTTCATTAATTTGTTCCTGATGTTTCTTTATCGTTTGCTGTAAATTTTCAATGGTTTTTTCTTGAGTTGTTGGGGATTGGTCTTGTGCGGTATCTTCTGATGAACTTGAACCACCACTAGATGACCCACAAGCCACCGCGCCTAATGAAATTAATAATGCCAATGCCGTTGTTTTAAATTTAGGTTGCATAAAAAATTCCTCTATAAAAGATTGTTAAGTTAAATAAGGGAGTTTATTTTTAGGAAAAACAGGATTTTTTTCTAAAAAACAGCAAAACTTTCTTAGTTTAAAAAAAAAAAAAAAAAAACAAGAGGTTAGCGATCTTTTAGCAAAAAATTTGATCTTTATTAAGATTTAAGTAAAAAAGAAGAAAGGAAAAATTTGGCAAAAAACAACCGCACTTTTATAGAAAGAAAAAAAAGCGGAAATAACTCCGCTTTCTTGATTGAGTTGAGCTTATTTCAAAACCAAAATCGGTTTTTTGCCATAGCGTGCCACTTTTACCGTATTGCTACTTAAGCCTTTGGCGTTTGGTTTGCTGCTGGCGAGCATAATGATGAGATCCACTTCTTTTTCATCGGCGATGCGGTTGATTTCTTCATAAATCGTGCCGTGGGCGACAATATGTTGTACTTTTGAGCCTTCTGGGAAGTGGGCTTTGGTGAAATTGTGTAGGGTTTTGTTGGCTTCTTCAATGACAGATTTGTCAAAGTTTTTTGGTAAGAATGCAGAGATAAAACTGTCATCAATGGGTTCGATAATGGTAGCAACACGGTAAATCGCGTTAGGATTGTGGTTGGTGAGCTGAAGAGCGGTGTCCACCACATATTTTGCGCTTTTCAGATTGCTTAGATCAATGGCAATAAGCAGTTTGTTGTACATAATAAGATCCTTTTATTGGGTTGCGGTTTGTGCGTTTTATATTTTGCTAATTTCATAAAATTTTGACCGCACTTTAGGGTCTGTTGATAACTCATTTTGCATTTAAGCTGGTGACTATTTTTTGTGAGAACAAGGCGAACGGGGTGAAGTTTAGCCATTCTAGACGAACCACGTTCAACACAGTTATCACAAAAAATAGCCCCAGCCCTTCGGGTTAGCTTTAAAATTTGCGTACTCTTTGTTGCAGTTATCACCAAGAGAACCACTCTTGGTTTTAAACTGCGCCGCGATTACGCTAATTTTAAACGATAACTCAAATGCAAAATGAGTTATCAACAGACCCTAACAAAGTGCGGTCAATTTTTTATTGTTTTTTCGCTCTACGGCGTTGATTAAATCCAACAAGGAGAATAATCAATAAGCCCGGAATGAACATCCATTCTTTGGCGATAGCCACTTTTGGTAAAGAAATATCGAGTAGGGTTTGATCCCAATTTAATCCTGCTTTGGCGGCAGGAGAATCAATTTCAACCATATCAATAATGACTTTTGGTGTCGATTTGCCATCAATTTCAATGCGTTCGCCTGTATTGAGCAAGGTTAAGCCAAGTTTATTTAGGCGGTTTTCACCGGTTTTTCCTTCTGGCACGCTGAGTTCAGAATAGAACTCAATTTGTTTTCCATAAGGATTGGTGCCGGCCACTTTGACGGTAATTTTTTCATCAACTGGCACTTTTTCCAACTCTTGTGCCAAATGCACTGGCTCAATGTGATAAGAGGTTGGCGAAATATATTCCATAAAGAAACCAGGGCGGAAAATAATAAATGCCGCAAAAATAAGGGTAACAGTTTCCCACACTTTGTTCTTCGTGATGAAATAATTCATTGTGGCGGAAGTAAAGGCGAGTATGGCAATGGTGGATACCACCGCAACCAGTATGCCTTTTGCCCAGCCCACATCAATTAATAACAGATCCGTATTAAAGATGAACAAGAATGGCAAGATCGCTGTTCTTAGGCTGTAAAAGAATGCCACTAAACCGGTTTTGATTGGGCTACCGCCTGATACTGCTGCAGCAGCGAAAGAAGCCAGACCCACAGGCGGCGTTACGTCAGCCATAATCCCGAAATAGAACACGAATAAATGCACGGCAATTAGCGGTACGATTAAGCCATTCTGTTTACCCACTTCTACAATCACTAATGCCATTAAAGATGACACCACGATATAGTTAGCCGTGGTTGGCAAGCCCATTCCAAGAATTAAGCTGAATATTGCCACAAGGATAAGCATAAGCAAGATGTTACCCATTGAGAGCATTTCGATAATGCCAGAGAGCTGTACGCCAAAACCAGTGAGTGAAACAACGCCAACAATAATTCCTGCGGTTGCAGTGGCGATACCAATCCCGATCATATTACGTGCGCCTGTTTCTAAACCATCAACAAGGGCATCAACGCCTTGTTTAAACAGATCTTTCGTGATCGGTTTGTTACGGAAGAAGTTTAGTAACGGATGCTGAGTGACTAAAATGATCATCAAGGTTACCGTTCCCCAGAAAGCAGATAGCCCTGGTGAAAGCATTTCGACCATTAAGCACCAAATTAGCACCACAACAGGAATTAAATAATGCAAGCCTGCATTTACCGTTGGTTTGGCGGACGGCAGTTTTGCCACTGGGGAATTAGGATCATCAATTTCTAAATCAGGGAATTGTGCCACACGGCGAATTAATGCCAAGTACACTAAAGCTAATGCGATAGCAACAATCAAAAAGCTATGTTCAGGTGCAATAGTTTTGATCCAACCTAAGGCAAATTTGACTCCAATAACTAAAACAATGACGGCTAGAATTGTACTCACTAATTTTAGTAAGGTAATTAGGAATGGATTTAGTGGATCTGTCCTTGGTAAACCGTGCAAGTTCATTTTTAATGCTTCTAAATGCACAATATAAACCAAGGCAATATAAGAAATTAATGCTGGTAGTGCCGCATAGGTGATAAGTTGGCTATAAGGCATATTGACATATTCAATCATCAAGAAAGCCGCCGCGCCCATTACTGGTGGCATAATTTGTCCATTTACCGATGAAGCCACTTCTACCGCACCTGCTTTTTCTGCCGAAAAGCCCACGCGTTTCATCATTGGAATGGTGAAAGTTCCGGTGGTTACTACGTTAGCAATAGATGAGCCTGAAATTAGCCCCGTTAAGCCTGATGACACCACAGCAGCTTTCGCCGGCCCACCACGCAGATGTCCAAGATAAGCAAAAGCAGTTTTAATGAAATAGTTACCCGCACCCGCTTTATCAAGCAATGCACCAAATAATACAAAAAGGAACACATATTTGGTGGAAACCCCTAATGCCACACCAAACACCCCCTCGGTGGTTACCCATTGTTGGTTCACCATTTGTGAAAGTGAACCTGAACGGTGGCTGATGATCCAATCTGTTGGCAAGAATTGCCCGAAGTAGTTATAAGTCAAAAACACACTAGCGATAATCACCAAAGGCAAGCCAAGACTACGGCGACAGGCTTCTAACAGCAATAACACGCCTAGACAGCCAGCAATAATATCTTGCGTATTGGGTGCACCGAAACGTGTGACTAAACCTTCATAAAAGAAAATGTAATAAGCGCCTAAAAATGCTCCAAGGGTGGCAAAAAACCAATCTAACAACGGAATACGATGTTTTGGCGAGGTCGCAAAAGCAGGGAACGATAAATAGGCCAAGAACAATGCAAAGGCAAGGTGGATCGAACGCGCTTTGGTGTCATCGATCACCACATTAATATCTAGCCCCCAATTGCGAACGACTTCTTGTAGCCAAAATGGCACAGGGGAGGTGTAATAAAGTTGAAAAACCGACCATAAAATCGCGGTAATTACGATCAGTTTTCTGCTTGCACCAGTAGGGTTTCGTCCGCCAGAATCATTGGAGGCGACCATATCTTGCAGATCATCGTAATCCATTTTTTTTGTGGATTCGGACATAAAATCTCCCGAAAAATTTGAAATAATGAAAACGGAAAAAGGCAGGGCTAAGCCTGCCTAAATAATAAAGATGAGATTATTGTAACCAACCGCGTTCTTTATAGTAACGCACCGCACCTTCGTGTAATGGAGCAGAAAGTGCGTTTTTAATCATATCTTCTTCTTTAAGATGAGCAAACGCAGGGTGTAAACGTTTAAAACGATCGAAGTTATCAAATACCGCTTTAACTACCGCATAAACTTTGTCATCAGGCACATCTGAAGAAGTTACTAAAGTGGCATATACCCCGAAAGTATCTACTGGATTATCTGTACCACGATATAACCCACCCGGAATAGTTGCTTTCGCATAGTAAGGATTTGCCGCCACTAAACGATCAATCGCTTCACCTGTTACAGGAACAAGATGAGCATTACAAGAAGCCGCAGCTTCTTTCAAAGCACCATTTGGGTGACCTACGTTATAGGTAATCGCATCTAAGTTGTTATCACACATCACTGATGCCATTTCTGCAGGTTTTAACTCGGAAGCGACTTTAAATTCTTTATCCGTCCAACCTTTAGCCGCTAAAATAACATTCATTGTTGCACGCGTACCTGAACCGGGATCGCCGACATTCACACGTTTCCCTTTCAAATCATCAAAAGAGTTAATATTAGCATCATCACGTGCCATTAACGTGAATGGCTCTGGGTGAATTGAGAACACAGCACGCAATTTATCATTTTTCTTACCCGCAAAGGAGCTTGTACCGTGGTAAGCGTGATATTGCCAGTCTGATTGTGCAATTCCCATTTCCATTTGATCTGCCGCGATAGCATTTAAATTTGCCACAGAAGCACCTGTTGAAGGGGCATTACATTTGATATGAGTTTTTGCGGTATCACGATTTACTAATTGGCAAATGGATTGTCCCACCACATAGTAAACCCCTGTTTGACCGCCTGTACCAATGGTAACAAACTGATCTTCCGCTTGCACAGAAAAAGACGTGGCTACGACACCAGCGATAAGCGAGAGTTTTAATAATTTTTTCATTTTTACTCCTTTACTGTTTAATTTATAGAAGGCTTAATCACTTTAGAACAAAAGCTTATGCCTAAGAGATGTTGTATTGCCCTAAAACTTTTACAAAAAATTTACAGACGAACAAGATATACCCTAGATTGCCTCTTGTTGCAATCATTTTTTACACGAGTGCGGTAGGGTTTTGACGAATTTTTGTCCATAAAAATGAAATGTGAGGAACTTTTTTATAAAAAAGGAAACTAATAGGAGAATTCACGGGAAAGCATTCCCATCTTACCCCCGCAAGGGAATCTTCATTAACCTAAGGAGTTAAAATGAAAACATTAAAATCGGTATTAGCATTAAGTTTAGCAATGGCAGTATCATCAACCGCCTTTTCTACAGAAAAAGTAGGCGCAACTGACGCGGTAAAAAATACCGTTAAAACAATGAAACAAGATAAAACGTTTGCCACAGAAAAAGCCAGTAAAGTAAAAGACAATGTTCTTGATGCGAAAAGTGCGGTAGAAAATAAAGCAAAATCCGCTAAAAAACTAGGCGAAGATAAAGCGACTTTAGTGAAAGAAAGTGCAACAAAAGCGAAAGATAAACTGGCAGAAAGTAAAAAAACCGTTGAAAGCAGCGCTAAATCAGCGAAAAAATCGCTAGAAGAAAAAGCGACGTCAATGAAAGCGGGGGCAATAAAAGCGAAGGATAAAATGACTGATAGCAAAAACTCAGCTGAAACTAAAGCCAAAGAAAGTGCTAAATCCGCCGCTGAAAAAGTGAAAACAAAAGCATCAGATAAAGCTAAATCCCTGACAGAAAAAGCGAAAACTTATGCAGGTGAAAAAATCAACATCAACAAAGCAGATGCTAAAACATTGCAAAACCTTTCAGGTATCGGTGAAGCAAAAGCGAATGCCATTGTTGAATACCGCAATAAAGTAGGAAAAATTAAATCTGTGGAAGAATTATCTAATATTTCGGGGATTGGCGAAGCAACGATCGAAAAAATCGCGCCTTATTTAAGTTTCTAAAAATTTGTTAAAAAACCACCGCACTTTAAAAGTGCGGTGGTTTTTTTGTCCTTTTTTGTTATTCTTTTCCTTCCAACGGAGTAAACGGACGTTCTGTGTGTCCTGTATAAAGCTGGCGAGGACGTACAATTTTCATATTGCCCGGTTTAAACATTTCTTTCCAGTGTGCGATCCAACCGACTGTTCTTGCAAGCGCGAAGATAACCGTAAACATTGAGGTTGGAATGCCTATGGCTTTTAAGATAATACCTGAATAGAAATCTACATTTGGATAGAGTTTGTGGTCGATAAAATAGGGATCGCTTAATGCAATACGCTCTAGTTCCATTGCTACATCGAATAATGGGTTATTAATATTCAATTCTTTAAGCACTTCGTGGCAGGTTTGACGCATCACTTTCGCACGAGGATCATAGTTTTTATAAACACGGTGTCCAAAACCCATTAAACGAAATGGATCGTTTTTGTCTTTGGCGCGCGCGATATATTCTGGAATGCGTTCAATACGACCAATTTCCTCTAACATATTGATACAGGCTTCGTTTGCACCACCGTGTGCAGGCCCCCAAAGGGAGGCAATACCCGCAGCAATACAAGCAAATGGATTTGCCCCTGAGGAAGCGGCAGTTCGCACCGTAGAGGTCGAGGCGTTTTGTTCGTGATCGGCGTGTAGGATAAAAATGCGATCCATTGCACGTTCAAGTACGGGATTGACTTCATAAGGCTCACAAGGCGTTGCGAACATCATATGTAAGAAATTACCTGAATAAGAGAGTTTATTCAGCGGAAACATAAAAGGCTGCCCGATAGAATATTTGTAACACATCGCAGCAAGTGTTGGCATTTTTGCCAGTAGGCGAATCGCGGTAAGTTCACGGTGTTCAATGTCATTAATATCTAAGGAATCGTGATAGAACGCAGCTAATGCACCACTTACCCCACACATAATTGCCATCGGATGAGAATCTCGGCGGAACCCGTGGAAGAAACGGGAAATTTGTTCGTGGACAAGGGTATGTTTGCGCACCAATTGGCGGAACGCTTTGTATTCTTCTGCATTTGGGCGTTCGCCAAATAATAATAAGTGTGCGACTTCTAAATAATCCGCATTTTGTGCTAAATCAGCAATCGGATAACCACGGTGGAGGAGAATGCCGTTATCGCCGTCGATATAGGTAATTTCAGACACACAAGAGGCGGTGGACATAAAGCCGGGGTCAAAGGTAAAAAGTTTATTTTTTACTAGAGATTGAACGTCAATGACATCATAGCCGAGTGAACCTTTACGCATTGGGAGTTCAAGTTCACGTCCATCATTTAAGGTGAGTTTTGCATTTAATTCTGTCATAGATCTTCCTCTTTTGTTGGCGTTGATAATGTTGTATTTGTTGAATTATTATACTTTCTAATGAATTTTCACTATAACCTGTTATGGCGTAGCTGTCTTTAATATTTACAAAAAAATTTTGTTAAGGAAATGTTATTTTCTCAAAAATGAGAGACAGATCAAAAAATCAAGAAAATGTTAATGTTTTGTTAATTGAATTGGTTGCGAATTAGGGGAATTTGATTTTAAATTATTCGACTAGCACTGAAAGAAAAATCAATGCGTGTTTCTGATTGAATCCTATGTATAATAAACCTAATGAATTTTAGGTTGTAAATTCTACCCAACCAAGCTAGGTGGTATTAATGAAACAAACAAGCCCAATTAGTGAATGGTTAGCTTCAAGTGCGTTAAATGGAGCAAACCAGTCTTATATTGAAGAACTGTATGAAAGCTATCTTCAAGATCCTCATTCTGTTGATGAAAGCTGGCAGCAAATTTTTGATCAATTACCCAAACACACCGTCGTAGAGCAAGCCCATTCGCCTATTCGTCAATATTTTAAACGTTTGGCAAGAGATGCTCAGGTGGAGGGCGTGACTGTCATTGATCCAAAAGTTAGCGGACGACTGGTAAAAGTGTTGCAATGGGTGAATGCGCACCGTAATCGTGGGCATTTACACGCGGATCTTGATCCATTAAAACTTTGGCAACGTATGGATTCGCCAACCTTAGACTATAAGTTCTATGGTTTTACCGATGATGATCTTGATGAAGAATTTGACATCAGTGGTTATGTGTATGACAAAGAGAGAATTAGCCTGCGTGAGCTTTCTTCATCATTGAAAGGCACTTACTGTGGCACGATAGGGCTTGAGTTTATGCACGTTAATGACCTTGCGGCACGAACTTGGTTACAGAAAAAGTTAGAAAATTGGTTAAATCAACCGTTATTTAGCAAACAAGAACAGCTTAAATTCCTTGAAGAATTAACGGCCGCAGATGGTTTGGAACGCTACCTTGGTGCGAAATTTCCCGGTGCAAAACGTTTTTCTCTTGAAGGCAGTGATGCGTTTATTTTGCTGATGAAAGAAATTATTCGTCAAGGGGCGAAACAAGGCATTAAAGAAATCGTAATGGGAATGGCGCACCGTGGGCGACTCAACCTATTAGTGAATGTGCTGGGCAAAAAGCCGGCAGAATTATTTGATGAATTTGCTGGAAAGCACTACGGTAACGGAACTGGTGATGTGAAATATCACCAAGGTTTTTCTTCAGATTTTATGACCGATGATGGGGTGGTGCATTTAGCACTGGCATTTAATCCTTCTCACTTGGAAATTGTCAATCCTGTGGTGCTTGGTTCAGTACGAGCGAGACAAACCCGACTTAACGATGCAGAACGCTCACAAGTGTTACCTATCACGGTACACGGCGATTCTGCGGTAGCTGGACAGGGCGTGGTGCAAGAAACCCTAAATATGTCTGCCACGCGTGGTTATTCCGTGGGTGGAACGATCCGAGTTGTCATCAATAACCAAATTGGCTTTACCACCTCTAATCCGCACGATACGCGTTCAACGGAATACAGCACCGATATTGCTAAAATGATCGAAGCGCCTGTTATTCACGTAAATGGTGATGATCCAGAAGCTGTCGCTTATGCGGCAAGAATGGCGGTGGAGTTTAGAAATAAATTTAAACGAGATATTTTTATTGATTTAGTTTCTTACCGCCGTCATGGGCATAATGAAGCCGATGAACCTGCAGTCACGCAACCGTTAATGTATGAGCGTATTAAACGTCATCCTACTCCACGCAAAGTGTATGCCGATCGCTTAATTGCAGAAAATGTGATTGATGAAGCTTACAGTTTAGAATTAATGAATAAGTATCGTGATGCGTTAGATAATGGCGATTGTGTTGTTCCAGAATGGCGTGAACGTGATGTTGAAGCCTCTGATTGGATGAAATTCCTTAGCCAAGAATGGTCAGATTATGAAGGCAGTATTGATGAGCAACGCTTTACTGCGCTTGCCTTAAAAGTGTGTGAATACCCAGAAAATCACCCAATTCATTCCAGAGTGAAAAAAATTTATGATGATCGTAACTTAATGGCAAAAGGCGAAAAACCATTTGATTGGGGAATGGCGGAAACAATGGCGTATGCCACGTTACTTGATGAAGGTTATAATGTCCGCCTATCAGGAGAAGATGCGGGACGTGGCACATTTTTCCATCGTCACTCCGTATTGCATAGCCAAAAAGATGGTACTGTCTATACGCCATTAGCGCATCTACATAACCAACAAGGGCATTTTGAAGTTTGGGATTCTGTGCTTTCAGAAGAAGCCGTGCTAGCTTATGAATATGGTTATGCCACCACAATGCCAAGAACGCTTACATTGTGGGAAGCGCAATTTGGTGATTTTGCTAACGTGGCGCAAGTGGTAATTGACCAATTTATTAGCTCAGGTGAACAAAAATGGGGCAGAATGTGTGGCTTGGTGATGTTATTACCACACGGTTATGAAGGACAAGGGCCAGAACATTCATCGGCACGTTTAGAACGTTATTTACAACTTTGTGCGCAACAAAATATGCAAGTGTGTGTACCTTCAACGCCTGCACAGATTTATCATTTATTACGCCGTCAAATGATCCGCAAAGTACGTCGTCCACTTATTGTGATTACGCCAAAATCCTTACTTCGCCATCCACTTGCTGTATCCAGTAAAGAAGAATTAGTGAATGGCATTTATCAGAATGTGATTGGCGAAATTGATCATCTCGATCCAAAGCAAGTGAAGCGTGTGGTAATGTGTTCGGGTAAAGTGTATTACGATTTATTAGAACAACGTCGCAAGAATAATCAAACGGATGTGGCGATTATTCGTATTGAACAGCTTTATCCTTATCCGCACGAAGAAATGAAAGCGATACTTGCGCCTTATCGCCACGTAACGGATTATGTATGGTGTCAAGAAGAACCACAAAACCAAGGCGCGTGGTATTGTAGCCAGCATAATTTTGTGAGTTCATTGCCAGAACAGGGTAAATTACGCTATGTGGGCAGACCGGCTTCGGCATCGCCAGCAGTGGGATATCTAGCTTTACATAATGAACAGCAACGTGATTTAGTGAACGAGGCATTAGCTTAATCTTAAAAGTGCGGTCAAAAAATACCGCACTTTTATGCAAACAAACATAAATAAGATACTCTAAGAAGGAATAAAAAAATGAGCGATTTTGAGATTTTAACTCCCGTGCTACCTGAATCCGTAGCAGATGCAACGGTTGCCACTTGGCATAAAAAAGTGGGTGATCAAGTAAAACGTGATGACGTCCTTGTAGAAATTGAAACAGATAAAGTGGTGTTAGAAGTGCCTGCACAAGGTGATGGTGTGCTTGAAAGTATTTTACAAGCAGAAGGGGCAACGGTAATCAGCAACCAAGTACTAGGCAAAGTAACTGCTCAAGCGATAGTTGGAAATGATACAAAAGAAAGTGTGCAAAAAGTCGAGCAAACCCCAGCCGATCGCCATTTAGCAAATTTAACGTCAGAACCGACAAATAGCGATGCGTTAAGCCCGGCAGCACGTCGGTTATTAGCAGAAAATGATTTAACTGCTGATCAAGTACAGGGAACGGGCGTAGGGGGACGTATTACTCGTGAAGATATTGAACGTACGGTTGCCCAGCGAGCAAGCCAAGCTCAGCCACAGCAAGAAGCAACGCCAACCACATTGAATGTGGCAGGGCGTGATGAAAAACGTGTGCCGATGACACGCTTACGCAAGCGGGTGGCAGAGCGTTTATTAGAAGCGAAAAATAGCACCGCAATGCTGACAACGTTTAACGAAGTCGATATGCAACCGATTATGCAACTACGTAAAAAATACGCAGAAAAATTTGAAAAATTACACGATACTCGCTTAGGGTTTATGTCTTTCTACGTTAAAGCCGTGGTAGAAGCACTAAAACGCTATCCAGAAGTGAATGCCTCTATTGACGGTGATGATATTGTGTATCACAACTATTTTGATATTAGTATTGCCGTTTCCACCCCGCGTGGCTTAGTGACCCCTGTATTACGCAATTGTGATAAGCTGAGTATGGCGGAAATTGAAAAGCAAATCAAAACCTTAGCTGAGAAAGGACGTGATGGTAAATTAACGGTGGAAGATCTCACGGGCGGAAACTTCACCATTACTAATGGCGGTGTGTTTGGCTCATTAATGTCCACGCCGATCATCAACCCACCGCAAAGTGCCATTTTAGGTATGCACGCCATTAAAGATCGTCCAGTGGCTGTGAACGGCGAAGTCGTGATTCGCCCAATGATGTATTTAGCGCTTTCTTACGATCATCGTTTAATTGATGGACGTGAAAGTGTCGGCTTCTTAGTGACTATTAAAGAAATGCTGGAAGATCCAACACGTTTATTATTAGAAGTGTAGTCTTAACTTAAGGCGATAAGGAGACTTATCGCCTTATTTTTATCAGTTTACCAGCGGATTTATTGTGAAGCACAGCACAACAAAGGGAGAGAGACAACGCGATGAATTTACACGAATATCAAGCAAAACAACTTTTTGCGCAATACGGATTACCCGTAGGTGAAGGTTATGCGTGCGAAACGTTAGAGCAAGGCTTGGAGGCCATTCAAAAATTAGGTGGCTCAAAATGGGTGTTAAAATGCCAAGTTCACGCAGGCGGACGTGGCAAGGCTGGCGGAGTGCAAGTGGTCAGCAGCGAACAACAAGTGCGGGCATTTTTTGACAAATTTTTAGGCAAGCGTCTTGTTACTTTTCAGACAGATAGCAAAGGACAGCCTATTAATCATATTTATGTGACGAACTGCGTGGCGGTGAAAAAAGAATTGTATCTGAGTGCGATTGTAGATCGTCGTTCGCAACAAATTGTCTTTATGGTTTCCACAGCGGGAGGCGTGAATATTGAAGAAGTGGCGGAAAAAACACCGCACTTATTACATCGTATCGCGATTGATTTATCCGTGGGTGGAATGCCATATCAAGGGAGAGAATTGGCTTTCAAACTGGGCTTAACGGGCAAACAAATCAAGCAATTTACCGACATATTTTGTCAGCTAAGTCGCCTATTTATCGAAAAAGATCTCGCCTTACTAGAAGTGAATCCATTGGTCATTTTGGATAATGATGATCTCACTTGTCTTGATGCCAAAATCGTGGTGGACAGCAATGCGTTATATCGTCATCCAGATTTACTTGCAATGCGTGATCTCAGTCAAGAAGATCCCCGTGAAGCCGAAGCAGAAAAATGGAATCTTAATTATGTAGCATTAGATGGCAACATTGGCTGTATGGTTAATGGGGCTGGATTAGCAATGGGAACAATGGATATTGTTAAATTATACGGCGGACAGCCAGCTAATTTCCTCGATGTTGGGGGAGGGGCAACCAAAGAACGTGTGGCTGAGGCGTTTAAAATCATCTTAACCGATCCAGCGGTAAAAGCGATTTTAGTTAATATTTTTGGTGGCATTGTACGTTGTGATTTGATTGCTGAAGGCATTATTGCTGCAAGCAAAGAAGTGGGCGTGAATGTCCCTGTGGTGGTACGTTTAGAAGGGACAAATGCGGAATTGGGCAGAGCAATGCTCGCAGAAAGTGAGACCAACATTATTTCAGCACAAAGTTTACAACAAGCGGCAAGCGAAGTCGTGAAAGCGGCAAGAGGAGAATAAAATGTCAATTTTAGTGAATAAAGACACCAAAGTGATTTGCCAAGGTTTCACCGGTGGACAAGGCACATTTCATTCAGAACAGGCGCTTGCTTATGGCACAAAATTAGTGGGAGGCGTTTCTCCCGGTAAAGGAGGCACAACTCATCTGGGCTTGCCTGTTTTTAACACCGTGCGTGAAGCGGTAAACCAAACTGGCGCAACGGCAACAGTAATTTATGTTCCTGCCCCTTTTTGTAAAGATGCCATTTTTGAAGCCATTGATGCAGGAATATCACTGATTGTTTGTATTACGGAAGGCATTCCAACCTTAGATATGCTCCAAGTAAAACAAAAACTCAATGAAACAGGCGTAGTGATGATAGGACCAAACTGCCCAGGAATTATCACCCCTGATGAATGCAAAATTGGCATTATGCCGGGGAATATCCACCAAAAAGGGCGCGTTGGTATTGTCTCTCGTTCAGGCACATTAACTTATGAAGCGGTAAAACAAACAACGGATCAAGGTTTTGGGCAATCCACTTGCGTTGGGATTGGGGGTGATCCTATTCCCGGCTCAAGTTTTATTGATATTCTGCAACGTTTTCAACAAGATCCCGAAACTGAAGCCATCGTGATGATTGGTGAAATAGGGGGAAGTGCGGAAGAAGACGCCGCAGAATTTATTCGCCATAACATCACTAAACCCGTAGTGGCATATATTGCTGGCATCACTGCGCCAAAAGGGAAACGAATGGGACACGCTGGTGCGATTATTAGTGGCGGCAAAGGCAGCGCCGATGAAAAAATCCACGCTCTACAACAAGCCGGCGTAACCACCGTGAAAAGCCTTGCGGAGATTGGAATAGCGTTAAGGGAAATCTTAACGCAATAAGTCATTTCTAAAGTGCAGTCAGTTTTTGCTGATTTTTTATAAGGGTAAAGACAGAAAAATGAATAACATTCATTGTAATAATGAATAATTCGGATTTGCGAAGCAAGTGGGGCTGTGTCAAAATAGCGCCATTTTTTATGTAGAAAGGAAAGACAATGCAAAAAAATATGATTACCACAGCAATGTTGTTTGCGTTTTCTAGCGCACTTTATGCCACAGAAAACGTAACACAAAGCGAAGCACTTGCACCTATTTATGTGTATTCTGCTTATGCCACCCCCGTGAATGAAGATCAAACTGCTTCATCCGTGACGGTTTTAACTGAAAAAGATTTTGCTGAACGCGATGCCACTTATGTTTCTGATGTATTAAAAACTGTGCCAAGTGTGGCAATCGGTGCTTCAGGGGGACGCGGTGCGATAACAAGTTTATTCTTGCGTGGTGCAAATTCTAACCAAACCGCTGTTTTTATTGATGGTGTAAGAGTGAATGATATTGGCAGCGGTGGTTTTGATTTTGGTGGCTTAACCTTAAGCAATATTGATCGCATTGAAGTGTTGCGTGGTGAACAATCTGCGTTATGGGGCAGTGATGCAATGGGCGGTGTGGTATATATCACCACGAAAACAGGCCTGCATACAGATAAACCATTTAATGTAGATTTTAATGTCGGAATGGGATCAAAAGGCACTTATGATGCTTCTGCCACGGTTTCAGGCTCTAACAAAGGCTTTTATTACGCGTTCTCTGGCGATAGCCACAGCACGAAAAATATTTCTGCGCTAAGTGAGCATCGCTTTTATTATCGTGCAGAAGATGGTCGCACTTACCAAACAGGTGGAGCAACAGAAAGAGATAAATTCCACCGTGATGGCGTTTCAGCAAAATTAGGCTATGATGATGGCAGACAAGGTGTGGAAGTATTGGCTTCTCATTCATCTCAAACGGTTCATACCGATCCGTATTTATTAAGCCAAGAAGCCACAGCAGATAATTATTCTCGCACACGCCAAGATTTATTAAAATTAAGCGGTTATTACGGTACAGAGCAAGATCTCTTAAAGCATCACTTCAGCGTGAGCAAAGTGAAAACTAAGGTGGATAACCATTCTTCTGATTCTAATGAAACCCGCGGTAAGCGCATTAATGGTAGCTATCAATTAGACATTAATTTTGACCGCGAAGGGGAGATTACCCAAGGTTTAAGTTTGTTAGCCGATTATCAAAAAACAAAATTTGATTCTCTAAATTTCATTGATAAAGAAACCAAAGCCTTTACGGAAAAAAGCATTGCGGCGGAATATCGTTTATTTAGCAAAGCGGATCACAGCCTTTCATTAAGTGGCCGTTATGTGGATAACTCAAAATATAAAAATGCCTTTGTGGGGCGCATTGCGGGGGCTTATCGTCTATCTGATAACTTGAAAGCCCACGCCAGCTTTGGCAGTGCTATTCACAATCCAAGTTTAATTGATTTTTATGGTTGGTATGGTTCTTATGCAGCTAACCCAAATTTAAAACCCGAGAAAAGTGTCGGTGGCGAATTTGGTTTATTGTTGGAAAGTAACGATAAAGCGCATCAACTTGATGTAACCTATTTTGCACGCAAAGTTGAAGATTTAATTAGTGCAACTAGAACACAATCTATCAATCTTGAAGGCAAAAGCCGCATCAAAGGCGTTGAAGTCGCTTATAACGGCAAAATCACCGATGATTTAAGCGCTTATGCCAATTATACTTATACCCAAACAAAAGATAGTAACGGTCAAGCATTACTTCGCCGTCCAAAACATATGGCAAATTTAGGTTTAGCCTATCATATCACAGAAGCGTTGGGTGCGAATGTGAATGTAAACTATGTGGGTAAACGCATTGATACTATTTATCCTGCAAGAGTAAAAATGCCTTCTTACACCTTGGTTAGCCTTGGCGCGAATTATCAAGTTACGCCAAACTTAAATGTGTATGCCAACTTGAATAATCTGTTTGATAAAAAATATGAAAGCGTTGCAGGCTATGGCCAATATGGTCGCACCTTATATGTGGGCTTAAAAGGCAGCTTCTAACCCATAAGCAGATAGGCTTTTGTGAAAGTGCGGTGTAAAATTAATAAAATTTTCACCGCACTTTGTTTTTTGGGGACATCATTTTTTAATGCAAAAAATTCGCTTATTTTTTACCGCACTTTTCTTTTCAGTCCCACTCTTGGCACAAGAGCAATTTGTCTCACTGACATTGTGTAGTGATAGGCTTTTGGCTGAATTAGCACGCCCGGAACAAATTGCCGCACAATCTATTTATTCAACCAATCCCTTAATGATGCTGGATAAAGTTAATCAACATAAACCCGCACTTGAGGCGCGATTAACAGATTTGTTGCCTTATTTAGATAAAACCATTTTGCTCAATGAGCAGTTTTATCCCCAACTGGTCGCCGATCTCAAAAAACTTGGCGTAAAGATTTTCCCTATTAATGATAGCCCACAAACGGCAGAGCAGCTTTTTGCATTAATCCTACAATTAGGCAAACGCTTTGATAATGAAAAATACGCACAGCAACTGGTGGCAAAGCTAAAAAACAGCGATTTTCAGCTTAATCAAGCTCACACCCACACCTTAATTCTTTCTGATACTGGGGTGGTAGAACCCATTTTTCCGCAATATCAAGTGTTGCTAAAATTGCTTGGCTTAACCCCCCTCGAAAATGCAGTAACCGCACAAAATTTTTCCCTTGAGAAACTGTTGCGTGCGCAACCGAATTGGCTGATTTCTATCCGTGATAAACAAGGTTATAACGAACAGGCTGAAGTGCTTAATCACCCTTTGTTAGCCAATATGTTTCCCGCACAACGAATGGCAACAATGCCATTAAAATATGGCTATTGCTTTGATCACGGTGTTTGGCAGGGGGCGGAAATGATTTATCGCCAACTCAATAAGGAAGAATAACCAGAATGAAACGATTAAACCTTTCCCTTTTTGTCTTATTACTTTTGTTAATTGCCTTTGCCATTTTTCATCAGCTTGGTGATTTTGCGCATTTACGCAATGCACAAGGGATTGCTACGGATATGCGATCTTTGGTGTTATGGGACATTCGTTTGCCACGTCTAGGTTTGGCTATTTTAACTGGAGCAAGCCTTGCTGTGGCGGGCAATGCAATGCAAGGATTATTTCAAAATCCCTTGGCTAGCCCCGGCTTACTTGGCGCAGCAAATGGGGCAACCACCGCAAGCGTGTTTTTACTGTATTATTTTTCTTTACCTTTATCTTTTTTACTGTTTGGTGGCATTTTAGGAGCGTTAGGCAGTTTTTTATTGGTTTATTTCATCGCTAAAAATAAAGGCACAACAATGATGATTTTAGCAGGGGTTGCAGTGAATATGTTACTCGGTTCAGCCATTGCATTATTACTTTCTAATGCGCAAAGTCCTTGGGCATTAGCGGAATTATACCGCTGGTTACAGGGTTCATTAATCTGGGCGAAAATAACACCGCTCTTGCTTTCATTGCCTATTGTGGTGGGCGGTGCAATTTGTTTATATTGCCAACGCCGTTACCTCGATTTACTCACTTTCGGGGAAGAAACCGCTAGCACGATGGGCATTGACCCAAAACGTAGCTTTTTTATCACCACTCTTGGCGTGGCGTTGATGGTGGGGGCAACCATTCCGCAAACTGGCACAATCGGATTTATCGGCTTAATTGCGCCGCACTTTGCCCGCATTTGGATCAAAAAACAACCATCACAACTTTATTTGACAAGTGGCTTAATGGGTGCATTATTGTTGTTAGTTGCTGATCTTGCTATTCAATATATTCCGTTTTTCTCGCATATTTATATTGGCACACTCACCGCCATTATTGGCGCACCTTGCTTAATTTGGATCTTGCTCACCCAACAACGGAGATTAGCCCGTGATTAAATTGCATAATGTTAGCCTTTCCTACGGCATTCAGAATATCACTTGTCACATTCCGCAAGGTAAATTGGTGGGCATAATGGGTGGTAATGGTGCAGGGAAATCTACCTTGTTGAAAGCCATTGCTGGCATTTTACCCCTTGAAACAGGCACGATTTTATTTAATGAACAACCGCTCAATAAAATGAGCTTAATTCAAAAAAGCCAAATATTGGCGTATTTCGCTCAAAACACAGAGATTTATTGGGATTTATCTGTCTATGATGTCATCGCACTTGGTTTACCTGAAACGATGGATAATCTTAGTGAAAAAGTGCGGTCAAAAAAAAGCAAATTTTTTTCTCATTGGTTGCATTCATCGCATCAACAATGGCAGCAGCAAAAGATCCAGCAAATCGCTTGCCAATTTTCGGTTCAACATCTGTTAGAACAACCTTTCCAACAGCTTTCAGGTGGCGAAAAAGCCCGTGTTCAGCTTGCCCGTTGTTGCATAAAAAACGCACCAATCTTATTGGCAGACGAACCCATTGCCCCCCTTGATCCTTATTATCAAATTGATATTTTAGAACAATTGAAATCACTCACCCCAAGCACTACCTGCGTTGTCGCCATTCACCACCTTGATCTGGCTTACCGTTTCTGCGATGAGATTATCTTGCTACACCAAGGCAACTTACTCGCCCACGGCAATACGCAAGATGCCCTAACCGCAGAAAATTTAGCCATTGCGTTTGGCGTTAAGGCGGAGATTGATGTGGAAAAAAGAATGTTTGGAACTATTCAGAAATTATGATTAGCTATTTATATTTAATCAAAAATGAGAAAAGAAAATGACAAGTGAACCACTTAAATCCTTAGATGAAATTTATGAAACACTCGCTTTTTTTCAGCGTGAAAATGCTAAAACAGAGTTATATGATGCGAGCCGTTTTAGCCCTTTTCAATTTATAAGAACTAATGAAAATGGTTTATCTGAAATCATTGCGTTCTTACTTGATCCTAGCCAAAATCACGGACAACAAGACTTATTTTTAAATAGTTTATTAAAATATTTAAACCTGCCAGAATATTTGTCTTATAACAACGTATCGGTAACTTGTGAAAAAGTAACTTCAGAACGAGGACGACATGATATTTTTATTAAAGGTTTTTTACATAATAAATGCCAATGGATTATTTCTATTGAAAATAAGTTAAGATATGCAGTCGATCAAAATAACCAATTAGAAGATTATTGGGAAAATATTACTAGTTATAACCCTAATTTTTGTTGTTTGATCTATTTATCCCCTTTTAAGAAACCGCCTAGTGAACAATCTATTGATACAGATAGATGGAATAAATTAATTCAAGATAATCAAGCAAAAGTTATTGGTGCAGAAGATCTGATTAAGTGGCTAGAGCAAACGCCAATAGTCGCTCCAAATATCTGGGCTTTTTGTCAGAGTTTTATACAATTTTTAAAAGAAGATATTATGAATGAAAAGAAAGAAAATAAAGAAAATGATCAATTATTAGATGAGTTAGTTAAAAAAGCTAATTGGATTGAAGCAGCAACAACGTTATTGGATTTATCAGATAATATTTATAAAAAATTAGAAGATAGCTTGGTTCAGCAACTTCAGAATAAGCTTAAAGAAGAATATCCGAGAATGATTAAATATAACTGGCATTTTTATAATATACATAAAGAAGGTATTTTCCTTGATAAAGAAGATAAAAAGTATTCTTGGAGTATAGGTATCGCAAATGATAATAAAAAATACCATAATGTATATTATGGATTTTGGGCTAATAAAGATAATATCTCACAGGAAAATTACCAAAGACTAGAAGAAATGTTTAAATTAGAAGGATTTGAACAAGCTAAATGGTGGATACAATGGCAATATTGCAATGGAAACTTAAGAAATTGGGACGGAAAAATTTGGAAGAAAGTTATCACTGGTCGATTAGCAGAAGAGATTTTTGAGTTATTAAAACCCTTTATCAAGATAGCTAATAAGCATTTAGAAGAATTAGAAACGTTTGTTAATAAATAGAAAAAGTGCGGTGATTTTTCACCGCATTTTTGTTATAAAAAATTAAATTTTAAAAATCCGAGTTTCTCCCATAGGCATATCAATAGCAAGGCTGAGTTTTCCGCCCATTGTCTCTACATAGCGTTTAAGCGTAGAAAGGCGTAATTCATTGCCTCGCTGTTCGATTTGTGCAACAGCAGGTTGTGAAATACCAAGGGCATCGGCCAGCTGTTTTTGAGAGATTTCCATTTCTTGACGAATGCTAGATAATCCTGATTCAAGCATTAATTCTTCTGCTTTTTGCTCAATTCTTTGGCGAGCTTCAGGAGAAAACTCATCTAAAAGTTGTTCTAAAGTTTTCATTTCACTTCTCCAGTGTTCTTAAATAAGCGCTAAATTCAGCGTCAGCTTGTTTGATCATTCTCTTATAGAACTGTTTATCGTTGCTTTTATCACCTGCACATAAAATAATAGCTTGACGCAAGGGATCAAAAGCAAAAAGTGCTCTTAAGGGCTTGCCTTGATGTTGAATGCGTAGCTCTTTCATATTTGGGTATTGCGAACCTTTCAGTGTATCGGCATAAGGACGAGAAAGTTCGGGGCCAACCGTTTTTAAAAGTAAAAGTGCAGCGGTAACATCTTCTTGAATAGCATTGTTTTGCTGTTTCAACCAAGCAACAAAATTATCCGTTAATATAACGTTCCAGTGCTGTGGTTTAGTCATTTACCTACCTTTTATAAGCTATAAGTTATAATATAAATTATAGCTTATTATTCTATGCTGTCAAAGGCTATGTGAAAAATAAAACCTTTATTACTTCATCGAAACCCCAAGCCATTTGTGCATTTCTTTTTCGTTCCAGCCTTTGCGTTTGGCGTAGTCTAGCGCTTGATCTTCATCAATGCGACCTAGGGTGAAATAGTTGCTGGCTGGGTGAGTGAAGTACCAACCACAAACACTGGCAGCAGGCCACATTGCGTAGCTTTCAGTGAGCTTCATTCCAATGCGTTGTTCCACTTCAAGGAGATCCCAAATCAATTGTTTTTCTGTATGTTCTGGGCAACTTGGATAACCCGGGGCGGGGCGAATGCCGATATAATTTTCTGCAATGAGATTTTCATTATTGAAGGTTTCATTGGAATAGCCCCATACCTTAGTGCGAAGCTCAAAGTGTAAGTATTCTGCCATTGCTTCAGCTAAACGATCACCTATTGCTTGTAGTAAAATCGCATTGTAATCATCACCTGCGGCTTTGAAGCTATCCACTAAGTCGTGTTCTTCAATACCAGCACAGACGGCGAACATTCCGAGCCAATCTTGCTGTCCACTTTCGCGATCGGCGATAAAATCACTTAAAGCAAAATTATAGGGGCTTTTGCTATTTTTTCCGCGTTCACTTTGTTGTCGTAAATGGTGTGCAATACCTGCAACAGAAGTGCGGTCAGAATGTTGATAAATTTCAATATCATCGCCTTTACGATAAGCAGGGAAAATCCCCATAATACCACTTGGCTTGAGCTTGCCATTTTGTTCAAATTCATCGAGCATTTGTTGGGCATCATTATAGACTTTGCGTGCTTCCTCGCCGCCTTCAGGATAATCAAAGGCATCAGGATAGCCACCCATTAATCCCCATAAACGGAAAAATGGCGACCAGTCAATAAATTGACGTAAGGTTGAAATTGGCACATTTTTGTATTCGATAATGCCAGTTTGTTTTGGTTGTGGTATTTGATAATCCGCCCATTCGCCAGAAAACGCAGGGAACGCGTTAGCGCGTGCCTGTTCAATTGGGAGCTGTTGGCGTAATGGTTTACGGTTGGCAAAACTGTGCTGAATTTTTCCGTATTCTTGTTTGGTACGTTGCCAAAGTTCCGCTTTGCTTTCTGGGTTCATCAAGGCAGCACAAACCGTTACTGCGCGGGACGCGTTGGTGGTGTAGATCACTTCGTGCTTGTATTTTGGATAGAGTTTGATTGCAGTATGTTCTTTGGAGGTGGTTGCACCACCGATAATCACCGGTAAGCTCAAGCCTAGGCGGTTCATTTCGCCTAAGAAGTATTCCATTTCATCTAAAGACGGTGTGATTAACCCACTCAATCCAATAATATCGGCGTTTTCGTTGATTGCTGTTTCAATGATTTTATCCGCCGGCACCATTACGCCGAGATCGATCACTTCAAAATTATTACATTGCAATACGACACTCACAATGTTTTTGCCGATGTCGTGAACGTCCCCTTTTACCGTAGCGATGACGACTTTTCCGCTTGAGACACCTTGCTGTTTGGTCGCGTTAATAAAAGGTTCTAAATAAGCGACGGATTGTTTCATCACGCGTGCGGATTTTACCACTTGTGGTAGGAACATTTTGCCGTCTCCGAATAGATCCCCCACCACGTCCATTCCTGCCATTAATGGGCCTTCGATCACTTCCAATGGGGAGCTAAATTGCAAACGCGCTTCTTCCGTGTCTTCAATAATATGGCTGGTGATCCCTTTTACTAAGGCGTGTTTTAGGCGTTCTTCCACAGGCCAAGTACGCCATTCAGCCACACCATTATCGTTATTTTCACTGGCGACCCCTTTGTATTTGTCGGCAATATCTAGTAGGCGATCGGTGGCATCAGCACGGCGATTGAGTACGGCATCTTCTACAATTTCACGCAATTCGGGATCAAGATCATCATAAATTGCCAATTGACCCGCATTGACGATCCCCATATCCATACCTTGTTTGATCGCGTGGTAAAGGAAAACCGCGTGAATAGCTTCACGCATTGGATTGTTACCACGGAACGAGAAGGAAACATTGGATACGCCACCAGAAATTTTTGCGTGGGGAAGTGCGCGTTTAATTCGCCCTGTGGCGTTAATAAAATCGACGCCATAGTTGTTGTGTTCTTCAATCCCTGTGCCGATTGCGAAGATATTTGGGTCAAAAATAATATCTTCAGGAGGAAAGCCCACTTCATCGACCAAAATATGGTAAGCACGGGTACAGATTTCCACTTTACGTTCTTCTGTGTCTGCTTGTCCGACTTCATCAAACGCCATCACCACCGCAGCAGCGCCATAACGACGAATCAGTTTGGCTTGTGCGACAAATTTCTCTTTACCTTCTTTAAGGGAAATGGAATTGACAATCCCCTTGCCTTGAATAGATTGCAAACCGGCTTCAATGACTTCCCATTTGGACGAATCGATCATCACTGGCACTTTGGCAGCATCAGGTTCAGTCGCCATAATATTAAGGAATTGCACCATACATTTTTCACTGTCGAGTAATGCTTCATCCATATTGACATCGATCACTTGAGCGCCATTTTCCACTTGGTCAATGGCAATCTCAATGGCTTCAGCATAGCGTTCTTCTTTAATTAATTTTTTAAATTTTGCAGAACCCGTCACATTATTGCGTTCGCCTACGTTTACAAAGAGGCTGTTTTCATCAATGTTTAGCGGCTCTAAGCCAGATAAACGCATTGCCACCGGTAAATCAGGCAATGCTCTTGGTGGCACATTTTTGACAACATCGGCAATGGCTTGGATATGTTCTGGCGTTGTTCCACAACAGCCTCCGACAATATTAAGCCAACCATTTTTTGCCCATTCCTGAATATAGCTAGCCATTTCTTCTGCACCTAAGTCATAACCGCCAAAGGCATTTGGCAACCCTGCATTAGGGTGAACAGACACATAGGTTTCACTGATTTTAGACATCACTTCCACATATTGACGCAATTCTTTTGGGCCTAATGCACAGTTTAAGCCGAAAGAAAGCGGTTTTACGTGGCGAAGCGAGTTATAAAATGCTTCGGTGGTTTGCCCTGAGAGCGTACGTCCTGAGGCATCGGTAATCGTGCCAGAAATCATAATAGGTAATTTGATCTCAAGTTCTTCAAACACTTGATCAATCGCAAAGGCGGCGGCTTTGGCATTGAGGGTGTCGAAAATCGTTTCGATCATAATCAAATCCGCGCCCCCTTCAATTAAGCCTTTGGTTGCTTCTGCATAGGCATCCACTAATTGCATAAAGGTGATATTGCGGTAAGCCGGATCATTGACATTCGGTGAAATAGACGCCGTGCGGTTAGTTGGCCCAAGCACGCCAGCGACAAAACGGGGCTTTTCTGGCGTGCTATATTTATCCGCCGCTAAACGAGCCAATTTCGCGCCGGCAAAATTTAGCTCATAAGCGATACTTTCAAGGGCATAATCCGCTTGTGCAATGGTGGTGGCGGAAAAGGTGTTGGTTTCAATAATATCTGCACCTGCGGCAAGATATTTTTCGTGAATAGCTTGAATCACCAAAGGTTGGGTAAGGGTAAGTAAATCATTATTTCCGCGTAAATCGATCGGGCTATCTTTAAAACGTTCACCACGAAAATCTGCTTCGGTGAGTTTATATTGTTGAATCATTGTTCCCATCGCACCATCTAAAATAAGAATGCGATCTTTAAGGGCTTGTGAAATAAGAGAAAAAGAAGGATGTTGTTTCATTTTGTTACAGCTTAGCGTTTAATAAATAACAGGCATAATAGAAATAAGGTGGGGTTGTGTCAAACCTTATCTTTATGCGGGAAAATGTGTCGGGTAAACTTGTACAAGTTTTATGTGCTTGCAGGCACAAAATTTTGAAAGAATCCTACCGCACTTTGAAAATTCTCTCCATAGAAAATGAGTGGGGTACGTTGGCGTTGCCAAACAGGTACATTATGCGCTTGCCATAATTTTTTTATGTCCTGATGAATGCCTTGTGCATTGTGAACTTTGCCCGAATAAGCAAAACGAATGGAGATCGGTAAATTTGTCAGTGGGAGGGAATAAATTTGATTTTGCCACTGAACTTGAATGGCTGATTCTGTTTGGCTAAAACAAATTGTTCCCAACTGATCGGGCAGTGCAAGGGGCTGGTTTAAGATCACAGGAATGTGAATTTGGCGCAGATCGGCAAAGATTTCCGTTAAATACAGACACTGTTGATAACGGCGGAGCATTTTATCTCCCAGTTGAAATTGTGGATTACGATCCGGTTGAGCCAGAATCACATCTTGAATCAGTTGTTCTAACTGCTTGGTGGAAGGCATAGGCTGTTGTAAGGTTTCCAACCATAAGCGGAGCAGGGCGTTTTGTTTCAATACAGACCATTGCGAGAAATCCGTCAAATCAAAAGTGCGGTGCATTTTATTGGCATATTTTTCTAGTTCAGGCTGTAATAATTCTGTTAAAAGTTGCTGCTGCTGCGCACAATGAGTGGCACTGCGTTGCACCGCTTGATCGAAATTTGCCCAGCGTTCACGCAGCTTCGGTAAGATTTCATTGCGTAAGAAATTGCGTTCGTACTGGTTATCTTGATTGCTTTCATCTTCAATCCAAGATAACTGATTTTCTATGGCATATTGCCAAAGTTGTTGGCGTGAAAAGTCGAGTAGAGGGCGAAAAATACGCAGATTAAATACCGCACTTTGTGCTTTCATTGCAGATAAACCACTTACGCCACTGCCACGTTTTAAGGCAAGAAAAAAGGTTTCCGTTTGATCTTGTTGATGATGTGCGGTGAGTAATATTTCTTGTGTTTTAATATGACGCGCAATAGCCTGATAGCGCGCTTGGCGGGCAGCCGCTTCAATGCCCATTCCTTGAACAAGTTGCACTTTTTTGATGATCAGTGGAATGGAAAATTGTTGGCAAAGCTGCTGGCAGTGGCGAACCCAATCATCGGCATTAGGGCTTAATCCGTGATGAATATGGATCGCGCGCAACGCTAAGTGCGGTTGGTTTTCGCGTAATTTTGCTAACAGAGCAAGCAATACGGTGGAATCCAGCCCACCGCTTAACGCAATAAGAAAATGCGTGTTAGGCTGGCGTTGTAATTGCTGTTGAACTTGCTCAATTAGCGTCATAGCAGAGAGGCGTATTACGCCAGTTTAACCGCTTTAAATTGGCTTACTGGGCGAACAATTTGTTCACGTGCCGCCACAATTTGCAGCTCATAATTATCCTGCTGTTGTGTAACGGTCATTACATCATTGACGGCATTCGCCGTATGCTCAAAGGCTTCCACATCGCTTTTGCCGTTGAGTAAATTCGCCATAAATAGTCCCGCAGTTAAATCACCAACACCAACAGGCTCTTTTTTGAATTGGTGAAGTGGGCGACTAATATGCCAAATACCTTGTTCATTCGCGAATAACATTTCAAATTGGCTTGGATCTTGTCCTACCTTACTTAAATGTTTTACCAAGACTTTTTTTGGCCCTTTCGTTAAAATCAGGTTTACTGCATTAATGGCTTGGGTAAAATTTTCTACAGGCAAACCACTCAACTCACGCAATTCGACTAAATTTGGGGTGATAATATCCGCTTGTGCCATAGCCAGATTGATAAGATTTTCTTTCACCCCATCTGCCACGATACAGCCTTTGTCAGGATGTCCCATCACGGGATCGCATAAATAAATCGCATTTGGATTGCGTGCTTTCACTTTTTGTACGGCATTAATGATTTCTTCCACTTGCTCAGCCGCACCGATATAACCTGAAATCACCGCATCGCATTTGTGTAATTCACCAATATTATCAATGCCTTGCACGATTTCACCAATTTGTTCTTGTGGCATTACCATTCCAGTCCATTGACCATATTGTGTATGATTAGAAAATTGAACGGTGTTTAACGCCCATACATCAATACCGAGTAACTGCATCGGGAAGGTGGCAGATTTATTGCCAGCATAGCCATAAACAACGTGAGATTGAATAGAAAGAAGGTGTTTCATTTTGCTATCCTTATTGTGCATTTCTAAAAATGCGTGAAAGTAAAAGTGCGGTTAAAAAACCGCACATTTTTTATTTTAGCAATAACCGTAACTCATTAAGCGTTGGTAACGACGCTCTAGCAAGGTGTCGGAATCAAGAATTTCTAAGTCGGCTAAATCATCAAGTAAACGTTGTTTCAGATTTTGTGCCATTTGCTCATAATTGCGATGCGCTCCGCCCAATGGTTCAGGGATAATATTATCAATCAGTGATAATTTTTGCAGACGATCCGCAGTTAAGCCCATTACTTCTGCGGCAGTAGAGGCTTTTTCGGCACTTTTCCATAGGATAGAAGCACAGCCTTCAGGGGAGATCACGGAATAAGTACTGTATTGCAACATATTTACTTTATCCCCCACACCAATGGCTAACGCACCGCCTGAACCACCTTCACCAATGACAGTACAAATAATTGGCACTTTTAGCATAGACATTTCACGCAAGTTGCGAGCAATCGCTTCCGATTGCCCACGTTCTTCTGCACCTACGCCGGGGTATGCACCCGGTGTATCAATAAACGTGATAATAGGGAGTTTAAAACGCTCTGCCATTTCCATTAAACGTAAGGCTTTGCGATAACCTTCAGGGGCAGGCATACCAAAATTACGTTTTACTTTATCTTTTACACTACGACCTTTCTGATGACCTATCACCATAACCGGTTTACCGTCTAGACGAGCTAAACCACCTACAATCGCTTTATCATCAGCAAAGGCGCGATCACCTGCTAATTCTTCAAATTCAGTGAAAATATGTTCAATATAGTCTAATGTATAAGGGCGATTCGGGTGGCGTGCCATACGGGAAACTTGCCACGCATCTAAATTCGCAAATGTTTTTTTGGTTAATTCTTCGCTTTTTTTCTGTAAGCGAGCAATTTCATCATCAAGATTGATTTCACTGTCTTGTCCCGCGACTGCGCGTAACGATTCAATTTTCGCTTCAAGTTCAGCAATCGGGAGTTCAAAATCTAAGTATTCTTGGCTCATTTGTTATTCCTAGTTTTTCGGCAAAATTAGTAAGCACTTTAGCAATATTTTACTTAGCGTGCAAATATACCCAATATTTTATGCGTTTTTTGCAAAAAAAGTAGTGTTTTTTGCAGTTAGCTGGTTAGACGACTTGCTAAAATCTTTTTTTATTATTTGGGAATGGGGGTTAATCCCTGCTTAATAATTTTTTCTAAAGCACTGTAATCGCATTTATGCGATAAAATAGACGCTTGAATCATTTCATCTTCACTTACTTGTTCAAAATTTAAGTAAAAGCCTAGGGTTTTAGCTAATTGATGAATGAATAATCGTTGTGTTCGACCATTGCCCTCACGGAACGGGTGTATCGCATTTATTTCCCCTAAATAATAAGCCAATCTTGCTGGGATTTTTTCAGAAGCTGTACTTTTTAAAAATTGTTCGTTTTTTAGCTGATTAAACAATTTTTCTAACTCTGGAACAATTCTTGAACTTGTTGCAAACATTGTATCGCCTTTGCAAATATCAATATTTCTAATTTCACCTGCCCAAGAATAGATTTCATTAAACAAATGTTTATGAATGGCTTTTAGGTGAGCAATATCAAATTGCCCTTGCATAGGTGTAATCAATAATATCGCAGTTTGAATCGCTGTAATTTGAGCTTCTTTTTTATCTAGTTCCTCTTGCGTTTCGATTTTTAGCTTATTAATGAGTACGCCATTTTTATTTAGCATAGGATCAGTGCTACGATACTTCATTCGTTTTCACTTTTAATTCTGCAATAGTGATTTCACCAATTACCCATTTTTGAAAATAATGGAGTATTTCTGGGGGAAGGTATAGCCCTTCAAGCCGATTATTATCAATCGCAAATTGTAAGGCTTGCTGTTTAATCTGTTGTTCTTGTAGATGATGCATTATTTTATTCCTTACGTGGTACTTCTTCCTGACAATGTGGGCAGGTCATTAAGTGCTTTTCGTGGTTGTGAATAATAAAATGCCCCATTTTTTTGGCTTTAGTGTCAAGATATTCTGTATTGTAACGATTTTCCCCCACATTAAGCGGTACACGTTCTACCACGTTGATTCCCGCTTTTTTCATCGTATCAATTTTATTTGGATTATTGGTGAGCAGGCGGACTTGTTTTACGCCAAGCAGATCAAAAATATCCGCACAAACTTCAAAGTTACGCTCGTCTGCGGCAAATCCTAAGGCAAGATTCGCTTCAATGGTATCCATTCCTTGATCTTGTAAAGAATAAGCGCGAATTTTATTAATTAAGCCAATGCCTCGCCCTTCTTCACGGTGATAAATAAGCACGCCACGCCCCGCTTCACTAATTTGACGCAATGCAGTGGCAAGCTGAAAGCCACAATCACATTTCAGGCTGTGTAGGGCATCGCCCGTTAAACATTCAGAGTGAATACGAGCCAAAACAGGCTCATCTTGATTGCTAATATCGCCCATCACTAAGGCAACGTGTTCTTTTTTTGTATCAGGAAACTCAAAGCCCACAATGCGGAATAAACCAAACTCGGTGGGTAAATTCGCTTCAGTAACCCGTTGAATTTTTGTCATAGCAAAATCCTTCATTCTTTTTTTATTGAATAATGTTAAAATGACGTTTTTATTATTATGAGTCATTAAAATGTTAAAACGTCTTTCATTATATACCTTATTGCTTTGCCTTGTGCCTTTTTTTGCGTGGCTAACAAACTGGCACTGGCAAGGGGATGAACATAACACCGCTTTTGATACATTTCTCTATTTTTTAACCGAAACAGGTAGCATACCTTACGCAATCATTACCTGTGCTTTGTTTGCGTTGGCATATTTTTTCTGTATCAAAGACAAAAAGCAAGCCCTTGCAGTAATTAGCGTAATGGCACTTTCTGTTGCAGTTACGCAAGGGGTGAAATCTGCGTTAAAAACGGTTTTTGCTGAGCCTCGTCCTTTTATTGTGCAATTAGCCGAAAAATCAAGCGTCAGCCCAGAATATTTTTATGATCAGCCACGTAATGTACGAGCGCAAATCGTATTGGATTATTACGCAGATAAACCTCAAATTAATCCTCATCTTGTTCATCATCGCAGTAAAGAAACGGGGTATTCCTTCCCATCAGGGCATAGCATTTTTGCTGCCACTTGGCTAATGCTTGCTGTTGGCTTCGGGCAGTTGCTAGGGCGGAATAATAAAGGAATGAAATGGCTCACTACTGGCATTACCATTTGGGCAGTATTAATGCTGATAAGCCGTTTACGTTTAGGAATGCATTATCCCATTGATTTATTGGCTTCCGTGTTGCTAGCGTGGGTATTTCATTGCGGATTATTTGATTGGATCAAAAATAAACCGATTTTCAACCGCACTTTGCAATAATAAAGTGCGGTCAGATTTTTAATTGTTTTATTGAGGTAAAAAATGTTATACGGATTTGATATTGGTGGCACAAAAATTGAACTTGCCGTATTCGATGAAAAATTGCAAAAACACTACTCCGAACGGGTAGATACGCCAAAAGAAAGCTATGAGCAATGGCTTGATACCCTTGTTAATTTAGTGAAAAAAGCCGATGAAAAATTTGGTGAAAAAGGCACGGTTGGGCTAGGCTTACCGGGTTTTGTAAATCACGAAACAGGTTTAGCGGAAATCACCAATATTCGCGTGGCAGATAATAAGCCCATTTTACGTGATTTGAGCCAGCGTTTAGAGCGTGAAGTACGGGCAGAAAATGATGCCAATTGTTTTGCCTTGTCAGAAGCGTGGGCGGAAGAAAATCAGCATTACCCAAGTGTGTTAGGGTTAATCTTAGGCACGGGCTTTGGCGGTGGATTAGTCGTTGACGGCAAAATTTACTCAGGGCAAATTGGTATGGCGGGTGAACTTGGTCATATGCAACTCAATTATCACGCCTTAAAATTGCTTGGCTGGGATAACGCCCCGATTTATGAGTGTGGCTGTGGCAACCGCGCTTGCTTAGATACCTATCTTTCAGGGCGAGGCTTTGAGATGCTCTACCGTGATCTAAAAGGAGAAAGCCTATCCGCCAAAGAAATTATCCAACGTTTTTATGCGAAGGATCAACGAGCGGTAGCATTTGTAGAAATGTTCGTGGAACTCGCTGCCATTTCTATCGGCAATATCATCACTGCTCTTGATCCGCATTTAATTGTACTCGGCGGTGGTTTATCCAACTTTGATTATCTCTACGAAGCGCTACCTAAAGCCCTACCTAAACACCTACTGCGTAGTGCCAAAATTCCTACTATTAAAAAAGCCAAATACGGCGATTCAGGTGGCGTAAGAGGTGCAGCAGCGTTGTTTCTTTCGCATTGATATTTCGGGTCTGTATTAGATTAATCATTGTGTTAGGCTATAAAAATAAAGATGACTTAGTGAGAAATGTAAGGCATTTATACAAGTAGCTATGTGGGGATTTGAGGGGGATGAAGCTATACTAGATTACTAAATAGAGCGCTTTAGAATTAATTGTTTTCCTTATTTTTTAATGAATTAAGAGACAATTAGTGGGGTAAAACTTATGCAAAGTAATAGTTAAAACATATAACGGAATTGATAAGAAATCTTTTTAGTTATGTATAAAAGAATATAAATTTAGGTATAAAGTTTGTGTGCTTAAAGAAGTTAAAAACTCAAAATATCGCATAACAAAACCCCCGCATCCCATTTTTTATGATAAAATCCGCGCCTATTTCCCATAACATTAAACAATAGGATAGATTATGAAAGTATTAGAAGGCACGATTGCCGCACCAAATGCGAAAGTTGCGGTGGTAATTGCACGTTTTAACAGTTTTATTAACGAAAGTTTATTAGAAGGCGCATTAGATGCGTTAAAACGTATTGGTCAAGTCAAAGATGACAATATCACTTTAGTGCGCGCTCCCGGTGCTTATGAATTACCTTTAGTTGCTCGTCGCTTAGCAGAAAGCAAAAAATATGATGCGATTGTTGCATTAGGTACTGTGATTCGTGGTGGTACAGCGCATTTTGAATATGTTGCAGGTGAAGCGAGCAGTGGGCTAGGACAAGTGGCTATGCAGGCAGAGATCCCTGTGGCGTTTGGTGTTTTAACAACGGAAAATATTGAACAAGCCATTGAACGTGCAGGCACTAAAGCGGGTAATAAAGGTGCAGAAGCGGCTTTAGTTGCTTTAGAGATGGTGAATCTATTGGCTCAAATTGATAACGCATAATGGCTGAATTTGTGATGAATGATAAAGTAAAGAAACCAAGCCAACGTCGTCGCGCAAGAGAATGTGCTGTACAAGCATTATATTCTTGGGATATTTCACAAAATCCTATTGATGAAGTGGAATTAGCTTTTGTTACCGAACAGGATATGCAAGGCGTGGATATGCCTTATTTCCGCAAATTATTACGCCAAACAGCCGAAAATATTGATACGGTGGAAGCCGCAATGACGGCTTATTTGGATCGTAGCCTTGAGGAATTAGATCCCATTGAGCGTGCGATTTTGCGTTTAGCCGTGTATGAGCTGAAATTTGAACGAGATGTGCCTTATAAAGTGGTGATTAATGAGGCGATTGAAGTAGCAAAAGTTTTTGGTGCAGATGACAGCCACCGCTATGTGAATGGGGTATTGGATAAAGTCGCCCCAGCGTTATCACGTAAATAATTATTTCATGGAAGGGTTGTAATGAGTGAAGGTGAATTTGACTTAATTAAGCGTTATTTTACAGCCTCTAAGCGCCCTTCTCGTAAAGATGTCATTCTGGCTATTGGCGATGATTGCGCCATTACTGAACATCGGCAAAATCAACGTATTGCCATTACAACGGATACGATGGTAGAAAATACCCATTTTCTGCCCTCTATCTCTCCCGCTGATCTTGCCTATAAAGCTGTCGCAACAAATTTGAGTGATTTGGCGGCAATGGGCGCTGAACCAGCTTGGTTTTCTCTTGCATTAACACTCCCTCATATTAATCATTCGTGGTTACAGGCATTTAGCCAAAGTTTCTTTGAAATCCTTGATCATTATAATGTTGATCTGATCGGTGGTGATACCACCAAAGGGGCTTTACACGTGATTAGCATTACCGCACAAGGGATTATTCCCAAAGGGAAAGCATTATGTCGCCATAGTGCCAATGTGGGTGATTGGATTTATGTATCAGGTACACTTGGTGATAGTGCTGGTGGGTTATCATTATTACTCAATTCGCCTAATGCGGTGAGAAATCAAAGTGCGGTGCAAAATTTGTCTAATTCTGAACAGGATTATTTAATTAAGCGTCATCTTCGTCCCACACCAAGAGTGTTACTTGGGTTAGAATTGGCGGTATCATCGCTTGCGAGTTCAGCCATTGATATTTCTGATGGTTTGATCGCTGATCTTGGGCATATTTTAGCGCGTAGTCAATGTAGTGCGGTGATCAATGTAGATAAACTTCCTTTGTCCAAAGCATTAATTAATACGTTTGGTTTAACTAAAGCGGAGCGATTTGCCTTAACTGGGGGGGAAGATTATGAACTCTGTTTTACTGTGCCAGATGATTTGCGTGCAAAATTAGATCAACACTTAAGTCATATTGGCGTGAATTACACTTGCATTGGACAATTACGCGCTTTGCGTCCGGCTAACAAAAAATCCATTCAACTTCTACGCCATGGCGTAGAAGTGGCAATCCCACAGAGCTTAGGTTTCGATCATTTTAAATAAAAGATTATGCAAAAAATTCAACAAGATCCACGTCATTCTCTGCGATTAACGAACCCAATTCACTTGCTTGCCGTTGGGTTTGGTTCAGGTTTGCTTCGTCCCGCCCCCGGAACTTGGGGAAGTTTAGCCGCCACATTAATCGGTGCGGCACTTTTGCAGGTAATGCCGTTAAAAATCTTTCTTTTTTTCACCGCACTCTGTTTTATTGCAGGTTGCGTTATTTGCCAGAAAACTGCTGATGATATGGGCGTACACGATCACGGTGCGATAGTATGGGACGAATTTGTTGGTATTTTTATGGTGCTTGCTGTGTTACCAGAAATCAATGTGCTATGGTGTACAATAGGTTTTGCCGTATTTCGTGTTTTCGATATTTTAAAACCTTATCCGATCCGCTATTTTGATCGTAAGTTGCAAAGCGGCTTTGGCATTATGATTGATGATGTACTGGCAGCAAGTTATAGCATTATCGCAATACATCTTTGTTTATCTGTTGTTATGGGGAGCCTTATTTAATGTGGACCGTATTATTCGTTAATCTTGTTGGTTTACTTAGCCCGGGGCCAGATTTCTTTTATGTAAGTCGCAAAGCGGCCAGTGAAAGTCAGCGTAATGCGATTGCAGGCGCAATAGGTATTGGATTCGGTATTTTATTTTGGGCGACTTTAGTTATTTTTGGGCTAGCTATAATTAATCGAACCAATTACCTCGTACAGTATATTATTATGTGTTTAGGGGGAGGTTATTTAGCTTATTGTGGTATCAAGATGTTGCAAGTAACGAAAAATGCACAGCTAGCCACGCTAAAACCACATCAAGAAATACATCACCCTATTTCACGTGAAATTATGAAAGGATTATTGATCAATCTGAGCAATGCTAAAGTGATCGTTTTTTTTAGTAGTGTGATGTCAGGCTTTATGGCAAGCATATCAAATAATACAGAAATTATGTTGATTATTCTCCTATTAGCCTTGGAAAGTGTGCTTTATTTTATCTTAATTGCATTTTTCTTTTCGCGTAAAATCGTTCGTGATTTTTATAATCGCTACAATCGCTATATTGACAATTTTGCGGGAATTGTTTTCCTCTTTTTCGGTGGTGAACTGATTTATTCGGGCTTAACCACCATTATTGAAATCACCTCGTAACAGGAGTAGAAAATGACATTAAAAATTGCCGTGGTAGGGGCTGGTGGCCGTATGGGACGCCAATTAATTCAGGCCGTACATAACGCAGAAGGCGTAGAATTAGGTGCAGCGTTTGAACGCAAAGGTTCATCATTAGTCGGAACTGATGCGGGTGAATTGGCGGGAATTGGACAACTTGGCGTGAAAGTATCTGATGATTTAAATGCAGAAAAAGATCATTTTGATGTGATGATTGACTTTACACGCCCAGAAGGAACCTTAGAGCATCTTGCGTTTTGCCTTGCTCATCAGAAAAAAATGGTGATTGGAACGACAGGATTTGACGATGCAGGGAAACAGGCTATTAACAAAGCCGCGGAGCAAATTGCGATTGTCTTTGCCTCTAATTATAGTGTCGGGGTTAATTTAGTGTTTAAATTACTTGAAAAAGCCGCCAAAGTGATGGGCGATTATTGTGATATTGAAATTATTGAAGCCCACCACCGCCACAAAGTGGACGCACCATCAGGCACAGCGTTATCAATGGGGGAACATATTGCGAAAACCTTGGGGCGTGATCTCAAAACTCACGGGGTATTTTGCCGTGAAGGGATTACGGGTGAGCGTAAACGTGATGAAATCGGCTTTTCTACAATTCGTGCCAGTGATGTTGTCGGTGAACATAGTGTGTGGTTTGCAGATATTGGTGAACGTGTAGAAATTTCTCACAAAGCCTCAAGCCGAATGACTTTTGCTAATGGGGCAGTGCGCGCCGCAAAATGGCTTGCAGGTAAAGAACAGGGCTTGTTTGATATGACAGATGTGCTGAGTCTGAATGAACTTTGATCCTCGTTGATTTAAAAGTGCGGTGAGAATTTTCTAAATTTTTGAAAAAGATGCCGCACTTTATTTTATCCTAATGTCATTATCTAAATGGCGATAAAAATGGTTAAAAATACCATCCAGTAAAGCCCACGCTGATTTTGAAATATGATTCTAATATTCTTCTTTGATAAGAAATGAAAATTACCCTATTAAAACAAAAAATCATTCTTGAACATCATAATGAAATACCACTCTTACAAAAGCTAGAAATTAATGGTATTTATCCTGAATATCAATGCCGTTCTGGTTATTGCGGGGCTTGTCGTACAAAAATAAAAAAGGGTAACGTCCATTATAATGAACCGCCACTTGCTTTTGTGAATGAAGATGAAGTATTACTTTGCTGCTGCCAAGTAGAAAGTGATTTAGAGCTAGAGTTATAAAGAGCGGTGTTTTTTTGCTGATTTATTTGCCAAAAGACTTAATGTTAAAAATGAAATTATCAAGGCATTGTTATTAGGTGAAATGACACAAGGGCAAGCGTTGCGTAAATTACGCATAGAAATGCTTGGGGTGAATCAACAACAATATATGAAGATGGTGAAGGTTTCACGACAAACCCTTTCTAATATAGAAAATGATAAAGGAAATTACAGCGTTGAAACCATTAATCAAGTATTCAAACCTTTTGGATTTGAATTGGGATTAGTGCCGATTTCTAAAAATTTACTCACTAAAATGAGGTCATAAGAAAAGGCTATATTAGGGTGTGTTGCTAACGGTTTAATAGGCCAAAATCCCCAAATCTTACAAAACTTCTTTAAATTGGTTTGAGAATATTCTAGCTATTCTCTGTATAATTTGTCTTGTTTTGTGGGGGATTTTGTCTATGTTTAGCCAGATTATGCAAATAGCGACATACCCTAGATTAGCCCTAGATTTTTGCAAAATCCTTATAAATCAAAATCACCAAAATCACTGGTATCAACCTTAGCATCAATTTGACCCACGAGATAAGAGCTTACTTCCACTTCTTGTGGAGCAACTTGTACATTGTCAGATACCAACCACGCATTGATCCAAGGGATTGGATTGGAGCGCGCCTCAAAAGGTAAGGGTAAGCCAACGGCTTGCATACGAATATTGGTAATATATTCCACATATTGCACTAAAATATCTTTATTTAAGCCGATCATTGAGCCGTCTTTAAATAAATAATCAGCCCATTCTTTTTCTTGTTCGGCGGCGGCGAGGAATAATTCATAAGCCTCTTGTTTACATTCCTCAGCGATTTCAGCCATTTCAGGATCATCTTGTCCAGCTGCCATAATGTTTAGAATGTGCTGTGTGCCTGTTAAATGTAAGGCCTCATCACGTGCGATAAATTTAATGATTTTGGCATTTCCTTCCATCAGTTTGCGTTCCGCAAAGGCGAAAGAACAGGCGAAAGAGACATAGAAACGAATCGCTTCTAAGGCATTTACGCTCATTAGGCAAAGGTAAAGTTGTTTTTTCAAATTACGCAAGCTAACCACGCATTCTTTGCCATCTGCGGTGTAAGTGCCTTCACCATAAAGACCGTAAAGCTGGCTATCGCGGATTAAATCATCGTAATAGGCAGAAATATCTTTTGCGCGTTTGATGATTTCTTCATTGGTAACAATATCATCAAAAACAATAGACGGATCATTAACGATATTACGAATAATATGGGTATATGAACGGCTATGAATGGTTTCAGAGAATGTCCAAGTTTCGATCCAAGTTTCTAGTTCAGGAATGGAAACCAGCGGTAACAGCGCCACATTTGGGCTACGTCCTTGAATGGAATCCAACAGAGTTTGGTATTTTAAGTTACTGATAAAAATATGTTTTTCGTGTTCAGGTAATGCGGCATAGTCAATTCGATCTTGCGACACATCTACCTCTTCTGGACGCCAGAAGAATGAAAGTTGTTTTTCAATTAGTTTTTCAAAGGTTTCATATTTTTGTTGGTCGTAACGGGCAACATTGACGTTTTGCCCGAAGAACATCGGCTCCTTGAGCTGATCATTTTTAGTTTGTGAGAAAGTGGTGTATGCCATAGAAATGTCCTTACATCTTTTTAATTGAGAATAACTCGTATTTTACATCAAAAACTTGATTCGTTTAATGGGTTTTATATGAACGCACAATAAAAACGGTGAATTATTTTAAAACTCACCGTTTTTCAAAGGGTTAGAAAATCTTAAAGGCTATTTTTCTGCTTTTAAGATGCCAGAAGACCCTTCAGAATAATCTCTTGGGGCATTTTCTTCTGTATGATTTTCTGATTCTCCTTTCGTTGCAGTTTCTTCTGTTTTTTTCTGTTCAAGCTGGTTTTTAAAGAGTGGTTTGCCTTCTAATTGAGGCAAGAGTTGCACGGAAGAGGTGGCTAAATGTTGATACAGTTTTTGATAATCTTGCGCAAGGGTTTTCAATAAATCTGCACTTTCAGAAAAATGTTTTTCTAAATACTGTTTTTGTTGAGCTAATTCTGATTTTACTTTTTGTAATTCAGTTTCCGTTTTCACTTGTTTCTTCACGGAATCCTTAGTGAAACGTAATAATAGATAAGCGAGGACAAAACCTACAACTAAACCAATTAGGGCAGGTTGCCACATTTCAGGTGTCCAATTTTGCATAAAAAACTCCTTATGGTAAGAAAAGAACCTTTTGTATCATAACCTTAATTTCAATTTATTTCTTTGGCGCAGATCACAAAAAAATACATTGACGAAATAAGGCGGCAATCGCACGCCTTATGTTGTGCTATGTTATCTTAAACCGCATTTTGCCAATAGGCTATTTTGGCTTTTTGCAATTTATGATAGGCATTAAGTAATTTTTGGTGGGCGTGGAATTGTTGTAAATGTTCATCGTCCGCTAAGAGATCATAGAATGGATTACCGCCTTGAATCGCATTCCAAGCAAATTCTACCGCACTTTTACCATACATTTTCTCAAATACGGTACGATACTGAGCAGGATCGCGCTGTTCATCAAGGAATAATTCAAGACTGTTTATTAAACAGCGGTAATAATTTGCTCGCTCAGGGGTAAATACCGATTGGTTCATATTTAGTGTCCAGCTTGCCCAATCTAAGGCATTTTCTCGATCTTGAGTGGCAAGATAGAGCATTGCTTTGAGTTCACCAATACGCAAGGTTGCCCAACCAGATTTTGGCGGTGGCACAATACCGATAAATTCACGCACACGGGTAGCATCATCAATGCCTTGTTCATCTAATTCATCAAGTAATTCTTGATAAGTATCTTGATCGTGGTGGAAATGAGGGAGATCAAGCAAGATCTCACGCCAATCCATTCCCATATTGTTATTGGCGTAAATTAAATCGTCTGCTGGATAAATATCCGACATTCCCGGTACGATAATCCGACAAGCGTACACACCTAAATGATGATAATCCATAATATAGACTTCTTGCTTGCGCGCTTGGAAAATTGTCATCAGATTTTGATATTCTTGTTCTGTTGTGCCAGAAAAATCCCAGTCCACAAAAGGATAATCACTTTCTTGCTTGAATAAATCCCAAGAAATTAAACCACTTGAATCAATAAAATGGGTTTCCAAATTGGCGTGTTCTGCAACATCATCATTATTGAAAGAAGGGGGCGTGAATACATCAAGATCTTTCAAACTACGCCCCTGTAATAATTCGGTCACTGTGCGTTCTAATGCCACGCCAAAATTAGGGTGTGCGCCAAAAGAGGCAAAGCAAGTCCCATTTTGGGGATTGAGCAGTACCACACAAATTACAGGGAACGCTCCGCCTAAGGAGGCATCATAAGCAAGAATTGGAAATCCTTCTTGCTCAAGTGTCGCAATGGCTTCTTGCACCGCAGGGTAGCGATTCATTACCGCTTGCGGAATGCGGGGTAAGCTAATGGCCTCTGCAATAATTTTGTTTTTTACATAGCGCTCAAACACTTCTGATAGTCCTTGTACACGAGCTTCAAACAAACTGTTTCCTGCGGACATTCCATTGGAAACATAAAGATTTGCGATGATGCTTTGTGGAATATACACCGTTTGGTTATCTGATTGACGCACATAAGGCATTGCCACAATACCGCGTTCCCCATTGCCAGATTGCAGATCGATCAATAAATCGGGCGTCAGTTCGCCATTCGGATCATAATAAGCTAATAAATTGTCATCAAGAATGCCTTCAGGAAGGCGATCTTCATCTTCAATGTTGAACCATTTTTCATTGGGATAATGTACAAAAGGGGCATTGGCAAGATCTTTCCCAAGGTAATAATCGGCAAAGAAATAATTGGTGGAAAGACGCTCAAAATATTCACCTAAGGCAGAGGCAAGCGCCGCTTTTTTACTTGCGCCTTTACCGTTAGTAAAGCATTGTGGGCAATCTTTATCACGAATATGTACAGACCAAACATTCGGCACCGGATTGAGCCACGAGGCTTCTTCAATATGAAAACCAAGTGCGGTCAATTTTTGTTGAAATTTTGCAATGCTATCTTCAAGAGCGGCATCTTTACCGGGAATAAAAGTTTGTTCGGTCATTTCGTATTCTCCAATTAGAGCAAGTAAGATTGAACCGTGCATAATAGGCAAGTTTTCCTTATTCAGCAAGGAAAAATCTTGCCATCAATCAAGAACTGCTCATTATTTCAATGAGTTGGTCTTAATGATCGTTTCTGTTTTCGTTGCTTGTTGAAAGGCGTTGGTAGGGGTTAATGTTGGGGAAAAGGGGGATCTTTGCGCATTCAAGGTCATTGGCAAAGTCCGTTTCTGTGCCACGATCATCATAATATCACCAAAATAACGGGATTGACCTTGTAAGGACAAACATTGCTGATCGAGTAACTCAAAATTAAGTAGGCTCAGCCAATCCACAATTCGAGTAACGAAATAAGGTTTAAAAAATACGGTATTTTTCCTAAAAGGAAAAAATTGCTTAAGCGAAAAGACACTGAATGGATTAAATAATGAAAGGAATAAGATCCCTTCTTGATTTAGTGTGCGAGTAATTTCGCGTAATACTTGGTGCGGATTGGCAGTAAAATGCAAACCGTGCGCGAACAAACAGGCAGAAAAATACCCTTCAACAAAAGGCAAGGCGGTGGGGCGAGCTTGGACTAACTCAATATGCGGGCATTGCGAAAGTGCGGTCAAATTTTGCGGAATTTTTTCGCCCACGATAATGTGTTGATCACAAGGATAATAAGCCACTTCCGCACTTAACGCCCCTAATTTCAGGCAATAATCCCCCGTAATTTGTGCAAAGTGCTTTGTTAAATATTGCTGAATTAGGCTACAATAACGCGCACCTTGTGGCACTTGTTGCCAGCTCAGTGGTATTTGGCACGGATGTGTTGTGTTACAAGGGATATTCCAGTTCATTTTTAATAAGGATCAATATGTTAGTTCCCATTCCTGCACTTAATGATAACTATATTTGGCTGTATGCACGAGAGAATTTGCCTGTAATTGTGATCGACATCGCAGAAAGTGCGCCTTTGCTTGCTTATTTACGGCAACATCAGCTTGAGGTAGAAGCGGTGTTACTTACCCATAAACATAGTGATCACGTGGGTGGTTTAGCCGAGTTTAAACAGCATTATCCGAATGTGCCTGTGTTTGGCCCAACAGAAACCGCACAGTTAGGAGCTACACAAATTATTAATGAAGGAGAAATTCACACCGCGCATTATCAAATCCAAGTTTTGCCTTCTGCGGGACATACGGAAAATCACGTGAGTTTTTTGCTGGACGGGCATTTATTCTGTGGCGATACGTTATTTTCTGGTGGCTGCGGACGGGTATTTACTGGCGATTATGCGCAAATGTTTGATTCTCTCCAACGCCTCAAAGCACTTCCTGATAGCACCATAGTTTGCCCAGCGCACGAATATACGTTGAGCAATTTACATTTTGCCCAGAAAGTGTTGCCAAAATCGGTATTTTTGACGGATTATGCGCTGAAAATGTCTGCCTTGCGTGAACAGCATCAGCCAACCTTACCAACCACATTAGCACGAGAAAAACAGATTAATCCTTTCTTGCAAGCGGAAAATTTGACTCAATTTACCCAATGGCGAAAATTAAAAGATCAGGATTAAATTAAACAAAGGTTTTCCTTTTTGCTATGAAAGCGTGATCCTATTTGCTCAACGGCAAATAATTGCTTAGAATGGGCAAGTTTTTATTTTTCTTTTTTATTTTGTGGGGGCTTGACCGCAAGTGCGGTCAAATTTCAATTAATTTATGACAATTCTTGTTTTAGGCATAAACCATAAAACCGCTTCTATCGCATTGCGTGAGAAAGTCGCCTTTTCTGATGAAAAACGTCAGCAGGCATTGCAACAAATTGAGCAATCGGCCTTAGCAGACAGTGCGGTGATTTTATCCACCTGTAACCGCACAGAAGTGTATTTTCATAACAAAGCCATTTCCCCACAAAATGATGCACAGTGGCAACGCCAATGTATTGATTGGCTTAGCGAAATTCATCAGATCGATAAAGAAGAACTTAGCCATTGCCTTTATGTCAAACAAAACCAATTTGCTACACAACATTTAATGCGTGTGGCGTGCGGGTTAGACTCCCTTGTGTTGGGTGAACCACAAATTTTAGGTCAAGTGAAACAAGCTTATCAGCTGAGTGAAGACTACTATCAACAACATCAGGGGGCGATTTCTGGCCAGTTTTCGCGTTTATTCCAGAAGACCTTTTCAACGGCAAAGCGTGTACGTACGGAAACGCGTATCGGTGAAAATGCCGTGTCTGTGGCATACACCGCTTGCACGTTAGCCCGTCAAATTTTTGATAGCCTACGTCAGCTTAACATTTTGCTTGTGGGGGCAGGGGAAACCATTGAATTGGTCGCCCGTCATCTATTACGTCACGGTGTGAAAAGCCTAACCATTGCCAACCGTACCCTTGCTCGTGCCGAAAAACTGGTGGAAAAACTTGAGTCCACGCAGAAAATCCGTGTGTTAGCGTTAGATGAACTTCAAGTAGGATTAGATCAAGCCGATATTGTGATTAGCTCAACGGGTAGCCCAACGATCTTAATCAGCCAAGCAATGGTACAACAAGCGCAGAAAAAGCGTTGTTATAATCCAATGTTGATTGTGGATATTGCCGTGCCACGTGATGTAGAGGAAAGCGCAGCGGAAGTGGAAAGCGTTTATCATTATACGGTGGATGATCTGCAAAATATCATTCAGCGCAATCTCAGCCAGCGTGAACAAGCTTCTGCCGAGGCTGAGCAAATTATTGATGAAGAAAACCACGCTTTTTTTGAATGGCTCAAGGTGCATCAATTTTCTAATTTAATCCGTCGCTACCGTGAAGAAGCGGAGCAAACTCGCCAAGAAATGCTAGAAAAAGCGTTGAGTGCGTTACAGCAAGGAGAAAGTGCGGAGCAAATTTTGCAAGAATTAAGCTATAAACTCACGAATAAACTCATTCACACACCAACTCAAGCAATGCAAGCAATGGTGAAATCAGGCAACGCGCAAGGCTTACAAGCATTTTCTCAAGAAATCCAAGCAAAACAAAAATAAGGCGAAGCATTGCCTTATTTTGCACCGTACGTTGTTTTCCTGCTTTTTTAATCAGTCAAAATCACAACCAGCGCCATTATTGCCCCGCTCAGAATAAACCATAAGCTACGTTTTAGCATTTTCCTTGAGCCCGGAATAAGCCACAGAGAACTCACACAGAAAAAAAGTAGGGAAATGCCAAAGAGGGTAGTGAGCCAAGAATAGGGATATTGTGAATTGCTTAAGTGTAGACGGTTAAGCTCAGCAAGCCAGCTTGGATATTCCATTGAGTGATATTTTACCTCACCCGTTTCGAGGTGATATTCCCCTTGCTGAAAATAGAACACATCACCTTTTTTTTCAGTTATTGATAAATTTTTTATGCGTAATTTCTGCCCAAGCTGTTGCGCATTGAGTTGAGGGGAAATGGTTTTTTCTATATAGACTGAACGTTTGAAAATGTTGGTATCTCGATAGATTAAAACGATACCAGTAAACGCATAAATCGACATTATCACTAATAATAAAAATCCAAAATAGCGGTGCAAAATCCGCATCCATTTTGCTGTTGTTTTACTCATTTGTATGTTGGCTGGAAGTTAAAGATGCGGTGATTATATAGAAATTTTCTTCACTATGTAAATGAAAATAATTATTATTTATTGAATTAATAATTATTATCAATAAAATAGGTGGCTGTTGTTCAATAGATAAGGAGCTCTAATTTATGAAATCAGCTTGCCCTCTAAGTTTTCCTTTAAAAACCACCGCACTTTTAGTTATAAGTGTTTGTTCTAGCAAGGTGTTATATGCGGAGCAAATCTTTTCATCGACAGAGTATATGGCCGTGTTACCAACGATTGATGTTGTTACCACACAGGAAACTGCCAACACAAAGGGATATGTGGGGTATGAAGAAGCACAGGCAACACGCAATCTTCTTACGATCAAAGAAATGCCACAGACCGTTGATGTGATTAACATTCAGAAAAACAAAAATTATGGAACTAATGATTTGAGTTCTATTTTGGAGGGAAATGCAGGGATTGATGCCACCTATGATATGCGTGGTGAAAATATTTACTTGCGTGGTTTTCAGGCTGATGCGAGTGATATTTATCGTGACGGGATTCGTGAGAGCGGGCAAGTTCGCCGTAGTACTGCTAATATTGAACGGGTTGAGATTTTAAAAGGCCCATCGTCAATTTTATATGGACGTAGTAATGGTGGTGGCGTGATCAATATGGTCAGTAAATTTGCTAATTTTACAACCCGCAGAAATATTGGTGTAACCTATGGTTCTTGGAATAGTCGTAGTTTAAATTTAGATGTGAACCAAAAAATTAACGAAAATGTTGCAGTGCGTTTAACTAGTGAGCTGTCTGCCGCAGAGGCTTATCGCTATGAGGTAAGAAATAAAGGGAGAATGTTTTCCCCAAGCATTAGCCTACAAAGTGATGATGGGCGTCTGCAATGGGTTGGGCAATATACCTACGATTATCAATGGCGTATTCCAGATCGCAATCCGGCTAAATCTGTTTATGATGAAATGGGAATAGGCTATCGAAATAGCTTTTTCCGTGATGGGGATTATGTCGATGATAAATTGCAAGTTTGGCGTTCGGATCTCAAATATTTTATTAATGATCAGTGGCTAGTAAATTGGCAGCTTGCTTATCGTCAAGCAGATCAGGATTTTGATCATTATTTTGCAGGAACTTATTCGGCAACAGATAAAAAATTAAAGCAAAGCTATGCATGGCAAAAAACACGGAATAAAACATTCACCAATAATGTTACCTTTAATGGTGAATTTGATATGGCTAGTCTTAAACATAAACTAACAATTGGGCTAGATTATAGTCAGGAAGAACGCCACCCTATTTTGGCTGTTTTGCGCAATCAAGAAATTGATCCTTTTCTCAGCCGACATCAATGGCCGGCTCGTCAGCACCCAAACGCTACGGTAGATAATCGCCATAAAGCGTATAGTACAGGTATTTTTGTACAGGATTTAATTTTATTAACCGATAACTTAAAAGTGCTACTAGGCGGGCGTTACGATTTTTATCGTTTTAACTCTATAAATATTAAGCAAGAACGCCGTGATACAAAAGGGCATTCTTTCAGCCCGAATGTAGGCGTTGTATGGGAGGTTACACCAGAACATACGCTTTACGCATCGTTTAATCGCAGTTTCTCACCTTATGGAGGGCGTGGTTATTTAGGGATTAGCACGGATCAAAAAGACGTATTTAATGCCTCACCAGAATATAATCAACAATATGAGGTGGGCATTAAGAGCGATTGGTTTGATAAAACCTTAAGTACAACCTTATCTGCTTATCAATTAGAACGCCGTAATATTCGTTATCGTCCTAATAAAGATGTTCTTGATGTTTGGGCTGTGCGTGGAAAAGATCAATCTAAAGGTGTGGAATTAAGCCTATTAGGGCAGCTTGCACCGAAATGGTATATCCGTTCTTCAGTAGGCTGGATGGTAGCAAAAATTAAGGAAGATAAACAGTATCCGCAAAATAACAACCGCACTTTGAATAATACCGGCAATTTCACAAGTAACCTATTTGTGCGTTATGTGCCAACAGAAAAATTCTATTTAGAAACAGGGATAACGCGCTTAGGAAAACGCTATTATTTCAATAACAATAAACAAACTATTTTACCAAGTTTTACTCGTGTTGATGCGATGGTGGGGTATAATTTGAATCCTGTCAATATTACCTTGGCTGTGTCGAATTTATTTAATAAAGCTTATTGGCGTTCCGATGCAATGCCCGGTAATCCGCGTTCTTTTAATTTACGTTTGACTTATACCTTTTAATTAATCAAATCAATGCGGTGCTGATGGCTCACCGCATTATTTTTAGAGAATAATTGTTTTATTTTTATAAACAAAAATCCGATCTTGTAAGGCAAGCTCTAAGGCTTTGGTGAGGACAGTTTTTTCTACATCACGCCCCGCGTGCATCATTGCTTCGGCGCTGTATGTATGATCCACGTTAATGACATTTTGCATAATAATTGGACCTTCATCTAATTCATTATTGATGAAATGCGCGGTTGCACCAATGATTTTTACGCCACGCGCATAAGCTTGATGATAAGGTCTTGCGCCAATAAATGCTGGCAAGAAAGAGTGGTGGATATTAATCACTCGGTTTGGATAACGGGCGACAAATTCAGGGTTTAATACCCGCATATATTTTGCTAACACAATATAATCTGGCGAATATTGATCGATTTTTTCCGCTAATAATTTATCGTGTTCAACGCGTGTTAATCCTTCGTGGCTAATACAATGGAAAGGAATATCAAAACGTTCTACTAAACATTTTAAGTTATCGTGATTGCCAATTACAGCAGTAATTTCAACATCTAAACCACCGTAGTAATTTTTCATTAAAAGATCGCCAAGACAATGGGCTTCTTTGGTCACTAAAATAACAATACGTTTTCTTTTTTTACTTATTAATTGACAATTTGTTCCCGCTGGCAGATTAAAGGTTAAATCGGCAAGCAAGGTTTCATCATTGAAAATACCTTCCAATTCGGTACGCATAAAGAAATGTTTTGTTTCAAAATCCACGAACTCATTGTTATGAATAATGTTGAGTTGATGTTTATAACAAATATTGGTTATTTTTGAAATAAGCCCTTTATCATCAGGGCAATCAGTTAGCAGAATTTTATTTTCTCGCATAATCATAATATTGTATGGGATCAGGTTTTTGAGATGAAAAAAAAGTAAAGCCAATAAGCTTTACTTTTTTATAAATTAAAGTTCAAAATCAGATAATGATTTTCCAGCATCTAAGGCACGTTGAATAACAGAAGGTGTTCTGCCTTGACCCGTCCAAGTTTTTACATTGCCATTCTCGTCAGTATATTGATATTTAGCTGGACGAGTAGGACGTTTTTGACGTACGGCTTTCGGGGTAGCAGTTTGCTCTGTAATTAAATCTTCAGGCGCAATGCCTTTTTCTTTTAAAAATTGATGTACTTCTGCAAGTGCTTTTAGTTTTTCTGCTTCTTGCTGTGCAGCTTGTGCGACTTCTTGGCGTTTTTCTTCAAGAACTGTTTTTACTTTTTCTAAGATTTCTTCTAAATGTTCTACATTTAGATTTTTTGCAACAGCGCGTAAACTACGAATATTTCTTAATGATTTTAATAAATCACTCATTTTACTTCTCCTAAATCATAATATTAAATTAATAAGAACGCCGATATAATAACGAAAATATTATTCTAGGTAAATAGAGAATGTTATTTAATATTGAATGTGCTTTATTTCCTTTATAAAAGTGCGGTATTATTTTTCCAAATTTTTTGTCTCAATTTCATTTTTTTATAACGCAATCCTTTGCGTCGTATTAAGTGAGAGTTCGTGAAAAAGTGATCGCTTTTTTATGGATAATGCTTGCATTTTTTGTTGCTTATTGTAATCTTTGCGAGATCCTACTTATGTAGAGGAGCAACTATTATAAGTATTTTTTCTGAGTGGATAACGATGAGGAAAAAGGAAAGGAATAGTTGCCGAAATCAATTAAAAGTCGTTTTAATTGGTTGGGAACGTTTTCGAAAGAAACGTTACTGTCATAGTCTTTTTTATCACTATGGAGCGCTACTGGTTAGGTTGGGCAATTGTGCCTGCCTTTTTATTTTAAATTTTTACCTTTCTTTAAAATAGTAAACTTCAGTGGTTCTCCCTTATTCTTAGGTAGAACAATAATGGAACTGTTAGATTATTCCACATCAATTTGGTCGGTTGTCCCGCCCCTGTTAGCCTTATTATTGGCGATTTTTACGCGTAAAGTCATTTTATCTTTAAGCATTGGTATCTTAATTGGCTCGTTAATGTTGGCGGATTTCAACATTACAAACGCAGCCATTTATTTAAAGAATACGGTGCAATCTTTAGTGTATGGTGATGATGGGTGGAATTTTGATACCATCAACATCATTTTATTCTTATTACTATTAGGCATTTTAACCGCACTCTTAACGGTGTCAGGCAGTAACCGTGCTTTTGCTGAATGGGCGCAAAAGCGGATTAAAAATCGTCGAGGCGCAAAATTAATGGCCGCCTCCTTGGTGTTTGTTACCTTTATTGACGATTATTTCCATAGCCTTGCGGTGGGCGCGATTGCTCGTCCTGTTACGGATAAATTTAATGTTTCGCGTGCGAAATTGGCTTATATCTTGGATTCCACTGCTGCGCCAATGTGTGTGATTATGCCTGTTTCCAGTTGGGGGGCTTATATCATTACCTTAATTTCTGGCTTGTTGGCGACCTATGCGATTACCGATTACACCCCAATTGGGGCATTTATGGCAATGAGTGCGATGAATTTCTATGCGATTTTCTCCATTTTAATGGTGTTCTTTGTTGCGTATTTTTCCTTTGATATTGGCTCAATGGCAAGACACGAAAAGCTCGCTCTTGAGAGAGTAGAAGAAGAGCAAGATGAGCAAGTGGGGGTAAAAGGCCACGTTCGTAACTTGATCTTACCAATTATTACGTTAATTGGCGCAACAGTATTTATGATGTTGAACACAGGAAATGAAGCCCTTGCCGCAGAAGGAAAACCGTTTTCTTTGTTAGGAGCGTTTGAAAATACCACCGTAGGAATTTCTCTTGTGGTTGGCGGCTGTGCTTCGGTCATTGTTGCGACGCTTTGCATTTTGATTGATCGTCAAGTGAGTGTTGCGGAATACGCAAAATCTTGGGTCGTTGGGGTGAAATCAATGCTTGGTGCGATTTTAATTTTATTCTTCGCTTGGACAATCAACAATGTTGTTGGCGATATGAAAACGGGGACCTATTTATCTAGCCTTGTTTCGGGTAACTTACCTGTCGCAGTGTTGCCCGCATTATTATTCATATTAGGTTCTGTAATGGCATTTTCAACGGGAACAAGTTGGGGAACATTCGGAATTATGTTGCCAATTGCTGCCGCGATTGCTGCAAATGCAGCGCCAGAATTAATGTTGCCTTGCCTTTCAGCCGTAATGGCAGGGGCGGTCTGCGGTGATCACTGTTCGCCTGTTTCGGATACCACAATTTTGTCTTCCACTGGGGCAAAATGTAACCATATGGATCACGTTACGACGCAGTTACCTTATGCTTTAACCCTAGCCGCTGCAACCATTGTGGGCTATCTTGTGGTGGGTTACACCGCATCAGGGATCTTTGGCTTTATTGCGACAGCAATCACCTTGGTAGCATTAATCTTCTTATTTAAAAGACGTTAAAATGTGATTTTGATCACAAAATAAGAAATAAAATTTTATTTCGTCTATTTTATAAAATGCGGCATATTGTCGCATTTTTTTATTTTTTATTGGGTTTTGTTTTATAAAATGTTGTGATTTTGGAATTTTTGGTGTTTTATTCTTCTCTGTTTCTGCTTATCCACTAAAATCTTGCTAGACAAGCTAGCCTCAATCCGTTACAAATAATCATCGTTAATGAAAAACAGAAGTGCGGTGGAAATTCCGTAAATTTTTGCGAGGTAACAATGAAGAAATTATCAGGTGCGGAAATGGTTGTGCAATCCTTGCGTGATCAGGGCGTAAAATTTGTGTTTGGCTACCCCGGTGGCTCGGTGTTAGATATTTATGATGCCATTCACACGCTAGGTGGCATTGAGCATATTTTGGTTCGTCACGAACAAGCCGCTGTACATATGGCAGACGGCTATGCACGTTCCACAGGGGAAGTGGGGTGCGTGTTAGTAACATCAGGCCCGGGCGCAACCAATGCGATTACGGGCATTGCAACCGCGTATATGGATTCAGTGCCTTTGGTGGTGATCTCAGGACAAGTGATGTCAGGTTTGATCGGGAGTGATGCTTTCCAAGAATGCGATATGGTTGGGATCTCGCGCCCTGTGGTGAAACATAGTTTTTTAGTTAAACGTGCAGAAGATTTGCCTGAAATTATTAAAAAAGCCTTTTATATTGCTTCCACCGGTCGCCCCGGTCCTGTGGTGATTGATTTACCGAAAGATGTGGTAAACCCTGCAAATAAATATACTTATACTTATCCGCAAGAAATTCACTTGCGTTCTTATAATCCTACGGTACAAGGGCATAAAGGGCAGATTAAAAAAGCCTTGAAAGCCTTACTCGTTGCAAAAAAACCAGTGCTTTTCCTTGGTGGCGGAGCGATCACCGCAAATTGCAGTGAACAAATTACTCAATTTGCTAAACAGTTGAATTTGCCGGTTACCTCTTCTTTAATGGGATTAGGCGCATTTCCAAGTACAGATAAACAATTCTTAGGTATGCTAGGAATGCACGGTACATACGAAGCGAATAATGCGATGCATCACAGTGATTTGATTTTTGCTATTGGTGTACGTTTTGATGACCGTACCACCAATAATCTGGCGAAATATTGCCCGAATGCAAAAGTTGTGCATATTGACATTGATCCAACGTCTATTTCTAAAAATGTTCCCGCCGCGATTCCCATTGTAGGCAGTGCAGAAAATGTATTACAAGAAATATTAGCCTTATTGGAAGAAGATAATTTAGCGAAATCTCAAGCCGATCTAACTGATTGGTGGAAACAAATTGATGAGTGGAAAGCGGTGAAGTGCTTAGATTTTGATCGTCATAGTGGCGTGATTAAACCACAGCAAGTGATTGAAACCGTCTATCGCTTAACTAAGGGGGAGGCTTATGTGGCGTCTGATGTGGGACAACACCAAATGTTTGCCGCCCTGCATTATCCTTTTGATGAACCTCGTCATTGGATCAACTCTGGTGGGCTTGGCACAATGGGCTTTGGCTTACCTGCGGCATTAGGCGTGAAATTGGCTCATCCAGAAGCAACGGTGGTTTGCGTAACCGGAGATGGCAGTATTCAAATGAATATTCAAGAGCTTTCCACCGCACAACAATATGGCATTCCAGTGGTAATTATCAGCCTAAACAACCGCTTTTTAGGTATGGTGAAACAATGGCAAGATTTAATTTATTCAGGTCGCCATTCACAATCTTATATGAACTCGTTGCCTGATTTCGTGAAGTTGGCAGAATCTTACGGACACGTCGGTATCCAGATTGATCAGCCTGAGGAATTGGAAGAGAAATTGACACAAGCCTTTGCCATTAAAGATAAATTAGTGTTTGTTGATATTAAAATCGATGAAACCGAACACGTTTATCCAATGCAAGTGCGTGGTGGCGCAATGAACGAAATGATTTTAACCAAACCGGAGAAAGCCTAATGCGTAGAATTTTATCAGTATTATTAGAAAATGAATCGGGGGCGTTATCCCGCGTGGTTGGCTTGTTTTCTCAACGAGCCTTTAATATTGAAAGTTTGACGGTTGCACCTACTGATGATCCCACCCTTTCTCGTATGACCATTGAGGCTTACGGCGATGAGCAAGTGCTGGAGCAAATTGAAAAGCAACTGCATAAATTGGTGGACGTGTTTAAAGTGATAAGCCTAAGTGATTGCGAACACGTTGAGCGTGAAGTAATGTTGGTGAAAGTGCGTGCGCAAGGCAGTTCCCGTGATGAGTTAAAACGTTTAGCGGAAATCTTCCGTGGACAAATTGTGGACGTTACCACCAAATCTTACACCATTCAACTTGTGGGAACGAAAGATAAACTTGATGCTTTCGTGAAAGCATTAAAAGAAGAAAGCGCATTGATTGAAATTGTTCGCTCGGGGTTGATTAGCCTGTCTCGCGGCGAGAAAAATTGCTTATAGGAAACCTAGTAAAAAGCAACAAAAAGAAAGTGCGGTGGTTTTTTCCGCACTTTTTTGATCAATCCTCTTGATCTATCATTAACAATTCAACCCTGTGCTTTCAGCCACTTTTTCGACCACTTGGCGTAAAGCGTTGGCACATTGGTGAAGTTGCTCAAGTTCATTGGCAGGAAGTTTGTATTTCAAAATGTGTTCTACGCCGTTATTACTAATAACCATCGGCACATTGATCACCACATCCTGTAAACCGTATTCACCATTGAGCATCGTGCCAACGGGCAACACAGAATATTCATTAATACTAATCGCTCGAATAATACGGAACACGCTAGCAGCAATGGCGTGGTTGGTGTTGAGTTTTAAACTGAATACCTCCAAACCAATGGCTTTGGTTGCGTTGAGCAGTTCTTGAGGGTCGAGCATTGGCACATCATTTTGCTGACAAAAATCATCAATTTTTTGCCCAGCAATATTCACGATACTCCAAGGAATAAAACTATTTGCACCGTGTTCCCCCATTACATAACCGAACACGTTTTTCGGATCGATTTTGACTTTATCAGCAATAATTTTCATCATTCGCGCCGTATCCACTACACAACCAGCACTAATCACACGGTGTGCGGGGAAGTTGGTGTTACGAATAATAAAATGGGTCAGAATATCACAGGGATTGGTCACCACAATGAGAATCGCGTTTGGGGTATAGTGTTCTAATTGGCGGGCAATATCCACGGCGATTTTGGCATTAATATGACCGATTTCTAAGCGATCTTGTCCCACTTTAATTTGCGCACCTGCCGTGATCACCACCACATCGCTATCACGCGTGTCTTCATATTCTCCCGCAATAATTTTGGTATTTTTCGCGAAAGTTAACGCACTGGTATGGCTGAAATCCAATTGTTCGCCACGGGTACGTTCTTTATTCAGATCAACCAAGACCACTTCTTGGCATTCACCCATTGTAAGAAGATAATTACAAATGCCTACGCCCACTGCGCCTGCGCCAATAATTGAAACTTTCATTGTGTTTTCCTGTATTTATTATGTGTTAGGTTGTTTTCAAAAAGGCGTTAATCTTACTTTATCTCTTTCTCTTGCTCAATGGTTGAATAAAAAGTGCGGTATTATTTTTGCCAATTTTTTGCGATTTTGCTTAAAAAATTAACAAATGTTCGCACTGTTGGCGCAAGCCCGCGATTTTTATAATAAATTGCATATAAAGGCGCTGATTCGAGTTGCCAATCAGGTAATAACTTTTGCCAATTGGGTTGAATTAAATCGGGCAATTCAGGCAACAGGGCAATACCGTAGTCATCTTCCACTAATTGGGCTAATACCGCCGCATCATTGGCTTGCAAAGCTTTTTTCACTTGTATCAATTCCCGTTGATTGCCTTGCTTGAACAGCCAATTTTTGCCATCACTTTTATGCAGCAGGCGATGGCTTTTCAATTCTTGTGGTGTTTGAGGGACGCCATTTTTACTTAAATAATTTGGCGAGGCATAAATTCCAGAAGAAATATCAAAAAGATGCTTTGCTACCACGTCATCAAGGTCAAGATCCCCAATGCGTAAGGCAATATCCACCCCTTCTTGCAATAAATTAGCACGGCGATTTTCCATTGTAATGTTCAGCTCAACATCAGGGTGTTGCTGTAAATAGTGTGATAAATGTGGGGTGAGCCAATAACGTAAAATCTCACTGGAAACCGAAATGCGTAGTAAACCACGAGGCGTGGCTAAACAATTTGCTACAGAATTTACCGCACTTTCGGCAGCTTCCACGGCGAGTAAGGCGTGTTGGTAAAAATGTTCACCAAGATCATTTAATCGTACCCCATTGCGATTGCGATCAAGCAGCTTGCTACCGAGCTGATTTTCTAACTCCGTTAAACGACGGCTTAAACGCGATTTTGGCACATTTAATTGTTCAGCAGCTTGGGTCAAGCTACCAGATTGGATCACGCTCACAAAAAAGCGCATATCATTGAGATCAATTTGTTGCATAAATAGAACCTTTGGTTTTATTTTTGATTATTGTTTGATGTATGGAACAAGTATAAACTACGCCACAAGAAATAAGCAAACATTTAGAGGCTATTGATAACTCACATATAAAATGAATTATTAACAGCTTCTAGCAACAAGGAGAAAGAAAATGCGTATTTTAGAATTAGATAGAATTAACGAATTAGCCCGTAAAGCAAAAATTACCGCACTTTCTGAAGCTGAATTAAATGAGCGTAGTGCGTTACGGCAACGTTATTTAGCTGCAATCCGTGGACAATTGATCAATATTTTATCCACTGTCAGTGTGGTTGATCCAGAAGGCAATGATGTTACCCCAACTAAATTGCGTGAAGCGCAACGTAATGGAATGCAAGTAGCGACTTATTAATGAACTCACCGCCCTGAATATTCAGGGCATCACAGAAAACAGAATTTATCAAATTTAGGAGAAAAAATTATGCGTACAGTAAATCGAGTTTATACCGCACCACAAAAACACTGGGTTGGCGATGGTTTTTATGTGTCACCATTATTCTCACATAGCCAACAAGACAAAGTCACTAGCCCATTTTTAATGCTAGATTATGCAATGCCAATGGAATTTAAACCTCATAACGGCGCGCCAAGAGGCGTAGGCGCACATCCACACGCAGGATTTGAAACCGTTACGATTGCGTTGCAAGGTGAAGTAGAACACCGCGATAGCGATGGCAACGGTGGCGTGATTGGAGCAGGTGATGTGCAATGGATGACCGCAGGAAATGGGATTGTTCACCAAGAGTTTCATAGCGAAAATTTCAGCCGAACAGGCGGAACTTTTGAAATGTTACAACTTTGGGTAAATTTGCCAGCGAAAGATAAAAATGCCCCAGCAGGCTATCAAAGCATTAAAGCGGCAGATATTCCAACTTATCACTTTGCTGATAATGCGGGTACAGCACGCATTATTGCAGGGGAGCTGGATGGTGTAAAAGGGCCTGCCCGTACCTTTACCGAGTTAAATATGTGGGAAATGGACATTAATGCGAACCACAGCGTAACCATTAATGTACCAGAAAGCCACCATTTAATGCTGGTAGCATTGCGTGGAACGGCGCTGATTAATGATAGCGATCGTGCTGCACCAACCGAATTGGTGATTTTCAATCACGAAAGCGGTGAAGTCAAAATCACCGCAGGTGAGGAAAACATCAAAATGGTTTTACTCAGTGGCGTACCAATTAATGAACCAATTGCCGCCTATGGTCCGTTTGTAATGAACACCCGCGAAGAATTAATCGAAAAATTCAACGCGTTTAACAAAGGCGAGTTTGGTAATATTCATTAATCTTCAATAATTTAATAAGTGCGGTGGTTTTAAGAGAAATTTCTCTAAAAACCACCGCACTTTTTTATTTCAATTTATTTCAATGCCAAAATGTTCACTTGATCATTCACGCGAATAACGCCAGTATTTAATGGAATTAAATTAATACCGAAAAGTGGTGCGCCTTGTTCGTTGCGGTTAAGTTTTTTCAGTGTGCGGAAAGGTTCCATTTTAGGATCTGTTTGGTTGGTAATTGGGTTGCGTGTGGTAAGCACACAGCGTTCGCAAGGTTTACTGTGTAAGAATTTGACTTCACCAATTTGAATTTCAGCCCATTGTTGTTCTTCAAAGGGGATGATGCCATCAATGATTACATTTGGGCGGAATTGAAGGGGTAAAATTGGGCTTGGGCAAGCTTGTTGTAAGGCATTAAATGAGGCGGTAGTCGTGAGTAAAAGTGGGTAGCCGTCTGCAAAAGAGAGCGGTTGATCGGGGTAGCGTTTGATTGTGCGTTGCGTGTGTTCGCCTGTCCAGCGCAGTTGCACAGCACGACCGATTTTTTCGCTAAACCATTGATTAATTTCTTGTGGTGCAAGTAACGAGTTAAATTCATTCCCCCACACTTCACAGGCTTGGCTTTGTTGAAAATCCGTATATTGAACTTGAATTGCTGAACCGTCTTTATGCTGAATATATAAGCCAAGCGGTGTCGGCAACGCGTGGAAATGATAAAGTTCCGCCTCTTTGCGTGCGGTGATAAAGGTGCCATCTAGTTCGGTAAGCATAAAGGTGCGGTCAAAATTAAGCCCTTGCGGTTGAACTACCGCTTGTGCCACTTCATAGCTTTGTGTTGATTTGATGGGGTATAGGTAAATATGCTGTAATTTCATTGTCTAATCCTCATAAAGTTGGCTGTATAGGGCATTTTCAAAACGCACTAAGGGTGCGCGTTTCGTTTTATTTTCCAGATCGCCCGTGGAATAGCCGTTGATAAATTGTACGAATGCAATCCGTTGTCCTTTGCTATTTTGCATAAAGCCAGCCAGATTATAAACCCCTTTTAATGCGCCTGTTTTAGCCGAAATATTTTGCGCCAGAGGTGGGGCAATCATTGAACCACGTCCGCTTAGTGTGCCATCTACCCCGGCAATGGGAAAGCTGTCTAATAAATGCAATTGTGCCTCGTTATTTGCAATATATTCAAGGGCTTGCAGCATAATATTGGCAGAGATTAGGTTGTGACGAGAAAGCCCTGAGCCATCGGCGATAATACTATTATCAAATTTTATGCCTGCGTTAGTTTGCAAAATTTGGCGCATTGCTTTGGCGGAAAGTTGAAATGAAGCGGGACGTTTGTAATAGTGATAACCAATAGTGCGAAATAGAGCATCGGCAATTTGGTTGTCCGATTTTTTCATCATTTTTTTGATCAGCTCAGGCAATGGTTTAGAAAAATGTTGCGCTAAAATTTGTCCTTGCTGGGTTGTGTGAGGTTGTTGGATGTTGCCGTTAAACGAAATGCCAAGGCGGTTTAATTGGTGTTGAATAATTGCCGCGGCATAAGCATTAGGATCTTGCACGGCAAAACTGAGTGCAAAAGGTTTGGCTTGATGCGCTAAGCAGCCTTTAATTTGATAGCGATTATTATCGTGTAGTATCGCATCAAGCTGACAATAAGGTGCTTCTTCTTTGCTTGCGACACGAACTTGTCCAAATACTTGAACGGGATATTGTGCAGGCACGTTGAATTTCACCAATTCGCCCGTAGGTAGGTTAGCGTCAAGATCTACATAAAAACAGTTGTGATTGATGTTCACAGCGGCTGGTGGTGAATTAAAGCACATTGATAAGTCGTTCCAAATCCAACCTAAGCCACGGTCGTGTCCAGTAAATACCGCGGTATCTAAAATGAGATCCCCTTTGATGCGTTGAATACCTTGTTGCTTTAATTGGGCAAGCAGCTGATAGAGTTGATCGCTGGTTAAATCAGGGTCACCAGTGAATTTAATGATTAAGTTACCTTGTAACTCACCATTTTCAATATTGCCGTCTCGTAATAAACTCGTTTCAAAATGAAATTCATCGCCAAGGCTCAGTTTGGCAGCGAGTGCAGTAAATACTTTTTGTGTACTTGCAGGAAGCATAAAGGTTTGTGGATTAAGTGCGGTGAGAATTTCTTGCGTTTTTAAGTTTTTCGCTACGAACGAAAGGCTTGTTCCTGTAGGAAGTTGTGTACGAAGTTCTTCAATGTCCACTTTAGCGGCGCTCAGTGAGGGGTGTAAAACGAAGGAAATTCCTAATGCAAAAGTCCATAATTTTGATGATAATTTGTACATAAATAATCGCGATGGTTGCTATTTTTTTTCAGAAACACAATAATAGTGCTGGATCTCGCGAGAGTAAAATTATTTCTCGCATAAATGATGTAATAATGCGATTTGCATTAAAATTATTTTTTGAGCTACGGCAAAGTATTGCTTTGCCGTGGTTTTATTTTTGACTAAAAAAGGAATAAGGATTTAGCAATGCAACAAATTCCAATGACTGTACGCGGTGCAGCACAATTAAGAGAAGAATTGGACTTTTTAAAAAATACTCGCCGTCCCGAAATCATTAAAGCCATTGCAGAAGCGCGTGAACACGGTGATTTAAAAGAAAATGCGGAATATCACGCGGCACGCGAGCAACAAGGTTTTTGTGAAGGGCGTATTCAAGAAATTGAAGCAAAGTTGGCGAATAGTCAAATCATTGATGTAACCAAAATGCCAAATAACGGCAAAGTTATCTTTGGTGCAACGGTCGTGTTAGTGAATGTGAATACTGAGGAAGAAGTAACCTATCAAATCGTGGGGGACGATGAAGCGGATATTAAACAAGGCTTGATTTCAGTAAATTCACCGATTGCTCGTGGCTTAATTGGCAAAGAAGTGGACGATAGCGTAACCATTACCACTCCCGGTGGAACGGTTGAATTTGATATTATTGAAGTGGAATATAAATGAAAAAGAGGGCGTTTTAATACGCCCCATTTTACTTATTTTTTAGGTAAGGAAATTTTATGTTCTTCGCTTGGGCGATAAAGCACAAGGATATGACCGATAGTTTGCACCGCAGCAGCTTGCGTTTCTCTGACAATCGCATCGATAATAAGTTGTTTGGTTTCGCGATCAGCCCCTGCAATTTTCACTTTAATTAATTCGTGATGATTGAGGGCATTGTCAATTTCAGCGATAACCCCTTCGGTTAAGCCATTTCCACCTAGCATAACGACAGGGCTTAAGTGGTGTGCAAGCCCTTTTAAAAATTGTTTTTGTTTTGTTGATAACTGCATTAATTTAATCCTATGTTTATAAAGTGCGGTGTTTTTTATGGAGAAATTCCTAATACCACCTTGAACTGGGAAATTTTAACCTTATATTGACGAAACTACCACAAAAATTAAGAAATTATGGGAAAGAAAAAACGTTCAGCAAGTTCAACGCGTTGGTTAAATGAGCATTTTAAAGATCCATTTGTCCAAAAGGCACATAAGCAGAAGTTGCGTTCGCGAGCTTATTTTAAGCTTGATGAAATTCAACAAACAGACCGTCTTTTTAAGCACGGAATGACCATCGTGGATTTAGGTGCCGCTCCCGGAGGGTGGTCTCAGTATGTGGTGAGTCAAATTGGCGGTAAAGGTCGAGTCATTGCTTGTGATATTTTAGAGATGGATCCTATTGTAGGGGTTGATTTCTTGCAAGGGGATTTTCGTGAAGAGAATGTGCTTAATGCCTTGCTTGAACGAGTTGGCGAAGCAAAAGTAGATGTAGTGATGTCTGATATGGCACCTAATTTTAGCGGTATGCCATCAGTAGATATTCCGCGTGCAATGTATTTAGTCGAGCTAGCTTTAGATATGTGCAAACAAGTATTGGCACATAAAGGCAGTTTCGTTGTAAAGGTTTTCCAAGGTGAGGGCTTTGATGAATACTTAAAAGAGATTCGTTCTCTTTTCAGCGTTGTTAAAGTACGTAAACCTGAAGCATCTCGTGGGCGTTCTCGCGAGGTGTATATTGTGGCAACGGGTTACAAATATTAACTATAAATTCAATAACTTCTCATTTTGGAATGAATGTAGTAATCTTGTAACAAATTATTAACTTAGAAAAACGAGGTCAAACCTTGAAAGATATGGTCAAAAACTTAGTCCTATGGATTGTTATTGCAGTCGTTATGATGTCTGCATATCAGGGCTTTAGCGGTGGTTCAAGCAGTAATATGACTGATTACACCACATTTATTACTGATGTAGGCAATGATCAAGTTCGTCAAGTGAGATTTGATGATAATGAATTGCAGGTTACCAAATCAGATGGTTCCAAATATTCAACAGTAATGCCAATTTATGATGATAAATTACTCAATGATTTATTAAATAAAAAGGTAAAAGTAGAAGGAACATTGCCAGAAAAACGTGGCTTTTTAGCACAAATTTTGATTTCTTGGTTCCCAATGCTACTGCTTGTTGGCGTGTGGTTCTTCTTTATGCGACAAATGCAAGGTGGTGGCGGTAAAGCAATGAGCTTTGGAAAAAGCCGTGCCAAAATGCTGACAAAAGAGCAAATTAAAACCACCTTTGCCGATGTTGCAGGTTGCGATGAAGCCAAAGAAGAAGTGGGCGAAATTGTTGATTTCTTGCGTGATCCAAGTAAATTCCAAAAGTTAGGCGGTAAAATTCCAAAAGGGATTTTAATGGTTGGCCCACCGGGAACAGGTAAAACCTTATTAGCTAAAGCCATTGCCGGTGAAGCGAAAGTACCATTTTTTACTATTTCAGGTTCTGACTTCGTAGAAATGTTTGTGGGGGTAGGGGCTTCTCGTGTGCGTGATATGTTTGAGCAAGCGAAGAAAAATGCACCTTGCCTGATCTTTATTGATGAAATTGATGCCGTAGGTCGCCAACGTGGTGCTGGGCTTGGTGGCGGACACGATGAGCGTGAGCAAACCCTTAACCAAATGTTAGTGGAAATGGATGGGTTTGAAGGCAATGAAGGGGTGATTGTAATCGCCGCAACCAACCGTCCTGATGTGCTTGATCCCGCTTTAACTCGCCCGGGGCGTTTTGACCGCCAAGTAGTGGTGGGCTTGCCAGATGTTTTAGGGCGTGAGCAAATCTTAAAAGTGCATATGCGTAAAGTACCCGTTGCCCCAGATGTGAATGCAATGACGCTCGCACGTGGTACACCAGGTTATTCAGGTGCAGACTTGGCGAACCTTGTTAATGAAGCCGCATTATTTGCTGCCCGAATGAACAAGCCATTGGTTTCAATGCTTGAGTTTGAAAAAGCAAAAGACAAAATCAATATGGGGCCAGAACGTCGCACAATGATTATGACCGATAAGCAGAAAGAATCGACTGCTTATCACGAAGCAGGACACGCCATTGTAGGCTATCTTGTACCAGAACACGATCCCGTGCATAAAGTGACCATTATTCCACGTGGACGTGCTTTAGGGGTAACCTTCTTTTTACCAGAAGGAGATCAAGTCAGTATTAGCCAGAAACAGTTAGAAAGTAAACTTTCAACCCTTTATGCAGGACGTTTGGCGGAAGAGTTAATTTACGGCGAAGAAAATATTTCTACTGGCGCATCGAATGACATTAAAGTTGCCACGAATATTGCGCGTAATATGGTAACCCAATGGGGCTTTTCCGATAAATTAGGGCCTATTCTTTATTCTGAAGATGAAGGTGAAGTGTTCTTAGGGCGTTCAATGGCAAAAGCAAAACATATGTCAGATGAAACGGCACATGTTATTGATGAAGAGGTTCGAGCTATTGTTACGCGTAACTACGAGCGTGCAAGACAGTTATTAATTGACAATATGGATATTTTACACGCAATGAAAGATGCGTTAGTAAAATATGAGACCATTGAAGAAGAACAGATTAAACAGCTGATGAATCGTGAGCCAGTTACCCCACCTTCAGGTTGGAGTGACAGCGGTAAAGCTAGTTCAGAAAAAAATGCTGAACAAACTGCACCTACACAAAATCAAAGTGCGGTGGAAAATTCAGACAAATCTGAGCATAACTAACCACTTAATCCTATTAAAGGACTGATTTTTATAAGAAATCAGTCCTTTCTTTTTTCTTTTTTAAGCTTTAACATAAAGTAAATTCAAATAATAAATTCAATTTATTTTTTATTTTAATTTACTGTATCAATGAGATTGAGAATAACCGAATGAATTATGCAGATTGGCTCGTTTGGGCAGAAACGCAACTGATGGGGAATAAAAAGATAGATCCTTTTATCAACCCCAAGGTGGATGCTAACCTATTATTACAATTTGTCACAGGGCGTTCTCGTTCCTCTCTTTTAGCCTTTTCCGAAACCATACTTTCAGCACAAGAATTAGCGCAGCTTGAAAAACTATTGCAACGCCGTGTAAGTTGTGAGCCAATGGCTTATATTCTTGGTCAGCAGCCTTTTTGGACGCTTGATCTAAGGGTCTCTGAAGATACGCTTATTCCAAGAGCAGATACGGAAATTTTAGTAGAAAATGCCTTAATTTGTGCGGAAGAACGTATTTCATCAGCTCAGTTTGGAGAAGAACTGAAAATATTAGATTTAGGCACAGGTACAGGGGCAATTGCAATAGCGCTTGCACAAGAATTGCGATCTAGATCGAAAAAATCATTTAAAGTTTCGGTTGTGGGTGTTGATCTGATTGATAATGCGGTAAACTTAGCGCAAGACAATGCAAAACGTAATGATGTTGATAATATTCTTTTTTATCAAAGCAATTGGTTTGAAAATTTACAAGATCAGCGTTTTGACATCATTGTAAGTAATCCGCCTTATATTGATAAAGATGATCCGCATTTGCAGTTGGGCGATGTGCGATTCGAGCCATTAACTGCTTTAGTCGCTAAAGAACAGGGGTATGCAGATTTACGGCACATTATCATTAATGCACCAACGCATCTAAAACCACAAGGCTGGTTGTTATTGGAACACGGTTGGCAGCAAGGAGAAAAAGTGCGGTCTTTTTTTCAAAAGAATTTGTGGCATAACGTTATTTCTCGTAAGGATTATCACCAACACGAACGTATAACATTAGCTCAATTAAATACAAGAGGGAATGATTGATGAATACAAATCGCAATGCAATTTATAATGAAATGCTTAATTTTTATGTGCTTACAGGGAATGATGGGCAACGCGAGCTAGGAAATATTCATTCAATTATGAATGGTTTTTTAACTCAAGCAAGAGAAACCATTGAGCAGGAGAAAGACGATGAAGCAAAAATTAGAAAGTTGATCGATTTAATTTATGTTGATTGGGGCTTTTTGATTGATTCTAATAATTCTTTTGATCATTCTAATTATTATCTACCCGATGTTTTAACAAATCGCCGTGGGGTTGCTATCTCTGTCGGTGGTATTTTATTGTATCTTGCTGAAAAATTAGCCTTACCGATTTATGCAATGGAATTTCCTGTCAATATTATGCTTAAAGCGGATGTTAATGGAAAACATCTTTATTTTGATCCTTGGACAGGAAGAGAATCTTCAGAAAAATATATTGAATATATTTGTAAGCTTCATTATGGTGATGATGTGGAATTTTCTGTCCCCCTATTCGGTGAGCAAGATGAAGAAGAATTAGAATTTCGTTATGGGCAATTAGCGAAAAATTCCTTAATGCGAGAAAGTCGATACGAACCAGCATTGACTTACGTTGAGAACGTATTGGAACGTTATCCAGATACCTTAGATGAAATTCGGGATCGTGGTATTTTAAAAATGCAACTTGGGCGTCTTTCAGAGGCATTGAAAGATCTTAAAGAATTTGTTGAAAAAAGACCAGATGATTCTTTCTCAATAATGTTTAAAGAACAATTACCGCTAATTGAGAAAGATATTGAAGCGCAAGAAAAAGCAGCAAAAGAATTAATTCACTAAATTTATATATTAGAGAACATTATGCAAAATAAAGTCATTAAAATTGGAAATATTGAAGTTGCTAACAATAAACCATTTGTTTTATTTGGTGGAATGAATGTGTTAGAAAGCCGTGATATGGCGATGGCAGTGTGTGAAAAATATGTTGAGGTAACCCAAAAACTGAATGTACCTTATGTATTCAAAGCTTCTTTTGATAAGGCTAACCGCTCATCAATCCATTCTTACCGTGGGCCGGGAATGGAAGAGGGGTTGAAAATTTTCCAAGAATTGAAAGACACATTTGGGGTTAAATTAATTACTGATGTTCACGAAATCTATCAATGTAAGCCTGTCGCTGAAGTGGTTGATGTGATTCAGTTGCCCGCATTTTTAGCGCGCCAAACGGATCTTGTTGAAGCAATGGCACGTACCGGTGCGGTAATTAATGTGAAAAAGCCCCAATTTTTAAGTCCCGGACAAATGGGAAATATCGTAGAGAAAATCGAAGAATGTGGTAACGATAAAGTGATTCTTTGCGATCGCGGGACAAACTTTGGTTATGATAATCTTATTGTAGATATGCTTGGCTTTAGCGTTATGAAGACCGTTTCCAAAGGTTGCCCAGTGATTTTTGACGTAACCCATTCTTTACAATGTCGCGATCCTTTTGGGGCTGCATCAAGCGGTCGCCGCGCACAGGTGACAGAATTAGCGCGCTCAGGGCTAGCAGTGGGGCTGGCAGGTCTATTCCTAGAAGCGCACCCTGATCCACAAAATGCCAAATGCGATGGGCCTTCTGCTTTACCATTAGCAAAATTAGAAGCCTTTGTAAGCCAAATGAAAGCAGTCGATGATTTAGTGAAGTCTTTTGAAGAGCTAGATACCTCAAATTAGTTGCTTAAAGATTAAGTATTAGAGAAAAACAAACAATAACAGGTGAGTTTTAGGCGGAAATATGATAAAAATACCGCCTTGTTTTAATTTTTACATTTGAATAGGAAACAAAATATGTCAAATTTGCAAAATATCATTGAAGCAGCGTTTGAACGCCGTGCTGAAATCACTCCTAAAACAGTAGATGCAGAAACGCGTGCTGCTATCGAAGAAGTCATTGAAGGTTTAGACAGCGGTAAATACCGTGTTGCAGAAAAAATTGATGGTGAATGGGTTACCCACCAATGGTTAAAAAAAGCAGTATTACTTTCTTTCCGTATTAACGATAACCAAGTGATTGATGGTGCTGAAACTAAATATTACGACAAAGTAGCCCTTAAATTTGCAGACTATGACGAAGCACGTTTCCAAAAAGAAGGCTTCCGTGTTGTACCTTCTGCTACTGTGCGTAAAGGTGCATATATCGCAAAAAATGCCGTATTAATGCCATCTTATGTAAATATTGGTGCTTACGTTGGCGAAGGTACAATGGTGGATACTTGGGCAACCGTAGGTTCTTGTGCGCAAATTGGTAAAAATGTTCACCTTTCAGGTGGTGTAGGTATCGGTGGCGTATTAGAGCCATTACAAGCTAACCCAACCATTATCGGCGACAACTGCTTTATCGGTGCGCGTTCTGAAGTGGTGGAAGGCGTTATCGTAGAAGACGGTTGTGTAATCTCAATGGGCGTATTCATCGGTCAATCTACTAAAATCTATGATCGTGAAACAGGCGAAATCCATTACGGTCGCGTACCAGCAGGTTCTGTGGTCGTTTCAGGTAGCCTTCCTTCAAAATGCGGTAAATATAATCTCTATTGTGCAGTAATCGTGAAAAAAGTTGATGCGAAAACCTTAGGTAAAGTAGGGATCAACGAGTTATTACGTAGTATTGATGAGTAATATTTAATACTAATTGATCAAAAATAAAAATCTGCACGAGAGTTTCTTGTGCAGATTTTTTTATGAAAAATATTATAAACGCTTTGTGATTGCGTTTTTATAGAAAAAAGCTTAGATAAAAAGCCTTTTGAGATCATCAATGAATATCTATAAAGGAGAATGAATATTTGGGTTGATAATATGGTTTCTAGCAATAATGAAAAGAAAGAGGATTATCCCCTTAATTAAGCCACCTTACAAAGGTGGCTTATATTTTGTGTGGAAAAATAATTAAATTTATTACCGCTCTTGATAAATTAGATTTTACACGCCCCACCAGAACAGCCGTCATCAAGATCTTCTTGGCTGTCTTCTGCGCCATCACGGGTATTTTGGTAATAAAGAGTTTTTACGCCATATTTGTAAGCGGTTAATAAATCTTTTAACAACACTTTCATCGGTACTTTGCCTTCTTCAAAACGCTGTGGATCGTAGTTGGTGTTGGCTGAAATAGATTGATCTACAAATTTTTGCATAATACCTACGAGGTGTAAGTAGCCATCATTATTTGGAATATCCCATAATAACTCGTAGTTTTCACTTAAGTTTTCATAATCTGGTACAACTTGTTTGAGGATACCGTCTTTTGACGCTTTGATACTGACGTGTCCACGCGGTGGTTCAATGCCGTTGGTTGCATTGGAAATTTGCGATGACGTTTCTGATGGCATCAGTGCGGTTAGTGTTGAGTTGCGCAAACCAAAGGTTTTAATGTCTTGGCGTAGGCTTTCCCAATCGTAATGTAATGGCTCTTGAGTGAGTGTATCCACATCTTTTTTATAGGTATCAATCGGTAAAATACCTTGGGCGTAAGTGGTTTGATCGAAATACTCACAAGCCCCCATTTCTTTCGCAAGGTTCATTGAGGCTTTTAATAAATAGTATTGAATGGCTTCAAAAGTGCGGTGCGTGAGATCGTTAGCACTGCCGTCTGAATAACGCACGCCATTTTTAGCTAAATAATAAGCAAAGTTGATCACGCCAATTCCTAAAGATCGACGCGCAAGAGAGCTACGTTGTGCCGCGATCACAGGGTAATCTTGATAATCTAATAGGGCATCTAAGGCACGCACAGCAAGATCCGCAAGTTCATCTAATTCATCAAGGTTTGCAATCGCGCCTAAGTTGAAGGCTGAAAGGGTACAAAGGGCAATTTCACCTTCTTCATCGTGAATATGAGAAAGTGGCTTAGTTGGCAATGCGATTTCTAAACAAAGGTTAGATTGACGCACAGGCGCAACGCTAGGATCAAATGGCGAGTGCGTATTACAGTGATCCACATTCTGAATATAGATACGCCCAGTTGAAGCACGTTCTTGCATTAATAGGGAGAACAGTTCAACGGCTTTCACGCTGCGTTTACGAATGTCTGGATCTTGTTCGTATTGGGTGTAAAGGCGCTCAAACTCATCTTGATCGGCAAAGAATGCTTCGTATAACCCCGGCACATCAGAAGGGCTAAATAAGGTGATTTCGCCGCCTTTGATTAAGCGTTGATACATTAATTTGTTAAGCTGAACACCGTAATCCATATGACGAACACGGTTATCTTCCACACCACGGTTATTTTTTAAGACTAACAGGCTTTCCACTTCCAAGTGCCAAATTGGGTAGTAAACGGTGGCTGCTCCACCACGCACCCCACCTTGTGAACAGGATTTCACCGCAGTTTGGAAATATTTATAGAATGGGATACAGCCTGTATGGAATGCTTCCCCACCACGGATTTGACTACCCAAGGCACGAATCGCTCCGGCGTTTACGCCAATTCCAGCACGTTGAGAAACATATTTCACAATGGCAGAGGCAGTCGCATTAATAGAATCTAAACTATCACCACATTCAATTAACACACAAGAACTGAATTGGCGTGTTGGTGTACGCACCCCAGCCATAATTGGTGTAGGCAGAGAAATTTTAAATGTCGATGTCGCATCATAGAAACGGCGTACATAATCTAAGCGTGTTTCTTTTGGATAGGTTGAGAACAAGCTTGCTGCCACCAAAATATATAAGAACTGGGCAGATTCATAAATCTCACCAGTAACACGATTTTGTACTAAATATTTACCTTCAAGCTGTTTGACTGCCGCATAAGAGAATGTCATATCACGCCAGTGATCTAAAAAGCCGTCCATTTCGTCCCATTCTTCACGGCTATAATCGGTCAGTAAGGCTTGATCATACTTGCCTAAACGCACCAATTTTTTAACGTGATCATATAAACGCGGAGGATCAAAATGCCCATAGGCTTTTTTACGCAAATGGAAAACCGCAAGGCGCGCAGCTAAATATTGATAATCAGGCGTATCTTTGCTGATTAAATCTGCCGCAGCTTTAATAATGGTTTCGTGAATATCCGAAGTGCGAATCCCCTCATAAAATTGAATATGGGAACGCAATTCTACTTGAGAAACAGAAACGTTATCCAATCCCTCTGCTGCCCAAGTGATCACTCGGTGAATTTTATCTAAATCGATGGGTTCTTGTTTTCCGTCACGTTTGGTGACCATCATAGCTTTATTCATAGACATTCCGATTTGTTGGTGTTGCGTAAAAACACAAGATATAGTGGTTTATTGAAAACGCGGTACAAGATAATGTGTTCTTAACGAAACTGCAAGCACTAAATTTTACGTCCAATTCTTGACATAAACTAAGTTATTTATAAATAAGCAAAAATCATAGAAATGAATTTACCCCTTATTTTTATCAGGAATTAAAAAGCAAAGTGCGGTTAAAAAATGTGTGAAAAATCACAAATTTTTCAATAACTAAGAGAAATTTGCCGATTTTTATTGACCTATTTTTCCCTTATATGTTAGAAGAACTTACTGATGATATTGCTTTTTCTTATTACAAAGAAATGATCCATTTGGGTGTTTATTTTCAAGCCCGTTATTTTGACTAGGAGAGATTAATGGTTCGATACATTCGATACTTTATGAAATTAGAAGCAGCCAGCGGGATGTTATTGCTGTTTTTCGCTGCCTTTGCCATTTTATTGGCAAACACGCCCTTGAGCCGTTTTTATTTTAGCTTTCTTGATGCGCCAGTGGTGATCCAATTTGGTTCCATTGTACAAATCAACAAACCACTCTTGATGTGGGTGAATGATGGCTTTATGGCGGTATTTTTTGTCCTTGTGGGATTAGAAGTAAAACGGGAATTGCTCACAGGGGCAATTTCAAGCTATCAAAAAGCCATTTTCCCAGCCATTGCCGCTTTGGGAGGAATGATTGTGCCAGCGGCAATTTATTGGTTTGTCACCAAGGATACCCCACAATATCAAGATGGCTGGGCAATTCCAATGGCAACAGATATTGCCTTTGCACTAGGCGTATTAGGTTTACTTGGGAGCCGTGTGCCTTTCGCATTAAAAGTGTTTTTGCTTGCCTTGGCGATTATTGATGATTTAGGCGCGATTATTGTGATTGCGTTGTTCTTCTCACAGGATTTGAGTACGCGCGCGTTAATTTTAGCGAGTATTGCCATTGTGGGGTTGATTTTGCTTAATCGCTTTAAAGTATCCAATTTAGGGCCTTATGTGATTGTCGGCTTAGTGTTATGGGTATCTGTGCTAAAATCGGGCGTACACGCCACCTTAGCTGGCGTTATCATTGGGTTTAGTATTCCACTCAAAGGGAAAAATGGCAGAAAAGTGTTGCACGATATGGAACATATTTTAGCCCCTTGGTGTTCATTCTTTATTTTGCCCCTGTTTGCCTTTTCCAACGCGGGAGTATCCTTAGCAGGAATGGGGATAGAGACGTTAAGCTCACCGCTCACTTTAGGCGTGATCTTAGGATTATTACTTGGAAAACCGCTTGGTGTCTTTTTATTTAGTTATTTATCGGTGTTATTTCGTCTTGCGAAATTGCCTGAAGGAATTAATTTTAAACAGATTTTTGCCATTGCCTTGCTCTGCGGTATTGGATTTACAATGTCAATGTTCTTGGCGGGGCTCGCCTTTGGTGGTGATGGGGCAAGTGAAATGGCAAGTTTTGCCCGTGTAGGTATTTTGCTAGGCTCAGCGATTTCAGCAGTAGGAGGGTATTTCTTACTAAAGGTCTGTACGAAACCTAAGGAATAATATGAGGTAAAAAAATCGGGCTATTCTAAGTAGCCCGATTTTTTTAATACTATTTTTTCAATGTTGGAATATATTCCGCTAATCCTTTGATTTCTTCTTCACTTAAACGAGATTTTGCGGCATTGCCCGCACCGACAATTTCGCCCGCTTTGCGTTTTTCAAGTGCGGTGAGAATTTCTTCAGTTTTTAAGTTATTGATCATTGCGGATTGATTTAATGCCGATTTTTCCCCTTGCTTGCCGTGGCACATTGCACAAGTGCGGTTAAAAATCTTTTGTGTATGTTCTAGGCTTTCATCGGCTTGGCTATTGAATGCCAATAGCGTGCCTGCAATAAAAAGTAGAGTAGAAGCGTAACCTTTCATTATTTTTCCTCAAAGAATGTTCGTAATTCGTTTTCTGGGATTAAACCCTCAAATTTATAAAGGATTTTTCCCTTAGAATCAAGCAAGAATGAGGTTGGTGTGCCAACCAACTGATAACGTTCAGCGGTAATATTAAGCTGATCTTTGACAATTGGCAGAGTCAGTTGATTTTTTTCTACCACCGCTTGTGTGTTACCACGTTCCCCATCAATATTAATGGCTAAAAGTTGTAATGTATTGGGATAGTTTTGGGAAAATTGCTGTAATAATTTCATCTCAACAATACAGATACCGCAGGTTTCCGACCAAAAATTGATCAGCAATTTTTTCCCTGCAAATTGGCTTAATTCCACCTTATTGCCCTGCAAATCAAAAGCCGCAATATCAGGTGCTTGACTGCCGATATTGGCGGTTTGATCTTTACAAGAAATAAGCAAAAAAAGCACTGCACTTAATAAACCGAGTTTGAGACTATGTTTTAATTGCATTCTATTATCCATTAAAAAAATTGATGTGCTATGTTACCACAAAATATCGCATTCAATATTTTTTGATTTGTAAATGAACAATAACGCTATCCAGTACAACACTGTATAGCATTTTTCTGTTAGAATAGCCGCCAATTTATTTACCCTTAACCCCGAATTGAATGAATGGATAGCCAAACTGTCATCAACGCCTTTGCCGAAAATGGAGTATTAAGTCAGCACATTAAAGGATTTCGCCCACGTGCCGAACAATTAGAAATGGCGCAAGCCGTGTCGGAGGCGATTTCGCACAAGCAAGCGCTTGTGGTAGAAGCAGGGACAGGCACGGGGAAAACCTTTGCGTATTTAGTGCCTGCGTTACTTGCCGGCAAGAAAACCATTATTTCCACAGGCTCAAAAAATTTACAAGATCAATTATTTAATCGTGATCTTCCGGCTATAAAAAAAGCGTTGCGCTACACAGGGAAAATCGCGTTATTAAAAGGGCGTGCCAATTATCTTTGCCTTGAGCGTTTAGATCAGCTTATTGCACAAGGTGTGTTAGGGGATCGCTCTGTATTAGCGGATCTTGCTAAAGTGCGAAAATGGAATAATGCCACCAAAACGGGGGATTTAAGCGAATGTGTGGAGATTGCGGAAGATAGCCCGATTTTGCCCCAGCTCACCAGTACTACCGAAAGTTGCCTAGGTTCAGATTGCCCTAATTATGCGGATTGCTATGTGGCAGCCGCCCGCAAAAAAGCGTTAAATGCAGATTTAGTGGTGGTGAACCATCATTTGTTTTTTGCGGATATGGCGGTAAAAGAAAGTGGCTTCGGTGAGCTTATTCCCAATGCGCAAGCCATTATTTTTGATGAAGCCCACCAAATAGCCGATGTGGCGAGCCAATATTTCGGCATATCCCTCACTTCACGTCAATTATTTGATTTATGCAAAGATGCCAATATTGTTTATCGTACAGAATTAAAAGATATGAAACAGCTTGGCGTGGCGGCTGAGACTTTACTTAAAGTAGTGCAAGATTTTCGTCTATTATTGGGCGAAGGTAATCGGCGAGGAAATTGGCGAGAGTTATATGCACAACATTCAATGCATTCAGCAGATAAAAGTGCGGTGCAAAAATGCGTAGAATTATTGCAAGAGAAATTAGCCTTTTTATCCGAAGTAGTGAAGCTTTCTCTCGGGCGTTCACAAACTCTAGATAGCATTTTTGAACGTATTGCCAGTATCCAGTTGGTGTTAAAGCGCCTGCAAGAAACCCATTTAGTGGGCTATTGTTATTGGTATGAAACAATGGGGCGTGGCTTTGGCTTGCATATCACACCGCTCACTGTGGCTGATAAATTTGGTGAACAGATCAGTAAAAAAGAAGCTGCTTGGGTTTTTACCTCTGCCACCCTTGAAGTCGGGGGCAATTTTCAGCATTTTTGTCAGCGCCTGGGGATTGAAAATGCGGTGCAGAAAATTTTGCCTAGCCCCTTTAATTATCCTGAGCAAGCTCTATTATGCGTGCCACGGTTCCTGCCTGCATTGAACCAATCTCAGACACAAACGCAGTTAGGGCAAATGTTATTACCGATCATCGAAAAAAATCAGGGGCGCTGTTTTGTCCTTTGCACCTCTTATTCTATGATGCGTGGACTGGCAGATTTTTTTCGTGAACACAGCGATTTAACCATTCTACTACAAGGGGAAACGGCAAAAAGTCAATTATTAGCACAGTTTACCACCCAATCTCACGCGGTGCTGGTGGCAACCTCAAGTTTTTGGGAAGGTGTAGATGTCCGTGGCGATGCCCTTTCTTTAGTGATTATTGATAAATTACCTTTTACCGCACCAGATGAGCCTTTACTTAAAGCACGAATGGAAGATTGTCGCTTACAGGGTAAAGATCCCTTTAATGAAATCCAAATTCCTGAGGCAGTCATCACCTTAAAACAAGGTGTTGGACGGTTGATCCGTGATGTAACAGACCGAGGGGCGGTGATTATTTGTGATAGCCGTTTGGTGATGCGCACCTATGGCGAAACCTTTTTAAAAAGTTTACCAAACGCAACGCGAACCCGAGATTTAAACAACGTAATTCAATTTTTAACAGAGAAAAAATAATGACAACTTTACTCGCTTTAGATACCTCTACGGAGGCGTGTTCTGTCGCCTTATGGCACAAAGGAGAAATAACGCATTTAGATGAATTGGCACAACGCACCCATACAAAACGTATTTTGCCAATGATTGATGAAATTTTAAACCAGTCTGGTATTACGCTCAATCAAGTGGATGCGTTAGTTTTCGGGCGTGGGCCGGGCAGTTTTACCGGCGTGCGTGTCGGCGCAGGAATTGCACAAGGTTTAGCATTAGGGGCTGATTTGCCAGTGATTCCTATTTCTAATCTGACGACAATGGCTCAGCAAGCGTATGAACAATATGGCACGACGCAAGTCCTCTGTGCCATTGATGCAAGAATGAATGAGGTGTATTTCAGCCAACTGAATGCAGAACAAGTGCGCTTGGATTCTCATCAATTTTTACAATGGAATGAGGTGGTAGCCGAACAGGTGTGTTCAGCGCAACAGGTACTCGCCCTTGCACAACAGGGACAAGGCGAGTGGCGTAAAGTTGGCACAGGCTGGAGGGCTTATGAAGCACTTTCGCAGCTTGACTGGGCAACAGCGTCAGACATTCTTTTACCTTCCGCTAAAGCAATGCTACCGTTGGCATTGCCTTATTACTGGCAAAAACAATGGATAAGTGCGGTGGAAATTGAACCCGTTTATTTACGCAATGAAGTCACTTGGAAAAAGTTGCCGGGGCGTGAATAACGCATCAGGATTTGGCACATTCGCGAGCGAGTGATAAAATCCACAAGATTTAATAAAAATAATAAGGATAACAAATGGAAAAGCCTTGGTTTATCAATTATCCAGAGGGGGCAGAAAGGGAACTGGATACCTCCGCTTATGAAAACATCTTAGATATGTTTGATAAAGCCGTGAGAGAACATCCTGATCGTGCCGCTTATATTAATATGGGGCAAGTGCTGACCTTTCGTAAATTAGAAGAGCGTAGCCGTGCCTTTGCTGCTTATTTACAAAATGAATTGAAGTTACAACAAGGCGATCCCGTGGCGTTAATGATGCCTAATTTATTGCAGTATCCTATTGCCTTATTCGGCATACTACGCGCGGGAATGATTGTCGTCAATGTGAATCCGCTTTACACCCCAAGAGAACTTGAACATCAGCTGCAAGACAGCGGTGCCAAAGCGATTGTGGTCGTATCGAATTTTGCCTCAACCCTTGAAAAAGTGGTGTTCAATACCGCGGTTAAACACGTTATTTTAACCCGAATGGGCGATCAGCTTTCTTTTGGTAAACGAACATTGGTGAATTTTGTGGTGAAATACATTAAAAAGCTCGTGCCAAAATATAAACTCCCGCACGCCGTTACTTTCCGTGAAGTGCTTGCCGTTGGCAAATATCGCCAATATGTCCGTCCTAATTTAACACGCAATGATCTTGCCTTTTTACAATATACAGGGGGAACAACAGGCGTTGCGAAAGGGGCAATGCTTTCTCATCACAATATTATTACCAATGTATTTCAGGCAAAATGGATTGCTTATCCTTTTGTTGGCGATCATACCCGTGAACGAAAAGCGATCTTGGCGTTACCGCTGTATCACGTTTTTGCCCTGACGGTGAACTGTTTATTGTTTATTGAATTGGGTGTTACAGCAATTCTGATCACCAATCCACGTGATATTGACGGTTTTGTAAAAGAGCTGAAAAAACATCGCTTTGTGGCGATTACAGGGGTGAACACCTTATTTAATGCCTTATTAAATAATGAGAATTTCAAAGAAATTGATTTTTCACAACTTAAACTTTCTGTGGGTGGCGGAATGGCAATTCAGCAATCTGTCGCAACACGTTGGCACGAAACCACAGGTTGTAGCATTATTGAAGGTTATGGTATGACAGAATGTTCACCACTGATTGCTGCTTGCCCAATTAATGTGGTGAAACACAATGGCACTATTGGGGTTCCTGTTCCCAATACGGACATTAAAATTATCAAAGACAATGGCGAACAAGCGCAACTTGGCGAGCCGGGTGAGCTTTGGGTGAAAGGTGATCAAGTGATGCAAGGTTATTGGAAACGCCCAGAAGCAACCGCTGAAGTACTAAAAGATGGCTGGCTTGCAACGGGGGATATTGTGATGATGGACGACTCTTACAGCTTGCGTATTGTCGATCGTAAAAAAGATATGATCATCGTTTCGGGATTTAATGTCTATCCAAATGAAATTGAAGATGTGATTATGCTCAATTATAAAGTCGCGGAAGTGGTTGCAATTGGCGTGCCACACGAAGTATCAGGCGAAACAATTAAGGTGTTTGTGGTGAAAAAAGATGAAAGCCTCACGCGTGATGAGCTACGCCAACATTGCAGACAGCATCTTACAGGATATAAAATCCCGAAAGATATTGAGTTTAGAGATGAGTTACCGAAATCCAATGTCGGTAAAATTCTCCGCCGTGTGTTACGCGATGAAGAATTAGCGAAGCGTCCATCGCATTAATCGGTTTAAGCGATAAAAATAAATCAAGGGCGGACAAAAAGTTCGCCTTCATTTTATCTTCATTTGAAATAAAGCAATGCAATGCGTTAATGCTATTGCAGTATTTTTTATGAGATGTGATTAAAAATGAATGAAATAAGGTTATGTCAGCAATAAAAAAAGAAATCAAAAATCCACCGCACTTTCAAATAATTACTTCAACATTGGCATTGGAGGAAGTTTGCCAACGCGCGAGAGAAAAATCTTACGTTGCATTGGACACCGAATTTATTCGTACCAGAACTTTTTATCCAAAGTTGGGGTTGATCCAACTTTATGATGGTGAGAAGGTAAGTCTGATCGATCCTTTAGTCATTGATGATTTTTCCGCTTTTATTGCGTTGCTTGCAGATATCAATGTCATTAAAATTCTACACGCGAGTAAAGAAGATCTTGAGATTTTTTACCACTATTTCAAACAGTTACCTACACCATTAATCGACACACAGGTGGTAAGCCAATTTTTAGGCTTTGGCCATTCTATGGGATTCGCCAGTTTAATTTATCATTATTTTCAGTTAGAGCTAGATAAAGGCGCCTCACGCACAGATTGGCTCGCGCGCCCATTATCCGATGTCCAATTACGCTATGCGGCAGCCGATGTTTGGTATCTCCTTCCTTTATATGAAAAAATGCAACAACATTTATTACAAACACCGTGGCAAAGTGCGGTACAAAATGAATGTGAATTATTGTTAGAAAAAATTAGCAAACCAAGAGATCCTGAACGTGCTTATTTTGATATTCCCAATGCGTGGAAATTAAATGAACAAGCGTTAATGGCGTTAAAACTTCTTGCAAAATGGCGTTTAGAAGAAGCCATTAAACGTGATGTGGCGTTAAATTTTATTGTAAAAAGTGAACATTTGTGGCTTGTGGCGAAACATCTTCCTAAGCACACTTCCGCATTACTTGATTTAGGATTATTGCCGATGGAAGTGCGAGTGAATGGTAAAAAAATGTTACAGCTTGTTGAGAAAGCAAAACGCACGCCTAAAGAAGCGTATCCCTCCCCGATTGTTCGTTTGGTTGATGAACCACGCTATCGCGCTGGATTAAAAATGTTGCAGCAAAAATTAAACGAAATCACGCCAGCGGAGTTACCTATAGAGACTATCTCAAGCAAACGAGGGTTAGAAAGTTTAATGAAATGGTGCTGGATAAAACACCAAGATCCGAATGATTTACCTGATTTATTAAAAGGATGGCGCAAAGAGTTTGGTGAAACATTGCTCAAATCTTTACAAAGTTTTTAATTATATTGCTTGGCAATTTCTTAGCACAGAGATTAGAATAGCGTCCTCTCAATGAGAATAATCCTATAGTTAAACTTTTTTGGCTATATTAGTTATCTATTATTTAAAGGAAAATGTAATGAATAAAATTATTAAATTAACCACGGCGATTATTTTTGCTCTTTTTGTTGCGGCTTGTAATAAAGCTGATCCCGCAGCAGATTATCAAAAATTAGTGGACTGGAGTTTAGCGAATCAACAAAGTCAAGTCGCTTTTCAGCAAGAATATATGGAAAAACTATCTTCTGGCGATGAAAAACAAATTGCTGAGGCAATGAATGCGTTAAGTGCAAGAAATGCAGAAGTGCAGAAAAGCTTGAATGCCTTAGATATTAAAAGCCCTGAAATCAAACAGTTAAAAGATAAAATGCAATCTGTATTAACATTAACCTCAGAGCTTGCAAAAGATGGCTTAGCATTAATGAATAATGCGTCAGAAGAAGCGACAAAAGCGATTCAAGCAAAAACAGAAAAAACAACCGCGGCAACAGCAGAGTTACAAAAACTTCAAGCTGAATTAGCCGAAAAATATGGTAAAAAAGCACAATAAAATCTGCTTTATCCTTTTCTAAAAGCCGCCGTTAAGGCGGTTTTTTTCGTTTAAATTTATGGGCAGATCGGGAAGCTGGCAAAGGTGATTAAGAGAGTAATAAAAATGATAAAAGCAATGATAAAAGGGATTTTAGGTGTGCTAAGGGTAGGAAAGAACAATAAAAGAGCAAACGACTTAAACATATCAGAGCGGGAATATGAAAAAGCTGTTTATTTAGTCAGTTAAAGAAAAATGACAATGAAAAATTTGCAATTCTATAGGGCTTGGGGCATAATGCGAGCGTTCTGTTGCTGTTTAGTGGCAGATGTAATGGAAACCTTCTCGGTTCCTCGCAACGAGGTCTGGTTTACTCGGTCAGGTTCGGAAGAAAGCAGCCAAAGTCAGATTGTTCGTGTGCCGAGATCAAGCTGGGAAGGTTTCCGCCCAGCTTTTCTTTTTTCAAGATTTTCCAGTTTCTCAATCCCTATTTAACGCTTTCTACTTAGTTAAATTCTTTCCACTAATTGTTTGAAAAAGCCATTTTCTTTTGCCATTAAGGTTTGATAATTGCCTTGTTCAATTAATTTTCCTTCATCTATAATGCAAAGATGATCAAACTGCTCAATAGCAGTAAGACGATGGGTTACCATAATCAAGGTTTTGTTTTGGCAATGGGTGAGGATTAAGCGCAGAATTTGACGTTCTGTTTCACGATCTAACCCTTCTGTTGGCTCATCAAGTAATAGAATAGGGGCTTGATTGAGCAAAATACGCGCTAAGCCTAAGCGACGCTGTTCTCCGCCAGAAAGAGGACGCCCTCCATCACCCAGCCAGAGATCTAAACCTTGTTCTTGCTCGACTAATTTTCCTAAGCCCACTTGGTTTAGCACTTCAATCATTGTGGTATCTTGCAGGGGGTGTTGATTCGCCAATTGAAGATTATTGCGTAAGGTATCACTAAAAACGTGTACACGTTGGGTGAGAAAGCACATTTGTTCACGTAAATGGCGCTCTGTGTAGTCTGTGATAGATTGCTTGGCGAGAAAAATATACCCTTGATTCGGATCATAATTACGCACCAGAAGCTGTAACAGGGTAGATTTACCACTGCCGGTTTTACCCAAAATAGCCACTTTTTGCCCTTGTGGAATAGTTAGCGTGATGTTTTCTAGCGCAGGGTCTTGGCGTTCAGGATAGGTGAAATTCACTTGCTGAATAGACAGATCAAGTGCGGTGTGTTTTTCCACCGTTTTTTCTCCATTAAATTGCACCAGTGGCGTTTGTTCGGTGATCTCAGTAACGCGTTCAGCAGAAGCGATAACTTGCCCTATATGCAAAAATGCCGAACCCAAAGGCATTAAAATCTCAAAAGCTGCCAGTGCAGCAAGGGCAAATAAAGCAATAATTGCAGGACTATATCGGTCATTGCCAAAATCAGCATTAGCGGCAAACCATAAGGTAAGAGTAAGCAGAATTCCATTCGCCAACAGCATAAGTGCGGTGGAAAATCCGCTTAAATTTGCTTCTTTCTGTTGAAAACCTTGCCACTGTTGTTCTGTTTCATCTAGCTTTTGCTTGAGCGGTTTTTCTGCATTAAACAGCAATAATTCCGCTTGAGATTGGATATATTCCACAAATCGCGTGCGGTAAGTCGCGCGTGCGCGAGTGAGTTTATGCCCAAATGTTTTCCCTAAATAATAAAAAATGGTTGGCACAAGCAGAGCCAGTGTGCTGAGAACAGTGGCAAAAAATAGCGCAAGTGAGAGGTTAAAAAAGCTCAGTCCCACAGTGAGCAAGCCAATCACCACAAAAGCAGTGATAAAGGGGGCGAGTAGGCGAAGATAAAGGCTATCCAAGGTATCTACATCTGCCACTAAACGGTTTAATAAATCACTATTGCGATAGCGATTTAGTACAGCTGGGCTAAGAGGAATGATCTTTTGAAATACTTGCACACGTAATTTGGCAAGGATTCTAAATGTAGCGTCGTGGGTAACGATTTTCTCAAAATAACGGGCGACAGTGCGACCAATCGCTAATCCTCGGACACTAGCGGATGGATAGAAAAAATTGAATAATGTACCAATGCCAGCCAATGCAGTGGCTGCCAAAAACCAGCCTGAAACCGTTAATAAGCCAATGCTGGCGGCAAGTCCTGTGATCATCAGGATTAAGCCTAAAAATAAGACAAATTTGGCGTGCTTAAATAAACGTAAAAATGGTAAAAGTGTACGCATTAATTAATATCCTCTTTACGCTGGGTAAGAAGTTCAGCAAAAAATCCTTCATTTTGTAATTGTTCAAAGCGACCTTGCTGAATGATTTGTCCTTTCTGCATAACCAAAATATGATCGCATTGTTTCAAATCTTCAATACGATGTGTGATCATCAAGGTCGTTTGTTCACGACTAATTTTTTGTAAAGCTGAAAGCACCAGATTTTCTGATTGTGCATCAAGGCTGGCTGTGGGTTCATCAAGTAGCAATAAACGTCGATGCCGTAATAAAGCACGGGCAATGGCTAAACGCTGTGCTTGCCCGACAGAAAGCCCAATACCGCCTTCTTTGATTACTGCATCTAGTCCTAATTTATCGGTAAATACGGAAGCTTGGGCTTGTGCTAAGGCGTGTTGAATTTCCTCATCACTGGCTTTAATGTCGCCTAACAGCAAGTTTTCACGAATCGTGCCTTGTAATAATAAAGGGTTTTGCCCTACCCAAGCGATCCTGTTCCGCCATTGGGTTTTATTGATTTGATTAAGCTCAATGCCATTAATTTTTAGACTACCTTGATAGTCTAAAAAACCGAGTAACGCATTGATTAATGAGGTTTTTCCTGCGCCACTTTGCCCTACCAGTGCTGTATGGCTTTGAGCAGGCAAATGAAAATTAAGGGCTTGGGTGAGTGGTTTGCCTTGTGGCGATAACACCACCAGATCTTGGGCGTGGATTGCGATGTTTTCATTTATCAAGGCTTCATTTAAAGAGCCATTTTGCTTTGTTTTTACCTCATTTAAAATCGGCTGTTCTAAAAATTCAACAATTGCATCAGCAGCGCCAATGGCAGCAGCACGGTCGTGGTAATAAGTGCCGAGATCACGCAAAGGTTGATAAAATTCCGGGGCAAGAATTAAACAGAAAAAGCCAATAAATAAGCTGATTGGTGTACCATAGGAACCGAAATCAAGCTCGCCTAAATAGCTAAAACCAAAATATACCGCCATCAGCGCAATGGAAATTGAGGTAAAAAATTCCAACACCGCAGAAGATAAAAATGCCATTTTCAACACGTCCATAGTGGTTTCGCGGAAATCTTCCGTCGCTTGCTCAATATGGGCGGTTTGTTCTTCCGTTTTATTAAATAGACGTAAGGTTTCAAGCCCACGCAGACGATCCAAAAATTGCCCACTTAATTTTGCTAAGGTTTGCATATTTTTTTGGCTGCTATCTGCAGCGGCGATCCCAACAAGGATCATAAAAATAGGCACAAGTGGGGCGGTAACAAGCAAAATCAGTCCAGCCGCCCAATTGAGTGGAAAAATAGCAATCAAAATAATCAATGGAACGATCACCGAAAGGGCTTGTTGTGGTAAATAGCGAGCATAGAAATTATGTAGGTTTTCTACCTGTTCTAACATAATAGTTGCCCAACTGCCTGCGGGTTTTTGGTTGATCATCGCAGGACCAACTTGATGTAATTTGGTGAAAATTTGTTGACGGATAAAATAACGTAATTTTTGACCGCACTTAAATCCCAAGCGTTCTCGCCAATATAAAATCATTGCGCGTAAGGCAAAGCCTATGACTAAAGCGATAAAATAACCGATCAGATTTTCTCTTGCGGTTTGCTCCATAATTAGCTGATGCAATAGGGTAGCAAGTAAATAGGTTTGAGCCACTAAAATCAGAGATGAAAGGCTAGCCAATAAAATATTTAGGCTAAGTAAGGTTTTTATTGGTTTTTGTTGGGCGCGTAGCCATTTTTGTAAGTATCGTTGGCGAGCTTTATCCATAATTCTGCGTAAAAGAGTTAATGAGTGATGTCATAATGAAAAAGAAAAGCGGTGCATTACGGCAATAACGCACCGCTGATATTTATTCTTGGCTGTCCAAGAAACGTTCTGCATCTAAGGCAGCCATACAACCGGTACCCGCAGAAGTAATGGCTTGGCGGTAATTATGATCCATCACATCACCTGCTGCAAATACGCCTTCAACCGAAGTGGCAGTGGCATTGCCTTCCAAGCCAGATTTCACCACAATATAGCCATTATTTAATTCTAGCTGACCGGCAAAAATCTCGGTATTTGGGGCGTGGCCAATCGCCACAAACATACCGTCTAATTTGAGTTCTTCGGTTTCATCTGTTTGGGTATCTTTTAAACGAATGCCTGTTACTCCCATATTGTCGCCTAATACTTCATCTAATGTGCGGTGGGTATGCAGGATAATTTTTCCTTCTTCTACTTTTTTGTACAGACGATCAACTAAGATTTTTTCCGCTCGAAAGCTATCACGGCGATGTACTAAATGGACTTCAGAGGCAATATTAGCCAAGTAAAGAGCTTCTTCGACAGCAGTGTTGCCTCCACCAATAACCGCAACAGGCTTGTTACGATAGAAAAAACCATCACAAGTGGCACAAGCGGAAACCCCACGGCCTTTAAATGCTTCTTCAGAGGGTAAACCGATATAACGCGCAGAAGCGCCTGTTGCGATGATTAACGCATCACAACTGAAACTTTGCACATCGCCATAAAGTTTAAATGGACGAGAAGAAAGATCAACACGATTAATGTGATCGAAAATAATCTCAGTATCGAATTTCTCCGCGTGTTGCAACATTCTTTGCATTAATTCTGGGCCGGTGGTATCGCCAAAATCGCCCGGCCAATTTTCGATTTCTGTTGTGGTGGTAAGCTGTCCGCCTTGTTGTAAGCCGGTTACCAAGACAGGGCTTAAGTTCGCACGAGCCGCATAAATGGCGGCGGTATAGCCTGCAGGCCCTGAACCTAAAATTAACAGTTTGCAATGTTTCATTTCTGACATAAAAATTCCTATTTAATCCGTTGAGTAAGAGAGTTTGCTATTATAAGGGAAACACATTAATAGAGTAACGAATAAAGTAATCGGCGATACTTATTGGTCATTGGATCATTGTTGCCCATCGCCGCTAAAATAGATAAAAATTCTTGTTTGATTTCCCCATTGAGTGCGCCTAAGTCTTGTTTTAATAAACTGAATAATAAGTCTAACGCTTCTTCATTGCGATGGGCTTGGTGTAGCTGTAATGCCAGTTTTAAGGCAATCTCAGGGCTTTTATTGTTCGCATATTCTGCTTGTAATTGTTGAATTTCAGGGGTGTCCGCCGCTTTAATTAATAATTCAATTTGTGCTTGTAATCCTTGCCAACGGCTATCGCGATCTTGCAACGGAATACGATTTAAAATTTCCTGCGCTGGCTCAAGTCGTTTCATTGCAATATAGGTTTCCGCATAAAGTAAGGCAATATCGCTATTTTTGTGATCGGAAAGCTCCCAAGCCTCTTTGAGTAGTGGAATCGCCTGTTCATAATCTTGATTAGCAAGTAAATCTAATGCTTGGTTGAATTTAATTTCTTCCTCTTTGGGTAAAATAAGATTTAAGTGCTGTTCTAATGTTTTTTCATCTAAGGCACCTTGAAAGGCATCAAGCGCTTGTCCATCTTTAAAGAGATAAGTGGTAGGAAGTGCTTGAATACCAAATTGTGCAGCCACCATTTGTTCAGCTTCGCAATTAATTTTGCCTAATAAAAATTGTCCTTGGTATTTTTCCGCATAACGTTCAAGCACACTGACAAAGGCAACCGAATCTGTATGGCTTGGGGCATAAAAAAGTAAGGCGAGTGGGGTTTGTTGTGTTTGCTGTAAGATCTCGGTGAGATTTTGCTGATTGACATCAATACTATAATTCGTCATTTTTACTCCAATTTGAGTTACAAAAATTATCACTGATTGTAACAAAAGTGCGGTGCTTTTTGGGAAAAAACTTCCGAAAAAAACACCGCACTTAAGATTGAGTAAAAATCTTTACTTAGAGCAAAATACTTCCCACTAAGGCGAAGGCAAATCCAGTAAAGCCGATGAGGGTTTCTAGCACTGTCCAGGTTTTTAATGTGGTTTTGGTATCCATTTCTAGAAAACGGCTGACTAACCAGAAACCACTGTCATTAACGTGAGAGAACACGGTTGCGCCAGAGGCAATTGCAATCACGATAAAGCAAAGATCGAATTGGCTTAATCCGACTGTTGCGGCAACCGTTGGGGCGATTAATGCCGATGTGGTTGTAAGGGCTACCGTCGCAGAACCTTGTGCAACACGCAATGCCATTGAAATAATAAAGGCGGCAACAATCACAGGCATTCCTGTATCTGCGAACATCGCAGAAAGCTCATTACCAATGCCACTTGCACGCAACACACCACCAAACATTCCCCCTGCACCTGTTACGAGTACAATAGAACAGATTGGTCCGAGGGCATTATCACAAATTTTTTCTATTTGCTCATTGCTACGCTGATCTTTGAGCAACAAAATGGTAACGATTAACGTAATCAATAATGCAACAGGAGTTTTACCGAGTAAACGTAAGCCTTGCACCCAAGCCTGCGAACCATCAACCACACCAGCGACAGAAAGGGTATTTAAGCCTGTATCACATAAAATGAGAACTAATGGCAATAATAAAATGGTCAATACTTTGCCAAAACTTGGTGGATTTAACACCGCAGTTTCGTTGATTGCATTTGCATTTAAGAACGCTTTTGGCAAATCAACCATCACTTTTTTACCTAAATATTGGCTAAATAAGTAGCTTGCGATATACCACGTTGGGATACCACACACTAAGCCAACGATCACTAATAAGCCGATATTAGCGCCTAATAAATCCCCCGATGCCACAGGGCCTGGGTGAGGTGGGACAAAGGCGTGCATAACAGCAAATGCCCCTGCCGCAGGGAAGGCATAGCGTAATACAGACCCCCCAAAGCGTTTTGCTACGCTAAAGATAATTGGCAACATCACGACCAATCCGGCATCAAAGAAAATTGGAAAGCCGAAAAGTAAAGAAGCCACACCTAAGGCGAAAGGGGCATTTTTTTCACCAAATTTATTGATAAGCGTATCAGCAAGCACTTTTGCACCGCCAGTGATTTCGAGTAAGCGCCCGATCATCGCCCCCAAACCCACTAATAACGCCACAGAGGCTAATGTGCCACCAAAGCCTTTGGTTAAGGTGGGTAGAATTTCATTGAAAGGGACGCCAGTGGCGAGTGCAGTGAGTAAACTCACGATAATTAATGCAACAAAGGCGTGAACTCTGAATTTCATAATTAATAAAAGCAACAGCAGTACTGAAGCGATCAACGTGAAAATCAACATATAAAATCCTTACTATTTGATGATTGATTTTTTCGCCAAGGGCGAGGAACGAATTGCTAATTTACCCGTAACATTAAAATTTGCTAGTAAGGTAAAATAGATAGGCATATTATTAGGGAAATTCTAATCAAAGTTCAAATAATTAGGCAAAAAAGCGTTATTTTTGTTAAATATTTGTGAAATAGATCACAAAATAAGATGTTACCAGTAACTAAAACTTACCATTTTTTGCTATGGTTAGTGCATCAGAAATAAAATTTAATAGTTAAGGAAAAGAAAATGGAAAAAGGAAAAGGTAAGAGTTTTATCTTAATGGGCGTGTCTAGCACGGGGAAAACATCCGTAGGAACGGAAGTTTGCCGGCGTTTAGGGTTAAAATTGATTGATGGTGATGATCTTCATCCAAGAGCTAACATCATTAAAATGGGGAGCGGGCAACCGCTTAATGATGAAGATCGCGCACCTTGGCTTGAGCGTATCCGCGATGCGGCATTCAGCCTAGAACAAAAAAGTGAACAGGGGATCATTGTTTGCTCGGCATTGAAGAAAAAATACCGTGATCAAATTCGCGATGGTAATGAAAGCGTGAAATTCCTTTTCTTAGAGGGAAGTTTTGAGCTAGTGCTAGAACGAATGAAAAATCGCAAAGGGCATTATATGAAAACCGAAATGCTTAAAAGCCAATTCGATACGCTGGAAACGCCACAAGCAGATGAGCCAGATGTGATTCATATTGATATTGATGGGACATTTGATGAAGTGGTAGAACGTTGTGTGGTCGCGTTAGAGCCGTTTTTGGAATAAATGTGGATATTTTAGGGAAACTTTACTTTCCGTACGCTTTTCGCGTATAATTTTCTGAGTTTTATTGGAGAAGCTATGAAAGCGGTTTTTATTGAATTGCCATTTTTTGAAAAATATAGAAAGGAATATCTCTCTGACGATGAGTATCTTATGCTACAAAATGAGTTACTTGTTGCACCAGAAAAAGGAGATTTAATACAAGGCACCGGTGGACTTAGGAAATTAAGAATTGCAAATTCTAAAAGAAATAGAGGTAAAAGGGGCGGAGCAAGAGTAATTTATTATTACTATGTGCGTAATGCCGCAATCTACTTTTTAACCGCCTATGGTAAAGAGATGAAAGAAGATCTCACTGCTGATGAAAAAAGTATCTTGGCTAAAATAGTAGAAAATATAAAGGGGAAATAAAGAATGGAAAGAAATTTATTTGAAGAATTGAAACAAGGATTGGAACAAATGCAGGTCCATTTGGAAGGTAAAACCACCCTCAAAACCATTGAGCGTGAGCTTCCAGCAGAAATGGGTGAAATAAGCGCGAATGAAGTGAAGTCTATCCGTGAAAAACTTAATCTATCGCAATCGGTTTTTGCTAAGAAATTGAGAATGAGCGTACGCACTTATCAAGGTTGGGAACAAGGCAAAACCACGCCAAATAAACAAGCCACATTACTGTTGAAGATGATTGAGCGCTCGCCGCAAACCTTTGAAGATATTGCATCTCTCTAATTTGATCCCCTAGTCAATAGGGGATTTCTCTTTTTTATTCCTCTATAAACCCTTTTATAAACCTGTTAAAATCCGCAATATATTTTTTGAGATAAGGACATAATGTGGCGTTAATTAGTCTAACCAACGGTTATCTTTCTTTTAGTGATCATCCCTTGCTAGATCACACGGATTTATACATTGAAGCGGGCGAGCGTGTTTGTTTAGTTGGGCGTAATGGGGTAGGCAAATCTACCCTAATGAAAATTTTGGCAGGCGAAATGGTGATGGACGACGGACGTCTGCAATTTGAGCGTGATTTAGTCATTTCTCGCCTTGAACAAGATCCCCCTCGCAATGCACAGGGTAACGTGTTTGATTACGTTGCAGAAGGTATTGCTCATTTAGCTGATTTATTGAAAGAATATCACCGCACTTCTGATTTACTTGAACAGCAATATAGCGAAAGCACGCTAAATCGTTTGGCAGAAATTCAAACTCAACTTGAACACGCAGATGGCTGGCGTTTTGAAAATAAAATTCGTGAAACCCTAATGAAATTAGGGCTTGAAGCAAATATGCGATTGGCTGAGTTATCTGGTGGCTGGTTACGTAAAGCGGCACTGGCGCGTGCATTGGTGTGTGATCCTGATGTATTACTGCTCGATGAACCCACTAACCATCTTGATGTCGGTGCCATTGAATGGCTAGAAAATTTCTTGCTGAGCTTTACTGGTTCGATTATTTTTATTTCTCACGATCGTGCTTTTATCAGCAAAATGGCGACCCGCATTGTGGATCTTGATCGTGGACAATTAGTCTCTTACCCGGGCGATTACGCTAAATATCTTATTGAAAAAGAAGAAAATCTTCGTGTTGAAGCGTTACAAAATGAATTATTTGATAAAAAACTTGCTCAAGAAGAAGTTTGGATTCGGCAAGGGATTAAAGCACGCCGAACCCGTAATGAAGGTCGAGTAAGAGCGTTGAAAGCCTTGCGAGAAGAACGTCGTCAGCGTAGAGACGTGCAGGGCAGTGCCAAGTTACAAGTGGATAATTCTACCCGTTCAGGCAAAATCGTCTTTGAAGTTGAAGATGTGAGTTATGAAATTGCAGGGAAAACACTGGTTTCGCATTTTTCAACGACGATTTTGCGTGGTGATAAAATCGCTTTGGTAGGGGCAAATGGCATAGGCAAAACGACGTTAATTAAATTGCTCTTGGGCGAAATTCAGCCAACTTCAGGGCATATTAAATGTGGCACAAAATTAGAAATTGCTTATTTTGATCAGTATCGTGCTGATCTCGATCCTGAAAAAACGGTAATGGATAATGTTGCAGATGGCAAACAAGATATTGAAGTTAATGGCGTAAAACGCCACGTTTTAGGTTATTTGCAAGATTTCTTATTTCCACCAAAACGCGCAATGGTGCCAGTGAAAGCCCTTTCAGGGGGAGAACGTAACCGCTTATTATTAGCAAAATTATTGCTTAAACCAAATAATTTACTGATTTTGGACGAGCCAACCAATGATCTGGATGTGGAAACCTTAGAATTATTGGAAGAATTACTGGCTGATTATCAAGGCACGTTGCTGATTGTGAGCCACGATCGCCAATTTATTGATAACACAGCAACAGAATGCTACATTTTTGAAGGCAATGGGATTATTAACAAATATGTGGGCGGTTTCCACGATGCGAAACAGCAACAAGCGAATGTATTTGCCTTGAAAGAAGCGGAAAAAGCGAAAGAGAAAAAAGCAGAAAGTACACTGGAACTTAACAAGGTTTCACATAAGCCAGTAAAACATCGCCCCGTGAAACTTTCTTACAATGAGCAACGAGAGCTAGAACAACTGCCGCAAAAATTGGAAAATTTGGAAGAAAAAATCACCGCACTTCAAGCGGAAGTCTCTGATCCCAATTTTTTCCAGCAAGATCACCAATATACCACAGACAAACTCCAACAACTTGCTGAAGCAGAGCAGGCGTTAGAACAAGCATTTGCCCGTTGGGAAATGTTGGAAGAAAAGAAAAGTGGCGCGAGTTGATCATTGACTGTAAAAATAAGTGCGGTGGTTTTTTTACAAGTTTTGCATATAAAAAAACCGCCACACGAAAATCAGGTGGCGGAGAGGTCTTAAATAAGAAAATTAGTTTGAAAAAGACAACTGCAATTTGCAGTGCACTAGCATTTACTAAGACTCACTAGGCGCGGAATAGTTCACAACTATTTTAAATTTTTTTACGTTTTTGTAAAAATGTTGTGATTTGTGCTTCAATACCTTGTGCGTCCAGTTTCAAGTCTGCCAAAATTTCTTGCTGTGTACCTTGTGGAATGAAGAAATCGGGCAAGCCTAATTGTAATAGTGCGGTAGTTTTGTGCTGAGAATTTAGCACTTCAGCCACTGCACTCCCAGCTCCGCCTTGAATCGCGTTTTCTTCAAGTGTAATCAATAAAGCGTGAGTGTCAGCCAGTTGTTGAATTAAGGTTTCATCAATTGGTTTGACAAATCGCATATCTACAAGGGTTGCGTTTAATTTTTCAGCCACTGCATTGGCATTTGGCAATAACGTACCAAAATTTAAAATAGCGATCGTTTCCCCTTCACGCAGAATTTTACCTTTTCCGATAGGCAGCATTGCTAATGGCTCAAGTGAAACGCCGATAGCGTTGCCTCTAGGGTAGCGTACTGCAGCAGGTTTACCACATTGATAGCCCGTATAAAGCATTTGGCGACATTCATTTTCATCGCTAGGGGTCATAATCACTAAATTTGGAATACAGCGCATAAAGCTGATATCGAATGCCCCTTGATGAGTTTGCCCGTCTGCACCAACTACGCCTGCACGGTCAATGGCAAATAACACGGGAAGATTTTGAATAGCCACATCGTGAATGACCTGATCGTAGGCACGTTGTAAGAACGTCGAATAAATGGCGACGATAGGTTTAAAACCTGCAATCGCTAAGCCTGCGGCGAAGGTAACCGCGTGTTGTTCGGCAATGGCAACATCAAAATATTGCTGTGGAAAACGGTTGGAAAATTCCACCATTCCTGACCCTTCACGCATAGCTGGGGTGATGCCGATTAATTTTGGATCTTGTTCAGCGATTTCACATAGCCAGTTGCCAAAAATTTGTGAATAGGTTGGGGTGGTGGATTTAGGCAATTTTCCGCTCGAAGGATCGAATTTTGGCACACCGTGAAAACCAATAGGATCTTTTTCCGCGGGGGCATAGCCTTTGCCTTTTTTGGTTTTTATATGCAAGAATTGTGGTCCTTTTAGGCTGCTCATATTCTTTAATGTGCTAATTAATTCGTCCACATTATGTCCATCAATCGGACCAATATAGTTAAAGCCTAGCTCTTCAAACATTGTGCCGATAGGGGAAACAAAGCCTTTAACGTGTTCTTCCGTTTTTTTGACAAACTCTTTAATAGGCGGCACGCCAGAGAGAATTTTTTTACCGCCTTCACGCAAACTGGAATAAAAAGAGCCAGAAAATAGGCGAGCAAGATAATTATTCAATGCCCCCACGTTCTCGGAAATGGACATTTCATTGTCATTGAGAATCACCAACATATCGGTGTGCAATGCACCGGCGTGGTTGAGTGCTTCAAAGGCCATTCCAGCGGTAATTGCCCCATCACCAATCACACAAACGGTTTTACGTCCTGCATTTTCTTTTTCTGCCGCAACGGCAATACCAAGCCCAGCGCTGATTGAGGTAGAAGAATGCCCCACGCTTAGCACATCAAATTCGCTTTCATCACGCCAAGGAAAAGGATGAAGTCCATTTTTTTGACGAATGGTGGACATTTTATCGCGGCGTCCAGTGAGAATTTTATGCGGATAGGCCTGATGCCCTACATCCCAAATAAGCTGATCAAATGGGGTATTAAACACATAATGCAAGGCAACCGTGAGTTCTACCGTGCCTAAACCTGATGCCAAATGTCCGCTACTTTGACTAACACTTTCTAACAAATATCCGCGTAATTCATTACAAAGTTGGGGAAGTTGATCTTTATTTAAAAGACGCAAATCGTCCGGTGAATTAATCAGTGATAAAAGAGGATATTTTTCCATTGTTAATCAAATCCAAAAAGGGTTAAATTTCGACCGCACTTTAACTGAATAAGGCTTAGGCGGTGTCCAATATATTAATTTTTTCTTGTTACAATAAATTCGCTCAACGCCTTTAAGGGTGAGCTATCAAAAGATAATTCCGCTAAAGCATTAAGGGCTTGTTGATGCAGTTCTTGTGCTTTTTCTTTCGCCCCTTGTAAGCCTAGTAATTTCGGGTAAGTGCTTTTATCTGCGGCTAAATCAGCGCCTACGGTTTTGCCGATTACGTCGCTTTCCCCTTCAATATCTAAAATATCATCTTGTACTTGGAAGGCTAGCCCAATGGCATCGGCATAGCGTTCGAGCTGTTGGCAAAGTTGTTGATCGGCAAAATATGGGGAACAAAGAAAGCCCATTTTTAACGCACAGCGCAATAATGCACCTGTTTTATTGCGATGAATTCTTTCTAATTCAGCTAAGCTGACTTGCTGATGTTCTGCTTGTAAATCTAGGCTTTGCCCCAAACACATTCCTTGCACGCCTGAGGCTTTTGCTAATTCTGCGATTAAAGCAACACGTTGTTCGGCTGACAAATTAGGCGTTTGGCTGAGTAATTCAAAGGCAAAGGCTTGTAAAGCATCACCTGCAAGAACAGCGGTAGCTTCATCAAAGGCGATATGACAAGTTGGGTGACCGCGACGTAGCGTATCGTTATCCATTGCAGGCAAATCATCGTGGACTAAGGAATAAGCGTGAATTGCTTCAATGCTTGCTGCGGCATAATCTAAATACACGAGTTCTGCACCTAACATTTTACCTGTGGCATACACCAAGAATGGACGCACACGCTTTCCACCTAGCAAAAGGGCATATTTCATTGCGCGAGCAAGGGGGGAGGGATGCGTATCAATTTGCTCAAATTGTTGTTCGAGAAATTGATTGATCCGTTGTTGAACTTGTTGTAAATCCTGTGCAAATTGATCCATAGCAGTGGCTTATTTATTGGGTTGCTTATTCGTTATGTTGATAGTCGCTCAATTCTGCTTTATCGCTTTTTGAAAGCAAAATTTGAATGCGTTGTTCTGCCTGTTGTAAGCGCGCTTGACCTAATTGCGCCAGCTTAATGCCGTTTTCAAAATCCTGTAAAGCCTGTTCTAAGGGTAATTCACCACTTTCTAAACGCGCAACGATGCTCTCTAATTGAGTTAAGGTGGCTTCAAAATCTAAGCTATGTTCATCTTTTGTTGGTTTGCGTGCCATTTGTTTTTCCTAAATCCAACCTGAATAAATGCCACATTGTACTGTATTTTTATGGACTTGTTAAAGCATATAGCGAGATTGTTGCACAAAAAATCACAGAAAAAGCACCGCACTTTTGTTTATCTTGCATTGCCGAGAAAACAGCGAGAAAAATTGGGGATTTGCAAAAGATGTTGTACAATATCGCCCAATTTTTGCTTGAAATAGAAGTATTCTAATGAAATTTATTATTAAACTTTTCCCTGAAATTATGATTAAAAGTGAAAGTGTGCGTAAACGCTTTATTAAAATTCTTACAGGGAATATTCGCAATATTTTGAATAAATATGATGATACTGTCGCCGTGGTGAAACACTGGGATTATATCGAAGTGCGGTCAAAAAATGCAGAAAATCGCGCATTATTAATTGAATTATTAGGGCGAATTCCGGGCATTCACCATTTTCTTGAAGTGGAAGAAAAACCATTTAACAACGTGCAAGATATTTTCCAACAAACTTTGCAAGATGTTGCACATCTACTTGAAAATAAAACCTTTTGTGTACGTGTAAAACGTAAAGGAAAGCACGATTTTTCTTCCCTTGATGTGGAGCGTTATGTTGGTGGCGGATTAAATCAACACATTGCCAGTGCAAAGGTGAAACTCAGCAACCCTGATGTGACTGTTCGCATTGATATTGAAGACGACAAAATGATGTTGGTGAAAGCACGCCATACGGGGCTAGGTGGTTATCCTATTGGTACACAAGAAGATGTGCTTTCACTTATCTCTGGCGGTTTTGACTCAGGGGTATCGAGCTATATGCTGATTCGCCGCGGCTCACGCGTTCATTATTGCTTCTTTAATCTTGGCGGCGCGGCACACGAAATTGGTGTGAAACAAATGGCCTATCACATTTGGCATCGCTTTAGTGGCTCGCACAAAGTGCGTTTTGTTGCAATCAATTTTGAACCTGTGGTAGCAGAAATTTTAGAAAAGATTGATAACGGGCAAATGGGTGTGGTGTTAAAACGAATGATGGTACGTGCCGCAAGTAAAGTGGCAGAGCGTTTCGGGATTCAAGCCATTGTTACTGGGGAGGCGCTTGGCCAAGTTTCCAGCCAAACACTGACCAATTTACGCTTGATTGATGAAGCCGCAGAGGCTCTAGTATTACGTCCACTTATCACCCACGATAAGGAACAAATTATTGCAATGGCAAAAGACATCGGCACAGAAGATATTGCTAAATCAATGCCTGAATTTTGTGGCGTAATTTCAAAAAATCCAACGGTTAAAGCGGTGCGTGAAAAAATTCTTAGCGAAGAAAATCATTTTGATTTCAGCGTGTTAGAAAGTGCGGTGCAAAATGCACAATATTTAGATATTCGTCAAATTGCAGAACAAACGGAAAAAGACGTGGTTGAAGTGGATACGATTTCTGTATTAGGCGAAGACGATATTGTCATTGATATCCGTAGCCCTGAAGAAACAGATGAAAACCCATTAGAACTCGAAGGGCAAGAAGTGCGTTTAATCCCATTCTATAAACTTTCTTCCCTATTTCCAGAACTGGATCAACATAAAAATTACGTCCTTTACTGCGAACGCGGCGTAATGAGTAAACTCCAAGCGCTTTATTTGAAAGAAAATGGGTTTGGGAATGTGAGAGTGTTTAGGAAATAAGTAATATCACCGCATTTTCTAAGTGCGGTGATTTTTTGTTACTTTTTCATATGCTATAAATAGCTGACGAATTGTTCCAAATTGATCTGTTTGGATTCTCGGTTGATTTTTTCTTCAGCAGTGCCAAGCATAATGAATGCAACAATTTTGTCTGAATTTTCACAATGAAAGGCTTGGCGCAAGTCTGAACCATCAACCCAAGGGCCGGTTACCCAAACATTGTCAAAGCCTTGTGCATTAGCCGCTAGTTGCATTGCATAAGTTGCACAGCCAGCGGTCAGCATTTGTTCCCAAACGGGTACTTTAGCAATATCTTTTTGAATTTTGGCGATCACTGCAATGATCATTGGCGCACGATTTGGTAAATTTTCTGCTTTTTTCAACCGCTCTTCACCTAAATTAAATTCTTGTACCGCATTTTTTAGTAAATCGCCTAATTGAGTTAATCCTTCTTTTTCGATCACCACAAAGCGATAAGGCTGTAACTTTCCGTGATCGGGGACGTGTAATGCCGCTTGGAAAATCTGTTCAAGTTGCGCTTTGCTTGGTGCCGGTGCAAAGAGTTTTTTATTAGAACGGCGTGAAGTGAGTAGGGTTAAAGCATCCATAATCAGTCCTTTTATGATTATTCTTGTTATGCAATATACGATGGATTATCGCATAAATTTTTGTATTATATTCGTGTAGTAAAAAAGCCCCTTAGTATTAGGGGCTGATAGAATCAGTTTTTTTTATCTTCTTTTTCCGCTTGTTTTGCAGCGTGATTAATGCCGGCACCAAAAGCTAAAACTATGCCTAATAGAACAAGCAATCCAATCGTCAGTTCCATTTAATCCTCCTTTGATAGTTTAGGTTTAAGTTTGCGAAGCTGTTTTCCTACCGCAAGTGTAGCATAAGCAATAAATACTAATGTGAAACTACTTATAATCTTAAATAGCGTTCCATTTTGCCCGAATATTATCATAGGCACAGCAAGTATCGCAACTTTGGCCATATCCTCTGACATTTTAGCCCAAGCTTCCAAGGTTTCTATTTCAATTGGGCGTTTAAATAAATTCAGCATTACCATCTCCTTATATTGAGAACAACCATAGCAAAATTATGTTAAGTGCGGTGATTTTTTTGGCAAGTTTTACGATCCTGATCGAGAAAATAAACTAGCGCTGATAAAAATAGCGGTGCTATAAAGAATTAGTCGCATTTGCTGGTTAATCTGTTTATGATACGCTTTCTTAAATAACGTTAAATAATAAGGAAATTTATGAAGTCGCTGATGAAATTAGGCTCAATGCTATGGCGAGGATTAAATTTTATTCGTAATGTTGTGATGAATTTAGTCTTCCTTGTTTTTGTACTCTTTGTTTTTGCAATGGTAGGTTTGCTGACAAATGCAAATAAAGAAACACAAGCCCCACTTGGTGCAGATGAAGGGGCATTATTACTTAATTTAGAGGGGTATTTAGCGGATAACCGAGAAGAAATTCACTCTTTGCAAGATTTGCTGAAAGAAGTGGATTCCCAATATGTACCACGTCAAATTTCAACATTTGATTTGGTATATAGCATTCGATCTGCGATCAATGATCCACGCATTAAAGGCTTGGTGTTAGATCTAAACCGCTTTGAAGGAGCAGATTTACCCGCGATTAAATATGTGGGCAATGCGATTAATGAATTTAAACAAAGTGGTAAGCCTGTGATTGCTTATGCAGATAGTTATTCACAAAAACAATATGTGCTAGCAAGTTATGCGGATGAAATCTATCTCAACCCAATTGGTGCGGTGGAAATTCAAGGCTTGGCAGTGGACAATCTGTATTACAAAGATTTACTTGATAAGTTAAAAATTACGCCATATATTTTTCGTGTCGGGACTTATAAATCTGCCGTTGAACCATTTTTGCGTAATGATATGTCGCCAGAAGCAAAAGCCAATATGCAGCGTTGGTTAAGTGCGATGTGGACAGATTATAAAACGCTGATTGCGGACAATCGTCAAATTCCTGTCGCTGACATATTACCTGAAGCAGAGCAATATTTTGCCCATTTGAAAGCGTTAAATGGTGATCTCACCGCGTATGCTCAACAGCAAAAATTCGTTACGCAACTCGCTGATCGTTTTACGTTAGCGAAAAAACTCACCGCACTTTTTGGTAAAAATGCAGAGGGGGAAGCAAAGCTATTGCCATTTGATCGCTATTTGACTGCATTACCTGATCGCATAGACGGCGAGGGTGAAAATCGTATTGCAGTAGTTAATGTTGAAGGGGCTATTATTGATGGTGAAACTGATGAAAATGGCGTTGGCGGTGATACTATCGCGACGTTGTTACGTCAGGCTTATGAAGATGAAAAAATTAAAGCGGTGATTTTGCGTATTAATAGCCCCGGTGGAAGTGCCTTTGCTTCGGAAATTATTCGTCAGGAAATTGTCCATTTACAACAAGCTGGGAAGCCAGTGGTGGTATCAATGGGGGCTATGGCTGCTTCAGGCGGTTATTGGATTGCGAGTACTGCTGATTATATTTTTGCTGATGCGGATACCATTACGGGATCAATCGGTATTTTTTCAATTGTTCCTACTTTCGAGAAAGCGGTAGCAGAAATTGGCGTGAATGCCGATGGCGTGGCAACCTCGCCTTTAAGCCAGCAGTCTTCTTTTCGTGGTATTTCAAAAGTAAAAGGTGATATTTATCAACTTGAAATTGAACACGGCTACGATAAATTCCTTTCTCTTGTGAGCCAAGGTCGCCAGTTGGCTAAACCTGAGGTGGATAAAATTGCACAAGGTCAAGTGTGGTTAGGATCGGAGGCATTGCAGAATAAATTGGTGGACGAACTGGGCGATTTTGATCGTGCAGTAGCGAAGGCAACAGAATTAGCTCAGGCAAAACAAGGCGAGCAACCTGCCAAAGAATTTAGTGTAGAATGGTTAATCGAACGTAATGATTCTCTATTCGATACATTGATGAAAGGCTTTGGCAAAGGCGTACAACAACAATTATTCAGTTCCCTTGGCTTAGCAAAACCATTGGGTGAAGTAAAACAACAACTTAACCAATTGAGTCAATTTAACGATCCAAAAGGGCAGTATTTATACTGTATTAATTGCGGAACGTTGCATTAAAAATGTGTTTCCCCTTTTATGTAAATAGAAGGGGAAAATTTTTAAAAATAATACCGCACTTTTTATTTCGTTATTACCGAGAGAGCGTTCTATTTTGCAATATCTTCTTGGCATAAACCAAGTCGGCTTAAAAAATCAATAAACGCTTTTACTTTAGCCGCAAGATGACGGCGGTGAGGATAGACAATGTTTAAATCAATCTGATGCTGTGGGTAATCTGCAAGGACTTCGACTAATTCTCCCGAAGTTAATTCATTTTCAATTAGAAAACGCGGTAAATTCACAATGCCTAGTCCTGATTTCGCTAATTCAGCCAATGCCAAGCCACTGTTACACATTACATCAGACTGAATGCGTAAACGGTCAATTCTTGTTCCATTAATAAATTCCCAAAATATTTGATTATTGTTGGATTTATACAGCATTATTTTGTGCTGATATAATTCTTCCGGGGTCTGTGGCACGCCGTTTTTTGCGAAATAATCTGGCGAACCTACGATATGCATTGTTGAGCGAGCAATTTTTTTTGCCACCAATGAGCTATCTTGCAAATTGCCAATGCGTAAGGCGAGATCAAATCCTTCGGTAATTAAATCCACTAAACGATCGTTAAATTCAATATCAACTTCAAGATTAGGGTGGGCGTGCAGAAATAACCCCAAATTGGGGGCAATAAAACGCAAGCCAAAATCACGTGGCACAGAAATATGCAACTTACCTTGCAACGTAGTCGCGAGATTACTGATACTTGCTTCCGCATCTTGTAACTCTTCCAGAATTGGCAAACAACGTTGATAATAAAGTAACCCAGCTTCAGTGGGAACGATCTTTCTTGTCGTACGTTGTAACAGGCGCGTTTTAAGCTGTTCTTCCAGTTGGGAAACCAGCTTACTTGCCATCGCAACAGAGATATTTTGTTGAATTGCTGTTTGGGTAAAACTTTGCGTTTCTACCACTTTACAAAAGACAGAAATTGCATTCAGTTTATCCATTTATGCTTCCTTTTTTAAAAAAATGATTGACCTTACATAAGATAGTCCGCAATATATCGGGCAATTTTACACAAGTTAGCAGAAATTAGGTAAAGAAAAAGATGAGTAAATCTTTAGTGATAGTGGAGTCGCCAGCCAAAGCGAAAACCATTAATAAGTATTTAGGAAAAGATTATATTGTAAAATCCAGTGTGGGACATATTCGTGATTTACCAACCGCGGGAAGTACGGGAGAGAAAGCCAAACCGATTTCCACCAAAGGATTAAGCACAGAAGAAAAACAAGCCATTAAGCAAGAAAAAGAACGTAATGCCTTAGTAAAACGAATGGGGATTGATCCTTATCACGGTTGGAAAGCAAACTATCAGATTTTACCGGGCAAAGAAAAAGTGGTTGCAGAACTGAAATCTCTCGCTAAAAAAGCGGATCATATTTACCTTGCTACCGATTTGGATAGAGAGGGAGAAGCGATCGCGTGGCATTTGCGTGAAGTGATTGGTGGTGATGATAAGCGTTTTAGTCGAGTGGTATTTAATGAAATCACGAAAAATGCTATTAAGCAAGCCTTTGAGCATCCAGAACATTTAAATATTGATCGTGTTAATGCACAACAAACACGTCGTTTTCTTGACCGCGTGGTGGGCTTTATGGTATCGCCACTGTTATGGAAAAAAGTCGCCCGTGGCTTATCTGCTGGGCGAGTGCAGTCCGTGGCAGTAAAGCTGTTAGTTGAGCGTGAACGAGAAATCAAGGCATTTCAACCTGAAGAATATTGGGAAGTTGCGGTGCAAACGGAAACCGCACAGAAAATTGGCTTACGCCTTGATGTAACCAGTTTTAAAGGTAAAAAATTTGAGCCGAAGAATGCCCAACAAGCACAAAGTGCGGTGGATTTTTTACAAAAATCTGACTATATCGTTTCTGATTTAGAAACCAAACCAACCAGCTCCAAACCGAAAGCGCCCTTTATCACTTCAACCTTGCAACAAACAGCAAGCACTCGCCTAAATTTTGGTGTGAAAAAAACGATGATGCTAGCGCAACGTTTATACGAGGCGGGTTATATCACTTATATGCGTACCGATAGCACAAATTTGAGTAAAGATGCGTTAAATATGGTGCGTGATTATATTGGCTCCCATTATGGTGAGACCTATTTACCGGCCAAGCCAAATTTTTATTCTAGCAAGGAAAATGCCCAAGAGGCACACGAAGCCATTCGTCCTTCTGATGTCCGTATATTAGCAGCAGATGTACAAGGAATGGAAAAAGATGCGGTGCGTTTATATGACCTTATTTGGCGCCAATTTGTTGCTTGTCAAATGCCAGCAGCGCAATATGATAGCTCAACGCTCACGGTAACCGCCGGGGATTATAGCTTGAAAGCAAAAGGGCGTATTTTGCGTTTTGATGGTTGGACAAAGGTGTTACCAGCAATGAGTAAAAGCGCCGAAGATCAAGTGTTACCCAATGTTGCGGTGAACGATCAGCTAAATTTAAACGAGGTGATTCCACAGCAACATTTCACCAAGCCACCAGCACGTTTTAGCGAAGCAGCATTAGTCAAGGAGCTAGAGAAGCGTGGTATTGGTCGTCCTTCTACCTATGCAGCAATTATTTCAACCATTCAAGAACGTGGCTACGTACGTGTAGAAAACCGTCGTTTTTATGCAGAAAAAATGGGCGAAATTGTGACAGATCGGCTTAATCAATCTTTTGCTGATTTAATGAACTATGATTTTACCGCGAATATGGAAGATGTGCTGGATCAAATTGCTAGCGGAGAAAAAAATTGGAAAACAGAATTAAATCAATTCTTTAAAGATTTTTCCGCACAACTTAGTCAAGCCGAATTAGATGAACTAGAAGGCGGAATGAAGCCAAATAGTCTTGTGCTAACCGATATTAAATGCCCAACTTGTGGTCGCCCAATGGCAATTCGCACTGCCAGTACGGGAGTATTTTTAGGCTGTTCAGGCTATGCCTTACCAGTAAAAGAGCGGTGTAAAACCACGATAAATTTAATTCCTGAAGCCGAATTATTAAACGTTCTGGACGAAGCTTCCGAAACGAAAGCACTGATGGAACGCAAACGTTGCCCGAAATGTGGCACGGCAATGGATAGCTATATTATTGATCCGCAACGTAAACTTTATGTCTGTGGGAATAATCCAAATTGTGATGGCTACGTCGTGGAGCAAGGTGAGTTTAAAATTAAAGGCTATGATGGTCCGATTGTTGAATGCGATAAGTGCGGTGCGGATATGCACTTAAAATTAGGGCGCTTTGGTAAATATATGGCCTGTACCCAATGTGATAACACGCGTAAAATCTTAAAAAATGGTGAAGTTGCGCCACCTAAAGAAGAGCCTGTACATTTCCCAGAGTTAAAATGTGAAAATTCAGATGCTTATTTTGTTTTGCGTGATGGGGCAAGTGGCGTGTTTATGTCTGCGCATAATTTTCCAAAATCACGTGAAACTCGTGCAGCAAAAGTGGCTGAATTAGCACAATATCGCGATCGTTTACCTGAGAAGTTACAATATTTGGCCGATGCACCACAGAAAGATCCTGAAGGTAATGAAGCGATTGTACGTTTTAGCCGAAAAGAAAAACGTCAATATGTTACGTCAGAAAAAGATGGTAAAGCCACAAAATGGCGTGTTGATTATATTGAGGGAAAATGGGTTGAGAATGGGAAATAGCTTTTAATATAAAGGTTATTTTGATATAAAAAGACGATAGTTCGATTTCGGGCTATCGTTTTTTGTTAGTTAAATTATTAGAGCAGATTAGAAAGGATAGAATAAAAAATACTACTGTTAATTTTGCTAAACTATAATAGGAAGAAAATTTGGAGCGGGAAACGAGGCTCGAACTCGCGACCCCAACCTTGGCAAGGTTGTGCTCTACCAACTGAGCTATTCCCGCAAGAGATAAGAAAATTGGAGCGGGAAACGAGGCTCGAACTCGCGACCCCGACCTTGGCAAGGTCGTGCTCTACCAACTGAGCTATTCCCGCATATTCCGTAAGGAACGGGGCGTATTATACGAAAAATTTTTACGCCCGCAAGTAAAATTATAAAAAAGTTGATTGCTTGTTTAGTTATTGATCAGAAAGCGAGATTTTTCCCATTTCTTAGCAATAAATAGGCTAAGGCATTTTGATAAAATGCTCACGATAATAAGCCAGTTCCGCAATAGATTCACGAATATCATCTAAAGCAAGGTGGGTATTTTTCTTACTAAAACCTTTTAACATTTCAGGATTCCAACGCGATCCGAGTTCTTTCAAGGTGCTGACATCAAGGTGGCGATAATGAAAATAGTCGGCGAGTTCAGGCATATATTTGAATAAAAAGCGTTTATCTTGCGCAACGCTGTTGCCACAAATGGGCGATGCACCTTTAGGCACCCATTTTTTTAGGAAATCTAAAGTTTGTAATTCCGCGGCACGTTCGGTGAGTTTGCTTTGCTTTACGCGTTCAATTAAACCATTTTCGCTATGGGTTTTCTGACACCAAGCGCTCATTTTGGCCAGTAAACTATCTGGTTGATGAACGGCAAGCACAGGGCCTTCTGCAAGAATATTGAGATCTTTGTCAGTTACAATGGTGGCAATTTCAATGATGCGTTCTTTTTCGGGATCTAAGCCCGTCATTTCTAAGTCAATCCAAATAAGGTTTTGTTTATCTAATTGCATTAGGGTATCCTATGTGAGTTTTATTTTGATGAGTTCAGAATATTTTAACCGAAAACCAACCGCACTTTAAGGATTTATCTTTGAGCAAACAAAAATTAACTTACAATCAGCAGCGTAGAATTCGTTCTAACAATGCAAAAACATTACAACGTCACAAATCCAGAAGTGATGATATTCAGTGGCAAGATGAAATGCTTGGCCCAACGCAAGAAGGCACGGTGGTAACTCGTTATTCTTTGCATGCCGATGTGGAAAATGAGCAAGGTGAAATTTTCCGCTGTAATTTACGTCGCACTTTGGCAAATTTAGTGGTTGGCGACAAAGTGCTGTGGCGTCAAGGCAGCGAGCAGTTACAAGGCGTGAGCGGTGTGATTGAAGCCATTCACCCGCGTAAAAATGAAATCACACGCCCTGATTATTACGATGGCCTAAAAGTGATCGCGGCAAATATTGATCGCATCATTATTGTGTCCGCGGTGGTGCCTGAGTTGTCTTGGAATATTGTCGATCGCTATTTAGTAGTGTGTGAAAATGCGAAAATCCCTGCGGTGATCGTGATTAATAAAGCTGATTTATTATCGGAAAACCAGCGTGAAGCAGTGGAAAAACAGCTTAAGGTTTATGAAAAAATAGGCTATCAAACGCTGATGATTTCTGCCAAAACAGGCGAAAATATGCAAAATCTTACCGCACTTTTATCGCAAGGCACGTCTATTTTTGTGGGACAATCAGGGGTAGGCAAATCCAGTCTAATCAACAGCATTTTACCTGATGTGAATGCGCAAGTTGGTGCGGTGAGCGAGGGAACAGGATTAGGCCGCCACACCACCACCTCTTCTCGTCTTTATCATTTACCGCAAGGGGGGGATCTGATTGATTCACCAGGGATTCGTGAGTTCGGTTTATGGCATTTGGACGCAGATCAAATTACGAAAGGATACCGTGAATTTCAGTATGTGCTAGGCACTTGTAAATTTAGGGATTGTAAACATTTGAATGATCCGGGGTGTGCGTTGCGTGAAGCGGTTGAGCAAGGAAAAATCGATCCCGTAAGATTTAAAAACTATCATAATTTAATTGAAAGTTTATCCGAAACAAAAGGGCATAGACACTTCTTCACACAGGACAATGGTTAAATAAAGGTTAATAAACGCATAAAAAAACGCCGTTTCAAGCATTTTTTTGTGATGTACTTCAAATTTTGCGTTGATTAGGGTTGATTATTGTTGTGTTAAGTTGAATACTAGTTTCAGATTTATTTTTAAAGATGAAATAAATACAACGATTGAATGGTAAGCTTTATGGTTACTGTTTGATGTTAGGATAATATTTATACTTAAACAATTTACTAAGAGGATTTTACTATGTACTCAAAAGATGTTGAAATTATTGCTCCAAATGGTTTACATACTCGCCCTGCGGCTCAGTTTGTAAAAGAAGCGAAAGCCTTTGCTTCTGACATTACTGTAACTTCTGGTGGCAGAAGTGCAAGTGCAAAAAGCCTTTTTAAATTACAAACTTTAGGTTTAACACAAGGAACTGTGATCACCATTTCTGCTGAAGGCGAAGATGAGCAAAAAGCAGTAGATCATTTAGTCGCTTTAATTCCTACATTAGAGTAATCATACCATTAGCCACAAATTTCACTTTCAAGGGAAAGTCTGTTTGTGGCTATTGTTCTATTTATAGCCAGATTTAATTATTAGTTCGGAAGGTCACTATGATTTCAGGTATTCCAGCATCACCCGGTATTGTTTTCGGTAAAGCGCTTGTTTTAAAAGAAGAAAAAATCGTACTTGATACGCAAAAAATTCAAGATGATCAAGTTGACGCTGAGGTTGCACGTTTTTATGAAGGACGTAATGCAGCCATTGAGCAATTAACCGCAATTAAAGATCGTGCTTATGCTTCATTAGGTGAAGAGAAAGCGGCAATCTTTGAAGGCCATTTAATGATTTTGGAAGATGAGGAATTAGAAGAAGAAATCATTGATTATTTACGTTCTAATAAAGTAAATGCTGGTGTTGCTGCAAGCACGATTATTGATCAGCAAGTGGCAATGTTGTCAGAAATTGATGACGAATATTTAAAAGAGCGTGCAGGGGATATTCGTGATATTGGTAATCGCTTAATCAAGAATATTTTAGGTATGCACATTGTTGATCTTGGTGAGATCAACGAAGAAGCTATTCTTGTTGCTTATGACTTAACGCCATCAGAAACGGCACAGCTTAACCTTGATAAAGTGCTTGGTTTTATTACTGATATTGGTGGCAGAACTTCTCATACTTCAATTATGGCACGTTCATTAGAATTGCCAGCGATTGTGGGGACAAACACGGTTACTCAACAAGTTAATACCGGTGATTTCTTAATTCTTGATGCGGTGAATAATTGTGTTTATGTAAACCCAAGTCAGGAAGAAATTGATCGCTTAAAAGCCTTAGAAGCACAATTAGCCGAAGAAAAAGCAGAATTAGCGAAATTAAAAGATTTGCCTGCGCTCACTTTAGACGGTCATCGCGTTGATGTGGTAGCAAATATTGGTACAATTCGCGATGTGGAAGGGGCAGATCGTAATGGTGCGGAAGGCGTAGGCCTATATCGTACAGAATTCTTATTTATGGATCGCGATCAGCTGCCAACGGAAGAAGAACAATTTATCGCTTATAAAGAAGTTGTTGAAGCGATGAATGGCCGTTTAGTGGTATTAAGAACAATGGATATTGGTGGTGATAAAGAGTTACCTTACTTAAATCTACCAAAAGAAATGAATCCATTCTTAGGCTGGCGTGCTATTCGTATTGCCCTAGATCGTAAAGAAATTTTACACGCGCAATTAAGAGCCGTATTAAGAGCATCAGCTTTCGGTAAATTAGCTGTCATGTTCCCAATGATTATTTCTGTGGAAGAAATTCGTACATTAAAAGCAGAAATTGAAGTATTAAAAGCGCAGCTACGCAATGAAGGCAAGGCTTTTGACGAGAACATTCAAATTGGCGTGATGGTGGAAACCCCATCTGCGGCAGTGAATGCAAAATTCTTAGCGAAAGAAGTGGATTTCTTCAGTATTGGTACGAACGATTTAACTCAATATACCCTTGCGGTGGATCGTGGTAACGAATTAATTTCTCATTTATATAACCCAATGACACCATCTGTATTGAGCTTAATTAAGCAAGTGATTGATGCCTCTCACGCAGAAGGTAAATGGACGGGAATGTGTGGTGAGCTAGCAGGTGATGAGAGAGCCACTTTATTATTACTCGGTATGGGTTTAGACGAGTTTAGTATGAGTGCCATTTCTGTGCCAAGAATCAAAAAATTAATCCGTAATGTAAATTATCAAGATGCTAAAGTCTTGGCAGAGAAAGCCTTAGCGCAACCAACTGCAGCAGATATTGAAAAATTGGTGGCTGATTTTTTAGCAGAAAAAGCATTAAACTAGATACCAATTATTCAAGTTTTGGGCTAGAATAGCCCAAACATTCACTTAGTAGGAGACTAAAAATGGGTTTTTTTGATAAATTATTTGGTTCAAAAAGCAATAAAACCGTTGAAGTAGAGATTTATGCACCGCTTTCAGGTGATATTGTGAATATTGAAGATGTGCCTGATGTGGTTTTTTCAGAAAAAATTGTGGGTGACGGAATTGCAATTCGCCCAACCGGTAATAAACTTGTTGCCCCTGTTGATGGCGTTGTAGGCAAAATCTTTGAAACTAACCACGCTTTCTCAATGGAATCTACCGATGGTGTTGAATTATTCGTACACTTTGGTATTGATACCGTTGAATTAAAAGGGGAAGGGTTTAGACGTATTGCCGAAGAAGGTCAAACAGTAAAACGTGGTGATACCATTATTGAATTAGATTTAGAATTACTTGAAGCCAAAGCTAAATCTGTACTTACCCCAGTAGTCATTTCTAATATGGATGAAGTTAGCCATATTGAGAAAAAAACAGGTGAAGTTGTTGCGGGTGATTCTGTTGTTCTCGTTGTGAAAAAATAAAAGACCTCATATAATCAAGCCCATTCCATTAAGTGAATGGGCTTTTTATTATGCAGAAATGTGGTTAAACACCAGTCAAGTTTATCTGTAAAATAGTTAAGAAAAAGATGATTAGCCATTTACGCGCTTTGCCCATTATGTAAAGTGCGGTGGAATTTTTTCATAAATTTTTTGTCTTTCTATAGACTTAGCAATATTTTCTCATTTCAACAAATCTTATATTTTTTATAATCTTTGTTAAATATTTGTAAACGGGTTTTAATAGTTGTAAAATAGCCCAGATATAAGTATTAGTTATCTATTCGTTGTTCAGTTTCAGATAGAAATTGAACTTAACTTCAACTTAATAAATAAGGAAAAGACTATGTCAGAAATGTTAAGAAATGACGTAGATCCGATCGAAACCAATGATTGGTTATTGGCGATCGACTCAGTAATTCGTGAAGAAGGTGTTGAAAGAGCACAGTTTATTATTGAGCAATTAATGCAGCACGCTCGTGCAAATTCAGTCTCTTTACCAACGGGTGTTACCACTGATTATATTAATACTATTCCTGTTGAGGAAGAGCCAAACTACCCGGGTAATTTAGATCTTGAACGCCGTATCCGTAGTGCAATTCGTTGGAATGCAATTATGATGGTCTTAAGAGCCTCTAAAAAAGATCTAGAGCTTGGCGGTCATATGTCATCTTTCCAATCTTCTGCGACAATCTATGAAGTTTGTTTCAACCATTTCTTTAAAGCGCGTACCGAAAAAAATGGTGGCGACTTAGTTTTCTTCCAAGGTCATATTTCTCCGGGGATTTATGCGCGTGCTTTTGTTGAAGGACGTTTAACTGAAGAACAACTAGATAATTTCCGTCAAGAAGTGCACGGAAAAGGGCTTTCTTCTTACCCGCACCCTAAATTAATGCCTGAATTCTGGCAATTCCCAACGGTATCAATGGGGCTTGGTCCATTGAATGCCATTTATCAAGCACGTTTCTTAAAATATTTACATAATCGTGGCTTGAAAGATACCGCAGATCAAACCGTTTACGCATTCTTAGGTGATGGCGAAATGGACGAAGTAGAATCTCGTGGTGGGCTTGCTTTTGCCGCTCGTGAAAAATTAGATAACCTTGTTTTTGTTATCAACTGTAACTTACAACGCTTAGACGGCCCTGTAACAGGTAATGGCAAAATCATTCAAGAATTAGAAGCGCAATTTAACGGTTGTGGCTGGGAAGTAATTAAAGTTGTTTGGGGTCGCCGTTGGGATCGTTTATTACAACGTGATACTTCAGGTAAATTATTGCAATTAATGATGGAAGTGGTTGATGGCGATTATCAAACCTTCAAAGCAAAAGATGGTGCTTATGTTCGTAAACACTTCTTTGGACGTTACCCTGAAACTGAAGCATTAGTGGCTGAAATGACCGATGATGAAATCTGGGCATTGAACCGTGGTGGTCACGATCCATTAAAAGTCTTTGCCGCATTCAATAAAGCAAAACAAGTTAAAGATAAACCTGTTGTGTTATTAGTGAAAACCATTAAAGGTTATGGTATGGGTGATGCAGCGGAAGGTAAAAACATTGCTCACCAAGTTAAGAAAATGGATATGTCGGGCGTTAAACACGTTCGCGATCGTTTCAATATTGCGGTATCCGATGAAGAGATTGAAAAATTACCATATATCAAGTTTGAAGAAGGTTCAGAAGAATACAAATATCTTCACGAGCGCCGTCAAGCATTAAATGGTTATTTACCAACGCGTGCGCCACGCTTTACCTATGAGCTTGAAGTGCCAGCGTTAGAGGAGTTTGCACAATTATTTGAAGCCCAATCTCGTCCAATTTCAACCACAATGGCGTTTGTTCGTTCATTAAACGTATTGTTGAAAAATAAATCTGTGGGTAAACACATTGTGCCAATTATTGCAGACGAAGCGCGTACTTTTGGTATGGAAGGGTTATTCCGTCAAATTGGTATTTATAACCCACACGGACAAAACTATACGCCACAAGATCGCGAACAAGTTTCTTACTATCGTGAAGCCATTGATGGTCAAGTGTTACAAGAAGGGATTAATGAACAAGGTGCAACCGCATCTTGGATTGCGGCAGCAACTTCTTATAGCACAAACAACGTGCCAATGATTCCATTCTTTGTGTATTACTCAATGTTTGGTTTCCAACGTGTTGGTGATTTAATGTGGTTAGCTGGCGACCAACGTGCGCGTGGCTTTATGATCGGTGGTACCTCAGGTCGTACAACGCTAAATGGTGAAGGCTTACAGCACGAAGATGGTCATAGCCATATTCAATCTTCAGTTATTCCAAACTGTATTTCTTATGATCCTGCTTTTGCGTTTGAAGTACCTGTGATTATTCAAGACGGTGTTCGCCGTATGTATGGTCCAGAGCAAGAAGATGTGTACTACTACATCACAACCTTAAATGAAACCTATGAGCAACCTGCAATGCCAAAAGGTGCAGAAGAGGGTATTCGTAAAGGTATTTATAAATTTGAAACGGTAACAGGACAAGGTAAAGGCAAAGTTCAATTATTAGGTTCAGGTGCGATTTTACGCCACGTTCGTGAAGCAGCGAAATTGCTTGCAGATGACTTTGGTGTTACTTCTGATGTGTATAGCGTAACTTCATTTACCGAAGTTGCACGAGATGGCGCAAATGTAGAGCGTTGGAACTTATTACATCCTGAAGCAGAAGCCAAAACACCATACATTGCACAAGTAATGAATGATGCGCCGGCTGTAGCAGCGACAGATTACATCAAGCTTTATGCAGAACAAGTACGTGCTTATGTGCCAGCACAAAGTTATCGTGTATTAGGTACAGACGGTTTTGGTCGTTCAGACAGCCGTGAAAACTTACGTGAACATTTTGAAGTGAATGCACATTATGTTGTGATCGCCGCATTAACTGAGCTTGCAAAACAAGGTACAATTGATAAGAAAGTTGTGGCAGATGCTATTGCAAAATATGGCATTGATGCAGATAAAATTAATCCACTTTACGCATAATTAACATCGCTCCCCTTGCTTTGGTGAGGGGAGTTTTGAGGAAAAAAGAAAATGGCTAAAGAAATTCAAATTCCAGATATTGGTGGCGATGAAGTAACCGTTACCGAAGTAATGGTAAAAGCGGGTGATACGGTTGAAGTTGATCAATCAGTAATTAATGTTGAAGGTGATAAAGCCTCTATGGAAGTGCCTTCACCTGAAGCGGGTGTCATTAAAGAAGTATTAGTAAAAGTTGGTGATAAAGTTTCAACAGGTACACCGATGTTTATTTTAGAAGGTGCAGCTGCTGCACCAGCACCTGCCGTGGAAGAAAAAGCTGCGCCTGCTGCTCCACAAAGTGCGGGTGGTTCTGTGATTGAAATTCACGTTCCAGATATTGGTGGCGATGAAGTAAACGTGACTGAAATTTTAGTGAGCGTAGGCGATTCTGTTTCAGAAGAACAATCTATTTTAAACGTAGAAGGTGATAAAGCCTCTATGGAAGTGCCTGCGCCTGTAGCTGGTGTGGTAAAAGAGATTCTTATTAAAGTAGGCGATAAAGTTTCAACGGGTTCATTAGTGATGAAATTTGAAACTACTGCCGCAGCGCCAGCGACGCAACCAGCGGTTGAGGAGACAACTGCTCCTGCAGCAGTCTCTGGTGGCGTGCAAGACGTTCACGTTCCAGATATTGGTGGTGATGAAGTAAACGTGACTGAAATTATGGTTGCCGTGGGTGATAGTATTTCTGAAGAGCAATCATTAATCACGGTTGAAGGCGATAAAGCCTCAATGGAAGTGCCTGCCCCATTTGCTGGTGTAGTGAAAGAAATTTTAGTGAAATCAGGTGATAAAGTTTCAACGGGTTCATTGATTATGCGTTTTGAAGTTGCAGGTTCAGCACTAGCTGCTGCGCCAGTGACACAACCAGCTACACAAGCCCCCGTACAAACTCAAGCAGCTAGCCCAGCACCAGCAGCGCAATCTGCGCAACCGGCTAACCAAGCAGAAGTTACAGCGAGTGCAAGTTTTGCTCACGCAACACCAGTTGTTCGCCGTTTAGCGCGCGAATTTGGCGTAAACCTAGATAAAGTGAAAGGAACAGGCCGTAAAGGTCGTATCCTAAAAGAAGACGTTCAAGCTTATGTGAAAGCGGCAGTGAAAGCCGTAGAAAGCGGTTCTGTCTCTGCAACATCAACAGGTGCAGCAAATGGTGCGGGTTTAGGCTTACTCCCTTGGCCGAAAGTGGACTTCAGCAAATTTGGTGAAGTAGAACAAGTGGAATTAGGTCGTATCCAAAAAATCTCTGGGGCAAACTTACACCGTAACTGGGTAATGATTCCGCACGTTACACAATGGGATAAAGCGGATATCACGGATTTAGAGCAATTCCGTAAAGAGCAAAATGTGCTTGCGGAAAAACAAAAACTTGATGTAAAAATCACCCCACTTGTATTTATTATGAAAGCGGTAGCGAAAGCCTTAGAAGCTTATCCACGCTTCAATAGCTCGTTATCCGAAGATGCACAAAGCTTGATCTTGAAAAAATACGTTAATATTGGCGTCGCAGTCGATACACCAAATGGTTTGGTTGTACCAGTATTTAAAGATGTGAACAAAAAAGGCATTATCGAACTTTCACGTGAATTAGCGGAAATCTCGAAAAAAGCACGTGCAGGTAAATTGACGGCTTCGGATATGCAAGGTGGTTGTTTCACCATTTCAAGCTTAGGTGGTATTGGTGGTACACAATTTACGCCAATTGTAAATGCACCAGAAGTGGCGATTTTAGGTGTGTCTAAATCTGAAATGACACCGGTGTGGAACGGTAAAGAATTCACACCACGCTTAATGTTACCATTATCACTTTCTTACGATCACCGTGTGATTGATGGTGCAGATGGCGCAAGATTTATCACCTTCATTAATGGTGTATTAAGCGATCTTCGCCGTTTAGTAATGTAATTTCCTGAGCGTTTCTCATTAATGGGAAACGCTGTTTAGTTAAAGTGCGGTGTAAAAATCGCAAGAATTTAACGAGGTAAAAAATGAATAAAGAGATTAAAACACAAGTTGTTGTACTTGGTGCAGGCCCAGCTGGTTATTCAGCAGCATTCCGCTGTGCGGATTTAGGCTTAGATACCGTTATTGTTGAACGTTATTCAACCCTTGGTGGAGTGTGTTTAAACGTTGGTTGTATCCCATCTAAAGCCTTATTACACGTTGCAAAAGTGATTGAAGAAGCAAAATCTTTAGCTGAACACGGTATCGTATTTGGTGAACCACAAACTGATATTGACAAAATCCGTGGTTGGAAAGAAAAAGTCATCAATCAACTTACAGGCGGCTTAGCTGGAATGGCTAAAATGCGTAAAGTACAAGTCGTAAATGGTTATGGTAAATTCTCAGGCCCTAATACGATTATTGTTGCGGGTGAAGAAGGTGAAACAACCATTCATTTTGATAATGCGATTATCGCAGCGGGTTCACGCCCAATCCAATTACCATTTATCCCACACGAAGATCCACGTATTTGGGATTCAACAGATGCACTAAAATTAAAAGAAGTACCACAAAATCTATTGATTATGGGCGGTGGTATTATCGGTCTTGAAATGGGTACAGTATATCACGCACTTGGTTCTAATATTGACGTAGTAGAAATGTTTGATCAAGTGATCCCGGCTGCCGATAAAGATATTGTTCAAATCTACACAAAACGTATTGAGAAGAAATTCAACTTATTACTTGAAACCAAAGTGACTGCGGTTGAAGCAAAAGAAGATGGTATTTATGTTTCAATGGAAGGCAAAGCAGCGAATGAAACTCGCCGTTATGACGCCGTGTTAGTTGCAATCGGTCGTACACCAAATGGTAAGTTGATCGATGCCAATGTTGCTGGTGTAGAAGTGGATGATCGTGGCTTTATCCATACGGATAAGCAAATGCGTACCAATGTGCCACATATCTTTGCGATTGGCGATATCGTTGGGCAACCAATGCTTGCTCACAAAGGGGTACATGAAGGTCATGTCGCTGCAGAAGTGATTGCTGGACAAAAACACTATTTTGATCCGAAAGTCATTCCTTCTATTGCCTATACTGAGCCAGAAGTAGCTTGGGTAGGTAAAACAGAAAAAGAATGTAAAGCTGAAGGTATTAACTACGAAGTTGCAAAATTCCCTTGGGCAGCATCAGGTCGTGCAATCGCCTCTGATTGCGCAGATGGTTTAACTAAATTGATCTTTGATAAAGATACTCACCGTATTATCGGTGGCGCTATTGTCGGTACAAACGGTGGTGAGTTGCTAGGTGAAATTGGTTTAGCTATTGAAATGGGTTGTGATGCAGAAGATCTTGCATTAACTATCCACGCACACCCAACTTTACATGAATCTGTGGGCTTAGCCGCCGAAGTATTTGAAGGTTCAATTACAGATTTACCAAATCCAAAAGCGAAAAAGAAAAAATAAATTTCTTATCTCTTTAAAGCCTTTCATTAGAAAGGCTTTTTTATTATCAAACTATTTTGCCAAGTTGTGATCTTCATCACAGTGAAATTATGACTATCATCATAATTGACTTTCTTACCCACCAAGTAAACTAAATCTACGGTTAATTGACGGAGGAGAAGTTATTATGTGGCTGACGATTTTTAGTTTTCTATTTGTAACAGGGGCAGTTGCGTGGGTAGCTTGGCAAAAAACCAAAAATGATGATTTATCAACAGCGAAAGGATATTTCCTTGCTGGACGGGGATTAAATGGTTTAGTTATTGGTTGCTCTATGGTATTAACATCATTATCTACAGAGCAAATTATCGGTGTCAATGCGAATTCCTATAAAGGTAATTTTTCCATTATAGCTTGGACGGTTCAATCAGTTATTCCACTTTGTTTCTTAGCACTGTATTTATTACCAAAATATATTCGCAATGGCTATACCACCATTCCAGAGTTTTTTGAAAGTCGTTTTGATCGCCAAACTCGCTTGATTATGTCTGGATTATTTTTAATTTTTTATTTATTTATCGTAATTCCGACCGCACTTTATACTGGAGCAATTGCGTTTAATAAAATTTTTAACTTAGAAAGCGTATTTGGAATGAGTTACGCTGAATCTATTGTTTATACCGTGATGGCAATTGGTTTTATTGGCGCAATTTATGCCATTTTTGGTGGTTTAAAAGCGGTGGCTGTATCAGATACGGCGAATGCGATTATCTTAGTTATTGGTGCTATATTAGTCCCTATTTTTGCGCTAATTTATTTGGGAAATGGGAGTTTCATTGAAGGGCTACGCATTGTTGGGACAACCCATATTGAAAAATTTAATGCAATCGGTAGTGCAACGGATGCGGTACCTTGGCCAGCTATGTTTACAGGCATTTTAATTGTAAACTTTTTTTATTGGACGACGAACCAAGCGATTGTGCAACGTGCATTAGGGGCAAAAGATTTAAAATCAGGTCAGAAAGGGATTTTGATTGCAGCTCTCTTCTTGCTTTTACTCCCTACCATTTTAAATTTACCGGGTTTATTGAGTTTTCATATTTTGGGGGAAGGAATAAATCCAATCGATTTGTCCTATCCAGAATTAGTCAATCGAGTATTACCAACCGTATTACAAGGGTTCTTTATTGCGGCATTATTTGGTGCAATTTTAAGTACATTCAATTCCTTCTTAAATTCAGCAGCAACCATTTATTGTAAGGATTTATTACCTTCACTAACGCAAAGAACCTTCAGTGAAACCGAATTAATTGTTTATGCGAAAAAGGTTTCAGCAATAATGGCAATTATCACGATCATTATTGGTCCTTTATTAATGTTTGGTACAGAGGGGATTTTCTTGCTTACTAAACGTTTTGCCGGTTTTGTCAATATTCCTATTGTTGCTTTATTTGCTGTCGGGCTATTTAATAAAACCGTATCAGGATTAGCCGCACGTATTGCTTTATTGGTGCATATTATTTTGTATTTCCTCATTGTTTGGGTGTTTAATGTAAAAGTAAATTTTGTATATGTTATGGCAGCACTATTTGTTTTTGATGTCATATTAATGCTCGTCTTAGGGTTATTCTTACGCAGAAAAACGCCTTATGCTGATAATCTCTCTAACCAAAGCAATGTCGATTTAAGTAATTGGGAATATATTAATATTACAGTAGCCTCCCTTGCTTTAGGTTTGGTTTCACTTTATGCACTGCTTTCACCTATTGGGCTTGCTTCAGAAAATGGGAAACCACTTTGGGTACTTGCAGCTTACGTTATTCTTCAAGTGATTTTATTTGTGGTAATTGGTCGAAATAAGAAAAAGGTGTAATCAATGAAAAATGTAATTTATATTCTTTTAGATCAAGTTAGAAAAGATATGCTCGGTGCGTATGGGCATCAGATTGTCAAAACGCCGAATTTAGATCGTCTAGCGCGAGAAGGCGTGCGTTTTAACAACGCTTTCACGCCAGCTTCAGTATGTGGACCTGCACGTACGTCATTATTTACAGGGCAAATGCCGTCCACACACGGCATTATTCGTAATGGAGAAAAAGGCGGAATAGGGGAAGTGCCTCCTGAACAGCCTCATATCGGTAAATTGGCAGGATACAATTGCTATGTAGCTGGAAAATGGCACGTTGGCACGCGATCTGTGCCAAAAGATTACGATATTAAAGGGCATAATTTTGACGGGTATGGTTACCCAGGAAGTCGCGTTTATAAAAATTTAGTCTTCGATCAGGCACCAACTCAACCAAATCGTTATCCTGAATGGCTTGCAGAAAAAGGTTTCCCAACACCTGAAGTAAGTTTAGCTTATTTTGGTGACAATCCTCATCTACGCGTTCAAGAGCTGTGTGGTTTGCTTTCTGGCACAAAAGAACAGACATTACCTTATTTTATTATTGATGAAGCGAAAAGTTTTATCCAAGAATCGCTAATACAACACAAACCTTTTTTTACTTGGATTAATTTTTGGGGACCACATACTCCTTGCATTGTACCGGAGCCTTATTATTCAATGTATGATCCAAAAGACGTCGTGTTAGATCAGAGCTTCTTCAAGCCTTTAGAAGGAAAACCGGGACATTATCGTACGATTTCTAAAATGTGGGGAATGTGGGAAGCCAGTGAAGAACGCTGGAAAGAGGTAATAACCAAATTTTGGGGATATATCACATTAATTGATGATGCCATTGGTGACTTATTTGACTTCCTTGAAAAACACAATCTTTATCAGGATTGTTTTATTGTCGCCACCGCAGATCACGGCGATGCAATGGGCGCACATAGAATGATCGAAAAAGGGGAGTTTATGTTTGATACTACCTATAATATTCCTCTGATTATTAAAGATCCACAATCCCAACGTATCAACGAAGTAGATGATAATTTAGTTTATTTGCACGATTTGACTTCCACCGTTTTTGATATTGCAGGACAACCCATTCCAGAAACTTTTCAAGGAGAAAGCCTATTGCCCATTTTACGAAAAAGTAAATCCAATGATCGCAAAGGGCTACTCGCTCAACTAGCGGGGCATTTTGTTTATTTTGAACAAAGAATGTGGCGTAGGAAAGATTACAAACTGGTCTTTAATGCAAGTGATGTAGGAGAATTGTACGATGTTCGTAATGACCCTGAAGAGTTACATAATTTATTTTCTGATCCCAAATATCAGCAAGTGAAAAAGGAAATGTTAGAAGAAATGCGGGCAGAAATGCTGAAATATAAAGATCCACTAGAAAACTGGGTATATCGTATTATTAATGAACTCTAACTCTTCTAATAATTACGAAAAGAAAAAAGTGTAGTGAAAAATAATAAGCAGCTTAGAAGTTGAACTAATTTCGGTTGTTGATTTTATTAAAATTAGCACGGAGAACTTTCTTTTATTGAAATAATATAAAAACTCAATGATTAGAGAAGGTTTTTGAGATTTATTAAGAAAATTATGGTTATCGTTGTATTTTCCTTACACTCAAAATGGATAACAATATCTTTTAAGAAAGCACAGACAAATTAGTTTTGACCGCTCTTTTCCTTTTTGATTGTTTTACTGTGCCATATTTTCTACGGTTTTGAGAAAGCCTTGTGCGGTGGCAAAAGCATCACTTTTTCCTTGCGCACGCATAATCATATCTGACATTTCACGAAATGCGCCTTGACCACCGTGACGTTGTAGCACGTAATCGGCACAATCTTGTACATAATCCATCGCATCACCTACCGCAAAGGATAATCCACATACTGCAAAAGCAGGGAGATCTACGCTATCATCGCCAATAAATGCCGTTTCTTCTGGGGTTACGCCAGCTTGTTTGATTAATTCAAAACAGGCGCTTTCTTTTTCTAATTTGCCTAAAAAGAACAGGTTAATACCAAGATCAGCAATGCGTTTGCGTAAAATAGGGGAGTCTCGCCCAGAAAGTACGGCAACCTGTATGCCATTTTCCATTAACATACGAATGCCTAAACCATCACGAACGTGGAAACTTTTAAAGGCTTCACCGTTGGCATCATAGTGGAGTAAACCGTCTGTGAGTACGCCGTCCACATCGGTGATCACGAGTTTGATATTTTGTAATTGTTCGTTTGAAATCATAGTATTAGCTCGAAAATTCAATTAAACCTACCACGTTTTTAGCGTCATCTAACACAATTAATGAATGAATTTTGTGTTCTTTCATCACATTTTCTGCTTCCGCTAAATAGCAATTGGCATTGATGGTTTTAGGTTGTGAGGTCATCAGTTCTTGTGCGGTTTTACTTAAGGCTTCCGCACCATTGCGTGTGAGCGTTCGGCGAATATCACCATCGGTAATAATGCCTTTTAATTCATTGCCTTGCATTACAATTGCCACCCCCATACGTCCTTCATTCATAATGCTTAAACAATCGGTAAATGAGGTGGAAAGCTGTGCAATAGGTAATTTAGTTTGCATCTGATCTTTCACTCGGGATAACAAGCGTTTACCTAAACTTCCTCCCGGATGATATTTGGCAAAATCTTCAGGTTGGAAGTTTCTTGCGGTAATTAATGCAACGGCAAGGGCATCACTCAAGGCGAGTGTAACCAAGGCAGAAGTGGTCGGTGCAAGATTATTCGGGCAAACCTCACGCTCCACCGTAATATCTAGCACATAGTCTGCGTGTTTTGCCAAGGTGGATTGTTTATTGCTGGTTAATGCAATGATTTTATTACCAAAATTTTTTAAACTTGGAATAAGTTTATTTACATCATCGGTTTCACCGCTGTAGGAAATTAGCATTACAATATCAATGGGCTTGAGCATACCTAAATCGCCGTGAAAGGCTTCTGTGGGGTGAAGGAAAAAACTGGGCGTCCCTGTGGAAGCAAAGGTTGCTACCATTTTTTTGCCGATCAGCCCTGACTTACCAATTCCACCGACAACTAAGCGCCCTTCGCAATTTAGAATTAATTCTACCACTTGGTTGAATTGCTCATCTAAACGCTGGCTTAGCTGTAGTAAGGCCTTTTGTTCCACCGCGAGGGTGTCTTGTGCGATTTTAAGATAATCCATTGTTGCCTCTTTCATATTAAGCAAAAGTGCGGTTATTTTAGCGCAAGTTTTTTATGAACTCTAGCAAGATATTTTATTGTGCTTTTCTTGCATTTCCTTGATATTGCGCTATACTCTTGCTCCGAGTTAGCCAAACAATCGCTGGTTTATTGAAGCCCTAAACCGTTTATAACGACCTAGTGGGACAAATAGACGAGAGGAAAGTCCGGGCTACATAGGGCAGAGTGCCAGATAACGTCTGGGAGGCGAAAGCCTACGACAAGTGCAGCAGAGAGCAGACCGCCGATGGCTTTTTAGCACAGGTAAGGGTGAAAGGGTGCGGTAAGAGCGCACCGTGTGAGTGGTAACATTTCACAGCAGGGTAAACTCCACTCGTAGCAAGACCAAATAGGAACTCAATGGGTGGCCCGCTCAGAGTTCGGGTAGGTTGCTTGAGCGTTTGTGTGAATAAACGCCTAGATGAATGATTGTTCAACGACAGAACCCGGCTTATCGACTAACTCAAAGAATAAAATAGCCTCCATTTTTGGAGGCTTTATCTTATCTTAAAAGTGCGGTCTATTTTTTCAATAAATCTTTTAACCCTTCTTTCATTGCCGACATTTGGTGTTCATAAGCCGCTTTACTTTCCCGTTCATCAATCATATAAGTGATGGTTTCAGAAAGCGTCATTTTCATTTTCTTAGCATATCTTGATAGCCTTAACCATACAGAATATTCTAAATCAATTGATTTTTTCTTGGTGGTTTGCTTTTCCGCATTGAAAAAACGTTTACGCCGCGCGCGAATCGCTTGATCTAATTTCACGACTAAATTAGGTGAAAGATGCATTTTCACCCATTCTTCTATTTGTACAGCATTATTTTGCACAGCGATCAAACGGCGTACCATTTCTTGCTGTAAACTACGCTCTTCATAGCGTGTAATTTGCTCCCCTTCACGGGCTTTTTTGGTTAAATAGAGCCATTTCCAGTGCGCTTCTTGATTTTCTAGCTTTTGGTATTTCATCGTATTCCCTCAAGTCCGTTACGGGGTAACTCTATAAGTTTACGCTGTTCTGATTTTTTTCGCTAGTAAATTTTATTCATTTGCCTCTATTAATGGGATTTGTTTTGTTAAATAGGTCAGCTCATTATCCTTTACAATCTATGTTATTTATTGCAAAATGCGATGAATTATCAAGGAGAATCATACGTCTGATTACATTTCTAGAGCGGAGTTTGAGCGATTTACTCGTTATAATGAGGAACGCTATCTCTCTCTGTTTAACCGAGTGTTAGGGTTAGATCTCGTTTTACGAGGAATCGTTTTACCATTATCTACTACCGAACAAAATTCTACGCAAGTTATACAGGATATTGTTCAGTTATTAGAAAATGTAAAGAATCAAATGATTACTTCTGATAGCATTGCACCTGAACATCAAAAAGATATTTTTGCAAGCACGAATGAAATGATAAAGATGTTGCAGGATAGACTTCATAAAATGGAGGAATAAGGCAATGAAAAAGAATTATGAGTTATCATCAGTTATTGGTACTGTTGTTACTACTTATGCCTCAACTTATACTGAATTGAAAGGCAGACAGAAGGAGCTTGTCGCTATTGAGGGAAAAATAAGTGAAATAAAAGAAGATATTGGAGAACTCAAAGCAAACTTCAAAATAATGGAAAAAACATTAATTGAAATTAATAATAAGCTTGATAAAGTTGTTGAAGAGCGTAAGTGGTATAAGGCAGCTGCGGGTTTTGTCATTGCAGCATCAACAGCAATTATTGCATTTATTGTTTTTCTCATTTCATATTCAAGTGAGATAACTGCGATCAAAGAGCTTCTTACTCAAGTTATTCAAAAATCCGCCTAATAATTCTTATTGAGATTTTTCTCGTTTATTTAAATTTAGTCGCTACTTGTGGGATATTCAAGCTTAGCAGATTATGCGATAATCCACACTTTCAACAATTATTCAAAGAGAGCCACATACTTTGCCTGCGTTATTTAATCAAGTTTTATCTTGGCAGAATTTGCGTCCTGAATTAGCAGGACGAGCAGATTTTTCACAATCTATTGATTTTTTTGATTTACAATCTCGCGCCCGAGCTAGCATTGCGCAATTCTTACAAAATTCTGACCGCACTTTGCTCGTGTTAAAAGCCGATCAGCAAGGGGAATATGCGGCGTTACTGGAAAAGTACATCAGTAAATTCCAATCACAACATTTGCCGTTGCAAGGTGTGCGTTATCATATTGAACAAGGTTCTGAGCAACGATTGCCTACTATCACCTTACAAAATGCGACTAGCTTGGAAGATAATTTTGCAGCAAAAAAACAAGTGGCAAGTGCGATCTATTATGATCACCAGCGATTATTTGGTAATGTACGAGAAAACGCACAACAGATTGATTTACAAAGTGGCTTGGTCCATCAACTCAATGGTGGGGTGCTGATTTTAAGCGTAGAACCTTTATTAACACAAGTAGGCTTATGGGAACGATTAAAACAGCTTTTGAGCGAACAGCATTTTCATTGGCAGTCTTTACACCCTTATAAACCATTGCCTTGTGAGATTCCAAGTTACGATCTGACATTAAAAGTGATTTTATTGGGCGATCGCACGCAACTCGCTTTATTAGAAGAATTAGACGATAATCTTTACCAACTTGCCGATTACGGCGAAATTGAAAGCTATTTTTCTCTTGATGATGAGCAAACACAGCAGCAATGGCAAAATTATGTGCAGTCTTATGCCAAACAGCTTGGCATACAGCTTAGCATTGAGGGAATAAATAGGTTATATCAGCTTTTAGTGCGAGAAAGTGAAGATCGCCATTGCATTAATATTTCACCGTTAAAACTAAAAGAAATGCTGAGCAACACCCGAACCTTAGCACAATCCGATGAATTAAGTGCGGTGCAATTTGAGCAATATTTTCAAGCAAAACAGCAGCAACAAGGCTTTTTACAACAGCAAACCTATGCCGATATTCTGTACGAACAAATTTATGTTGCCACTCAAGGTGAGGCAGTCGGGCAAATTAATGGGCTTTCGGTGATTGAGTATCCCGGTAGCCCAATATCCTTTGGTGAACCTTCACGAATTAGCTGTATTGTTCAGCTTGGTGAGGGAGAAGTGATTGATGTTGAACGTAAAAATGAGCTGGCAGGCAATATTCATAGTAAAGGTACAATGATTGCTGAAGTGTGTTTAGCGAATATTTTGGATTTACCGACTCAACTGCCGTTTTCTGCCTCTATCGTTTTTGAGCAATCTTATAGTGAAATTGATGGCGACAGTGCGTCGCTTGCCTGTTTCTGTGTGTTAGCCAGTGCCTTAGCATTGCAACCGTTACCTCAATCCATCGCAATTACAGGGGCGATTGACCAGTTTGGACTTGTTCATTCTGTCGGTGGAGTAAATCAAAAAATTGAAGGCTTTTTTGCCATTTGTGGAAAACGGGGACTAACGGGGAATCAAGGCGTGATTGTGCCTTCTGCGGTGTTAAATCAGCTGAGTTTATCGGAACAGGTAATCAATGCGGTGAAAAATCAGCAATTTTCAATTTGGGCGGTTGATGATGTTTTTCAAGCCTGTGAGATTTTGTTTAAACGCCATTTATTAGCCGAGGAAGATAGCACGTATAATGAACAAAATCAGCCACTCAGTGAGCTTATTAATCAACGTTTAAACGCCCATTCTGAGCAACAAAAAAGTGGTTTTTGGCATTGGTTATTGGGGAGAAAAAATTAACATTTTTTATACCGCACTTTTCTACCAAACCAGAGCAAAAAGCTGAGGAAGAATTAAGTCTCGTTAAAAGAGCAGTGAGATTTTTCTGATTTTTAGGCGAGCAGCAATGTTCGCCTTTTTCTTTATTAAAATTCACTTATTTACCCACTGATCGGACAAGTTTAGCGAACAAGTGTTAGCTGTATCTATTTCATCGAAAGCCTGATAGAATAGCTGCCGAATTGATACATTCAGTATCATCACATATTAGAGGACATAAAAATGACAAACACTTGTACACCAAATAAAAAAAGTAGCTACAACTATGAAGATTTATTGGCATCAGGGCGTGGTGAATTATTTGGCGAACAAGGCCCACAGCTTCCAGCCCCAACAATGTTAATGATGGATCGCATTGTAGAAATGAATGAAACAGGGGGAACCTTTGGGAAGGGATATATTGAAGCAGAGCTAGATATTCACCCTGAGTTGCCTTTCTTTGCTTGCCATTTTATTGGTGATCCAGTAATGCCGGGCTGTTTGGGGTTAGATGCTATGTGGCAGCTTGTTGGTTTCTATCTTGGTTGGATTGGTGGCAAAGGTAAAGGCAGAGCCTTAGGTGTTGGTGAAGTGAAATTTACAGGACAAATTTTACCAACGGCGAAAAAAGTGATTTACCGCATTAATATGAAGCGTGTGGTAAACCGTAAGCTAGTGATGGGATTAGCTGATGGTGAAGTCGAAGTCGATGGCAGAGTGATTTATACAGCAACAGATCTAAAAGTAGGTTTATTCCAAGATACTTCCGCTTTTTAGATAAATAACTTAATTTTCCCTATTGGCTCAAATATTACCCCTTTCCCATTTGAGCCTTTTTTATTCTATGTCATCAACAATATCCGCAAAATTTGCTTGCAAAATCTCGGCTAAATGCTGAGGAGACAGTTCCACACTTAACCCTCGCTTTCCACCTGATACGTAGATATGCTCAAAATTTAGCGCAGATTGTGCAATCACTGTTTTCACTTTTCTTTTTTGCCCTAGCGGACTAATGCCTCCGACTAAATACCCCGAGCTTTTTTGGGCAGCCTCTTTATCTGCCATTTCCACTTTTTTCACGCCGATAGCTTTTGCTGCTTTCTTCAAATTCAGCTTATTCGCCGTAGGAAGCACAAAACAAGCGAGTTTTTTCTGATCGCCATTTTCAGCCACAAGTAAAGTTTTGAAAGATTGTTCGGGCGGAATGCCTAATTTTTCTGCAGCTTCATCACCAAAATGGAGGTTGTTTGGGTCGTGATCATAACTATGCAACACAAAAGGGATTTTATGCTTTTTTAATAAATCAATAGCGGGTGTCATTTTCTTTTCCTATTAGAATTCGGTAAAATGCGAGGCTTATTTTACGCCGATTATTAAAATTAAGGGAGAAAAAATGTTAAAGATCGCCATTGCCGCAGAATTTGAATTAGCCGAAAAACTGGCTGAATGTTTAGAACAAAGCCAGCTTGAAATTGACCACCTATCCGTTGTGGAAATTTTTCCATTTAATGAAGAACAGGGAATTCGTTTTAACAATAAAGCGGTGGCGCAAATAGTGCCAGATGAGGTGGATTGGACAACTTTCAATTATGTCTTGTTCGCAGGCGAAGTGTCAGCGGCAAGCCATTTAGCAAAAGCAGCAGATGCGGGTTGCGTGGTGATGGATTTGTTTGGGATTTGCGCCAGTTTACCTGATGTTCCGCTTGTTCTTCCTACCGTAAATGATCAGCAAGTTATGGAATTACGTCAGCGTAATATTGTTGCTTTACCTAATCCACAAGTAACTCAAAGCCTCTTGCCACTTGCTGATTTATTGCAACAATATCCACTAAAACAGGTACTTATTACATCATTATTACCTGCTTCCTATATGGGAGATGAAAAAGTGGCACAGCTTGCCGGACAAACCGCACAACTATTAAATGGTATCCCTTTAGATGAAAATGTTCAGCGCCTAGCCTTTGATGTTTTCCCTGTAAAAAGTGCGAATTTGAGCGCGCAAGTGCAGAAAATTTTCCCACAGCTTGATAATGTAGTGTTCCACCAAATTCAAGTTCCTGTGTTTTACGGTCTTGCCCAACAAGTCAGCGCCTTTTTTGATTATGATGTGGCAAGTGAAGCCGTAGCAGAAATGTGGCAACAAAATAGCTTGATTGAATATCACCCAGAAAGCCAAATTACCCCTGTAATTAATGGCGAAAATGAAAACGGTGAAAGCGAAGTCAAACTGCACATCAGCAACCTTAATCAGCGAGAAAGTGCGGTGGAAAATGGCATCGAATTTTGGTCAGTGGCAGACGAACAACGCTTTAACCTCGCCTTAATGGCAGTGAAATTAGCCGAATTGGTATACCAATCGGGTTATTGATTTGCTTTTAAAGAGTTCAAAAAGAAAGAGTTCAAAAAGAGAGTGCGGTGAAAAAATTTACGTTTTTTCTACCGCGCTTTCTTTTTTTGCTCCCTTCACTTGCACTTGATTTTACAATAATACGCTGCTAGCTCGTATTCACCCTTTCATAGGGAGTACTATCTTGCTTTAAAATTGAAGTGACTATATTTTTACAGAACCTCAATTACTTGATTAATATGAGATTTAAACTGTTGTAAATCCAAAGGTGAAAAATTATCAGCAGTATATTGAGGCAAGATTTCCATTGTTTCTTTTACTAATTTTTCAGTCTGATGGATATTTAATTCAGCCGAATTAGCAAATTTAATTTGCTCTATTTTGTGATCATTATGATTATACCAATCTTTAATTGTAATTTTATCTTTTTGTAGTAAAGATTGAATAATGAGATCATTATTATTTTTACTAAAATAAAGATCTGATATATCTTCAATATCTGTAAATATTAAGCTATCAATATCATAGTCTCGATTAGAATAATTACTATCTTCAAAAATAGTATCTTGCCCATGACCTTTACTAAATAGGTAAGTGTCCGCACCAAAACCACCTTTTAGAATATCATTGCCTTGACCTCCAATTAAGGTGTCGTCCCCCTGAACAGCATTAATAATATCATCGCCATCACCACCAAAAATAGTTGTGCTACCTTGCCAGTCGTTAATAATATCGTTATTCTCTGTACCATATAGCTTCATAATACTATTATTTTTTAATTCATCTCTAGTCAATGCTTGATCTGCAAAAGTAAAGCGATCTATTTGATAATCCTCATGTACATAAAATTTATTTATTCTTATGCTATCATTTTTAGAATAACCAAATAAAATTAAATCGTTACTTTCTCGGCTAAATTTTACTTCATCAAAATTAACATCAATAAACTGAAGGGTGTCAATATCATGTTCTCGGTTAGAGTAATTACTATCTTCAAAAATAGTATCTTGCCCATGACCTTTACTAAATAGGTAAGTGTCCGCACCAAAACCACCTTTTAGAATATCATTTCCTTGACCTCCAATTAAGGTATCATCACCTAGGTTAGCTCTAATTATATCATTGCCGTTTCCTGTATAAATTAATTCTTTTTCGTTTGTTGATTCAATTACATTATCGCTATCATCACCCTCTATAATATGATGATTTATCACAGATTTTAATATAGGGTTGTTTTCAGCCAACTGTGTTAAATTTGTTTTTATTAATGCTTCAAACTCTTGATTATAGATAGCTAAGTTTTGGTAGGTTTTTAATAAATGGATTAGCTTTTCCATATCATACTCTACAAAAGTTTTTTCTATTTTAGTGTTGATTTTACTCCAATCAAATTCTAATTCTCCTTTTTCATTAATATTAAAAGAAGTTATTGTAAAAATCTCCTTATAGATAGATTGTGAATCTATTTGTGCTGCAACATAATCAGCAAATTTATCAAACTCTTCCTCTAATAGCTTTGCAGCATCTCGTGTTGGATTACTATTGCGTCCTTGCTGTAAGAATGGTTGTCCTGTTAAATTTTCTAATGTGGCAACTTTTCTTGCATCAATATAGCTTCCTCTACTGTCTTTAGTAACACTTGTGGTTTCTGTCCATTCAAAAATTAGATTGTTAATCAACTGCTTTTTATCTGCTATTGATGAATTAATATATTCTTCAATAACATAAATTAAATGATGATTTTTTACCATTGCTTGATGCAAATTTAATACGTTTCCAAATGAAATTACATTGGGCATTGCTTTAATTTCATCACTTATTTCAATGTTTTCTTTAAAATAGCTTTTACTATTATCTGTATCAAACCAAATGTCAGCAACTTCGGTTATACGTCCATCTTGCCAAATAATTTGTGAACGTTGTTTATGATCATTATTATTTTCATCTTGATAATCACTGTTTTGGAAATGAAGTTCGATTTTTTTAATGCCTGTGTCGGCTAAATTTATTAACTCATCTTCTTCAGAGATTCCATTTTGATTCTTATCAATCCATATTTTTAATATGGTCCAGGTCTCATCATTTTCATCAAAAATCTGATCTTGATTACTATCTAATTCTGCTAGGGCTTCAAAGCCGTGTTTTGCCTTATTCCCATTTTGTAAGGTTGTGTGATTACCAAATAACTCTTCACCCGAATCAATAACATCATTATTATTACGATCCCATACTAATAATGCATCATTTTGATCAACCCATGCTGTATTTTCAGCAAAGCCATTATTATCTAAATCAAAAAAAATATTTTTATCTTTAGAAATTGTTTTAATACCATCACCATTCATATCAATAATTAATGGATCAATGTTTACACCCTCTGCTCCTCCCGTATTAGGTTTATCTGGTGGTGGAGCTAAAGGACCGAGCGGTATAGCAGGTGGGACTATACAGCCATTCGCATCTCTATGATTTAAACTATCATGGATAGAAACTGCAATGCCACTTACAGTAAAAACAGCGGCGGCTACAGCCATTCCCGGAGAGGCGGCTAAAACTCCAACCGCCCCGGCTAATCCAGCTAAAAGCGTAAATAAATCATTGGCTGTAATTTGTTTATTAACCCCTATATTGACGGCTGCACTGAATGCAGAAATTCCACCACCAGCAACTCCAAGATAAGGGATAGGAAACCTACTTACTAAGTAGAGGTTGTGATAATTGCAGAAGTTGCTATATTTTCATTAAAAGTATCTAAACTACATTTTCTAGAAATACTACCTGTTTCTATTATTCCATCTAATGTACCAATATCAGATACAAATTTCGCAATTAATAAGTCTTTACCATTCATAATTTATTCCTCTTTTGATTTATTTTTTCTAGAAAAATATTTTTCCATTTTAATTTGAAATAAAGCACCTAAAATGACTGCTAATATTTCTAACATCCCCCATTTTGCTGATCTAGCTATTCTTAACTTTCTATTTTCAATAAATTCATCATCTATATTATAAAAGCACTCTCCATTTTTTAGGCATAAGCTATATACATTTTCTCCTCTTGAGGATATGTCAATAAAAGTTATACTTGATAATTCATACCTTCCGCTTTTATATAAGCCACAGTATATTTTGTAACAGTTATTATTTATCTGTCTAATTGTAGTGTGGTTATTTAATCTTCCATTTATCTTATAATCTTTTATGATTATATCTATGTTTTGGTAAGATTTATAGGTTATATTAAAATTATTAAATAATAAAATAGGTAGAGAGGAATAAAGAATTATTACAGAAACAATAATTATAAACACCTTGTGAATTAAGGTTAGCTCATTGCAAATATATATAAAAACCTTTTTGAAGAATAAGGTGATCTGATAGGGGATTATAAAAAAATATTTTATCATATATAATGTTATCTCTTTAAATTATTATCCATCTATATCATAAATTGTCTTTTTATGTTTTTTGGTTACTAAATATTCAAAACATGCTGATTGCACATAAACAACAATAATAAGAAATAATACAGACCACATAGCAACGGTTGCTTTATATGTTAATTCTTTTTTTTCTTCCTCAATTAAACTATTATCTATATTAGAAAAACATTTTTCATCAATGCAAAAAGAAAATATTTCTTTTCGTCCATGTATGCTAATGAATTTTATCTCTGATAATTTATATTCTCCGTTACCTGATAAGCCACAATATTTATGATAACATTTATTGCTTAGTTTTCTAATGGTTGTATAATTATTAAGCATTCCATTCATTACATAATCTTGAACAGTAACGTTAATGTTTTTATAAGAATGAAACTCGATATTAAATTTATTAAATAATATTGGTAAAGAGAGATAAGACATACCTATTGAGAAAAACAAAATCAATCCCCAATGTGCTGGGTGAATGGTTTTATAAATATGCACCAAAAATTTTTTTAAATATAAAATTATATGATAGATAGCTATGAAAAAATCTTTTATCATTACAATATCATCTCTTTAAACTGTTATTTGTAAGTATCGTAGCGTGAAAATTTTCAATAAAAATACTTTTATCATTATAAAATAAATTAATCAAAAAATAATCCTAAAATCGTGATAGTGATCACAGTTTTTAAAAGAGTGGGAGGGGTAATTCTCAAATATGCTGTAGCTTACGAAAAGTTGTTGAGTCTTTTTGCTTAAAATGGTGAGCGTTTTTGTGTATTAAGTGGTTAGTGTGCAAAATCGCGTTTGAGTGTAGAAATTCAGTATTGAATTATAATTAAGAGTTGTAGAGCAGGATAGCGTAAAAAAGTGAGGTCAGAAAAAAATAAGCAATTTTTCTACCGCACTTTATTTTTTCATTAAAAAATTTACGAAAACCTATCGCGAAATCGTTTTCGTTCTGCTAGAATTGGCAGGAAAAACACCTTTCTTTAAGTCGCGTTTTTCATCTTTTTTATCAACTAATCTGGATTAAAAAATGGAAAATCAGTCTTTTCTACAAAAACTTTTTAAATTAAATCAAAAAAATACCACGGCAAAAACAGAAATTATCGCAGGGATCACCACCTTTTTTACGATGGTTTATATTGTTTTTGTTAATCCTTCTGTGCTTGGTGATGCGGGGATGGATAAGCAAGTGGTCTTCGTTACAACCTGTTTAATCGCCGCATTTGGTACGATTGCAATGGGATTATTTAGCAATCTGCCTATCGCACTTGCACCAGCAATGGGATTGAATGCCTTTTTTGCTTATGTCGTAGTAGGGAAATTAGGGTATTCTTGGGAAGTGGGAATGGGGGCGATCTTTTGGGGTTCCGTTGGGTTGTTTATCTTAACCTTATTCCAAATTCGCTATTGGTTAATGGCATCTATTCCTTTGAGTTTACGCGTTGGAATTGGTGCTGGGATTGGCTTTTTTATTTCGCTCATTGGCTTTAAAAATATGGGGTTAGTTGTCGCAAATCCAGCAACCTTAGTGGCATTGGGCGAGTTACATAATCCACAAGTATTAATGGGCATTTTAGGCTTCTTTATCATTGTGGTATTAGCCGCGCGTAATATTTATTCAGGTGTACTCATTTCAATTGCTGTGGTTACCACGTTGGCGTTAATTTTTGATGAAAGTGTCGTTTTTCACGGCGTGATCTCAATGCCACCGAGTCTTGCCCCAGTCGTAGGCAAAGTGGATATTATGGGCGCATTAGATACGGCTTTACTTGGCATCATTTTCTCTTTCTTATTGGTGAATTTATTCGATTCTTCAGGCACGTTACTCGGTGTAACGGACAAAGCGGGCATCAGCGATGAAAAAGGGCGCTTTCCAAAAATGAAACAAGCGCTTTATGTGGATAGCGTGAGTGCGGTTGCTGGCTCGTACATCGGTACGTCTGCCATTAGTACCTATATTGAAAGTGGTGCGGGCGTTTCCGTAGGGGGACGTACAGGAATGACAGCCGTTGTGGTTGGTGTGCTGTTCTTATTAACCATTTTCTTCTCACCATTAGCCAGTGTTGTGCCAGCTTATGCGACTGCAGGCGCGTTAGTCTATGTAGGAATTTTAATGGCCTCAAGCTTAATTCGTGTTCAATGGGAAGATTTGACCGAAGCCACACCTGCCTTTATCACCGCGGCGATGATGCCATTCACTTATTCCATTACGGAAGGCATTGCCTTTGGTTTTATTAGCTACTGTGTGATGAAAGTTTGTACGGGGCGCTGGAAAGAAGTCAATGCACCAGTTTGGGTGGTTGCCTTACTTTTTATTGCCAAATTCGTTTGGGTTGGCTAACTCTTTTTAATTAGGGCGAAAAATTCGCCCTAATTTTTTACCGCACTTTTATTATTTTCGATTTGCCTTAAAAACAGGTAAAATGTTGCCAATTTTGCACCGCACTTTATCCATTATTTTTTTCCAGAAATTTACGCCACGATGTCAAAAACAAGAAAAATCATTCATATTGATATGGATTGCTTTTATGCTTCCATTGAATTACGGGATAAACCGCATCTTAAAAACCTGCCTGTGGCGGTAGGTGGATCGGCAGAGCAACGTGGTGTACTTAGCACCTGTAATTATGAAGCAAGGAAATTTGGGTTACACAGTGCAATGCCAACGGCACAAGCCTTGAAGCGTTGCCCAAATTTAATTTTATTACCCGTAAATATGCCGTTATATAAACAGGTATCACAACAAATTCAGCAAATATTTCATCGTTATACGCATTTGGTTGAACCCTTATCTTTAGATGAAGCCTATTTAGATGTAACAGATTGTGAACAATGCTCTGGATCGGCAACGTGGATTGCGCAAGAAATTCGTCAAGCCATTTTTGCCGAAACAGGATTAACGGCTTCAGCAGGTATCGCCCCATTAAAATTTTTAGCCAAAATTGCATCTGATAAAAATAAACCGAATGGACAATTTGTCATCGAACCGAATGATGTAGAGGAATTTGTACGCAACCTTCCGCTCAGTGCCATTCCGGGAGTAGGAAAGGTAACCACACAACGCTTATTGGAAATGGGCTTAAAAACCTGTGCTGATGTACAGCAATTTGAGCCGCATTTATTACTCAATCAATTAGGCAAGAGCGGACAGCGTATTTGGCATTTTAGCCACGCTATTGATGAAAGGGAAGTCCAGCCCGAGCGATTGCGGAAATCCGTCGGGGTAGAAACCACATTGTTGAAAAATATAACGGAGCTAGAACAAGGGGAAGCCGTGCTAAGTCAATTGTATGAGCAATTAGTCAGCCGTGTACAACGTGCTTGTCCTCATTTACCTGTGCAAAAATTGCGTAAAATTGGTGTAAAGTTAAAATTTGATGATTTTCAAATCACTACCTTAGAGAAAAGTGCGGTGGATTTTAATCAAGAAAATTTCCGTAGATTATTGGCACAAATTTGGCAACGCCGTCAGGATAAATCCATTCGATTAATTGGTCTGCACGTTCATTTACCGGAACAACAAGAAGAAAAACAGATGAGTTTGTGGGAAAACTGAACCGTTAAATCTTGAAATTACAAAATTTATAATTATATTGGTTATTCCTTTAATCATTTATTGGATAATCAATCACATACTTACAATGAGGAACTTTCTATGATGCGAATTTTACTTTTTTTAGCCACCAATATGGCCGTGCTAATTGTTTTCAATATTATTTTGAGCCTAACGGGTATCCGTGCGCAAGATGCTAGCGGATTATTAATTATGGCAGCGCTATTCGGTTTCAGTGGCTCATTGATTTCCTTATTTTTATCCAAAACAATGGCATTAAGATCAGTGAATGGGCAGGTGATTGAACAGCCACGCACGGAACAAGAACGCTGGTTATTGAATACCGTTTCTATTCAAGCACGTGATGCGAATATCCCGATGCCAACGGTAGCGATTTATCATTCTGCTGATGTCAATGCCTTTGCCACTGGGGCAAGCAAAAACAATTCGTTGGTTGCCGTAAGTACAGGATTGCTCAATGCAATGACCAAAGATGAAGCAGAAGCAGTGCTAGCCCACGAAATCAGCCATATTCAAAATGGCGATATGGTCACAATGACCTTGTTGCAAGGAGTGTTAAATACGTTTGTGATTTTTATTTCTCGCCTTATTGCCAATGTGGTGGCGAGCAATCGCAACGACAACGGTGAAAGCAGCAGTGGTATTTATTTCTTAGTTTCAATGGTGCTAGAAGTGGTATTCGGCTTCTTGGCAAGTATGATCGCAATGTGGTTTTCTCGTTACCGTGAATATCGTGCAGATGCAGGTTCGGCTCATTTAGTCGGAAAACAAAAAATGATTGCTGCATTACGCCGCTTACAGCAACTTCACGAGCCACAACAAATGGAAGGGCAATTTGCTGCTTTTGCCATTAATGGTAAAAGAGGTGGATTAGCTTCATTATTTTTAAGCCATCCACCGTTGGAAAAGCGTATTGAGGCACTTCAAAAAAGTGATAGTTTAAACTAAACGCTTTTTCGGGCAGACACATAGCTCTACCCCTACAAAAATTCATTTAATTATAATCAGTTATCATTCATTTATATTGGTGTAGGGGCGAACCGATGTGTTCGCCCTTTAAATTGTTACCATTAGCAAGACGTGTTGAAGCGTTGCAATAAAGAAATGATGGCTTAAAATAAACGCTTTTTCGGGCAGACACATAGGTCTGCCCCTACAAAAATTCATTTAATTATAATCAGTTATCATTCATTTATATGGAAGTAGGGGCGAATCGATGTGTTTGCCCTTTAAATTGTTACCATTAGCAAGACGTGTTGAAGCGTTGTAATAAAGAAGTGATGGCTTAAAATAAACGCTTTTTCGAGCAGACACATAGCTCTGCCCCTACGAAATTCGTTTAATTATAATCAGTTATCATTCATTGATACTAGTGTAGGGGCGGGCCGATGTGTCCGCCCTTTAAAATAATGAATGTGACTAAACCGCCATAAATGTTAAAATAGGGCGTTTTCAAATTTTCAGGCACAGACTTTGTGCCTTATTATTTTTTGGAGTTGTGATGGAGCATCGTTTAGAAGACATTATTACCATTTTTAATCAATGCTTTGAGCAAGAATATAATACCAAATTGGTCAAAGGGGGCGATGAGCCACTTTATCTGCCCGCCAATGAACATTGTCCTTACAATGCCATTTATTTTGCTCGAGGCTTTTATAGTAGCGCTTTGCACGAAATTTCTCACTGGCTAATTGCAGGCAAAGCACGGCGTAAATTAGAAGATTTTGGTTATTGGTATGAACCCGATGGGCGTTCTGAACAACGTCAGCGTGAGTTCGAGCAAGTGGAGGTGAAACCACAAGCGCTAGAATGGATTTTAGCCACTGCCGCAGGTTTTCGTTATATTGCCAGTAGTGATAATTTAAGCGGTGATCCCGGCGATACACAACCATTTAAACAAGCAGTGTATGAACAAGTAAAAACCTACGCCAAAAAAGGCTTACCGAAACGCGCAGAAATTTTGCGTAAAGCACTCGCCAAATTTTATGGTACACCAGATAATATCAACCTCGATTTATTTGATGTCAGTAGAATTTAAAAATACGCATAGAAATCCGCGAAATTTATACCGCACTTTGTTTACCTTTTATTTCAAAAGTGCGGAGCAAAATTTCGATAAATTTTATACGGAACGTTGAATGTTAGCATTAGAAATCAAAGGATTAACGAAAGAATATAAAAACGGCGTGAAAGCCTTGTATGGCATTGATCTCAGTGTTGAAGCGGGAGATTTTTACGCCTTACTTGGTCATAATGGGGCGGGGAAATCCACCACCATTGGGATTATTTGTTCTTTGGTTAATAAAACTGCTGGTGAAGTGAAGGTGTTTGGTGCAGATTTAGATCATAATCCAAGTCAGCTAAAACAGAATATCGGTTTAGTCCCGCAAGAATTTAATTTTAACCAATTTGAACGGGTGATTGATATTTTAATTAATCAAGCAGGTTATTATGGTATTCCACGTAAAGAAGCGTTGGTACGCGCGGAAGTGTGGCTGAAAAAGCTAGATTTATGGGATAAACGCCATCAGCAATCACGCCAACTTTCAGGGGGAATGAAACGCCGTTTAATGATTGCGCGCGCCTTAATGCATCACCCTAAATTGCTGATTCTTGATGAGCCTACGGCTGGCGTGGATATTGAACTGCGCCGCACAATGTGGGAGTTCTTGCGTGAGTTAAATCAGCAAGGCACAACCATTATTCTCACCACCCATTATTTGGAAGAAGCCGAAATGCTTTGTCGTCATATTGGCATTATTCAGCAAGGACGTTTGGTGGTGAATATGCCAATGAAAGCGTTATTAGCAAAACTAGAAACAGAAACCTTTGTGTTTGATTTAGCCACTCAAATAAATAAACCAGAAATAATAGGTTACAACGTAACTTGGCTGGATAATAATACGCTTGAAGTCGAGGTAAAAAGAGAGCAGGGTTTAAATCAGTTGTTTTCACAGCTTGATAAGCAAGGCGTACAAGTATTGAGTATGCGTAATAAAGCTAACCGCTTGGAAGAGCTTTTTGTTTCAATGGCACTGAATAAAGGAGTGAAATAATGAGTTTAGCTTGGGTTGCCTTCCAAACCATTTTTATTAAAGAAGTTCGCCGTTTTACCCGAATTTGGGTGCAAACGCTTGTGCCACCGGTGATTACAATGACGTTATATTTTGTGATTTTCGGCCAGCTTATTGGCAATCGCATTGGTGAAATGCACGGTTTTAGCTATATGCAATTTATCGTACCGGGGCTGATTATGATGTCCGCCTTAACCCATTCTTTCGCCAATGTTGCCTCGTCTTTTTATAGCACAAAATTTGCTCGCAATGTGGAAGAACTGCTGATTTCACCCACTTCACCACATATTATTATTTTAGGCTATATGGCAGGAGGAATGGCACGTGGATTGAGTGTTGGTATTCTGGTTACCTTAGTTTCGCTATTTTTCGTCCCATTACAGATTTATTCTTGGACGGTCATTCTTGCGACCTTATTGCTTACCACAGCAAGCTTTGCATTAGGAGGCTTGATTAATGCCGTTTTCGCTCGATCATTTGACGACATTAGCATTATTCCCACCTTTGTATTAACCCCTTTAACTTATTTAGGTGGTGTATTTTATTCTATCTCCTTACTTCCACCTTTCTGGCAAGTGGTGTCTAAATTTAATCCCATTGTCTATATGATAAGTGGTTTCCGCTACGGTTTTCTCGGCATTCAAGATGTCAGCCTTGTTTACACTTTCAGCGTTTTAGGCATTTTTATCACCGCACTTTACGGCATCGCCTATTATCTGATCAGTCGTGGGGTGGGGTTAAGGAGTTAAGAAAAGTGCGGTGAAAAATTAAATTATTTCTTAATTTATTCTTTTAAAAGGCATTTATTAATGCCTTTTATTTTTTAATCAATTTCGTTAAAGGGAGAAAGAGCATATTTTTTCGTTCAAGAAAGGTGATAAAACCTAATTTATGATAGAACGCAGTCGCTTGTTCGTCTTTGGCTTGTACCAGTAATACGGCAACAGCAAGCTTTGACTCCTTTATTTTGCTGATGGCGTCTGCGATTAAAAATTTACCATAATCACAGCCGACAAATTGTTCATCAACTGCTAATCGTCCAATTAATGCAGCAGGAATATTAGGGTAGCGAATCTCTTGTTTAATTTGTGTTTTGGGAATGTCGCTTACATTAATTGCAGTGGCAGATAGGGTGTAATAGCCAATAATTTTAGCCTGTTTTTGATGAATTAAAACGAAACATTTCGATAATTCTTTTCTTTCATCTTGTGAGGCTTGGGTATAAAAATAGCGGTTTAACTCAGGTGAAAGACTGCAAAAGGATTTTCTATCTAACTTCAACTGAGATAATGTCACAATATCAATATGCTCTAACTCAATCTGCACGCGCATTTTTCCTTGCTAAGAATTGTTGGTGCATCGAAAGCGCTTCTTCCATTGTTGGATTGACTTCATAAGAATCTAGATGCTTCAATAAATGGACTTGATCCGCCACAGATAATTTCACAGACTGATGTTCAGCAATGGTTTTTACGGATTCTTTATATACCACATCAACAATAAAATCTGTTAATGTGCGCCCAGTAATCGCTGCAGCCTGTTTAAATAATTGATAAATTTCAGGATTTACTTTTGCTTCTAATCGAGCTTTGGGGATTTTAGTTTGCATAATAATTTGCTCTGTTCTATTAATATGAAAGAATTATACGGCTTGCGGCCGTACAATTCAAGAAAAGAGGATTAATTATTTACTAACGAATAATCTCATAACAAGGCTCATAAGCCTCGCCGTCTGGTAGTTTCATTCGGTGTTGGGTGATGAAATCTTGTAGCACGTTGTCCACTTTTTCCATTAAATCTTTATCCCCTTTGAGCTGGAATTTGCCTAGCTCAGCGATGCGATCTTGCGTATCAGGCTTAATGTTACCCGCCACAATGCCAGAGAACACACGGCGAAGATTAGCGGCAAGGCTCACTTTGCTTTGGTTCATATGTAAATCTAAATTTGCCATATTTTCGTGGGTTGGGATAAATGGCTGTTGGAATTCAGGATCAATTTTCAACGACCAATTAAAGCCATAAGAATCATTATTTTCATAGCGTAAATGACGAATTTCTTCTATTGAAGATTTCATATGACGCGCCACTGCCACAGGATCATCAATAATGATTTTATATAAGGATTGTGCTTCTTTTCCTAAGGTTTCGCCAATAAAACGATCAATCGTAGCAAAATAATCCGCACTTTCTTTTGGCCCCGTTAAGATTAATGGAATAGATTGCACTTGATTTTCTGGATTGAGTTTGATGCCAAGAATGTAAAGTAATTCTTCAAATGTTCCCGGCCCACCGGGGAAAATAATAATACCGTGTCCCATACGCACAAAAGCTTCAAGGCGTTTTTCGATGTCGGGCATAATAATTAATTCATTAACGATAGGATTAGGTGGCTCAGACGCGATGATTGAAGGCTCTGTAATGCCGATAAAACGACTATGTTTATAGCGTTGATTTGCGTGGCCAATCGCAGCCCCTTTCATTGGGGCTTCCATTACACCCGGTCCGCAGCCTGTGATGATATTTAATTCGCGATGCCCCAATTCTAGCCCTACTGCACGGCAATATTGGTATTCAATTTGATTGATGGAATGGCCACCCCAGCACACGACCAAATTAGGTAATTCACCCACGATCAAGGCTTTGGCATTACGCAGAATAGAAAAGACTTGATTGGTGATATGTACGCTATCTTGGATATCACAAGGATTAATCCGTTGGCTTAGCACATTTACGAAGACAATATCACGCAATACAGCAAAAAGATGATACTGAATATTGCGGATAATATGTTGATCTACAAAGGCACTTTCTGGCGGATTATGTAGCTCAAGGGTGATACCACGCTCTGTCGCCACCAATTCAATATCAAAATCAGGATATTGATTTAATAATTTACGGCTGTCATCGGTTACCGCACCAGAATTTAGCACGGCAAGAGAACAGTTGCGATACAGTTGATACAGTTCGCTTTTCGCTTGCTTGGTGAGTAATTCCACTTCAAGATGTGAGAGCTGTTCCATACTCCCTCGTGGATTAACATAATGAATATTTGCCACTGCAACCTCCTATTGTCTGGCTAAGCGTGTATTGTGCGGTACGCTTTGAAAATTCGAGCGGAACGGATTAATATCCAACCCACCACGGCGTGTATAACGGGCATAAACCGTGAGCTTTTCTGGCTGAGCAAAGCGCATTAAATCACAATAAATTCGTTCAACGCATTGCTCGTGGAATTCATTATGCTGACGGAATGAAATCAAATAACGTAACAATTTTTCCCGATCAATCTGCTTGCCTACATAATGAATTTGCAAGGATCCCCAGTCAGGTTGTTGGGTGATTAAACAATTTGATTTGAGCAAATGGCTCACTAACTGTTCTTCCACCTGTTTCGCCTCTTGTGTGCAATTTGCTAAATAATTGGGGTTGAATTGGTAATCATGAATTTCAATATCCTGATCATCAATACAGTCGCCTTGTAATTCGTCAATAAAAGTGCGGTGGTAATTTTGCAAAGAATTTAACTGCACTTTGACTTGCCCATTCGCACAATTTGCTAGATCTTGCTGTAAGTGTTGTTGCACTTGCTCAGCCGTCTCGAAATGACTTTGATTAAAACTGTTGAGATAAAGTTTAAAACTTTTTGATTCGATTAAATTTTCACTGCGGAAATCAATTTCCACATCAGCAATGGCAACTTGTGGCACACCTTTGGCATTAAGCCAAGAGATTTCATAAGCCGTCCAAATATCTGCCCCAAAAGTAAAAGGTTGATTTTCCACAATCCCAAGCTGTTCACGGTTTAATTTTCGAGGTACGGCTTGCAGTAAAGTGCGGTCATAATTTTGTGCATATTTTGTTTCTTGCCCAAGTTTTAAGTCGTGTAAACTTTCGTGATTGTAATTCATTGTTTTTCCTCATTGCCAGTGCCAAGAAAGGTTGGATACCAATCGGCACTGATCACATTTAAAATCAAACAAACCAAAGAGCGGTGTTTTTAATGCCCAATTTTGATTACAGCTTGGACAGCGGCGTTGTTGTTCGGCTTGTAAACTTTCGCCACCAATACGATATAAATAATAATAGGTTGGAATCCCCGTGTGTTGCTCTATTTCTTGGCATAAGGCATAGCCGTGTTTAGATAAATGACTATGTAGATCGGAAATTTCCGCAAGGGCGTGCTGTTCTAATGCTGTGCCATTCATTTGTAGTTGATCGCAAGCCTGCCAATTTTCTTGCCATTTAATGAGATCTAAACTCAAGTGCGGGGCATTTTTAAAATATTTATATAGTGGGATAGGCAAGTTATCCTCCCCACTGTGTAATGGCGAGCAAGATTGTAAATAAGTAGTATAAAGCACTTGCCAGCTAGGGCGTTTACCTTGATAGGTGAGATCTGAATTTAAATCATCAGCAATAACTTGGAAACTATCGAAATTTATCCCGGCACGTTGTGCTTTATCTAACGCTGTTTGTACCGCCACATTATTAAATTCGGGTAACAAGCTTTGCTGTTCAGGACAAACGACACGCACTGCAATGCCTTGCTGGTTTTCTAGTTCAGCGTGGAAAAGGGGGATTTCTCGCCCAAGAATTTGTCCATTATAGCGCCATTGTTCAATCACTTGATTAATCAATGGGTAAGCCATATTGTTAGGTTGGGTAAGGGTAAAAAAAGCCTCAATTAAATACATTTTCTGCCTTAATTTATCAAGAAAGCGATTGCGTTTTTTCGCATTTGGCTTTGTGGTATCATAACGCCTTCAGTTTTGCACTAAGGCGAATGCCACATTTTAGGCAGAATGAGATGAGAAAGCAAATTAAGGAAACCACAATGCGTGAACAAACAAAATACCAGTTACAACAATTACAAAAAGCAATGGAAGAATTAGCGCTTTGGCAAGCCGTTCCTCCTGAAGCAGCTGCCTTTGACAGCGTTGAGCCATTTTGTATTGATACAATGAATGCACACGAATGGTTACAATGGGTGTTTATTCCAAGAATGTATGCCGTTATCGAAAGCAGTGAGCCATTACCGCATAAAATGGCTATCGTACCTTACATTGAAGAAGCTTTGAAAGAGCAAGATATTATTGCCGTGCAACGCTTAATTGAGCCGTTGAAAGCCATCGAAGAAATTTGTAACGCACAAAATGACCGCACTTGATATTCTTTACCAAGATGAGTATTTGATCGCGGTGAACAAGCCAGCTGGAATGTTGGTGCATCGCAGTTGGCTTGATCGTCACGAAACTCAATTTGTAATGCAAACCTTGCGCGATCAAATTGGGCAGCACGTTTTTCCTATTCATCGTTTAGATCGCCCAACCTCTGGGGTGTTGCTTTTTGCCTTAAATGCTGAAATAGCCAAATTGCTGTGCGAACAATTTGAGCAGAAGCAGGTTGAAAAAAGCTATTTAGCGGTGGTACGCGGTTATCTCAAAGACCCGGGAAGGATTGATTATCCGCTGAAAGTGCAATTGGATAAAATTGCCGATAAATTTGCTCAGCAAGATAAAGCACCACAAGAGGCTATCACCGATTATGAAGGATTGAAGGTAGTAGAGATGCCTTATGGGGTAGGGCGCTATCAAACGAGTCGTTATTCTTTAGTGAGGTTAATTCCACACACAGGAAGAAAACATCAGTTACGTCGTCACTTAAAGCATATTTTCCACCCTATTTTAGGGGATACTCAATATGGCGATTTACATCAAAATCGCGCTTTAACTGAACATACAGGCGTGCATCGGTTAATGCTACACGCAGAAACGCTTGCCTTTATTCACCCCATAACAAAAAATTGGCTAAAAATCACCGCACCTTTAGATGAACAATGGCAACGCTTGTTCGATGCTTTTTCTTGGAATGGGGTAGGGTAACCCCTTAACTAGAACATTCTAAAACATTAAGTGAACGAACTTGCTAAGAAAAAGGACTAAGAATTTCAAAGTGCGGTGCTTTTTTCATTTGTTTTTTCCTTAAAGCTCTTGTATAATCGCCCGACCCTGTGAATGTGTTGGCTTTCCCACCGCACATTATTTTATCGAGATCACACTCGAAGGGGTGCAGATTGAGATTAATGGTTGTGTTCAATATTGAACACTGGGTATTAATATTATTTTATTGGTAATTAATTAATGAAAACTTTTGTAGCAAAACCAGAAACAGTTAAACGTGACTGGTATGTAGTAGATGCGACAGGTAAAACGTTAGGTCGTTTAGCGACTGAATTAGCACGTCGTCTTCGTGGTAAACATAAAGCTGAATACACTCCACACGTTGATACAGGTGATTATATCATCGTTATCAATGCGGACAAAGTTGCCGTAACAGGTAAAAAAGAAAGCGATAAAATTTACTACTGGCACACTGGCTATGTAGGTGGTATCAAACAAGCGACATTTAAAGAAATGATTGCTCGCCGTCCTGAAGCAGTGATTGAAATTGCGGTTAAAGGTATGTTGCCAAAAGGTCCATTAGGCCGTGCAATGTATCGTAAGTTAAAAGTGTACGCTGGTCCTAACCACGAACACGCAGCACAACAACCACAAGTTTTAGATATTTAATCACGAGGTGAGAAAAATGGCAGAGAATCAAAACTACGGCACAGGTCGCCGCAAAAGCTCTTCAGCTCGTGTATTTATCAAACCGGGCAGTGGTAAAATTACTATCAACCAACGTGAATTAGACGTATATTTTGGTCGCGAAACTTCTCGTATGATCGTACGTCAGCCATTAGAATTGGTTGAATTAACTGATAAATTAGACCTATACATCACAGTTAAAGGTGGTGGTATTTCAGGTCAAGCGGGTGCAATCCGTCACGGTATCACTCGTGCATTAATTGAATATGATGAAACATTACGTCCAGCATTACGCGCAGCAGGCTTTGTTACTCGTGATGCACGTCGCGTTGAACGTAAAAAAGTGGGTTTACACAAAGCACGTCGTCGCCCACAATACTCAAAACGTTAATCGTTTCTTATTCAAATATTGTTCAAATGGCAAGTTTCCACTTGCCATTTTTCTTTTCTAAATTTATTAAACCAATCATTACAGGAAAATTCAATTTGTTATCAATAAGATAGAGTAGTATTGAATAAATTTACTTAGCTATTTCCCTATAATTTATGGTAAAATATTGCCCTTAATTTAAAATGACAGATAAGCAAAAGGTTAGCAGAGGAATAAAATGAGTAGTGCATCAAGTAAACGTTCAATAATGACCCTTTTTTCCAATCAAGAAGATATTTATTGCCATCAGGTTCGCATTGTATTAGCGGAAAAAGGCGTGCCTTATGAAATGGAAGAAATGGCTCTAGGTTCTGTATCTGAAGATTTAATGGAATTAAACCCCTATGGGACATTACCAACCTTGGTAGATCGTGATTTAGTGCTATTTAATTCTCGTATTATTATGGAATACCTTGATGAGCGTTTTCCACATCCGCCATTAATGCCAGTTTATCCTGTATCTCGTGGTAAAAGCCGTTTATTAATGTTAAGAATTGAGCAAGATTGGTATTCTTTACTAAACCAAATTGAGCAAGGCGATGAGTCTGAGAAAGAGCAGGCTACAAAGCAATTAAAAGAAGAATTATTAGCTATTGCACCAATTTTCAATCAAACACCTTATTTTATGAGTGAAGAATTTAGCTTGGTCGATTGCTATATTGCCCCTTTATTATGGCGTATGCAGAAGCTGGGTATTCAATTTACAGGAGCGGGAAGTAAAGCAATCAAAAATTATATGGAACGCGTGTATCAAAGAGATTCTTTCAAGCAATCCGTTGGTGAAGTTGCGCCTAAAAATCTAATGGATGACAAATAAAAGAGAGGAGTTATGGAGCGTAAATTCTCACCGAAACGTCCTTATATCTTAAGAGCTTATTATGATTGGCTTATAGATAATGATTGTACGCCTTATTTGGCGGTTGATGCAACGTATGCAGGGGTAAAAGTACCAGCTGAATACGTCAAAGATGGGCAAATCGTATTAAATATCTCAATGAATGCAACGGGAAACTTGCAATTAACCAATGATTTTGTGCAATTTAATGCGCGTTTTCAAGGCATACCGCAAGAAATTTTTATTCCTATGGGCGCGCTTATTGCTCTTTATGCAAGAGAAAGTGGTGATGGCATTATGTTTGAACCAGAGGAATTTGAAGGTGATCTTGCCCAACAAGATGAAATTCAAGATGAGCAACCGTTAAGTTTCGTTGAAGCTGTTGATAAACCTAAAGCAATAGAAAAATCATCTAGCAATAAATCCTCTCCAAAATTACGTTTTATTGATTAATTATTATTGTCTCTAATGTCTTTTAAGTGCCTGTATTAAACAAATCGTGCAGGCACTTTTTTATATCCCTAATTTATAAAACCCTTATTTTTTTCATTTCTATCGATCTTGTTTAATTATTTTGTAACCCTGTAACAAAAGCATCATTCGAATTTTTCTCTTTCTTTAATAAGTTTCACAATATTAGTTATTTTAAATCTTATTAGCATTTATTTTATCTATTGTAGAAATCAAGGGTAAATTACCACATCACCATAACAGCGCAGCAATCTAAAAAATAAGATAATGCTGCAATAAATAAAGCGCAACATAAAATATTAGAGATGCCATAAGCTCAACAAAAGAGAGTAATAAAAAGTTACTTTTACACCTTCATTATTTAACATAATATACATTATGCGAAATCAGTTATCGGGTTAGCGAAAACTACGAATAAATAAAATCACAGGGTTACACACAGATCACTTTTACTAGTTAAGCAAGGTGAAAACAAGCATATCGGCAACGTTGTAACGCTAAAACTTTAGATGTTACGCACTGGAATGAATGCAATGTAAAGAAAAATTAAAGAAGAATTAAAGATGAAGGCTAGAAAAATCTTGCTTTACTTTTAATTTAAGTAAAATTTTAATAAATAAAATTTGGAATTGATGGAAGCTATCCCATCTGTCTCTGTTATTTGTTCTTGTTGCTAATGAGTTTACTAAATTAGGTATTTTCGCGAGAACTTAACAGATATATTGATTAGTTAAATAAGAAATATAAGTATGTCCAATTTATTTAGCAGTATCATTTTCTTAATTAGATATGATTACGCTACGTGAAAAATAAAAAAATCGAGCAATTAGATTACTCGATTTTTTATTCTACATAATGTTAGAAAAATAATTACATTGTGACAGCATCACAAAGTTACCCTAGTAATTTTACGCCATATTCATAAACCCGTTGCAATAAAGCTAATTTTTCAGGGGTGTTTTGATGTTCTTCCGCTAAGGTTTGTAATTCTTGCTCAAATTGCACCGCACTTTGTTCCAGCTTTCTACGGCGGTATTTATCCCAACGTAACTGCTCTGCTCTGGTTAATGTTTTATAGAAATGTCGTGCGCGATAATGAAATAGCAAGCCATCAATACGTTTATCTTGGAACGTCAAATTATGTTCAGCCAATTTTTCAGGTGCTAAATCACGCAAAATAGCCATATTATTTTTATCATTTGGACTGAAAAATCCGCTATACAATTCAGTTTCCACATTATCGTTTGGCTCAAATGTCCGTTCATCGGTGAAAATTTGTAGCACTTTTTCACGGATATTGAGATCTGCACGTAATCTAGCAAGGTTTGCTAAGCAATCTTGACGATTAATGCCTAAACGTTGTGCATTTTCAGGTAATAGGGTTTTGGCTGGAGCTAAAATTGGGCATTTATTAATATGCACCAATTTTAATGGCACTGGCAAAATGCCTTGTTCTTCCAATTCCGCTTTTTTGGTATATAAATTTTGGCGTAATTCTTCCGCACTTTTATTGAGTAAATCATCAATATTGCTATCTAAATCACACACAATGACGGCATTTTTATTGCTTGGGTGCCAGGCTAAAGGGGCAATCCAAGTGGTATTACCGCGATAATTCCCCAACATTCCTGAAACGTGAACCAAGGGTGTCATTTCTGTGGTGTTAATCATTTTTTCAAGGGATTTTTTATCGCGATGTTCAAAGAAAAATTGGAATAATCTTGGCTGTTTTTGTTTGATCAGTTTTGCCATTTCGATAGTTGCATACACATCAGCCATTGCATCGTGGGCATTGCTATGCTCTATTCCATTCGCTTTGGTTAAATTTTCTAAGCGGAACGAGGGCATTCCCTCATCATCATAAACCCAGTTTATGCCTTCTGGTCGCAAGGCATAACAGGCACGCACTAAATCCAGTAAATCCCAGCGAGAATTACCATTTTTCCAACTATATTCGTAAGGATCGATAAAATTCCGATAAAAGGTATAACGGGTCATTTCATCGTCATAACGGATATTATTAAACCCCATTACACAAGTATTTGGCTGTGAGAATTCTTGCAAAATTCGCTGGGCAAATTCTGGTTCAGATAAACCTTGTTCGTTGCATTGTTGTGGCGTAATACCCGTTACCATTACCGCAGTGGGTGAAGGTAAATAGTCATTAGTTTGCTTGCAATAGAACATCACAGGCTCACCAATAATATTAAAATCTTTATCAGTACGAATACCGGCAAATTGCGCAGGGCGATCCGTGGCGGGATTAACGCCAAAACTTTCGTAATCGTAAACAAAAAAACTAAAATTATCTTGCATTACCTTACCTTGTTAAAAAAGGTTCTAAATAAAATAGGCTGAGAATGGCAGAAATACCAAGTACTAAGCCTACCCCATTAATTTTACTTATTTTTTCTTTGAATACTATTGCGCCTACAAGCGTGCCAAGACAAATCACGCCAATATTCATTCCAGCAAAAACCAGCGTTGGGTTTTGGCTGAAACTTTGATGGGCGCGAATATAAAATAGAATATTCATAAAATTTAGCCCGCCGAGTACAATTCCAGCTAATAAGCTTGCGCCATTCCATTGGGTTCGTTTAATCAATAAATACATAAACATCACGCACATTGCTAAGGCAAACGCAATAAACAAGGTGGTTGGAAAGGCATTTCCCATTTTGGCCATTTGTTTGAATAAAATGTCAATGACACCATAGCCTAACCAAACAGCAAGCAAACTCAATCCTGCTTTGACAGAAAGTTGCTGTTCGCACGGTTTATTGATTAAACAAAATAACGCAAAAAAAGCCAAAACTAAACTGATAATACGTGATTGACTGAGCTGTTCGCCAAATAATATAAAGGCAGCTAAAATAGGCAGAAATAAGGATAAACGTTGCGCTGCATCAGAGCGCACAATGCCAGCAAATTCAACCGCTTTAGACATAATAATGAACACACTCGGTAGCAATAAACCTAGGGCTAAGAAAATGGCACTATTTTCATTTTGTACAATAAACTCGGTGAAGCCTTGTCCTTGAAAATTAGGCTGTAATAAAAAATAACTTAATAACAGGGCAATAAGATAATTGAATGCGATTGCCTGTTCAATGACGATATTAAACTTCCGTGCGACTTTTAATAATACGGAGACAGCCACACTACAAGCAATAGCAAGAAATAAATAAGCCATTCGCTATCCTTAGTAAAAAGAAAGAAATTTAAAGTGCGGTAGAAATTCCCCTTATTTTTTACCGCACTTTAATATAACTTAGTGTGTTGCACCAAACCCACGTAATCCCACTACGTGAACTTGTTCTTGATTACCTGAGATTTTACGTACCAGTTTATAAGTGGTTCCTTTTTCTGGGCTAATGTTTTCAGGTGCTGCAATTAATAATTGCATATCTAAACGAGAACATAGTTCAAATAAGGTAGAAATCGATTTCGCATCTAAACGTGCCGCTTCATCAAGGAATAATAAACGGCAAGGAACAATATCCTTACCTCGAATACGACGGCTTTCTTCTTCCCAACTTTGTACCACCATTAGCAAGATTGACATCCCAGTACCAATAGCTTCACCCGTTGATAATGCACCACTTTCTGCACGTAACCAACCATCTGCGCCACGATACACTTCAACTTCTAAATCAAGGTAATTGCGGTAATCCAACAACTCTTCACCAATAGTTTGAGCGGTACGCTGCCCCATATCGATATGTGGATTTAAGCGTTGATACAATTTCGCAATGGCTTCGGAGAAAGTAATGCGGTTATCTGAGAATAAATCTTGATAATCATTGTGGCGATCGGATAATGCATCTAACAACATTGCGTGAGTATCACGAATATTGACCACTAAACGCACCGATTTCACCTGACCAAAGGCAATATTTTGTAAGCCTTGATTGAGCATACGAATGCGATTTTGTTCGCGTTGAATGGTTTTACGCATAATATTCGCCACACTTTCGGAACTAATCGCGAGTTTTTTCTCACGATTTGTTAATTCTGCAGTTAGGCGAGATAATTCGATCTCCATTTGTTCAATCGCATCAATCGGATCATCTGTTTTAATGATATCTTGACGAATACGCTCACGTAAATGTTGATACACTGCAATAAAGAACCGCACTTTATTTTCTGGTTTACGATTATCTTCAGATAAACGCAACGCATCACGCAGGTATTCATTATCAGCTACGGCAGTACGCAACGCACCAAGGGCTTTATCTGACATTGAACGTAATTCATCAGCAGAAAGATAAGCTAACTCGCGGCGGTTTAAACGTTTTTCCACATCACTATTGCGTGATAATCGTAGCACCACACACCAGCTTGCTTTCATTGCCACCACTAATTCACGTTGTGTTTTGTAATCGCGTTCTGCTTTACGAATACGGCGGTTAAGATTTTCACTTTCGCTTTCAATTAAGGTTAATTGTTTTTCCAAATAACGGCGACGATTACGTACCGTAGTAAGTTGTTGCGATAATTCATCACGACGTGTTTGCGCCCGTTGCTCTGCCCCATCATCTGCGCGTACGCCAAGCTGACTGATTTCCTCAAGCAACTCATTCAGTACTTTATTTTTTTCTTCATAAGAACTACGCAGCTCAATATAAACTTGATTATATTGGGCAAAACGAATTTGTTTTTGACGAACTTGTTCGCGTTGTTGTTCACGTTGTTGCTGAATTTGCTCTAAACGATTGCGAAGCTGCTCATTTAATTCAGAGGTTTCAGATTGAACGCTTTCTTTGTAATCAAAATGGGCTTTACGTTGTACCACATCGGCTAAAGCAAAAACACGTAGTTGAATTTGTTTTTGTTGTTGTTTTGCTTGTTCATAGTCAGCTTTTAATCGCTCATAATTTTCTGGATCGCTTTGTAATGTATTGGCAATGGGTTCGAGTTGTGACAATGTCACGCCATATTGGCGAATAAAGCGTTCATCTTGTTCTGCTAAATCTAATTGCTCACGACATTCTTCGATACGATCTAATAAACCTTCATCACCAATGACGCCAAATTGCGGAATCAGTCTATTTAATAACTGTAATTTTTCTTTTGCATTGTCTAATTTAAGGCGAATTTGTTGTTCAGTGGTAGTAAACTGCCCTAATTCACGCTCGATTTCCCCTTGTTCACGGCGAATTTGTGCCATTAATTCTTCAGGGTTTGGCTGGAATGCGAGGGCTAAATGCAAACCAACAAATTGGCTGAAATGTTCGTGTAAGCGTTGGCATTTTTGCACATCAAAAGCACATTCGGCATAGTGTTCGGATACTTCATCACGTTCAATTTGTAAGGCTTCTAAATGTTTTTCTCGTGCAGCACGGCCAAATAATGGAATTTCAGGGAATTTTGAATAACGTAATTCACGGTTAGACACCTGAACCACAACCCCTAGATCTAGCTCTTGGGCGGACAATACGCTGTCATCAAAAGAACTTGGATCACCTTCGATAAGGTATAAATCATCTGGGCAATCTTCAAGTTGCGCTAATTGTGCTTTCACAGCGTCTAAATCGCGCACCACAATCGCGTGACGAGCAGGGCCATATAACGCGGAGAAATAAGGTGCATCTTCAATTGGCACATCATCATAAAGCTCAGAAAGTAGCACACCGCCAAAGCGTTCTGCTAATACATTTAAACGCGGATCTTCAGAACCATCTGGCTGGCTTAAACGAGAAATTTGCTCATCAAGTTGCTGACGTTTTTGCTCTAACTGATCGCGTTTGATGGTTAATTCTCGTTCTTTAACTAAGAGTGATTGCATAAAATTCATCACGTCTTGGCTGTCAGCAAACTGGCTATGACTTTGTTCTTGTAAACGTTCTAGCGCTGATTGCGCGGTAAGCCACGCAGGGGCTTTATTGGCATTTTCATTGTAACGGACATTCAACTGCTCACGTTTTTGACGCAAAGTTGAGCGCTGTTCCACCTGTTCTGCTAATTCTTCATTTAGCTCATCAACAAGGCTTTCTTGCTCCGCATAATAGTCTTCAATTTCATCGGCGGTTTCAAGTTCTAATGCGGCTCGCTGATTAAATTCTTTCAATAAACGCACCGCACTTTGCTGTTGTTGATAACGCTGTTCTAACTCGTGTAATTTGGCACGAAGTTGCGGTGTTTGTTGCGCTTGCACTTTTTGGCTCGGATATTCACGTAATAATGCTTTTGCACTTTCCCACGCAGCAGAACGTGGCATTTCGCCTGCGATTTGGCAAACAAGTTGATAGGCTTTATCAAACTGCGATTTCGCCATTTCGGAAATCGACATTTTTTGCTCTAAATCTAGAACATTATTCGTCAAATCTTCCGCTTGCGCGACAAATTCAGCGTGATAATCCTCCACATTTTTAGTAGAAAGATCGGCCAATCCACAAAGGGTTTTGGCTTTTTCAAGTGCTTGAATAGCCTGTTGATATTGCAACGCACGGGTTTGTTGGGCATCTAGTGCTTGTTGATAATCCGCTAATTGGCTACGTAGTTGATCCACTTCTTGTTCATATTGTTCTAACTGCGCTTGGCTTTCTTCGTGCTGTTCTGATGCTTCTTCTACCGCAAATTTTTGTTCTTCTAATTTTTCTCGTAAACTTTCTACATCATCTTGATAACGCGAGATTTTTTCTTGATGACGTAACGCATTTAGCACCAAATTAAGATGATCGAGTGCGCTTTGGTGATCAACCTCAAGGGTTTGCTCATTTTCGTTAAGTTCCGCCAATTCACGGCTAAAATCCACTAAGCGATGTTGTGATAAATCACGTTCTGATTTTGCTAAATACCATTCCTTACGATGTGTTAAGGCACTTTCTACATTGCCTCGACGTTCATTGGCATTACGCATATAATCTGACGCCACATAATTGGTGGTTTCCGTAATTAAATGCTTGAATAAATCACGATCCGATTGCGTAACTTTAATTGCCTCAAGGGTCATACGGTTTTCACGCAATGCACTTTCCATATCTTGAAAGGCTTTACGGACGCCTAAGTTTTCGGGTAATAAATAATCACGCAAGGAGCGAGTAATCGCACTGGAAATTCCTCCGTAAAGCGAGGCTTCAATGAGTTTATAAAATTTGCTACGATCTGAAGAAGAACGCAGACGTTTAGGAATAATCCCTAAATCAAACATCATTCCGTGATAATCTGTAATGGAATGATATTGTTTAAATTGTGCGCCAAGGTTTTCTATTTTTTCTTTTAATTCATTAAGTGTTAGTACCCTTGCTTGACGTTCATTGACCGTTTCAGTTAAAACACTTGTTGGTGTTTGTGCAAGACTTAGCCCTTGAATAGAAAAGGTTTTAATATCAACTTTTTTATCTCGTCCAGCAACTTGTTGTAGACGCGCCCCGACTAAAACACGTTGATGACGAGAATTCACTGCATCTAATACTGCATAGCAGACACCCGGTTTGAGCTTACCGTGCAACCCTTTGTCGCGTGAACCCGTGGTTGCCCCCGCTTCTGTGGTATTACGGAAGTGCAATAAGGTTAAATCAGGAATTAATGCGGTAACAAAACCAGCCATTGTGGTTGATTTCCCCGCACCATTCCCCCCTGATAAGGTCGTGACTAACTCATCTAAATCAAATGTACGGGCAAAAAAACCGTTCCAGTTAATGAGGGTCAGTGAGCGGAATTTTCCACGCTCGACATTTTGAGCAATGGGAGCAGGCGCATCTTGCTGTTCTGCTTGCGCTGTTTCAATAATGTCTAATTCTTCAGGTTGATGATTTTCCATTTCTTCACTATCAAGGGTTAAATTATCATTTTCTACTTCAAATGCTTTGCTCATTATTCTTCCCCTTCCTCATCAATTTCTTCTATTTCATCTACATTTTCAACGTCATTTTGTACCGCACTTTTCTCATCTTGTAAGGATTGCGGTGTTGCCGCTTCGCCATCACGAATTAAGCGTAATTGTGCTTCCATTGGATCATCACCTGCACGCACTTCAGCACCAAAACGAAATACCGCTTCTGAAATCACAAATTTACCACTATGCTGATCCCCTACGGTAGCAATCATTCCTAGACGGCGTAAGCGGTTAAGTGCTGCTCGTACTTTTTCAGCTAATTTCTGTTTATCTAAATCAGATCCTGAAGAACGCTGATTGACGGTTTTTAACAGTTTGCTTTCATCAGCAAGATTTAATAATTCATCATAAACTTCTTGTGTGGTAAAAATACCTTGTTGAGCAAGACGTTCTGGACTTAAATACAAGTAACATAATACCTTTCCCACAAGCATTTCTAGCTCGGAAAGAACAGAACGCGCAATTAATGTTGTTGCTTTTGGACGTAAATAAAAGAAACCTTCTGGCGCGCGAATTAATTCTACGTTATAACGGCGATAAAATTGATCCAACTCATATTGAAAATCCATTAAAAAGGCGTGATTATCAAGCTGTTCAATACTAATATGTCTTCCCGCTCGTAATTGGCTGTCCACAACAGGAAAAAGAGGATTTGCAATGGCTTGAGCTTGTTTTACTGAAATTATATCTTGTAACTGATCTGTCATCATTTTTTCTCTTAATTATATTCATCAATAATATGGGCTTGTACTTCAGCACCCGCCTGATTTATTTCTTCCCATTGTGGATATATGCCACTTAAATCACCACTCGCCATTCCTAGCCGTACAGCTTGATCGACAATAATTCTTGCTACATCAAAATGTCGTTCAACGGGATAATTATATAACTGTTCTTTTAACACAAGGCTAAGATTAATAGGACGATGATTTTCGCGATAAGCAATTAATAGGGCTTGCATATGTTCAACAATTTGTTCGTGCAAATCAGCCAAACTTTCGTATTGTAATGCTTCTGGCAACTCCCCTAGCGCATCTTCTTCGCGTAATACAAGCTCTTCATCACGCAAATCTACTAAACGTTCTGCTTGTGCCGTCCATAAATACCAAGGATTTTCAAAATAATGTTGAATAGATTGGCGTAAACGTTGCGAAAACACACGATTTTTATCCATATCAATCGCTGTACGGATAAATTTATGTACGTGGCGGTCATAACCAATCCACAAATCAATAGATTGTTGCCCCCAGCTGATAATGCGGTCTAATTTTGCTTGTAAATCAATAATAAGTTGATCGATAAAATAGAGATTCTGCTGTCCGATCACACAATCTTGAATACGCAATAATTGTGCTTGCAGTTTATCCCCAGCGGAATTGAGAGTATCTTGTAATTCACGTAAATTGCTTGAGGTTTCATCTAATAAACGTTCACAGCTTGAAATCGCTGCTTGCCAATCTTTGGTTAATAGCTCAGCGATTTCATCTTTAATGCGTTGCTGACTTTCATCCATCACACGTTGTGAGAAATCAATGCTGTCAAAAATCTCTGCCACAGAATATTTTAATGGCGCAAACACATTGCGTCGCCAATGATGTTCATCTCCACCCTCTTCTGCCGCTTCAGAAGCACGTTGAATTTCATCTGCCACAATAGAAAGCTGGACAGAAAGGCGTAACGCAGAAAATTCACGTTGGCGAATGTAATAGTCCGAAACCCCAACGCCCAATGGGGTTAAACGATAAATGGCCAAACCTTCGGTAAATTCGCTACTAAAACGATTGAGAAAACGCTGTTTCACTAATTCATTAATCGTATTATTGGCTCGGGTAGCAATATTATCGGGGGATTGCTCAAAGGCTGATGCGGTATGACGGAAAATATCCACTAAATCCGTTTCTAACATCTCACCGTCTAAACGTTCATTGTTATAAATCGCAATAGCCAATAAAAACGCCAAACGATCAGTCGGCAAATTAAGCGAAAATTCTCGCTCCCTTGCCCAAGAGACCAATTCAGGGATTGTTTGTGATGTTTCAAGCATTGTGTATTCTCACAAGCAAATAAAAATTAGACAAAAATTGTAGTTGATTATACAGGATTTTTTACGGATCTTGTAGATCGATTTTTTACCAAAAATGTTTACAAAAACTTGTCATTTAGCAAAATGTATTTACAATAAAGAAATGGTTATTTGATTTAACATTCAAAATGGAAATTGAATTTGATCAAAAGAAAAATCAGCGCAATATTGAAGAGCGTCAACTCTCGTTTGAAATGGCGCGTTATTTTCATTGGGATAGCGCAATGATTATTGCTGATGAGAGAAAAGATTATCCCGAACCGCGTTTTTTAGCCGCGGGTTATGTGGGTACAACAGCGCGATTACATATTCTTGTATTTACGCCAATAAAAACAGGAATTCGAGTGATTAGCTTCCGTAAAGCAAATGCAAGGGAGGTCAAAAAATATGAAAACAGAAAAAAACATACCACTGATTAATGTTGAGGGGGAAGCCCGAGAATTACAGCAAAGTGACTTTACACAAATGAAATCGTTACAAGAAACAATGCCTGATGATTTTGTCAATATGGTGCTTGCACATCAAACTGAAATGGAAAAACAAGGGCATATAAAACCAAAAGTAAGAGGTAAACAAAAAGCGCCAACCAAACAAATTATCACTATTCGCTTATCACCAGAAGTCATTGAAGCCTTTAAAGCCACTGGAAAAGGTTGGCAATCACGCATCAATGAAGTACTTCTCCAGCATATTCACTCAGTATAATTATCAATGACCGCATCATCATAATAAAGTGCGGTCAAAAACGTTCATCTTTTTTTAGCTACCTAAAAAGACCTAAATCCTGCATATTCCTATTGGAAAAAATTCCATTACCCCTTACTATACGCAAGTTTTTTAAATTGATATAACTGAATAATAAATCCAATGAGTGAAAATTTAACTTCTCAAAACGAAAAAACAAAGAAACAAATCTACAATTTCAATAAGTTACAAAAACGCCTACGCCGTAATGTAGGGGCTGCCATTGCTGATTTTAATATGATTGAAGAGGGCGATAAGGTAATGGTGTGCTTGTCTGGTGGAAAAGATAGCTACACTTTGCTTGATATTTTGCTCAATTTACGCCTTAACGCACCGATTCATTTTGACATTGTGGCGGTAAATTTAGATCAAAAGCAACCCGGCTTCCCCGAACACGTCTTACCTGAATATTTAGAACGCATTGGCGTAGATTACAAAATTGTAGAAGAAAATACCTACGGCATTGTGAAAGAAAAAATCCCAGAAGGCAAAACCACTTGCTCTCTTTGCTCACGCTTAAGACGTGGGATTTTATACCGCACTGCCACAGAGCTTGGCGCAACCAAAATTGCTCTTGGTCATCATCGTGATGATATGTTAGAAACCCTATTTTTAAATATGTTCTATGGTGGCAAACTGAAATCAATGCCACCCAAATTAATTAGCGATGATGGCAAACAAATTGTGATTCGTCCACTGGCCTATTGCAAAGAAAAGGATATTGAAAAATATGCTATCGCCAAACAATTCCCCATTATTCCTTGTAATCTATGCGGTTCGCAACCTAACTTGCAACGCCAAGTGGTAAAAGAAATGTTACAGACTTGGGATCGCCAATATCCGGGGCGTATCGAAACGATGTTTAGTGCAATGCAAAATATCGTACCTTCTCACTTATGCGATAAAAATTTATTTAATTTCAAAGATATTCAACGTGGACAACAGTTAGACGGTGTGGAAGGCGATATTGCTTTTGATAAACAAGATCTGCCAACTACCCCATTATACCAAGATGAAGAGGAACAAACCGATTTTAGCCAAAATGAAATGATCGCGTTTAAGGAAGTGAATTAAACGTAAAGCGAATTAGAAAGTGGGTAAAAAATTAAGTGCGGTGAAAAAAATTAACATTTTCCACCGCACTTTTCTATTTCTCTATTTTTATAAATGCAATTTTACATTCTACGCGCTTGCCAATAAGTGCGCGTCCAGTAAGGGCTATTGAGGGAAGAATAAATCACCCCACCTTTAGTTGATGCGTGCAGGAATTGACCATCTTTAACATAAATCCCAACGTGGTAGCCATTAGGCCCTCGCCCTGTTTTAAAGAAGACTAAATCTCCTGTTTGAATTTGTGATTTTGGTACTTTTGTACCATATTTCACTTGCTCTTTTGTCGTACGCGGAAGTTGAATATTAAAACGATCACGAAATGTTTTTTGCACAAATCCAGAGCAATCAATACCACGGCGACTTTGCCCGCCTAAACGATAAGGCGTGCCAGCCCATTCTCGTTGATGTTCACTTAATAAGGCGATTGTCATAATTGGATCATCAAGTCGTCCCTGATAAGAAATTTTTTCATCAGAATCTGAATGATTTGCTGAATGTGGAGACCCTGAACAAGCTGCTAAGACAGCAATACCAAGGGAAACTAAAATAAATTTAGCTAAACGCATTTTTTACCTACAAAATAAATAAAAGGAAAGCTATCCAAAAAAAGATAGCTTTCTTATCACATAAATATTTAAGCCTTTGGCTTCGATTTTTCTACTCGAGAACGTAATTTTTGACCGGGTTTGAACACCACGACGCGACGTGCGGAAACAGGTACGCTTTCCCCTGTTTTAGGGTTGCGTCCCGGGCGTGAGGCTTTATCACGTAATTCAAAATTACCAAATCCCGATAATTTCACATCTTGCCCACTTTCCAACGCTACGCGAATTTCCTCAAAAAAACTTTCTACCAATAATTTGGCATCACGTTTATTTAGATTATGCTTTTCAATTAAGCTGTCAGCTAGTTCAACTTTGGTCAATGTCATAATATTAATCTCTCAAATAAGCATCAAATCGTTGTTTTAATGCGTCTAATACTGCTGAAATTACCGCATTAATTTCTTTCTCTTCAAGGGTTTTTTCCGTATCTTGAATTGTTAAGCTAATCGCTAAACTTTTCTTACCTTGTGGTAAATTTGCCCCTTGGTAAACATCAAATAAACTTAGGTTCACAAGCTGTTTTCCGCCTGCTTGACGACAGACTTCTAACACATCGCCAGCTGGTATTGCGCTATCCACGACAACGGCCAAATCACGTTTATTAGCTGGGAAGCGAGAAATTTCTTTGGCATTTGGCACAGATTTTTCTGCAATGGCAGCCCATTCAATTTCAAATACAATTGGTTTACCTGATAAACCAAGCTGTTGCACGACTTTTGGATGTACGGTACCAATATAACCGATTTCTTTATCGTCCAACATAATGGCAGCGGATTGTCCCGAGTGTAACGCTGGATATGATTTTGCAACAAAACGCAAACGATTTCCAGCCTTTGTTAGCGATAAAATACGTTCTAAATCCCCTTTTAGATCAAAGAAATCCACATTTTCGCCTTTATGTTCCCAATGAACTGGACGTTTATCCCCTACAATCGCTGCGCCAATAACGTATTCTTGACGAACGCCACTTTCTGCTTGGCTATCAGGAATAAAGCGTAATCCACCTTCAAAAATACGTACACGATTTTGCTGACGATTTTGGTTGTAAGCAATGGTGGTAAGTAAGCCTGGTAATAAAGAAACACGCATAGCAGACATTTCACGCGAAATTGGATTTGGTAAAATTAATGCCTCTTGTTGTGGGTATAATAATTGCTGAACTTCAGGATCAACAAAGCTATAAGACACAATTTCTTGATAATCACTATCTACAAATGCCGTGCGAACACGAACCAATTCTAATAAATGTTCAGGCATTGGTTTCATTTGTAAATGCGCTAATGGTGGATTATTCGGAATATTGTTATAACCGTAAATACGGGCGACTTCTTCGATCAAATCTTCTTCAATTTCAATATCAAAACGCCAGCTTGGTGAAATCGCTGTCCATAAACCGTCTTGATAACTTACTTGTAACCCTAAGCGTTGCAAAATATCAGTAACCGTTTCAGTTGGAATATAATGCCCTAGTAGGTGATCTAATTTTTCACGGCGTAATTGAACCTGTTTCACTTTGGGTAAATGCACTTCACTGACCACCTCACAAATTTCGCCCGCTTCTCCACCACAGATTTCTAATAATAATGCGGTTGCTCGTTCCATCGCATCGCGTTGTGAATTAAAATCAACGCCGCGTTCAAAGCGGTGAGAAGCATCAGTATGCAAGCCATATTGTCTTGCACGCCCTGTAATAGCTAACGGAGCAAAGAATGCGGATTCAAGAATAACGTCTTTTGTTTCGCCATTTACTCCGCTTGCTTCACCACCAAAAATGCCAGCCATTGCTAATGGACCATTTTGATCGGCAATAAGAAGTGTATTGGGTTGAAGTTTGGCGGTTGTACCGTCTAACAGGACTAATTCTTCCCCTTCTTTTGCCATACGTACTTGTACAGGCTGGCTCACTTTAGCCGCATCAAAGGCGTGCATTGGCTGTCCTAATTCAAGTAAAATGTAATTGGTAATGTCTACCACCGGATCAATAGAACGGATACCGCAACGGCGTAATTTTTCTTGCATCCAAATAGGCGTTTGCGCCTTAACGTTCACATTTTTTACCACACGCAATAAATAGCGTGGGCAAGCCTCTGGCGCTAACAGATCAATTTGTGCTTTATCAGTAATGGTTGCTACAACGGGCTGAATCTCAGGCGTATTGACTGTTTGCTGATTTACCACGCCCACTTCACGGGCAATACCCGCAATACTTAAACAGTCGGCACGGTTTGGCGTTAAGCTGATTTCTACACTGTTATCATTTAATTGTAAATATTCACGTAAATCCGTCCCAATCGGTGCATCGGCTGGTAATTCAATGATACCGTTATGATCGTCAGAAATGCCTAATTCACTAAATGAACATAACATTCCTTCAGAAGGCTGACCGCGCAATTTAGTTTTCTTAATTTTAAAATTACCCGGTAATACAGCACCATCTACAGCACAAGCTACTTTCAACCCTTGGCGGCAATTTGGTGCGCCACATACAATGTCTAATAGACGTTCACCACCAACATTCACTTTGGTTACACGCAATTTATCAGCATCAGGGTGTTGAGCGCATTCCACCACTTCCCCAACAACAACGCCATTAAATTCACCAGCAACCGCTTCAATGCCATCGACTTCGAGTCCAAGCATTGTAATTTGATCACATAATTGTTCCGTGCTAACTTCAGGATTAACCCATTCACGCACCCATAATTCACTAAATTTCATATTCTTTCTCTACATTAAATTCGGTTTTCAATTACTTAAATTGTTTTAAGAAACGGAGATCATTTTCAAAGAACGAACGTAAATCTGTTACATTGTAACGTAGCATCGTTAAACGTTCTACGCCCATTCCCACCGCAAAGCCAGAATATTCTTCTGGATCAATACCAACATTACGCAACACATTTGGGTGAACCATTCCACAACCTAGCACTTCCAACCATTTGCCGTTTTTACCCATCACATCGACTTCTGCAGAAGGTTCTGTAAAAGGGAAATAGGACGGGCGAAAACGCACTTGTAAGTCTTCTTCAAAAAAGGCGCGTAAGAAATCGTGTAATAAGCCTTTTAATTCACTGAAGTTAGCGTGTTTATCCACATAAAGTAATTCAATTTGGTGGAACATTGGGGTGTGGGTTTGGTCATAATCGTTACGATATACACGTCCCGGTGCCATAATACGAATTGGCGGACGCATTTTTTCCATTGTACGAATTTGTACGCCAGAGGTTTGGGTACGCAATAAACGCTCTGCATCAAACCAGAACGTATCGTGATCGGCACGGGCTGGGTGATGAGCCGGAATATTTAGTGCATCAAAGTTGTAATAATCAGTTTCAATTTCAGGCCCAACTTCTACACTAAAACCTAAGTTAGAGAAAAATTTTACAACACGCTCAATGGTAATTGAAACAGGGTGTAAGCCACCTAATTCTGTTTTACGCCCCGGCAAACTGACATCAATACTCTCTTTCGCTAACTGTGCATTAAGGGCCTCTTCTTCCCATTGTGCTTTTTTGGTGTTTAATAAATCTAACACTTTTTGTTTCGCTTCATTGATTTTTGCCCCCATTGCAGGACGCTCTTCCGCCGCCACATCACGCAATCCTTGCATTAATTGGGTAAAATGCCCTTTTTTCCCAAAATATTCCACACGAATGGCATCTAGCGTTTCAAGGCTTTTATCGTGCAATTTTTCAATCGCTTCTTTTGCCTGTTCGGTAATTTCTTTAAGGTGTTGCATACCTATCCTCTAATAACAATATAACATCTGAAAAATTTCTTAATGATAATACTAACGCCTTAAAAAATCACGTTTTTATTGTGGCTTTTCGCAATTATTCTGCCTTTCCCATTGTTGAATTTTTTCTTGCACGGAAAGTGCGGTAAAAAATTCACCTGTTTTGGGTAAGGCTTTCACACAAATTTGCTGGTTTTCATAAGTAAATTCAAGCTGATAACAATGTAAATAAGTGCGGTCGGATTTTTGCTTATTTCCGCCATAACGTTCATCACCTAAAATGGGACTTCCTAAACTTTTCATTGCCACTCGTAGCTGATGGGTTCTGCCTGTTTGCGGAAATAACATAAACAGGCGTAAATTGGGTTCACAGCTTAGCGAAGAAAAATGTGTAATGGCAGGATTTTCCTTGCTTTGGCATAATTTCCACGTCCCATTACGCGATTTTTGCATATCCCCAATGATCCGTCCTTGTTTTTTCTTCGGCTTTTCAGTGGATAGCGCCAGATAGGTTTTCGCGATGCGATGACTAGCAAATAACCCAGACAACGTTGCCGCAGCTTGCTTATTCAATGCTAAAATCAACAATCCTGACGTCGCCCTATCTAAGCGATGCACCAGCCAAACTTGGGGTAAATTCAATTGTTGAGCCATTAAGGTGGTTAGACCAACCTCTTGCTCATCTTTATGTACGGAAATGCCACAAGGCTTGTGAATAATGATAAAATCAGCGTGCTGAAAAACAATGTCAAACATTGGCGTTGTGATCTCTGGCATAATTAGACATTTATAAAAGTGCGGTTAAAAATAAATGAATTTTACTTTTCAACAGATTATAGCATATCTCATCCCTGTTCTGATTTGGATTTTAACGATCTCCATTACAATGCGATTGGTGATTAAAAAACAATCCGTTTCAGCTACCCTTTCTTGGTTGATGATAATTTATCTCGTCCCCGTGGTAGGCATTATCGCCTATTTAGTATTTGGCGAAGTGAAATTAGGGACAAAACGTGCAAAGGCATTTCGTTTACTTGCACCGAAATTTAATCAATGGTTTGGCGATTTTTCACAATGCCCGCAATTAATCAATCACCATAATACTCTGCTTTATCGCCCAATTTTTGACTTAGCTAAAAGTCGCTTAAATATTCCTTGTGTGCTGGGTAATGAACTGCATATTTTAGAGACGCCAGAAAGTATCATAAAAAGCATTATTGATGATATTCATCAAGCCAAACATAGCATCAATATGGTGTTTTATATTTGGTGGAATGGTGGCCTAGTGGAAGACGTGCAACACGCGCTAATTGCTGCACAAAAGCGCGGCGTAACAGTGCGAATATTGCTTGATAGTGTAGGCAGTCGTCAATTTTTGAAAAGTAAACATTGCCGTGAAATGAAAGAAAGTGGCATTGAAATCACCGAAGCGCTACACGTTAATTTACTACGGATGTTTTTTAGTCGTATTGATTTACGCCAACACCGCAAAATTATAGTGATCGATAATCAGATTGCTTATACAGGCAGTATGAATATGGTCGATCCGAAATATTTCAAACAAGACAGCCACGTTGGGCAATGGGTGGATATTATGGTGCGTATTAATGGTGCGGTGTCAGCGGTGCTAAATGGGCTGTATGCGTGGGATTGGCAAATTGAAAGTGATAAAGAAATCCCATTGCAGTTGCCTAATTGCCCTTTATTGCCCATAGAGAAGAACAATTCTCACGCCGTACAGATTCTTGCGACAGGCCCGGGATTTCCAGATGACTTAATGGCGCAATCTCTTTCTATTGCGATTTTCTCCGCGCGTAAAAGCATCACGATTACCTCGCCTTATTTTGTGCCAAGCCATAGCATTGCCGAAGCATTACGCATTGCGGCGTTACGCGGTATTGATGTGACGCTAATTCTGCCAAAGAAAAATGATTCTTTAATGGTTAGCTGGGCGAGCCGTACTTTCTTTGAAGATCTTCTTGCTGCTGGAGTAAAAATTTATCAATTTGAACAAGGGCTATTACATACCAAAAGTGTGTTGATTGATAACCGCCTTGTCTTAGTCGGAACGGTAAATATGGATATGCGCAGTTTTATGTTAAATTTTGAAGTTACAATGGTAGTGGAAGATCAAACTTTTGCTAATGAAGTTACCCTCTTGCAAGAAAATTACCGCCAAAGTTCTTCATTATTAACCTATAAAGATTGGGTAAAACGTCCTGTTTATCAACGCGTTATCGAACGTTTATTTTTCTTATTCAGCCCACTTTTATAAATGCGGTATAAATTTTCAACGTTTTTAAGGATAGTAATGAAAAAACAACTTACCTTTTATTTCGTCCGCCACGGACGTACCGTTTGGAACGAACAAGGTTTATTACAAGGACAAGGCGATTCACCACTGATCGCCGAAGGTATTGAAGGAGCAATGAAAACAGGCAAACACTTAGCCAATATTCCCTTTGTTGCAGCCTATTCAAGTGTGTTAAAACGCGCGATGGATACCGCAGAATACATTATTGGCGAACGAAATATTCCCTTTTTTCAACATAAAGGCTTAAATGAGCATAGCTTTGGCTCTTGGGAAGGGGCATTAGTGAGCCACCTTCGTCAAAACGAAGAATATCAACAAATGACTAAAGATCCCGCCAATTTTCAGGCTAAAAGCAATCGTGGCGAAACCTTTGGTGAATTAGCTAAACGGGCAATGAAAGCCATTGATGAAATTATTCAAGTACATCATTCAGGCAATATTTTGGTGGTTTCTCACGGTCATACACTACATTTATTGCTCGCTTTATTTGACGGCTCAACTTGGCAAAACCATCGTGAAAATCCGCGAGTAACACGCTTGGCAAATACCTCTATTAGCATTGTGCGTTATGAACAAGCTGAAAACGAAAGTGCGGGGCGTTTTGTGTTAGAAACAGTGAATAGCACGGCGCATTTGTAGTGCTTTAGACAAAAGTAATATTCAATAATAGCGAAAAACAAAGTGCGGTGGAAAAATTCTGATTTTTTGTACCGCACTTTAATAATCATTCAACTAATGAATTTCGCTTACTTCATCTACTCTACTTCACCCATTCCGTTTGCAGATAAGTCAAACGCTCAAGATTAGTGATGTAATGCCCGAGTTCTTGTTCTTCAGGACGATGAACATAGGGAATTTGCCCAAGTAATGGAGCGTCAATTTTTTCGCTGAGCATTTCAATCATTTCTGCATAATGGGCTAAACCGGGATTAATGCGATTGGCTATCCAGCCTAATAAGGGTAAGCCTGATTGTTGAATGGATTGCGCCGTCAACAAGGCGTGATTAATGCAACCTTCTTTAATGCCAACCACAAGCACGACTGGCATTTTGTGCGAGATTGCCCAACTGGCAAAGCTATATTCTTTATTCATTGGAGTAAGCCAACCAAATGCCCCCTCCACTAGCACAGATTGATAACGCTGAGTAAGTGCGGTGAGATCGGCGTTAATTTTTTTTATATCAATGCGTTCTCCGTCTTCACTTAACATTGGCAAACTGTGGGAAAAGCTATAACTATTCACGTCTCGGTAGGTTACATTCTCTTTTGTGGCGTCAATTAAGGTTAGGACATCAGAATTATTTTCTTGTCCATAATCGCTTTCTATTGGGCTTTCACGATAAGCCCAATCCTCTTGGCAACACGCAATCGGTTTATAACCTACAATTTGAATACCTTGATTTTGCAAGGCTTGGATAATGGCACGACTGGATACCGTTTTTCCTACATTGGTATCCGTTCCTGTAACAAAAAAGTAGCTCATCATTTTTTCCTTATGATCCCATTTGTTTGGAATTCTAAAGGAATTTCATAATGAGAGTATTGAGCTAACACAATTTTTCTTTATTTTTCAGTAGATCACCGAGCAAACTGCCATCATAAATCCCTTGCTTAATTGCTGCAGTTAAGACTTCAGGGCTATTCCATTTATAGCGGCTCGTTACTACTTCCACATTGCAATGATAAAGGGATAAACGTTGATTTAAGCGCGCTAAGAAAATCTCTTTTGCACTCAATAAACAGGTGTTTAACATCACTTTTTTAGAGGAAAACATATTAACTAAACACATTAAATGATAAGCCGTTAAATCCGCGATATGGTGAATAATATCAATCGCTTTTGCCTCATTGCCTTGTGCTTTTTTACATAAAAAGTGAATTTTTTCAATATTATTCACTTGTTGATTGTCGGGATACGCCAAATCAATCAATTTATAAATAGCTTGATGTGTGAGCTGATTGATAATTTGATGACGTTCCGTTTCAGGTAAGTGAGGATTGAGTTGATGCTGAATTGGGTTGAACGTTGGCGTAATGAGCTTATCAATATTCATCTTTGGCTGTTTGTTACATCGTAACACATCACCTTGTGATAATACGCTTAAATTGACTCGTTCATCAAGTTGTAAAAATAAAACGTGATCACAACCAATCACACTGCCCACAGAGCTTTCGGCAAACAACCACGTTTGGAAATAATCCGTTACCATAACAGGCATTTTAAAATAAGGGTGAAATAAGGCTTTCAGATCAAGTGTTAGCTGGCGATTGCCAAGGTGATAAACATATCTCTCTTCATTATCTAACTCCCCAGTTACGGCAATGGAAAAGGTGATGACTTTATAAGGTTCGAGTTTGGTTTTTTCTAAAAACGCTTGCACGTACCCCACTAAAACGCGATCTAATTGTGCAAATTCTTCACTGCGTAGCGGGAAAGAATGTTCTGCCAACGGTGTGCCATCTAATTCACAAAGAAATATATCAAAACGATCTTCACTCAGCACCGCACATAACGACTGCCAGAAAAAAGGCGATACACATAAACCAATTGCTGGACGTCCACGGTTTTCTGTATTTCGCACGGCTTTTTCAATAATTAATCGTTCATTAATAAGCTGACGGGTTAAAGAGGTGATCGTCGCTGGTGCTAAATGCGAAAGCTTTGAAAGATCAATCCGCGAAATTTCTTCAAATTGTTCAATTAGCCGATACACTTTCCCTAATTGTTGTAATTTTAAGACATACTTATCTTGTTTTCTTTCCTTGATCATAATGCCCCACAACGGATTAAATTTTTGAAATGAAATTATTGTTTTTTTATATCAGGTTGCCACCTAAAAACAAGTTATTTACTTCAATTTTGTGGGCAAGTTCACAAAAACAATTGAATAATTCATTTTGGCAAATTTCTTGAGTTGCGGTAAACTAAGCGGGTTTTTACGCTAAATTTTTTGATTGAGGTTTATATGACACAAATTGCCCCTATTGCAGAGGTATTACAAGGCAAAATTCAAATCGGTGATCAGGTTACCGTGCGTGGTTGGGTGCGTACCCGTCGTGATTCTAAAGCAGGGCTTTCTTTCCTTGCGGTGTATGATGGTTCTTGTTTCGACCCTATCCAAGTGATCGTCAATAATGATATTGCGAATTATCAAGAAGAAATCCTACGCTTAACCACCGGTTGCTCGGTGATTGTTACAGGTAAAGTGGTGGAATCCCCAGCAGAGGGGCAAGCAGTAGAATTACAAGCGGAAAAGGTGGAAGTAGCCGGTTGGGTGGAAGATCCTGATACCTATCCAATGGCGGCTAAACGCCACAGTATTGAATATTTGCGTGAAGTGGCACACCTTCGTCCTCGCACTAATATCATCGGTGCAGTCGCACGTGTTCGTCATTGTTTGGCTCAAGCCATTCACCGCTTCTTTCACGAACAAGGTTTTTATTGGGTAGCAACGCCACTGATTACGGCATCTGACACTGAAGGTGCGGGGGAAATGTTCCGTGTTTCAACCCTAGATTTAGAAAATTTACCACGTACCGAACAAGGTGCGGTGGATTTTTCGCAAGATTTTTTCGGTAAAGAAGCCTTTTTAACCGTATCTGGTCAGCTAAATGGGGAAACTTATGCTTGTGCATTAAGTAAAATCTATACCTTTGGCCCAACATTCCGTGCGGAAAATTCTAATACTACTCGCCACTTGGCAGAATTCTGGATGGTTGAACCTGAAGTTGCTTTTGCAGATCTGAATGATAACGCAAAACTCGCCGAAGCGATGCTTAAATATGTGTTCCGTGCCGTATTAGATGAGCGTAAAGATGATCTTAAATTCTTTGAAAAACACGTTGATAGTTCTGTTATCAGCCGTTTAGAAAATTTTATTCATTCTGATTTTGCACAAATTGATTACACAGATGCCATTGACGTCTTATTAAAATCAGGCAAAAAATTTGAATTCCCTGTTTCTTGGGGGATTGATTTATCCTCTGAACACGAACGCTATTTAGCAGAAGAATATTTTAAATCCCCAGTAGTGGTGAAAAACTATCCAAAAGATATCAAAGCGTTTTATATGCGTTTAAATGATGACGGAAAAACCGTAGCGGCAATGGATGTATTAGCCCCGGGAATTGGTGAAATTATCGGTGGTTCACAACGTGAAGAACGCCTAGACGTGTTGGATAAACGTATGGTAGAAATGGGCTTAAACCCAGAAGATTACTGGTGGTATCGCGATCTCCGCCGTTATGGTACTGTACCACATTCAGGCTTTGGTCTTGGTTTTGAACGTTTAATCGTTTATGTAACTGGCGTGCAAAATATCCGCGATGTGATCCCATTCCCACGCGCACCGAGAAATGCGAATTTCTAGGTTTTAAATGAGTTAAAAAATAAAGAGCGGTGAAAAAATAACAAATTTTCATCGCTCTTTTTATGTGTATTGTTTCCTAGTAAATAAAAAGCTACTGCTCATTACAGTAGCTTTATTTCTTAATCATTTTCTGGCTATTTTGTTAAGCTACGCCCAACTTCTTCGATTTCTTTTCCAGACATATTACTCGTAGCTGATTGTTCTTGCAAAGAGGTAAAATAATCTCTTATCTTTTGATCTTGCGATTGATCTACTGCCCCATTATCACTTATACCAATAAAGAACGCTTTATCTGCACATTGTTCCCAATATTTATCGGTTTTAGAGCGATAGTTATTTCCAAGCTGCGCAGAGCGGTATTGGATATAAACAATTTCTGGATCATACACCTCCCCTACTTGTGGATCTTGGAAAGGAGAACTCATAAATCTTGCCCTAATTGCATCACATATCGCTGGGCTTGGATGCGAGCTATTTGCACTGGTATCATCTGAAGAACCTTTTTTTAAGAAAGCGGGCGTAATTAACGCATAAAGCTGATTCGCTTTGCGATATTCCAAATAAGGCTCTCCGTCAACTCTTTGATTGAATTTATTATAGTACCAAGTTGAGGTAACATAACGAGAATTATCTAAGGTCCATTTTTTATCTAATGTAATTGAATTTCCATTCTCCGTTCTGTATGGATTAACTGATGGATCGTATGTCCAACTCTTTTGATAAAGTTTAGTTAGCGAGTTGAAGGTTGACATATCATCTTCAAACCCTGTATCCACAAAAACAAGCACACGTTTTTTATTCTGGTTAGCTTTTTGTTGTGTGTCTGTGTTTGCCACCATATTATAAGCACCCATCAATAACCCACTCACGCCAAGTTTTCCGCCTCCTAAATGGGTAGATGAGGAGTTATAATCTAATTTACTTGTAAAATCCGCCAAATTTGTAAACCACGCAGAATCAGCTTGAGGTGTTGTCGCCTTACTGTTCTTGCCTGAATAATCAAAACAAAGCCCTACTCGCGTGCCATTTTTCTTATTGAGGGTTAGCCAACTTTGGCGGGTACTTTCATCATCAACTCCATAGCCTCTCACATCTTTATCCTGTGCCAAGGATTTCAGTGCATCAGAGAGGGCTTTTTTCTCGCTAGCAGTCGGCGAATACCCTTTTCCTTTAGCATTAATTGACGCTTTAATAATTCGGTATGCGGTATATTTTTCCCTTGTTGTAGGATCAACGATTTGATCAATTGTGTCATACACCGCTTTATTAGGTGATCCCAAATTAAGGTCTAAATATTGTTTCTCTGGTCTAATGTCATACCAAGTACGCTTGCTGCCTTGCTTACCATTTTGAAAATCTTGTTCTAAATCTTCTGGCCAAATATCCAATGAAAGCGGAAGATATTTAGCCACTAAAACCCCTGGCTCCATTGAATCATAGGTATCTGCGCGAGTGACTAAATGCCTATTGATTGTTTGTAACATATCTTTCAAGTTTGTCTTCACATCAGGCAAATTAACCGTTCTAACTCGATATTCCCAATTATCACTTATCTTTTCAGAAACAAAGGTTTGGCTTTCAACAAGCGGGTCATTAAATCTTTTGTCGGAAGGAAATTTAAATGGCAATGCACACACATTATTTCCTTCATTAATCGGTTGAGCGCCAAGTGCAAATGCGGTTAACCCAATACGGTTATTATTTGGTTGTCCATTATTAGTGGAAGCCTTAAAAATTTCTAGCATATTGACATATTTTTTGAGGCTTTCAAAAATAGAATCTGCCCAAGGCGTAATACCACATTTTGCTAATCGAGTAAGATGATTTTCAACAGTAATATTGTCTGCTTTGACTCTATATGGGCCATTACACACACTGCCATTAGGGTTATCAGCAATGCCTGTATAAACTTCACTAGAAAAATTTACTGCAAACATAATATCCAATGGCGGAGCGCTTTTTTCTTCTTTAAATGCTCTTCCATATTGATCAATGTCAATACGAGTTGGGATAAAAACATCTTTATTAAAGCTAATAGGTAATAAAGAACTTCGTTCCAATTCCCCTTGAACATAGCAAATAATACGGTTATTTTCTTTATCACAGTCATAATTTATATTTTTAACTTTGCTATAAGCATTGGCATAAAGAGCCATATAGGCTTTTATCATATTTTCATCACGCTGTTTAACGAGCTGATCATTTCTCACTTTTTTGCCATTTGCTGTTGTAGCACTGCCCAAAATATATTCATCATTACGATATTTATTATTTTCTGAAGTCACCACTAAAGCGGCTTGTTCAAGGGAATCCGACAATCTTGCACGGTCTAGAAGAACCCCTGAACCATCAATGGTAAAACCAATGATTACAAGAAGAAAAGCAGTAATTAACCCCATTATCATTCCATATACGCCAGTTTGTTGCTTAACAAATGAAGTAAATAGGGCTGTTACTTTGCAATAAATGCGTGAATTTAACATAGTAATGAGTTCTCTAATTATTGACTATTCACAAAAGACGATGCTCTAACAACGCCAACAGAAGAAGAGGTATAATACGCGCTTTTCTTTGGCTCTTTTCCGAAAAAAGACATCAGCGCTAAAAATAAACTTGGCGCTTCAGGAATACAAACCGTAACCCGAATAATCGGCACAAAACGCTGCTTATTTTCTATCTCTGAAAGAGGCACAATATTATTGAAGTTACGAATAGGTGGTTGCTGGCAACCTTTATGCCCATTTGCATTTGAAGAATGCAGATCAGGAGGCGTTGTAAATGGAGGCTTGCGCGCATTATCAACGGGTGGGCGGAAGTTTCCTTTTCCAAATTCAAATATATAAGGCTCAACAAAGACCACCGCGCGTCTCTCATTCTTATCATTAAACAATAATCGATTTGCTAATTCCATTAAATGCTCTACTTCATCCTGCGAAGGAGAATCGCCAATCTTTCCATCTTTATTCGGAATACCACTGTAAGCACGCTCTTTAATCACATTCAGTAGAGAATATGAAGTGCGGTCTAATTTTCCAATAGTTGAACGAGCAATAAATAAATCGGTCATAAATGCGATAAGCAAACATAGCAATATCAACATAAATGCAAATTCAATGATTACTGCCCCTTTCTGTTGGCGAAAAAACTTATTCATAGCATTATTTTTCATGTTCTTGTAGCACCAATATATTACGTTGCATCATCGTATTCACGATCTCTTTTGGAAACCAACTAAACATCGGTTTATACTCATAGTTTATAAAATATTCTGCCCAAATCGCATTTTTAGGGGTAGCAGCACCATTTCCATTGATCATATCTTGAATCACATCAATATTATTTGCCCCCGTGTGATTGGCGTTGCCATAATACTTTACATTGACCTGAAATTGACTATTATTCAGCCAACTCCAGTCTCGTTGTACTGTATTCAGTTTATCTTCTACTTGCGTTGCATAGTCAGAAATATTTTCAGTGTTTTTCACTTCTCTAATCGCTAACATTGCAGATGAATCAACATAGGCAGATAAAATAGCTAATCGAGCAAGCTCGAATAAGCTACCCAAAATAACTAAAAAAATAACAATAGTTAAAGAAAATTCAACGGTTCCTGCACCTTTTTTATTCGTTAGAAAAGGTTTTAGTAGTTTATTTAACGATGAAATCATTTTTATTTTCTCTAATTATTTTGAAATATGCTTTGCACTTTTTAACTCTTCAACAAGCGCCTCTGGCGTTTCGCTTAAATTTTCTTTTTCAATAATATCTAGAGCATATTTTTTATCACCTTTTTTAACTAAAGCAAAAACAAGATTATGCACTAAGCGATTATCTTTAACGCCATTTGTATATTGAGGTAATAGAATATCTACTGCACCAGCATAATTTTTTTGTAAAATATCTATCATAGCAAGATTATTAAGCACTTTAACATCATCAACAAAATATGAACGTGCTTTATTGAAATTATCTTTTGCTTGCTTATAGTCACCTAATTTAGCGTAAGCGATACCAAGTAAGTTATAAGCTTCACCATTATTTGGATAGGACAATAACATATTGTCCGCATTTTCTACTGCTTGACGATAATCACCATTATGTAAATTATTTTTTATTTGTAATAACAAGGCATCTTGCACGTTTGCTTTTTTATCTTTTGACGTCAATAATGGCTCTAAATAAAGTTGAGAGGAACGGCTATCACCGATAGAATAATAACTTTCAGCAAGTTTATAACGGATAGCTGGATCTTCTTTCTGTTTTAACGATTCTCGGTAAAGTGAAATTAATTCACGATAATTATTTGATGAAAGATAAAACTTTTCTTTTACTGAAATATCTTGTTGATTAAATTTAGTAAACACAGACTGAGAACAAGCAGATAATAATAGCGCTGCACTTAGTAATGTACATAATCTCATTGTTTTAGAAAACATTTGGAAAAACCCTCATTGCACCCGGTGCTAAAATCAAAATTACAATAGGAAACATAATAAACAGAATTAATGGAATACTCATTTTAGCTGCAAGCGTTCCTAACCGCTCTTCAATTTGAAGTAATTGAATTTCCCTAATGTCAGCCGAAAGTACAATTAACTGATCATAGATAGACGAACCAAAATTCAAACTTTGTTGCAACACGGTACAAAACATTTTGATCTCTGTGGTTGGTAATGCTACCGCTAAATCCTTAAGTGCCGAACTTAATCCTGACAATTCAGCCTTACGCATAATCCTAGTCATCACATAGGTTAGCGCTGGATTTAGCTTTTTAAAATCAGCTGTAACCTGTTTTAATCCACCTTCAATACTATTCCCCGTTTGAACACTTACTGCAACCAGATCGATAAAACTCGGAAGATCTGTCATTATAGATTTAATCTTCCTATTAAGAATCATTGATGTCAAAATGCCGGGTAATAAAATAACAAAAATACCAATCAGCAAATAATAAACAATAAGGTCTTTCTGTGGTGTTGATAAATTAAATAGATAAACAAATATTGATAAAAAAGCAATTAATAACAATTTTAGTCTAATATTTCTATCAATCATACCTAGCACCGATAACACAGGGCTACTATTAATTAGTACTAATTCTAATTCACGTTGTTTTTTATTCTTTTTAGGTTGAGCTTCTTGTTCTTCCTCATTATTATCTGAAACATCTTGAATTATCTTGGCTTGATAGTCATAGCGACGTTTCATTATCACAGCGACTACGAACAAGAATAAACTCAGAAAAATTAATAGAAGGAAAATAAGTAATAACTTCGTCGTCATGATACTCTCCTCATTAACCACCAAATAATTAAAAAGCCGAATAATTGGCTACCAAACACACCGTACAAGACGATTCTGCCACTTGGATTGTTAATTAAAAAATCAAAGTTTTCTGGCTGAGCAAAACGCATAAAAATGAAAAATCCTACGGGGAAGCAGCCTACAATCATTGCGGACATTCTTGCTTCTGAAGTCATTGCTTTCTTCTTCTGCTCCATTTTTTTGCTTGCAGAAATCACACGACTCAGACGGTTAATGACTTCTCGAATTTGACCACCTTTACTTAAGTTCAATTTAATCGTCATAATAAAGAAATAATATTCTTTATAAGGATAACGAGTATAGCTATCATCAAAAACAGAAGAAGGATCTTCCCCTAGAACTAAGCGACGGTGAATATTTTTAAATTCTTCGCCAATTTGCCCACCAATATCTTGTCCGCAACGCTCAAACGCAGAAAGCAATCCACTTCCAGCTGAAGATGCCGAATTAAGAATTTGTAACACTTCAGGAAAAACTTGCTCAAACAATTTGCGGTTTTGTCGTTGCCCAAATTTCCATACCCCTAAAATCATAATAGTGATTACACTAAGAAGAAAAATGTGATTATCAATACGGAAATACGCAAAATTGACGAGATATAATGCAAAGATAATTGCTGCACTAATTAACAAATTTGGGATAAGTTTTCGTTTATTACCACGAGTAAAGTAGAATATCCATAAACGATAAAGATTTTTGATTTTCGTTAATAGCGTCGTAAATTTGCTCTCACGTTGGGTTTGATTAATTGTTTTCTTAGTTGAAAACCAAGACAACCCTGTCGCTAACAGCAATAACACGCCAAATACAACAATAAAGTAATAAATAATTGTCATACTCATTCAGATCTTTCCTCAAAAATGCGTTGCAATTCATCACTTAGATTAAACATTTGTGCATTTTGGTAAACAACAGAGCTATGTAATAAACCGTGCGATTTAAACTCACCTTTAATTTTTCCATTTTCATCTCGTAATTTACTTGGCGCATAGGAAAAAATATCTTGTAATACTATCTGCCCTGTTTCCATTCCAGCAACTTCTGTAATATTCATTATTTTACGCGTTCCATCATTTAAACGTGAAACTTGGATAATAATATTAACTGCCGAAGCAATATTCCGCCTGATAGCTTCTAAAGGTAATTTGGCACTTGCCATCATAACCATACTTTCCAAACGAGCTAAGGCATCACGAGGTGAATTTGCGTGCAATGTGGACATTGAACCATCGTGGCCAGTATTCATCGCCTGCAACATTTGGAAAGCTTCGGCACCACGACATTCCCCAACAATAATTCGTTCAGGACGCATACGCAATGCATTTATCACCAAATCCTGCATAGAAACTTCCCCAGTATGCTCAACCCCCGCTTGACGAGTTTCTAAACGCACAACGTGAGGCTGGTCTAAACGTAGCTCCGCCGTATCCTCAAGGGTTATCACACGCTCAGTAGAAGAAATATAAGCTGAAAGTGCGTTCAATAATGTTGTTTTCCCTGAACCTGTACCTCCAGATACAATAATATTCGCTCGACAACGCGCGGCAATGATCAAAAAGTTAGCCATTGCCACATTCATTGAACCAAACTCAACCAATTCACCTAATGATTTTTTCGATTTACTAAACTTACGAATAGAAATTGACGTACCATCTAATGCAATAGGCGGAATCACCACATTTAAACGGCTACCATCTGGTAATCGGCTATCCACTAGAGGAAAACTCTCATCAATACGACGTCCTACCTTTGCGACTAAACGCTTAGCAATATCAGTAAGCTGTTCATTATTGATAAAATGGCGGTCTTCTCTTTGCAATACACCGCCACGCTCGACCCAAATCTCGTCAGGGCCATTCACCAAAATATCAGCAACCGTTTCATCATTCATTAGCTCACGGATTGCGCCATATCCATCAATTTCGTCAGCCATTACTTCTGCCATATAAAGAGTGTCTGATGCAACGATATGTATATCATTCCGTTGTGCGATACGGCTTACATTTTGGGCAAGCTCGGCAATTAATTTTTCCCGCTCATTTTCGATTTCGTCTAATTTATCAATATCCAAATTTCTTAAAATCTCATTACGGAAAAATATCTGTTCTTCCCTAGTTAGCATAATTTACGCCTATTTCTATTTCCCTGTTAATAACTTCATTAACGCGCCTTTTAATCCCTCAGGCTTGCTAGAATGGTATTTTCTTGATAGCACCCCAATAACAGACTGTGTTAATTTTTTTAATTGTTGCTCACCTTTGCGACCAAATTTAATTGCTAATGAATTTTTGATATTAATTTTAGACAAATAAGGGATCACTGTATCAATTTGTGCATTTAATAAGGTTTCAATATCAGAAATAGACATTGATTTAGCCAGTTCAGGATGATTATCTGCCACACAAATGAAACAGCGTGCTAAACGCTTATCTGCATTTTGAACGCGCGCTAATTCAGATAAAAATGATTTTGCCACACGTAACGCACCAAGATTACGATTAGCAACCAGCACGAAATTATCACAAACATCATAGAATTGATTAAATTCATCTCTATCCACATTGAAAATTGGCTGGTCGTAAATGATATAGTTATAGCTACTCGCAACGTTCTCAGGAATGCTATTTAATTGACCACGATAAAGATGAAGATATTCGCTGTATTCAACAACCTCATCTTTCACAACTTTCTTATTGACTAAAATATCAAGGTCTTGTGAACCGCCTTTACCTTGAACAAGTAATACAGGCACTTTCGATTCAGTAACAATACGATTAGCCAAATGTAATGAAATAAGACTTGAGCCAATTCCACCTTTACATCCTAACACACACACTTTTACCGTATGGCGTTTAGTTGGCATATTAATGCCTAATAAAATTCTTTCCACCATTTGAGGAAGTTGTGAATCCGAATGGAAATACGGCAATCCTTCGCGTGCAAAGCGTTGTGAAAAACGAATTGAATCATTATCCCCAACAACACAGCACCACACATTTTGTGGCACTGTACTGTGGATACGGGATAAAACATCTTCAGTACTCACGGCATCGTGAATATCGACAATAATGCCAAAATACATCTCTGCAGATAACTGAAGTTTTTTTTGTACATCTAAAAAATTATTAGGAATAATTTCAATCTGCTCTAATCCACGCGTTCTTAAAAGTTGTGCAATTGCAGTACTCACATTCTCACGGTCAGAAATAATACAAATTTTTCTTACTCTAGAGGAAACTGAATCATCAATTCCGAGTTTATTTTTATCTAATAAAAGCATTATAAAAAACCTATATTTTAATTACTGACTAAATCCAGCTTGTCTAAAGAAGTTGCGTGTATCATCAGGAATTGGAAGTTTTAACATATCTTCAAGCAAACCTGTTGGTTTATAGCTAGGATATACAATCGCATCACTTCTTGTCGGTTTAACAAGGTAAACGGTCGCCACCACAATTAGCTCACGTTTATCTCTGTTTTTATCCACACTGCGGAAAAATGCCCCTAAAACAGGAATGTCCGCTAAGAATGGTGTTTTTGCGATTACATCACGATCTGTTTCGTTATATAACCCGCCAAGAATAAAGCTACCGCCATCTGGCACTTCAAAGGTTGAACGAGAACGGCGAGATTCAAACACAGGCACTAATAAGCCATCTTTTGTTTGACTTTGGTTTGAAATATTGCTTACTTCTTGAGATAACAATACGCGGATACGACGATCTTTTAATAACTTCGCCGCCACATTTAATTTAATCCCAAAATCTTTATATGTGACTTCGGAACGCCCATCTCTGTCATAGCGAACAATAGGTACTTCTCCCCCAATCAGAATGCCACCCACTTCACCAGATAAAAGTGAAATATTCGGTTCTGCTAATACTCTGCCTTTTGAGTCATTACGCAACGCACGAATAAAGGTTGCAAAATGTGTTGCCGCATAAGCTAAAGATCCAACCCCATTTGTCGCACCAACTAACCACGCGTGAGATTCTGTTGAACTACTCGGTGAAAGCGCTCTTGCATAATCACTCCAGCTCCAATTAATGCCCATTTCATCGGTTAATTTTTTACTCACTTCTACAACAGAAAGTTGCACGTTAATTTGTGCTGAATCATTGGTGGTAGATGCATCTACAACATTGCTATAACGATATTCATCAAGGAATGGCACGTGTTCTTTTTCGCCATTTCCGTTAATATCCACCTCTCGCTTAATGGTTTCTTTTGATGCCCCCAACGCTTCGCCAACAATCCGTGTGACTTCTTGCTGTTCAACGGCAGATTTCGCTTTGCCTTCAATCACATAGGCCTGCCCTACGCGTTTCACCGAAAGATTCGTATTTGGAAAGGCAAGTCTAATTTGTTGATTGGCTCGATCAAGCCCTTTCATCATCCCATTCACATTAATGGTATCGTTGCGTAACTCATTACCTTCTTCATCTAATACGGTAATTTCGGATACCCCCTCACCTTTGGCATAAATGATAAAACTGTTATCGCCAATAATTTCATAATCCGCCACATCAGGTGAAGAAATAAAAATCGTATCAATTTTACTTTTAGTTTGAAGGGTACGGCTTTGCCCATCTTCCATATTGAACACTTGGGCAGAAACACTTAATGGAAATACCGCACCAACAACCAATGCGGCACGAGCTAATTTAAAAATAGAAAATTGCATTTTAGTTACCTCTTAAAGAACGAATTAATGTGCCATTTTGTTTGATTGGCTGTTTATCAGTATTTTCTGGGAGTATTAATAAACGATTTTCAGTTGCAGCAAGATAAAGTGTTTTAAGTTGCGCTGGTTCAAGTTTTAAACGAATTTTGAATGCACAGGTTTTGAGTTCATTTTTATTGCTTTCTTCCGTTACAGGTGTTTTCTTAATTTGCAGTAATTTTACCGATTTAAACACCGGAACAAATTTCACTTTGTTTGGGTTTGAATCTTTTCCGGCAAAAACAGAAACTGCCACATTATCGCCTGCTTGTAGGGTTTCTAAACTAGAACTATCTACATCATAAATACAAGCGGTGTGTGCCACTTCACGCGTAGGGTCGATGGTGTAGCTAATGAAACGCTCATCATCTGGAGAAATTAAAATTTTTGGAGAAAGGTAATCCCCTTGGGCAACATCTTGTGAAACGGTGAAACCGCGTAATCTTTTATCTTCAGTATTTTTATCTTCTGGATTTTCCTGTCCAGATAAAAATGAAGTTAAATCATATTGCATTAGCACACTATTTTCATCAATAGGTAGTTCACTAAACACAATATCTTGTTGTTTTAAAATATGCCCGCGAGGAATATTTTTATTTACTGTGGCAAATAATGCCTTTTTCTTTTCATTATTTTCACGATTTTCCACTGCAGGCTGTTCTGGCTCAGGCTGTGGAACTTCCACCGTTTGTTGCGGTTGAGAAGAGGAATTATCAGAGGAATAAAAGAATATTCCACTAATTCCAACGATTAAAATAAGAAATGCGGTAATAAATAATACCCGATAATTCATAGCTGCTCCTATGGCAATAGTTGAATGTTGATGAATAAAAACAGATAACTAAGAAAACCTAGGCTAATTGCAACCCCGTAAGGTAAGCCATTTTTCTTAATTGCACTTCTAAAGAAAAGTAAACCACCAATAATTAGCAATAAACCAAATAAGCTAATTAACAATAAAACAAAAAAGGCATTGTTTGGTGGCACTAATAGCATTAATACAGTTAATAATTTAATATCTCCTGCACCAATCACATTAAAGAGAAAAAGAAAAAATCCGATAACGAGCGTAATTAACGCGGGCTGCCAATATAAGGTATGGTTTAGCAACCAGCCTAAAGGAAGTGCGGTTAAAAAAACGGCAAAAATTAACTTATTACTTAATATTCTGTGGCGAATATCCTGCCAGCTGAGAACACTAAGTAATACGCTAATTATTGTAATAAGCACCCAAACCATTATTTCCATTTTAGTTTATCTTATTAAATGTTTTTATTTTTTACCATTTTTACATCCTTTAAATGGCAAAATTTGCTTTGCTCTAAATGCGTATAAACCATTAGAGAAACTCATTACCTTTTTATTTTGTAATGTGTAATTCTCTTCAAATGGTTTATTTCTCCAAATAGAGGGAAAACTATTCTTCCCTCTAAAATTCTGATTATCCTAAAGAATTATTTAGCAATATTTGCTGCTTTAACTGTATCCGTTAAGCTCTTAAATTTCTCTTTAAGCTGGTTGATAAAACCAGTATCGCTATAGAACACAGCAACCACTAATACAGCAACAGCCACAGCGATTAAGCCGTATTCGATTGCTGTTACACCTTGTTGGTTTTCTTTAAAACGACGTAAACCTTCAGTTACAGCAATATAGGCTTTAGTAGTTAAATTAAACATTTTTTAAGATCTCCTAAATAAATTTTGAGTATATTGAATAAGTAAGCCCAAAACATTATTTCAATAATTTTGAGCATTTATTATTCTATACTGAGGGGGGGGGGGTAGCAAGTCTTTTTGTAAAAAAATGTAAATTTTTTGAAGAATTTGTAAATCATTGACTGTTTATTAATCAGTTCATTTACTTGTTTTTTAATAAACTTTACTTAGTTTTTAATAAATAACGTGATTGCTTGGTCTTATCACTAAAAATCAAACGTTCCCTCTTTCAATGTGCTTGCTTACGATTCCAACTGTTCCTCCAATAACAACGCCAATCCACTTTGTCGTTTGGTGGGGTTTCTTACGGCGGTTTTCCAGCTTTGCTCCGTGCTAAATACGGTGGCTTGGTTCTTGGCACGGGTAATTCCCGTGTAAACCAATTCACGGGATAAAATCGGGCTAGGTTCAGTGGGCAGTACCATAAAGGCGTGGTCAAATTCAGAGCCTTGTGATTTATGCACTGTCATTGCAAAGGCGGTTTCGTGGCGTGGAATACGGCTGGCTAATTCCCGTTTGCCATTTTCAAAATAAAAATGCCCTCTTAGTTGCCCTTGTTCATTGGGGCTGACTAAATATAACCCAATATCCCCATTATATAAGCCCACATTGCTATCATTTTGCGTAATCATAATGGGTTTGCCGAGATAATGTTCACGCGCTTGATTAAATTGCACTAAGCCCTTTGCACGCAGCCCCTCTGCAATACGTTGGTTGAGCTGTTCACTGCCTAACTCCCCTACGCGTAATGCGGTGAGGTAACGGACTTTATTAAATGCGGTGAAAATTTGCTGAATTTTTTCTGAATCTAAAGGTTGATTTTGCGCCGTAACTTGCTGAATTAAGGTTAAAAAATTGGTGTAATTTTGCACCGCACTTTTCACCACCGCATTGGCACAATATTGCTGATACGCCAAGCTATTCGCTTCCCCTTTGTGTGTCAATTGCATAAAATCAACGAGGGTTAAAGGCGAAATTGTTACAACATCACTTTTCTTCAAATCTCCCGCTTGTAGCAACTGCCAGCTTTCTTCTGCGTTGCCTTGATTAATCAATTTCGCTAACTGCCCAATGGCAGAATGTTCATCAAAACGATGGCTTTGGGTTAAATGACAAAGATGATCACGAATTGGATTGCCTTGTGTTATCGCAGACAAATGTTGCCCTGTGGTTTGTTGTAAATACGCCACAAAATCGGGGCTGTAGCCTTGCGTCAGAAATTTGCCTAATTCTGCCAAAATTGCCCCCGCCTCCACGGAGGCAAGCTGATCTTTATCTCCCAATAAAATTAATTTGGTTTGTGGTTTTAAGGCTTGCAACAATTTCGCCATTAGGGATAAATCGATCATTGAAGATTCATCTACCACAAGCACATCAAGCAATAATGGGTTCTGTTTATTATGCTTGGGCATATCTTCAAAGAAGCGTACGCCAAGTAGTCGATGTAAGGTTTCTGGCTGTGTCGGTATGGCAGCGATTAACGCCTCTGGCAACGCCAATTCTGCTTTTAAGCGAGCTAAGGAATTATCCATACTCTCTTTTAGCCGAGCGGTGGCTTTCCCTGTGGGGGCAACCAGTTTTATACGTAAACCTTGCTGATATAAATCCTGTAAGGCAAGTAATAATCGTGTTACGGTGGTGGTTTTGCCTGTACCGGGTCCACCACTGATTAGGGTAAAAGGCTGTTTGATTGCCATTGCAACGGCAATTTCTTGCCAATTAATTTGTTTTGGTTGTGCGGAATGAGGAAAATATTTTTGCAAAATTGTTGCGATGGCTTGTGGATCAAAAGTGCGGTCAAAAATACCTGAATTTTGCCCCGCACTTTGCCCCCCATTTTGTTCCGTGCGTTGAATGGAATGGGCAAAATATTCTGCAACGCGGTATTCATCTTGCCAGATACGATAAAAATACAGCGCATTAAACTGAAACACCAAAGGGGCGATTTTTTCTTGCGGCTGTGCGGTAAAGGCAATATGTTGCTGTAAACAATCTTGCCATTGGGTAAGGGGTAAATAATCAATTTTGGCATTGATTTTTTCTATATATTCCCATTCTTGCTGAGGTAATGGTAATAAACTGGCTAAATTAGCCTCAAGCACCAAGCAACTATGCCCCTGTAAATAAGAATAATTGCACAATGCCGCCAATAAAATCGCTAAATTTTGTTGGCATAAGGAATACCCTTTGCCTTGCTGTTTTTCGGCAATCAAGCGTGCGAAATGGTAATCCCCTTGGCTAAATATGCCTTTTTCTTGAAGTGCTTTAATTAGACTGAGCATTAGAATAATTCCTCCAAGGCTTGAATTAATCGCCAATCTGGTTTATCAAAATAAATACCTGTTTGATCTTTGCCATTCATTCCGCGTAAAAACGTATAAATCACGCCCCCAAAATCCCTTTCATATTGATAATGTGGATCACGTAAGGTTAAATAGCGGTGTAACGCTAAGCTGTAAAGCAAATATTGCCAATCATAAAAGCCATTTTTCATCACTTCAGGCAACTGGGCAGGCTGATAATTTTCCATTTGATGACCAAGCAAGTTTGATTTGTAATCTAGCACATAATATTTACCCTGATGACGAAACACGAGGTCAATAAAACCACGCAACATTCCTTGCAAACGCTCAAAAATCAGCGATTGTGAGGGAAATGGGTGATAATCTTGCAAGGCTCGATTAAACGCGGTGGCATCAAAGGCTTTGTTTAATTTTAAATAAAATTGCATTTCTTTTATACAATCTTGCGGTTGAATTTGTGCAAGGGTTACGTTTTCACCAACCAATAATGGGCTGTGATAAATGGCGTTAAACCATTGCTGTAATGACACAATCCATTGTTCATCAAGCTGTAACCCTTGGCATAATTTGGCAAGATTTTGTTCATCAAGAGCGGATTGTGCGGTATTTTTTTCTAAATAACGGTGCAAAATCGTCCCCACACGCACGCCACTTGGCAAATCAAAAGGGGTATAACCTTGTGGATAGGTACGTTCTTGTGGCGTTATTTCTTCGTTTAACGGGAAGGCTTGTGGCAGGTTGAAATCGTAATCCTTACCTTGATCAAAAACTTGCGAAATTTGCACCGCACTTTCATTTTCAGCCTGTAATTGCAATGTATTGCGTTGATGCTTATGCACCATATCCGTGAAGCTGGTTACTCCCCAATGGTATTCAATCTTGCCATTAAATATCGCGGGGCTAAAGTGCTGCGTGTGATGAGGGGAAACCAACGGTGCGCTTGCGATAAGATCGTCGCTGTGGCTAATCGCCACATTCTGTTCACCAACGTTTTGCTGCAAGATTTGTAATAATGCTGTGCTGTCATAGGTTGCGGATAAGTTTAGGCTTTCTCCGCACTTTCCTTGCGTTAAGGCATAGAGCAACCCATTCCATTTTTTTTCAAAGGTCTTCGGTAAACACAATGCCACTTGGTATTTAGCACGGGTAAGCGCCACATAAAGCAAACGCATTTCTTCTGCTAGATCTTCTTTAAGCACGCGTGCTGATTGCTGATTTTCCATATCCCACAATATGTGGTCTTGTTCTGTGGCGTAATAGGTGGTGATTGTGTTTTTTTCCTCTTTCTTCGGCTTGGCGATAAAGGGTAACCACACCAGATCATAAGCTAAGCCTTTTGATTTATGAATAGTCACGATTTTAACTAAATCTCGTTCACTTTCTAAACGAATGCTTTCTTCTAGCCGATCTGTCCCTTGAATTTGCTTTTCAAACCAACGCAATAAGGCAGCTTCACTTTCGTTTAAACGGCTAGCTTGTTGTAAAAGTTCCGCTAAGTGCAAGAAATCTGTCAAAATTCGTTCACCTTGATTGTGTGCAAGCAAGCGTTGCGTAATCGGGGTTTCTTCATTAAGCAATAATTGATGCAACATCACCAAAATGCCTTTTTGTTGCCACGTTTTTTGATAAGCGAAAAAGGCGTCCACCCAATGCTCCCACTGGGTTTCATCTTGCTTAATTTGATAAATTTCTGCACTGGTTAAGCCAAATAATTGGGTGGCAATGGCATTGAGAATGTAGCGTTCATTCAGCGGATTTAAACAGGCCTGCAAAATCAGAGCCAATTCCTGTGCGGTTTCACTGTCAAACACATTGCTTTTATCGGATAAATATACCGAGGCGATGCCCAAATTTTGCAAGGCGGTTTTAATGCGCTGAGCTTCTTTTCCTGTACGCACCAACACCGCAATATTTTTTGCTTGCAAGGGGTCATCGGCAAATTTTGCTTGATTTTGCGCCGCACTTTTTAGCCATTGCTGAATGGAAATCGCACAATTTTTGGCAAACTGTTCTTGATCATAGCCCTCACCTAAATAGCAACGCAACGCAGGCTCATCTTGCCCATTGAGATTAAAGTGCGGGAGATTTTTCCCTGCTTTTACGGGATCAAACTGAATTTCGTCAAATAAAAATGGCGCGGGCTGTTCAAAATCAAAAATCCCATTAACAGATTGAATTAATGCAGCGGTAGAACGCCAGTTTTCTTTCAGTGTAAAACGCTGGTTGGCTTGTTGCGAAGCCTTAAAATAAGTAAAAATATCTGCGCCACGAAATTTATAAATAGATTGTTTCGGATCGCCAATCATTATAAAGCCTGACGGTGTGGGCTGAGATTGTTCTGGTGGCTTTTCAATATAAATTTTAGAAAAAATTTGATACTGCTGTGCATCAGTATCTTGAAATTCGTCAATCATCGCAAAGGGATATTGATTGCGGATCAACGCAGCTAACTCCTGCCCATTTTCCCCATATAGCCCTTCTCGCACTAAACGTAACAGATCATCAAAGCCTTTTTGGATGTGATGATTTTTATAATCAAACCATTTTTTGCGAATGGCTTGAATGGCGTGATATAGCACAATCGGTAAGGCAAGCGCCATTTCTTCTGATTGTGTCAATAAATGTTCTGCTTGGCAAAAAAGAGGATGTTGTAACGGGGCAAACCCCGATTTTATTTTTGCGTTAATCTCTCTTTCGGTAAAATAAATAAAAATATCTGGCAAGCTGTAATTGTTTGGATCTTCCGCCCACGCCCGCATTTTCTCAAGGCGTCCTGCATAATGATTCGCGTATTTAATTTTTTCTTTGTTTTCCGTGAAGAATACGGCAAGTTCTTCGGCGTTTGCCAACCATTCTTGCTTAAACGCATCAATTGCCTGATAGGTGGTTAATAAATATTGTTGGAAAAATTCATCAAGAGATAGCTCAAGTAGGTGCGGATGAGAAAGGGCAACCTCAACCCCCTCTTTGCCTAAATGTGGGCGAATTTTTTTCAATAATGCTTGCGGCGATTTTAGCGTTTGATTCACCCATTTTGCGACAAGCACAGGTTGATGATAAAAGGCTTCTCGCCAAAATTCGTTGGTTAAACGTGCGAGTAAATCACTTTCATCGGTTACCAACGCTAAATTAAAATGCACGCCCGAATTAAAGGCATATTGCATTAACATACGACGACAAAAACTGTGGATCGTGTAAATCGCTGCCGTATCCATACTCTGCTCTGCCCAACTAAGGCGCTGAATGGCGAGGGGGAGGTCATTTAAGCCTTGCACTAATTCACCCAGCAAGGGATCGCCCCCTTGTGCAAAGACCGTTAGATCTTGCGTGGTTTGATATTGCAACAGTAACTGCTTGCTGTGGTAAATTCTTGCACGAATACGTTCTCGCAATTCTTGCGTTGCCATTTCGGTAAAGGTTACCACTAAAATTTTATCGACAGAGAGTGGTTGGTTGAAACAGTTTTCCCCTGCTTGTAACAGCAAACGAATATACAGGGACGCCATTGTGTACGTTTTCCCTGTTCCCGCTGAGGCTTCGATCAGGCTCACACCTTGCAAAGGCATTGTGGCTGGATTGAGTGTTTGCGTTTTTATCGTCATCATAAATTAAAAATTTAATACTTTATCTGCTTCCATTGTCCAATCGGCAAGTTCAATTAATGTTCCAATTTCTACCCCCTCTGCGAGCGGGGCATTGTGGATACCTCGCGCAGTCACACAGGTTTTACATAATTTTACTGCTGCCCCCTGTGCGGTGAGAATTTCGATCATTTGCTGTAAATGATAACCTTCTGCAGGCGATTGTTGAGCCAATCCTCCGACGACGGCATCAGACATAAAAAATAAGCGTAATTGTAGCGCACTTTTATGTTGCTCTTGTAACTGTAAAGCAAGGCGTAACGCACTGAAAAAATGTTCATCGCCATAAGGGGAAGAATGTACAATAAATAAGATGTTTTGCATAAGAATGTCCTTTTTTAGATTGTGGAAATGCGGTGTCATTTTAAGCGGCATTAAGGGGTTGCCTATGCACTTGGTTTTGCTTATTTTACACGGATAACAGTAATAAAAAAGTGGGCATTTTTCATTTGCCCACTTTGTGAAAGCCTTTACTTAAACCACCTAATTTAGCTTGAGCGGTTGGATTTTCCAGATTTTTTTCGCATATTCTTCAATGGTTCTGTCTGATGAGAAGAAACTCATATTCACAATATTTTGTAATGCACTGTTGGTCCACGCGCTTTGATCACGGTATCTTTCATCAACCCGTTTTTGTGCTTCCACATAGCTTTGGAAATCGGCAAAGGATTGATAATAATCGTGATAACATAAGCCATTAAGCAAGTCTTGATAACGATGCGGATCATTCGGGGAGAAAAATCCTGAGGTGATTTGGTCAATCACGCGGCGTAGCTGTTCATTGTTTTGATAAATATCATAAGGACGGTAGCCGTTACGACGTAACGCTTCCACCTGTTCTACGGTATGCCCAAAGATGAAAATATTGTCTTCGCCGACATTTTCTAAGATTTCTACATTTGCCCCATCTAATGTTCCCAAGGTTAATGCACCATTGAGAGCAAATTTCATATTACTTGTGCCTGAGGCTTCTGTTCCCGCAAGGGAAATTTGTTCAGAAATATCCGCCGCTGGAATGATCATTTGTGCAAGGCTTACACTATAATTTGGAATGAACACCACTTTTAAACGACCTTGCAAACGTTCATCGTTATTGATGATTTTTGCTACATCATTAATTAAGTTAATGGTTTGTTTCGCTGCGTAATAGGCTGAAGCCGCTTTACCCGCAAGGATAAACACGCGTGGTGTCCAGTCTTTTTCAGGGTGTTCTAGCATTTCGTTATAGCGGGCAATAATGTGTAACACATTGAGAATTTGGCGTTTGTATTCGTGGATACGTTTTACCTGTACGTCAAATAAGGCATCAGGATTGAGTTCAATGCCTAATTCTTTTTTCACATAATCAGCTAAGCGAACTTTGTTGGCACGTTTAATGGCTGGAATGGCGTTTTGCACATCAGGATCGTCAAGATGGGCTTTGAGCTCATTTAATAAACTCAGATCTCGACGCCATTGCGTGCCAATATAACGATCAAATAAGGCAGATAAATCCGGGTTTGCCACGGCAATCCAACGGCGTGGTGTAATGCCATTGGTGACGTTAGTAAAACGTTCAGGGTAAATATGCGCAAAATCGGCAAAGGTTGAGGTTACCATAAGATCTGAATGAATAGCAGCAACCCCATTGACTTTGTGCGATCCCACAACAGACAACCAGCCCATACGTACTTTACGCACATCACCCTCTTCAATTAAAGACACACGACGAATAAAATTGTCATCGGTGGTTACATAAGTGCGGACATATTCTAAGAAATAATCATTGATTTCAAAAATGATCTGTAAATGACGTGGTAAGATTTTTGCCATCATTTCCACAGGCCAAGTTTCTAATGCTTCAGACATCAACGTGTGGCAAGTGTAAGAGAAAATACGGCGACACATATCCCACGCGGTTTTCCAATCATAGCCTTCTTTATCCACTAAAATGTACATCAATTCAGGAATAGCTAAGGCTGGGTGGGTATCGTTTAAGTGAATTGCCACTTTATCTGCCAAATTTTTTACGCTACCGTGCGTGCGTTTGTGGCGTTTGATAATATCTTGTAGTGAGGCGGAAACTAAGAAATACTCTTGGCGTAGACGTAATTCACGTCCTGCCCAAGTGGAATCATCAGGATATAACACGCGCGAGACATTTTCACTGGAAGCACGCTGTTCTACGGCACGAAAATAGTCACCACGGTTAAATTCGGCAAGATTGAAAGAATCCCCTGCGTGGGCGCTCCACAAGCGTAAAGTTGCCGCGCTGTCGTTGGCATACCCGGGGATCATTTGATCATAAGCTAAGGCAACAATTTCCTCTTTACTCTCCCAAACACATTTTTTTCCTTCAAAATAAATATGCCCGCCAAATTGGATATTGAAACGTTTAGAAGGACGAATAAATTCCCAAGGTGCGCCTTTTTCTAACCACGCATCGGGTTTTTCTACCTGTTTACCCTCTTCGATCGTTTGTCGAAACATACCGTATTCATAACGGATACCATATCCCATTGCGGGAATAGCTAAGGTGGCAATGGAATCCATAAAGCACGCAGCCAAACGCCCTAAACCGCCATTACCTAAACCGGGATCCACTTCTTTCTCAATGATTTCTTCTAAATCCACATCAAGCTCATTTAAGGCTTCTTTAGCAAGGGTATAAACGCCCTCTGCAATCAACGCATTAGAAAGCGTCCGCCCCATTAAATATTCCATTGATAAATAATAGACGCGACGTGTTTTTTCATCACGGGATTGACGGGCGGTCGAAATCCAGCCTTCTGTCACAAGATCACGCACCGCATAAAGGGTGGCATTGAGCCAATCACGTTGGCTTGCTTCTTGTGGTGAACGCCCAATTAAGAAAATCAATTTATACACGATCGCTTTTTTCAGCGATTCTGTGGTTTGTTCAGGTTGGTTATAAGAGAAGGGAAAATCAATGTTATCCGTTGTCATAAGTGGCTCTCCTAATTTATTGCAATTTAAAATCGGCGTATTTTTATCCTTTTTGTATAAAAACACAACAAAAACCAGCCTAAAATCGGCGTTTTTTCACCGCACTTTGATTTTAGGCAAATCGAATGAAGCTATAAAATGCGTTGATATAATGCTTGGTAATGTCTTGCCGCAATTTGCCAGCTAAAATCTTGCTCCATTGCAACCACGCGTACACTTTGCCATAGGCGCTGTTTTTGCCATAATGCAAAGGCGTTATTAATCGCCCAGCCTAGCCCTTCCGCATTGGCATCATTAAACACAAACCCAGTGGCTTTACGAGCTTTGATGTTTTCAGAATGGCTATCTACCACCGTGTCAGCCAAGCCACCTGTGGCTCGTACTAATGGTAAAGTGCCGTATTTCAATCCATAAAGCTGGGTTAAGCCACAAGGCTCAAAACGACTTGGCACTAAAATCACATCACCACCCGCAATAATTAAGTGTGATAAGGCTTCATCATAGCCAATTTTTACTGCGATATGTTCAGGATAACGTTCGGCAAGGTGGCGTAATCCTTCTTCTAAATGCGGTGCACCTGAACCCAGTAAAGCAAGCTGACCGCCTTGTTGTACGATGGTTTCAGCATTTTGAATCAGTAAATCCACGCCTTTTTGTTCGGTTAAACGTGTCACCATTACAAATAATAAAGCGTCAGGCTGTTGTGGCAAATTGAAATAGGCTTGTAATTTTTCTTTATTTTTACGTTTGCCCGCCATTGCTTTTAATTTGTAATGATCTTCAAGGTAATGATCACTATTCGGGTTCCAAATTTGTTCATCAACACCATTGAGAATGCCAACTAATCGCCCTTCTTGACGCAATGCCTCAAGCAAGCCTTGCAAGCCGTAGCCAAATTCTGGCGTCGTGATTTCTTGAGCATAGGTTGGGCTAACGGCAGTCACCACATCAGAATAATAAAGCCCTGATTTTAAATAAGAAATTTGTCCGTGTAACTCTAAGCCGTTAATATGGAACATTTCCAACGGTAAACCAAGTTCAAACAAATGGTGATAAGAAAACATTCCTTGATAAGCGAGATTATGAATGGTAAATACGGATTTGGCAGGTCGCCCTTTAAATGCTAAATAAGCACTTGTTAAACCCGCGTGCCAATCGTGGGCGTGAACCACTTCCGCTTGCCACCAAGCATCTAATCCAACAGCAAGTTCTGCCCCAACCCAGCCAAGTAAGGCAAAACGTTTATAGTTATCGGCATAATCGTTATACCATTCATCGTGGTACGGATTGCCTTCTCTGGCATACAAATGCGGTGCATCAATCAGATAGATGCCTAGCCCGTTATATTCACCATAACGTAGCACGATATGCCCTGCAAAATGATCAAATTCCGCCACCACAACGGTGTTAGGAATGCCAGCAGCAATGGCAGGGTAAGCCGGCAGTAAAATTCGGCTATCCATACCAATTTGCTGTTGCGCAAAAGGTAATGCCCCCATTACATCCGCTAAACCGCCCGTTTTGAGTAACGGGTAAAGTTCTGAACAAACGTGTAAAACTCTCATTCTTTTTCTTCCTTAAAACAGAGAAATACGGTGAAAATTCCGCAAAATTCCACCGCACTTCTCTTTACCTTGTATTAATCTAAATGCGCTTCAAACGCAACTGTTTCACCATTTAACTTCTTTAACATTGATGCAGTAACCAACACCACACCGCCACTACTAACTCTAAAGCGTTTGCTATCCAGTGCTAAATCCACACCAATTTCCATTCCGTCTGGAATGACACAATGGCGATCAACAATACAACGTTTGAGCGTACAATTTTTACCAATGGTCACTTGCGGTAACACGACGCTATGATCAACCAATGAGCCTTCTTGCACGATAACGCGATCGAAAAGGACAGAATAACTAATCGACGCATCGGTGATCACACAACCACCCGAAATCAAACAGTTATCCACGGGTTTAATGTCTGATTTGCTATAAAAGAATTTTGATGGATAGGTTTGCGTTGGATTACCACGAATTGGCCAGCGTTGATCATAAATATCCAGTTGTGGGTTTTCGGAAACCAAATCAATATTGGATTGCCAGAAACTATCTAGCGTTCCCACATCACGCCAGTAAATTTCGCCATCGGTATTGCGTCCCATACAAGAACGGCTAAATGGGTGGGCATAAAGCGTGCCTTCATCTAAACATTTCGGCAAAATATCTTTACCAAAATCGTGGGAGGTGTAGGGGGTGTTCACTTCTCGTTCTAAAATATCGTATAGGTAATCTGCATTGAACACATAAATGCCCATTGATGCTAAAGAAATATTGGGTTTGCCTGCCATCGCTGGCGGATCTTTGGGTTTTTCAACAAAGGCTTTTACTTTAAGATTTTCATCAACTGCCATTACCCCAAACTCACAAGCCTTTTCACGTTCCACTTCAATACAGCCTACGGTACATTGCGCATTACTGGAAACGTGATCTAACAACATTTGGCTATAATCTTGTTTATAAATGTGATCACCCGCCAAAATTAAGATGTATTTCGGGCAATAATGATCGCGAATAATCGCCATATTTTGATACACCGCATCTGCCGTGCCACGATACCAAGTGGAATCATCAATTTGCTGACGGGCTGGCAACATATCAATAAACTCACCACGCTCTTGTGGCAAGAACGACCAGCCTTTTTGCAAATGGCGTAATAATGAATGCGCCGCATATTGGGTAACCACGCCAATATGGTTTAGCCCTGAGTTAATACAGTTGGATAACGCAAAATCAATAATTCGTCTGTTGCCGCCAAAATACAGTGCTGGTTTCGCCCGTTTATCCGTTAGCTCATAAAGTCTTGAACCTCGTCCGCCCGCTAAAATTAGCACCAAGGTATCTTTCACAAGATCATTTTTATTTGGTGATTTTGATATACTGTTGCTCATTGCATTGTCCTCGCATTAATTTATTGATTGCTCAATAATCATTTCCTTTTTTTGTGCAACATACGAATGCGAGATCATTCACAGCCCATAGATTTCCTTGCATTTGTACGAACGCACCACTATATACAACTTCCCATTTCCCATCTGGCAACAAGAACGTTTGTAATTCTGCTTTTGCATTGATTAAAAGTAACCAATCTTCATCTAACTGAATTTGCATTGCTTTGCTATGGGGATTATGCCAATCCGCCACGCTCATTAATTGCCCTTGTACGTTACGCCATTGCACATTTTCTTCCGTCCACCATTGATCCCGTTGTAAACTTGGGATTTGCTTTCTTAGGGCAATAAGCTGTTTAGTCATCTCAACGAAGTGCGGTTGAAATTTTTGCCAATTTAGCCACGTAATTTCATTATCTTGGCAATAGGCGTTATTGTTACCTTTTTGGCTATGTCCAAATTCATCACCTGCCAGCAGCATTGGTGTGCCATTTGCTAACAATAAACTCGCTAGCAAACCGCCACAGCTTAAAAAACGTTGGTATTTCACTTCCTCTGGAAGATTTTCTACGCCCTCTATCCCGTGGTTATAACTGTAATTTTCGTTACGTCCATCACGATTTTGCTCACCGTTGGCGAGATTATGTTTTTCGTTATAACTGGTGAGATCGCACAGGGTAAAGCCATCGTGTGCAGTAATAAAATTCACAGAATGATGTGGCTTGCGATCTTCTTTTTGATAAATTTCACTCGATCCGGCAAAACGTTGTGCAAAACCGCCTAACTCACCGCTTTTCCATAACCAAAAACGGCAGAGATCATCACGAAAACGATCGTTCCATTCAGCAAAATAGTGAGGGAAATTCCCCACTTGATAACCGCCTTCGCCAATATCCCAAGGCTCAGCAATAAATTTGCATTGCTGTAAACGCGGTTCTTGCGCAATCTCAGCAAAAAGCCTTGCCTGTGGGTTAAACGCTGGGGTTTCTCTGCCTAATACGGTGGCAAGATCAAAACGGAAACCGTCAATATGGCATTCTTCCACCCAATAAATTAAGCAATCCAACACCCAGCGGCGAGTGATGTCATTGGCTAAATTTAAGGTATTGCCGCAGCCTGTGGCATTCAGGTATTCCCCTTGTGCGTTTTGCCAATAGTAAGCCCGATCATCAATTCCACGCTGGCTAAAAGTGGGAAAGTGTTTTTCTGATTCCACGCTGTGGTTGAACACCACATCTAAAATGACTTCAATACCCGCTTGATGAAGCGCTCTCACCATTGTTTTAAATTCACTCAATGGCGTTGTTCCCGTTTGCCCTGACCAATAAGCTGTTTCTACGGCAAACATCGCCAATGGGCTATATCCCCAATAATTGACCAATCCTTTTTCCTGTAAATGCGGTTCATCAAGATGATAATTTATCGGTAAAATTTCCACCGCACTTATCCCCAGTTCTTTTAAATAGGTAATCATTGTGGGGTGTGCTAAGCCTGCATAAGTACCGCGAATAGCCTCTGGTAAATCTTGTCGTAACTGGGTAAACCCTTTAACGTGCAATTCATAAATGATGGTGTCAGCCCAAGGCGTGGCTAAGGGTTTATCACCTTGCCAATCAAATTGGTTATCAACGAGGACACCTTTAGGCGCAAGGTGAGCGTTATCTCGAGGATCGCTGAGTAAAAACCATTGCTGCTTTTCAACGCGACTTAAATCCGGCTTACCTATCACCGCTTTCGCATAAGGATCGAGCATTAATTTTTTTGGGTTGCATAAGGTGTTATCTTGTCCTGTAATACGAAAGCCATATTGCGTGCCATAAGGCAATTCCCCCACCCATAAATGCCAAAACGCGCCACTTTGGTACATTTCTAGGGGTAATTCCTGTCCGTCAAAAAATAAACATAATTTGACGTTTTCTGCGCAAGAAGAAAATAGCGCAAAATTCCAGCCCACTTTTTTGTTGCCAGAATTATCTTGCAAAATTTCAATAGAACTCCCTAATGGGTAAGGCTTTCCTGCTGCCGTGCTGATCATTCTGTGTTATCCATTTATCACTTGATTTAAATGCCTCTTTAGGCGGATTTTTTCTTTTATCGCGGTGCTTTTTTTGTTTTACGCGTTGTCGTTTTCATTTTTTGCTCGTTTTCCACTTGGGTGCTTGGCGTTCTTTTCTCACTTTTAGCAGGTTTTCGCCATTTTAGGTAAATCGTTGCCAATGGCGGAATGGTTACGGAAATAGAATGTGCCTTATTGTGGCTTGGAATAGCTTCACTCTGTACTTCACCTTGATTACCAAGGTTAGCACCTTGATAGAAGTAAGAATCTGTATTGAGAATTTCTTCATATACCCCCGCTTCATTCACGCCAAAGCGATACGCATAACGCGGTACTGGCGTGAAGTTACTGACCACGATAATACGTTCCTCATCACGACTACAACGTTCAAACACGAAGACAGAATGTTGATAATCATCTACCACAAGCCAATTAAAGCCCTTTGGATCGTAATCTAATTGGTATAACGCTGGGTGAGTTTGATAAGTGCGGTTTAAATCTTTCACTAAATTCAATACGCCTTTATGCCAGCCCCCACCAACACTTTCATCAAGTAAGAACCAATCTAGGCTTTCTTGGTAATTCCACTCACGCCCTTGGGCAAATTCGTTGCCCATAAAGAGCAATTTTTTGCCGGGATACCCCCACATATAGCCATAATAAGCGCGCAAATTGGCAAATTTTTGCCACGCATCTCCCGGCATTTTGCCGATAAGTGAGCCTTTGCCGTGTACCACTTCATCGTGAGAAAGTGGGAGTACAAAGTTTTCACGATATTGATACATCATTCCAAAGGTCATCTGATCGTGATGATGTTGACGATATATCGGATCTTTTCGCATATAGGATAAGGTGTCGTTCATCCAGCCCATATTCCATTTAAAGTGGAAACCTAAGCCGCCATCTTGCGGTGGGTGGGTTACACCTGCAAAGGAGGTGGATTCTTCCGCAATAGTAATTGCGCCTGCATTTTCTGTGCCGATCACATAATTGGTGTGTTTTAAAAATTCAATGGCTTCTAAGTTTTCTCTGCCCCCGTATTGGTTTGGAATCCACTCACCGTCTGCGCGGCTGTAATCTCGGTAAATCATTGATGCCACGGCATCTACACGCAAACCATCTAAACCAAAGCGTTCAAGCCAATATAATGCATTCCCCGATAAGAAGTTTTTCACCTCATTACGACCATAGTTATAAATTAAGGTGTTCCAATCTTGATGATAGCCTTCTCTTGGATCAGCGTGTTCATACAACGCCGTGCCATCAAAGGCAGCCAAACCGTGAGTATCACTTGGGAAATGCCCCGGCACCCAATCTAAAATCACATTAATGTCTGCCTCGTGGGCTTTCTCGATCAAACGTTTAAACCCTTCAGGTGTGCCAAAACGGCTGGTTGGTGAATAAAGCCCAATGGGTTGATAGCCCCAAGAACCATCAAAAGGAAATTCCGACAAGGGCAAAAATTCAATATGCGTAAAGCCCATTTCTTTGACATAAGGAATGAGTTCCTCGGCAATTTGGTCATAATCCAACCAGAAATTATTCTCAAGATTACGCCGCCAAGAGCCTAAATGCACCTCATAAATGGAAATTGGCTGATCAAATTGGTTTGCTTTACGTCGTTTTTCGGTCATTTCTACCCCATTTGGTAATGCACTAATTTGTGAGGCAGTATCAGGGCGAAGCTGTGAGCTAAAGGCGTAAGGATCGGCTTTTAAACGTAACTGATCATTGCAATCGAGTACTTCAAATTTATAAAACTGTCCGAGTGTTGCCTTTGGTATAAACAATTCCCAAATGCCACTGGTGGCGTGAAAACGCATTGGGTGGCGACGACCGTCCCAATAGTTAAAATCGCCCACAATGGAAACGCGTTTTGCATTCGGCGCCCATAGGCGAAAATTCACGCCTGATACGCCTTCACATTGCATAAAATGAGCGCCTAAAATTTCATAAGGGCGTAAATGTGAGCCTTCCGCCAACAGCCAATTATCCAGCTCTTGAATAATTGGGTGGAAACGATAAGGATCTTCAATAAGCTGAGGTTCATTCCCCCAGTAAACTTCTAATTGATAAGCAAAAAAACTGCGTGTCTCTGGCATTACCGCGGCAAAAAAGCCACGATCATCAAGGCAAGTTAGTTCGCACACTTTTTCTTGATTTTCTTTATTAATAATCACGACCTTATCCGCATCAGGCAATAACACGCGGATTTCAATCCCTTTTTCTGTTTCGTGCATTCCTAATACAGAAAATGGATCAGAATGTGTCCCGTTAAAAAAGGCATTAATGGTTTCTTGTGGAAGGTATTTATTCATACAAACCTCTTATCGCAGACGCGCTTGATTAATTTCAGTTAAAAGTGCGGTGATTTTTTCGTCAGAAAAGATGTTTTCAATCGAACGAGATAATTTCATTCGCCAATTTGGGTATTCCAATGAGGTTCCGGGCAAATTAAAGGAAATCTCTTGTTCCAATAAATTTTCTAACTGTACGCCAATGAGTTTGGTTTGACTTTCTGCCAAATAAAGGTGGATCACTCGCATTAAGTTTTGGTGCATTGCCATACTGAGTGCATCGCCCCAATAATCAGCTGGCAAATACTGATCGCGGTGTAAACTATTGAGTAACGCTTGTTTGTCAATAACACGTTGATCATATTTCTGTTTTAGCATTTCCCCTTGCAGCACGCCAAGTTGAGCAAAAAGTTCGAGATCTCGACAATGCCAAAAGCTACTTAAAGACGGCACATCGTGCGTGCCAATGGTGGCAAAGGCATTCGTTGGAAACGCATTCTTATCGGGATATTGCAAATCCTGCTTCTCAAAATACAGTACAAAATAGGAAAAAATCTGAAATTCGTTTAATTTCCACCGCACTTCATCTGGCACGGTGCCTAAATCCTCCCCGACAACAAGGCATTGATTACGTTGGCTTTCAATCGCCAAAATCGCCATTAATTCGGCAAAAGGATAATGCACATAAAGCCCATCAGCGGCGGTTTTTTCTGGGGGAATGAGCCATAAGCGGAAAAGCCCCATAATATGATCGATCCGCAACACGCCAAAATGCTGCATATTGGCTCGTAATAAATCGATAAAAGGTTGAAAACCACGGGCTTTTAGTTCACTCGGATTATAAGGCGGAATATGCCAATTCTGTCCCACAGGACCTAAGGGATCGGGTGGTGCGCCCACAGACGCCGCTACGCAGTAAAGAGTGGGATCTGCCCACACCTCTGCACTGCCCCTTGAGCTACTTACGGCTAAATCACCATAAATGCCTAAAGACATTCCTTTCTCTTGGCATAAGGCTTGAAGACGATGAAGTTGCTCTTGCACAAGCCATTGTAACCAGCAATAAAACATCACTTCATCTTTATGCTGACGAATTAATTTATCCCGTTGTTTCGTATTAAGTTGTTGATATTGTTGCCAACCAAGCCAGCCAATTTGGCTTTCTTGCTCAATGGTTGAGTGCGAACTTTGACGATCTAATACGTCAAATAAGCCTTGATATAACAAATCATTCCCTTGCTGTTTAACAAAATCGGCAAACGCCTTTTGCCGAGGCTGGATTTTTGCCGCACGGCTACGTTGGAAATAAGCATATAATTTTTCAAGTGCGGTCAATTTTAGCTGCGTAATTTCCGTATAATTCACTTGCTCTGCATTGCGTAAAACAAAAAGTTGCTGTTGAATCTCTGCTTGATTAACCCAATTCTGCACGGATTGACACAATTTATATTCGGGCAATTGATCAACGGCGAGGTAAAGCCAATTCAAATAACGTCTTGAGGCTGAGCTATAAGGACTTGCCCATTCAGGCACGGCTGAATACATTGCGTGCAATGGGTTAATGCCGATAAATTCTGCACCATAGCAGCTTGCTTGTTCGACCAAATACGCTAAATCAGCAAAATCACCAATCCCCCAATTTCGTGCTGAACGTAAGCTATAAAGCTGAACATTTAAGCCCCACGCTTTTTTCTGCTGAAAAATCGTAGGTTGGTAAGTCGTTTTAGGGTGAACAAAGAGGCGAACGTGATAGGTTTTTTCACAAGTAGAAAGCTGTAAAAGATAATAACCAAAAGGTTGTGTAGGAAAAGAAAAGAGTGAATTCGTAAAGGAAAGTGGCGTTATGGGCTGATGTTGTTCGTTAAATAAGATCGCATTGCGTATCGGCGATATTGGTGCTAACCGTGCAGTATCATAAATAATCGGTTCCCCTTCTTTCACCACAAAAACATCATCAAATTGCACCGCACTTTTCTTATCTGGATTGTCTCGCCGCAAAGAAAGCAATTCAACAAAATACGCCAAACTCTCTGGATTAGCATAAATTAAATTGCCGTCGATATCATAATGAGAAATGGCAATGCCTAATTCCTCAGCTCTTGTATAACTTGGTGTTTTCATATCCATTTGCTCTTCCAACAACCATAAATACTGGAGAATTAACTTCATTCTACAAATCAATGAGTTAAAAGCAAACGGTTTCCTTTAAATTCGTGATCTCTATCAAATAAAGATTACAGGATACGAGAAGGAAAATAGAAAACACCTTTTAAGGCATAACACTTATTGTAGGCAAATCCTAATCTGATAACTGTGGTTTACAAATACACATTTTAAGATATAATTTATCCATTCTCTAACCCGCTAGTTATTTCAATGATTTCTATAAAACGTACCGAAACCTTCGATAAATGGCTAAAAAATCTTAAAGATCAACGTGCGAAAATCAAAATTCTTGCACGACTAAAACGTTTATCATTTGGAAATTTCGGTGATGTCAAACCTATTGGTGAAGGACTATCTGAACTGAGAATTACTGAAGGGCAAGGTTACCGCATCTATCTGAAAAATCATAATGGTGAATGGGTTATTTTATTATGTGGTGGTGATAAATCCACTCAATCTAAGGATATTTTAAAAGCGAAACAATTAGCTAAAACGCTGGGAGTTTAACCAATGGAAAAATTAACCAATTTTGATGTAGCTGAATACCTCAACAATGAAGAAGAAATGCAACTTTATCTTAATGAAGTTTTACAAGAAGATAATATGGAACTCATTCTTTCTGCACTTGGCGATATTGCCAAAGCAAGAAATATGAGCCAATTATCAAGAGAAACAGGAATTAGCCGAGAAGGGTTATATAAAGCCTTATCGGGTTCAGGCAACCCAACTTTTGCAACGATATTAAAAGTGATGAAAGCCTTAAATCTCACTTTTCAGGTTAAACCAAGTATCAGCCTTTAAAATATGTACCTTAAGGCTAAATATAAATTACGGCTCATCAATCACAAACTCAAACCAATCAATCACCTCTTTTTCGTGGATGCCATTGGCAATGGGAATATGGGCGAGTTTAACGGTGTTTGGATCGCCAGAAATTAATGGATGCCAATCAAAAAGCGATTTATTTTCATACAACAAACGATACGCGCAGGTCGCGGGTAGCCAATGAAAGTCGGGTAAATTCTTTTTTGTCAGTTTAGTGCAATCTGGCTCAAGTTGAAAACGTTGCAAATAATTACCGCACTTTCCTGTTTCTAAATTTAATAAATTGCACGCAATGCGAGTAAAGTATAAGGTTTTTCGACGCCCTCGCCCTTCAATAAATTTACGATAACAGCATTTTCCACAACCATCGCATAAGGCTTCCCATTCTGCCTCATTCATTTCCAGTAGTGATTTATGTTGCCAAAAGTTTTTTTCTAATTGTGTTGTCATTCGTTTGATTGCTGATGTCTTCTTTAACATTATGTTTTGAATTATAACAATCTCCGTGTTTTTTGCCTATTCACAGCAATAGGAAAATAAATAAAAATCCATTGCTATTCATTGACTTTTCCCCCTCTAGCCTATACTTTATCAGTCTAACTTTTATATTCATCACAGGAGCGTTTATGCAATCTCGTTTAATCGTTGAAGACAGCCGCCAAGAATCGGTATTAGCCACCAATAAAGTGTTACGCAATACCTATTTCTTGCTCGCTTTAACCTTAACTTTTTCTGCCATTGTTGCTTATGTGGCAATGACCTTAAATGTTGCCCCATTACATTTCGGTGTGTTATTAGTGGGATTTTATGGCTTATTATTTTTAAATAGTGCATTAGAAAATAGTGCGTGGGGAATTCTTTCAACCTTCGCCTTAACCGGTTTTATTGGCTATTCTTTAGGGCCGGTATTAAATATGTACATCGGTGCAGGATTGGGAGATTTAATCGCCCTTGCACTTGGCGGAACTGCAGCGGTGTTCTTCGCCTGTTCTTTCTATGTATTAAGCACGAAAAAAGATATGTCATTCCTTTCAGGTATGATGTTTACGCTATTTATTGTGCTTGTAGTGGGAATGATTGCCAGTTTCTTCTTTAAAATGCCTGCATTTTATGTTGCGTTAAGCGCATTATTTATCGTCTTCTCTAGTATGGGCATTTTATATCAAACCAGTAGCATCATTCATGGTGGTGAAACCAACTATATCCGTGCAACCGTGAGCCTTTATGTGTCTATTTATAATATCTTTGTGAGTTTATTAAACTTACTCGGTATTTTACGCAATGATTAATAATTGCTTTAATCGGTAAATTCAACGCCCCTTTCTAGGGGCGTTTTTGTATAATTAAAAAAACAATAAAGGAAAGAAAAATGTTGAATATTAACAATCAAATCATCGAAACAGATAATGAAGGCTATTTATTGGATTTAACCCAGTGGACGCCTGATGTCGCGCTAGCTATTGCACAGCAAGAAGCACTCACGCTAACCGAGGCACATTGGGAAGTCATTCATTTTGTACGCGATTTTTATCAGGAATACCACACTTCCCCAGCGATCAGAATGTTGGTGAAAGCAGTAGCACAAAAATTAGGGGAAGATAAAGGCAACAGCCGTTACTTACAACGTTTATTCCCAGAAGGCCCTGCAAAGCAAGCAACGAAACTGGCTGGATTACCAAAACCAGCAAAATGCTTATAACTTGAGAACCATTCTCATTTACTTGCGATGATTTACCCTTTATAATCATTAAAAACCATTCACTTTAAGGGGATTTATGTTGAAATTATTCACTATGGCGAGCTTAATCGCGACAATCTTATTCAGTCATCTCAGCTATGCTAAATTTAAAGTCGTCACAACCTTTACTATCATTCAAGACATTGCACAAAATATTGCAGGTGATGCAGCAACCGTAGAATCTATTACCAAGCCCGGCGCGGAAATTCACGGCTATGAGCCAACGCCAAAAGATATTGTTAAAGCACAGTCTGCGGATTTGGTATTATGGAATGGGCTAAACTTAGAGCGTTGGTTCGTACGTTTTTTCCAGAATGTGCAAGATAAACCTGCCGTGGTGGTAACAGAAGGCATTCAGCCAATTTTTATTGCGGAAAGTGCCGAGAAAAAAATCCCAAATCCACACGCGTGGATGTCGCCAAGTAATGGGTTAGTTTATGTGGAAAATATCAAAAATGCGTTGATTAAATATGATCCACAAAATGCAGAAACCTACCGTCAAAATGCGGAAAATTATGCAAAAAAGATCCGCACTTTAGATAGCACACTTCGTCCTAAATTTGATAAAATTCCCCAAGCGCAGCGCTGGCTTGCCACCTCTGAAGGCGCTTTTAGCTATCTCGCTCAGGATTATGGCTTTAAAGAAGTGTATCTTTGGGCGATAAATGCAGAACAGCAAGGCACACCGCAACAAGTACGCCAGATGATCGATTTAATTCGCCAACATCACATTCCAGTGATTTTCAGCGAAAGTACCATCTCGCCAAAACCTGCTCAACAAGTGGCGAAAGAAAGCCACATTCATTATGGTGGTGTGCTATATGTGGATTCCCTTTCCAATGCCAAAGGGGCAGTTCCCACTTATTTAGATTTGCTTAACACCACGATAACAACCATTATTGAAGGATTTGAAAATGCCCAATAATCAGCCCACCATTAAGGTACAGGATGTCACCGTCCGTTATAACAACGGACATACCGCCATTCATAATGTGTCTTTTCAATTACAAGGCGGGACAACCTGTGCATTGGTGGGCGTGAATGGGAGTGGTAAATCCACCTTATTTAAAAGTTTAATGGGATTGGTCAAACCACAACAAGGGCAAGTTTTGCTTTGTGATCAGCCAATTAAAAACGCACTAAAACAAAATTTAATCGCCTATGTGCCACAAAGTGAGGAGGTGGATTGGCAATTTCCTGTTTCCGTTTATGATGTGGTGATGATGGGGCGTTATGGCTATATGAATTTACTAAGAATTCCCACCGCACTTGATAAACAAGAAGTTCAGCTTGCAATGACACGTTTAAATATTGCGCACCTTGCACAACGTCAAATTGGCGAGCTTTCTGGTGGACAGAAAAAACGCGTCTTTCTTGCGCGCGCACTTGCGCAAAAAAGCAAAATTATTCTGCTTGATGAACCTTTCACGGGCGTTGATGTACAAACGGAAGCAGCAATTATGGATCTCCTTGCCAATTTGCGTAAAGAAGGCTATTTAATTCTTGTCTCCACCCATAATTTAGGGGCTGTCCCTGATTATTGTGATCAAGTGATTATGATCAACCGCACAGTGCTTGCGCAAGGCAGTACTGCCAGCACCTTCACTCAACAAAATTTAGAACAGGTCTTTGGTGGTGTGTTGCGCAATGTCAAACTCAGCGCACGCGATCTACACGATGATGAAGATGAACGTACCGTTACCGTTCTCACCGACGATGAACTGCCTGCGGTGTTTTATGGACAAACTAAAAATGATCCACCTGCGCCGATTATTCGTGATTGTAATGTGGAAGATTGCCCGTGCCGTGCGACTCAAGAGAACACCCAATGATCGCCTTATTATTAGAACCTTTCCATTATGAGTATATGATCAACGCCCTTATATTAAGCGCAATGGTGGGAGGAATTTGTGCGTTTTTATCCGCCTATTTAATGTTGAAAGGTTGGTCATTAATTGGGGATGCCCTTTCGCATTCTGTTGTTCCCGGGGTTGCCATCGCCTATGCGTTCTCTTTCCCTTATGTAATCGGGGCATTTTTTTCAGGAATTTTAGCCGCACTTTCTATTTTATGGGTAAAATCCTTATCAAACTTACGTCAAGACGCAGTGATCGGGTTTATTTTTACCACCTTTTTTGCACTGGGATTATTTATTATTTCTCTCAATCCTACCGCCATTAACGTACAAGATATTGTATTAGGCAACCTTTTAGGTATTTCAGTAGAAGATATTTGGCAAGTGGCAATCATTATTAGCATTTGTTTTATCCTATTACTGATTTTTTGGAAAGATCTGTTACTGGTCTTTTTTGATGAAATGCAAGCCTCCACCGTAGGATTATCACCACGTTATTACAAAATACTCTTTTTTGCCCTGTTAAGTGCTTGTGTGGTGGCTGCCTTGCAAACCGTTGGCGCAATTTTGGTGATCGCAATGGTCATCACACCGGGGGCAACGGCCTATTTACTCACGGATCGCTTTAAAACCTTAGTGATCATTGCAGTAAGCTTTGGCATAGGGAGCAGTTTATTGGGGGTGTATATCAGCTATTATTTAGACGGTGCAACAGGCGGATTAATTGTGTGTTTTCAGACCGCACTTTTCTTAGCCGCGTTTTTCTTTTCCCCTAAATACGGCATTTTACGCCACACGCGTTCTGCTAATAAGGAGCAGGAATAATGAATTGGATTGACGTCGGACTGAACTGGTGGGTTGAACCGCTCAGTTATCCTTTTATGCAAAATGCGTTATTTATGGCATTAATCATTGCCGTGATTTGTGCTGTATTGTCTTGTTTTTTGATTTTGAAAGGCTGGTCGCTAATGGGCGATGCCATTTCTCATTCGATCTTACCGGGAATCGTGTTGGCTTATGTAGCAAGCATTCCCTTAGCCATAGGTGCATTAGTTTCTGGCTTATGCTGTGCTTTTGGCATTGGCTATTTAAAATCTCACAGCCGCATTAAGGAAGACACGGTGATGGGCATTATGTTTTCAGGAATGTTCGCAGTGGGGCTTGTGCTATTTAGTAAGGTCGAGACGGAACAACACCTTTCCCATATTCTATTCGGCAATTTATTAGGGATTACCCCACAGGAATTAGTTCAAACACTGGTTATCGCCACGCTAGTTTTGTTGATTATCTTACTGAAAAGAAAAGATTTTTTGCTTTTCTGTTTTGATCCAAACCACGCGCGTGTAATTGGGCTTACGGTAACAAAATTGCATTATGGTTTGCTGTTTTTGCTCGCCTTAACGATCATCAGCACAATGCAAGTGGTCGGGATTATTTTAGTCACCGCAATGCTGATTTCACCGGGGATCACCGCTTATGTGTTGAGTAAAAATTTCAACACAATGCTACTTATTGCCATTGCCACTGCTACAATAAGCAGTTTTCTTGGCGTAATTCTGAGCTATCATCTTGATGCGGCTACAGGCCCAACCATTATTTTGTTACAGGCATTAGGCTTTGTACTCGCGTTAGGCTATCGCAAACTTCGTCCAATTAACTAAGAAAACAGCGTTCTGTCCCAATACAACAAGGTACATTTTGCTTATGGCTTGGCTTCCCGTTCTTTAACCCGTTATAGGCTTGTATTTTGAGGCATTCAATAACGCGATATTCTGTTTATTTGATCTGCATTAAGTGCGACTTATTTGATCTGCATTAAGTACGACGTACAGAAAAATCGTGGAAAACTGCATCACCAAGATAATCTTCCATAATGACCTGTTTCACCACCGCACTGGGTGAGCCACGTTGTAACCATTGATAAAGTTGGGTTAATTGTTGTTCTGAACCTTTCGCAATAACCAATACACTTCCATCTGAGCGATTTTTTACCCAGCCCGTTAGCCCGATTTTTGTGGCTTCTTTCCAAGTGAAATAGCGAAACCCTACCCCTTGCACACACCCATAAACGGCAAATTTTTTTACGTTCATTTTCCTTCCTAATGATCCAAATCATTCCAATGTCATTTAACTGCGCAAATTTCAAGCAAAAATAAAATTTTTTATTTTCATTTTTGCCAAATTAGCATAGCATAGCCAAGTCCACTTTAAATGATTAAAGTGAATCAAAATAAAACATTATCCCTTATATGAAAGGAGCGAATATGAAATTTCGTTTTGCTGCATTAGCTACCGCAGCGTTATTCACTAGTACAGCAAGTTTTGCTGGTATGGTAACCAGTTCATCTAATGTTGATTTTTTAGCCATTGACGGACAAAAGGCGAGTAAATCTCTTTTAAAATCAACAAATTCTTTTAAAGCTAATGATACACAACCCCATCAAGTTGTGGTGCGTGTAAGTGAAGTGGTGAGATCGGGTGGTTCTGATCGGGCATTATTTGAATCCAATCCAATCATCGTCACTTTCCAAGGGACAGCAGAAGACGTTGTGATTTCTGCCCCACACCTTGAAGATGAGCGTGAAACTGAAGCTTATAATAAAAACCCTGTTGTTAGCGTAAAAACTGTTTCTGGAAAAAATGTGCCATTTAAACAGGATCTATTAAAACAGGAAGGTTTCTTACCCGGTTTAAATCTCATTGACAATCTTTCTGAGTACAACGCTTCAGGTGCGGTTGCTTCGGTATCTTCTTTTGCCACAACAGCAATGCCAGCAGCACTGCCTTCTGCAGCAAAAGCACAAAAAGGTAAAATTACCGTACAAGGTGAAAATGTGGTGGAACAGCAATTACAATATTGGTTCCAACAAGCAGATAAAGAAACGCAAACACGTTTCTTAAATTGGGCAAAAAAACAAAAATAATCGTAAATTATTATTGAGAAAAAGTGGGCTTTACGCTCACTTTTTGCTATCTGGAGGAAAAATGCAAAATACCACGCGCCAGCTTGCAGAAAATAAACATATTGCTTTGGTTGCCCACGATCACTGTAAACAAGATTTAATAAATTGGTGTAAAAAGCACCGCACTTTACTTTCTGCTCATATTCTTTATGGCACAGGGACAACGGGCAATTTAATCCAAGCAGAAACTGCTCTTCCCATCACACCATTGTTAAGCGGTCCTATGGGCGGGGATCAACAGCTTGGTGCATTAATTGCAGAACAGAAAATTGATGTGCTGATTTTCTTTTGGGATCCAATGAATGCCGTGCCGCACGATCCTGATGTCAAAGCCTTAATGCGTATTGCTACGGTGTGGAATATTCCTGTTGCAATGAATATCGCCAGTGCTGACTTTTTGGTGCAAAGTCAATTATTTAACCAAACTGTTGATATTCAAGTGCCAGATTATGCCAATTATCTCAAAGCGCGGTTAAAATAAATCTCGCGTTAATGCAATTTAGGGTATAAAAATGACAATCAATAACTGGCTAAATGCCAAAGTTATCGCAACCATTCCTGTTTTTATTGCAGTAAACATTGCTGCTTTTTCCGTTTGGTTATTTGATATTTCACAGCAAAGTATGCCTTTGGTGCTAGGCATTATTGCTGGCGGTTTAGCAGATTTAGACAATCGTTTAACTGGGCGGCTGAAAAATATTTTCTATACCCTACTTGCCTTTTCGGTATCCACATTGAGCGTTCAACTCACGTTGGGTAATGGGGTGGCATTTACTCTGTTGATGACAGTCATCACCTTTATTTTTACGATGATCGGTGCGGTGGGACAACGTTACAATACGATTTCTTTTGGTACGCTGGTGGTTGCCCTTTACACCACCCTCACCTATCAACCTGAAACCCTGTGGTATCTCAATTCCTTATTAATTTTATTAGGTACATTGCTATATAGCATTACCGCGATTATCGTTTATCTTTTTTTTCCTAACCGCCCAGTGCAAGATGCGGTGGCGAAATCTTTTTTAGCATTAGCTGAATATTTAGAAGCAAAATCCTTATTTTTTGATCCCGATGATATTGATCAACTCGAAAGCAAGCAAATTACCCTTGCGATGAAAAATAGCCAACTGATTAATGCCTTTAATGCTTGCCGTACTGCGCTGTTTTACCGTATTCGCGGGCAATATCGCCACACGCGTACGACACAGATGATCAATTATTATTTTGCAGCACAAGATATTCACGAACGCGCTAATTCTAGTTATTTTAATTATCAAGTCTTAGCGCAGCAGCTTAAAAATACGGATTTAATCTTTCGTATTCAACGCCTTTTAGAGTTGCAAGCTCAAGCGTGCCGTGATTTTGCACAAAGCCTGCAACAAAATAGCCATTATCGCTATAACCCTCGTTTAGAACGTGCAATAGCTGGCGTAAATCAATCTTTTGAGCATTATGCGCAGCAGCATCAAGATGATACGCAAAATACCGCGATCAAAACCCTAATTAATAATTTACAAGGGGTGGACTGGCAGCTACGCCATTTAGGGCAAGCCCCTGAATCTTCTGAAACACATCACCGCTGGGTGAAAATTCACGATGATAGCGATGTAACAGGGCTAAAAAATATTTGGCTCACCATTCGTAGCCATTTAAGTTTTGATTCACAGCTTTTCCGCCACGCAGTCAGATTGTCGATTGTGGTTTTTGTATGCTGTACCATCGTAGAATTTTTACAGCTTTCACGCGGTTACTGGATTTTGCTCACGGCTGTCTTTGTTTGCCAACCGAATTATGCCGCCACGAAATTACGCTTAAAACAACGCATTATTGGGACTATTCTCGGGGTAATTATTGGATCATTATTACCTTATGCCCACCCGACCTTAGCCTTACAGATGGGCTTGGTGGTAGCAACCAGTACGTTATTTTTCTTTTTCCGCAGTAATAATTACAGCTTTTCCACGTTTTTCATTACCTTACAGGTACTTATTAGCTTTAATATAATTGGCTTTGATATTCACTCTGCCCTTTATTCTCGCTTAATTGATACCTTAGCAGGCGCTTTTATTGCTTGGATTGCGGTTTCCTATTTATGGCCTGATTGGAAGTATCTACAACTTAGCCAAGTGATTCACAAAGCCATTCAAAGTGATGGCAAATATTTGTTGTATATCATCAGCCAACTTCAATTTGGTAAATGTGATAACTTGCAATATCGCATTGCACGCCGAAAAGCGCACGAATATGCCACCGCGCTTAGCGCGACGATGTCTAATATGAATAGTGATCCAGAAAAATACAAAGATCACTTACAAGAAGGCTTTGAAATGTTAAAACTCAATTATTCCTTATTAAGCTATATTTCTGCCCTTGGTGCTTACCGCAAACATATTAAGCAAATTCAGCAAAATATTGATTTTATGGCAGAATATTATCCTATTGCGAAAAAACTGATCTACGCATTAGAGCATATTGAATCCTTATCGCAGCCTGTGTTTGATAAGCTGCAAAAAAACATTCATCAATCCTTGCAACAACTAAATGAGCAACAAGGAGAAAAACTGAGCCAATCTGAAGTGGGCATTCCAATTCAACAACTCAATATGATAAGCCAAATCTTGCCGCATATTTATGTGATTTTTCATAATAGAAAATACGCACAAGCACATTAAAATAGAACAGAAAAAAGGCAAAGTGCTAAACTTTGCCTTTTTCTTAAAGGATATGAACTTACTTTATCTATTCTACAACTGGGACGATTTTGGTTGCGTGCGAGCCTTTATCACCGTGTACCGCTTCAAAATTGACTTTTTGCCCAGCTTTTAAAGAACGATAACCCTCCATTTCAATCACAGAATAATGCGCAAAAATATCTGCATCATTCCCTTCTGCTGAAATAAATCCAAACCCTTTTGCGTTATTGAACCATTTAACAACACCAACTTCCATAATAAACATTTCACCTCTAAATGGATTTTCTATCTCTGATAGAATTTTGAAAACCAATAAAGCACTCGCCTTATTCCCTAATTTTTCGAGTAAATATTCAAATAAATTTCTCTTTTTCGCAAGAACCAATCTTCTAAAATCAAACAGAGATCACAAAATTTCTTTATATATGTGTTGCTTACACAGTTCAGCAAATAAAAAATTACTCCAAAAATTTTTATTTAGGTATGAAATTATTCCTTAACAGGAATGGTTTTCTGCGTTTTGTTGGTGCTGTTCGCGTAGTGCTTTGGCGACAATCGTAATTGCCTCACCACTACTTATGCCTTGTTCCATTAATGCCTGAATTTTTTCCACCGCTTCTTGCTGTTGTTCGTGCGTTAAACTTAATAATGCGTGATCTAACATAATTTACCTTTATTCGCTTAAAAGAAATCAGTAATATACCAACAAAATTCGCAAACACAACATAAGAGGAAAAATTATGCCCTTTAACTTAAAAAACCGTCATTTACTGAGCCTTGTACACCACACCCCACAAGAAATTCAATTTTTACTGCAACTTGCCAAAGACTTAAAACACGCGAAATACGCAGGCACAGAGCAGCCTAAATTAAAAGGCAAAAACATTGCCTTAATTTTTGAAAAAACCTCTACCCGCACACGCTGTGCCTTTGAAGTGGCGGCTTATGATCAAGGTGCAAATGTAACCTATATTGATCCCAATTCTTCGCAAATTGGACATAAGGAAAGTATGAAAGACACCGCGCGTGTATTGGGGCGAATGTATGATGCCATTGAATACCGTGGTTTTAAACAAGCCGTTGTGAATGAACTGGCAGAATATGCTGGCGTGCCTGTGTTTAATGGGCTAACCGATGAATTTCACCCAACCCAAATGCTGGCGGACGTACTTACAATGATGGAACATTGTGATAAGCCATTGTCTGAAATTCGCTATGTGTATATCGGTGATGCACGTAACAATATGGGCAATTCCTTATTATTAATCGGGGCAAAATTAGGAATGGACGTGCGCATTTGCGCCCCAAAAGCCTTGCAGCCAGAAGCAGAATTCGTGGCAATGTGCCAAGAATTCGCACAGCAAACAGGGGCAAAAATCACCATTACAGAAGAGATTGATCTTGCCATTAAAGGCGTTGATTTCGTTCATACTGATGTCTGGGTATCAATGGGTGAACCGCTTGAAAGCTGGGGTGAACGCATTGAGTTACTCTTGCCTTATCAAGTTACCCCACTCCTAATGCAACGCAGTGGTAACCCTAAAGTGAAATTTATGCACTGCCTGCCAGCTTTTCATAATTGCGAAACCGAAGTAGGTAAAAAAATCGCCGAAAAATACCCGCACTTAGCAAACGGTATTGAAGTAACGGAAGAGGTGTTTGAATCACCAATGAACATCGCCTTTGATCAAGCAGAAAACCGTATGCACACCATTAAAGCGGTAATGGTCGCATCGTTAGCATAACAGCTTACCAACCTTTATCGCTTACCATAAAAAATGCCCTCCATCGGGCATTTTTTTATGCGAGTAATGCTAATAACTGCCCTACGGTATAAAATGAGCCAAACACGAGCAGCACATCATTTTCTTGCGAATTTTGCACCGCACTTTGTAATGCCTGTGTCATTGATATTTCTGCAGACGCATTGATTTTTTTTCCTTGCGATAAAGCAAGCTGGTTCAATTGTGCCAGTAACTCATCGCTGCGCTGTCCTCGTGCAACGGATAAACTCACGCAATGCCATTCATCTATAATATCAAGCAAGGGGGAAAAGACACCTTGTGCATCTTTGTCTTTCAAAATACCACAAACGGCGAGAATACGTTGTGTCGGTTTTTTAAGTGCAGTGAGTTTTTCCGCTAAATATTTTGCTGCGTGCGGATTATGCCCGACATCAACGATTACCTGTGGCAATGTTTTTTCGTTACAATGTAACAGCTTAGCCAAGCCTTGTCGTTGCTTACTCTCTAAAGACTGAAAACGTCCCGCAAGTTGTACATTTTGTAACGCTTCACGAATATGCTGTTCTGCAATGTGAAACGGCAAATAAGGTAACACCGCTAAAGCCGTGGCGGCATTAGCAAGAGGAATGTGCGGAAAAGGCAGATTTTCCAACCGCACTTTTTTGTTTTCACTTTCTTGATTATGATAGTGTTCACGTTGCCATTGCCAGCTTTGCGCAGTTTGGCTAAACGTCCAATCTACCCCACGACGGCTTAACTGGCAATGTTGCTTTTGTGCTTGTTCCAACATTGTGTTTGGCACATTAGGCTCACCAATAATGGCAGGTTTATTAGCACGAAAAATCCCTGCTTTTTCAAACGCAATTTGCTCACGGGTGTTGCCAAGAAAATCAGTGTGATCAATATCAATACTCGTAATCACCGCAATATCGCTATCTACAATATTGGTCGCATCTAATCGACCGCCTAGCCCAACCTCTAAAATAGCGACATCTAGCTTAGCTTGTTTAAATAAATATAACGCCGATAAGGTGCTGTATTCAAAATAAGTTAAAGATTGCGTTTTATTCTGCTCAATAAAAGCAAAAGAGGCACTATGTTGCTCATCGGGTAATTCCTGATTTTGAATGCGAACACGCTCGTTGTAGCGAATTAAATGCGGTGAAGAATACACGCCGACGCGATAACCTGCGTTCAGCAAAATCTGCTCTAACAGGCGACAAGTTGTGCCTTTGCCATTTGTCCCACCAACGGTGATCACAAAAGGGGCGGGATTAAGCAAATCAAGTTGTTGTGCAACGGATTTAATGCGCTCAAGACCTAAATCAATGGCTTTAAAATGGCTTTGTTCTAAATAAGAAAGCCACTGAGACAAAGGCGAAGTGGCTGTTAAAGATAACTTAAAATTATTCATTCTCAGGAAGGTTTTCTACTAATTCAGCTTGCACAAAAGGAGAAGGCTTATTAGAAAGTTTCCCCAACAAACTCGCAAGGGTTTCACGCATATCGCCGCGTTTTACGATCATATCAATCGCCCCTTTTTCTAATAAAAACTCACTGCGTTGAAAACCTTCTGGCAGTTTTTCACGCACAGTCTGCTCAATCACACGCGGACCTGCAAAGCCAATTAAGGCTTTTGGTTCAGCAATATTAATATCGCCAAGCATTGCAAAACTTGCTGAGACACCGCCTAGCGTTGGATCTGTTAGTACAGAAATAAACGGCACGCCCTTTTCACGCATTCTTGCTAATACGGCACTGGTTTTGGCCATTTGCATAAGGGAAATCAAGGCTTCTTGCATACGCGCACCACCACTGGCAGAAAAACACACAAAAGGACAATTATCCTCAATGGCTTTTTCCGCTGCTTGTACAAATTTTGCCCCAACCACAGCCCCCATTGAGCCGCCCATAAAGCTAAAGTTAGACGCGGCAGTAACCACAGGCATCCCATATAATGTCCCTGCCATAGCAATGAGCGCATCTTTTTCACCTGTTTCTTTTTGTGCTGCGGTTAAGCGATCTTTATATTTTTTTAAGTCTTTGAATTTTAAAATATCTTTTGGTTCAAGATCGGCTGCAATTTCCACCGCACTTTCTTTATCTAACAATGCCAATAAACGGGTACGCGCATCAATACGCATATGGTGTCCACATTTTGGACAAACTTCTAAATTACGCGTTAATTCATCGCGATATAATACTTGTTCGCAAGAAGTACATTTTGTCCAAACGCCTTCTGGCACATTCGCCTTACGCGTATTTGATGCCGTATTCTTACTAAAAATTCGATCAATCCAGCTCATTTTAACCCTTTCTATTAACAAAAAATTCCGCTTATTAGACCATAATTTATTATAATATTCTAGCTTTTAAACATTATAACTGATCCGACAAATAAAGTGGTCCAAGCGCATTTTGAGGAATAGCAAATGATTCGGGATAATGAACTTGCACTAAATAAAGCCCTTCAGGTTTTGCGGTGGGCGCTGCCAGTTTGCGATCTTTCTGCGCCAGCAACCAACCTATCCATTCCACAGGCTGACGCCCTGCCCCGACTTCCATTAGACTTCCTACGATATTTCGTACCATATGATGCACAAAGGCATTCGCCTGAATATCCACAATAATGTATTTTCCTTGTCTGACCACATTTAAATGATGCACATTTCGCCACGGCGTATGCGATTGGCATTGTGCGGCACGGAAAGAAGAAAAATCATTTTCACCTAATAATGCTTGCCCAGCTTGGTGCATTAATCGGTGATCCAAAGGTTGATGATAATGCGTTACGCCTTCTGGTAAAATTGCGGAACGCAGTTTATTGTTATAAATCACATAGCGATAACGACGTGCAGTGGCACTAAAACGTGCGTGGAAATCATCATCGACCTGTTTTGCCCAAGAGACCGCAATATCATCAGGCAAATTGGCATTCACCCCAAAGCTCCACGCACTTTCTGCACGAATGGCATTGGTTTCAAAATGCACCACCTGCCCCGTTGCGTGAACACCTGAATCCGTCCTTCCCGCACAGAAAATTTGACATTCTTCATTCGCCACAAAAGAAATGGCTTTTTCCAACTGCTCTTGCACGCTCGTTACACGCTCTTGCCGTTGCCAGCCAAAATAATTCTTGCCGTTATATTCAATACCTAGGGCAATTTTCATTCTATATTAATCCTTTTAATTTATGTTTTGTACTTTGCCAAGGGAAAGGGGAAGGATAATTGTTTGCCATTATATCATTCCCCTGTAGAAAGAATTTTGCTTTTACCGAATCTATTCGATTTCCTAATCGATAATTTACAGTATATTCTCCAGTACAACATATTTTATATGATTGTTGAAGTAAACTTTGAGATAATAGCCTGTCCATAAAAGGGTGATAAAATATCTCTCCAAATTGCAAAGCCAAATGACGCGGTAAGAAGTAACAATTTGTATCAATTAAATGATACCCTCCCACACTAAGCCAAACCCCTAAAGATTCACAATTATCCTGACAAATAAAATCCCCAGTTTGGGCAACGATATTACGTAATGCATAAGCCCAAAAATTAGCATTCTTTTCCTGTTGCAGGATGGAAGCAAAATATGCTATATGTTCGGGAGAGAACCAATTATCCTCATCAAGAAAGCATATCCAATCTCCCTTCGCTAAGAACAAGCCCATACCGTAAGAAGGATGCCCTAAAAGTGTATGCCCCCCGATATCTAAGGTTCTAGTACCAATATTATAGGGCAACTGCACTATATCAAGATGAGCATAATGGCGATAATGAGATAAAATCTCCATTGCTTTAGGTGCCTGTCCATCAACCATAATTAAATGTTGAATATAAGGATAACTCTGCTGTGCCACGGATTGAATTGCCTGGTTCAGATGAATATTGCCCGTAGTTGGTGTGATTACTGTAATTAATGGAAAATTCATTAAATCTCCTAAAAAATGCAATTTCGTCCATTATAAAGTAAATAAAAAAATATTTTTATCCAATAATCATAAAATGCTATGATCAAAAAATTTTGAACAATTGGAGTAAGAATGAAAGTGGGATTAGTGTTAGAAGGCGGTGCAATGCGTGGAATGTTCACTGCTGGCGTGCTTGATGTGTTTCTTAACGAAAATGTACATGTTGACGGCATAGTGAGCGTATCAGCAGGCGCATTATTTGGCGTGAATTATCCTTCTAAGCAAGCAGGGCGTGTCATTCGCTATAACCTAAAATATTTAAATGACAAACGCTATCTCGGCTTAACTAGCTTAGTGACCACAGGCAATATTGTGAACAAGGATTTTGCCTTTTATCAACTGCCGTTTACGCTTGATCCCTTTGATAATGACACCTTCAAGCAAGCGAATACTGATTTCTATGCCACGCTAACCAATATTGAAACAGGGCAAGCAGAATATGTAAAAATCACCGATCCTTTTGCTCAAATGGAAACCTTACGCGCCACTTCTGCAATGCCCTTTGTTTCACAATATGTTGAAATAAATGGCAAAAAATATTTAGATGGGGGCATTGCTGATAGCATTCCTTTAGATTTTTGCCAAAGGTTGGGCTACGACAAAATCATCGTCATTTTGACCCGCACTTTAGATTATCGCAAAAAACCTTCGGCAAAATGGCTGATTAGTGGGTTCTACCGTCACTATCCCCGCTTGGCTGAAAAACTTATCCAACGCGCTGATGCGTATAATCAACAAATTGAGAATATTATTAAGTTAGAGAAGGCGGGAAAAATTTTCGTCATTCGCCCATCACAAGATCTGAAAATTAAGCGTATCGAAAAAGATCCACAAAAAATTCAAGCGATGTATGAATTAGGGCTGAATGAAGCTGAAAAACAAATGGATAATCTTAGAGGCTATCTTAACGCATAGCGTGCTTGCGAGGAGAACACTATACATCAAGCAAAATTAAAATTGCGGCTTCCCCACCCCATTCTTTCGGCGCTTGGTGTAACGCGCGAACTCGCGGGTGCTGCACAAGCCAACGAGGGATTTGGCGTTTCAACGTATAAGTGCCATAGCCTGTCATAATGCTTGCACAATAGATATGCTCTTTTTCACAGGCTTGAATTAGCGCCGCGAGTTCCAATTTTGCTTTTTCTCGCGTTAAACCGTGCAAATCTAAAAATAATTCAGGTGAAAAATCACCACGACGTAATTGTTTCAGCAGATAAGTGTCTTCCCCTTCTCGCAAATACTTCACTGCGCCCTCTTCATTTAATAAAGGCTCATAATCATCAGAGAAAAAGAATAATGTATCTTCTGTTTCGCGTTGTTCCCGTTGTGCCTGTTTTTGTTTCGTTTGTCTATACATTGGCACGATTTCATTTTGTGTTAATGGTTTGACCCCGCGTATTGCATCACGAAATAATGCTTTTTCTTCATCATTTATCATATTCATTGCTATAAACTTCTTAGTATTACCCTATGTTATCGGTAGCCGAGTTTCACATTTACAAAACCATATTTGCTATACGATATATGCAGCCCTGATATTGCATTAAAATATCACAAACGCTTTTATTGCCACATATTTAATTAAAACTTTGTTCTCAGTTTTTTTAACGCAAGCCTTTGCTTTAAGCAGCAATAACCATAGTAAAAAGCCCTATATTATTCAATAGGGCTAAAGGATTTTCAATGGGATGCTCAAGAGAGAAAATCGCCCTATTACGCTTATTCTCCCCAACGCTGAAATAAATCTTGCTCAAGCGTAATACCAAATTGATCGCAAAGACGATTGATACTCTGATTGATAATATCATCAATACTTTCAGGGCGATGATAAAAGGCTGGCATTAAAGGCATTATGGTTGCCCCAATTTCTGCTGCTTGGGTCATTAAGCGTAAATGGCCTAAATGTAACGGCGTTTCTCGCACGCAAAGAAACAACGGCTTACGTTCTTTTAAACAAACATCTGCCGCACGAGTGATGAGATCATCGGTGTAACTGTGTGCAATACCTGACAAGGTTTTAATTGAACAAGGCAGAATCACCATTCCCAATGTGCGGTAAGATCCCGAAGAAATGGCGGCGCCAATATCGCGAATATCATAAGTTTTATCGGCCAAAGCACGTACTTGTTGAATGCTATAATCGGTTTCGGCACTCAAAGTTTGCTTGGCGGCGTTGCTGATAATTAGATGGGTTTCAAGCTCAGGAACGTTTTGCAACACGCTCAATAGACGTATGGCATAAATCGCTCCTGAAGCACCCGTTATGGCAATAATTAAACGTTGTTTGGTCATTAGCTCTCGTTGTGCATTTCAAGATTAGTGGCGTCTTTCTCACGCTTTTTCTTGGCACTATCATTGCGTAAATCGGCAATATGATCAAGATATTCTGGTGTAATGTCGCCTGTTACATAATGCCCTGTGAACACAGAACAATCAAAATCTTTAATTGCTGGATTTTCTTGTTGGACAGATTGGGTTAGCGCATCAAGATCTTGGAAAATCAATTTATCCACGCCAATCAGTGCCGCAATTTCGTCCACTTCTCGTTGATAAGCAATGAGTTCGTGTTTTGTTGGCATATCAATGCCGTACACATTAGGATAACGAATTTCTGGTGCGGCTGAGGCGAAGTAGATTTTTTTCGCCCCTGCAGCACGCGCCATATCAACAATTTGCTCTGATGTTGTACCACGTACAATCGAATCATCTACTAATAGCACGTTCTTGCCTTTGAATTCAGAAGAAATGGTATTGAGTTTACGCCGCACTGCACTCACTCGCTGAGTTTGCCCGGGCATAATAAAAGTGCGTCCTACATAGCGATTTTTTACAAAGCCCTGACGATAAGGCTTATTCAAAATATGGGCAATTTGTAAGGCAATATCATTTGACGTTTCTGGTACGGGGATCACCACGTCAATGTCTAACGTTTTCCATTCACGCGCAATTTTTTCGCCCAGATATTTACCCATATGCACACGCGCAGCATAAACAGAAACCCCATCAATATTGGAATCTGGACGGGCAAAATAGACGTATTCAAAAATACACGGCGTCAATTTTGGATTATCCGCACATTGCTGTGCATAAAATTTGCCGTCAAAGGTGATATAAACCGCTTCTCCCGGCTGAATATCACGTACAAATTCAAAACCAACCACATCAAGTGCGGTACTTTCTGAGGCAAAAATGTATTCTGTTTTGCCATTTTCTTCACGTTTTCCTAGCACTAAAGGACGAATCCCATTCGGATCACGAAACGCAACCATTCCGTGTCCGATAATCATTGCCACACAAGCATAAGCACCACGAATATCATTATGTGTTGCTTTAATCGCGTGAAAAATATCTTCGGGCGAAAGGTGTTGGGTATAAATATGATCAAGATGATAGGCTAGGATATTAAGCAAAATTTCTGAATCTGAATTGGTATTCACGTGGCGGCGAGCGCGTTCGTATAAGGTCTTTTTCAGTTGTTCAGAGTTCGTTAAATTACCGTTATGAACAAGGCTTAAGCCATAAGGTGAGTTTACATAAAAAGGCTGCGCCTCAGAAACACTGGAACTGCCCGCAGTCGGATAACGAACGTGCCCAATGCCAGCATTGCCTTGCAAACGTAGCATATGTACTTGCTGGAAAACATCACTTACCAGCCCATTTGCCTTACGTAAACGGAAGCGATTTTCATCATCAATAGTGACAATTCCTGCTGCATCTTGCCCTCGGTGTTGAAGAACCGTTAAGGCATTATAAATTGCTTCATTGACAGGGCTTGTCCCCACTATACCGACAATACCACACATTCGTGTTATCCCCTATTGAGTTAATGTTGAGTTTAATAAACTGGAATTTTCCTGAATTTTTTGAAAGAACCATTCCACAATAAAGCCAAAGTGCGGGATTAATTTTGATTCTTTCCACACATCACTTTGACTAAAGTTAGTAAAGGTATCGACAAAGAATAAGAGTGCCGCAACAATCAATACCCCACGTAATAAGCCAAAACAGCCACCTAATACACGATCTGTGCCAGACAACCCGGTTTTATCTACCAGTTGGCTAATTAAATAATTCACAATTGCCCCAATGATTAAAGTGGCAATAAATAAGATGGCAATGGCTACGCCATTACGAATATAGCCTGATTCAATTTGAGTTAAAAAGTTGGCAACATAAGGATAAAAATGATTTGCGACCAAAAAAGCGACAACCCAGCTTGCAAGGGACATCACCTCACGCACGAAACCACGCAAAAGGCTGACAATAATAGAAAAAGCAATAATTCCGATAATAATAAAATCTAAATAATTGTTCACGAAAATAATCTCTACAATAGATAGGATATTTATGACCGCGCTATTCTAGCAAAAAACGAAAACGTTTGCGTAGCATTATTTGCAGTTTTTTATCCTAAAGGTTAAAAAGTGCCGTACTATATCACTCGCTTTTAGCGGGATCAACAAAGCACATATTAAGAGCATTATAAGGATTGCCAAACGTCTGCGGGCAATTTTTGTGCTGCCTTTTTTAGTACGAATGCGAGATCTTGATAAGTCGGTTTCTCTGGTATCTTGACACCACTTCCGACTTTTTCTAACTGCTGACAAATTTGCAAAAATTGCACCGCACTTTGTTGAGGCAATGGTGTTTTCGCACGCTTGCCGAGCCAATAAAGCCCTTGCAAAGGTAAACACAAAGAAAAAAGTGCTGTTAATATTGTTGCCGCCAGCGCCACCATATCCCCTTTGGCGTACATTTGTTGCCACACCAATGCAAACACTGCCAAAAATGGCATCAACTTTTGTGAAAACTGAGTGGCTTTAATTACGCGATTTTCGGGGAAAATCATTCCCAATTTAGGCATTAATGGCCAAGTGTCGAGATATTGTTGTCCTTGTTGAAGTGCGGTGAAAAATTTCATTGTTTTCCTTGTTATGCTGAACGGTAATCAATTTGGGCATTATAGCCCATTCTTTTCCTTTCTCTTGGGTTTATTTTTTATAAAAAAATTTTAATTTTTAATCATTTTTTTGATAAATATCGTATTTTTTCTGCCTTGAGAATTTATTTTATTGAGTGAACAGTGTATCCTATGCAAGATCTAACGACTTTTATATGTCGCTCCGTTTAGGCTATTTTAGACGGATTCCTTTTAACTTAATTAAAGATAGGTTACTTATGTCTCAAAAATTAGTTCTCGTACTTAACTGCGGTAGTTCATCACTTAAATTTTCAATTTTAGATCCGGTAACGGGTGAAGAAAAATTATCTGGTTTAGCAGAAGCATTCCATTTACCCGATGCACGTATTAAGTGGAAATTACACGGTGAAAAAGGCAATGCCGAATTAGGTGCTGGTGCGGCACACAGTGAAGCGCTTGCATTTATTGTGAACAATATTTTCCCACTCGATCCATCATTAAAAGATGAAATTGTAGCAATTGGTCATCGTATTGTTCACGGTGGTGAAAAATTCACTTCTTCTGTTGTCATCAATGATGAAGTGATTCAAGGTATTAAAGACGCGATCCAATTTGCACCATTACACAACCCAGCTCACTTAATTGGTATTGAAGAAGCGTTCAAAATGTTCCCGCACTTAAAAGATAAAAACGTGGCGGTTTTTGATACAGCATTCCATACAACAATGCCTGAAGAAGCTTATCTTTATGCAATTCCTTATTCTTTATATAAAGAGCACGGTGTTCGCCGCTATGGGGCGCACGGTACAAGCCATTACTATGTAAGCCAGCAAGCCGCTGAGCGTTTAAATGTGCCAGCGGATCAAGTTAATGTGATCACTTGTCACTTAGGTAACGGTGCCTCTGTAGCTGCCGTTCGTCACGGTAAATGTATTGATACGTCAATGGGCTTAACCCCATTAGAAGGCTTAGTGATGGGGACACGTTCTGGTGATTTAGATCCCGCAATCATTTTCTACCTACACGACAATCTAGGTATGAGCGTTGAGGAAATCAACACTCTATTAACCAAAAAATCAGGGTTATTAGGTTTAACAGAAGTCACCAGCGACTGTCGTTATGCCGAAGACAACTATGATGCAGAAGCCGCAGCAAAACGTGCATTAGATGTATTCTGTTACCGTTTAGCAAAATATATCGGTTCATATATGGCTGTGATTGGTGAGCGTTTAGATGCTATTGTGTTTACTGGCGGTATTGGTGAAAACTCAGGACTTGTTCGTGAAAAAACCTTAGCGCATTTAACACTCTTCGGTTATAAACTAGATAACGCTAAAAATCTTGCTGCTCGTTTTGGTAACGAAGGTGTGATCACCGCAGACAACACGCCTGTTGCAATGGTGATTCCAACAAACGAAGAACTTGTTATTGCACAAGATACTGCAAAACTTTGTATCTAACGTTATAAACAGACTGCCGAATCATTCGGCAGTTTCTTTTTCATTATTTAACCTAAAGGTTTATTATGTCTCGCACAATTATTCTTATTCCGGTGAGTGCTGGCGTTGGTTTAACCAGTGTTAGCCTTGGTTTAATTCGTTCACTTGAAGAAAAAGGCGCAAAAATTGGTTTTATGAAACCAATTTCACAACCAAATACTGGCGAAGATAAACTCGATCGCAGCACCTCTATCGTTCGTACTAGCACCTCTATTGAAACTGCTGAGCCGTTTATGCTGAGCGTAGCGGAAAGCTTGATTGGTCAAAATCAATCTGATGTTTTATTAGAAAAAATTGTTGAAAATCATCAACAATTAGCTAAAAACAATGAAATTATCATTGTTGAAGGATTAATTCCAACACGTAAACATAGCTATGCAAACAGCATTAACTATGAAATTGCCCAAGCCTTAGATGCAGAAATCATTCTTGTGGCTGCCCCTTCAACAGAAACGCCAGCTCAGCTTAAAGAGCGTGTAGAAGCCGCTGCTTCACAATTTGGGGGTAAAAATAACAAAAACTTATTGGGTGTCGTCATTAACAAATTTAATGCACCAATTGATGAATCTGGTCGTACTCGCCCTGATTTAAGTGAAATTTTTGACGCTTATCAACATAGTCATAACAACGTGGCTGAAGTATATAACTTATTTGAAAAAAGCCCAATCAAAATACTCGCTTGTATTCCTTGGAATGCAGAACTTATCGCCACCCGTGTCATTGATTTGGTAAAACATTTAGGCGCAGCCATTATCAATGAAGGGGAAATCCAGACTCGCCGTATTCGTAGCATTACTTTCTGCGCAAGAAGCTTACCTAATATGGTTGAACACTTCCGTAATGGTAGCTTGTTAGTCACTTCAGCTGATCGCCCTGATGTGCTAGTTGCCGCCGCCCTTGCAGCAAGCAGCGGTATTGAATTAGGTGGCTTGCTTTTAACTGGTGGATACAAACTAGATAGCCAAATTAAAAAACTTTGCCAACCTGTTTTTGAAAGTACAGGATTGCCAATTTTCCGTATTGAAGGGAATACTTGGCAAACCGCCCTTGCATTACAAAGTTTCAACCTTGAAGTACCTGTGGATGATAAAGAACGTATTGAAAGCATTAAACAATACACAAGCCAACAATTTGATACTGAATTTGTCAATTCAATTGTGGCCGAATCTTCTCGCCAACGTCGTTTATCGCCACCAGCTTTCCGTTTCCAATTAACCGAATTAGCACGTCAAGCGAAAAAACGTATTGTCTTGCCTGAAGGGGACGAGCCACGCACAATCAAAGCGGCTGCACTTTGTGCAGAACGTGGTATTGCAGAATGTGTACTTTTAGCTAACCCAGCTGACGTTCAGCGTGTTGCTGAAGCCCAAGGTGTACAACTAGGTAAAGGTATCACAATCATTGATCCTGCGAGCGTACGTGAAAACTATGTAGCACGTTTAGTCGAATTGCGTAAAAATAAAGGAATGACTGAAGCACTCGCACGTGAACAGCTAGAAGACACCGTAGTACTTGGTACCATGATGTTAGAAGCAAATGAAGTAGATGGTCTAGTTTCAGGTGCAGTACACACCACAGCAAATACCATTCGTCCACCAATGCAAATTATCAAAACCGCACCGGGTAATTCTATTGTTTCTTCCATCTTCTTTATGCTATTACCAGATCAAGTGCTTGTTTATGGTGACTGTGCAGTAAACCCAGATCCAACCGCAGAACAGCTTGCCGAAATTGCAATTCAGTCCGCCGATTCTGCGAAAGCCTTTGGTATAGATCCGAAAGTGGCAATGATCTCCTACTCTACAGGCACATCTGGTAGTGGTGCAGATGTAGAAAAAGTGAAAGAAGCAACACGTCTTGCTCAAGAAAAACGCCCTGATCTTATTATTGATGGTCCATTACAATATGATGCGGCAATTATGGAAGATGTAGCGCGTTCTAAAGCACCAAACTCACCAGTTGCAGGTAAAGCGACAGTATTCGTATTCCCTGATCTAAATACTGGTAACACCACCTATAAAGCGGTACAACGCTCTGCAGATCTCGTTTCTATTGGTCCGATGCTACAAGGTATGCGTAAACCAGTAAACGACCTTTCTCGCGGTGCATTAGTCGATGATATTGTGTACACTATCGCACTAACAGCAATTCAAGCTACGCAATAACAAAAACTAAGAAAAAATTGACCGCACTTTAAATCTGCACTTTAACCTTAAAATAAGCGTTAAGTGCAGATTTTTTTACATCAAAATTTTCTGTCTAAAACGCATAACGATGATAAAACAACCACATTAAGCTATAAAATTCATCATTCGTAAAAGTTCCATTCTTTACATAAAATAACAATCTATTATTTAAAAAATATCTTTTTATTTAATTTCAATAAGTTAAAAGCATCATCTTAAACATTGTTAAAATTAATACGTAAAAAAATGTAAATAGTAGTTTATTTTTCCACATTTTTGTTACAGACTATGCACCGCAAACGTGGGGTTTGTATCTCATTATTGAATTATTTATTTAGGAGTAAAAATGAAAAAATCATTATTAGCCGCATTAGTATTAGGTGCAACTTTAACTGTAACTGGCTGTTTCGATAAAGAAAGCAAAGTTTCAGCACAAGTTGAAAATGCAAAATCAAGCGTTTCTGAAGCAAAAGACGCTGTAGCTCAAGCAGCATCAGATGTTAAAGATGCAGCAGTTGAAGCTGCAAAAGATGTAAAAGACACTGCAGTATCAAAAATTACTGAAGCTAAAGATGTAATTACTGAAAAAGCAAGCTCAATGGCTGACGCAGCAACACAAAAAGTGACTGAAATGAAAGATACAGCGGCTGATAAAGTAACTTCTATGGCTGATGCGGCTACCCAAAAAGCAGCTGAAATGAAAGACGCAGCAGTAGAAAAAGTAACTGGTGCTAAAGATGCAGTAGCAGAAAAAGCGGCAGATGTAAAAGATGCTGCCGTAGAAGCAAAAGATGCCGCAGTAGAAAAAGCAAGTTCAGTAGTTGATTCAGCAGCACAAAAAGCAGCTGAAGTAAAAGATGCTGCAATGGACAAAGCCGCAGCGGTTAAAGATAGTGCGGTAGAAGCAAAAGATGCTGCAGTAGAAAAAGTAACTGAAGCGAAAGACGCCGCAGTTGAAAAAATTGAAAGTTTAACTAAATAATTTAGTAATATCAGTGATAACTAGAAAAGGCTAGTATATTTCTAGCCTTTTTATTTTATTTCTCTTTAAATTCAATCAATTCCTTGATAGAATTAACCAAATTTTGGGGCTGATTCTGGATTCGACGGGATTAGCGAAGCCCAAGGTGCACGTCGAGGTGCGGTTGGCCTCGTAAATAAACCGCAAAAAAATAGTCGCAAACGACGAACAATACGCTTTAGCAGCTTAATAACCTGCTCATAGCCTTCTCTCCCTAGCTTCCGCTCGTAAGACGGGGATCAAGAGGAGTCAAATCCAAACGAGATCGCGTGGACGCCTCCGCTTGAGGATCGAAGCGTTAAATTGAATCAAGCTAGCTTAGTTATCGCGTGTCTGTCCGCAGTGATTAAGTGAAATTAAAGACTAGACTAAGCGTGTAGTACTGAAGGTAGAGTAATTTCGGACGGGGGTTCAACTCCCCCCAGCTCCACCAAATTTGATTCCCTCAAAGATAATGATTTATTAAAATTAAGAGAGCTGTCATCAATGTTTATTTTGATGATCATCTAAAGCTACTAGCCTTATCTACTTGTTACTCCTTTTTACTTCCTATTCATTTTTATCTCGATAAGAATAATGTAAATTTTGTAAAAAACAGAATCCTCTTAAATTCCTTTATAAAGAGACTGCTAAGTTAGGCTCATCCCTTAATAAAAAAATCTACCATAAAAAAACGGTAGAAATTCTGCTCAAATTTCTACCGCACTTATTTTTTTCAAGGAAAAACTAGAACCCTTCTTTCAAACTTACGGTTAAGTTGAAAATCAGGTGTTCAGGGTGGCTATCTTTGCTATCAGCACAGAAATAGCCTTCACGCTCAAATTGATACGCTTTTTCTTCTTTTGCGTTAGCTAAACTTTTTTCCACAAAACCGTGTTTTACCACCAAAGAATTTGGATTTAGCACTTCATAAAGTTCTTCCGCTGCACTTGGGTTTGGCACGGTGAATAATTTGTCATATAAACGAAATTCAGCTGGTACATTGTCGGTGGCAGAAACCCAGTGAATTACGCCTTTTACTTTACGTCCATCGGCTGGATTTTTGCCTAAAGTTTCAGGATCATAAGTACAATACACGGTAGTGATATTACCTTCCGCATCTTTTTCTACACGCTCAGCCTTAATCACATAAGCATTACGCAAACGCACTTCTTTGCCTAATACTAAACGTTTATATTGTTTATTTGCTTCTTCACGGAAATCCGCTTGATCAATATAAATTTCTTTGGTAAATGGCAGGTGGCGATGGCCTAATTCTTCACGATTTGGGTGATTTGGCGCTGAAAGCATTTCTTGCCCGTCAAAGTTCTCAATGACAAGTTTTAATGGATTAATCACTGCCATTGCACGCGGCGCATTTTGGTTGAGATCATCACGAATACAAGATTCTAACGCACTAAATTCTACCACGTTATCTTGCTTAGTTACCCCAATACGACGGCAAAATTCACGGATTGAAGCAGGAGTGTAGCCACGGCGACGTAAACCTGAAATAGTTGGCATACGCGGATCGTTCCAACCATCAACCACTTCATCTTCTACTAATTTTAATAATTTACGTTTAGATGTCAGCGTGTATTCTAAATTTAAACGAGAAAATTCATATTGATGTGGCAATGGGCGTTTAATAGAAATATGCTCAAGCACCCAATCGTATAAACGGCGGTTATCTTGGAATTCCAATGTACATAATGAATGCGTAATGCCTTCAATCGCATCTGAAATACAATGAGTGAAGTCATACATTGGGTAAATGCACCATTTATTTCCAGTGTTGTGATGCTCAGCAAATTTAATGCGATATAACACGGGATCACGCATTACCATAAATGGCGATGCCATATCAATTTTAGCTCGCAAACTGGCTTTTCCTTCAGCAAATTCGCCATTTTTCATTTTCTCAAATAACGCTAAATTTTCTTCCACGCTACGATCACGATAAGGACTGTTCTTACCCGGTTCGGTCAGTGTGCCACGATATTCACGCATTTGCTCTGGTGAAAGTTCATCAACGTAAGCAAGCCCCTTTTCGATCAGTTCAATGGCATAACCATAAAGCGCATCAAAATAATCGGAGGCATAACGTGCTTTACCTTCCCAGTGAAAGCCAAGCCATTCTACATCCTGTTTAATCGAATCCACATATTCCACATCTTCTTTAACCGGGTTGGTATCGTCAAAACGCAGGTTACACAAACCTTTGTAATCTTCTGCAATACCAAAATTTAAACAGATAGATTTTGCGTGACCAATATGTAAATAGCCATTTGGTTCCGGTGGGAAACGGGTATAAACGTGGTTTACTTTTCCTGCTTCCAAATCTTCATCAATAATATGACGAATAAAATTGGTAGGTTGATGTTCGTTCTCTGTAATATGGCTCATTTTGACCTCAAAATATTCTCGATTTTTGTAAAAAAATTGCCGTCCATTCTACTATGTTTACAGGCAGAATTCAAAAGTGCGGTTGATTTTCCTTGCATAAATGATACAATTCACGCCCTAAAAATGAACGAACGTTCATTCAGTGTAAATTGATTGTTCTTAAGATCTTCTTAAGAAAGATTTTCTACTATAATCATCAAATAAAACCGTTGTTATTTTTCTCGGAGTTTTTATGCGTAAAAAAACGATTTTTTCCCTGCTTGCCATTGGGCTAATGGTATTTGGTGCTTATAGTTATTTCACTCATTCTAATCAACAAGAAACCACCTATTTAACCGAACAGGTGCATCGTGGTGAGATAAAAAAATCTGTCATTACTGCTGGCACAGTACGAGCCTATAATCGTGTAGAAGTCGGTGCGCAGGCCTCAGGTAAAATTGAAAAAATTCACGTTGTACTAGGACAGCACATCAAGCAAGGCGATTTAATCGCAGAAATTGACTCAAAAAATCAAGTGAATGCGTTAAATTCAGCACAAGCGGAATTAAAGGCTTATCAAGCTCAACTTAACGCCAAGCAAGTGACTTACAATGTGGCCAAATCGGCCTATGATCGTCTTGCGAAATTATATGCAAGTAAATCAACCTCCTTAGATGAACTGAATGCGGCAAAGAATAATTTATCTGCCACTAAGGCGGCAATTTCTGAAGTGGAAGCCTCCATTCAACGTGCTGAAATTCAGGTGGATACGGCTAAAACAAACTTGGCATACACAAAAATTCTTTCACCTCTTGATGGCACAGTCATTTCCATTCCGGTCTCTGAAGGTCAAACAGTCAATGCGAATCAAACCACCCCAACTATTGTTCAAGTTGCTGATTTAACTAAAATTTTAATTAAACCCGAAATTTCTGAAGGGGATATTACAAAAGTAAAAGCTGGAATGAAAGTGGAGTTCACTACCCTTTCCGATCCAGATAAAGTGTATCAATCCACCATTCATTCTGTTGATCCTGCCATCACCACGCTCACGGATAATGAATATAAAGAAAGTGCGTCAGATACCAGCGCTGTTTATTACTACGCGAATGTATTGGTAGATAATCCTGATAACCAGCTACGCATTGGAATGACCACACAAAATACGATCATCATTGCCGATGAACAAAATACCTTGCTTATTCCGACAATTACGTTACACAAAGAAGGAAAAGAAACCTTTGTTAATCTATTAATAGATAATAATAAAGTAGAAAAACGCAAAGTTGTTACAGGGTTAAGTGATGATATGAATACGCAAATTCTAAGTGGCTTATCAGAAGGCGAAAAAGTGATTTCCTCACAAGTAACCCGCGATGAAAAAGTAGGTAATTCATTCCGTGGCCCTCGAATTTTATAAAGTGCGGTGGTTTTTTTATGAATATTATTGAATTAAGCCACATTAACAAATTTTTTGGTGAAGGTGAAAACCGCACGCAGGTGTTGAAAGATATTAATTTGGATATTAAAAAAGGGGATTTTATTGCCATTATTGGGCAATCAGGTTCTGGCAAATCCACATTAATGAACATTATTGGCTGTCTGGATACCGCAACATCAGGTTCTTATAAAGTAGAGGGGTTAGAAGTAAGCCAGCTAAATCGTGATCAACTTTCTGATTTACGCCAGAAAAAATTCGGCTTTATTTTTCAGCGCTATAACCTACTTTCAACATTAAGTGCGGTGGAAAATGTGGCGCTTCCTGCGATTTATGCAGGTATTGATCAACCTACTCGCCTACAACGAGCCAAGCTCTTATTAGAAAAATTAGGATTGGGTGATCGCTTAGAAAACAAGCCAAATCAGCTTTCGGGTGGTCAACAACAACGTGTGAGTATTGCACGTGCCTTGATGAACGGGGGAGAAATTATTCTGGCTGATGAACCCACTGGCGCATTAGACAGCAAAAGTGGCGAAACGGTGATGGATATTCTCACCCAGCTACACAGCGAAGGTCACACCATTATTTTGGTAACACACGATAAAAACGTGGCAAATTTTGCAAATCGCATTATTGAGATCAAAGACGGCAAAATTATTGAAGATCAACGCAAATCGGAGCAAATTAGCCAAAAGCAAGACATCGCACCGCAAAGCAATAAAAGCCGATTACAATTTTATAAAGATCAGTTTATTGAATCTTTCAAAATGTCTATTAAAGCCATTGTAGCACATAAACTACGTTCCTTACTCACTATGTTAGGGATTATTATTGGCATTACTTCGGTGGTTTGTGTGGTCGCCTTAGGGAACGGTTCACAACAAAAAATCCTCAGTAATATCAATGCAATGGGGACAAATACTATGGATATTTATAACGGAACGGGCTTTGGCGATCGGCGCGCGACGAAAAATCAAAATCTCACTGTGGCTGATGCGAATATGCTAGCTAAACAAAGTTATATCGCCAGTGTAACACCAAACAGTTCCGTGAATGGCACCTTAACTTATGGTAATCAAAGTTTTACCGCCCAAATACGTGGTGTGGGAGAGCAATATTTTAATGTGCGAGGGTTAAGCAAAGCGGAAGGGACATTTTTTACGGCTGACGCAGTAAAACACAGCGAACAAGTGGCTGTCATTGATGAAAATACGTTACGCGAAGTATTCAATAATCAAGATCCACTGGGCAAAATTTTAATGATTAATAAAAAACCATTGCGCGTTATTGGTGTAGCGAGTAGCAATAATATGGGAATGAACAGCTCAAGCTTGAATATTTATATCCCTTACACCACAGCGATGAATAAAATTTCTGGTAATCCCAAAATTAGTTCAATTACGGTGAAAATTCGTGATGAAATTAGCTCAAAAGTGGCGGAAAAAGATCTCACTCGCTTATTAACTGTGCGTCACGGTAAAAAAGATTTTTTTGTCTTCAATACCGATACGATTAAGCAAACCATTGAAAGTACCACAAATACAATGAAATTGCTGATTTCTTCCATTGCCATTATTTCCCTTATAGTGGGTGGCATTGGGGTGATGAATATTATGCTGGTTTCAGTTACCGAACGCACCAAAGAAATTGGTGTGCGAATGGCAATTGGTGCAAGACAATTTAACATCTTGCAACAATTTTTAATTGAAGCGGTATTGATTTGTTTAATTGGTGGCATTACGGGTGTCATACTATCAATGGTATTAGGCACCGTATTTAATTGGTTGGTGAAAGACTTTACGATGATTTTTTCCACCTTCTCAATTATTGCTGCCCTACTCTGTTCAAGCTTAATTGGTGTAATTTTTGGTTATATGCCGGCGAAAAATGCTTCACAATTAAATCCAATTACCGCTTTAGCTCAGGAATAGTTTTTTGATAAAATTTCAACAATCAGGCAAATAAAAACTCGGTAAAATAACACCGCACTTTATTTACTTAACATTTTATTACGAATTTATTTAATAAGGAAAAAATGATGTTAAAACAATCCAAACTCTCACTTGCTATTAGCTTGTCTGTGTTATTAGCTGGCTGTGCGAATCTTGATGATTCTTACAACGCTTCACAACAAGATTTCCAACAATATGAAGAATTAACCAAACAATACCATATCCAAGAGAATTGGTGGACACTGTACAAAGATCCGCAACTCAATCAACTGGTTGAACAAGCACTGGTCAATAATAAAGATTTAGCCAAAGCCGCCATTGCAGTAAATACCGCACTTTATAATGCAAATTTAATTGGGGCGAATTTAGTCCCGAATTTCAGCGGTTCTGTTTCTTCTTCTGCAAGTAAAAATATTCATGATGGTGGCGCTTCTGTAATTAGTCATGGTGGGGCATTAAACGTCAGCTATACGCTAGATTTATGGCGTCGTTTAGCTGATTCTGCTTCTGCAGCAGAATGGCGACACGCTGCGACTGAGCAAGATCTTGAGGCAACACGTATTTCATTAATCAATTCCGTCATCTTAACCTATTATCAGCTCGGTTACTTAAATGATGCCATCAGCACCGTGAATAAAACCATTAATTACTATTCTGAAATTAATCGTATTATGCAAAATAAATTCCGCCAAGGGGTTGCCGATCGTGCAAGTTCAGATCAAGCACAACAGGCGGTTTTAACAGCGCGTAATAGCTTAATCAATTATCAAACGCAAAAGAAAACAGCGGAAGCGACATTGCGTAACTTATTGAATTTAAAACCAAGCGATCCATTAAAAGTGAACTATCCACATATTCTTAACGTGAAGAATGTGGGCGTAAACCTGAATGTTCCCCTCTCAGCGATTGCAAATCGTCCAGATGTAAAAGGCTATCAATACCGCTTGAACAGTGCATTCAAAGATGCTAAAGCAATGCAAAAAAGCTGGTTCCCAAGCATTACTTTAGGCGGTAGCTTAGGTTCTAGTGGAAACAAAATTGATAATGCATTCAATACACCAATTGCAGGTGGGACGGTCGGAATTAGCTTACCATTCTTGAGCTGGAATACGGTGAAATGGAACGTAAAAATTTCAGAATCAGCCTATGATTTAGCATTAGTGAATTTTGAGCAAAGTATTACAAAAGCATTAAACGATATTGATACTAATTATTTTGCTTACAGCCAAGCACGTCAAAACTTTGCGAACTTAAAACAAACTTATGATTACAATAAACGCATCACGCAATATTATAAAAATCGCTATGATGCAGGCATTTCTGAATTAAGAGAATGGCTAAACGCCGCCAGCACCGAGCGTAATTCTGAGCTTTCTATTTTGAACGCTAAATATAATCTTATTCAAAGTGAAAATGCGGTTTATAGTGCAATGGGGGGATATTATTCTTCAGAAGAATTGTAATTGAGTACAAAAGTGCGGTAAAAACTTTTAAAGTTTGAGTGGCTATTAAAATGTTAACCGCACTTTTATCGTAAAATAAATATTCCTTTTCTGGCTAAAACATAACCTAGTAAAACTAAAATTACTATAAAACCACATACTCCAACGGCACATCAGCTAAATAGACCAATAATTCTTCCGCCATTTTGCGATAAGAAAGATTGAGAGGTTGTTCCACCATCACAACCCGTTGGATCATTTCTGTTTCTGCGCCACTTAATAACAAATAATTCAATGCCACTTGCATTGCCGGTAATGCAGGGTTAAATGCGGCATTTTCAGCATAACTTCCACAGAAAATTTGATGATCTTGCAACTGAATCGCAATCCCCGAATAGCTTTGCGAATAAGGGGCGTGAGCTTGGTTAGCGGCATTTAAAGCGGCCAAAATAACAGGATCTTCTGTGCTATAACGTAAACCATTATGATGTTCATCAAACAATCGACAAGAAATAGCCAAATCTTTTGGACCAAACGAATCAGGCAAATAGTGATGCAGCAAATTATTTTGGCTATGAGGCAAGTGAATATGCAACGTTTCAGCACTGTTTAATTCATTCATAAACTGGCGACAATGTCCGCACGGCGTATAGTTTACCGTTACGTCCGTTAATTTTCGCTCTCCTCGCATCCAAGCGTGGGAAATGGAACTTTGCTCTGCGTGAATAGTTTGCTGAATATGCGTGGTGCAAAACTCTTGATTTGCACCGAAATAGAGATTGCCACTTTCCCCCATTACAACAGCCCCAACGCTAAAATGAGAAATCGTTGGATTTGCATAACACGCACTAATAGGCAGTAAGACTAATGCCAATTGTTTGGCGGTCAGATGATATTTTTCACATAAATGATTAACCGTAAAATGCGGGAGAAAGCCTTGAAAATGCTGTTCTGCAAGGATATTCCAAAGATCTAAAGCCAAAGATGGATGACTTAATTCAGGAAGTGATTGCCGAATTCTCTCTGAAATATGTTGTTGAAGATGATTATTCATTTCGCATTCTCCTTTACATCACGATAAAACATTGTGAATCATAAAGTAGAATACGATAAAGATCTTGCGAAAGACATCAATTTTGTGAGCTAGCTCAAAAATCCCATTTTTAATTGCATAAAATCTAGCTAACCTATTCATCTATCAGTAAAAAATAAACAAAATAATGACCGCACTTTACTAATTAAAAGATTGCTGAAAACGATCTTTACCTTTCAGGCTGCCTTTTATTAATACCTCATCTAAAATTCCAAAAACCAATCAGGCTCAAGCCTTCTAAAATCATCAAACCACGAGAGCATTTTTTGGCTCATTTGCTGACAAAAGGCAACTTCCTCCTCGCCCAAAGCCACTGCAACGGTAAAGGCATTAAGGCTTTCGGCTGCCAGATAAAAGGCATTTAACGCCCAAAAATCCTGCGGAATCTTCGCCCCAAAATAGCGATGCAGCTGCCCTGTGGCAAAAGCGGGACTGGTTTCGGCACTCACCATTGCCCCCGTGAGCGTGTAATACGAATCCACCAAACCGCTGCCCTGAAAGCCAAGAATGCTTAAGCGATTTTCAAAAATCACCATATTGTCGGTCTGATAATTGCCGTGCAAAAGGTGCATTGGGCGATTGTTAAGCAAAGTTTGATGGCGGTCTAAATAATCAAGCAGCAATGTTTCACCAAAAAGTTTTGCACCGAACTTGCGATAATTTGCCAAATAATGCTGCACTTTTTGCCCATAAATTTCTGCCCATTTATTTGAGAGTGCGTGGGCTTCAATACTGAGCATTTGCCGCAGGATTTCACCTGCTTTTTCGCCAAAGTGATATTGCTGGTCAATGGGCATTGATGGCAAGATTTCTTTGGCTTCTTCGCCTTGGCACCACTCAAAAGCTGATACACGTTTTCGCCGTCCGTGCATACACCAAAAGCTATCGGGCGTGCCATAGGAATATCGGCGGCATACATACGCTCGGCAAGGGCAAATTCCGCCGCTTTTTCTTTGTGGTATTGGCTACCTGAAAGCCGTAAGAGAAGATCGCTGCCGTCTTTCATTTTAATATGGTATTTTTTATCTTCCGACCAGCCTTTGTTAATAGGCGTGATGCCGGTAAACGATGAGTATAGGGGAATGCCTTGCATATTTACTGAAAGCCATTACGACACGGTTTCTATTCAGAATGCTTTGTATTTAATAGTTCAATCATCTTTTTTCCATGACGCTTGATTGCCGTCTCATTCCACGTTTCTTCGTCCCATGCTTTTTTATCCATCATCACAGATAATTTTAAACTCAGATTTTGATTTGTCCCAAAATTAGCAATCTTTGCTTCGGGCATATTGTTAGAAAATTTAGAATTCATACTTGATGAAATCAAACACAAATTTCCAAAAGAATGCAAGACCTCATCGCTTAAAGGTTCACCATTTTGTGGCGTTTGCGGATAAAAATGCTCCACTGAACTGCGGAAGGTAAAGGTGAAATTTTGGTATTGCCCCTTTTTGTTTTTCCACAATAAATAATCCAAGCGGTTAAAAATAAAATTCGGCACATTTGTCCCAGAATTTAATATTTCAGCATCTTCTGGAATGGCAACGGCACTGATAACATCATCATTTTTAGTAATTAAATCAAAAAAATCACTGCCTTTTCCATAATGACCAAAATAATATTTGTCGCTTAAATTTTCTAAAAATGAAATATATTGATTAGAAGTAATATTCTCCTGCTGATACAGCCAACGCAACACCGCATACAGCCAGTTTTTATAAATTCGTGATGGATACGAAATATGAAACATAGATAGCAGCATAACCGTCTTTCTTTGTTCTTCTGTATCGCCAAAACTGTTATTATATTGATAGCTACTTGTTTTATTGGTTTGCGGTTGGATTTTTAATAATGACCAATTCCCCTCTTCTTCTTTGGTGCTGTCCGATTTAATCACATAGCTATCAAATAGATAACGACATTTTAGCAAAAGATAGGCAAATTTTTTAATATCCTCAAGTTCAAAATCTTTCTTTTGAAAACTGTCTAACAATGTTTTGTCATCTAATGCAATTTTCTTCACTTGTCCTAAATTAATTTGATTATTTTCGTGATAAATACGCAAAACGTGCAGCAAAAAGTTAGGAAAATCAATCACGGAATTAAATCGTTCCGAGTTTTCATCTCCTCCTCCGTTTCCTTCTTCATTTTCTTCTGTGGCAATTTTTACTTCATCATCAATAATATTTCTCATAGTAAATTTTTCATTACTATCTTGGTTTTCAGAATTTTGAGAGGAAGTTTGTTTATCATCATTGTTTTTATTCTTCTCAAAATCTTTTGCAATCTCGTCAAAACGTTGAGAGGGAATTTGTTGCCAATTCTTACCAAAAATTTGTTTCCTAATTTCAGGTTTAAAGCCCATCACCACATAGCGGTTCATATCCGAACACGCGTCCCAAATTTTGGCAAAGGCTGCCTGAAAACCTACGGTATTGGCATCATCTTTAGATAACTCAGCTAAGCGGCTCATCAGCCGTGCTTTTAAAATTTCGTGTTTTTCAAGCTGTTCGCCTCGCGTATTCATTATTTCAAAATAATGATTTAAATCCGTTTTTGGCGGAACTTCCGTGCGGATAATTTTCACATTATTCAAAATAAAATTAATAAAATCTTGTAAATCAATATCTTTAACCAATGCATCCCAATGCCGTTGAATGGATTGCATCGCGTCTTTAAAATTCCAAGGCAGCTTTTCAGGCTGCTGTAAATTATCTAATGCATTATCGGATTCCTCACGATATTCAAATGAAAGATTGCGTCCAGCGGATAAAGTATCAGCTAGATTTTTTTGCAAGAAAAATGCTTTGATTAAGGTGAAAGTGGTCAAACGCTGCTGCCCATCAATCACTTCAAATTTGCCATCATCTCGGCGATAAACCACCAAACTGCCAATATAATAATTCTTCACATCTCGTTTATAGGCGTTAACCAAATCAGTCAATAATGCTTCTATTTCAGTATCGCCCCAAGCATAATTGCGTTGATAAATGGGGATAATATAATCATCTTCACGCAATAATTTTTCAACCGTAAGTGATTTAATTTGTGTGTTTTCTTGTCTCATTTTGCTTCTTCTTTATTTGGAATGTTAAAAATTTGTTGAATTTTTTTATCAACATTTTCAAATTTAATATTTTTAATAGCCAGATTGCTAAATTGCATAACATTTTCTGGTGTATGGCTATATTCTAAATGGGTAAAGAGGCTATTTCTCGCCGTTACTTCATTATCGATAGTGGCAAAAGTAACGCGTCCTGATTCAATGCGTATCCGATAGATCCAAATAAACGCTTTATTGACAAAAGCATTCAATTTCTCTTTGCCAAATTTATCAAAATAAGCCAATACCAAACACTCAAATAAACTGCGTAAATAACGGTCGCCCGTACGATAAGCACCGTGATGATTGTCTAAAAAATCAATTAAATTTTTATCTAAATCAACACCATTCACCTGCGTGATTTTGCATAATAAACCCGTTTCTTTATTAAATAATTGATTGTATATTTTGCGATAATGTTCTATATACTGAAAAAACCACTCGCCATCAATAATGGTTTGCTTGGCTTGAAAGCTGGGCTGGGTAAATTGTTCCCGAAACCAAAAAGGATTGGCAGAGGTAAATTTTGCTAATGCTTGAGAGGCCAATGCAGCCTGAATATAAGGATATGAAGCCGTTTCCGAAACCCCTTTGAAAACCGATAATTCATCGCTGGTAAAATGTTCACCGCTTTGCCCCATTTGCCACACGCGCAGTCTGAAAAGCATTTGATTGATAATTTTGTGTAAATTAGGTGCGTCTTTATCTGCAAGTGCCGCCTCTTCCCACGCTGAAACGCATTGATAAATGCTGGCGGCTGGTTTCCCTTGCATTGCCCGCAGATGGTAGGCTTTGAGCAAATCGTAAGTTTCTAGGGCTTTTCCGCGTGCATTTTGTGAATCAAAAAATTGAAAAGCTTCGTCTAAATTATCCAATTCTACACAAACCATTTCGCAGGTGGATAAAATATATTTTTTAAACTTGTCTTGGTCTTGCTTAATATCCGTATTTTCTTTTAAGAAATCTTTAATAAATTGATAATTTTGCCTTAGATTTTTTTGGCTAATGGTATGTGGGTATTCCTGATTTAATAATTTTAAATCCAATTTATTATCCAAAATTTTTAGCAGTAATGTCAGTGTGGTTAAGCGTTGTTGTCCGTCCACAATATCATTTTTTTCTTTTTTTTCTTTATTTTGATGCAAGACTACCGTACCAATCCGATACCGCTGATTTTGTGTAAGCTGATTTTGTGTAAGCTGATTTTGTTTAAAATGGTTCAATAAATCATTTAATAATTGCCGCACATGGCGAGTTTCCCATTTGTACGGGCGTTGATAATCAGGCAGATTTAGATTTTTACTCAGCAAGTCTTCTATTTTAGAAATAAAAACATTAGGTTTTTTAATATCTGTCATTACTTTTCCTTCAATTTTTTCTCATTTTAAAATTAGAAAATAAGTGCTTTAATGTGATAAGAAATATCCAGCTCATTTTATCTGTAAAATAATAACTGCTTATCAAAACCTCATTAAACCGCATTCCGCCGCCACAAGCATCTGCACCAGTGCATTAAAAACAGGGCTTTCTCTGCGGCTTGGGTAATAAAGGTGAAAGCCTTCATAGCACACCGCATCATCCTTGAGGACGGCGACCAGTTCGCCCTGCTTGCTTTCTTGTTTTAAGACAAATTCAGGCAGCCAAATCAGCCCTTCGCCTGCTTTAGCCGCGGCAAAAAGCAGGTCAAAATCATTGGTAATCAATGGGCTATGGCTTGGGGTGATGGAAAAAGTGCGGCCATTTTTATCGCAAAATTCCCAAGCCATCAGGTTATCAAGGCTTGGCAGGCGGTAAAGCAGGCAGCTGTGGCTGTGCAGTTCGTCTACAGTTTGGGGCGCGCCGTGGCGCTCAAGATAGCTTGGGCTTGCCGCCACCGTCATGGTTAAATCAGGACTGATTCGCCTTGCAATCATGTCTTTCGCCAAAAATCCCCCCAAGCGGATACCTGCATCAAAGCGTTCGTGAATGATGTCGGTAAAGCGTACATCGCTGTGCAGCTCAAGGCAGACGTTGGGATAGGCACGGCGAAACGCGGCAAGCGGTTTTTGCAAAAGATAACGAAAAACGAGTGGCGACCCCGTCAGCCGAATACGGCTTTGCGGTTCATGGGCAAATTCCTGCACCAGTTCGGTGCTGTTTTGTACGGCACGCAGCAGTGGTTTTAGCTCATCGTATAGCCGCTGCCCTGCTTCGGTGAGGGCTAGGCTTCTCGTGTTACGCTGCACAAGCCGCACGCCAAGCGAGGTTTCTAGCTGTTTTAGGCTGTAACTTAGGGTCGACTGGGCAATACCAAGCTGGGCAGCCGCTTTGGTGAAACTGCCCGCGTCAATAATGGCAGTGAACAAATGTAGGCGGTCAAGACTTTCCATTTTTTATCCGTGGATTATTTGAAAATTAAACGGCAATAAAATTAATTATGCGTATTTTTCGATAAAGTATATCGGAAATGATGGGCTAATCACAGCCTTTTGCAAGCGCTATAATGAACCCATTGATTATTGATATTAAACAAAAAAGGAAACCATGATGCACACTTTAACCTTAAAAAACGGCGTATCTATGCCCAAAATCGGCTTTGGTGTTTTCCAAATGAATGATGCCAAAGAATGCGAACAAGCGATACTCAGTGCCATTGAATCGGGCTACCGCCTGATAGACACCGCTGCCAGCTACCAAAACGAACGCGAAGTCGACAACGCCATTAAACAAAGCGGTATCGCAAGAGATGAACTCTTCATCACCACCAAACTTTGGCTGCAAGATGCAAGCTATGAGGGTGCAAAAGCCCAATTTGAGCGTTCTTTAAACCGCTTGCAGCTTGACTATGTGGATTTGTATTTGATTCATCAGCCTTATGGCGATGTGTATGGGGCGTGGCGGGCGATGGAAGAGCTGTATGAAGCAGGCAAAATCAAAGCCATTGGCTTGAGCAACTTCCACCCCGACCGCGTGGCAGATTTGATGGCGTTTAACCGCATTGCCCCGATGGTTAATCAAATTGAGGTCAATCCGTTTCACCAGCGGCTGCATGATGTGCCTTGGCTGCAAACGAACGGCGTGATTTCCGAAGCGTGGGCACCTTTTGCAGAAGGCAAAAACGGCTTATTTACCTACCCTGTACTCACGCAAATCGGCGAAAAATACGGCAAAACGGTCGGACAAGTGGTGCTTCGCTGGCTGTATCAGCGTGAAATCGTCTCGCTTGCCAAAACCGTGCGTCAAGAACGTATGCAAGAAAACCGCAATATTTTTGACTTTGCCCTAAGCCAAGAAGATATGCTTGCCATCACCGCCATTGACACCCAAACCTCTGCCTTTTTCTCACACCGCGACCCTGCCATGGTGGCGTGGCTGACGGGCAGAAAGCTTGAGGTGTAAACGGCTATAAAGGGCTATGGATAAAGGCAAACAGGCTGCCTGAAAAACCTATTTTTTAAGTTTTCAGGCAGCCTGATTGAAAGAATAGCAATTTATCTGATACGTAAATTTCCACCCGAGTGGGTAGAAAAATGATTTAAAACTAAAAACAGACAAAATGGGGGTAAAGATTTTAAGATTTTTGACCGCACTTTTCATTCTCTTTTCCATAAAAAAGGCTGCCTGAAAACTTAAAACCAACATGTTCAGGCAGCCTTTCAACCGCTTAAATTTAAAAAAAAGTAACCGCAGCATCAAACCCGACTGCTTTTTAAACCTGCCTTGCCGTTTTGCCAAAGCGTCCGCCACAAAATCCGCCACGCCGATGTGTTTGGGTCTGGCTTTTTCCCAACGCCCATGCGTGCCATTTGATACATATACCAGCCCATTTCCAGCACCGACCCCATTTTTTCATCAATTTTGGCTGCCCCTGTGGCAACGGGCTTGAGGGCAATCGTTTGGTATGTTCCAGCTTGGATTTGATTGGGTAAATCAGGCACTAACGCAAACGGGCGTGCCACGCCGACAAAATCGAGCTCACCGCTTGTTAGTGCATCATTCATCGCACTTTGCGAACGAAATCCGCCTGTAACGATAAGCGGCACTTGACTGACCGTGCGTGCTTTTTGGGCGTAATCCAAAAAATAGGCCTCACGTTTTTGTGAACTTGCCTTGCTTGACAGCATCACGGGGCTTTCATAATTACCGCCAGAGACTTCAATAAAATCAATCCCAAGCTCACTTAATTTGGCAATCACCTGCACCGATTCGCGCTCATCAAAGCCGCCTTTTTGAAAATCGGCGGAATTGAGTTTCACGCCCACCAAAAATTCAGGCTGCACCGCTGACCGAATTGCCTCATAAATGGCGACCAAAAACCGCATGCGATTGTCCAAACTGCCGCCATATTCATCATCACGGCGGTTGTGGTGGGGTGATAAAAATTGGCTAATCAGATAGCCGTGTGCCGCATGAATCTGCACGCCTGAAAAGCCTGCTTGTTCGGCAAGTTGGGCGGTTTTGGCAAATTGGGCAATCAAGGTATGAATTTCGGGTATCGTCAAAGCTCTGGGCGGATTAAAAAAGCCCTCCATGCCACTAAGCGGCACAGCACTTGGGGCAACAGGTTCGGCGTTTAGGGCTTTGGGTGATTGCTTGCCTGCGTGGTTGATTTGCATGATGAGCAGGGTGTTGTCTTGCGTGCCTGCTGTTGCCCATTTCTTGAGCATCGGTAAGTCGCCGTCATCAGATAGCACGACATCATCTGGCGAACCTTTGCCTTGCTGGCAAATCATCACATTGCCCGTAACCAGTATGCCCGCACCGCCTTTTGCCCAAGTGTTGTAGAGTTTGACCAATTTATCGCTGACATGGTTATGGACGGCAAGCTGCTCTTCCATTGCGGATTTAAAAAAGCGGTTTTTGGCGGTTTTGCCGTTTTTAAAGGTGAAAGATTCAAATAACATCACTTGGATTTCCTTGTAATAGAGTTTATAGATTTAAGAATATAAACTCATAAGGTTAAAAATAAAGCAGCCTAAACCTATCATGTCGTTTCAGGCTGCCTGAAAAGTTTTACACCACAATTTTGCTGATTTTCCACGCTTGTCCATTATGGATTAAGGATAGCGTTTGACCGATTTTCCACACTTTTCTTATGCCATAAATGCGGGCATCTGTTTCGCCACGCACATACATCTTGGCATGTTGTCCATCGACCGTAATTTCACTCAATTGCTTATGATAGGAGTAATAATGAAAAGTGCCTTCTTGAATGAATTGCACATAATCCGCCAATGATTGCACAGTGCCTGTAACGTGCGTCAGTGTAAAATCGCTTTCGGTTAATCGATAAAGGGTGTCAATATCGACCTTAATAACCGCCTGCATATAGTCATCAAAAACTTGCTCAATCAGGCTTTGTTCTGTCATTGCCATATTATTCATTTGGGCTTTTTGAAGCGGATTTGCTTTGTGTTTCGCTTATCATAAAATGAGCCACACGTTTTTGAATCAGCCACTTATCATCTTGTTTAATAAAATCATCAAGATAACGCACCGAATGGGTTTGAATTTCGGCAGCATTTGCCAATTTCACCATGCAATACAAGACGGCACTTGCATGAGTTTCACTATGAAAAGTTACCGTATGCTGACCGTTTGCGTGATACATGGTGTCAAACTGCTTGGTAAAATCGGTAAAAACCCGCTCAATCTCTTCGTGTCCCTGCATTTCATACACCAATTGCCCATTGATGTGCGTATTGACCACCGCATCAGGGGTAAAGAGTTGCACAACCTGTTCGTGAATCCGCCATTCGTCCGCTAAATTAGAGAAGGTATCAACGACATCACGCAGTGCTTGGCGGTCTAATAATTGCTGTAATAAAGGGTTCATGATTTTTCCTTATAAAAAGTCTTTGGGAAGTCTAAAAAATTCGTCCTATCCGTAAGCTATCCGTTCCAGCCACAATGCGCTTGCAATGACTCAACCAGTGCTTTTAACAAAAGGGCGGAATCCTCCAAAGTCGCAAAATAATAACGCTCCTTGCCCACTTGCGTAACCTGCACCAGCCCCGCCTGAAGCATAAGCTTTAAATGGTGCGACACCGCAGGACGGGATAAATGGATTTTTTCGGTAAGCTCATTCACATTTAATTTGCCGTGAATAATCAATAAATCCAAAATCTCGTGGCGGTTTTCGTCCGCCAAAATGGAAAAAGTGGGGATACATTGTTTTAAGATGGCTTTGGTTTGGGCTGACATAGGGCAGATGGGCAACTTTTTTCGTTTAAATTTAAGCGACTATAATCTTCTGTTTGTAACTCTGTTTATAGGTTTAAAAACTTGGACGAATTATACCTTAATTCATCAGCACGGTCAAGCCTTTTGGGATAATCGGCACCATCATCACGATAAAAATTTGGGTAAAATCAGCACGGCTGCCATTTTCTGCTGATTTTAAGACTTGCCAAAGCATCGAGCGGTTTAAAAACGCTATTTTGACGTTTTCAGGCAGCCTGATTCTTTGACTTTTGCCATAAAAACAAATCCATTACCGCAAAATTTCGATAAACCCTATCCAAAATCAGGGCTAATCAGTAAAGCACTAGTATGCTAAAATCATCCATAAATTTATAAAAACACAAGGATAAAAAATGAACCCTTTAAACGAACAAAAAGCAGGGCTAATCTACGCCCTCATCACCATGCTGATTTGGGGCTTAACCCCGCTTGTTTTTAAACTGCTGCAAGGCGTTGGGGCGACAGAAATCATCGTCTTTCGCATTCTCTTTTCTTTATTACTGCTGCTTATTTTTATCAGCCTAAACAGGCAGTGGCAAAGCGTCAAAACCGTTATCGGCAGCAAACGCAGCCTGCTACTGCTTTTGATGAGCGGCAGCACCATTGCCCTTGCTTGGGACATTTATATTTATGCCATCATTACAGACAGAATGGCCGATGCCGCCCTTGGCAACTTCATCGCTCCCATTGTGCAGATGGTGCTGGGCTTTTGGCTGTTTGGCGAACGCTTAAGCCCTGTGGGCAAAACCGCCTTTGTGCTGGTTATTCTCGCCGTTGCCCTAGAAATCTTTTTGGCAGGCAACTTGCCGTGGATTGCCGTTTGTTTGGCGGTTTTTACCGCACTTTACGCCACTTTGCGTAAAAAAGCCGCTGTCGGGGCGATGGCAGGATTACTGGTGGAAACCACGCTGATGCTGCCCTTTGCCTTGGGCTATCTTGCCTATTATCCGACCCATTTTGCTTTTGATTTAACGGGCTTTTTGCTCTTTTTGTGCGGTGTGCTGACCTTGGTGCCGCTCATCACCTTTAACCTTGCCGCCTTACGCCTGCCGCTCAACACCCTTGCCATGCTGCAATACCTCACACCCTCGCTTGTGCTGATGCTTGCCGTCTTTGTCTATCACGAACCTGTCGGCGGTGCCAAACTTGCCGCTTTTGCCCTAATATGGCTTGCGATTTTCTTGGTGAGTGTTGAGGGGGTGAGGAAGAATCGGAGAAAAATGGTTAAAAGATAAAACTTTTTGACCTGAGTGTTGGAGTTGGTTTTTTCTTAACCACTCAGGTTAAAAATAAAAAATGGCCTTATTTTACACCGCACTTATGATCTCACGTGTTCCGAAAATTCCACAATATTTGGCAAGATGATTAAATATGAGAATGAGCAGAGAACGTCTGCTCATTAGAAGTCAATGTTGAAAGCCGATAATGCGATGTAAATCTGTAATTTACTGATGTCGATAGTCATTCGCTTGTTGTAATAATTGACGACTTTCTTTAAGAAATTGTTCTGAATAATCGCCAAACCAATCACGCACTTTTTCAAATGCGTTGATAAAACCTTGTTTATCGCCATTTTCAAAAAAAGTGAGGCTTTCTTCATAACTTTGTTTTAGGCTTTCGATCACTTCAAGGTTTTCAGGTTTATCCATAATAATATCGGCATATAATGCCCCATCTTGAGCGAATAGACGCCCGATCATAGCTAATTCTAAGCGGTAAATGGGGGAAGATAATGCTAATAATTTGGCTAATTCCACGGGTTGTTTGGATAAATGTAGCCCATTGGCGAAGGTAGCAAAATGGCGTAAAGCTTGAATATAAGTCATACTTTGATCGTGTTCTGCCGCATCCACTTGATAAATCTTCGCGCCCCAAATGCTGATTTGATCTAACAGCCATTGATAGCGCTCAGGATAACGCCCATCACAACGCACAACAACTTGTTTTGCCATACTTGCAATATCTGGTCCGAACATTGGGTGCAAGCCCACTACTGCCCCCTTATGCACTTCTAGCATTTTAGCTAGCGGGGCTTTTTTCACCGATGTGAGATCGGTGAGTAGCATATTTTCGGTTAAATAAGGGGCAAGGCGTTCGATGGTTTCTACTGTGTTTACGATGGGTACAGAGACAATGACTACATCTGCACCCGATAGAATCTCATCTGCTTGGCACCAATCATTTCGCCCTAAATTTTCAACTTGATAGCCAGAAAGCTGTAGATAACGCCCGAATAATCCGCCTAGCTTTCCGTTTCCGCCAACAATAACAATTTTTTTAATGTTTGGATTAACGGTTTTAAAACCAAATTGATTTTCTCTGGTGTAAGATTCTCGCATTAAACGACGTAGTACATCTTCGATTAAATCAGGCGGTACACCAAGTTTTTCTGCTTCTTGTCGTCTTGCTTGCAACATTTCTGCTTCACGATTTGGTACATAAATAGGTAAACCTTGTTGATGTTTTATTTCTCCCACTTTTTTTACCAATGCCAACCGTTTCGCGAATAATTGCAATAATTCTTGATCTAGTGTATCAATTTCTGTACGCAGTGCTTTTAGGGCGTCCACATTGTTGTCCTTATTTACAGTTTGGTTATTTCTCGCTCAAGTCTTGTGCCATTTGGCGTAATAATTTTTCACTCGTTTCCCAATCAATACAAGCATCGGTAATGGATACGCCGTATTGCATTTCACTTATCGGCTGTTCCGCACTTTGATTACCTGCATTGATATGGCTTTCTAGCATCACGCCTATAATTGATTGGTTGCCATTGACAATTTGCTGCGTAACGTCTTGCGCCACAATTGGCTGACGACGATAATCTTTATTGGAATTACCGTGACTACAATCCACCATAATTGCCGGTGCTAAGCCAGCTTTTTGCAATTCTTGTTCGGCTTGTTGAATAAATTCGGCTTGATAATTTGGCACTTTACCGCCACGCAGAATAATATGTCCGTTTGGATTGCCTGCCGTGTTGAGCAAATTTACCTGCCCTTGTTGGTTGATTCCAATAAAACTATGCCCCATTGCCGAAGCATTCATTGCATTAATAGCTGTTGCAATGCTACCATCTGTGCCATTTTTGAAACCTACCGCCATTGACAAGCCTGATGCCAATTCACGGTGTGTTTGTGATTCTGTGGTTCTTGCCCCAATAGCCGACCAGCTAAATAAATCCGCCATATATTGTGGTGTGATAGGATCAAGGGCTTCAGTAGCAAGCGGTAAGCCCATTTCTGCCAGCTCTAACAATAATTGGCGTGCAATATGCAATCCGTGTTCCACATCAAAACTACCGTCAATTTTCGGATCATTGATTAATCCTTTCCAGCCGACAGTCGTACGTGGTTTTTCAAAATACACACGCATCACAATGTAAAGCTGATTTTTTAATTCATCTGACAAGGCTTTCAATCGTTTTGCATAATCCAAGGCAGAAAGGGGATCGTGAATGGAACAGGGTCCGATCACCACTAATAAACGATTATCTTTTTTATGAATAATATTCGCAATATCCGCCCGCGATTGCTCAATTTGATGAGATAAATGTTGTGGTAATGGCAATTTTTCTTTCAGTTCGTGTGGTGTAATTAGCACTTTTTCATTAACAATATTCACATTATGAATGCTATCTTTGTGATTTACGTGGTTCATTTTTCTTTCCTACTCACTCTCAGGGTGTAAATTTTTATATACAACATATGTAACGCATAAATTACACTTAAACTAAGAGAAATTCAACTTGTTTTACACGAAATTTACAAAATGGTGCGAAATTTTTGCCAAATAGGTGGCACGTTTTCCGGCAATTCAAGAGATCGTCCTAATTCAATCCAGCCACAAGGAAAATGGAAATCTGACCCAACAGAACCAAGTAAACCTTGTTCAAGCGCCCAACGCGCCAGCAATAATCGTTGATCTTTCGTTTGCCCACAACCCGAAACCTCAATTGCATCACCGCCGCTTTGGGCAAAATCTGTAATCAGTTTTTTGAGCCATTTGGTGGTTAAAGTATAACGCAGAGGATGCGCCAACACCGCCATTCCTCCCGCTTGGTGAATAATTTCAATCGCACTAGGAATATCCACCCATTCCGCTTTGACATAAGCAGATTTGCCTTGCCCAAGATAGCGTTTGAAAGCCTGATTAATATGAGAAACTTTGCCAATTTCCACTAAATAGCGCGCATAATGCGCGCGGGTTACTTCGCCTTGAGTGAAGCGCTTTGCCCCTTCAAAAGCATTTTCTATTCCTAATTTTGCTAATTTCTCGCCAATTTCCATTGCTCTTGCTAAGCGTTTTTCTGCTTGCTGTTGCAAAAGTGCGGTCATTTTTTCGTGATTTTTATCAAAATCCAATCCCACAATATGAATAGCGCGATTTTCCCATTGCGTCGAAATTTCCACCCCATTAATCAGCGTAATACCTAATAAATCAGCCTGTTCTTGTGCCTCCGTTAAACCTGTAACGCTATCGTGATCAGTTAACGCCAACACGGAAACCTGATTGTCATAAGCACGTTGTACAACCTCTTTGGGGCTTAGTACCCCATCGGATGCCGTGCTATGACAATGTAAATCGTAAATCTTTTGCATTGTTGTTCCTAAATAAAAAAGTGCGGTGCTTTTTTTGTGATTTTTCCGCTTTAAGTTAAAAAGATAAAAATAAAGACGGACATTCGCCCGCCCTTCATTTATTGCTATTTCAAGGCTGCTTCTCAAGCCTTTTCTGGTTATATATCCATTAAAAATGGGTTACTAGCTCTTTGATTAATCTAGGGCCTTGATAAATCAAGCCTGAATACACCTGCAATAATTGCGCACCTGCCGCTATTTTTTCTTGCGCGCTAGCAACACTGTTTATGCCACCACTGCCGATTATCGGAATATCATCTTTTAATTCTTGATATAAATGAGCGATGATTTGCGTACTTTTTTGCTGTAATGGTTTTCCACTTAACCCACCAATTTCATTGGCATTTTTTGAACCTTGCACGCTGTCGCGAGCAATGGTGGTGTTCGTTGCAATAACCCCATCAATCTTGTGACGTCGTAACGCATCTGCAATTTGTACCAATTCAGATTCGATTAAATCTGGTGCAATTTTTACCGCAATTGGTACATATTTATTATATTGGTTTGCCAAAATATGCTGACGGGCTTTAATGCTTTGCAATAAATCGTCTAACGCTTCACCATATTGTAACTGGCGTAAATCTGGCGTGTTGGGCGAGGAAATATTCACTGTAATATAGTCGGCATAATTATAGGCTTTGTTCAAACAATAAAGATAATCTTCTTTACCGCGTTCAATGGGGGTGCGTTTATTTTTGCCAATATTAATCCCGATCACGCCATCAAAGCGTGCTTTCTTGACATTTTCAATCACCGCATCAATGCCCTGATTATTAAAGCCGTTACGATTAATAATACCCTCTTCCTCAATTAAGCGAAATTGACGAGGTTTAGGATTGCCCTCTTGCCCTAAAGGGGTAACAGTGCCGACTTCAATAAAACCCAATCCCATTGCACCAAAGCCATCAATGGCTTCAGCATTTTTATCTGCGCCAGCGGCTAGCCCAATAGGATTTTTAAATTTAATCCCCATAACCGTTTTTTCATTACCTTGTGGGCAAACGAACAACGCTTTAACCAGCGGATATAAGGCAGGTTTACCAGCAAGTTTTAATAGCTGGATCGTTAAATTGTGGGCATTTTCAGCATCAAGGCTGAAAAGTGCTTTTCGGATTAAAGGATACATATTCACTCGTTTATCTCACTGGATAGTTAAACTGTAAAAAAGTGCGGTCATTTTTAACCGCACTTTGGTTGGATTATTGTAAGGCTTTTTCGATTTTTTCAAATAAATCCTTAGAGAGATTTTCCACTTCACTCAAGCGTTCTAAGGCACGTTTCATCAAGGTTTGACGCTGTGCATCATAACGTTTAAAGCGAATTAATGGTTCAATTAATCTTGAGGCAACTTGCGGATTGGTGTCATTTAAACGAATTAAAATATCCGTTAAGAAACGATAACCTGCCCCATCTGCGGCGTGGAAAGCGCGTGGATTTTGTCCTGCAAAACTGCCCACTAAAGCACGCACACGATTTGGATTATTAAAGTTAAAACTTGGATGATCCATTAGTTGCACCACAATTTGTAGCACATCAGTATCAGGTCGTGTTGCTTGCAAGGCAAACCATTTATCCATCACCAAGCCATCGTGCTGCCATTTTTGTTCAAAATCAGCCAATAACTCATCACGGCAAGGTAGCTGTGCTTTCGTTGCTACTGATAACGCTGCCAAACAATCTGTCATATTATTTGCATTCACATAGTGCTTATACACCAAATTATTGCCTAAATGGGTATATGCCAAATAATTTAGGCAGAGATTACGCAAAGCACGCAAGGCAATGTCTTGCTGAACCACGCGATAATCTTCCAAATGAATATGCTGATAAATGCGGAATAACTCTGACTTCAAATATTCTGCTAAGGTACGTAGCATAAACTCACGCACTACGGCAATGCCTTCAGGATCAATGGTTTTAAACAGCTCGGCAAATTCGGTTTCTTTCGGTAAGGTAAGAATTAACGTGGTTAATTCTGGATCTTTCTGATGGTTTTCTAATACTTGACCTAGTGCGGTAAGAATTTCTTCTGAAAATTCAAGTGGTTGTCCTTGCTGATATTGTGATAAGTTACGACGTAACTCGTTACTAAACAACATTTGCGCCGCATCCCAACGGATAAAATCATTTTTCGCAAACTTCAATAAGGTAATCAACTGTTTGGTGCTGTAATCATAATCTAAACGCACTGGCGCAGAAAAATCACATAATAAGGCAGGCACAGGGCGTGAATAAATATTATGAAATTCAAAGGTTTGCGTCTGTTCTGTGACATCTAACACATCACTCACGACTTCGCCATAATATTGCAAAGATTGTGCAATTCCTTGCTCATCATAAAGGGCGATTTTCAATGGAATATGTAAATTCACTTTATCCATTTGATCGGCGGTTGCTGGCGTGTGTTGTGATACTTGCAAACGATAGGTATGAGAACGTTCATCATAGCTATCACTAATAGTGAGTTCTGGCGTGCCTGATTGACTATACCAACGGCGGAACTGACTGAGATCGATGCCGTTCGCTTTTTCCATTGCCAGCACAAAATCTTCACAAGTCGCCGCTTTGCCATCATTTTGTGAAATATATTCTCGCATTCCTGCTTGGAAACCTTGTTCCCCTAGCAAGGTATGCAACATACGAATCACTTCTGCCCCTTTTTCATAGACGGTTACCGTATAGAAATTATTCATTTCAATCACTTTTTCTGGGCGAATTGGATGCGACATAGGGCTTGCATCTTCAGCAAATTGCACGGTACGCAAGAATTTCACATTATTAATCCGATTTACCGCCCGAGAGCCGGTATCAGAGGAAAATTCTTGATCACGAAATACCGTTAAACCTTCTTTTAAGCTAAGCTGAAACCAATCACGACAAGTAACACGGTTGCCCGTCCAGTTATGGAAATATTCGTGAGCAATCACGCTTTCAATGGCTAAATAATCTTCATCGGTCGCGGTTTGTGGATTGGCCAATACAAATTTATCATTGAAAATATTTAAGCCTTTGTTTTCCATTGCCCCCATATTGAAGAAATCTACTGCAACGATCATATAAATATCTAAATCGTACTCTAGCCCGAAACGCTCTTCATCCCATTTCATTGATTTTTTCAGGCTTTGCATTGCCCAATCGGCACGGTTTAAATTGCCCCGATCCACATAAAGCTCAAGTTTCACTTCACGTCCGCTTTGTGTGGTAAAGGTATCTTGCAAAACATCAAAATCCCCTGCCACTAAGGCAAACAAATAGCTCGGTTTAGGGAAAGGATCTTGCCATTCCACCCAATGGAAACCATTATCTAGCTCACCGCTGGCAATACGATTGCCATTAGATAATAAATAAGGGTATTTTGTTTTCTCGGCAGTGATTTTGGTGGTATAACGCGCTAGCACATCAGGACGATCGAGCATATAGGTAATTTGACGAAATCCTTCAGCCTCACATTGCGTACAAAGGGCATTTCCTGATTGATATAAGCCCTGCAAAGAGGTGTTTTCCGCTGGATTAAGATAGGTAATAATTTCTAATTCAAATTGCTCAACGTTAAGATGCGTCAGATCTAAGCTTAACCCTTCACTATCTTGTTGATATTTCTTAAAATCTTCACCATTTAAACGAATTTCTGCAAATTGAAAACTATGCCCGTCTAAACGTAATTGTGTTGCCGTCGAATTTAGTCGCTGATATTGGCTTTTCGCTGTTACCACAGTTTTTTCTGGATCTAATTGAAAATCCAAGAAAATATCCGTTACGGTAAAATCTGGCGAGCGATAATCTTTTCTGTATTTAGCTTTTGTCTGCATATATGACACCTAGTATGCTTGTTTTTAAGAAGGTTATCCAATATGAAATCTTTATTAAGATTAGGGTAGAAAAATTGTTGCTAGGATAAGATTTTTAGCCCAAAGTTGCAAGGAAAACAAGCCACGCTATGTTCACTTAATCAGGTTATCTTGCTAATTTTTGGTCAATCAAGCAAACAAAGCAATCGTTTGCTTATAAAGCGTAAGCTATGCTATCCTAGTTCAGTTAATTTTTTATGAATAGGAAAAACTATGCCAAACCAAATCGCTGAAATTGCAATTGTAATGGGATCAAAAAGTGATTGGGCGACAATGCAAGAAGCCGCTCAAATTCTCACAGAGCTTAACGTACCTCATCATATTGAAATTGTTTCAGCTCACCGTACCCCAGATAAATTATTTCAATTTGCTGAAAATGCTGAAAAGAATGGTTACAAAGTGATTATTGCGGGGGCTGGCGGTGCGGCTCATTTGCCCGGAATGATCGCCGCCAAAACCCTTGTTCCCGTGTTGGGCGTTCCAGTAAAAAGTGCAACCTTAAATGGCGTGGATAGTCTTTACTCTATCGTACAAATGCCAAAAGGCATTCCTGTTGGGACATTAGCCATTGGTGCGGCGGGGGCAGCGAATGCTGGGTTATTAGCGGCACAAATCTTAGCTCGTTTTAACCCTGAACTTACCACACGCTTACAGCAATTCCGTCAAAATCAAACACAAACCGTGTTGGATAACCCCGATCCGCGCGATTAATATGTAAAAAAAGTGCGGTCAAAATTTTGCGCGTTTTTAATCAAAAACAAATTGAAATCCCACCGCACTTTATTACTGTCACGCCGTCTATTTTCTTTGCTCTCTTCAGCTGACTTAGCTCATTGATTAATGTATCATTAACCACTTTAAATTTATTCTTTTTGAATTGGAAAACATTGATGACAGCCTTTAACCAAGAACTCATTCAACAAATTCTTGCAGATAACGTGACACATTCACTTCACACTCTAAAAGATTTCCTACGTTGGACATACAGTACCTTTAATCGCTCTGATTTATATTATGGACACGGTTATGACAACGCTTGGGACGAAACACAGCAACTCGTATTAACCACATTACAGCTTCCGCCTGATTTACCTACAGAGCTTTATGACAGCCGTTTAACACAAAGCGAAAAAGCAAATTTGTTAGAACTGATTTTGGCACGCATTGAGCAACGTATTCCTGTTGCCTATTTAACCAACCGCGCGTGGTTTTGTGGATTAGAATTTTATGTGGATGAACGCGTGATCGTGCCTCGCTCCCCTATTAGCGCTTTAATTGAAGAACGCTTTGCCGGGTTACTTACCAAAGCCCCACAACGAATTTTGGATATGTGTACAGGCAGTGGCTGTATTGCGATTGCCTGCGCAAGCCAATTCCCAGAGGCGGAAGTCGATGCGATTGATCTTTCCACTGATGCTTTAGATGTGGCGGAAATCAATATTATGCACCACAATCTCAGTGATCGCGTCTTCCCAATTCAATCCGATCTGTTTACTCATCTTCCTCAAGATAAATACGATCTTATCGTGACCAACCCACCTTATGTGGATAAAGAAGATCTTGATGAAATGCCTGAAGAATATCATCACGAACCAGAAATGGCACTAGGCTCTGGCGTTGATGGATTAGAGATTACGAAACAAATTTTAAAATCTGCCGCTGATTATCTGGCAGATGACGGGGTATTAGTGTGTGAGGTGGGAAATAGTATGATCCATTTAATTGAGCAATTCCCTCACGCACCATTCCAGTGGTTAGCGCTAAAAAATGGCGGATTAGGCGTTTTTGCATTAACAAAAAAACAACTGGTTGAATTAAATCGCGCTTAATTATTTCCTAAAAAAATAAGTGCGGTGGAAAAAATAGCCATTTCCCACCGCACTTGTATTTTCTTGCTTCGCTAATTAGCCTTGATCTGACAATGCCGCAAGCTGATCGGCTTGATATTCGGTAATAATTGGTTGAATTAATTCATCAATTTTGCCATTCATCACTTCATCTAAACGATAAATCGTCAGGTTAATACGGTGATCCGTAACACGACCTTGCGGGTAGTTATAGGTACGAATTTTATCGGAACGATCTCCTGAACCTAATAAATTACGCCTTGTATCCGCTTGTTCTGCAGCTAATTTTTCTTGTTCCACTTGAACAATACGAGAAGCAAGCACCGACATTGCTTTGGCTTTGTTTTTATGCTGTGAACGCTCGTCTTGGCATTCCACCACGATACCTGTTGGAATATGGGTGATTCGCACGGCAGAATCCGTCGTATTGACGTGCTGTCCTCCAGCCCCTGATGAACGATAAGTATCAATACGTAAGTCCGCTGGGTTAATTTCTGGCAATTCACTTTCTGGCAATTCTGGCATTACTGCCACTGTACAAGCAGAGGTATGAATTCGACCTTGTGATTCAGTTTTCGGTACACGTTGTACACGATGCCCACCAGATTCAAATTTAAGCTGACCATACACATTTTCGCCACTGATTTTTACGATCACTTCTTTATAACCGCCCTGTTCGCTTTCATTTGCACTGAGCATTTCCACACGCCAACGTTTACTTTCTGCATAGCGGCTATACATACGGAATAAATCACCCGCAAAGATCCCAGCTTCATCGCCCCCTGTTCCTGCGCGAATTTCTAAATAGCAGTTGTATTCATCGTTCGGATCTTTTGGTAGTAACAAAATTTGCAATTGCGCTTCTACTTGCTCAATTTCAGCTTGGCATTCTTCAATTTCTTCTTGTGCCATTTCACGCATACTTGGATCATCAAGCAATAATTCTGCTTCTTCTATATTGCTGTTTAACTGTTTCCAACGTGCAAAGCATTTCACCACATCTTCGAGTTGTGCATATTCTTTAGAATAAGCACGAAATTTTTCTTGATCACTAATTACTGAGGCATCGCCAAGCAAGGCTTCTAACTCTTCGTGGCGTTCATTTAAACTATCTAATTTACTGATAATAGAGGGTTTCATTTGTTAACCTATAAAATCCACTGACAAAAAACGGCGACTATTCTAGCACGATTTCGGTTAAAATTTATAGCAATAAACAAAGATCGGCGTATTTATATCTAAAGAAAAATTTGCTCATTTTGCACCGCACTTAATAATTTGAGCATTTAAGCGTTAAGCGTTGGCTTTGTTTAAATATAAAAAAATCTGTACCTCAAGTTCTTGAGCTTAACTCAACGTTTGAGATACAGATTAGTAAAGCCGTCTTTTTAGGGTGAGATTATTTGCCAATCACATCTAATCCGCCCATATATGGACGTAACACTTCTGGCACAGTGATGCTGCCATCAGCATTTTGGTAGTTTTCTAGCACAGCTACAAGAGTACGACCAACAGCTAAGCCTGAACCATTTAGGGTGTGAACAAGACGTGGCTTTTTCTCCCCTTTCACACGATAACGCGCTTGCATACGGCGTGCTTGGAAATCCCACATATTTGAGCAAGAAGAAATTTCACGGTAGGTGTTTTGGGCTGGTACCCAAACTTCTAAATCATAGGTTTTTGCTGAGCCAAAGCTCATATCGCCGGTACATAGTAACACTTTACGATAAGGCAGATTTAACAACTGCAGCACTTTTTCCGCGTGGCCAGTGAGTTCTTCCAAGGCTTCCATTGATTTTTCTGGCTCTACGATTTGCACCATTTCTACTTTGTCGAATTGGTGCATACGGATCAAACCACGGGTATCACGGCCGTAAGATCCTGCTTCTGAACGGAAACAAGGGGTATGCGCGGTCATTTTAATTGGCAGTTCCGCTTGCTCTAAAATTTCATCACGCACAAGGTTGGTAACTGGCACTTCCGCAGTTGGGATTAAGGCGTAAGGTTGCTCCCCTTCTAGCGGTTTGGTGTGGAATAAATCTTCGCCAAATTTTGGTAGCTGCCCTGTGCCATAAAGGGTGGCGTGATTAACTAAATAAGGCACATAGGTTTCGCTATAACCATGTTGTTCGGTATGTAAATCCAGCATAAATTGCGCTAGCGCACGGTGCATTTTGGCAATTTGTCCTTTCATTACCACAAAACGCGCGCCGCTTAATTTCACGCCTGCAGCAAAATCTAGCCCTTGCAGATGCTCGCCTAAGGTAACGTGATCTTTCACTTCAAAATCAAAGGTTCTTGGCTCGCCCCAACGAGAAATTTCCATATTGTCGTTTTCATCGTTGCCCAGTGGCACTTCATCGGCAGGAATATTTGGAATGCTAAGAGCAATTTCTTGCAGATCCGCTTGCACGTCATCAAGTTGGCTTTTTGCCATACTTAATTCAATGCCCATATTATCCACTTCCGCCAATAATGGCTCAATGTCTTCACCACGAGCTTTGGCTGCTCCAATGGCTTTTGAACGAGCATTACGCTCCGCTTGTAAGGTTTCGGTTTTAACCTGTAAGGCTTTGCGTTGCTCTTCTAATTCTGTAATACGTGCAACATCTAACTCAAAACCACGTCTTAGTTTTAATTTTTCAGCCACTTCGGCAAGATTATTGCGTAATAAATTTGCATCGATCATTTTGTTACCTTTAGAAAATAAATATGCTCAAAAAACGGTTCTATTTTAGATCGGATAAGAAAAATAAACTAGGCTACTTACTCGATTTATAACGGATATTTGTACTTTGTTGATCTAATTGACGTAATCGTGCCAATTTTTCTCCAATTTGGATTTCCATTCCTCTTGCCACTGGGAAATAATACTGAGTATCTTTCAACGGTTCAGGGAAATAGTTTTCACCTGCCGCATAAGCATTTTCTTCATTATGCGCATAGCGATATTCTGCACCATAGCCTAACGTTTTCATCAAATGGGTGGGCGCGTTGCGTAGATGTTCTGGCACATCATAATCAGGGCTTTCTAAGGCGTGCTTTTTGGCTGCTTTGAAAGCTTGATACACGGCATTACTTTTCGGCGCTACGGCTAAATAGACAATCGCTTGAGCAATGGCTCTTTCACCTTCCGCAGCGCCAACACGCGTGAAGCAATCCCACGCAGCAATTGCCACTTGCATTGCACGGGGATCAGCATTGCCGATATCTTCAGAGGCAATGGCAAGTAAACGTCTTGCAACATATAGCGGATCGCCACCTGCGGTTAAAATCCGTGCGAACCAATACAACGCTGCATCAGGTGCGGAACCTCGCACAGATTTATGCAATGCCGAAATCAGATCATAGAAACGATCGCCTTGTTTATCAAAACGGGCTTGGCGTTCGCCCAACACTTCCGTTAATAAAGTGCGGTGTAAAAATTTGCTATTTTTTTCTTCTTCCGCCATATCCACCATTAATTCAAGGCTATTGAGTGCAAGTCGAGCATCACCATTGACATAATCTGCCAACATTGACAACAAATTTTCTTCTAAGGTTAAATGCAAATTGCCCAGCCCTTTTTCTTTATCCTCAATGGCACGCTGTAAAACCGCTACAATTTCTTGTGAGGTTAATGATTTCAGCACATACACGCGCGCCCTTGAAAGCAAAGCATTATTGAGTTCAAAAGAGGGATTTTCTGTGGTTGCACCAATAAAAATTACCGTACCATCTTCAATGTAAGGCAGAAAAGCATCTTGCTGGCTTTTATTGAAACGATGTACTTCGTCCACAAATAAAATCGTGCGTTGCCCAGCGAGGCGATTTTGCTTCGCCCGTTCAATCGACTCGCGAATTTCCTTCACCCCACCCGTTACCGCAGAAATACGCTCCACTTCCGCATTAATTCGCTGTGCGATAATTTCTGCTAAGGTGGTTTTGCCTGTGCCGGGAGGCCCCCATAAAATCATTGAGTGAATATGCCCTGCTTCAATGGCTTTACGTAATGGCTTACCCGCACCAACTAAGTGGCTTTGTCCGTAATACTCGTCTAAGTGAGTGGGACGCATTCTCGCAGCAAGAGGACGGAAATCATTTTCAGCAAAATCAAAAGCAAGATTCGACATTGGTATATTCTCAGCTAAATAATATTTGTTTTTCAATGAGTTAAAAAAGAATAAGGCTAAATCGAAATTTAGCCTTGAATAAAGTGCGGTTATTTTTTCTTACGTTGATCGTCTAATTCTGCCCCTTTCGGCACAGTAAATTTAAATAAATTATCCGCTAACGGTTGATTGGTGATATTACGCAATAAGTATAAATTGGTTTGCCCATCACGCTCTGTCGTACTGAAATTTTTCAGCACGCCATCAGTGTCAATGCGAATAGTGAATTGCTTAATATTGCTTTTCGCTGATTTCGGTTTAAGGGTAAAGGTATCTGCAGATTGCGCCACCGTATATTTTTTCCATTGCGCCTGATCATTGCTAGTAAGCAACACAAATGGCGTATTATTCACTGCGTCAGACACCCAATTTGCAGTAACCTGTTGCACAAAAGGATCGTAGAACCAGAGGGTTTTGCCGTCTGATACAATCTGGCTTTCTTGCGGAGATTGATTATCCATTCTAAATAAATTTGGCCGTTTAATACGAAGTTTGCCTTGCCCTTGTTGAATTTCTTTGCCTTTCGCATCACTCACTTTCTGTACATAATCGGCACTTAATACATCCACTTTGTTAAGACGCATTTGTAATTCACTCACCGCATCTGCCCAAGCCAATTGGCTTAATCCTAAACACATAAGTGCGGTCATTTTTGCTGCCATTTTTTTCATAAATGTTCCTTACATTCTAAAATAATGGGAAATCATTGTGTTAATCAGACAATCAAATGTCCCATTTGTTGCATTTTTTACGTCATTTTCTGAAAGATTAAACTAATAATCTGAGCGACGAGCTAAAATTTCACGTTTTCCATTTTGCAATGGTGATACGATGCCCTGTTCTTCAAGCTGATCCATAATGCGTGCGGCACGGTTAAAGCCGACACGGAAACGACGTTGAATTGATGACGCAGAGGTTGTGCCTGTTTCGATCACAAAATTCATCACTTCATCAAAAAGATCATCAAGATCGCCCTCATCACCACTGCGAGCGACTTCCCCTTCTTCCTCATCAGCACTGTCTAAAATGCCATCAATATAATCAGGTTTGCCCCTTGCTCGCCAATCATCAGCCACTCGAGCCACTTCATCATCACTCATAAAGGCACCGTGTACACGAACTAAATCAGATGACCCTTGCCCTGAATAAAGCATATCTCCTCGACCTAATAGCGTTTCTGCTCCGCCTTGATCAAGAATGGTACGAGAGTCAATTTTACTTGCCACGGTAAAGGCAATACGACTTGGAATATTGGCTTTAATTAAGCCCGTAATGACATCCACTGAAGGACGTTGCGTAGCCAAAATTAAATGAATTCCAATAGCACGGGCTTTTTGTGCAAGGCGAGCAATAAGCTCCTCAATTTGTTTTCCTGCTACCATCATAAGATCGGCAAACTCATCTACAATCACCACAATATAGCTGAGTTTTTCTAAGGCTGGCGGCATTGTATCCATCGTATCACCCGGACGCCAAATTGGATTTGGAATAGGCATTCCCATTGCGTTATATTCGTCAATTTTTTCGTTATAGCCTTCAATATTACGCACTCGCAAAGCGGATAATAATTGATAGCGACGTTCCATTTCGTCCACGCACCAACGCAATGCATTCGCTGCTTTTTTCATATCGGTAACGACTTCGGTAAGCAAGTGAGGAATGTCATTATAAATAGAAAGCTCCACTACTTTGGGGTCAATCATAATAAATTTTACTTCTTCAGGTTTCACTCTAAAGAGTAAACTTAAAATCATCGTATTCACCCCAACGGATTTCCCTGACCCCGTTGAACCGGCAACTAATAAATGAGGCATTTTTGCTAAATCAACAATCACTGGATTGCCACTGATATCTTTTCCTAATGCCATTGAAAGCAAGGATTTTGATTCACGGAAAGCAGGGCTATCTAGCACATCACGCAGTGGCACCATTTGGCGGTGTAAATTCGGGGTTTCAATGCCAATATAAGGCTTACCCGGGATCACTTCAGCAACACGAATTGAGCGGAACATTAACGCACGAGCTAAATCCGTATCAATATTGGTCACTTTTGAGGCCTTTACTCCGGGCTGCAATTCCAATTCATAGCGCGTTACCACGGGGCCTACCAACACATCTTTTACACTTGCTTTCACATTAAAATTGCGTAATTGTTGTTCAATTCGTTGTGAGGTTTCCAAAATTTCCTCACGGGTGATATTTTGCTCTTCCACTTCACGCTTATCTAATAAATCTAAACTTGGCAGTGGTGTGGTCGGTTTTTCCGCTTTTTTCACTTGTTGTTGAAAGGCAGGGTGAATTAATGAATCCCCATAAGGTTTGTAAGCTGGCTGGCTGACCTCTGATTTACTCTCCGTCGGCTGAGTGTGCGTTGTTGGTAATTTTTCGGTAAGAATATGCGTTAGGGCTTCCTCTGCATTGATTTCCTTTGCGCGCTGTTCCATCTCCGCTAAACGTTGTTGTTCTTGTTCTGCAAATTGACGTGCCAATTCATCCATTTCATTCTCTTGCTCTGCCCAATTTTCTGTTTCTGAATGGTTTTCTGAGGAATAATCAGGAATGGATACCTTTAATTCAGGTTCTTGCGTTATTGCAGAAAATTCAGTGGAAAAATCCACCGCACTTGGTAAATCAGCCACATTTGGTAAATCTGTCTGCACCGCTGAATTTTTCTGTGCTACAACAGGTTGAACAGGCTCAACCATTGTCTGTTCTGTGCTTACGCCAATTTGTGTAGCTGGGCTTGTTACTGTACTTGCTTGAGGAATACGCACATTCGGCAATGGCTCTTCTTGCCCTACATCATAATTGGAAAGGGATTCCATTTGGCGCGGATCAAAAAACTCTTGGTTATTGGAAACGGCTTGGCTTTGATTATGTGCAAGTGGCACTTCTGGCTGAACAAATTCTTGTAAGCCACTAATTTGAATAAAGGTTTGGTTATCTTTATTTTGCTCTTCGCTTGCTTCGCTTTGCTCTGCATTTTCATTTTGTAATGACGAAATTGGCGCTGGCTTTTGGATAATAATTTCTTCTAAAGGCTCAGATTCGCTGTTTGCTTGCGGCTCAGTTGGCATTGCCATCGCAGGGGTTTTATCTTCATTCATTGTAAGCCAATAGTAAAATCTGATGAAAAGCTGTATCAGCGCCTTACCAGAACATAAAATAAACCCAGCGATTGCAGACAATAAGGCACATAAAATCACCCCCGCTTTACCCAAAAGAGGATAAAGCGCAACCACCAAGCTTCCACCCAACACCCCACCAGCCAGATAAGCGCTGGTATTAGAGAGCAATAACGTCGCTAATGCAGTTAAGCCACTAAAGAGTAAAACGCCTCCGAAAGTGCGAAGAATGGCTTTAATCCAAGTGATCTGAGTGAATTTTTTCGTTTTGAATAAATAAATAGGCACAAAGCATAAAATAAAAGGAATTAAATTGCCGATATGTCCAAACAAGGTGAAAAATAAGCCGATGAGCCAAGCACCCAACGCCCCTGCTTTATTGAGGGTTTCAGGCTGCGAGGAAGACACCGCCCACGTGTTATCAAAAGGGCTGTAACTTGACCAAGCAATAATCAAATACAAACCAAATAAAGAAATGACACCTAAACACAATTCTGCAATATATTGTTTTGGTGTGAGTTTTGCTGTAATTCGTTTAATCATCTTATTTTAATTGTAAAAAATTGGTCTGTTTCACTTCTTCCATTACCACATAGGTACGGGTATCATTCACGCCGGGCAAACGCAATAAGGTTGTGCCAAGCAATTTGCGGTATGCTGCCATATCCGCTACACGCGTTTTGAGTAAATAGTCAAAGTCCCCCGACACCAAATGGCATTCTTGAATTTCATCAAGCTGTTGCACCGCTTCATTAAACTCTTCAAACACATCGGGTTTTCCGCGTACGAGGGTAATTTCTACAATCACCAACAAGGGCGAATCCAATAATTCAGGGTTAAGCAACGCACGATACCCCATAATCACGCCTTGTTTTTCTAAGCGTTTTACACGCTCTAAACAAGGGGTTGGCGATAATCCGACTTTCTTAGAAAGGTCAATATTAGAAATTTTGCCATTACGTTGTAATTCGTTAAGAATTTTTATATCAATGGCATCAAGGGCTTTAGGTAATTTTTTTTCCATAAAATTTTCCACCGTAAACGACGGTAAAATACCGCTTAAAATAGAAATAACGACTAATTTTACACTATTCTATAAAATTTTATAGGGAAACTTCAGACTTTAAAAACGAAAAATCGCTCAAAATCACACCGCACTTTCACATAATGCCCTTATAAAAATAAGGTGAATTGGGTATTCGGCTTTGTTTTAATTGGATCGATAATTCAATCACTGATTGATAACAACTCATACTTACTATGGAAAATCCATTCATTGCGCGTTGGAGTACGCAAGGCAATACCCTTTGTTTAGGGCATTGGGAAATTTTTTATCAAGACAAGCCACTTGAAATCCCAGAACAAAAACGCGAACACGATATGGGAACAAGGGGAATTTATAATTTCATCGATCCCACAGATGAACTTTACTTAGAGGGGCTTGATGAAGATGATTGGATTCTTGCTAATATTGAATGGCTAAGTGATGTGTTTATTGCTGCGGATATTCCATTAGAAGAAAATTATATGCGCTGGTTTTATCAAGCGGTAAATAAAGACGATTGGCGTTGCGGAAGTTGTGGAGGCTGTATTTAGCCTCCCTTGTTGAATTAAAGCTGTTGATACACTTTGATGGCATAAGCATCCGACATTCCCGCGATATAATCACAAATAATCCGTTTTTTCTGATTCAGCGCTGCATTTTTCCAACGCGCTGCCGTATTACGGGGTAACAGGCGTTCCGGATCGCTCTCAAAAATTTGAAACATTTCTGTTAGCATCCGCTGCCCTTTATATTCAATGCGTTGCGTATTAACATCACGAATCACATATCGCCAGACAAAATCGGTAAACACTTTCAACACGCTAATTACATCTTCTGGCAATTCCGCATTATAACGTAATAACGGGTCATCAAACTCAGGATGAATTTTCCACCGCACATTGGTAATAAAATAATTTACCAATGCCCCAATGGCATTTTTACGTTCATAATGGTGGGCTGAAAACAGTTTTGCACTCAGGCTTTCAATATTCGCCTTAATCCATTGAGAAGGGCTATTTTTAAGCTGCAGCAATGCCTCTTGCCATTGATGTAAATGAATCACCCCAACCACAATGGCATCTTCCAAATCGTGGACGCCATAAGCAATATCGTCCGCTAATTCCATAATGCTACAATCTAAAGATTTATAGCAGGTTTTTAGTGTTTGCTGCGGCATTGTTCTTGGTTTGCTAAATTGCTGAAAAAGCTGGCGATCTTTTTCACTTAATGGTGCTAATAGCCAGTGAAACATTTCAACATCATCGCGAAATATCCCTTTTCCCGGCTTCCAATCCGCAATTTTGGCATACAAGGGATTTTCACTTCCTTGCGGCAAAATTTCGCCATACTGCGGTGAAGAACAATCTAAAATGGCGGGATATTTCACCACACCAAGTAAGGTTCGGCGGGTTAAATTCATTCCTGCATTTGCAGTATAAGGCTCTAACTTGGTTAATAAGCGGAAAGTTTGTGCATTGCCTTCAAAACCACCGTGATCTCGCATCATATAATTTAATGCCACTTCACCACCGTGTCCAAAAGGCGGATGCCCTATATCGTGAGCAAAGCATAGGCTTTCAATCAGATCATTAGAAGGTAATAAAGGCTTTAACTGTTTTTGTAAAACGCTTTTGTCTATCTTTAATTGCTCGGACAAATGAGCGAATGCTTCGGTAAATTTAAGCTGTGCGACCAAGCTGCTACCAATTTGCGCCACTTCTAAAGAATGGGTTAAACGTGTGCGGTAAAAATCATTTTCACCTACTGCGTGAATTTGCGTTTTGGCTTGTAAGCAGCGAAAGGCTGCACTGTGTAAAATACGTCCACGATCTCGACGAAATGGTGGACGATGATCTTTTTCTCGCGGGTTATCTGGGATATAACGTTCGTGCCAAAGGCTATTCACTACATTTTTCATTCTACACAACCCAAAAATAAATGAATTTGAATACAAAAGGGGCAAAAATGGAACTTAGAATACCACAAAGCACTAAGGCGATTGAGCTATAATTCCCCGCTTTAGGATCGACTTCCATACAACTCACCGTACCTAAAACGTGCGAAACAGCACCAATGGAAAGCCCAATGGATTCCGCATATTTTATTTTCATTACTTTCAAAATTACATAGCCAAACATTGAGCCTTGTAGTCCTGCAATCAATACGGCTGCCGCGGCAACGGCAGGAATACCACCAATATTTTGTGCAATTTCCATCGCAATGGGCGTGGTAACTGATTTCGGTAAAATGGTCGCGACAATTTCCGGTTCTGCCCCTAATAGCAAGGCGAGTAGCGCGCCCACTAGCATAGAGAATAGCGAAGAAAGTGCGGTGATAAATAAGATCGTTTTCCAATATTCTTTAATTTGGCGAAATTGTTCATATAAGGGCAAGGCTAAGGCAACCACACTCACGCCTAATAAATGATTTAGCGGCGTATTACCAGCCATATAATCGGTATAAGGTACATCAAACATTACTATAATACTGATCAACATTGCCACGGTAAGGATAAAACTATTAAAAATAATTGATTTCAAACGCTTACTAATTTGTAATGCAACACTAAACACCACAAGGGTGAGCAAAGTATAGGCGTAAATCATCTACTCTCCTTAGCCCGTTTTTTCAAGACTTTTTTGCGTAATCCAGCAAAAGACTGTTGGGAAAAAAGATAATCCGCCAAAATGCCACTTAGCACTAATGTCAGCATTGTCGCAACCACATTAGGAATTAATAGCACCTTGGCCTGACGGAGTAAAAGATCAGAATATTGAATAATCCCCACGCTTACTGGTACAAACAGCACCGCCATATAACGCATTAACAGGCTTGCACCTGCAAAAATCCAATGCACTTTAATCACTTGTAACATTAAGCAGGTGAATAATAAAAGCAATCCCCAAATACTCCCCGGTATGCCAATAGGAATAAAACGAGCGATTTGCTCACCGAGAAAAAGCATTAAAAAAAGAATCGCAAAAGAACGTAATAACTGAAAAATCTTCTGGGTCATACCGCTACAAATTTGTTAATTGACTAAAATCACAATAATTCTACTCTTATTTTATTCGTTTTGTTATGGCTTTTCGTTACAATAAGGAAAATTTCAAAAGTTTTTAAAATCAATGTGATCAGAATGTTAAAAAAGCGTTTCTTGTTCTTTATTATGATACTATTTTGGCTTCCCCAAGCCAATGCGACACGCATCATCCCTTGCCGTGTGGTTGCGATTTCTGATGGCGATACGTTCCGTTGCTTGCTTGAAAATAACAAACAGATCAAAGTCCGTTTAGACAGCATTGATGCCCCAGAAAAGAAACAACCTTTTGGTAATAAATCGCGTCAAGCGTTAGCAAACCTGATTTATAAACAATTTGTTCAGCTTCAAATTACAGGCTATGACCGCTATCAACGTACACTCGCGACGGTGTTCAACCAACAAGGTCAAAATGTAAATCTTATGATGGTAAAGCAAGGAATGGCGTGGGTGTATGCTCGTTATGCAAAAGATCAACACTATTTTACCGCCCAACAGCAGGCACGCTCACAACGCATCGGCTTATGGCAAGATCCGCAACCCATTCCACCTGAACAATGGCGAAAAATACAAAGTGAACAGCGTAAACAAAAACGCCAACAAAAAGAGAAAGGATTATTCTATGGCTTTTAATCCCGCAGAATTTAGGAAAAATTTCCCTTATTTTCAACAACCTAACGCAGCCGTTTATTTCGACAGCGCAGCCACTAGCTTAAAACCGCAAGCCTTGATTGATGCGACGGTTGCTTTCTATCAATCCGCCGGATCGGTACATCGCAGCCAATATGATGAACAACAAACCGCGCGCTATGAACAGGCTCGTTCTAGAGTGAAAAAACTGCTCAATGCAGAAAGTGAACAAAGCATTATTTGGACATCAGGCACCACGCACGCCATTAATTTGGTGGCTAACGGCTTATTACCACAGCTTACGCCACAAAATGAAATTATCATCAGCGAAGCGGAACACCACGCCAATTTTGTTAGCTGGCAACAGTTAAGCCAAAAAACAGGCGCGAAACTAATCGTCCTCCCATTGCAGACTAACGGCGTTATTGATGATCGTGCATTAAAAAGTGCGGTGCAAAAAACCTGCAAAATTGTGGCATTAAATATGATGTCGAATGTAACAGGTGTGGTACAGCCTTTAGCCGATCTCATCCCCATTATTCGCCGCCAAAGTAACGCGTTAATCTTAGCTGATGCAGCACAAGCCATTCATCATCTCCCGATTGATTTACAACAGCTTGATGTGGATTTTCTCACCTTTTCGGCACATAAAATCTATGGCCCCACAGGGCTTGGCGTTTTAGCCGGAAAATTGACCGCACTTAACCGACTTCAGCCTTTGCTATTCGGTGGAAAAATGGTTCAGAAAGTCAGCCCACAGCATACCGAATTTGCTGAACTGCCTTATAAACTAGAGGCTGGCACGCCCAATATTGCTGGGGTAATCGGCTTTAATGCGGTGCTAGAATGGCTGGAAAAATGGGATAAAAATGCCGCACATCAGTATGTGGCTCAATTAAGTAAAAAAATCATCGCGCGCTTGCAACAATATCCCACTTGTCAGCTTTTTGCGTATCACGATCACAGCCCAATTATTAGCTTTTTATTTAAGCATATTGATCTTTCTGATCTCGCTACCCTTTTAGCCGAACAAAATATTGCCTTACGCGCAGGCGAACACTGCGCACAACCTTATTTGGCAAGGCTTGGACAACGTGGTACATTACGCCTTTCTCTTGCCCCTTATAATAATGAGCAAGATATTGAACACTTTTTTAACGCCTTGGATAAAGCTTTAGCACTGTTAGATTAATGCAATGAGAACAAAAATAAAAAACGCTAAAAACTGGGAAGATCGCTACCGTTTCATCATTCAAAGCGGAAAAATGCTCTCTCGCCCAGATGAACAAACCCTTGCTCAAATGCAACCTATTTCTGGCTGTGAAGCCAAGGTTTGGTTCAAATTTGAAGAAAAAAACGACCGCACTTTCCTATTTAATGCCTTCAGCGAAGCACGCATTATTAACGGCTTGCTTTGGCTGATTTTGCAAGAAATTAACGGCAAAACAGCGGCACAATTACAATCTTTTGATTTAACCGCTTATTTTGATGAACTTGGGATCGCACAACGATTGAGCCACTCTCGCTTAAATGGTTTAAAACAAATTGAACAAATTGTGCGAAATTTAGCAACTTGTACAAATTAAATCTGTCGAAAATAAAAAACTTGCTATAATCGCCACAAGCAATTTATCAGGAAAAAGAATGAAAAAGAAACTTGTCGCATTTTTAATTTCTACCTTATTTTCCAGCGCCCTTTGGGCAGATTGGAAAATGGTCGGCAATGCTGATTATAACTGGGGGCCGTTTCAAATTTACACCTTAAGCCTCTATTCTGAGACAGGCCATTATCAAGAAAATCAACGCCCGTTAATGCTCTCGTTCAATTTTGATAAACCCGTGGAAGGCAAAAGTTTCGCCATTAGTTTAATCAAAGAAATCAACGCCCTCAAGATAGAAGGGGATACGGATAATTGGCTCGCGGAATTGCAAAAAATCTTTCCCGATTTCTCCCCTAATGATGTATTAAGCTACATTGCCTTGCCAAACAAGGGCTATTTTATTTTAAACGACACCGTGCTAGACAAAGAATTTGGTGATGCCTTTAACCGTGCTTTTATCACCAGCGCTTTATCACCAAAAGGCAGTTACAGCAAAATTTTACCACAGCTAATCGGCAAGGAAAAAAGTACTCACAGTAAAGAAGAACCTTTACTTAATACCCCAGATGTAGAAAAAATTGATGAAGATGAATTAAAACCCCAACTGCCTCCACAATTTGAATTTCAACAACAAACACGGGAAGACGGTTAGATAACAAATAAAATCGGGCGGATAATTCCAATCCGCCCGATTTTTTTATCCTGCTTTAAAGGCTTTAATTTGTTGTAAATGTTGCGAAATTTTTTTGAATTTATGCCCTTCGTTTTTATCCCAAACGATCTCATAAAAAGGGGAAAGGGTTTCCGCGCTACGCTGCGCATCTAGCACATCATCTTGCGTAGCAAGAAATACTAAGCATTTTCCTTTATTTTTTAAACGGAAATTTTCAACGCATTTTGTTGCAATATCTTGATATTCTTCGGGGCGATCAATTCTGCCTTGCATATTTTCATAGGGAAACAAATTCGGATTAAAAATTGCCTGCTTAATACCACATAAAAAGCCTATGCGTTCCGCCCAATAACCACCAAGACCAACACCGCAAATGAGTGGGGTTTTATCATTGCTTTCTGACACGAATTTATGCACTTCATTGAGTAAAAATTGCATATCATAACGTGGATGTAAGGTGCTGTAATTGATGAATCGAACATCGTCATCAATAAATTTTAACTGCATTATTTTTTCGTGATTACCCGGGCTATTAGAGTCAAAACCGTGCAAATAAATAATCATAAAAACCTCACCTAGTTAAATTGGGCGGATGCCGTTAGAAACCGCAAGAATTGCGAGAAAACGGCTTTATTAAAACAAAAAATACGCGATTTTTCTACCGCACTTGCTATTTATTCATTATTTTTTGATCTGGCTTGGCTTTTTCGCTCCAAATGCAAAATCATTTGTAATGCAATATCCAAACCGCTGGTTTTTTCGATCATTTCTAAGCCCGGGCTAGCATTAACCTCTAACACTAACAAACCTTGCTGTGAGCGAATTAAATCCACTCCAGCCACATCTAAGCCTAAAGCTTGGGTAGCTGACAGGGCAATCTGTTTTTCTTGCTCACTTAGCCACACTTGTTCACCTGTTCCTCCACGGTGGATATTCGCGCGAAACTCGCCTGCTTGCCCTTTACGCTCCATTGTCGCAATCACCTTACCCCCAACCACAAAACAACGTACATCACCACCTTGTGCCTCGCGAATAAATTGCTGCATTAAGACGGGAACGCCAGAGTGATTAAGCGTTTCTACAATACTGCTGGCACTACTTTGGCTTTCCGCTAAAATCACACCAATGCCTTGTGATCCACTTAAGGTTTTCAAAATCGTTGGTGAGCCGATAAGTTCAAGGCTTTGTTTAGCCTGCGTTTCATTACCCGCCAGCAAAGAAGGCGGAACAGCAATACCTTGCTGGACTAAAATTTGCAAGCTCCGCCACTTTTCTCTCGCGTTTAAAAAAGGCTCAACATCATTTAAACAGGCGACACCTTTTGCCTGAAAATGTTGCAACACCGCACAGCCCATCTGCGTGCTAGTCGCCCCAAATCGCGGCAACACCCCATCATAATCGGGTAATAAATAAGGTTCTGTGTCGCGATTTGGCTGATAATACAATTCAAAGTGCGGTGTATTTTCGCTAAGTTTTAGCACAAAACGGTTTGGATCAAGAATATCTATTTGATGTCCACAACTTTCAGCCGCCTCTTTCAAACGCTGACAGCTATAAAGACGAGGCTCACGGCATAACATTAATAAGTTCATTTTTCCCTACTTTTACAAGATAGACGTTATCAGAGTGCAATGTTGATATATTACACCAATTACAACAATGCCAAAAAACTCCTTTATTCTTTTTGCCATAATCAGTACAATTTACACAATTTTTTATCTTGCTAAGCATTTTGTCTCTATTGAATTTTTATCTAGCCAATATGCTTAGCCTCAACAGAAGGAAATCATTATGTTCGTTGTTATTTTTGGTCGCCCCGGTTGCCCTTATTGCGTACGTGCAAAAGAGCTTGCTGACAAATTAAAAGAAACCTTAAGCGATTTTGACTATCGTTATGTGGATATTATCGCAGAAGGTATCAGCAAAGCTGATTTATCTGCTTCCGTAGGTAAACCGGTCGAAACCGTACCACAAATTTTCATTGATGAAAAACCAATAGGAGGTTACACCGATTTTGCGGCATTAATGAAAGAACAATTCAACGTAGTAAACTAATTGCTAAAAAACAAAGTGCGGTGAAATTTCACCGCATTTTTTATCTCAGCAAAATTTCCCTTGCATATTTTCAAAAATGAATATAAATTCAAGATAAATGAATAATTATAAAAGGAAGTTATGCGTAGCACCGAACTTGTACAGTGGTTTCGACAATCCACGCCCTATGTAAATATGCACAGAGGCAAAACCTTTGTGATTATGCTTGATGGCGACACCATTGCCAGCCCAAATTTCATCAATATTATCAATGACATTAGCCTACTCCACAGCCTTGGCATTAAATTAGCTATTGTGTTTGGCGCAAGGTTGCAAATTAATTATCTCCTTGAACAACAAGGCATTACACCAACGTACCATAAAAATATTCGCATTACCGATCCCCATAGTCTTGACGTAGTGAAACAGGCAGTAGGTAAATTAAATTATGATATTGCCGCCCGTCTTTCCTTACGCTTACCTCATTCAGCGGTGATCAATGTCGTGAGTAGCAATGTTATTTTGGCACAACCGATTGGCGTAGATGAGGGGGTTGATTATCAACTCAGTGGAAAAATTCGTCGTATTGATAGTGAAAAAATTCAGCAACAACTCGATCAGGGATCCATTGTGCTACTCGGTCCCATCGCCCCTTCTGTAACAGGGGAAACCTTTAATTTACCTTTTGAAGAAATCGCAACACAAGTGGCAATCAAACTTAAAGCAGAAAAACTGATCGCGTTTTCTAATACACAAGGTATTTTAAATGATCAGCAAGAAACCATTGCCGATTTGTTACCCCAAGAGGCAGAAAAATATTTAACTCAATTGATTTCCCAAAATCAATATCACAGCTCGCAAGCCCGCTTCTTGCAGGCGGCGATTGAGGTTTGTCGTGCGGGGGTAAAACGTTCTCATTTATTAAGTTATGAAGAAGATGGTTCATTGCTACAAGAACTGTTTACTCGAGATGGTGTGGGAACGCAGCTTTCAATGGAAAATTCAGAACATATTCGCCTTGCCAACGTGGCGGATATTCCCGCATTATTGGAGCTTATCCACCCATTGGAACAGCAAGGCATCTTGGTTAAACGTTCTCGTGAGCAACTTGAAATGGAGATTGCAAATTACACCATTATTGATCGTGATGGTGTAATCATTGCTTGTGCAGCACTTAATATTTATCCACAGGAAAAAATGGCAGAAATGGCGTGCGTTGCGGTTCACCCTGATTATCGTAATTCTTCTCGCGGCGATATTTTATTAGAAGCCATTCAAAAACGAGCAAAAGAACAGCAAATTGAGAAATTATTTGTCCTCACCACGCGTACAGTACATTGGTTTCAAGAACGAGGATTTTACTTAGCTCAGGTAGAAGATCTGCCCGTAGAAAAAAGAGAAAAATACAATTATCAGCGTCGTTCCAAGATTTTGATTCAACATTTAGAGGCATAACATCACAACAAAGGGGCAACATTTGCCCCTTATTTTTGCACTTTATTTTATGCCTAAACAAAGGTATTTTAGCTCTAAAAATTCATCTATACCATAACGAGAACCTTCTCGCCCAATACCTGATTCTTTCACTCCACCAAATGGGGCAAATTCATTCGTAACCAATCCTTCATTAATGCCCACGATACCATATTCTAAGGCTTCTGAGACTCGCCAAATACGATGAATATTTTGTGTGAAAAAGTAAGCTGCTAGCCCAAATTCGGTATCATTTGCCATTGCGATGCCCTCTTCTTCCGTGTCAAACTTAAAAATTGGTGCTAAAGGAGCAAAGGTTTCTTCTTTAGCAACTAACATTGTCTGGTCAACGTCTTTTAAAACAGTGGGTTGAAAAAATGTGCCACCAAGATTGGCAGGTTTACCGCCAAGTACAAGTTTCGCCCCTTTTTGTAACGCATCATCAATGTGACGCTGTACTTTATCCACAGCACTTTGGCGGATTAATGGCCCCATTGTTACATTAGGTTCATTGGCTTTACCCAAGGTAATTTGTTGTACTTTTTCGCTGAATTTTTGCAAAAATGCCGCATAAATTCCCGATTGTACATAAATGCGATTCGTACAAATACAAGTTTGCCCTGCATTACGGAATTTAGACGCAAACACACCTTCCACGGCAGTGTCTAAATCCGCATCATCAAATACCAAAGCTGGGGCATTGCCTCCCAGTTCTAAGGATAATTTTTTCACCGTACTCGCCGATTGTGCCATTAATAGTTTGCCCACCTTGGTTGAACCGGTGAACGTTAATTTGCGAATAATTGGGCTTGCTGTAAGCACTTTTCCAACTTCTACGGCTTGGGTGGTAGGAATGACATTCAACAAACCTTTTGGCAACCCCGCTTGGCTGGCTAATTCCGCGAGGGCTAAGGCAGATAATGGGGTTTCAGGTGCAGGTTTTAGCACCACGGCACAGCCAGCCGCCAAAGCAGGTGCAGCTTTTCTGGTAATCATAGCATTAGGAAAATTCCAAGGGGTAATGGCAGCCACCACACCAATAGGCTGTTTTATTGCCATTAAACGATGATGACCTTTATCTGACGGCAACATATCCCCTTGAATTCGCTTTGCTTCTTCGGCAAACCATTGGATAAAACTTGCCCCATAAAGCACTTCACCACGACTTTCAGCAATCGGTTTTCCTTGTTCTAAACTAATGAGTTGTGCAAGCGCTTCTTGATGTTGCAACACCAAATCATACCAATGGGTTAAAATCTTCGCTCGCTCTTTCGGCAATGTCTGTTTCCACTGTTTCTGTGCTTGTTCCGCGGCTAAAATGGCACGTTCTGTTTCTACTACACCTAAATCGGCCACTTGGCAAATTTCTTGTTGTGTTGCAGGGTTTAGCACCGCAAAAGTTTGCCCATTTGCACTTTCGACATATTCACCATTAATATAGCCTTTTGTTTTGATTAATGAAAATGTTTGCATTTTGTCTCTCTCTTTTTGAAAAACGATGCTTAAAAGATACTCGCGCAATTAAAAGCTTGTCTAGTCTTTTTTTATGTTTTCCTCGCAATTAGCCATTTTGAATGCTGGCATTTTGTTAGCTAGATCGCAAAATTGAGATTTATTTTGTAAAAATATTTTTTCTTATGTAAATTTATTTGCCAATTGCTCAAAGTTCTGATATTTATACCGCTCTTTAAAAAGAGCCTAATTTTGAGATGGAAATAGGCTCTCCTCAAAAAGTCTTAACTTAACGCGAAAGTGCGGTCAAAAATATAGCTGAATTTTGCTATTCCTATGGTGATAATGAGGTCAGTTATACTAAGTTAAAATGGATGAATTACTATTAGGAGATACCAATGACTCAATCCTCTTTAAGTTTATTAGCGTTAGCCGGAGTGGAGCCTTATCAACCAAAAGAAGGTGAAGAATATATGAATGATGATCAAATTCTTCACTTTAGAAAAATCCTTGAAGCGTGGCACGCACAAATTCAAGAAGAAACCTCACGCACTGTGGCTTATATGCAAGATGAAGCATCAAACTTCCCTGATCCCGCAGATCGCGCCACGCAGGAAGAGGAATTTAGCTTAGAATTACGCAATCGCGATCGTGAACGTAAATTAATGAAAAAAATTGAACATACACTGAAAAAAATCGACAGTGGCGATTTCGGCTATTGTGATTCCTGCGGTATTGAAATTGGTATTCGCCGCTTAGAAGCTCGCCCAACCGCCGATCTTTGCATTGATTGTAAAACCTTATCTGAAATTCGTGAGAAACAGATGATCGGCTAATGCGCCGACATAAAGAGGTTTATTAAGTTACAAAGTGCGGTAATTTTTCACCGCACTTTTGATTAATGTCATTTCGCTTTTTAAGCAAGGGGTTCGCTATTTTAACCTTAATTAAAAATCTGTTTAAAAAGAAAACAGATAACGCAACACAAGAAACGAGCTCGAAAAAAATTTCCCATAAACGAGCAAATAAAAAACAGATTAAAGCCAGCCCTAGCAAAGCTAGACCTGCTGTGGCTTTAGTAGAAAATGCCACGTCACGAGAAAAAAAACCACAAGGCAAAACAGCTCATCGCTCTCAGAAACATATTATTAATGCGTCACAATATGGTATTCAACCGAGAATGATCAGTAAAAATGCACTTACGGTGGTGCAAAAATTACAACGTCACGGTTATGAAGCCTATGTGGTAGGCGGCTGTTTGCGAGATTTGTTACTGGATAAAAAACCCAAAGATTTTGATGTGGCAACCAATGCCCGTCCAGAACAAATTCAAGCCATTTTTCAACGCCAATGCCGTTTGATCGGTCGCCGTTTTCGCTTGGCACACGTGATGTTTGGACGTGATATTATCGAAGTCGCCACTTTCCGTGCTAGCCATTCTGAACATAATAACGAACGCCAATCTAAGCAAAGCGATGAAGGAATGTTACTGCGTGATAATGTGTACGGCACGCTAGAACAAGATGCGGAACGCCGTGATTTCAGCGTAAATGCCCTTTATTATAATCCGCAAGATAACACGCTGCGTGATTTCTACAACGGCATTGAAGATATTAAAGCGGGCAAATTACGTTTAATTGGTGATCCCGTCATTCGCTATCAAGAAGATCCTGTGCGTATGTTGCGTGCCATTCGCTTTATAGCAAAATTGGATATGTTTTTAGAAAAGCCGACAGAAGCGCCAATCAAACAAATGGCACACCTATTACGCAATATTCCGCCAGCTCGCTTATACGATGAGGCACAAAAACTCTTACAAACAGGTAATGGCGTAAAAACCTATCATCTACTGCGCCAATACACCTTGTTTGATCAGCTTTTCCCAACGCTAATGCCTTATTTCACTGAAAAGCAAGATAGCTTTGCAGAGCGAATGATTTTGACTGCGCTCACCTCTACCGATGAACGCATTGCCGATAAATTACGCATTAACCCCGCCTTTTTATTTGCCTGCTTTTTCTGGTATCCATTAAGAGAAAAAGTGGAAATGCTGAAAAATGAAGGTGGCTTAAATAACCACGATGCCTACGCCTTAGCCAGCAACGACATTCTTGATCAGCTTTGCACAAGCCTTGCTGCACCGCGCCGCCATACTGGGGTGATTCGTGATATTTGGTTCTTACAATTACAATTGCTCAAACGTAATGGTAACGCCCCAATACGTGTAATGGCGCACCCTAAATTCCGCGCAGCCTTTGATTTGCTCGCAATGCGCGCACAAGTGGAAGGGGGGGAATCCATTGAATTGGCAACTTGGTGGCACGAATATCAATTTAGTAATGACGCACAACGTAACGAGTTGCTGAAAGCGCATCAAAAACGTCATCCAATCGCAAAGAAAAAACGTTATCGTCCAAGAAGACGTAAAACCCAGAAAGAGCAAGTTATATAATGAAACAGGTTTATATCGCTTTAGGCAGTAATTTAGCTACCCCAGTGCAACAATTAGAAAACGCACTGCACGCGTTAGGGCAACTGCCTCACTCACAATTAATGCGCGTCAGCCATTTTTATCAAAGCAAGCCTTTAGGGCCACAAGATCAACCTGATTATGTCAATGCGGTAGCCTGCCTAGCCACTGCATTATCCCCATTAGCATTACTTGATGAGCTGCAACGTATTGAGCAAGAACAAGGGCGTGTCCGTTTACGCCGTTGGGGTGAACGCACCTTAGATTTAGATATTCTGCTTTACGGAGACGACATCATTCAATCTGAACGCTTAACGATCCCACATTATGATATGCAGAATCGCGAATTTGTTATCGTGCCATTGTATGATATTGCCCCTAATTTAATCTTGCCTGATGGTAAAAAAATCGTAGATCTCGTACAAGGTTTCAGTAATCACGAAATGAAAATACGGCAAAAAAGCACCGCACTTTAAAAAGAGCGCCTTCTCTGCATAGGATTGAATAATGGCAAAAAAACTCACGATTAAAGATATTGCTGCCTTAGCTGGCGTAGGAAAATCAACAGTTTCTCGCGTATTAAACCAAGATAGCAACGTGAGTAAGGAAACACGCGAGAAAATTCAAGCGATTATTCAAGCACATAACTTTACCCCTTCGCAATCTGCACGGGCGATGCGTGGGCAAGGCAACCCAATGATCGGCATTATTGTCACGCGTTTAACGTCTAATGCGGAAAACCAAGCCCTTTCCGCAATGCTCCCTCTACTCTACGCGGCGAACTGTGAACCCATTATTGTAGAAAGCCAAATGGAAATGCACCGTTTGCAGGAACATCTCAACTTCTTTCAACAACGCCGTGTTGATGGTGTCATTTTGTTTGCGTTTTCAGGTTTAGAAGAACAAGATCTGCAAGGTTGGGAAAAAAAATTAGTGGTTATTGCACGCCATTATGTGCAATTTTCTTGTGTGTACTATGATGAACAACGTGCCGTAACCCTGTTACTTGAAACCTTGCATCAACAAGGTCATCAAAAAATCGCTTATCTTGGTGTACAAGAAAGCGATATGACGACAGGTTACTTGCGCCATCAAGCCTATCTTCGCTTTTGTCAAGCTCATCAGCTTTCACCTTATGCCGTGCTAGGTGAGTTAAGCTATGACAGTGCTTATCAATTAGCAAGTGCGGTGGATTTTTCGCAAATTTCTGCCATTGTCTGTGCCACCGACACCTTGGCAATCGGAGTAGTCAAATGGTTGCAAGAACACCAAATTACTCACATTCGCGTAGCTGGCATCGGTAACAATCCGCTATTACGATTTCTCTTCCCTCAAACTTTGAGTGTCGATCTCGGCTTTACTACTGCCGGTAAACAAGCAGTCAAACAACTCTTTCATTTACTGAAACACAAAGAAATTAAGGCGAATTGCATTGATTGTGGGTTGGTTTAGATCTTTTTACGCTATTTGCCATATCTCATTTTTCCGTAAAATAATGTCTTTTTATTACAATGAAATACAGACGATCAAGATGAACAATAGCCAAATTGATACGAAAGAAAAGGTTAAAACAGTGCATTTTCACGCTATTTGGCGTATTCAATCTCCGTTTCATTCATTAATTCCCCTTCGTTGCATCTAAATCTGTGATTTAGATCACAGATTGGGAACGTTCCCATTGAGAGAAAAATAAAAATGCGTAAGATACGCACGAACATTTTTTAGACGAAAGGAAAAATTATGGCAAAGAAAATTCATCCTCAATATATTACCCAATTAATCCAGTTAATTGGTGGGAAAGAGAATATTGCCACAGCGAGCCATTGCATCACGCGTTTACGTTTCGTGTTAAATCAACCTGAAATTGCTGATGTGAAAGGCATTGAAGCGTTGCCTATGGTGAAAGGCTGCTTTACCAATGCTGGGCAATTTCAAGTGGTGATTGGGCCTGAAGTGGATCTTTATTACCAAGAATTGCTCAAACAAACGCAAATTTCTGAGGCAAATAAAGAGCAAGCGAAAATCGCTGCACGCCAAAATATGAAATGGTATGAACAATTTATCTCACATTTTGCGGAGATCTTTATTCCTCTTTTACCTGCCTTAATTAGCGGAGGGTTGATTTTAGGTTTCCGCAATGTAATTGGGGATATTCCAATGTTTGACGGCAAAACCTTGGTGCAAACACACCCAATGTGGGCAACTATCCATTCTTTCCTATGGTTAATTGGTGAGGCGATTTTCTTCTATTTACCAGTGGGAATTTGTTGGTCCACCGTAAAAAAAATGGGAGGCTCACCCATTTTGGGGATCGTGCTTGGGGTAACCTTGGTTTCACCACAATTAATGAATTCTTACGAACTTGGCTCAAAAATTCCTGAAATGTGGGATTTCGGTTGGTTCGCTATTGATAAAGTGGGTTACCAAGCGCAAGTTATTCCATCAATTATGGCGGGGTTAGCCTTAGGCTGGATCGAAACGCGCTTACGTCGCATTGTGCCAGCTTCATTGAATTTAGTGATTGTGCCTGTTACCTCGTTAATTATCACCGTATTCCTTGCGCATTCTATTATCGGCCCTATTGGTCGTGAAATCGGTAATGGCGTGGCTTATGTCGTCCGCGCAGGATTAACAGGCAGTTTCGCGCCAATCGGTGCAACGTTATTTGGCTTTCTTTATGCTCCATTAGTTATCACGGGGGTTCATCAAACTACCCTCGCCATTGATATGCAAATGATTCAAAATATTGGAGGCACGCCCGTATGGCCAATGATTGCCCTTTCAAATATCGCACAAGCGTCTGCGGTGTTAGCCATTGTAATTGTAAGCAAAAAAGCCAATGAACGTGAAATTTCTGTGCCAGCAACCATTTCTGCTTACCTAGGTGTTACCGAGCCTGCAATGTATGGGATCAACTTGAAATACCGTTTCCCTATGCTTTGTGCAATGATCGGCTCAGCTTGTGCAGGTCTAATTTGTGGCTTAAATGGCGTGCTGGCAAACAGTATTGGTGTGGGTGGTTTACCCGGCATTCTTTCCATTCAATTACCATTCTGGGGTGTGTTTGCCTTTGCGATGGTGGTTGCCGTGGTTGTGCCACTCATTTTAACAATGATCGTGTATAAACGTCGTGCTGCCAATGGCACACTTCCACAATAACAGCGAGGCAAAAATGATAGAAAAAAATACCGCACTTTCTCACCCTCAATGGTGGAAAAACGGCGTAATTTATCAAATTTATCCAAAAAGTTTCCAAGATACCACCGGCAATGGCATTGGTGATTTACAAGGCATTATTCAGCGCTTAGATTATTTACAAAAACTGGGCATAGATGCCATTTGGATCACGCCAATTTATGTGTCGCCTCAAGTAGATAATGGCTATGATGTGGCAGATTATTGTGCCATCGATCCCATTTACGGCACAATGCAAGATTTTGAGCAACTGGTTTTTCAAGCGCATCAACGTCATATCCGTATTATTATGGATATGGTGTTTAATCACACTTCAACGGAACATCAATGGTTCAAAGCGGCACAAGATCCACAAAGCCCTTATCACCAATTTTATATTTGGCGAGGGGATGATGCCACTACCCCACCAAATAACTGGCGTTCTAAATTTGGTGGCAACGCATGGAAATGGAATGAACGCGTGGGCAAACATTATTTACACCTTTTCGCCACAGAGCAAGCAGATCTGAATTGGGAAAATCCACAAGTGCGGTCAGAATTACAAAAAATTTGTCATTTTTGGGCAGACAAAGGCGTAGATGGGTTACGTTTAGATGTCATTAATCTGGTTTCCAAGCAACAAGATTTTCCTGATGATAATCAAGGTGATGGACGTCGTTTCTATACCGATGGCCCACGCATCCACGAATTTATGCAAGAATTAAGTCGCGAAGTGTTCCAACCTCGTAACTTAATGACAGTGGGTGAAATGTCCTCCACCCGCCTTGAGCATTGTCAGCAATATGCCAATCAGCAAGGTTCAGAATTATCAATGACCTTTAATTTCCATCATTTGAAAGTGGATTATCCAAATGGTGAAAAATGGACACTCGCCAAACCTGATTTTGTGGAATTAAAACAAATTTTTAATTATTGGCAACAAGGAATGCACGGCAAAGCGTGGAATGCACTATTTTGGTGTAACCACGATCAACCACGCATTGTTTCGCGTTTTGGTGATGAAGGCAAATGGCATCAACAATCAGCCAAAATGCTAGCAATGGTATTACACGGAATGGAAGGCACGCCTTATATTTATCAAGGTGAAGAAATTGGAATGATTAATCCAAACTTCTCGAAAATTGAGCAATATTGTGATGTAGAAAGCCTGAATATGTTCGCTGAACTGCGTGAACAAGGAATGGATGAAAACCTATTAATAAAAATTCTGGCACAAAAATCTCGCGATAATAGCCGCACACCAATGCAATGGAATAATGGCACTTACTGCGGGTTCAGCCAAGTTGAACCTTGGATTGGTGTTGGACAAACAGAGATTAACGTAGAACAGGCTTTGGCTGATGAACAATCGGTATTTTATACTTATCAACGCTTAATCGCCTTACGCAAACAATATCCAATTTTCATTGAAGGAAACTACCAAGATCTCAATCCAACTTCACCAAACCTATGGACTTATTTGCGTGAAAGTGCGGATGAAAAATTGTTAGTTTTAGCCAATTTAAGTAACGAGCCACAACACATTAAACTGCCGGAAAACTTGGCAAACCAGCAATGGATATTACTTGAAAATAGCCATATTCAGGTAACTGAACCTCAAGTAACAAGCCAGTTCACACTTGAACCGTTCCAAGGACTGTATTTCTATCAAAAATAAAAATTTGTAGAAAAACTACCGCTCTTTGCTCTGTGCTTGATACCTCAAGTGCAGAGCATTTTTAGAACATTTATTTTGTATTTAAATCCACTTTCTCGCATTGTCGTTTCTTCGTCACTTACTTCATTTTTTGCTACTTAACTGAGCTATTCATTACAAATGGTATGCGCAGATATTCAAACTTTCTTCGTTATCACTCAGTTATAAGTCTAATTTCCTAAAAAGTCCTCATTCATCCAATGAAGACAAACATAACGAGAAAGAGAAAGGAGAAAAGAAGTGTTGACGTTCAGCACAGATTTAAGTGCAAAGAATAAATAAAAAGGTAAAGAGAGTAGCAAACCCATTTTAAAACCGTTTTAAATCGCTTTAATTTGTTTTAAAAATTTTGGAATGATAAATTGTACCCATAAAAGAAAAAATCGCACAATGTGCGATTTAGGGGCTAAATAGCATTATTTTATCAAACGCTGAAAATAGGCTTGTACGTCCTCTAAAATATCCGCTTCATCTTGTGGGGTTAAAACCAGAAATGGACGAGCTGGGATATTGCTCCCCGGGTGATTAACGGATTTTCGCACAATGCCCCCAAAGCTCAAGGCTTTTTTGGTTACTGCCTTAATCTTATGGGGCTTGGTTTTTCCGCCAAATTGATGAATAGCGGCATAAGCAAAATTCGTGCCAACAATAGCTTCATCATTATCCCAACTGGCGCGAATACTATTACGTAACGCCCCACTATCAATCAAAGGCGAACCATTCGGGCGAGATTTTACCCCCAACCATTTGGGGCGCCCACCTGCCTGAAAGTTTTGATCTACCGCCGATTGCATTGTCCCCGCAATGACACGCATTAAAGGGGCGTTATAACGCACACCTTGGCTTAAGCGTTCCAATAGCTCAAACACTTCTTTTTCGTTGTTGATTTTTATTTCGATCATAATACCCCGTGTGTATTTCGTTTATATCGCCTTATTCTGTTTTTAACGGATAGTCTTCAATAATGCGTAAGCATCTTAAGTATTCACATAGCGCAGTAAAACTGTCAGGGGTTTGCGCTATGTTTTTCAGCAATGCGGCTTTAATCTCATCTTTTTCCTGTAGGCTCAAAGCTAAGGGTAAGTAAGCCTGCCAATTTTTGTCGTTAAGTAATGTTTCCATTGCATCTCCTATTGTCATTAAAAATAAAAAGGGGTATAGTCATCATAGCCACTAGAAAAGCGATGAATCTCCCGATCGCAGCCTGTTTGAATAGCCTCAAAGCTACTTAAATGTGCGAGAGCGTGTGTAGGTGTAGGGAGCCCTACCTAGTGGCTAATTTATAATTTTCCTCGTCTAAATGACTGCACAAAGATTTCCTTTTCTAGCACTTTAATTACGGCTATATAGCTTTTACCATCAATGGTTTTATATAATTCAAAATGCTTCTTCTGTTTTCCTTCCTTAATAAGATCTGGCTGATAGATTAATTCAGGCAATACGGCATATTCTTCCGCCTCAAAGTTTTGCCCCTCTCGACTACTAAACTGCTTAATCAAAGTATCATCAGACAGCCACACGGTTGCCGTTTGGCTAGCGAGTTTGGCTTTATCTTCTGCATTTAGCACCCCAGCAGTAAATTTATATTCACGGCATAGCTGGTTACGGATGGCAGTCAGTTGCGTGCTATTCGGTTTATCACCTAATTTTAATGCCTGTTTAGCGGTATTAAACTCTTTTTCAAATTGCTTAAAATCCCATTTAAAGCCAGTACCACTCATTTCCCGTTTAGTAAATTGGTGAGCGAGTTTTTCGGGGTACAGGTCTAAATTGGGTTTATAACTTGTGCGCCCTACATTGTAATCAAAGCCACGGTCAGTAATCACCCAACGATCTTCATTGACCTTAAACGCCGTGGTTTTCTCGGTTTCTCGTTGGTTAATTTTACGCTCATATTCCACCAATCGCCCTTCACTTTGGCTCACGGTTAAATTACGCCGCTTAATATCCCGCTCGGCAAGGGCAATCACCGTACAACGGCAATTAAAGCCATTAGGCGGGTAAAAGGTGTGCCAGATGGATCATCGTAGGCATATACTAAACCATTCATCGCACTATGACTTGGACGGGTGCGATCATCATTGACGGCACTATATTGCCAATAAGGGCGACTATCTACATTATCCCGCATTTGTTGATACCACTGAGCAAAATCACCATCCTCAAAAAAGCAATGATTTTGGCGAGTAAATAATTAACAAAAAAGCACCACACTTACAAAATCGCTCAAATATGACTTATTTGAGTGAATTTTGGGTATTACGCGTAAAAAAGACAGCCCGCTATAAAGGAGAGCAAAAACCAGAGCAAGTAGCCGCTTATCAACATACATTGGAACAATGCGATGAATATTAAGCCGTTTTATTGATGAAACAGAATTGGATACCTTTTATTACCGCCCTTATGCCTAATAAAGTGCTAAACGATACCTGCGCACATCACCTGTTGCAGCTCAAATCAAAGAGCAAAATAGCTTAATTACATTCACGATTTATTCAGCTACGATGGATAGGCGTTTATTTGAAGCAGGGTTTGAATGAGTATTGCGACTAATCCGTCAATTACATGATCGACAAATTTGCCACACCAACCTCAACACCCATACTATTTTAGTACAACATTTCGCCACGCCAGAACAAAAATATTGGCTCTTAGAAATGCACAGAAAAATCGGGTAATAGTTGGAAAGCCCAAAATCTAACTAAATTACACCGCTCTTTTAATAAAAAGGCAAATAAACTGGCAATTCAATTTACTCAGCCAGATTGGAATGAAATTTTAGTTGGATATCCTAAATAATTTAGCAGCTATATAAATCCTTTTCTCTTATTTTGAATAAAAATAGAAATTTTTATTTGACCTTGCAAAAAGTGAATTTCAAAAATTTAATAGCCTACTTAGATTTCAAGCCTCTTTTATCTTTTGAGCCATAGAGTGAAAATATCCTCCTCCCTCCAAAAATGGAAAAACGCCACTGAGTTCCCTCAATGGCGTTCTTCTTTCATTCAAAACCTGGCGGTGCCCTACTCTCACATGGGAAACTCCCACACTACCATCGGCGTTACAGCGTTTCACTTCTAAGTTCGGCATGGATTTAGGTGGGTCCACTGCACTAACGCCGCCAAGATAATTCTTTCGCTTATCTAAAGCTTATCTCTCTTATCTACAGACTTCAAAGCCTTCCGCTCTAAAATCTCTACTCTCTCAATCAAAAACAAGCCAAAACCCTTGAGTGTTGTATAGTTAAGCCTCTCGGGCAATTAGTACTGGTTAGCTCAACGACTCACATCGCTTACACACCCAGCCTATCTACGTCTTAGTCTCAAACAACCCTTACCAACTTAAAGTCGGGGAGAACTCATCTTAAGGCAAGTTTCGTGCTTAGATGCTTTCAGCACTTATCTCTTCCGCATTTAGCTACCCAGCAGTGCCTCTGGCGAGACAACTGGTACACCAGTGATGCGTCCACTCCGGTCCTCTCGTACTAGGAGCAGCCCCTCTCAATTCTCCAACGCCCACGGCAGATAGGGACCGAACTGTCTCACGACGTTCTAAACCCAGCTCGCGTACCACTTTAAATGGCGAACAGCCATACCCTTGGGACCTACTTCAGCCCCAGGATGTGATGAGCCGACATCGAGGTGCCAAACACCGCCGTCGATATGAACTCTTGGGCGGTATCAGCCTGTTATCCCCGGAGTACCTTTTATCCGTTGAGCGATGGCCCTTCCATTCAGAACCACCGGATCACTATGACCTGCTTTCGCACCTGCTCGACTTGTCTGTCTCGCAGTTAAGCTTGCTTATACCATTGCACTAACCTGACGATGTCCGACCGTCATTAGCAAACCTTCGTGCTCCTCCGTTACGCTTTGGGAGGAGACCGCCCCAGTCAAACTACCCACCAGACACTGTCCGAACACCCGTTTCAGGCGCTTCGTTAGAACATCAAACGTTAAAGGGTGGTATTTCAACAACGACTCCACGATAACTGGCGTTACCGCTTCATAGTCTCCCACCTATCCTACACATCAAAATTCAAGGTTCAGTGTCAAGCTATAGTAAAGGTTCACGGGGTCTTTCCGTCTAGCCGCGGGTACACCGCATCTTCACGGCGATTTCAATTTCACTGAGTCTCGGGTGGAGACAGCCTGGCCATCATTATGCCATTCGTGCAGGTCGGAACTTACCCGACAAGGAATTTCGCTACCTTAGGACCGTTATAGTTACGGCCGCCGTTTACTGGGGCTTCGATCAGGAGCTTCTCTTTCGATTACACCATCAATTAACCTTCCAGCACCGGGCAGGCATCACACCCTATACGTCCACTTTCGTGTTTGCAGAGTGCTGTGTTTTTAATAAACAGTTGCAGCCAGCTGGTATCTTCGACTGGTTCATGCTCCATTCGCAAAGAACTTCACACTACGCCAGCGCACCTTCTCCCGAAGTTACGGTGCTATTTTGCCTAGTTCCTTCACCCGAGTTCTCTCAAGCGCCTGAGTATTCTCTACCTGACCACCTGTGTCGGTTTTCAGTACGGTTTAGTAAAGCCTGAAGCTTAGTGGCTTTTCCTGGAAGTGTGGTATCAGTTACTTCAGCTCCTTAGAGCCTCGTCATCATCTCTCTGTGTTGACAGTAGACCGGATTTGCCTAGTCTACCCACCTACCAACTTAAACGTACATCTCCAACAGTACGCTAACCTAACCTTCTCCGTCCCCACATCGCAGCTTTACCAAGTACGGGAATATTAACCCGTTTCCCATCGACTACGCTTTTCAGCCTCGCCTTAGGGGCCGACTCACCCTGCCCCGATTAACGTTGGACAGGAACCCTTGGTCTTCCGGCGAACGGGTTTTTCACCCGTTTTATCGTTACTTATGTCAGCATTCGCACTTGTGATACGTCCAGCAAACCTCTCGATTCACCTTCTTCCGCTTACACAACGCTCCCCTACCCAACAATCTTTCGATTGATGCCGCAGCTTCGGTACTATATTTTAGCCCCGTTACATCTTCCGCGCAGGCCGACTCGACTAG